>CAWFOY010000009.1:0-92624 GCA_963817575.1 uncultured Gemmatimonadales bacterium
CTTTGGGAGCAGGAGGTCCCCGGTTCAAATCCGGGCGCCCCGATACAGTCCCTTCCTCTATTCCGTCACCCACCCCGGCGCCGCATACGCTCCGCCTTCGAACAGTCCCGCGGGGAGCCGCGCGTCCGGCTGCATGTCACGATACTCTTCCCGCACCACCACCTTGCCGTTCTCGAGCATCAGGACCTCGGTCTCGATCCAGCCCTGACCCAGCTTGACGTACTTGTTGAACTGAACTTCCGAGGTCACCCCGGGCTTCTGCACCGCGGGCTCGAGGCTGCGCACGTACACCAGTCGCTCCTGATCGACCCAGAACTGCTTGCTGGTCGAGTCTCCCGCAGCCGCGCCCACGATCCAGACCTTGCGCCCCTGCCAGGTGCCCTCGCGCGCCCTGGTGAGGTCGTAGCCGAGTCCCTTGAGCTTCCCGATCGTGACCTCGGGCGCCTGGCCGTAGACGTCGAATCCGAGCAGTAACAGAGGGTGGACGAGGGCCCGGGCGACCTTCACCTCGCCGCCCACGTAGCGATAGACGGAGTCGTTCCGGAACAGAATGACGTTGCGGCCGGCGAGCGGGGCGATGTCGATCCGCAGCCTGGCCGGGACCTCGAGGGCCTCGTACCAGGTCTCGATCTTGCCGTCCGGGAGCGTCGTCTTCTGGGTGAAGGTGACGGTGCGGTACCACTTTCCGGCATAGCGGGAGTGCATCATGCGGATGACCTCCTCGCCGGTCTGTGGCGCGGCTGATGGCCAGGCGGTCACGACTGTAGCGAGGAGCAGGAACGGGCGAAGCACGACGCCTCCGGGAGTGAAGTCGGGGATACTTCCGGAACCTACGGCCGGGAGGGAAGCGCGGTTTCCCGCCCGTTCCCGGTCCGATGTAGATTATACCGCGCCATCCGTCCACCCGCGCCCGTAGCTCAGTTGGATAGAGCATCAGCCTTCTAAGCTGAGGGTCCCAGGTTCGAATCCTGGCGGGCGCATGCTTCTCCCCGAACCGCCACTCCCGATGCCACTGCTCCGTCGCTTCCCGTCCCGCGCTGAGGTGCGTGAGCTCCTCGATCTCGCGGTGCCGGTCGTCGTGGTGCAGGTCGGGATGATGTTCATGGGCGTCGTGGACACGCTCATGGTGGGCCGCGTGTCGGCCGCGGCGCTCGCAGGCGTGGCGCTGGGCAACCTGTTCTTCTTCGGGGTCGTCATCTTCGGACTGGGCGCGCTGATGGCGCTCGATCCGCTCATCGCCCAGGCGGTCGGGGCCCACGACGACCCGGCCATCACGCGCGCGCTGCAGCGCGCAATCGTGCTGATGCTGGTGCTCTCGCTGCCGGCATCGGTGTTGCTCTGGCCGGCGGAGATGATTCTCGCCGCGCTCGGGCAGCCGGCCGATGCCGTGCCGCTCGCCGGCCGCTACACCCGGATCATCATCCCGAGTGTGCTGCCCTTCATGGCCTTCACCGTCCTCCGTCAGGCGCTTCAGGCGATGGGGAGGATGCGGGCGATCGTCCTGACCATCGTGCTCGCCAACGTGACCAACGCCGTGGTGAATTGGGCCCTCATCTTCGGGCACCTTGGCGCGCCGGCAATGGGAGTGGCTGGCGCCGCCTGGGCGACCACATTCAGCCGGTGGCTGATGGCCCTCGTGCTGCTCGCCCTGGGCTGGCGTGACCTGCGGACCTACCTGCTGGCCTGGCGCCCCGACTCCATTCAGCTCCGGCCGATCGGTCGCATGCTCCGACTCGGCCTCCCGATCGGGCTGCAATTCCAGCTCGAATACACGGCGTTCGGCCTGACCGGCCTGTTGATGGGCCTCCTCGGCACGAGCCAGGTCGCGGCGCACCAGGTCGCCATCAATCTGGCGTCGCTGACGTACATGGTCCCGCTCGGCGTCTCCGCGGCGGCCGCGGTCCTGGTCGGACAGGCAGTCGGCCGCGACGACCAGGACGGCGCCCGGCGCGCCGCCCGCACCGCCGTGTTCGTCGGGGCCGCCTTCATGGTCGGCACGGGGGCCATCTTCCTCAGCGCGCCCGGCTGGCTCGCACGGCTGTATACGACCTCTGTCCCCGTCCTGGCGATCGCAACGGCGCTGCTGCCACTGGCCGGGCTGTTCCAGGTATTCGACGGCGTGCAGGTCGTGGCCGGGGGCATCCTGCGAGGACTCGGCGACACTCGGTCGCCGATGATCATCAACCTCCTGGGTTTCTGGGGCGTAGGAATCCCTGCGGGGCTCGCGTTGGGGTTCCCGGGTGGGCAGGGAGCCGTGGGACTCTGGTGGGGTCTGGTCGCGGGCCTGGCTTCGGTCGCCACGATTCTCTTCCTGCGCGTGCGGCACCGGTTCAAGACGCGGATCGACCGGGTCGTCATTGACGAACGCCCCCACCGGGAATGAAACGGATCGGGGGTGCGAGGACGGTATATTTCAGGGATGCCATCGCTTCGCCATCTCGAGCTCACCCCGCACTACCAGCCGGAACCGCGTTGGCAGGGATTCGCGATTGCGATGACGCTCTACGGGCTCGGCATCCTCGCCGCGCTCGGCTGGACGAATTGGCGCCGGGCACCCGAGCCGGAAAAGGTGAGTGCAGCAGTAGCACGTCCCGTTGAGGAACGTGCGGTTCGGATGGTCTATATCCCTCCGGGGCCGGAGCCGGCTCCCAGGCCGCCTGCACCCCGAGCGGTGTCCCCCGCGCCGCGCCCCACGCCACCGGCGAACACCGGCGAGGACTCACGCGATCCGCTGGCCGATCCAATCCGCGCCATTCGGGCCCCGGAGGCGGAGGCCGGTGGCGACGCGGAGCGTCTCGGCGAGTCAAATTCGCGGGAACCGGCGAAGATCGCCCCGCCCAAGGCCAGCCCGCTGGCGCTTGGACCGCTCACCTCGGAACCCCCGGCTCCCGAGCCGGAACCGGTCGTAGAACCCACGCGAACTACGTTCGGCGGCCCCAGCATCGGGCCCCGACTCGGCATCCCCCCGCGGGATCCCAGACCCTGGACCCGTTCCTTCCCCTCCAAGGGCGACTCCTGCGCCACCATACCGACCGATCCGGACCATCCGGGCCAGCCCCGCATGGGATCGGCGAGCGGCCGTGTGCTCCGCGTGGACAACGGCTTCCCGCTGGCCAACGCGCATCTCCAGATCATCGGCACCACGTTCGTCACCTACACCGATGAGAACGGTGAATACACGCTCACCTTCAATGCCTCGTTGCTCGACCGCTGCCGGACGCAATACGTCCGGGTCAGCGCCCCGGGCTTCGAGCCGCGCCTGCTCGTGCTGCTGATCGGCCACAACGTCCGCAGTGACGACGTGGTCCTCCGGAAGCAATGATGGCCGGCCACAGCGTCCCGCGCTTCGGCTCCGTAATCTTCGATTGCGACTCCACGCTTTCGGCAGTGGAGGGCATCGACGAGCTCGCCGGGCCGCGCAAGCCGGAAATCGCGGCGTTGACGGCTGGGGCGATGCGGGGGGACTACCCGCTCGAGACGGTGTATGGGCGCCGCCTCGCGATCATCCGGCCCAGCCGGGCCGACATCGAGACCCTGGCGCGGCGCTACATCGCGGCGGCAGTGACCGGCGCGCGGGAAGTGGTCGCATCCCTTCAGGAGGCGGGCGTGGAAGTGGGCATCGTCTCTGGCGGGTTGCGCCCGGCCCTGCTGCCGCTCGCGGAATGGCTCGGCATTCCCGAGCACCGGGTCGCGGCGGTGGACCTGCACTTCGATGCCCGGGGTGATTATGCTGGCTACGATGATGCCTCACCCCTGGCGAAGTCCGGAGGCAAGCGCGAGCTCCTCGCCCTCTGGCGTCCGACCCTGCGTCCGCCCGTGCTGTTCGTAGGAGACGGCGCCACGGATCTCGAGGCACGTCCGGAGGTGGATGCCTTCGTGGCGTTCATGGGCGTGGTACAGCGCCCGGCCATCGCGGCCGCGGCGGATGTCATCGTGTCAACACCCTCCCTGCTGCCGGTCCTGGATATCGTCTTCGCCGGCGATGCCCTCGCTTCCGATTCCCCGTCCTCCTAGAGCAATCACCTATGCCTCAGGCCGCTGGCCGTTTCTTCCTGCCTGGACCGACCGAAGTCCTCCCCGAGGTGCTCGCGGCGCAGACGAAGCCGATGATCGGCCATCGCGGGAAGGGAATGGAGGAGCTGCTCGGGCGAGTCCAGCCGTCGCTGCAGCGCGTGTTCCGCACCCGGCGCCCCGTGTATGTCGCCGCGGCCTCCGCCACGGGCTTCATGGAGGGCGCGGTCCGGAACACAGCGCGGAAACGGGTGCTCTCGCTCGTGAACGGCGCGTTCAGCGAGCGATTCTACCGGATCGCTCTGTCCTGTGGCATCGAAGCCGATCCGATGGAAGTGGAGTGGGGGCAGGTCCACGATCCCGGCCGGGTGGCCGCGGCGCTCGCGACGGGGCAGTACGACGCCGTCACCGTGGTCCACTCCGAGACGTCGACCGGCGCGCTCAATCCGATCGCGGAACTGGCCCGCGTCGCACATGCGGCCGGCGATGTCGCCCTGCTCGTGGACAGCGTGACCGGAATCGCGGGCGTTCCCGTGGAGACGGATGCGTGGGGGCTGGATTTCGTACTGACCGGTTCCCAGAAGGCGCTCGCACTGCCACCGGGGCTCACTCTTGGAGTCGCCCAGCCGGCCATGCTGGAGCGTGCGAAATCAAAGCGCGACCGCGGGACATACTTCGACTTTCTCGAGTTCGAGAAGTATGCCGCCAAGAATCAGACCCCGAACACGCCCGCCGTTTCTCTGCTCTACGCGCTCGCCACCCAGCTCGACCGAATCGACCGGGAGACGATCGAGGTCCGCTGGGCCCGCCACGAGGCCATGGCCCGGCGGACCTGGGCCTGGGCCGAGGCGATGACCGCTCGGGGGCTCCCAATGCGGGTCCTCGCGCCCGAGGGCGCGCGCTCCTGGACGGTTTCCTGCCTCACCGTCCCGCCGGGTCGCACGGGCAGCGAAGTCAACGCCGCGATGAAGACCCGTGGGTTCACGATTTCGGCCGGATACGGGAAGCTCAAGGACAGCACCATCCGCATCGGGCACATGGGCGATCACACCGTGGAGGAGCTCGATGCGGTGCTCGCGAACCTCGAGGAGGTGCTCGCCGCATGACGGCCACCTGGCGTGTGCTCATCGCCGACAAGATCGCCGAGGACGGGCTTGGCCCCCTGCGCGAGGACGCCCGCTTTGAGCTGGTGTCGCGGCCGGGACTCAACCTGGCCGACCTGACGGAAGCCCTGTGCGACGTGGACGCGGTCATCGTGCGGAGTGCGGCCAAGATTCCCCGCGAGGCGATGGCCCGGACGAACCGGCTCAAGGTGATCGGTCGGGCCGGCGTGGGGGTGGACACGATCGATGTGGATGCCGCGACCGAGAAGGGCATCGCCGTTCTCAACGCGCCGGCCGGCAACACCATCTCCGCGGCGGAGCTCGCCTTCGCGCTCATGCTCTCGCTGGCCCGCCGGGTGCCCGCAGCCGATCGATCCATGAAGGCGGGCGCCTGGGACCGCTCGAAGCTCGGCGGCAACGAATTGTACGGCAAGACGCTGGGCTTGATCGGCGCTGGCCGCATCGGCGGCGAGGTCGCGGTCCGGGCGCACGCGTTCGGGATGCACGTCGTCATTCACGACCCGTTTCTCAACCCGGAGCGTGCCAAGGCGCTGGACGCAGAGCTGCTGCCGCTGGAGGAGGTCTTGCGCGCGGCCGATGTCGTCTCGGTGCATGTGCCGCTCACCGAGACCACGCACGGCCTGATCGGCGCACACGAGCTGGCGCTGCTCAAGCCCGGGGCGATGCTCATCAATGCGGCGCGGGGTGAGATCGTGCAGGAGGCGGCGCTGCTCGAGGCGTTGCGGGCCAGGCGCCTCGCAGGGGCTGCGCTGGATGTGTACGAGCACGAGCCGCTGCCTGCCGATCATCCCTTCCGGTCGCTCGACAACGTTGTGCTCACCCCGCACCTCGGCGCGTCCACGGAGGAAGCCCAGCAGAACGTCGCCGTGGAGATCGCCACTGCCGTCCGCGCCGCGCTGGCGGAGGGTGATTTCAGCCGGGCGGTCAATGCGCCGGGCATCGGCGGCGAGCGGATGCGGCGAATGCGCCCCCTCCTCGAGCTCGCGGAACGCCTCGGCCGGCTGGGCGTGGCGCTGGCCGGCGAGCGGCTGGCGTCGGTCGAAGTCCGCTACGCAGGCCGCGAGCAGGATGCGCTGCGCGCCCTGGCCGCGTCCGCCATGGTCGGGACGCTCTCGGAGGTGGTCGGCCGGAAGGCCGTGAACTTTGTGAATGCGCTTCACATCGCGGCCGGGAGGGGCATCGTGACCGAGCGCACCCGGCTGACCCCGCGCGGTGACTACGCGGAGTACCTCGAGCTCGGGCTCGTAGGTCAGGGGGGTGGCATCCGGGTGGCCGGCGTCGTCCTCGAGGGGGCGCACGCGCGCATCGTCCGGATCGGGGAGTACCGCGTGGACATCGCTCCGCGCGGGAGTCTCGTGATCCTTCGCAATCGGGACGTGCCGGGGGTAATCGGCCGGGTGGGATCGGCGCTTGGCGCTGCAGGCATCAACATCGGTCAGTACTACCAGGCCAGGCTCGAGGCCGGCGGCGAGGCGCTGGCCGCCATCGGCGTGGACGGGCGGCTGGGCGCCGACGTCATGGCAACACTCCGCGCGATGCCGGACGTGCTCGATGTCCGGCAGGTGGAGCTCGACTAGCGTGCTGCTCGTGCTGGACAACTACGACAGCTTCACGTACAACCTGGTCCAGTGCTTCGGCGAGCTCGGCGCCGAGCCGGTTGTGCGCCGGAACGACGCCCTGACGGTAGAAGAGGCCCTCGCGCTCGCGCCCGATGCCATCGTCGTGTCGCCCGGACCCGGATCCCCGGCGGACGCGGGCATTTCCATTCCGCTCATTCGTGCTGCCGCCGGGAAGGTCCCCGTGCTCGGCGTCTGCCTTGGTCATCAGGCCCTCGGCGAGGCGTTCGGTGCGGCAGTGATTCGGGCCGATCGGCTCATGCACGGCAAGACCGGGGAAGTCGCCCACACGGGTAACGGGCTCTTCAGTGACTTGCCTTCGCCACTGACGGTCATGCGCTACCACTCGCTCATCGTCTCCACTGCGGGACTGCCCGCCGACCTCGAGGTGACCGCCTGGTCGGCGGATCGCCCTCCCGGCGAAGAGATCATGGCGCTCCGGCACCGCACGCTGCCTCTTTTCGGCGTCCAGTTTCATCCGGAATCCATCGCGACTCGGGAGGGCAAGCTTGTCCTCCGCAACTTCCTGTCGCTCTTGCGAGGGGGAGCCGGGTAGGGGAGATTCCGACCCCATGCCTCGATTCTCCATTGCGATTGCCGTGCTGGCCCTCGCCGCCGGCTCGCTCGCCGCGCAGCAGCCGCGGCTGGGCACGGTCGATTTCCCCACGTCAGCTTCCGCGCCGGCCCAGGCCGAATTCATCCGCGGTGTGCTCTACCTGCACAGCTTCGAGTACGGCGATGCCGCGGCGGCCTTCCGCGCGGCCCAGCGCATCGAGCCACGTTTCGCACTCGCGTACTGGGGCGAGGCGCTGACCTTCGACCACCCCCTGTGGAACGAGCACGACCGCGAGGCCGGCCTCGCCGCGCTCCAGCGCCTCGCACCCACGCCAGAGGCCCGCGCGGCCACCGCGCCGACCGACCGGGAGCGGCGGTATCTCGAGGCGGCCGAGCTGCTGTACGGCGGGACGGGAAGCAAGGCGAAGCGCGATACGCTCTACGCCGCCGCGATGGAGCGGCTGCACTCCGCCTACCCGGACGACGACGAGGCGGCCGCCTTCTACGCGCTCTCCCTGATGGGCCTGAGCCAGGGCTACCGCGACCTTCCGACCTACATGCGCGCCGGCGCGATGGCGCTCGAATTGCTTTCGCGGCATCCCGACCATCCTGGCGCCGCGCACTACGTGATCCACGCATTCGACGATCCCACGCACGCCCCGCTCGGACTCCCGGCCGCCCGGGCCTACTCGCGCATCGCGCCCGGCGCCGATCACGCACAGCACATGACCACCCACATCTTCCTGGCGCGGGGAATGTGGAACGACGTCGTCCGTCAGAACGAGATCGCGTCGGGCCCCGACCGTTCGACCTGGGTGCCGGGTCACTATACCTACTGGCTTCAGTATGGCCTGCTGCAGCAGGGGCGGGTGGACGAGGCCCGGGCGCTTCTCGACAATGTGCGGCGGAACCCAGGCGCCGCGGCGAATGCGCGGCGCCGGGCCCACCTGTTGGCCATGCGTGCGGCGCAGGTCGTGAACGGCGAGCGCTGGGATGACCCGGCCCTCTCCTGGCAGCTCGACACTGCCGGCGTGGGAAGCGGCGCACTCGCGGCGGACGCCTTCGCGCGCGGGCTTGCTGCCCTCCGCCGCGGCGATGCCGGGACTGCCCAGGCCGCGCTCGTCAGCCTGCAATCCCTCGAGGCGGCCGCCTACCTGGGGGGCTGGGGAGGGCAACCCGGCGTGCGCGCGGCCCTGGCCCGGGAGCTCGGGGGAGCCCTCGCCTTCGAGCGCGGGGATCGGGAGGTGGGGTTGGGACTCGCCGCCGAGGCGGCCGCAATCGAGGATGGGCTGATCGTGGAATACGGTCCGCCGGATGTGGTCAAGCCGGCCCACGAGCTGCAGGGGGAAATGCTGCTCGCCCTGGGGCGGCCGGCAGAGGCCCAGCAGGCGTTCACCCGTGCACTCCAGGCGGCGCCCGGCCGCCTTCCGGCGCTTCGCGGACTCGCGCGCGCGGCGCGCGACGCCGGCGACGACACAGTGGCGGAGCGCGTCGAGCGCGAGCTGGCGGCGCAGCAGCGGAGCGGGAAATGACCGACCTCGCGGACCGCCTGGCGAACGCGCTCGGCGACCGGTATCGGCTCGAGGTCCGAGTGGACGGTGCACCGGCCCTCATCGGCGAGGGCGGGATGGCGTCCGTCTTCCTCGCGGAGGACACCCGGCACGACCGCTGGGTGGCGGTCAAGGTGCTCAAGCCGGAGCTTGCCGCAACGATCGGGGCCGACCGGTTCCTCCGGGAGATCCACATCGCGGCACAGCTGCATCACCCGCACATCCTCGGACTCATCGACTCCGGGGAGGCGGACGAGCTGCTGTACTACGTGATGCCGTATGTATCGGGTGAATCGCTCCGGGGGAAGATCGAACGCGAGGGCTCTCTCAGCGTCGTGGAGTCGGTCCGGCTGTTTCGCGAGGTCGCGGACGCGCTCGCCCGCGCGCACAAGGCCGGCGTCGTCCACCGGGACATCAAGCCCGAGAACATCCTGATCGAGGAGCGGCACGCCCTGGTCAGTGATTTCGGCGTGGCCAAGGCCCTGAGCGAATCACTGGGAGAACAGGGCTTCACGAACTCCGGCCTCACCCTCGGAACGCCATCCTATATGGCACCCGAACAGGCCGCCGCCGATCCCGATATCGATCATCGGGTGGACATCTACGCGCTGGGCATCGTCGCCTATGAGATGCTGACCGGCGATCTCCCCTTCGACGCCCCCACGCCACAAGCCATGCTCGCCGCGCACGTCGCCATCGAGCCTGCTCCCGTCCGGAGCCGGCGCCAGGAAGTCCCACCCGCCCTCGATGCAATCGTGCTCCGCTGCCTGGCGAAGAACCCGGCCGAGCGTTATCAGCAGGCCGACGAGATTGTGGCCGAGCTGGAGGCCATGGGGTCCCCGAGCGCGCCGGGCTTCGGGAAGACTTCGCCGGTGGCCAGGAGCTTCCGGCTGCCGCTCGGAGCCCGGCGCCTCCTGATTATCATCGGAGTGGTCCTCGCACTACTCGTCCTCGGCGGCGTGCTTCTGAGGAGCCTGTAACTTCTTATCAAGCAATTCGATAGGCGCGCCGCGGCGGCCACCTCGCAATCCCGGCACGACTTTTGACGTGAGACCCTCACACTATTAGTTTTTGGGATGCGCGTCCTAGGTGTCATCCCGGCCCGTCTCGGCTCGACCCGACTCCCCAATAAGCCGCTTCAGCTTCTGGCCGGTGAACCGTTGGTGACCCGCGTCGTCCAGCGCGTGCTTGCCCACGGCCTGGTCGACCGGCTGGTCGTCGCAACGGATTCCCCGATGGTGGTGCAGGTGGCCGAGCGGTCCGGGGTCGCGGCGGTGCTCACGGACAACCGACACGCCACGGGCACGGAGCGTGTCGCCGAGGTCGCGGCTCGTCCGGAGTTCGCCGGATACGATATCATCGTCAACATCCAGGGTGACGAGCCCTTCATCGACCGTGAGGCCCTCGAGGGGAGCCTCGCGCGCGTGCACGCCGGTGACGAAGTGGGCACCGCCGCGGCCACGCTGGAGCCGGCCCTCGTCCGCGATCCGGCGCGCGTCAAGGTGGTGACGGATCTGACCGGGCGGGCGCTGTACTTCTCGCGGGCGGTGATCCCCTATCGCCGGGAATCCGAGGATCCCGCCGAGGGCCTCTACTGGCAACACCTCGGCATCTACGCCTATACGCGCCCGGCGCTCGAACGATGGGTGAGGCTCTCCCCTACGCCGGCCGAACTCGCCGAACGGCTCGAGCAGCTCCGCGCGCTCCAGCATGGAATGACCATCGGCGTGGCCCGCCTGAGCGCCCCCGCGCTCCCGGGTGTGGACACGCCCGACGACCTGAAACGGGCCGAGGCCCACTGGCACGCTCTTGCGAGGTAGTCCCATGACCACCGGTCCCTCGAACACGAAGTTCATTTTCGTCACCGGCGGCGTCGTCTCCTCCCTCGGGAAGGGGATCGCCGCGGCCTCGCTGGGACGCCTGCTGGTGGAGCGCGGCCTGAGCGTGACGATGCAGAAATTCGATCCGTACATCAACGTCGATCCGGGAACGATGTCGCCGTTCCAGCACGGCGAGGTGTACGTGACCGACGACGGGGCGGAGACCGACCTCGACCTCGGTCACTACGAGCGGTTCATCGACCGCTCGCTCTCTCAGCAGAACAACGTCACCACAGGACGCATCTACCAGTCGGTCATCAACAAGGAGCGCCGCGGCGAGTACCTGGGCTCCACCGTGCAGGTGATTCCCCACATCACGGACGAGATCAAGAACGCCATCCGCCGGACGGCGCCCGGGCACGACGTGGTCATCACCGAGATCGGCGGCACGGTGGGTGACATCGAATCGCTGCCGTTTCTCGAGGCGATCCGCCAGTTCCGGCAGGAGGTCGGGCGCGACAATGCCCTGTTCATGCACCTCACGCTCGTGCCGTACATCGCCGCCGCCGGCGAGGTCAAGACCAAGCCGACCCAGCACTCCGTGCGCGAGCTCATGCAGATCGGAATCCAGCCGGATGTCCTGGTCTGCCGGACGGAGCGCCCGCTCTCGGCCGATATCCGGCGCAAGATCGCGCTGTTCTGCAACGTGGACTTCGCCTGCGTGGTCGAGAGCCCGGACGTGCAATCCATCTACGAGATCCCGCTCCGGCTTCATGAGCAGGGCCTCGACCGGGAAGTGTGCGAACGCCTCCGCCTGGTGACCAAGGACCCCGACCTCCGCGCCTGGCGCGGACTGGTCGAACGCGTGCTGCATCCGACCCACGAGACGCGCATCGCGGTGGTCGGCAAGTACACCGACTTGCACGACGCATACAAGTCCGTGCAGGAGGCCCTCATCCACGGCGGGATCGCGCATGATGCGAAGGTCCGCATCGAATGGATCTCGAGTGATCACTTCACCGACTCGGACGCGGCGGGCCGGATGCTGGCCGGGTTCGACGGACTCCTCGTGCCCGGAGGCTTCGGCGTGCGCGGCATCGAGGGGATGATCCAGGCCATCAAGTGGGCCCGCGAGAACAAGCTGCCGTTCTTCGGCATCTGCCTCGGCCTTCAGGTCGCGATCATCGAGTTCGCGCGCGATGTCTGCGCGCTGCCCGACCCCAACAGCACGGAGTTCGAGCCGGAATGCGGCACGCCGGTCATCAATCTCCTCCAGTCGCAGCGCGACGTCACCAGCCTCGGCGGCACGATGCGGCTCGGCGCGTATGCCGCGCGACTCCGGCCGGGGTCGAAGGTCGCCCAGGCCTATGGGACGACCGAGATCAGCGAGCGCCACCGCCATCGATGGGAAGTCAATAATGCGTACCGCGACGTCCTGGCCGAGTACGGCCTGCGGCTCTCGGGCCAGTCCCCGGATGGCGGGCTCGTCGAGCTGATCGAGCTGCCGGATCACCCGTGGTTCATCGGGTGCCAGTTCCACCCCGAGCTCAAGTCCAGGCCCAACCGGCCGCACCCGCTCTTTGCGGGCTTCATCGGCGCCGCCCTGAAGAAGCGGCAGCAGGGCGGGCCCACCGCCACAGCGTCGACGCCGATGGCCGAGGCGACGCGCTGATGGCCTGGAGCTTCGGCGAGAGTCCGTTCCTGATCGCCGGACCTTGCGTCATCGAGGGCGATGACCTCATGCGGCAAGTCGGTGAGGCGCTGGCGGCGCTCGGCGAGAAGCACGGGATGCCCGTCTGCTTCAAGGCCAGCTTCGACAAGGCGAACCGATCGCGCATGGCGGGGCCCCGGGGACCAGGATTGGAGGAGGGCCTCCGGACGCTCGAGCGGGTGCGGGAGGCGACCGGGCTCCCGATTCTCACCGATATCCACGACGCGGCGCAGGCCGCCCCCGCCGCCGAGGTGGTCGACGTGCTGCAGATCCCGGCGTTCCTGTGCCGCCAGACGGACCTGCTGGTCGCCGCCGGACGGACGGGGCGTGCGGTGAACGTGAAGAAGGGTCAGTGGATGCAGCCCGAAGGGATGCTCGGGGCGGTGGAGAAGGTCCGGGCGAGCGGATCGGCGGAGGTGGCCGTGACGGAGCGCGGCACGTTCTTCGGGTACGGCGACCTGGTCGTCGACATGCGCTCCTTCGCCCGGATGAAGGCGGCGACCGGCGCACCCGTCATCTTCGACGCGACGCATTCGGTGCAGCAGCCGGGGCAGGGAGAGGGCGGCGCCAGCGGGGGCCTGCGTGAATTCATCCCCTCGCTGCTCGCGGCCGCGGCCGTCGCGGGCGCCGATGGATTCTTCCTGGAGACGCACCCCGACCCGGCGCGCGCGCCGAGTGATGCGGCGACGCAGTGGCCCCTGGACCGCCTCGGCGAGCTCGTCGAGCGCACGCTCGATCTCTGGGCCCGCGCCCGCGAGCGCGTCCGTGCTTGATCCGCGCATCGCCAGGCGGATCCGGCTGCTGGCACTCGACGTGGATGGCGTGCTGACGGACAATGCGGTGTTCATCGGATCCGTCGGCGGGCAGCGGGTGGAGTTCAAGCGCTTCGACATCCAGGACGGCCTCGGCCTCGCCTTGCTCAGGGGCTCGGACATCCGGGTTGCGCTGGTCAGCGGCCGCACGTCGGAGGCGACCGCCCTCCGCGCCCAGGAGCTCCGGATCGAGGATGTCATTCAGGACCAGGGCGCACGGAAGGTCCCGGCGCTTGGGGCGCTGCTGGCGAGGCGCGGCATCGGCTGGCCGGAGGTCGCCTTCGTCGGGGATGACCTCGCGGACCTGCCGGTGCTCAAGCGGGTCGGCCTGCCGATCGCGGTCGCCAACTCCGTGGACGAGGCCAAGGCCATGGCCGCCTACGTCACGAAGGCGGAGGGTGGCCGGGGAGCGGTTCGTGAGGTGGTGACCATGCTGCTTCGGGCTCGCGGTGAGTACGAAGCCGCGCTGCAGCGGTACCTCGAGGAGCGCGACGTCGATGACGCGTGATCCCGAGGCCCTCACGCAGCTCGGCCGCCGGGTGCTCGAGCTGGAGACCCGCGAGCTCGCCGCCTGCGCCGCCCGGATGGATGGCGGCTTCGGCCGGGCCGTGCAGTTGCTGGCAGGCGCCAAGGGCCGCGTGATCGTGTCAGGCGTCGGGAAATCGGGCCTGATCGCGCGGAAGATCGCCGCGACGCTCACGTCCACCGGTACCCCGGCCACCTACCTGCATCCGGTGGACAGCCTGCACGGCGACCTGGGCATCGTGGGTCGCACGGACGTGGCGATCCTGCTGAGCAAGAGCGGCGAGACCGAGGAGATGTTCGGATTGCTGGCCGCGCTGCAGCGCCTCGGCGTACCGATGATCGCAATCACCGGCGGCCGCCAGTCGACCCTGGCCAGGATGGCGCGCGAGGTGCTCGACGCCGGCGTGTCAGAGGAGGCCTGCCCCCACGACCTGGCACCGACCACCAGCACGACGGTCGCGCTCGCCATCGGCGACGCACTCGCGGTGGCGTTGCTCGAGATCAAGGGGTTCCGGCGCGAGGATTTCGCCGAGCTGCACCCCGGCGGCACGCTCGGCCGGAAGCTCCTCCTCCGTGTGCGGGATGTGATGCTCGAGCCCCAGGGGATTCTCCCACCCGGGGCGACGATGCGGGAAGGGGTCATGGCCCTGGCGCGGCACCGGGGCCTGGCAGTGATCGCCGAGGGCGGACGGGTCGCCGGGGTGGTCACGGCAGGGGATCTGAGCCGACTCGCCGAGTCCGAGCCCGGGTTCATCGAGCGCCCCGTGGCTTCCGTGATGACCCGGTCACCCAAGACGGCGCAGGCCGACGAGCTCGCGGCCGCCGTGCTGGGGCGGATGGAGCGACACGGCATCATGGCGATGCCGGTCCTGGCGGAGGATGGGAAGATCGTCGGCGTCGTGCACCTGCACGACCTGATGCGGGCGGGGGCGGTGTGAGGCAGGAAGGCGGTCAAGCGGGGAGGCGGGGATGGGGGGGCCTCTCCTGGCTCGCCCTTCTCACCCTTGTTTCGGCCGGCTGTGCCGAGAGCGGGGCCCGGCCTACCGCCGTGGTAGCTGCGGCGGACACGGCGGATCAGGTGCTCGAAAAGGTGAGGCACCACATTACCGTTGACGGCGTTCGCAAGAGTCTTGTCGAGGCGGACACGGCCTACTATTACGAGGGTTCGCAGTCGTTCGAGCTTCGGGCGGTGAAGGTCTCCTTCTTCGGTCTCGACGGATCGCCGACCTCCGTCCTGAACGCGCGTGAGGGCACCTACCGGGTGGCCAACGGCTCCATGGAGGGCCGTGGCGCGGTCGTCGTCCGCTCGGCGGATGGCAATCGCACCCTCCGGACCGAGCTGCTCCAGTACGACCCGGCGAAGAACGAGATCTCGACCGATCAGCACTACACGTATGACGAGGGTGGCAATCATCTCGAGGGGAACGGCTTCCGGTCTGATCCGAATTTCCAGAAGGTCCAGACCGAGCAGCCGCGGGGCAGGGCCGCCGAGGGCGTCCTCCTGCCGGGCCAATGATCAACCGGCGACTGGTGATCATGCTGGGATTGGCCGCGACGCTGCCGGGCGCCGCGGGAGCGCAGGAGGCGAGTCGCCGCTGCCAGTTGCAGCTGGATCATGCTGATCGCGGGTTCGCCGACGGCAACAATTACTTCGCCGCGGGGGATGTGCGTATCAGCTGTCGGGGGGGATCGGTGCGGATGCGGAGCGACAGCCTGGCGTCCTACTCGAGCCAGATCGTTCACTTCGTGGGGAATGTCCGCTACGAAGACTCGACGATGACCATGGACGCCGAGCGCGGTACCTATGTTCGCGCCGGCGAACGCTGGGAGGCCCGCGGGAATGTCCTCACGCGGAACCTCCGGAACGGCTCGACGCTGAAGGGGCCGAGTCTCGACTATTACCGTGCCATCCCCGGCGAGCGGGACACCCTCGAGGTGTATGCGATCGGACGGCCGACGATCAGTTACGTGACGCTCGATTCCGCCGGGCAGCCCAGGGAACCCTACCTCATTGTCGGGGACCGCGTGCGCATGAAGGGTGAAGACCGGGTCTGGGCGGGAGGCAGGGTCACCATCGACCGGAGCGATTTCGCCGCGCGCGCCGATTCGATGCGGCTCGACCAGGGCGCGGGGCAGGATGGGACGCTCCTTCGCGGAGCGGAGGTGCGCGGGCTCGGCACCGATACGTTTGCGCTCACCGGCCGCCGGATCGACCTGCGGCTCGAGCAGAGCGAATTGACCTACGTCGTGGCCAAGGATTCGAGCCACGGCGTCAGTACGGAGTGGGACATCGTCGCAGACACGCTCGCCCTGGATATCAACAGGCAGAAGATCGAGCAGACGCTCGCCTGGGGCGACAGCACCCGGCCGCACGCCGTCTCGGTCACGTATGAGATCCTCGCCGACTCGCTCGCGCTCGACAGTCCCGCCCAGGTGCTGACGGAGGCCCGCGCGTTCGGGAAGGCCTGGGTGGCCTCACAGGCCGACTCGGTGACCCGGGAGCGTGATTGGCTCGTCGGCGACAGTGTGACCGCGCAGTTCGCCCGGCAGGATTCGGCAGGCAAGCCGCGCACCGTATTGAGCCGGGTGGACGCCCGCCATGAGGCCCGCTCATTCTACCAGGTGCGCGACGCGGCCAGGCCGGGGCGTCCCTCACTGAACTACGCGCGCGGGGATCGGATCGTGGTCGTCATGCGCACCGATTCGATCGGCGGGGTCGATCGCGTCGAGCTGCGGGGGCAGGTGGACGGAGTCCAATTGGAGCCCGTGACCACCGCCGCCCGAGATACTACGCCGGCCAAACCGGGCCAGGCCCCTGCGGTGCCGAGGTGACCACCCCGACGTGGATGGACGGGCTGCGCGGCCGCGAGGCTTCGATGGGGCTGGCCCTCGCGGCGCTCGTGAGCGGCGCAGACGACGAAGGTCGGGTCGCCTTCGACAATCTCGTCCTCGCGTACCGGAACGCGTTCCTCAGCGGAGTCGAGACGGTGCCCGGACTCCCGCGATCGGAGCTCTCCGGCGAGCAGGTGCGTGACAATCTCGCGCGCTCGGTCCTGCCACGCCTCGCCGGCGACGGTTGGATCGCGGACGATTCCCGGACCCACTGGGCCCAGGTCCGCGCCACTGGCCCCTGGTGGGCGGAGGCGTCCCGGGACCGCGGTGCTGCACTCGGGCTGCTGGTAGAACTTGCCCGGGGCAGCCACGCCCGGCACGAAGCAGCCGCCGTCCGGCTCCCCGGGCCGACCGGGACCGTGCTGGAAGCCATCGGCCTCTCCAAGAGCTTCCGGCAGCGGACGGTCGTGAACAACGTCTCCGTGAAGGTGGCGCAAGGGGAAATCGTTGCCCTGCTGGGCCCCAACGGCGCGGGCAAGACGGTCACCTTCTACTGCCTGACCGGGATCATCCAGCCGGACTCGGGACGGGTCCTGCTGGACGGCGAGGACATCACGGAATCCCCGATGTACCTTCGGGCACGCCGTGGGCTCGGCTATCTGGCCCAGGAGCCCTCGGTCTTCCGCCGTTTGACGGTGGAGGAAAACGTCCTGGCGATCCTCGAAACGCTGCCGATCCGGGCGGCCGAACGGGCGCAGCGGCTGGAGGTCATGCTGGACGAGCTGTCGATCAAGCACCTCCGCAAGAGCAAGGCGTACGCGCTGAGCGGCGGGGAGAGGCGGCGCCTCGAGATCACCCGCGCCCTCGTGACAGCGCCCAAGTTCATGCTGCTCGATGAGCCGTTCGCGGGGGTGGATCCCATCGCGGTCAACGACATCCAGACGATCGTGGCCGGGCTGCGCCACCGGGGCCTCGGGGTGCTCATCACGGACCACAACGTGGAGCAGACGCTGGACATCGTGGATCGGGCGTACATTCTCTTTGAGGGGAAGGTGCAGGCGGCCGGCACCGTTCCCGAGCTGGTGTTCGACGACAACGTTGCGAATCTGTACCTCGGACCGACGCTGACGGCGCGGCTTCGGGCCCGCCTGGAGAACGTCGCGTGAAGCAAGGACTCTCGCAGCACATCGGCATGCGGCAGGAGCTCCGCATCAATCCCCGCCTCTATCAGGCGATGGACATGCTGTACATGCCGATGATGGACCTCCAGCAGCACCTCAAGCAGGAGCTGCTGATCAATCCGTTTCTCGAGCTGGTCGAGCCGGACGACGAAGAGCAGGAGGGCACGGAGCGGGAGGCTCAGAAGGAGAAGGACAAGGAAGAGACCGCCAAGCAGGACGAGATGGACTGGGAAGAGATCCTGCTCAATGGGTTCGAGACCGGCGGTGCGCGGGAGCAGTACGAACAGCTCGAGTACGCGGAACCGGTCACCGTCGAGACCCGCGACCTCATCGATCACCTCCGGGAGCAGCTCAAGCTGCTGGAGCTGAGCCCCCGCCAGCTGCTCCTGAGCGAGGAGTTTCTCGGCAATATCAAGGAGGACGGCTACCTGGCGGCGTCGCTCGAGGAGATCATCGGCTCGGTGAACGAGCTGATCGCGGCCCACGCGAGAGGCGAGGCGTCCGAGGAGGAAGAGGACGCGGAGGAGCCGGACGCCGAGGCGCTTCCGCCGGGCGTCCAGTTGTTCACTCTGGAGGAAGCGGAACAGCTGCTTCAAGTGCTGCAGAACCTCGATCCGCCCGGCATCGCGGCGCGGGACATTCGGGAGTGCCTGCTTCTGCAGATCCGGGAGCGCGGCGAGACCGAGACGCTCACCTACCGGCTGGTCTCCGAGGCGTTCCAGGACCTCATCGCCCACCGGTGGAACGAGCTGGCCCGGCGTTTCGGCGTGCCGCCAGCGGCCGTGCAGGCCGCCGCCGATGCGCTGGCCGTGCTGGATCCGAAGCCGGGCCTCAAGTTCGCCGGGCAGGACGACGGGTACATCCTTCCGGATCTCATCGTCGAGAAGATCGACAAGGAGTACAAGGTCTTCCTGAACGACACCGGGGTGCCGCGGCTCCGGTTGAGCCGGGCCTATCAGGAGGTGACCCGCGACCGGAAGAAGCTCACGGCGGAGAACCGCGAGTTCATCGCGGCGAAGATGAACAGCGCCACCTGGATGATCCAGGCCATCGAGCAGCGCCGCCAGACGATGCTCAAGGTGATGAACTTCATCGTCGACCGGCAGCGCGACTTCTTCGAGAAGGGGATCGAGTACCTCAAGCCGCTCACGCTCCGCGAAGTGGCCGAAGTCATCAACATGCACGAATCCACCGTGAGCCGGGTGACGAACGAGAAGTACGTGCAGACGCCGCGCGGCGTGCTGCCGCTCAAGTTCTTCTTCTCCAGCGCGCTCCAGACATCCTCGGGAGAGGACGCCAGCGCGCGCTCCATCCGCGCGAAGCTGGAGAAGATGGTGGCCGACGAGAATCCGGCGAAGCCGCTGACCGACCAGCAGATCGTGCACCTCTTCCAGGAACAGGGCATCCAGATCGCCCGCCGCACCGTCGCGAAGTACCGGGACCAGCTCGGCATCCTTCCTGCGCGGATGCGAAAGCGCGTATGAGCCTCCCGGCGCGGAGGGGCCCCGTTGACGTCAGTGTACTGGTGCCGGCAAAAGACGAGGCGGAGAATCTGGCCGAGTTCCTGCGGCTGTGCGCCGAGGCCCTGGGGGCGGCGGCGTTTTCTTTCGAGGTGGTGGTGGTGGACGACGGCTCCCGCGACCGGACGGGTGCCGTCCTCGAGGAGCTCCGGGCGACCTATCCGTTCCTGACGGTCGTCTCGCACCCCCGCCAGCGGGGCATCGCGGACGCGCTCCGCTCCGCGGGCGATGCCGCGCGGGGCGATGTCTTCGTGTTCTATCCGGCCGATCTGCAGTACCTCCCTGAGGACATCCCGTCGCTCGTGGCGCCGATTCTGGAGGGACGCGCGGATATCGTGACCGGCACCAAGCAGGGCAAGTATGAGAAGGCCTTCGTGTCGGGAGTGTACAACGCGCTCTGCCGCTGGCTCTTCGGGGTCCGGGTCACCGACCTCAACTCGGTCAAGGCCTACCGTCGCGAGGTGATGAACCACGTCCCGCTCCGGCCCGACTGGCATCGGTACATGGTGGTCATCGCGGCCGCCGAGGGGGCGCGGCTGACCTCGCTGCCGGTGCCGCTCTACCCCCGCCGCGCCGGCGTCTCGAAGTTCAACTGGAAGCGGATCCCCGTGGGCGCTCTCGACCTGCTGAGCGTGTGGTTCCAGCTCCGCTTCGGGCGCAAGCCACTCCTCTTTTTCGGTGGAGTGGGGGCGATCCTGTTCCTGGTGGGATTCCTGGCTGGTGTCGTCGCCCTGATCCTCCGGTTCGGGTACGGCATCGGATTTCGGCCGCTTCTGAACCTCGTGGAAACAATGGTGATCAGCGGCATTGCACTCTTCGGTTTCGGGTTCGTCGGCGAGATGATCGCGGGAATGCGGGAGGACATCGCCGGCCTCCGGCGCGAGGTCGCGCGAGGCGGGCCCGGTGCCGGACCGCTGGATCGCGAATGACGGAACCCAGCCTGAAGATCCTGCTCGTCACGCACAACTTCCCCCGCCACGTCCACGACATGGCGGGGGCCTTTCTGCTCGCCCTCGCCCACGGCCAGCAGGCGCTCGGGCACGAGGTACGGGTGCTGGCACCGCACGCCCCCGGCCTCCTGCTGGAGGAACGGGTGGATGGCGTGGACGTGGTGCGGTACCGATACGGCCCGGAGGCGGAAGAGACGCTGGCCTACGCCGGGACGATGCACGAGCAGGCGCTCCGCTCCTGGCGCGCGCGGTGGCGCTTGCTCCGGTTCATCACCGCGTCGCGGGCCGGCCTCCGCCGCGAGCTGCGCGCGTGGCACCCCGATGTCCTCCACGTCCACTGGTGGGTGCCGGGAGGGTTCGCCGTCTGGCCGGGCCTCTCCCGCCGCGTGCCGGTGGTCCTGACCTCACACGGCACGGATGTCTTCCTCCTCGACCGCTTTCCCGTCGCCCGTCCCATCGCCCGGGCGATCTTCCGGTCCGCCCGGCAGGTCACGGTGATCTCCTCCCCACTGGTCCCCAGGGTCGAGGCGCTCGGCGTCCCCAGCGATCGCATCACGATCCTCCCGATGCCGCTCAGCGCGGAGCGGTTCGCCGGCGGGTATACCGGAGTGCGTGATCCGACTCGCCTCCTGTTCGTCGGGCGGCTGGTGGAGCGGAAGGGCGCGGAGTACGCGCTTCGTGCCCTCGCGGCGCTCCGGAAGGCGGGCAGGGAGGTGCGACTCACGATCTGCGGGGAGGGTCCCGAACGCGACCGGCTGGAGGCGCTGGCCGGCGAGCTCGGCGTGGCGGACGTGAGCGAGTTCACCGGCGCGCTGCCCCACGATGCCGTGGCTGAGCTGTACAGGACGAGCGCGGTGCTCGTGATGCCCGCCGTGACCGATTGGAAGGGTGAGCAGGAGGGCTTCGGCATGGTGCTCGTCGAGGCGATGGCCAGTGGACTCCCGGTCGTTTCGACTCTGAGCGGTGGGATCTCCGACGTGATCCGGGACGGCCGCTCGGGCCTGCTGGTTGCGGAACGGGATCCTTCCGCGCTGGCAGACGCCGTCGGCCGGCTCCTGGATGATCCGCACCTGGCCGAGTCCCTCACTACAGCTGCGGCGGCGGACCTCGATGCGCGCTTCGCGCCCGAGTCGATCGCTCGTGCGTTCGAGGGTGTTTATCGTCGGGCGATCGGAGACGCTAGCGTGAGCGGCGTGCGCACGTGGATCGGTCGCGCACTGCAGGTCGCCGGCGTCACGGCGGCGGCCTGGTATCTCGTGCACACCGGCACGGTGAACCGGGAGGCGCTCGCCGCGGTGCCCTTCAGATTCGCATTTTGGCCGTTCGCTGTCGCGTCCGTGATCACCGTCGGGACGTATTTCTACCTGGTGAGGACGTGGGCCGGAAGCCTCCGATGGTGGGGCCAGTCCCTGCCGTACGGCGACGCGATCCGCATCTGGTTCATCACCAACCTGACGCGCTTCGTGCCGGGGATCGTGTGGCAGTTCGCGCACGTCGGCACCGAGGCGCTTGCCGCCAGGATTTCACCGGTGGCGGCGGCCGGCGGAATGGTGTTTCAACAACTGGTCCTGCTCGCGACCGGCCTCGCCGTCGCGGGCTCGCTGGCTCCGATGCTGCCGGGGCAGGGGGCGATCACTCTCGCACCTGGAACCGCGATTCTGCTGGCCTCGCTCGGGGTGGCAGCCGTGATTATTCTCCTTCCCGTCGTGACCCCGCTGCTGGAGCGCTGGACCTCCCGCGTGCTCCGTCGGGAGATCCCGTGGCCGGCGCCGACCCGCGGAGATCTCAGCCGGTACACCGCCGCCCTTGTGCTCCCGTGGCTGGCCTACGGCGTCGCCTTCTGGCTCTTCGGGCGGGCCCTGCTGGGTGAAGCGGCCGCACCCGCCCTGATGCCGGCCGCGGCGGCGTTCATCGGGAGCTACGTGGCGGGCATCATCGCGGTCTTCGCTCCCGGGGGCCTCGGGATCCGGGAGGCGGCACTGGTTGCCTTGCTCTCGCCGGGGATCGGTGCCCCGGCCGCGCTCTTCCTGGCGATCGCCGCCCGGCTCTGGCTTGTCGGGCTGGAACTCGCGACCGCCCTGGCCGTCCTCGTCTGGCAACGCCGTCGCGGCCTCAACCCCTGACTCAGAACGCCATGGCCCCGAGCCTCACACGCCGATTTCCCGCGCTGACCGCGGCCGCGCTCTACGCGGCCGTGGTGGCTCTCGCCTTCTGGCCGTTCTGGCAGGGGAAGTTCCTCGTCAATCCGATGAGCGATGCGCGCACCGGGTATCCCGTCCGCGAATACGCGGCCGAGTACCTGAAGGCGCACCACGCCTTCCCCGAATGGATGCCGTACACCTTCGGCGGCATGCCCTTCATCGCCAATACCGCGCATGGCGACACGTTCTATCCCACGTTCCTCCTGCGGCTCGTGCTCCCCCCCGACGCCGGCATCACGCTCGGGTTCATGCTGCATCTCGTGCTCGCCGGATTGTTCATGTTCCTCTTTCTCCGGGCCATCCGGCTGGAGTGGGGGGCGTCGTTCGTCGGTGGCGCCGCGTACCTGATGAGCGGGCAAGTGGTGTCGCTGGTGAGTCCGGGACATGATGGGAAGCTGTTCGTGAGCGCGCTCCTCCCGCTCGCTTTGTTGTGTCTTTACCGAGGCGTGACCCGCGGCTCGTGGCGGAGCTTTGTTGGATTCGGGGCCACGGTGGGGCTCGCGCTCATCTCACCCCACTTCCAGCTCACCTACTACCTGCTGATGGCGGCAGGATTCTTCTGGCTCTATCTCGTCTTTCTGAGCGGCGAGCGGGCACCTGAGCATTCCTGGCTCTGGTATACCGGGCTTTTCGCCGGGGCGCTGGGGATCGCATTCGCCTTCGCCGCCGTTCAGATGCTGCCATTCCTCGATTACCTGCGATTCTCCCCCCGCGGCGCCTCCGGGAGTACCAGTACCGGTTGGGACTACGCCACCGGCTGGTCCATGCCCCCGGAGGAGCTGCTCGGCGTTCTCTGGCCGGCCTTCATGGGGGTCCTG
Organism: uncultured Gemmatimonadales bacterium; assembly: GCA_963817575.1. Lineage (GTDB taxonomy): Bacteria > Gemmatimonadota > Gemmatimonadetes > Gemmatimonadales > GWC2-71-9 > DASTCF01. Next base: position 23,227 of record CAWFOY010000009.1, read on the forward strand.
CAGGACTATTGGGGACGAAACCCGTTCAAGCTGCACAGCGAGTACGTCGGGGTCGTGGTGCTGATGCTCGCCACGTTCAGCTTCCGGCTCGAGGGCCGGAAGCGCCTCGCCTGGTTCTGGGTGTTCCTGGGAGTGTACGGCGCCCTCTTCGCTTTCGGGGGGTACACCCCGTTCTACCGGATCCCGTATCACCTCCTGCCGGGCATCCGGATGACCCGGGCGCCGAGCATGATCTTCTTCCTCACCTCGTTCAGCCTGGCCGCCCTGGCCGCGATGGGCCTCCAGGCCCTGCTGACGGTTGAAGACGCCGTACGGCGGAGGCGCCTGGTCTGGTGGGCCGGTGGGCTCGGAGTCGCAACGCTGCTCGCGCTCGCCGGTGGCTTCCGCCCGGTGATGGAAGGGGTCGCGATCCCGGAGCGCTTCAGCGGTCTCATCACCAACGAACCGGCCTTCAAGCTCGATGCCGCCCGCGTCCTGCTCTTCGCGCTCCTCACCGCGGCACTCTGCTGGCGGCGACTGCCTGAGACGGTCTGGGGGCTCGCGCTGGGCGGGCTGGTTCTGCTCGAGCTGTGGACCGTCGAGCGGCACTTCATCCAGTGGACCCCTCCGGCTCGCGTGAGCTTCGTGGCCGACGGCGTGGTGCAGGCGCTGCGCCCGGATACATCTGTCTTCCGTGTCCTGCCGTACCAGGTCTACGACGAGAACCGGAACTACCTGATGGCGCACCGGGTCCGATCGGTGCTGGGATACAACGGACAGGAGCTCCACCGCTACGACGAGCTGCTGGGCGGGAAGAACATCTGGCAGAACATGGGGAACCCGGCGCTCTGGCGTTTGCTCGCCGTCAAGTACCTGGTCCTGCCACAGCCGCTGGAAGGGCAGGGGATCGTCCCGATCGCCGGGCCGGTGGCGGCCCACGACGGCCAACAGGTCTACGTGTACCGGTTCGAGGGCGCCTTGCCATTTGCGTACCTCGTTCCCGAGGCGGTGAAGACGGCGGAGGACCAGATGGTCCCCACCCTGGTGGATCCGCGCTTCGACCCGCGCCGGTATCTCCTCGTGCCCGTCGACGGATCGGTCGGCGTCTCCGCGCCCCTCGGCGTGCCGGAGCCGATCGCGGCACCGGTGACGGTCGCATCGCCACACGAGGGCCACTATCGATTCGACTTTGCCCCCACGGCCGCGGCGGCCTACCTGTTCATTTCGGAGAACTACTATCCGGACTGGCACGCAGAGGTGGACGGAAAGCCGGCGGAGGTCGTCCGGGCACAGTACTCGCTGATGGCCGTTCCGGTGCCGGCGGGGGCGACTTCGGTGGAGTTGAGCTTCGCCTCGGCGGCCTTCCGGCGGGGACACTTCATCACGCTGGGGATGCTCGCGGCCTTGCTGATCATCGCGGGAACGGGGGTCCGGGGACGGCGGCGGGAGGCTCCCGGTGGCTGAGCGCTTCCTCGTCTGCATTCCGACGTATAATGAACTCCTGACCCTGCCGCAGATCGTACCGGCGGTCCTGCGCCAGGATTCACGCTTCGAAGTCCTGGTCATCGATGATGCGTCGCCCGATGGCACCGGGGAGCTGGCCGACCGGATGGGGCACGAGGATCCCCGCGTGCACTGCCTCCACCGGACGGCGAAGGAGGGGCTGGGGAAGGCCTACCTGGCCGGCTTCCGCTGGGCGCTCGAGCGGGATTATTCCCTCGTGTTCGAGATGGATTCGGATTTCTCCCACGATCCGAAGTTCCTCCCCGATTTCCTGAGGGCGATCGAGCAGGCGGATCTGGTGATCGGGTCGCGCTACAAGACCGGCGTCAACGTCATCAACTGGCCGATGTCCCGGCTCCTGCTCTCGTACGGCGCGAATCTGTACGCCCGGTGGATCACGGGACTCCCGCTGACCGACTCGACCGGCGGATTCAAGTGTTTCCGTCGCGAAGTGCTGCAGGCGCTGAACCTGAGCCGCGTGGAATCCAACGGCTATGCCTTCCAGATCGAGATGAGCTTCCGCGCGTGGAAGAAGGGCTTCCGCCTCGCCGAGATTCCGATTGTCTTCGTGGACCGCGTGGAAGGGCACAGCAAGATGAACAGGAAGATCGTGCGGGAGGCGATCTGGATGGTCTGGTGGCTGCGGTTCCGGGCCCTGATGGGGACGCTATGAGCGGCACCAGCTTCTATAAGATGACCGGCTCGGGCAACGACTTCGTCATGCTCGACGGCCGGAGCACAACGGCGGCGGACTGGAGCGCGGACGCGGATCGCCGCGATCTGCGACCGGCGGAATGGCGCCGGCGCGGACGGGCTCGTCATCCTCACGCCGGACGGCGACACGACGGTCCGGATGGCCTTCTGGAACTGTGACGGGTCCCCGGCGGCGATGTGCGGGAACGCGGCGCTCTGCAGCACGAGGTTCGCCGCGCATCTGGGGCTCGCACCTCCGGCGGGGATGAGGCTGGCGACCGGGGCGGGGACCTTTCCGACCCGCTGCGTCGGGGAGGGCCATGAAGCGGAGCTCAATCTCCCCGATTTCGACCTTCCGGCCCCGGTCCCGGGAATGGCACTGGCGGGGGGCGAGCGCTGGATCGTCCTGGCCCGGGTCGGGGTGCCACACCTGGTCACCCGGGTCGAGGACGTCGAGTGGGTTGACCTGTTCTCGCGCGGATCCGCGCTGCGGCATCACCCGGCGGTCGGTCCGGCCGGCGCCAACGCGAACTTCGTGTCCGAACCCATCCAGCCGGGCGGTCCGTGGCTCATCCGGACCTTCGAACGGGGTGTGGAGGGCGAGACGCTGGCCTGTGGAACGGGCACGGTGGCGGCGGCGGTGGCCCTGGCGGCTCAGGAAGAGGCGGAGCTGCCGCTCGTGTTCCAGACCCGCTCGGGGCGGCCGCTGCGGGTCAGCGCAGTCCTCACCGCGGGAAAGGCCGCCCAGGTCTGGCTGCGGGGGGAGGGGCGGTTGGTTTATCAGGGAGTATTGAGCGCCTGAGCTTCCACTTACGGACCCGAGTGGGGTCTGTCCTGTAACACAATAACTCACAATCGCTTATGACGTGAGCCTCAGGCGGGGGAGCCGGTTCTCCACACCTTTCCACTTCCGTACTTAACATAACATATCTTATACGCCATAGGTCTATGCCGAGAAAAGGGGCGGAACCCGTAATCGGCCCCGCCCCGAGTCCCCAGTCCTCAGTCCTCAGTCCTCAGTCCTCAGTCCTCGCGTCTACTGACCCCTGACCCCTACTGCATCCGCCCTTCGGTCAGCTCCGCCAGCCGCACGTCCGCCTCGGTCCGGCTGGGCGTGTCCGGGTACTGCTCCCGGATCACCAGGAGGACCCGGGTGGCGTCGGCCGGCTTCCCCGCCGCCCGGTAGGCCCGGGCCGCGCTCAGCAGGTACTGGGCCTTCAGGTAGTCCACATCCGCCCCTCGAGAGGCCTCCTCGTACGCGGCGGCGGCCTGGTCGAACCGCTTCACATTCTCGAGGGCCTGGCCCAGCAGACCGCGGGCCGGGACGGCGTAGTCAGGCTTGGGGTTGGTCTTGAGGTAGTCCTCGAGGCCGACCACGGCCAGTTCGCTCTGCCCGTTGACCATCCGGACCTGGTTCAGCGTGATGACCGCCTCCCGCGCCGACTCGGTGCCCCGGTACGTGTCGATGAGCTTCTGGAGCTCGCTGGCCGCGAGCGGCAGGTTCCCCGACTCGGCGGCGTTCCGTGCCTGGTCCAGCTGGATCGCGGCCATCCGTTCCTTCCGCTTGCCGCTCTCGACGGTGACCCACGCCCCGAGGGCGATGACGCCGAGGGCCGCGAGGCCCCAAAGCAGGTACTTCTGGTTCTGCCGCACCCACTCCATCGGGTCGGTCTTCTCGGTCTGCGTAGGGGCGCCCGGCTTCACTGTCGTGGCCATGGATCTCCGGTACGGCTGTTGGAAAAGGTTCGGACTATCAAGTCGAGGTGCCCCCGGCGTGATTCGAACACGCGGCCAACAGTTTAGGAAACTGCTGCTCTATCCAGGCTGAGCTACGGGGGCAAAGCGCGTAAAACTATTCTCGGGGAACCGTGGAAGTCAAGTTGGGAGAGCGAGTTACGGGACGAAACGAGGCCCCGCGCGTCCAATCCGACGGCGGGGCCTCCTCGAGTCCCACGGTGGTCAGCAGGCGAGCCTTGCCCTTCCCTACTCCCAGATCTCCACCGAGAACTTTCGAAGATGAACGCTCAGTCGGCCGATCCCGTCTATCGTGGCGATGGAGATCCCCAATGCCCCGATCCACTGCCCCACGGAAAGCTTGTTATTCGAAAACACCCGCTGGTCCGGATCCAACCCAGCGATGCTGAGCGCTCCACTCCCCGCCGAGTGGCCGATCGTGTCAATGTTGAAGCCGCAATAGGTGTGCTCGAGGACGAAGCGCTTCGCACCAAAATGGCCGTAATCGAGCGGGGTGAGCATGACCTTCGCGTCATCTCGCTGCAGACTTCCCGGAGTGTTCAGCCTGACCCCATTACGGTCCCGATTGAACTGGCACGTGACGGTCATCATCGGTTCCTGATAGACATCCGGAAGTCCACCAAGCTTGATGTTCAGGGCAACAGCCCAGGGCTCAGGGTCCGTCGTCGCCGGGTCCAGAGACTCCGGCACCGGCAAGCGCACCGCCTCGGGACGGTCGAATTGCGTCCGCAGGCGCAGCCGGGTTTGCACGGGGCAGCTGTTTGCGGGAAGCAGCACAAACACCGAGTGCGAGGCGAACTGGGGGGCGTTGTAGTGCCGCGAGACGGACATGTTGAGGCCGTTTGAATCGGACGAGCTGCCGACGGTCGCTCCCGCCGAGCTGCCCTGCGTCATGGCCCCCCACCCAGAGACATCAATTTCAGGGCTGAGATTCCCATCTCTAAAATCGACGGAATAGACCATTATCGCTGGCATGGCGGCTCCGGAGGGATTGGTGGGCGGCGAGCGATTGGGTTCAGTGACGCGACCACGCCGGGCTCGAAGCGCCCCGTGGAAGGTTCGTCACGGTCACTGGTTCCCCGGTCCCGTCCGCGCGCGCCACGACCAACTGGCCGAGTCCTCCCCCAGGCGATTGAAACACCAGCCATTGACCATCGGGTGACCACGATGGATGGGCGTCGTAGCCGGTGGCGGGCCCTTCCGAGTGACTGATCGCCATGCCATCGTGCGTCACGCTGAACACGCCGCCTCCATCTCGATCGATCACCGTGATCCCGTAGTCAAAGGTCCAGAATGCCAGACGTGCCCCATCGGGTGACCATGCCGGGCCATTCCCGGCGAAACGTGCGCACTCCCCGTTGCTGCAGTACGGCGGGAGGGGGCGCACGTTGGCGCCATCGGAATCCATGAAATAGACTTGGGTGAAGACGTCACCCCCGAGATCGAGGATCGTGCCTTCGAATGCGATCGTTGCGCCGTCGGGGGACCACGCAGGTGACTCGGACAGGATCAGTCCCGGGATTGAGTCCAGCACCTTGACATCGGTCCCGAAGGTGGTCGCGTCGAGGATCCACATCGAATTGCTGGTCAAGATCGCGAGCTTGGCGCCGTCCGGCGACCATGAGGGATCACCGGCCAGGCCTGAACGCCTCACGGCTCCCGATCCATCGGCGTTCATGAGCCAGGTGCCTGCCATGGAGGAGTCGGCGGAGTCGCCCAACACGCCGCGGGCGAACGCGATCTTGGTGCGATCCGGCGACCACGTCGGTGCGAAATCGAACGCCGCCCCACTGGTAAGTTGTGTCACGGTCGCCTGGTCAAGATCCAGCAGGAAGATGTGTTGAACGTCGTCGCTGCCCCAGCCGACAAACGCGATCTGCCCTGTCGGTGCCGATACAGCATCCCCGGCTCCCGTCGTGAACGACACTTTGGCCGATTTACTGAGCGCCTCGCCATCGAGGTCTTCGATCTCTTGTGTGATCAACAGTTCGTAGTCGCTGTCAGGCGCCAGCGGCTCGTCGGGCACGAATTCCGCGGTCAACTGCTCGGTGTCGGTGAATTGCACGGTTCCGGTCACCCCGGTGAGCCCCCGCTTCAGCTGCACCGTCGTGCCCGTCAGCGTCGCCGGGTCGATCGGCTCGCTGAACACGATCACGATCCGTGCGTTGAGCGGCACGTCCCGCTTTCCGTCCGAGGGCTCGGTTCGCACGACGATCGGCGGTGCCGTCGCCGGGACCCTCACCAGGAAGCTGAGCGCGCTCGACGCGCCTACTAAGGCGACCCCAATTTCGAGCGTGTCGCCGGCGCTGGCCTCCACGGCCACAGGATCGAATCCACCCGCCACCATCGGCGTGATCACTGTGGTCCCGGTGCGCCAGTTCCGGATGCTGGCCGAGGTCCCGCCGGGGATCTGGTCCTCCGCGAGCGAGACGTACGCCAGCGTGGCGACTTCCTGCGAGCCCACGACGCTTGCACCGGCTCCAGAGGCCGACGCCGGCGCGGCGCCCGTCACCGGGTCCGACACCACGAACGCTGAGGGCGTGATTCCCGGGGGACCGAAGCTGTCGAAGCCGGAATCGGAATCGGAACTGCATCCTGCTATCCATGACAGCAGTCCCAGGGCCACCCCGGTCCATCCGATCCGGGGCCGCCAAGTGGAGCAGTCGATGCGCTCAGTGTTCATCCTTGCCTCGGTGTACCCATGATTCGTTCAACGGATACTTGAGCCGTGGTTGCTCACGGTCGCCAGGCAGGGCTATGGCCGTTGGCAATCATCACACCCCGCTCGCTCCCATCCGCCCGAACCCAGCCGATCGAACCTGACGACCCGAAAGCGATCGTCTGCCCGTCGGCCTCCCCTCCCCCACACACCGGCCCGGTGTCCTATCTCCCGGCGACCGGTGAGGAGGCCCCACGCGACCACGCCACCTGGGAATCGCTATACTCCGCCAACGCCGGGGCCTCCGCCTCGGGAATCAACTGTTTCACCTCCCCGGTCGAGATGGTCAGAACAAAGATTCGCCCGGCGATGTGCGTCCCGTCCGCAGATATAGGTCCGGTGACGTGCCCGAACGCGAGCATGCGCCCATCCGGAGACCAGTCGGCGTTTCCGGAATAGTAGGAGTTTGTGGGGCGGCGATACAGGATCGTTCGGCTTCCGGTGCCGTCCCAGGCGAGGCTGGCCACCACATGCTCACCGGTTGACATCTCCGGTGTCAAACGCGATCACGGATCCGTCTGGTGACCAGGCTGGCTCGCTCTCAAACCACTCCAGCGGATCATCGACGCTGACGAGAGGGCGAATCTCGGATCCGTCGGCCTTCATGATGTAGATCTGCGACGGCACATCGTACCAATTGCCTCCCCGCACGAACGCGATGCGCTGACCATCGGGTGACCATGCAGGCAAGAAGAGGTAGTCGTCCGGTTGCATGAAGAGTTCGCTGATAAGCCTGCCGAACCCGAATCCCTCGGCGTCGATCACAGCAATTCCCGCCCCAAGACTGACCGCGACCTTCGTGCCGTCGGGCGACCACGTTGGGTATTCACCTTCCGCCAGCACTCTCTCCCCGGTGCCGTCGGTGTTCATCACGTAGGTCACGGCTGAGGGCGGGCTGGTACTAAACGACGTCCGATAAAACGCGATTCTCCGCCCGTCCCACGACAAGGCGGGCCGCTCTCCAGTCGTGAGCCACGTGACGCCCGTACCGTCCGCATTGGCAACGTAGATCTGGTCTGTACCGGTGCGATCGCTCACGAAGGCGAGCGCCGGGGGAGGCGGAGGTTCCGCGCCCGTCGTGAAGTTCACGGTGAGCGCGGTCGTGAGCGCCTCGCCGTCCAGGTCCTGGACCCCTTGGGTGATCTCCAACTCGTACCCCGTGGCTGCCGCCAGGGGCTCCGCGGGCACGAATTCGGCCGTGAGGTGCTTCGCGTCGGCCACCTGCACCTCTCCGGCCACCTCCGCGAGCCCGCGCTTGAGCCGGATTGTCTTGCCGGTCAGCGTCGTGCCGTCGATCGGCTCGCTGAAGACGATCACGATCCGGGCATTGAGCGGCACGTCCCGCTTGCCGTCGGCCGGGTCGGTGCGCACGACGATCGGCGGCGCCGTGGCCGGGACCACGAGCAGGAAGTTCCGCGGGCTCGATCCCGAGCTCACCTTGACTGCGATATCAAGCGTGTCACCGGCAATGGCTTCGACCGCGACGGGATCGAAACCTCCCTCCACCATCAGAGCGAGGACCGTGGACCCTGTCCGCCGATTCAGAATCGCCGCCCAGGTGCCGGTCGGAATCTCCCCCGATGCGAGCGAGACGTATGCCACCGGGGCGTCGCCCCGCGAGCCCGTGACGCTGGCGGTCGCACCGGACGGTATGGCCGGTGCTGAACTGGGAATCGGGTTTGAGACCAGGAACGCCGGTGACGTGTTCCCTGGGGGACCGAGCGTGTCGGAATCAGAGCTGCATGCGCCCAGCCAGGCCACAGCGGCCGACACCAGCACGGCCCAGGCGAGTCCTGCGACGCCCCGTCTCACGGTCGCCACGCCGGGCTCTGCCCGTTGGCGATGATCCGGCCTTGCCGGCTTCCGTCCGCGCTGATCCAGTGGATATCCCCGGAGGACGAGAACGCGATCGCCTGCCCGTCCGGCGACCAGGTCGGCTTGGCGGGTCCGCCCGACACCGCTATCTGCACAAGTCCGGATCCATCGGCGTTCCGTACCTCCACCACACCTGAACTGCAGATGCCAAACGACCAGGGGCAGCTGACGACGGCGAGCCGTTGACCGTCGGGTGACCACGTGGGCTGGAAGTAGTAACTGACCGGCCAGAAGAAGGAGCCCTCGACCAGCGCCGGCTCGACCAGCGCCGTCACGCCCGAGGTGTCAGCATCCACGACGTACACATCGTAGACGAAGTCGTAGGCCCGCCAGTCGCTCACGAAGGCAATTTTGCGACCGTCGGGCGACCAAGCCGGGTCGGCATCATATCCGGGAAGGACGACAACAGGGGTCACGCCAGTCCCATCATCATCCGCGCTAAGCACGTACACATTCTGACTCCCCTCGCCGCTGGCGGCGAAGGCGATCCGGGCGCCGTCGGGCGACCAGGCCGGCGCCTCGACGTAGCGGCCGCTCGCGCGCCGGACGAGGTTCGAGCCGTCGGCGTTCATGACGAAGAGGTCCGATGAGTCGGCACGCGCACGGATGAACGAGATCCGCTGTCCGTCCGGAGACCAGGCCGGGTCGCGATCACCCGGACCGTCCGACAGTTGGACCAGGCCGCTCCCATCCGTGCTCACCTGGTAAATCTGCCCATTGCGCACAAAGGCGAGTTGCCCCGACGGCGGCGGGATCTGAGGTGGGGTCCCCGGATCCGGCGTGCGGTACCACCCCTCTTCGAGGCCGGCCTGGATGAGGATGTAGTTGTACGCAATTGCCACGACGGAATCACCGAGGAGTGTGCCGTACGCATCAAACATTCCACCGTCGTCGGCATCGAACTCGACGAAATCGAAACTGATTGATGAACTCGCGCGGGTATATCGACCGGTGTAAATCAAGGTGTCGGACACGATGTCGTACTGCAGCTCGAAACGACCATCGTCGCCGAGCAGGTAGCGGGACTGATAGCCGGATTGACTGTGGGGTGTTTCCCGCTCGTACACCGCAGCAACTGACAAGATGGGGACGATGACCCGGAACGTGGCGCTGGTCGCAGCCGTGACTCCGGTAGCCGATGCCGTGAGCGTGTATCCGATGCCGCCCGCGCTAAGTCGCAGATCAGCGAATATCGCCACGCCCTCATTGGGAGCGACCCTCGTCATTCCCGCGAGTGACCCACCTCCCGGATTCTGGCCCAGCGCGATCGAAATGCTGTCCGTAAACGCCGGCATGGTGTTGCCCAGGGCATCCTGCACGGTGACCTTCACTGCAGGGCTGATCGCCGAGTCCTGCATCGCGTCGCCCGGTTGCCCCGTGAAGACCAATCGGAGGGTGGTGGTTTCGCTGGTGGTGAACGCTATGCTGATCGAGTCCTCGAGCGCCTCGCCGTCCAGATCCTCGATTCCCTGCGAGACCTCCAGCTGGTAGCCCGTGCTCGGCGCCAGGGGCTGGTCGGGCACGAACTCCGCCGAGAGCTGATCCGCGTCGCCAAACTGGACTTGCCCCGGCACGTCGGCGAGCCCACGCTTGAGCCGGATCGTCGTGCCGGTCAGCGTCGTGCCATCGATCGGCTCGCTGAAGACGATCACGATCCGGGCATTGAGCGGCACATCCCGCTTGCCATCGGCCGGTTCGGTGCGCACCACGATCGGGGGCGCCGTAAGCGGCACGTAGAGCAGGAAGCTCAGCAGGCTCGCCCCGGAACTCCCCTCGATCTCGACCGCCAGCGCATCACCGGCTATTGCCTCCATCGCGACAGGACCGAAGCCGCCGTGCTCCATGGGCGTGGTGATCGTGGTCCCACTGCGCAAGTTCCCGATCCTGGCCGAGATTCCGGTCGGGATCTCGCCCTCCGCGAGCGACACGTACACGACCGTGGCATCGCCCCGCGAGCCCTCGACACGCGCAACTGTGACGGATGCGCCCTCGGGAGCCGGACCGACCACCGTATCCGACACCACGAGTGGCGACGGTGTAGCCGGCGGCGGGTCATTCCCCGGCGGACTGAAAGAGTCTGATTCGGAGCCGCAGCCCCCCAGCCAACCCAGACAAATGAGAACCAGCCAGGTCAGGCCGGGCCAACGCCGTCTTGTCGAGTGATTGATGCGGTCTGTGCTCATTCGGTCATCCCTCGACTGACCCCTCGACGGACCTGACCGGCGCTTGCCGGCTTCCACTTCATGGACGTCAAAACGGGGCATAGCCGTCGCCCACGACGGCCCACGGTGCCCGCCCAGGCGCTCAAACCCCGGGGTGTACCGCGCACTAACTGATTTGCTACTTGTACCAGAAATCGAATCCGACGTAGCTGAGCCCTTGCCCCACCCGGACGCGCGTGGTTGCGGATTGCCACGGGACTAGCTCCCAGGTTGCCCCAGAGATACTCGGCGCGACATCCACAAGTCGGACATCATACTCCCCTGGGACGGTCACATCGAAGTGCGCGGACCAGGGGGTGTCATCCCAGGAGGTCGCCCATTCCGTGTATTGAGCGGGCCCGATCGTCGCTTCGAAATGCACGCCATCGGTACTGGTGCCTGCAACCCCGTTCACCTCGATACGCACATCGACTCCGCCCCAATACCCGCTGTCGCAGTTGCCCCAGTCATCCGGTGTTGGTGGATCGGGCAACGCCCAGGGGCACCTGTTGACTCCGACCAGCAGGAGGGGAGCGCGCGGACGCAGCAGCAGGTCCGGCAGCACGGTTATTTCGCCTTCGACCACCTCGACGGTCAGCGTCGTGTCCGAGTAGAGATGCAGTCCGGGAAAGATGAGGCTCCAGCCGTGCATCACGGAAACCGCGATCGTCCACGTTCCGGCCGGCAGGAGCCCGACCAGGCCGGACCCGTCGCTATAGTAAGGTACTCGCCGTAGGTGGGTGGGATCTGAGATCGGGGCCGCGAGCATTTGCGGTATGGCGGGAGAGGGCAGCGGCGCCTGTGTTTCGGCATCGAGTATTCTCAGCCGGATCGAGTCAAGTCCATCCGTCGGAGGCTCCCTCCCCACACCGAAAGTGACACTCTCTACACTCGTGAGTCCGGGGGCCGATGCCACCAGCGTGACCCCGGTTGCGCCCCCGATTACCCACAAGTCTTCGAATATGGCCACGCCCTGGAAGGCGGGGACTCGCACCGTCCCGGCCAGCACCCCATCGATCGTATGCTCGCCCAGTGCGAGGGTGATGCTGTCGGCGAAGTCCGTCACAGTATTTCCCAGCGCGTCCTGCACGGTGACCTCGACCGCCGGACTGATCGGTGATCCCTCGACCGCACCACTCGGCTGGACGGTGAACACCAGCCGGGTGCCGGGAAGGTTTCCACCAGTGACACTGAACGCCTCGCTCGTGTCACTTGGGACCCCACCGGCTGAAGCCGCGAGTCGGTACCCGACCCCGTTGACGTCCAGTCGTAGATCGGGGAACGTCGCAACGCCCCCCACGGCTGCCACTCTCATCGTGCCTGCCAGAGACCCGCCAGCTGGATTCTGGCCAAGCCCAACGGTGATACTATCCGAGAATGCCGCGACGGTGCTGCCCTGGGCGTCCTGCACCCTGACCTCGACCGCCGGGCTGATCACTGCGCCCGCTAGGACGTTGCTAGGCTGCACTGCGAAGGCCAGATGCAAGGCCGCGGCAGTGGTCGTGGTGAACTCGACGCTGACTGGCTCCTCGAGCGGCTCGCCGTCCAGGTCCTCGATCTCCTGGGTGATCAACACCTTGTATTCGGTGCTCGGCGCGAGGGGCTCGGCAGGCACGAATTCCGCGGTCAGTTGACCCGCGTCGGCGAACTGGACCTCTCCGGCTACCTCGACAAACCCGCGCTTGAGCCGGATTGTCGTGCCGCTGAGCGTGTTCCCGTCGATCGGTTCGCTGAAGACGATCACGATCCGGGCATTGAGCGGAACGTCCCGCTTGCCGTCGGCCGGCTCGGTGCGCACCACGATGGGCGGCGCCGTGGCTGGCACCCTGAGCAGGAAGCTCAGCCGGTTCGGCCCGGAGCTCACCTCGATCTCCAGGGTGTCGCCCGCAGCGGCCTCCACCGCCACCGGATCGAAGCCGCCCGCCACCATCGGCGTGGTCACCGTGGCCCCGGTGCGCAGGTTCTGGATGGTGGCCGAGGTGCCGGTCGGGATTTCCCCTTCGGCGAGCGACACGTAGACCACGGCGGTCAGCTCGCGGGAGCCCGCGACGTTCGCACCAGTCACGGAAGCTCCAGCGGGCGCCGCGCCCAATACCGTGTCCGACACAAGGAGTGGTGAGGGCGGCGTCGGCGAGGGGTCATCCACAGGCGGACTGAGGGAGTCCGAATCGGAACTGCAGCCCCCAATCCAGGCCAGCAGGACCAAGGCCAGCCCCGTCCAGCCAAGCCGGTGCGTCCACGCGGAGAGTCTGATGCGCTCGGTCCTCATGATGCCCTCCCTGCACGCATCGTTGGACGGCCGCGCAATCCCTGGTTGCTCATCGAGCCCCACCGACCACAACGAATCCGGCCCAATGAAACGGGTGCCCGGTCGCCGGCAGGCGCAGCAGCTCGCGCTGCGCCTCCGCCAACGCCCGTTCCGGCTCCGCGCCCGCTGCCAGGCCCCGGTAGAACTCCTCCATCAGGGCGCCCGTTGCCCGGTCCTCGACGGACCACAGCGTGGCGACGACCCGCGCCGCCCCGGCGTGGAGGAACGCCCGGCTCAGCCCGACCCAGTCATCCCCAGCCGGCACGTCCGCCAGCGCCCCGGAGCCGAGCGCGGTCTGGCAGGCGGACAGAACGATGAGGTCTGCCGCGAGGTCCAGACCGAAGACCTCGTGCACCTCGAGGCGCCCATCGTGTGCGGCATCGGGCCCGAACTCCACATAAGAGAACAGCGGATTCTGCTTGTTGAGCACGCCGTAGCCTGCCAGGTGCAGCACCCGCCGCGATGGCGCCTCGCGGCGGAATGCCGACTCGGATGCCGCGGCGCCGGTCAGGACCGTGGTGCCGGATCCCGTCAGCCGCGCGATTGCCCGAACCTCCCCGAGCGAGGCCGGCAAGGCGTCGGGCCGGGGGGCCAGCGCGAGTGCCCCTGCCGACGCCCTGCCCTTCCGACGGTTCCCCAGCGCGAGCCAGACCGACGCCGACGGCGTCTGCGCCAGCTCGAACCGCTGCACCAGATACCTCCGGCTCCCCGGGTCGAGCAGCGCCGCGAAGGGCAGATAGTGCAGCTCGGCGTGCGGAACGAAGATCAGTCGCTTGGCGCCTGCGAGCAGGCCGGACGCGTCGATGGGGGCGATCAGGTATTCGTGCAGCCGCCTCAACGGGCTCCGCCATAACGAATCGCCGCGCACGGAACCCCGGCTCTCCAGGGTGCCGCGCGCGAGTTCGACCAGCCTGGCCAGGTCGGGTCGTCCGACGCCGAGGTCCACAACCGCCAGCGTGTCCCGCCTCACGACGAACGCCAGCGATGCCGAGTCGCTCAGGAGGTACTCGATGAAGACCTCATCCCCCTCGAGACGGCGCGCGACGTCCTGCCAGGACGCGGGTTCGGCCGTGAGGAGCGACGCCTGCGCCGGAGCGCGATCCCGCATGTCGAGCAGGACCGTGGCATAGGCGTCCTGCGCGCGCGTGAGCGCCTCGCGTCTCTGTGCGTCGCCCGGCGACTCACTCGGGCCGCGGAGCGCAACCGGCCCGCTGGGTGCGCGCTCCGGATCCCGGACCAGCTCGGCCATTCGATGCTGCAGGTCCTGCGCCCGACCCAGGAGCGCCGCCGCCGTGTCCGACGGCGCGCCAATCCGCCCCCGCATCAACATTTCGAGCATCTCCCGGGCACGCAGCCGTTCGCTGGCGTCGAACGCGCTCCCGGGCCGGTTCCGCTCCCGTTCGAATAGTGCGAGCCGGGCGTACACTTCCCATTTGTCCGACAGGAATGCCGAGCGGCGCTCCGCCAGCCGGAGCGACCGCCCGGAGCGTTCCACCTCACTGATCGCGGCGCGCAGCTCGCGCACTGCGCGGTCCGGCGAACCGCGAGCATGCTCCACATTTCCAAGCCCGGCATGAAGCCGCCACGCGATGTCCGGCGCGATGCGATCGGCCAGGCGCCCGAGTCCGGCGCGATAGAGCGAATCCGCCACCCGCCACCGGCCGGCCTCAGCCTCGAGCGCCGCACGACCCTCGAGCGCGGCGGCGGCTCCCACCGGATCGCCCAATTCCGAAAGCTCTTCGGCTGCCCGGGTGAATTGACGCGTTGCCCCAGCCATGTCGCCCGCCGCCTGGGCCGCGTAACCCAGCGAGATCCGGGTGAGCGCGGCCGCACGCATGTTTCCGACGACTGACTGGGTGCGCATCGCGCCGGTCAGCAGCGACTGTGCCTGCTTCGCCTCGCCGCGCTCGAGCAGCAGCACACCACGCCCAGACTGCGCCTCGGCCTGGCCGGCTGGATCGGCCGCCCGGCCGTACAGCCCTTCGGCCTGGAGATACAGGCGCTCCGCTTCAGCGAAGTCATTGAGTTGGAACGCGAGGTCCGCGCGTGCGAGGATCAGATCGGCTCGCACACCAGGAGGCACCTTGGCGGAGTCGGCCAGATCCTGCGCACGTCGCAGGAGGTCGACCGCACCCTGCAGGTTTCCCGCGGCGCCGAGCGCACCAGCCAGCGTCCGTCGCACCGCAATGGCTTCGACCACCGGACCCGTGCGGTCGTAGATGGTCTGTGCCTCGACCAGCACGCTGCGTGCAGCGGGGTAGTCCCCACGCCGCAGCTCGAGCTGGCCGAGGCCGTGCAGCGCGGCGGCGACATCGGTCCAGGCCTCGCGCGGGCGCCAGGTCGCGATCGCATCTCGGTACAGCGCCTCGGCACGCCCGAAATCGCCCTCCAGGGTCGCAATGCCGGCGAGGTTCACCAGATTCGTCGCCGCGACGGCGTCACGCCCATCCCGGCGATTGATGTCGAGCGCGGCCTCGAAGTGCCGTCGCGCCTCGTCCTGGTCCCCAAGCCTCTGCGCCAACAGGCCGAGGTTGTTGTGGTCTGCCGCCAAGCCGCGCCTATCTCCGGTGCGCTCGCGGAGCGCCATCGCCCGCGAATACCGGTCCCGGGCGGCGGCCAGGTCGCCGCGCTCCTCGCTCACACCGGCTAGCAGGCCGAGGGCGTTCGCTTCGACGCGGGCATCCCCCACCGCGGCCGCCGCTACGCGGGCACGCTCGAGGTAAAGCCCCGCACTGTCGGCAACTCGCTCGACCAGAAATCCCGCGCCGATGTTCCCCAGCACAGCGGCGACACCTGCGCTGTCACCGATCGCCATCGAGCCCGCGAGCGCCCGTCGCCAGAGGGCGATAGCTGCCTGGGGGCCATCCCGGCTGTAGGCTGAGACGCCGGCCCGCCGCACGCTGTCCGCGCGGACTTTCGCGGCCCGCCGCTCCCCGGGCCACGCCGCGAACCGGTCGACCTCACGCAGGAAAAAGGAATCACGCCACGCGAGCGCATACGCCACCGCCAGGCGGCGCGTCGCTGCAAGTTCCGTCGTTGCCGACGCCGGGAATCGGACTGCCCTCGCCATTCCCTCGGCGACGGCCTCTCGCACCTCATACGGTCGCGCCCGCGTTTCAAGCACCAGCTCGGATCCCGATCGGCCCTGTGCGAGAAGCCGCAGGGAATCCGCCCCCGGCGACTGAAGCGCCACGATCGCCAGCACCAGCGGGAAGGCTGTCACGGGACGCCGTCCGGTGCGATCGAGAAGGTGACCGGGGCGGAGGCCGCCCACCGGTCCCAGCCGGTGCGGGCCTCCACCATCCACAGGTAGGTGCGGCCCGGCTCGAGCGTGGCCGAGTCCGGCAGGGCGAGCATCGTGTCGGAGGTTTCACCGCCAAAAACGATCTCGCTGTTGGAATCGAAGACGATGATGCGGTACCGGTCCGCGCCGGGAACGGCCGTCCACCGCAGGAGACTTCCTTCGGCGACGACGCCGACCGGCGACACCAGCATCGGAGTTGCCGCTGGCGAGGAGGTTCCGCGATGCGGTGGCGGCACCACTTCGACGCGGCGGGGCAGCGCGAAGACCACCAGCAGAATGGCCGCTGCCGTCAGGGGAACGGCGAGGCGGGCGAAACGGCGGAATGGATGCATCACCGGCTGCGGGACAGCGACGCGCACGTCCTCGTCGGCCAGCAGCCGGGCAACGGAGGCGACGGCGGCCCGGCAGTGCGGGCAGCCGGCCAGGTGCGACACCGCACCCTCGCGTGCTTCCGCCGCGAGCGTCCCGTCGGCAAGCGACGCGAGCGTGACCTCGTTGAGGCACTCGGGGCCACGCGGGGACGGTGCCTCGGCGGCTCGGAGCGAGGGCGCCAGCAGGCGGCGGAGGCGATCGAGGTCTTCGGGGTGGGTCACGCGGATGCGTCCTCCAGGGCGGCTCGCTTCGACAGATACGTGGACGTTAGACGGCCAGAGATACCCCGAGTGCTCACAGGTCTCCCCGAGGGAGTTCATCCTGCGCCAGTCGTTCCCGAAGCGCGGCCAGGGCGCGGTACACCCGGTTGTACACCGCCTTGGCGTTCGGAAGCCCGACGATGCGGGCGATGTCGGCGGCGGGAAGCTCCTCCACCACGTACAGGTGAACCGCCGACCGATCCACGGGATCCAGGGAGGCCAGGATGCGATCGAGGACTGCCTTTCGTCCGGCTGCATCGACCGGGTCCGCTGTTTCCGGTTCATCCTCCAACGGCGGTGGCGGTCCGAATTCGCGAAGCACGCGGCCACGCCGGCCATTGGTGACGGACCGGTACGTGGCCCGGAGATCGGCGAGAAAGTCCCGGAAGGTCAGCCCGGGAGCCTCGCTCGCGCGGAGGAGCTCGTAGGATTCAATGTGACTACGGCGTTGAAGGAAGACGTGCTCGAAGATCCGGCGCCGGAGGGGTGGCAGCGTGGCGGCGAGGGCGGAGATCCGGTGCCGTCCGTCGCGCTGGCGGAACCAGTCGATTGTGAGGTGGCGGACCACCGTGACCAGCCAGGTGGAGAATTGAGCCCGGGGATGTGGTTCGGAGGCCCAGATCCGAAGGCGCCGCAGGTCGTCTTCGCGAAGGGCCTCGCAGACCCGGGCGAAGACATCCATCACATCATCGTAGTCCTGGGCATAGTGCCGGATGGACGCGAAAATGAGGCGCCGGTACCGGGTAACCACCAGGTCCCACGCAGCCTCCGGCCTGCCTGCATTCAGCTCGTCGACCCACGGTTCCATCCGCGCCAACTATCCCAGGGATGGAAGACCCAATAGCGCCCGGGAACTTCAACTGTCAAGAGAGGACCCGTCGGCGCCTAGACCTCCACGACCACGTGCACGGGAGCGCCGCTTAGCGCGGCCCTGCCCTTGAGCGCGGGGATCTCCAGCAGGAAGGTGTAGCCCACGAGCCGTCCCTTGAGTTGGGCAACCAGGTCGGCGGCCGCGGCGGCCGTCCCACCGGTCGCAAGGACGTCATCCACCACGATGATCCTGCTGTCCTCAGTGAACTCATCCCGGTGCGCCTCGAGCGTATCGTCGCCGTACTCCAGCGTAAACACCTTCCGCACTGTCTCCCACGGCAGTTTACCGGCCTTCCGGGCCGGGATGAACCCGGCACCCAGCGCTGCGGCGATCGCGCCGCCGAGAATGAACCCGCGGGCCTCGATCGCGAGCACGTGCGTCACGCCCTGCCGAAGGAAGGGCTCAGACATCCCGTCCACCGCGGCCTTGAAGAGCGCCGCATCTCGGAGCACCGGCGTGATGTCCTGGAAGGTGACTCCGAGCTTGGGATAGTCGGGAATGGTCCTGAGCGAGCCCTTGATTCGGCCTGCTGTCAGCTCTGCCATGGGATGGAATCCAAGTGAAGAGGAATCGCCAACTATCTGATTTCAAACGTCATGAAACGTTCGGAGTCATCCGAAATCTCGGTCAAGTCCACATTCGTGACATTCGCCATCGCCGGCCCGCGCCTGAGCCGCGACAGGAAGGCCTCGACCGCGCCATCCGGCCCGGCCGCCTCCCCCACCACGGCTCCGTCGGGCCGGTTTCGGACCCACCCCACGATTCCGAGCCGGTGGGCTTCCCGGCGGGCGAAATAGCGAAACCCAACCCCCTGGACCTCGCCCTCGACCACGAAGCCGACGGTTCTCACGCCACCGGGCCTCCCCTGCCCCGGCGCCGGCGGTGCCACCACGCGTAGAGGAGCACCAAGGCGATCAGCGTCGGAATAATGACCCCGAGCGCCCTCGTGGTATATGCCTGGACGGCGGCTTCGCGGAGTTCGGCTTCGTGTCGGCCGAGCAGCCACCCGATATAGACCAGCACTGCGCACCAGAGACCGGCACCGATCGTGGTGAACAGGGCAAATCGGCCCAATCCCATTCGGGACATCCCGGCGGGGATCGAAATCAGGTGCCGGATGACAGGAATGAACCGTCCGACGAAGGTGGCGATCTCACCGTGCCGCCGGAAGAAGCCCTCCGCCCGGTCCAGGTTGTGATTGGAGACAAGGACGAACCTGCCGTAACGTCGGAGGAACGGCTCCCCCATATAGACTGCGAAGTAATAGTTGAAGAGCGCCCCGATGAGGCTCCCCGCCGCCCCCGACACAACCGCGAGCCCGGCGTGCATCCGGCCGGTTGCCGCCAAATAGCCCGCGGGCGGCATGACCAGCTCGCTCGGCAGCGGCAGGAACGAGGATTCGATGGCCATGAGGACGATGATACCGGGGTAGCCCAGGGCGAAGACCGTCTCGATGAGCCAGTGGATGGCCGCGTCTATCATGCGGAAGACTCAGGCGGAGGGGCGGAAGCCAAATTCGCCCAGCAGGGGCACGAATCGCACGTCGCCGAGGATGGTGGTCGTAATCCGGTCGCCGTCCCGGCGGAGGAGATGGAGAGTCTGGCGTTCGCGGTCGCCGATCGGGATCACGAGGCGCCCGCCCGGCTTGAGCTGTTCCAGCAGCGGCTCCGGCACGGAAGGACTCGCGGCGGCCACGAGGATCGCGTCGAACGGAGCGAAGGGTCGCCACCCGAGCGTGCCGTCTCCGACGAGCACGGTCACGTTCCGGATGCCGGCCTCGGCCAGCGCGGTCCGCGCCGTGGCGGCGAGTTCCGGCAGGCGTTCTATGCTGAACACGGTCTCGGCCAGCTGGGCCAGGAGCGCCGTCTGATAGCCGGATCCGGTGCCGACTTCGAGGACGCGTTCGCGTCCGGTCAGCTGCAGCACCTCGAGGTACCGCGCCTGCACCCACGGCTGGGAGATGGTCTGCCCGCCGCTGATGGGCAATGCGGAATCCTCATAGGCCCGGTGCCGTACGCTGGCGGGAACGAAGAGGTGCCTCGGTACCTGGGCGATCGCCTTGAGGACGGCGAGATCCCGGATGCCCTTGGCCTGGAGCGTATCGACCAGCTGGGCTCGATACCCACCGTAGCTGTCCCCCGCGCCTACTCTTCCAGCCGCCATCCGGTCACCGTGTCGAGCCGTGGGAAGTCGGTCAGGTCCATGTGGAGGGGCGTGATCGAGATGTAGCCCTCGGCAACGGCGCGATGATCCGAGTCCTCGCCGCCGGTCCAGGTGATGGTGCCGCCGCCAATCCAGAAGATCTCGCGGCCCCACGGGTCCTTCATCCGGGTGAGGGACTCGGAAAAGAAGCGGCTTCCAAGCCGCGTGACGCGAATTCCCTTCACCTCGGGCGCGATCAGGTTCGGGAGATTGATGTTGAGAATCGTGTCGCTGGGGAACTCGCGCACGGCGACGATCTTCGAGACCAGCCGCGGGAGAACGCTGCCGTAGCTCGCCATCACCGCCGGATCGCCCCCGGCGAAGGAGATCGCCACGCCCGGAACTCCAAGCGAGACCGCTTCCATCGCGGCCGCGACCGTTCCCGAGTACAGCACGTCCTCGCCCATGTTCGGCCCGTGATTGACCCCGGAGAAGACAAATGCCGGCTTCTCGGGCAGGAGCGCGTTGATCGCAAGGAGCACGCAGTCGGTTGGAGTGCCGTCCACCTGGTAGGCGCCGTCGGGCCGGAGCGCCGCGCGGATCGGCCGATGCAGCGTCAGGGAGTGGCTGGTGCCGCTCTGCTCCCGGTCGGGCGCGACGACCGTGACCGTTCCGATCGTGCGGCAAGCATCGGCGAGCAGGCTGATGCCGGGGGCGAGAATCCCGTCATCGTTACTGATGAGGATGTGCATTGGAACGGAATATAGCCCCTACCCCAGCGCCTCATCCCGGTCGGAGCGGGCCGCCGGCTTCTTCCCGTCGAGGATCTGCGCGATTTCCTCGACGTCCCGCCGGAGTTCCTGCACCGTCTCGGTGCCCATCGCCTTGCGGGCGGTCCCACGCAGCTCACCGGTCCGGCGGTAGTGCTCGATCTTCTGGCGCGCCCCCTCGATGGTGTACTTCTCCGTGTAGAGGAGATGCTTGACGAGCATGATAAGCTCGACCTCACGGCTCTTGTACACGCGATTCCCCGACCGGTTCTTGGCCGGGTTGAGGAACCGGAACTGGCTCTCCCAGTAGCGCAGCACGTGCGGCTTCAGGTCGGTGAGGGCGCAGACCTCACCGATCGAGAAGAATTCCTGCATCGGCCGTGGATGACTCACCGCCATTGCTCCGACTTGAGGGCCCGTTCCATCAACTCTGTCACCGCCTGCTTCGGCGCCTTGCCTTCGAACAGGATGGACGCCACCTGCTGCGTGATCGGCAGCTCGACACCGTGACGATCGCCGAGCTGAACGGCGGAGCGGGCCGTATTGACCCCCTCTGCTACCGTCCGATGGGTCGCGGTGTACTGCTCCAGCTTCTGCCCCTGGGCGAGCGCCACGCCGAGGCTCCGGTTCCGGCTCAGCGCGCCGGTCGTCGTCAGGATCAGGTCACCCATTCCGGCCAGTCCCGCGAAGGTCATCGGCTTGGCCCCCATCGCGAGGCCGAGCCGGGTCATCTCGGCGAGGCCGCGAGTGATCAGCGCGGCCCGCGGATTGTTGCCGAGGCCCATCCCTTCGAGGATGCCGGCGGCGATCGCGATCACGTTCTTGAGCGCCCCGCACAACTCGACGCCCGTTACATCCGCGTTCGAATACACCCGGAACCGCGGGGTGGCGAAGGCTTCCTGAACCGTCTCGGAGGTCGCTTCATCTGCGGCAGCGGCCACCACGGCCGTCGGCTGACCCTCGATGACCTCCAGCGCGAAACTCGGCCCCGAGAGGGCCACCACGCGCCGCCCCGGCAGGGTTTCCGCGAGCACCTCGTGCATCAGGAGCAGCGACGACGCCTCGATGCCCTTGGTCGCGCTCACGACGATCGCATCCGATACGATCGACCCGGCCAGCGGCGCCGTCACCGCCCGGACGACATGGCTCGGCGAGGCCGACAACACCACGGGCGCGCCGGCCACCGCTTCGTGCGGGTCGGCGCAGGCCCGCAGCGTGGGTCCGAGCGTGTGTCCCGGCATGAACAGCGCGTTCTCATGCCGGGAGTTGATGCTCTCGACGACCTCGGCCTCGTAGGCCCAGATCCGGACCTCGTGGCCCTTCCGCGCCAGCAGGTCCGCGAGGGCCGTTCCCCAGGCCCCCGCGCCGAGGACGCTGATGCGCGTCATGCCGCGGGCGGGGAGTGTCGTCGCGTGCCGAACCGGTTCTCGGTCCCCGCCAGCAGCCGCCGGATATTGGCCCGATGCATCCAGATGATCACCGCCGCCAGGGCGATGTAGACCCAGAGGTGCTCTCGCCGTGCGGGATACAGCGCGCGTACGAGCACCGGGAACACTGCCGCCGCCACGATCGAGCCCAGGGAGACGTAGCCGGTCAACCAGACCAGCAGGGCCCAAATGACCAGGGCCACACCCACAGCGAGCGGCGCCATCCCGAGCACCACCCCCGCGCTGGTCGCGACGCCCTTGCCGCCCTTGAAGCGCACGAACACCGAGAACACGTGGCCGACGACCGCGAAGACGCCGCACAGCAGCGGGAAGAGCTCACCCTCGGCCACGGCGGGGCCGATCAGCATCACCGGGATCGCGCCCTTCGCGATATCGAACAGCCCGACCGGGACCGCATACTTCCACCCGAGGATCCGGAACACATTCGTCGCGCCGAGGTTCTTGCTTCCATGCTCGCGAAGGTCGATCCCCCGTCCGAGCCTCCCCGCGAGGTAGCTGGTCGGTATCGCGCCGAGCAGATACGACACGGCGAGGGCCGCCACATACCCGGCGATCACCGTGCGCCGCTCCGTCGCTTGAACTTGAGACGGAGCGGCGCGCCGTGAAAGGACCACGCGTCCCGGAAGCCGTTCACCAGGTAGCGCTCATACGACTCGGGGACCGCGTCCGGCCGGCTGCAGACGATGGCGATCGTCGGCGGCGCCGTCCCGACTTGCGAGGCGTAGAGCAGCTTGACCTCCTCCCCCGGCTTTTGCGGGGGGCTCGAGCGCGCCACCAGCTCCTGCAGGACCCGATTCACCTCCGCGGTCGGCACCCGCAGCTCCCGCGCCTCCGCGACTTCCAGGATCACCTGAAGCAGCTGATGCACTCGCTGCCCGGACTCGGCAGACACATAGAGGAACGGCACGTACCTGAGGAACGGGGCCTTCTCGATGAGCTGCTCCTGGCCCCGCCTCGCGGTGTTCGCATCCTTTTCCTGGATCAGGTCCCACTTGTTGACCGCCACCACGAGTCCGCAGCCGCGCTCCCAGGCTTCGGTCGCGATTCGGAGATCCTGGGCATGGAGCCCGAGTGCGGCGTCCACAACGAGGACACAGACCTGCGCTCGATCGATTGCACGCCTGGTGCGGAGGGTCGAGTAGAACTCGACGTCATCCTCCACTTTAGCTCGCTTTCGTAACCCCGCCGTGTCAATGAAGTTGAGGTTTCGGCCGTGATAGCGCAAGACGGAGTCCACAGCGTCCCTTGTGGTGCCTGCCTCGGGCGCTACCACTACTCGTTCCTCACCCAGCAGCCGATTGACCAACGACGACTTTCCCACATTCGGCCGTCCGACGACCGCCACGTGGATGGCCTCCTCGTGCTCGCCGTCTCCCTCGGGAGGGAGTCGTTCGACCACGGCATCGAGCAGGTCGCCGCTCGACTTCCCGACCGAGGCCGAGACCGGCAATGGATCACCGAGACCGAGCTGGAAGAAGGCGAGATGGGCGGTCGTGCGCGGCAGCTCGTCGAGCTTGTTCACGACCAGGAGGACCGGCCGGCCCGAACGCCGAAGCTGGGCGGCGATCTCGGCGTCCACGGGATTCAGGCCCTCCTTCCCGTCGACGACGAACACGACGACGTCCGCCTGATCCAGGGCGAGCTCGACCTGTCGCCGGATCGCGCGGTCCATGGAGTTCGTGGAGCCCGGCACCAGGCCGCCCGTATCCACGATCCAGAAGCGCCGGCCACCCCACTCCGCATCTCCGAAGTGGCGATCGCGAGTCGTCCCTGCGTGCTCGGAGACGATCGCGGGACGCCCGCCCAGGATCCGATTGAACAGGGTGGACTTGCCGACGTTCGGCCGGCCGACCACGGCGACAGTCGGCTTGCTCACGCGGCCACCGGCGTGCCGAGAGAGTCTGTGAAACAGTGTGAGAAGCGGATTTCGACCGGCAACTGCGACTGGAGGACGTGGGCGTCGAGATCGTCCATGAAGAGACCGTCGTCGTTGATACTCTCGGCCGGCAGCAGGGCGAGGTCGAGGTCCCGACGGTCGCGGAGGGCGGCGAGAATGGCCGCGCCCGGCAGCAGGCCCGCCGTCGTCACCGAGGGGCCGAAGAGCGTGTTCTCGAGCGTCAGCAGCTCGAGAGTGGCGCCGGTGGCCTCGGCCAGTGGGGCGAGCACCTGCGGCATCAGGGCCCCCATCGAGGCGCCGGTCACGACACCGATCCTCCTGCCCCGCCATCCGCCGAGGCTTTCGATGCCGTCCGCGATCTTCTGCTGCAGGTAACGCACGGAGCCGACGCCGTTCTCGACCTGCTCGAACCCATCGTAGGCCTCGGGCGCGGGCAGGTCGAGATGGGCCCGCAGGTACAGCTCATCCGCGCCGTGGCACCACGTGATCCCGCGCTCCGCCCGGGCGATCGCGGCATGACGCTCCACCAGCTTCACCGCCGCCCGGCATTCGTCCACCGTCGGCTCGCGCACCAGGTGATGCTTGCTGAACTCCGTGAGCCCGACCGGGACCACCGATACACTCAACACCGCCGGGCCGAACCCGTAGAGGTCGTCCAGGGATTGTTCGAGCACCGCCCCATCATTCACGCCCGGGGACATCACGACCTGCGTATGAAACTGGATGCCGTGCGTGGCGAAATGGCGCAGCTGCGGGAGGATCTCGGGCGCGGTCGGGTTTCGAAGCAGCCAGCGGCGGACCGTCGGATCGGTGGCGTGAACCGACACGTACAGCGGCGAGAGTCGATACTCGATGATCCGCTCGGTGTCGCGCGGCTTCAGATTGGTCAGGGTCGCGAAATTGCCGTACCGGAAGGAGAGCCGGTAATCGTCGTCCCGGATGTAAAGCGTGTCTCGGAGGCCCGTGGGAAGGCCATCGACGAAGCAGAAATCACACCGATTGGCGCAGCGGCGGATCCTCGGCGGCTCCAGCCCGGCCCCCATCGCGAGGCCTTCCGGCCTCTCGACATCGAATTCGATCTCCTCGCCACCCGGCTGGCGGACGTGGAGGAGGAACGCGTCATCGGCGGTGAGGAACTCCCAATCGAGGAAGTCCTCCAGTTCGCGCCCGTTGACGGACAATAACTCCGTCCCGGGCACGAGGCCGAGTTCGTCGGCCAACGAGCCGGGTTCGACAGCATTCACCTTGATCATCGAGGCGAAAGATGTCGCTATCGCCCTGATTTTTCAAGACTTAGGCCTTCACAAGTAATCTGTTTTCGAACCGCACGACAAACTCACGACGGCTTCACCGCCGATTCAGTCCCGACAGTTAGCTTGGGTCATGCTGGTCGGCCGGCTTAACCTCGACGACCTACTCGACCTGCTGGCCGACGAGACCGAGGTCATCGGGCGACTACCCGCTAAGCAGCGTTGTCAGGTAGCGGTCCTGGCCGAGCCGCATTGACCGGTACAGATCGCCGCCCGCCGATCCGATCCGGGTCGCACCGCCATGGTATCAACCGAAGGAGCACCACCCTGCTGAAAGTGTGGATGTGGTGTGTTCTGTCGCTCGCCCCGGGGCCCTCAGAAGCGGTCCGAGAGCGACCCCTGCCTCCCCCGCAGGATGAGGCTGTGGCCGCGCTCGAGGGCGCGTTGCACCGGTATGAGCGGATTGCGAGTGCCGGAGGTTGGGTCCGCCTCGCGGGCGGATCACCGCTCCGTCTGGAGTCCCGCGACCCTCGGGTGCGGGTGCTCCGGCAGCGCCTGCACGACGAGGGCTATACGATCGCGGAGCCCGGAGCCGAGCCCGAACTGTTCGATACCGGCCTGGAGCTCACAGTCCGGCAGTATCAGAAGCGCCAAGGGCTGGAGGAGGATGGAATCGTCGGCGCCGAAACGTCGGCCGCATTGAACGTCCCGGCGGCCGCCCGCGCCAGGCAGATCGCACGCAACGTCGCGCGTCGGCGCTCGCTCGCCGAGCCGCTCGGTGAGCGCTACATCCTGGTGAACATCCCCGCCTACTCCCTGGACGTGGTTGAAAAGGGGCGCTTGGTCCTGCGGCTGCGGACCATCGTGGGCCGGCCTGACTGGCCGACGCCGGTCACCAGCGCGAGGCTGTCCGAGCTGGTATTCCGGCCGTTGTGGACGGTCCCGCGGTCCATCGCCGTCGAGGAGATCCTCCCGCTGGCGCGGGCGAATCCTTGGTACTTCCTCGAAACCGGAATGCGGGTCTTCAAGGACTCCGTCGGCGGTACCGAAATGGATCCGCTGGAGATCGACTGGAGTATGGAGGAACCAGGGACTGGCGGTTATCAACTCGTGCAGGAGCCGGGCCCGCACAACCCGCTGGGCGGCGTGAAGTTCGTCCTGCGTACGCCCTTCGACGTGTTCCTGCACGACACGCCCGCCCGCGACTTGTTCGCCTGGAGGCTTCGAGTCTTCAGCCACGGGTGCGTACGGGTGGAGCAAGCGGAGCGACTGGCAAGCTACCTGCTGCCCGACTGGTCCGTCGATTCCGTCCGGTCTGCGATGGAGGTCGGGCGCGATCAGCGGGTGCAAGTTCGCGAACCGATCATGGTGCACCTGGTCTACTGGACGGCGTGGGCGGACGTCGACGGCGCGGTCGCGTTTCGCCGCGATGTCTACGGCTGGGACCCGTAAGTCCGTCGGGTGCGGGCTAGACGCGAACCGGGATTCCCGGGTCGGGGAGCGCTATCGCGCGGTCCCGAGCCCTGGCCGGTAGAGCGAGGCGATTCGCTGAGCGCGGAATACGTATCCCGGATTGCCGTGAATCTCCCACATCACGTTCCCCGCCGCGTCGTATTCCTGGACCCGGTTCCCGTTCCCGTACGCCACGAGGAGCCGGCCCATCGGCAGCTGCTGCGTGGACCCGCCGAGGATTGCGTTGACCGGCGGTCCCGAAAAGTAGGAGCTCGTCAGCTGGGCGGTGTATGCCACCTCGTCCACGACGTATCGCTCGGCATGGGAATCCCCCACGTCGCCGCGATTGTCGAGCAGTTGCAGTTGACCCGGGCCGACGACCCGGAGTCCGTGCTGGCCGACGAATCCGGCCGCGATCCCGCTGAGCGCGAACTGGTTCCGGAGGCCACCGAGCCGCCAGAGGACCTCGCCGGTCGTCTTGTCGATCTTGGTGACCTCGTTCAGGCTGCGGAATGAGAGCACCAGGTTTCCGTCGGCATCGAAGTCGATCGAGTTGCCGTGGGTCCAGTTGACGGTCGCTCCGGTCCGGCTGGCGGGATCGAGGTCGGTGATCTCGAAGTGATCGAAGGGGGTCCAGGCAAACAGGACGGCACCGTTGGCGGCCAGGTGCTGCACGGCGGTCCCCGTGACGGTCGCGGCCGGCAGGCCGCCGTAGGCGGTCAGATCCATGACCCTGGAGTCATCACACAGCATCCAGGCGGAGCCGTCGGATTCTTCCACCATCTCATGAAAGCGGGCAATGAGCCCGTTCCCGCACCCGAGCCGGCGAGTCTCATTGCCGAGCGGATCGAACTCCACCCAGGGCGTGGGATCTCCAGGCGCCGGCGCAATCGGACTTGTCGTATAGCGCCCGGTCGGCTGCACCTGAAAGTTGAGCGTCGGCCCGCCGTCGAGGTGCCGGTACCAGACGACACGTCCCGTGTTGTCGATCACCACGCCGTAGGGATAAGCCGCGAAGACCACGAACCCCGGGGTTGGGTCTGGTCCACCGGCCGTATAAGTCGGCAGGTCGGCGGGCAGCGCGCCGGTCGTGAGCAGGAGGGTATCGCCCGGGGTCGACCCTCCTTCCCCGTACGCGATGACCTGCAGCCGATACGCGGTGGCCGGTAGGAGGCCCAGGACCGGGATGTCCGCCGAGTCCGATGGCAAGGACATCATCGGGGTCAGGCTGTCCAGCCCCGCCCCTTCCGTGCCGAAGCGGACCCTGGCGCTGTCGGCGTCGGCGAATGAGACGCTGACGACGGCCGACAGGACGTTGTGCGGACCGGGTGCGACCGCGGCATGAAGCACGGTCGGAGGCGTGGGGGGGACTGGCCCCTGCGGCTCGTCGGTGCACGCCACCAGCGCCGCCACGGCCACCATGGCGCGCGCCGTGACGAGCCCATAGCCTCTTCGCACGATTTGGTCCACGTTCAGGTGCATGTCACGGCGAACGCGACGTCCGTCGTCGCTCCGAACGTGAGGCTCACCGGTACGTTGTTCGGGCTGGTCACCGTGCAATTCGCGGGCACCTGATCCAGGACCACGGTATGGGGACCTGGCGGCAAGGAAATCTGGACTTCGCCGGTCGAGGGAATGGCCGCGGTGTAGAGGTAGTACCAGCCGTAGTAATAGTCGTGATAGAGATCCACGCCGACGAGGTAAGTCGCCGGGGGGTTCGGACCGGTGGTCGTAACCGTCGCGCGGAGAACTGGGTTGGCGGCACAGGACACCGGGAAGTTCACATAGGTGATCGCCCCAGCAACCACATTCACGGACGTCGGATTGGAACCGCTCACGGTGCAGTTGGGCGCGATATCCTCGAGGCCTATCGAGCGCGTGCCGGCGAGCAAGGTCAGCGACACGCCGCTGCCGGAGGTCAGGCCCGACTTGTAGCTCCCGTCTACCGAGACCCAGTAGCTCGCGTCGACGTCGACCCCGCTCGTCGGCGCGCTGACAACCACCGTGCCGGCGGCAACACAGGCGAGGTTCACCGACACGGTCGTAATCTGCCCGCTGAGCACGCTGAATGTGCCCGACATTGGACCGCCACTGCAATTCTCGGCTACGTCCCCGAAGTAGTAGTAGTACGAGTCGGCAGGGAGCTCGATCTCGACGGTCCCATTCGACGATACCCCTCCCGCCCAGAGCGCGTAATAGCAGTACAAATCGCTGCCGGAACAAACCGAGAGGTAGTACGCATCGTCAGAGTTTTCTCCCGTCGTCGTCACGATCACGTCGAGCCCGCTGGTCCGCGGCTCGAGCGTGCAGGCCACGTCGAATTCCACGACGGCCGTGTCCCCCACGGCCACCTCGGCCGTCGCGGGATTGGGATCGCTCACCGCGCAGTTGGATGCGACGTCATCGAGGAGGATGGAGTGGCTCCCCGCGCCCAGGTGTGTGATCACGATGCCAACGCCTGACGGCAGCGCGGTCGGCGCCCCCCCATCGATTCGCACGGCGTACACGGGGTCCGGGCTCTGGCCGGTCGTGTTGGCGGTGACCCGGAGCGCCCCTGTGGTGCCGGTGCAGGTCACCGCATAGGAGACGTGGGCAGTATCCCTGACGACCCCACCGACCTCGATGGTCACTTGCTGCGGATTGGAGCCCGCTCCCTCGCAGTTCGAGGCCAAGTCGCTGAAGTTGACGCTGTGCGCGCCGCCGGGCACGCCCGTGAACCAGAGTACGCCGTTCGGCACGATGGTCTGAGCGGCACCGCCGTCGAGACTGACATCGTAACCGTCCGCGTCGGCGTCGGGACCAGTTGTCGGCGCCGTGACTCTGATTACCCCGGTCTGCGCCGTGCAGCGCACTTGCATCGTGACGTGGGCGACAGTTCTCACGAGGCCACCGACTTCCACGTTCACCTCGAGGGGGTTCGCTCCGGCCAGGCCGCAATTGCTCGCCGTCCCGGTGAGGCTGACGGTGTGCGTCCCACCCGGCACCGGCGCGAACAGCGCGAGGCTGGTCGGAAGCACCGGCTTGGCCGGGCCATCATCGAGGCTCAGCTCATACCCATCGCCGTCCGGATCCGGGCCGGTTGTCTGGATCGTGACCTCGATAATTCCGGTGATCGCCGTGCAGCGCACCCCGAAGGTGAGTTCGGAGGTCTCCCCCGGATACACGGTGATCGACTGCGTGGCCTCCGTTGTGGGGGAGCAATTCGGGGCAAGTCCGACCAGCTCGAACGTGTGCTCTCCGGCTTCGATGTCGACCCGCACCGAGCCCGAACCCGAAAACGTGTTGGCGGAAGCACCGTCAATCGTGACCACGTAGCCGTCGGGATCCGGATCCAGACCCGCGGCGGCAACCGTGATGCGAACCTCCCCGTTACCGGGGGAGGCCGGGTCGTTGCAGGCAATGGTAGCAATGATGCCCAGCAGGAGGGCCGAACGGGGGATTTTCATGGCTCCGCCTCCGCGACGATGGATCATCATCGTGAGACGGACGGCGGGTTGACGAATGCTCCGGGGCTCAGCCGAGGGGGAGTCTTTCTCGTCTCTGAGTCCACCTGGTCTCACGACTGCTAACCATCAAGTGGTGCAACTACACGCGGAAGCCGCCTGTGCGTCCACAGCCGCAGCCGCGGGCGGCAAGGCGAATTGGGACCTGCGGCGTCAGGATATGGTCGCGGCCCCGAGGCGTCAATACCCTATCAAGCTTGATAGCGAGCAAATGCCGAAAAAGCCCCGCCTCGGATGTCGAAGCAGGGCTCGCATTTATTCAGAGCGGGCGACCGGACTCGAACCGGCGACGTCCAGCTTGGGAAGCTGGCATTCTACCAACTGAATTACGCCCGCGTGTGGCGGAAAACTGGGCCGGGCGGGAGACGGTGTCAATCGCCTCCCGCCCTGCCCCGCGTTACTTCGCCCGATACCGCCATCCGACGATTCCGCTGCCGACCGCCTCGGCTTCGACCCGGGACGTCTCCCCCTCCTTGAGCGGCGGAACGATCCGCTCCGAAGTGGCGACGACCGCCTTGCCCTCATTCACGAACTCGAACAGCAGCGTGACTGGCTTCGCGGCGATGGGCTTCCCGTCCACGGTCTTGGCGGCCCGGCCGGTCGCGGTGCCGGCGGCCCGCGCGCCGCCACTGGTCAGACTGAACTCGTCCATCGAAAGCGAGAACGGCATCGCCTCGAGTTCAGTGTAGAGCTTGATGGTCATATCCTGGTTCTTCTGCATCTGGTACGCCTGGGCCAGCAATTTCTTGCTGCTCTCGTTCATCGGGTCCACTTCGTTCAGCGCCGTGGCGGCCTTGAGCAGGTTGGCCGGATCCTGGGCCCCAAGATACGAGTTTGCGAGGTTGAACAGGGCATCGCGATTCCACGGCTCACGGGCCACCACCCGCGAAAATGCGGAGGCGGCTTCCGTGTAGTTCTTGTCCCTGAAGAAGTTCACGCCGGCGGTCATCAGATCCTCGGTCGGGACGTTATCGGCCCCGGTGCTGATCAACTCCCGCTCGATGGCGGCCGCCTTCTCGGCCTGGCCGCTCGCGCGGAGCGCCCGGGCGTAGCCCTTCCGCGCATCCACTTCGTTCGGGGCCCACTTCAGGTATTGCTCCCAGACCGGAAGCGCCTCGGCATACCGGCCTGCATTGCTCAAGAGCGCCGCCAAGTTGTAGGTGGCCTGATTCCGCGTCGCCGTCTGGGTCGAATCCGCGCTGGCGATCTGCGCCGCCTTCTGGAAGTACACGATGGCGCTGTCGTTCTGCCCGGTATTGGTGTACACCACGCCGAGGTTCATCATCGCATTCGTTTCCTGGCGATAGATGCCATTGGCCTGTTGGTACAGGACGATCGCGCTGTCCGTGTTGCCATCTTTCAGGAACTGGGATCCGGCGTTCACCAGCGGAATCCAGCTGTTCCGGCGGAGGAGCTTGATCTCGGCGGCACAGGCCGGTGCGAGCTGCTCGGCCCGCGTCAGGGCGGAATCGGCGCCGGGAATGTCGCCCAGCTGCAGATACGTCCGGCCGAGGAAATACCACGCCCCGGAGCTGGCGGATTGGCCCTTGGTGATCGCCTCCGTCAGCACGCGCTTGGCGTCGCCGAAGATGCGCATCCGGTTCACCTCGACGGACGTCTCCAGTCCGCTCTTCAAGTACGTGGCCCCGCTGCTCACGAGATAATTGCCCTTCTTGAGCTCGCACGCGGGCTCGCTGTACTTCGGTGGCTGCGCCTTTGCGACGCGATCGTTCTTGATGGTTTCCTGGGCACCAGCCACCGCGGCGGTCGCCATCAGGAGCACCAGGCCCGCAAACACCTTCCGCATCATGACTCCTTGTTCGCTGTCAGGGGTGCACGCGATTCGCCGGCCACCCGGTCCTGTGCACGCTGTTGCACTTCACGAGCCACTTCGACCGCGGGGCGGCCGACCCTGCGCGCCGCCCGCGCGACATCTTCGAACTCCGGCTTCACGCGGGTTCCGCCCGGACCCTCGACGACCTTCACGCGGACCGCGATTCCCTCGCTGGTATCGACCTCTATCTGCCGCCGCGTCAGAGTGACGCGTTCGGCCGTCCATCGACGCAGGCCGGCCGTCGTGCTGTGCCGGAAGAACGCCTCCGTCACGGCGGGCTCCGCGGCAGCCTCGCTGACGACTTCGACTCGGAATCCCGGGCGCCCCTTCTTGGCCTGACTCGCCCAGACCTGCACGTCCAGGGCCCCGGCCGCGAAGAGGGCTTCCCGGAGCGGCTCAAGATACTCCGGGCTCAGGTCGTCGAGGTCGGTCACAGTCACCACGACCTCGCCCGCCTCCGCCACGGCCTCCGCGATCAGGACACGAAGTGCATTTGGGTACTCCGCGGGATTCCGGCCGCCCGCGCCCCACCCTGATGCGACCCCACGCCACCGCGCCGGCGGCCTTCCCTCGGAGAGCGCGCGGAGCAGCGCCGCGCCCGTCGGGGTCGTGGCCTCACCGGTCACCGGACCGTCGGGGCCGATTTCGAGGCCCTCGACCAGGATGGCGGTTGCCGGCGCAGGAATCGCCATCGTACCGTGAGCCGCACGAACCCAACCCCGCCCAAGTGCGACCGGCCGCGAGTATACGGCGGAAACTCCGAGCCGCTCGAACCCCTCGACGCAACCGACGATATCCACGAGGGCATCGAGCGCCCCGACCTCGTGCAGCGCCACACGATCCGCCGCAACGCCATGCACTCGTCCCTCGGCGTCACCCAGCAGGCGGAACGCTCGCACCGCGCGTTCCCTCACGGCTTCCGACAGCGGCGCCCGGTCGATCATCGCCACAAGGTCGCCGAGATGGCGGTGCGGCGCATGAGCATGGGAGTGGGCGCGCGCGCCTGGCTCCGTTGTGCTCCGGTGATCGTGCGGCTCGACCGGCACGGCCGGCTGTTCACGCGCACCACCCGGCATCGTGACCTTGACCTGCGTGCTCCGGATCCCGCAACGGTCAACCGGCTCCGTCGTGATGACGACCTCCGGGCACCCGAGCCGGGCAGGCAGCGACCGGATCCAGTCTTCACCGGCCCCGAGATCCACCAGCGCACCGAGCAGCATGTCGCCGCTGATGCCGGCAGTCGGATCAATGATAGCGAAACGTCTGTCAGACATAGACTTGGAAATATCGCCCCTCACGGTCCTCGAAGCAAATCCACCGGATTCCGATACAGCCAACCCGCGCCGGTGTTGAACGCGATCACGGTCTCCCCTTTATCCAAGACCCCACGGCGTACGAGTTCGGCCGCCGCGACGATCGCCGCACCGCCCTCGGGAGAACAATCCACGCCCTCTTCGCGCATGAGCCGGGTCGCTTCCGCCTGCAGGGCGGCATCCTCGACCGCCACCGCCCCGCCTCCCGTTTCGGCAATCGCGCGGAGCATCAACCGATCCCCCAAGGGGGCCGGCACCCTGAGCCCGCTCGCGACGGTCTGGGGATCGACCCACGGCTCGCACCGATCCCGGCCCTGCTCCACTGCCCGAACCACCGGAGCGCATCCAGTGGATTGCACTGCATACAGCCGTGGGAGGCGCCCTTCAACCCATCCGAGGACCAACAGCTCGAGGAAGGCCTTCCACATTCCGATCAGGCCCGTCCCGCCCCCGGCCGGGTAAAGGATCGCGTCCGGGAGCCTCCAAGACAGTTGAAGGGCGAGTTCCAGGCCAAGCGTCTTTTTCCCCTCGATCCGGTAGGGCTCGCGCAAAGTCGAGAGATCATAGGCACCTGACTCGGCCGCCCAGGCTCGACTCGCCTTGCCGCAATCCCCGATATGTCCCCCCAGGAGGACGAGGTCGCCCCCATATGACACGATCTGGGCCAGCAGGGTCGGAGGGGTGGAGTCGGGAGCGAAGACCCGTACAGGGGCCCCAGCGCGCGCTGCATAGGCTGCCGCCGCCACCCCGGCGTTGCCCGCCGTGGGCAGGGTAAACCGGTCCGCGCCCGCGGCGGTGGCACGGGTGATGGCCGCGCTGAGGCCTCTGGCCTTGAAGGAGCCGGTGGGATTCGCCGATTCGTCCTTCAGCAGAAGGCCAGGAAGGCCGATCCGGGTGCCGGTCCGAGGGATCGCGAGCAACGGAGTATCCCCCTCCCCGAGCGTCACGGGATCCTCGCCCGGCATGAGTGGGAGAAACTCACGGAATCGCCACATGCCCTGTCGCCGCCGCATCTCGTCGCGGTCGCTTAGGCCGGGCTTCCGGCCTCGATAACGGACCAGCCACGGTTGGCCGCAGTCGCAGACGGTGGGGAGCCCTTCGGCACCCCGGGTGTTGCCACACGCGGCGCATTCGAGGTGCCAGTCCAGCTCCTGCGGCGATCGGACGCTCATGACTTCCCCTTCAGTTCTCCGAGAATTCGCTCGGCGAGCGTCGCTGAGAAACCCGGCACCGCCGCGATTTCCGCCGCGCTCGCGCTCCTGACGCCAGCCAGGCTGCCGAATCGCTCCAGCAGTCGAGTGCGCTTTGCGGGGCCGATGCCGGCGATGTTGAGCAGCTCCGAGGTGACCGTTCGCTGCGTGCGCCGCTTTCGACTGTACGCCACGCCGAAGCGGTGGGCCTCGTCCCGTGCGCGCTGGAGCAGCCGGAGCGAGGGCGCGCGCCTCGGGAGGCGGAGGCTCTCGCCTCGCCCCGGCACGAACACCTCCTCCTCGCGCTTGGCCAGGCTCACGATGGGCAGGGAGGTCAATCCGAGGCTATTGGCCGCCTCACACGCCGCGCCGAGCTGCCCCTTCCCGCCATCGATGACGACGAGGTCAGGCAACGGCTTGCCTTCGTCGCGCCGGCGCGTGAAGTAGCGGGTCATGACCTCGTGGATGGCTGCGTAATCGTCCTGCTGACCGACGCCCTGAATCTTGAACTTCCGGTACTCGGCCTTCCGGGGCCGGCCCGCCTCGAACCAGACCAGGGATCCCACGGTGTCCCGTCCCTGGTTGGTCGAGATGTCGATGCAGATGAAACTCCGCGGCACGATGCTGAGACCGAGATCGCGACCCAGGGCATAGACCGGGTCTTCGGCGCGTTCATCCGTCTCGAAGGACTCGATGCGCAGGCTCTCGAGCAGGTGGCGGGCATTCTGGTCGGCGAGCTCCAGCCAGCGTGCGGCCGTGCCGCGCTGCGGAACCAGGAACTTCACCTCCGGCGTGAGGACTTCGAGGCCCGCGATGTCGGCCGGCTCGAAGGGAAGGATTACGCGCCGGGCCCGGTCCGCCACCGGCAGGTAATACCGCACCAGGAGCGCGCTCAGGACCTCCGGGTCCGGCACCTCCTCGACGTTCTCCAGGAAGCGGTGCTCGCGCGAGGTGACCTTGCCCTCCCGGATCCGGAACAAGACCCCCACCGCATCATCACCATCCCGGGCGAAGCCGATCACGTCGGCGTCACCGGTGCCGATGACCTCCACCGCCGTCGGGGCCTCGACGCGATCAAGCCACCGCAGTGTGTCCCGAAGCTCACGGGCGCGCTCGTAGTCCTGCCGGTCGCTCGCGGCGGACATCAGGTCGCGCACCCGGCCGCGGACATCCACGGTGCGCCCCTCGAGGAAGGCGAGCACCTCATCGATCATGGCGCGGTACGAAGCCTCATCCTGCCAGCCGACGCATGGCGCCTTGCACCGCCCGATATGGAAGTCGAGACAGGGACGCTCCCGGCGCTCGCGCGGGATGTCGTCGGTGCAGCTCCGCACCGTGAAGATCCGCCGGATGAGCGCGAGCGAGCGCCGCATCAACGAGACGTCGGTATACGGGCCGAAGTAGCGCGCGCCGGGCAGGTCCCGGCGCCGCGTGACCAGCACCCTGGGGAACGGATCCCGCACCGTGACGGCGATGGACGGATAACTCTTGTCGTCCTTGAGCTGGACGTTGAACCGGGGCAGATACTCCTTGATGAGGTTGTTCTCGAGGAGCAGCGACTGCGCCTCGTCGGGCACCACGATGGTCTCGACATCGGCGATCTGGCGAAGCAGGAGCTCCGTCTTGGCGCTGAGCGCCAGAATCACCGGAGAAATAGCTGCGCACCCGGCTCTTCAGCCGGGCCGCCTTCCCGACGTACAGGACCCCGCCCGCGGCGTCCTTCCACAGGTAGACGCCGGGGCCGTCGGGGAGGGTGTCGAGCTTGCGCTGGAGTGCTGCGGGAAGCAGTCGCGGATCCGTCATCGGCACCGGTCAGTCGCGGGAGCCTGGCCTGGTCGGCATGAACCGGCCCAACAGCTCCCTGGCCTCGCTCACGCCCATCGCGCGAGCCAGACCGAAATATGCGATGCCGAAGGCACCAAGTACGAGGATGGCGACGGGAATCGGCGGCCAGGAACCCACCAACAGGAGCACCCCCCAGGCGACGCCTGCCGCGGCGCCGGCCGCCATCCAGAGGCGGCCGAGCAGCTCACGGGGCACGCCGGTCGCACCAATCCGCGCGCCGAGACTCCGCCGGAGGAGGCTGAACTCGAGCCAGCCGGCGAGCCCGGCGGACGCGGTGAGCCCTGCGGCGCCCCACCGGGAGTCGATCAACAGCAGCTCGGGCAGGCGGAGCGCCGCGAACAGTCCGAGCGCCGCGGTGGCCGCCACGCGCACGATGGCGAACTTCAGGGGCGTTCGCGTGTCCTGCAAGGCGTAGAACGCGGAGGCGTAGAGGCGGCCCATGGTCGAGGCGAGGAGTCCGACGGCCGAGCCGGCGAGAATCCCCCACACGTACAGGGTGTCCCCGCGACGGAATTGCCCGGTCTGGTAGAGCGCGCCCGCCACGACGTGACCGAGCGCGACCAGAGCCATCGCCGAAGGGACGACGAAGAAGGCGATTTGACGGAGGCCGGGACCGAGGCGGGCCCGGAGCTGCGCGGCAATCTCGTCAGCGCTGCCTCGCGCGCGCGCCATGGCAGGGAGCTCCGCGGCCGAGACCGACATGCCGAAGAGACTCACGGGCAACGTGTAGATGGACTGGGCGTAGCCGATGGCCGCGACGGCGCCGGTGGGCAGGAGCGTGGCGATGAGCTCGTCCACGAACGCGCTCACCTGCACGACGCCACGGCTCACGAGCGCGGGCGCAAAATTCCGGAGGACGGTTTGCACGTGCGCGGTCCGCTCCCGCAGGCGGAGTGTGAGCGCCGGCGCAACCCGACGGACCGTGGGCCACTGGACGAGCACCTGGAGCAGGCTCCCTGCCACGCTGCCCCACGCCGCGGCAACGGCCAGCGGGAACTGTCCCAGCCGGCCGCCGAATGCCATGAGGCTCCCGATGATGACAAGGTTCCACGCGACCGGCGCAGCGTAACTGAGGAAGAACCTGCGGTGGGAATTGAGCACGCCGAGGCACCAGGCGGACATCACGAGAAGCCCTGCCCCCGGGAAGAGGATTCGGACCAGGCGGATGGTCAGGTCGCGTTTGGCGCCATCAAACCCCGGGGCGATGAGGGTGACGAGGACTGGTGCCGTCAGCACTCCAACCACCACCATCGCCGCGACGGCGATCGCCAGGAGCGCCCCGATCGCGCCTGCGGTGCTGTCCGCGTGCTCCTGCTCGTCCCGGCCCAGGAGTCCGGCGTAGACCGGGATGAACGAGGCGGAGAGTGCGCCCTCGCCGAAGAGGTTCTGAAGGACGTTTGGAATCCGGAACGCGGCGGTAAACGCGTCCGCTGCATCGGAGTTGCCGAGATAATGGGCGAAGGCGCGCTGGCGCACGAGGCCCAGCACGCGGCTGAGCAGAATGCCGGCGGCGACCATCGCCGCGGGTCGGCGGCGGGACGGGAGATTCAGGGTGCGGAACGGGGTGGCAGGGAGGGCCGGCTGGCGGTGTCCTCGAGAAGGCGTTGCAGGAACGCGTTCTCATCCTTGAGTCCTTCGATCGCCCGAGTGAGGTCATCCACCTCGCTCTCCAGCAGCTCGACCCGCTTCGCGAGCTCGAGGACCCCGGGCGGCGTGTTCTCCGGCCCCTCCATCCGGCGCGCGATGGCGCGCCCGATGGGAGAGTCAAGCAGGATGGTCAGGACGGGCACCATCACAGCCACGAGGAGTATCAATCCGATCCAGCCCATGAGTCGAGTCTACGCCGGTCGGTCACCGCGCTCAAGGGCGGCGCCGTACCAGGAATGGATCTCGGCCGCGAGCGCGGGCAGCAGATCGGGACCGTACCGCGCCAGGAACGGCGCAGCGGTGAGCACCCTTTCTTGCGGCTTGCCGCCGGGAAGCAGGGCAGTCCGGGCCCGATCGACCTGTCCAAGCTCAGTCTCCTGACGCCGCTTCAGGTGCTGAATGAGCTTCTTCTCGGCATCCTGCGTCCCGGTGAGCGCGCCGTGCCGCAGCACCTGGATCGGGCGCTGAAGGGTCGGATCCACATCGCGCGCCACGGCTTCGAGGGTCGTGTAGCCGCGCTCGATGGCCGCGCGCAGGTCGGCGAGGGCGGCGGAGGCCTCGAGCGGGAGCTGGTCGCGCACCAGCCGCGTCTCGAGCCGGCCGCCCGGCTCCAGGAGCTCCGCGATTTCGACGCCGAACTTCTCCAGCACGCGGTCCACTCTCGGCTCGACGAGCATGCCGGACCACCGCGGCACCGGGAGCTGCCGCGGGACGCCGAGCGCCGCATAAAGGGGCGCGCAGAGCGCCAGGTACCGGAGCTCTCCGGGGCCTGCGACATACGCGACGGTCGGGAGAAGCGCGCTCTCAACGACCGGCCGGAGCAGCACATTCCCGGAGAACCGCTCGGGAGACCCATCGGCCATACGCTGGAGTTCGGCCTGCGTGAATCGCTCCCCGCTCCGGCGGGTGGTGAACGCGTCCCCGTCGCTGATCAACCGGTCCCGCCCGAGGCGGCCCTCCAGCATGACGAGAGTGGCCCCACCGCCGACGGGAACCCCGGCATCAACCCCTTGAGCGGCGAGCTTCGCGGCCTGCTCGAGCAGCAACTGCTCGAGGCCCCCTGCCTCCGAAAGCGCCCGCGTGATGACGGGCGCCGCTGCACGCTTCACCGCAGGGTGCGCACTGTCGACGCATACGATGCCGAAGGGAGCCAGCACTTCGGCCAGGGCGCCGCCGAATGCTGCCGCGACGGTCCTCTCCGCGCGGTAGTGCCGGGCCAGCCAGGCCAGGGTCTCGTCGCGATGGTCGGATGGTGGAAGGTCTCCGGCGAGGGCATCGAGGGCCGCAGCGATCTCGGGTCCGAGCAGCTCCCGGGACATCGGCGTCAGGGGCGCATCGGCCGGCCGTTCCCGGAGGACGTGAGTCCGGAGGGTGCCGTCCACCCGAAGCCAGGACGCGTGGTTTGCCTCGTGGAAATCGTGGTCGTCACCGGCCAGCCAGAACACCGGCACGACAGGACGCTTCCACCGCGCCTCCAACTGACGGGCGAGGGAGGCGGCGGAGAGGGCCTTGTGGATGGTGTAGAGGGGGCCGGTGAAGAGGCCTGGCTGCTGGCCGGTCGTCACCGCGAGGGCGCCGGGCTGTCTCAGGCGGCGGGCCAGGTCATGGCCTGGCGCCACGACAGCGTCGACCGGGATGGCCGGCAGGTCGCCGTTCCTGGGGATAGGTGTGTCGACGTCGGCGGGTAGGGGGGTCGCGAGAAAGCGCACGATTACCGCCGGCGCCCGAGGAGAATTACCCGCGGCGAATCGGCGGTGAATGGGCCGCCGTCGTAGTCGCCGAACCCGGTAACAGGTTCAAGGCCGGCAGCGCGCATCATGGTCTCCAGATCTCCCCGCTCGAAGAGTCGCACGCGCTCGGTGAAGCACCGTCCGTCCGCTGTCCGGATCTCCTTCACCACATACCGACCGGAGTGCGTCAGCCGGCGAGTGATGCCAACCCGCTGGCCACCAAGCACGCCCTCGGTATGCGGCAGAAGCGTGGACCGGACGGTGGCCGCATTGAGAAAGTCGATCGCGAACCACCCCGCCGGCCGGATGGTCGCCGCCATCTCCGCCAGCGCGGTCGTGTGCTGCGCGTCGTCGGCGAAGTAGCCGAAACTGGTGAACAGGTTCACGGTCAGGTCCATCGTGCCCGGGCGGATCGGCAGCGCTCGCATGTCGGCCCGGACGAGAGCCGCCCCGGTCACCTGTCGGGCACGGCGCAGCAGGCTGGCCGAGAGGTCCACCCCCGTCACCGAACCGCCCGCCAGCTCCAGGGCCCGTGCGTGGCGACCCGGACCACAGGCAACATCGAGCACTCGCCAGCCGGGTTCCCAGGAGACAGCACCCCGCAGGAGCGTCACGAGCCGCTCGGCATCCGCGCTGTCGCGGTGCGGGTAGAGGGCGAGGTACTCCTCGCCGAACCACTCTCGAAACCATTCAGCCATCGGGGCCCGCCGGTGCGCCTTTGTGGTACGGTGTGCCTCGCAGTATGGTCGCGGCGCGATAGAGCTGCTCCACGACGACGACTCGTGCCAGCTCGTGCGGCAGGGTAAGCGGACCGAGGCTCCAGCATTCCTCGGCGCGCCCGAGCACCACGGCATCGAGACCGGTTGACCCGCCGAGCACGAGGGCCAGCGGACGCGACTCCTCCTGCCAGGTCCTTACTCTGCCCGCCAACTCCTCGCTCGTCCACCCGCGCCCGCGCCGTGCGAGCGCCACCAGCCGGGCCCGCGCCGGCAATCGCTCGAGCAGGCGTCGCGCCTCTTCCGCCTGCTGAACGGCCCGGGTGGGAGCCCGGGCCGCCTCGCGCACCTCAATCTCGTGCACGTCGAAGAATCGGCCGAGCCGGCGCAGGTAGTCGTCGCAGGCCGAGCGCAACTCGGGGCGAAGCCGGCCGACGGCCAGCAGCGTGACGTTAAGCGTACAGTCCGCGCAACCGGTGAACCGCCGCGACCCGATCGATCGACAGCATGTACGACGCCACCCGCATGTTGACCGCGTGGCGGTCGGCCATGCCGGCGACTTCGTCGAACGAGCGCCTCATGATCCGCTCGAGCCGGTTGTTCACGGTTTCTTCGTCCCAGAAGTATCCGCCGCGGTCCTGCACCCACTCGAAGTAGCTGACGGTGACCCCGCCCGCGTTGGCGAGGATGTCCGGGATGACGAAGATTCCTTTTTGCTCCAGGATCGCGTCGGCGCCGGCCGTCGTGGGGCCGTTGGCGCCCTCGCAGATGATCTTGGCCTGGATGTCGCCGGCGTTCTTGCTGGTGATGACGTTCTCCAGCGCGGCGGGCACAAGAACGTCGCAATCGCACGTCAGGAGCTGTTCGTTGGTGATTCCTTCGCCCTTGGGATACCCGGCGAGAAACCGATTCTCCCGCACCCATGCCTGAACGCTTTCGATATCGAGGCCCTTGGCGTTGTACACGCCGCCCGACTTGTCGCTCACGGCGACGATGACCGCACCCTCGTCGGTCAGCAGTTTGGCGGTGATGGACCCGACATTGCCGAAGCCCTGCACCGCGACGCGGGCGCCCTTGATGGGCATGCCGAGGCGCTTCAGCGCTTCCTTGGTGACGATCATGCATCCGCGGCCGGTGGCCTCCCGGCGGCCCATCGATCCGCCCATCTCGACCGGCTTGCCGGTGACGACTGCCGTCACGGTGTGACGCTTGTGCATGGAGTAGGTATCCATGATCCAGGCCATCACGCGCTCGTTGGTGTTCACGTCGGGCGCCGGGACATCTGAGTCGGGGCCGAGCGTGTCGATGATCGCCGAGGTATAACGGCGCGTGAGGCGCTCGAGTTCGCCGGTCGACATCGAACTGGGGTCGCAGATGACACCGCCCTTCGAGCCGCCGAAGGGGATATTCACCACGGCGCACTTCCAGGTCATCCATGCCGCCAGCGCCTTCACCTCGTCGAGCGTCACGTTCAGGTCGAACCGAATCCCGCCCTTGGCCGGTCCGCGGGAGGTGTTGTAGAGCACTCGATATCCAGTGAAGACATCGACGTCTCCACCATCCCGCTGCACCGGAACCGACACGATGATCTGCTTTTCGGGATGGCGGAGGACCTTGTACAGCCCCGCATCGAGGTTGAGCCGCTTCGCGGCGTAATCGAAGCGGGACATCATTGCCTCGAACGGGTTCTCCTCACCGAGGAAGGTATCCTTCTCGGGGCGCACCATGTCGTGGCTCGGGCGGGAACTGACGCTGCTCATAGTCCTCTCCGGTCGATCCGGATTCCGGGGTTGGCTACCATTTTTCCACGGGGGTCGCCACCGCGTCCAGGGCCGCGACGAATTCGGTGTCCCCCTCCTCGAATCGCACATCCAGTACT
The DNA here is from genome assembly GCA_963817575.1 of uncultured Gemmatimonadales bacterium. GTDB lineage: Bacteria > Gemmatimonadota > Gemmatimonadetes > Gemmatimonadales > GWC2-71-9 > DASTCF01. Next base: position 65,683 of record CAWFOY010000009.1, read on the forward strand.
GCCACCAGCGGCTCGGGGGCGCTGGCTGGCCAGCGGTCCCGGAGCTTCACCGCATCCTTCGCGGTGAGAACCACATGATCGGCCCGGCGGGCGGCGTGCGCCAGCCAGGCGACGTCCTCGTCACGGAACGCGTGGTGGTCCTTCCAGGTGGCCACCTGGACCTGCGCCCCCGTGCCCTTCACCTGCGCCACGAAGGCATCGGGATCGCCGATGGCCGACGCCGCGACGACGCGCCGTCCGCGGATCAGATCCACCGGTCGCGGTTCGCCGCTCACCAGACCCTCGAGATGGTGAAACCCGAGGTGTGCCACCGCCACCGGTCCGGCCATCCTGCCCTGCGCCTCTCGCGCGAGGAGCAGCGCGGCCTCGGCGGTGGCCCGCTTCCGCGTCACCACCACGACATCGGCGCGCGCCATCGCCCCCCACCCTTCCCGCCAGGGACCCGCCGGGAGCAACCATCGGACGGCACGGCCCGCCTCTGCACTCAGGACCAGGACGTTCAGGTCGCGGCGAACGTCGAGCCGCTGGAACGCGTCGTCCAGCACGAGCACCTCGGCACCGTTCGCGAGCGCTCGCTCGGCACCAGCCACGCGGTCCGGATCCGGCACGACCACGGCCTCCGGCACGTCGTGGCGGTGCACCAGCGCTTCGTCCGCGCCGTAGCCGCGCAGCAGGATCCCCGGCTTGAGCCCGCGCGCCGCGTAGTGCTTCGCGATCCACGCCGCGATCGGGGTTTTGCCGGACCCGCCGACGGTCAGGTTCCCGACCGCAACGGAGGGGAGCGGGAGGTCGTGGGTCGGCAACCAGCCCCGACTGTACGCGACCCGCCGCACCGCCATCCCGGCGCCCCACAGCCCCGACGCCGGCAACAACGCGAGGCGTGCGAGCCGCGCGTCGAGCCGCCGGCTGGTCCACAGCCAGCGGATCAGCCGATGGGTGTCGCCGCGCCGCTGGGCCATTGGGCCATCCTTGTGACCTCGTCCATGGCGGCGACGGCCCGCACCTGCGCCGCGGCCAACCCCGCCCCCCCCGCTTCCACTCCGAACGGGCCGCCGTAGGCCACGCGGATCCGGCTGAACGGCTTGGGCACGCAAAACCGATCCCAGGAATTTAATCGCCAGGCCGACTCCGCCTCGGCGTGCACGGGCAGCACCACAGTGCCCGAGCGCTGGGCGGCGGCCAGCACGCCCGGCTTGATCTGCCGGCGCGGGCCTCGCGGGCCGTCCGGCGTAACCGCCAGCACCTCGCCGGCCTCCAGCTCGCGGACCGCGGCGAGCAGAGCCCGTGTGCCTCCGCGGGTGCTCGAGCCGCGCACGAGGCGGAATCCGATCCGCTCGGCGAAGTCGGCCAGGTACTGCCCATCCCGGGCCTCGCTCACCACGATGACCGCATCCTGCCGGCGGTGCCACCAGAGCAGCGGCAACAACGCCTCGTGCCACAGCATGCAGGCGTAGCCGGGGGCGCCCTCGTACAGCGCATCCCAGCGCTCCTGCCCGATGACGTCGTAGCGCCAGGTCGAGGCGAGCGCACCCGCCACCGGTGCCCCCAGGGCCGCTGCCACCCGGGGCGGGACCTTGATCCTCAAGAGCCGAGGACCTCCGCCGCGAGCGCCGCGACCCGGCTCGCCGCCCCTGGCGTGCCCAGGTGGCTCCGAACCGTCGCCAAGCCGTCGAGCTGTGCCCGGCGCGCCGGACTGCCGGCGTCGAGCAGCGGGCGCAGGGCGCTCACCAGCCCGTCGACGGTGAGCCGATCCTGGAGCAGCTCGGGCACGATCTCGCGCCCGGCGATCAGGTTGACCAGGCTCACCCACCGGACCGTCATCACCCTCCGGGCGACCGCGAAGGTCAGCGGATTAGCCCGGTAGGCAACCACCATCGGGACGTCGGCCATCGCCGCCTCGAGCGTCGTCGTGCCGGACTTGGCCAGGCACGCGTCGGCGGACGCGAGCACGAGGCGGGGATCATCAGACAGCAGAACCCCGTCGGGATTGGGGTACGCTCCGGCGGGCGTGGCTGCGACCACAACGGCGTCGCAGCGGTGCTCGTCCCGCAGCGCCGCCGCGGCCGCCGTGAAGATGGCCCAGTGACTCCGGACCTCCTGCCGGCGGCTTCCCGGAAATACCGCGAGCACGCGCCCCTCCGCGGGAAGCCCGAGCGCGGCCCGCGCCGCTGCCCGGCCCGGTGCCGGAGGCCGATCGAGCAGTGGATGTCCCACATAGGATGCGACCAGGCCGACCGTCGCGAAGAAGGCCGGCTCGAACGGCAGGATCACTGCCAACCGATCGACCGCCGCCTCGAGCGCCCGGGCCCGCTGGGGCCGCCAGGCCCAGAGTTGCGGCGGGATGTAGTAGAGCACCTTGGTTCCGGCCCGCCGAGCCGCACGGGCGACTCGCACATGGAACCCCGGATAGTCGATCGGGAGGTATAGATCGTATTCCCGCCTGCGAAACGCGTCCCGCAGCTCCCGATACAATCCGACGTGCTGCGGAAGCTTTCCGACGATTTCCACCAGGCCGATGGCGCTCAACCGTTCCATCGGGTAGCGCACCCGCGCCCCCGCCGCGGCCATTCGGGGCCCGCCGACCGCATCGATTCGGGCATCCGGCCAGCGAAGGCGGAGCGCCTGAATGACTTCCGCGCCATGCAAGTCGCCGGAGGGTTCCCCCGCGGAGACCAGGATTCGCGGAGCGGCGGCGATCACGGACTGCGCAAAGACGCGGTGACGCGAAGCGCCAGCTCGAGCGCGGCCCGGCCTTCGATTCCCGAGACGCCGCGATTCGGCGCACCCCGCAGCGCCTGCACGAACTCCGCGAGCTCCAGGCGCAGCGCATCTCCTTCCGGCGCATCCAGGGGAACGGCCTCGACCACGTCGTCCAGACTCGTGCCCGTGCCGCGCTTCCAGTCGGGCCGCACCCGGAGGAAACTCCCGGTACCACTCGCCAGATCGAGCGAGAGATACCCTCCCTCCTGGTAGATGCGGATCCGCCGGATGCGATCCCGTCCCACCCGCGAGGCCGTCACGGTCGCGACGCTCCCGCCGGGGAGCTCGAGCCGTGCGTTCACGAGGTCGGGATGGTCGGAGAGCACCTGGGTGCCGATCGCGCGGACATCCGAGACTTCGGGCGCCCCGCTCAGGGCGAGGACCAGATCGAGGTCGTGAATCATCAGATCGAGCACCACCGAGACGTCAGTTCCCCGGGGCGAGAACGGGGCGATGCGCTCCGCCACGATGTAGCGGGGTGCATCCACGAACGGCAGCGCGGCGCGTATGGCACGGTTGTAACGCTCGATCTGTCCCACCTGGAGCGGGACCCGGGCGGCCTGCGCGGCCGCAATCAGCGCGTCGGCTTCGGGGAGCGAAGCGGCGATCGGCTTTTCCATCAGCACCGCCACCCCGCGTTCGAGCGCCTGCAGGCCGACTTCCGCGTGCCGGGACGTGGGAACGGCGATCGACACCCCTTTGACCCGCGCCAGCAGCGCGTCGACATCTACCACAGCGGCGGTGCCGACTTCCGCCGCCACCCGGGCCGCCGTTCCGGAGTCGGCATCGTAAACTCCGACCAGTTCCGCACCCTCGAGCGTCGAAAGGTGGCGTGCGTGATGGCGCCCCAGCGCCCCGACGCCGATGACCCCGACGGGGACGCGGGCCGTCACGCCGGGACTCCCCGGCCGGAGGACTCGACGAACGCGATGAAGCGCTCCACCTCGGCGGTCTGCGGGAGATCGATGCGCGCCCGCTCGACGGCCTGCGACAGGTTCAAGTCCGAGTTGAAGAAGAGCCGGTATGCCCGCTTGAGCGCGGAGATGGTCTCCGCCTGAAAGCCCGCGCGCTGGAGCCCGATCGAATTGAGGCCGTACAGCTCCATCGGATTGCCCACGGCCTTCACGTACGGCGGAATGTCCTGATTGACCCGCGTGCAGCCCCCGACGAACGCGTAGCTGCCGATGGTGACGAACTGGTGGACGGCGTTGAGCCCGGAGAGGATGGCGTTGTCGTGGATGGTCACGTGCCCGGCGATCTGGGTCCCGTTGGCGATCACGACATTGTCGCCAACCCGGCAGTCATGGGCGATGTGCACGTAGGTCATGAAGAAGCACCTCGCGCCGACCACCGTGCGGCCGGTTGCGACGGTCGCCCGGTTGATGGTCGAATACTCGCGGATGACCGTATGCGCGCCGACCTCGACCCAGGTCTCCTCGCCCTTGAACTTGAAGTCCTGCGGCGGGCTCCCCAGCACGCTCCCCTCGCCGACCTGGACCCCTTCCGCCAGCCGGACGTACCGTTCGAGGGTCACCCGGGCCGCCAGACGGCACCCGTCCCCGACCACCACGTCCGGCCCGATGATCGCGAATGGTCCGACCTCCACCCCGTGGCCGAGCTCCGCTCGCGGATCGACGAGCGCTGTGGGGTGGATCGTGTGCGTCACCGGTCCACCACGCGGGCCATCATTTCAGCCTCCGCCGCGACCTGCCCGTCCACCAGGGCCACACCCTTCATCCGGCAGGTCTTGCCCCGGAATTGCAGCATCTCAAGCTCGAAGCGCAGCTGATCACCGGGAAGTACCGGCCGGCGGAACTTGACGTTGTCGAGCGACATGAAATACACGACCTTCTCGCTCCGCTCGTCGACGAACGAACCGAGCAGCAGCATCCCGCCCACCTGGGCCATCGCCTCGATGATGAGCACGCCGGGCATGATCGGATGGCCCGGGAAGTGTCCCTGGAAAAACGGCTCGTTGATCGTGACGTTCTTGATGCCGACGATGCGCCGCTTGCCTTCGATCTCGATGATGCGGTCCACGAGGAGGAAGGGATAGCGGTGCGGAATGATGTCGAGGATCTGCCCGATGTCCATCGCGATGCCACCCTCGCGCTGGCCGGTGCGCGCGATCGCCCGGGCGAGGGCGATGTTTCCTTCGTGACTCGGCCGGTTCGCCACCACGTGCGCCTGCACCCGCCCGCCGACGAGCGCCAGGTCGCCGATGAGATCCGCGGCCTTGTGGCGCACGAACTCATCCGGCCAGCGAAGCGCGCCTTCCACCAGCCCGGCGTCGGACAGGACGATCGAGTTCGCGGTCGTCGCGCCCTGGATCAGCCCGCGCGCCTTGAGCCCGTCCACTTCGTGCAGGAAGCCGAAGGTTCGGGCGCGGGCCAGCTCCCGCCCGAACTCCTCGGGAGTCACGTCGTAACTGCCGGCCTGGCGGCCGATGAGCGGGTGAGGAAAGTCGATGGTTGTCGTCACCCGGAGCGACTTCGCAGGGGAGACCACGTAGTTGGCGTCGCCCTCCGTGACGGTGAACGCGGCCTGGATCCGGTAAGTGACCGCATCTCCCTCCTGCATCACCTCGCCCGCCCCGCGGAGGGCCTCGAAGTACGGTGCGAACGAGCCGTCCATGGCCGGGGGTTCGGGGCCATCGAGATCGATGAAGAGATCGTCGATCTCGAGCGCGCCGACCGCCGCGAGGACGTGCTCGACGGTGTGCACGGCTTCCTCGCCTCGACCGAGGACCGTGCGCCGGTCGGTGGCCTCGACCTCTTCCAGGCGCGCCGGAACCTCAGGATTGCCCTGCAGGTCGGTCCGCCGGAACACGACCCGGCGGCCGGAGGGGGCCGGGCGAAAGGTGACGGTTACGGTGGTGCCGGTGTGGAGCCCCGTTCCCTGCACCGTCGCCGTCTGCTGGATCGTCCGTCTACCCACGGTGACCTCGCTTGGTGACCAGGCTTTCCAGGTCGTCGATGATCCGCGCGACGCGATATAGCGCCGCCTGTCCACGCAGGAACTCACGATGCGCCCGCGCCGGGGAGCCGCTGACATCGGTTTCCGGGGGCACGTCGCCGGTGACGCCCGCCTGTCCCCCGACCCTCGCCCGGTCGCCGATCTGTACGTGATCGCCCACGCCGACCTGGCCGGCGAGGATGACCCCGTCCCCCACCCGCACGCTGCCGGCGAGCCCCACACCCATCACCAGCAGGCACCCACGGCCGATACGGCAGTTGTGGGCGACGTGGACGAGATTGTCGATCTTGGTGCCGGCGCCGATCACGGTGTCGTCGATGCTGCCCCGATCCACGCAGGAATTGGAGCCGACCTGCACATCGTCCTCGAGGACGCAGCCTCCCACGTGCGGAATGGCGTTGAGGCCGTCCCGGTCCGGCAGAAATCCGAAACCGTCCGCACCGATCACCGCTCCCGCCTTGAGCCGGACGCGCCGGCCGAGCCGGGCCCTGCGATGGCAGACCGCGTGCGGGCCGATGTCGCTGTCGTCCCCGATGACCACCTCATCCTCGATGATGGCCCCGGGCCCGATGCGGCAGCGGGCGCCGAGCCGCACATTCCGTCCGACCACCGCGTGCGGGCCGATGCTCACGTCCCCGGCGAAGGTCGTTCCTTCTCCGATTCGTGCGGTGGGATCGACTCCCCACGATACCGGAGGCTCCGGGAAAAGGCGCTCGACCACGAGCAGGATGGCCCGCCCCGGATCCCCGACCACGATCCGGGTGGACGGCCCTTCGGCCTCACCGGCGTGTTCCTCCCGGAGCAGGACCGCGCCGGCCCGCGACGCGCGGAACTGGCTCAGGTACCTCGCCGACGCGAGGAAGGACAAGGTCTCGGGTCCCGCGCGGTCGAGCGCGGCGACCCCACCAATCGAGGCCGCCCCTTGGCCAAGCAGGCGGCCGCCGACAAGGTCGGCGACCGCCTGCGCGGTAAGCGTGGCCGAAGTCACGGCCTCAGCTGCCGCCGGCCTTCAGCGCGTCGATGACCCGTTGCGTCAGGTCCAGCGATCGGTCGGCCGCCACGATGCCTGATCCCGGCGACCCCACGTCGAAAATGATCGCATAGCTGCCGGACGCCCGGATATTCTCGATCACCCCGTTGACCTTGGTCTGGATCGGTTCGAGGAGTTCCCGCTCGCGGCTCGAGGCCTTCTGCTGCAGCTCCTCCATCCGGCGCTCGAGGCTCTGCTGCTGGCCCTCCAGCTCCTTCCGCTTGGCGGCGCGCGCGGTCGGGCTGAGCACTACGGAGCTCTGCTCGAATGCCTGCGCCGCCGAGTCGAAGGAGGCCTGCAGCTTCTGCACTTCCACCCGGTAGCCGGCGACCTCTGCGGTGTACAGCGACTCAGCCTTGGCGTAGCCCGGTGCGGCCTGTAGAATGGCCCGCGAATTGACGAATCCGATCTTGATCCCAGCCTGCGCCGCCACCGAGCCGGCAGAGAGGCTGCCCAATAGAATCAGGACCAGAACCTTGACGAAACGCACCATTGCGAACTCCCGCTCCTTAAAAGGATCTCGGCCACGCCGATTAGAAGAAGTTGCCCAGCTTGAAATGGAACTTCCAGCCGGGGTCGGGCCGGCCCAGGAAGTCGATCTTGTCGAATCCGTAGGCCAGGTCGATTCCAATCGGTCCCAGGGGGGACACTAAAGCTACCCCGAAACCCGCCCCGCGGAACAGCCGGGTGGGGTCGAACTGATCCGGCGTCCGGTAAACGTTTCCTGCATCGAAGAACGTGTTCACGTACAGCGATTGGCTCATCCGGGCGCCGAATTCGACGGTGAACGAGGCGTACGACTGGCCGAACGCGTCGGGGCTGGCGGTTCCCCCGCTGGCCGCCGGGTCATATCCGTCCGGAGTGATCGAGAATTCCTCGTACCCGCGCAAGGGCAATCCGTACTGCACGCCGCCCATCGAATACAACTCGGTGAAGAACGGGCCGGCATCGCCGAAGATGAAACCGGTCTTCGTCGTGAGTCCGAGGACGAATTGGACGCCGCCACCGAGTTGCTGCTGGGCGCCCCCGCCCAGGGTGGCGACCGGCGCATACCAGCGGCCCTCGACGTCGACCTTCCGATAGTCGCCGTCGCCGCCGAGCGGGCCGCCGTTGAATTCGAGGCTGGTGTTCACCTGGTGGCCACCGGTGGCGAACGGCAGTCCGACCCGGGTGTCGCGCACCACGCTGAACCCCAGCGAGGAGCGCGTGCAGGACTCGCAGCTGTAGCGCTCCCGCAGGTCCTCGGACCCGCCCTCGTAGCTGATCCGCTGATAGCCGTAAGATGTGAAGAGCCGGGTGTACCGGGCCCCGAGGAACGGAAACCCGAACTGCAGGCTCCCGCCTATCTGACGCCGCCGGCCGAGGTCGCCCACGACATAGCGCTGCCGCGAGTTGAACAGGGCGATGGTCCCTGAGATCCGGCTCGCCTGAATCGACGGGTCGGTATAGGACAGGGTGAAGTCGTTGATGTTCCGGCCGAATTGCCACTGGAACTTGCCGCGCTTTCCCCGCCCGAAGAGATTCGGCTCCTCGAGCCCGATGAACCCGCCGAGGCCGGTGCCCTGCCCCAGCGACGCCCCGAAATTGATGTTGCCGGTGCGCTTTTCCGCGACGCGGAAGGTGATGTCCACGTCCACGTTGTTGGCGGTGGGGTCGACATCGGGCGGCGGCAATGGTTGTTCGAAGAATCCCAGGTTCGAGATGTTCTGGTAGGAGCGGATCAGGAGGTCGCGATTGAACACCGCGCCTGGCAGCAGCACAATCGCGTCGCGGATCACGCGCTCGTGCGTGACATCGTTGCCGACGATCATGATGCGGTTGATGGTCGCGACCTGCCCCTCGTCAATCCGCCACTGCAGGTCCACGATGGGCGTGCCGTCGGGCGCCATCCGGCGGCTCTGCTCCGGCTCGATCCGCGCGTAGATGTAACCATTGTTCGCGTACAGGGTCTGCAGCCGCTCGGTGGCGGCTTCCCAGGCGGCCTGGTTGAAGGGCCGGGGGGTGATGGGGCCCGTGGCCGAGACGGCGAGGACGCCGCCGAACGGGTAGAACTGCGCGATCTCCTCGGTGGAGAACCGTCGGTTCCCCACGATATTGAGTGTACCGACCTGGTGGATTCTGCCCTCGTCCACCGTGAGCGCCAGCGTGGCCTTGCCACCCGCGCTGTCGGCGATGAGGGTGTCGCGGAGAACCTGGAAGTCGATCAGTCCCTTGGCGCCATACCAGCCCGGGAGGCGCTCCCGCAGGTCCTGGTCGAGGCGGGAATCGTCGTACTCACCCTTCTGGAACCACCAGAAGCCCTCGGGCTTCGTCTTCATGTGGTCGGCCAGCTCATCGTCGGGGTAGCGCTCGTTCCCCTCCACGGTGATCTGGCTGATGGCGACCCGGGTGCCTTCCGACACGTCGAAGACCAGGCGGACCGACCCGTCCGGCTGGGGAAGCTCGAGCGGCTTCACGGCGGCGCGGTAGTAACCCTTCTCCGTGTAGGCCGAGTCGATGCTCGCCCTGGAGCGGGCGACGGCGCTCCGATCGATGGGGCGGCCCTCGACGAGCGACACGCGATCCTTGACCGTCCGCTCCGACAGCTTCTCCACGCCACGCACGGTCCACTTCTGCAGCACCGGCCGCTCGACGACCCGAATGACGAGCACCAGCAGCCCCTCTGCGTCGGCCTGTTCCACCTCCACGTTGTCGAACTGTCCCGTCTGGAACAGTGCGGTGATCGCGCGCTGGATGTCCCGATAGTTGACGGATTGATGCAAAATGATGCCCGCGGTTCCCAGGATCTGGGTGGCGGTCAATCGGTGATTCCCCTCGACAACAAGGCTGTCCACGGGAGGGGCCTGAATGTCCTGGGCGTGCAGGGGAATGGCCGCCAGGGAACCGGCGGTGAGCAGGGCGAGAAGGCGCAAATGCATGGTACTCGGCGGTAGAAACACACGATCGCCCGCCCCGGAACGGCGGGGCGGGCGATCAGGAGTGGTCAGGCCTGGGTGCCGGTGAGCGCGCGGAAAGCGAGCGACTTGCCGTCCGCCGCGAGATCGACTTCGACTTCCTCGCCCCGGCCGACCTCGCCCATCAGAATCTTCTCGCTCAGTGGATCCTCGATGTACTTCTGGATCGCGCGCTTGAGCGGACGGGCGCCATACTGCTGGTCGTAGCCCTGCTCGACGAGGAAATCGGACGCGGCCTGCGTGAGGCGCACCTCGTCACCGAGGCGCCGGGTGACCTCCCGCAGCAGGATGCCGACGATCTGGGCGATGTGCTCCTTGCTCAGGGCGTGGAAGACGATCACATCGTCCAGCCGGTTCAGGAATTCCGGGTTGAACGTCTTGCCCATCTCCTCTTTGACCTTCTCCGCCATCTGCTCGAATGCCGACCGTGCATCAGCGCTGTGGAAGCCCAGGCTCTTGCCCTGGGTGATGTCCCGAGCGCCGACATTCGAAGTCATGATCACGACGGTGTTCTTGAAGTCGATGAGCCGGCCGTAGTTGTCCGTCAGATGGCCCTCGTCGAGCACCTGCAGCAGGATGTTGAACACGTCGGGGTGGGCCTTCTCGATCTCGTCGAGCAGCACCACCGAATACGGCTTCCGGCGGACGGCCTTGGTGAGAGTGCCCGAGTCCTCGTATCCGACGTAGCCGGGGGGCGCCCCGATCAGGCGCGACACCGAGAACTTCTCCATGTACTCCGACATGTCCACGCGAATGAGGGCGGACTGGTCGGCGAACAGGAACCGCGCGAGCGCGCGGGCGAGCTCGGTCTTGCCGACGCCGGTCGGCCCGGAAAAAATGAACGACCCGATGGGGCGGTTGGGATCCTTGAGCCCGGCCCGCGAGCGCCGGATGGCGCGCGACACCGCCACAATCGCTTCGTTCTGGCCGACGACCACCTCGTGCAGCTCCTCCTCCATCCGGAGGAGGCGGGAGGCTTCCTGCTCCTGGATGCGCGTCACCGGGATGCCGGTCCACCGCGAGACGATGAAGGCAATGGCCTCCTCGTCGATCGTCGGCCGCCGCGTCTGCCGCTCCCGCTCCCACTCTTCGTGCCGGAGCCGGATCTGGTTCTGCAGATCGCGCTCCTTGTCGCGCAGCGACGCCGCGCGCTCGAAGTTCTGGTCGCGGACCGCCTCTTCCTTGTCCAGGTTCACCTTGTCCAGATCGGCCTTGAGCGCGGCCACCTCGGCGGGCGGCACCTGGGATGCGAGGCGCGCGCGCGCGCCCGCCTCGTCGATGACGTCAATCGCCTTGTCCGGCAGGAACCGGTCCGTGATGTAGCGCTCCGAGAGGTCCGCCGCCGCCTGCAACGTGTCATCGGGGATCACCACGCGGTGGTGGTCCTCGTACTTCTTCCGCAGACCCTTCAGGATTTCCACCGTCTCTGCGATCGTCGGTGGCTCCACCATGACGGTCTGGAAGCGGCGCTCGAGCGCGCCGTCCTTCTCGATGTACTTGCGGTACTCATTCAACGTCGAGGCACCGACGCACTGCAGCTCGCCGCGGGCCAGGGCCGGCTTGAGCATGTTGGAAGCGTCGATGGCGCCCTCGGCCGCGCCGGCGCCAACCAGCGTGTGCAGCTCGTCGATGAACAGGACGATGTTCCGGTTCTGCGCGATCTCGTTCATGACCGCCTTGAGGCGCTCCTCGAACTGGCCCCGGTACTTCGTCCCGGCGATGACCGCCGCCATGTCGAGTGAGAGCACCCGGTGATCCCGCAGGACGTCGGGGCACTGGCCGTTCGCGATGAGCAGCGCCAGTCCTTCGACGATCGCCGTCTTTCCAACGCCGGGTTCGCCGATCAGGACCGGGTTGTTCTTTTTCCGCCGGGCCAGGATCTCCATGACCCTCTCGATCTCCTTGGAGCGCCCGATCGTGGGATCGAGCTGGCCCTCGGCCGCGAGGGAGGTCAGGTCGCGGCAGAAATGATCGAGTGCGGGAGTCTTCGACTTCTTCTCGGCCTTGGGCGCCGCGGCCTGCGGCTGCCCGCCCTGGGCGGCCGCGGGCGGTTGCGGCATGTCGCTGCCGAGCAGCCGCAGCGTCTCGGCGCGGGACTGCTCAAGGCTGACGCCGACGTCGGTCAGCACCTGGGCGGCGATGCCCTTCTCCTCGCGCAGCAGGCCGAGCAGCAGGTGCTCGGTGCCGACATAGGAATGATTGAGCTCCCGCGCCTCGGTCATCGCGAGCTCGAGCACCTTCTTGGCGCGGGACGTGTAGGGCAGATCCGGGCCGGACGCCGCGGCGGCCTTGCCGCGCTTGACCGTTTCCTCGATGCGCTGCTGGATTTCCTCGAGGTCGACGTTCAGGTTCGTGAGCACGGCCGCGGCCACGCCCTCACCTTCGCGGATCAGGCCCAGGAGGATGTGCTCGGTCCCCACGTACTCGTGATGGAGCCGCGCGGCTTCTTCGCGCGCCATCTGGAGGACCTTCCGCACCCGGTCAGTGAAGTTGTAGCCGTTCATGGGGTCACCCTGCTCGCCGTCCTTCGTCCTGCAGGACTGTCCGAACGTACTCAGCGCGGCGGATTGGCAGCGTCGGATCGTCGGTGGAGAGACCACGCCCGGCGGCCAAATGGGCCGGCTGGGTGTGGACCAGCAGCTTATTCAGCGCATACACTCCGACGTCCGGAATCAGCTTCAACCCGACGCCCAGCCGTACGCCGCTGAGGAGGTTCATGGTCTCTTCGAATGAAAGTGCGCGGGCGAACCGCAGCAGGCCGTACGCGCGCCAGACTTTGTCCTCGATGACCGTGGGCGCATCCCGCAACAGTACGGCCCGCGCCTCTTCTTCGTATGCGATCACCTGGCGGACCATTTTCGCCAGGAGGTCAAGCAATTCCGGCTCGGACTTGCCCAGGGTCGTCTGGTTGGACAACTGGAAGAAGTTGCCGACCACCTCGCTGCCCTCGCCGTACAGCCCCCGGAACGTGAGGCCGACCTGCGCGAGGCTCTGCAGAACTTTCGAAATCTCCTTCGTCAGGACCAGCCCGGGAAGGTGGATCAGGACCGAGGCGCGCAGGCCGGTGCCAACGTTGGTCGGGCACGCTGTAAGGTAACCGAACTCCGGATGAAATGCGAAGGCAAGTCGTTGCCCCAGTTCACCGTCCAGCCGATCCACCTCGGCATACGCGGCCTCCGGCGCGAAGCCGGACACGACGCCCTGGAGCCGGAGGTGGTCCTCCTCGTTGACCATGGCCCCCAGCCGATCCCGCACCAGCAGGGCAGCCCCGATCCGCACCCGGTCAGTGCGCCCCAGACCGGCCAGCTCCTTGCTCACCAGGTGCCGTTCGTGCAGCAGCTCGCGGTCCACCGAGTCCAGCCGGTCGAGGCGAAAGACCGCCGCGCCGGCCAGCCCGGGGGAGTCGGCGGCGGCCGCGACCACCTCGTCCAGAATCTCCTCCCGATCCCGGGCGGAGTTCCGGACGCCGAAGGTGCGCCCTCGAATATTGCGGGCAAGGCGCACCCGTGTCGAAAGGACGAGATGACTCGCGGGCCCGCTCGCGTCGAGCCAGCCGATGCCGCCATCCGCCAGCAGGGAGAGATCGATCATTCAATCCCCCGGAGCCGGTCCCGCAGCTCCGCCGCAAGCTCGAAGTTCTCGCTATCGATGGCCGACCGCAGGTGCGCCCGGAGGCTGGTGAGGAGGGCGCCGGGGTCCGTGGGCTCTTCACCGGGGGACTGGTACAACTCCCCGACGTGATGCGTGGTGCCGTGGACCCGTCGCAGTAACCCGCGAAGCGGCCCATCGAAGGTGATCCAGCATTCCGCGCACCCCAGGCGCCCGGATTCCCGGAAATCCTTGAGCGTGGCTCCGCAGGCCGGACACACCGCCAGTGCGGCCGTTCCCGGGAGCGACGGCTCGGCCGCGATCTCCTTCCCCATCGCCGCCAGAAAGGCACCGAGGGGCGTCTTCGTGGTGGCCTCGATGTCCTCAACCCCGCGTTCGGCCGCACACCGTTCGCAGAGGTGGAGGATGCGAACGTCCGCTCCCTCCACCTGCTTGAGGACGACGACGGCTTCCCGGGTGCCACACTGCTCGCAGGTCATCCTGGCGATACCTCGAGGCCGGCTTGCGGCGCCAACCTTCCACCTTCCAACGAAAGCACCCGGTCGGCGCGTCCCGCAAGCTGGCGGTTGTGCGTCACCACCACGAGCGCGGTCTCGAAGCCGCGGGCAAGCGCGGCGAAGAGGTCGTGCAACCGCTCGCTGTGGGCGTGGTCGAGGTTCCCCGAGGGCTCGTCGGCCAGGATCAGCACGGGATCGTTGGCCAGGGCGCGGGCCACCGCCACCCGCTGCTGTTCCCCGCCGGAGAGCTGGGCCGGGCGGTGCGTTCGCCGGCCGGAGAGCCCTACCGACGCGAGCAGCTCGTCGGCGCGCTTCCCCGCCCGACCCGGGTCCATCCCGGCGATGAGCAACGGCATCATGACGTTTTCCCTGGCGGAAAACTCGCGGAGCAGGTGATGGAACTGGAACACGAACCCCAGTTTCCGGTTTCGCAGCGCCGCCAGCTCCACCGGGGTCCGGCCCCCATACGCCTGGCCCTCGAGGGCCACGGTCCCGGCCGACGGCGCATCCAGCGCCCCGAGCAGGTGCAGCAGGGTGCTCTTGCCGGCGCCGCTCGCGCCCATGATGGCGACGAATTCTCCTCTGGAGACGCTGAGGTCCACGCCGGCCAGCACCTCGATCGGCTGGCCGTCGCCGCCCATGTACGTCTTCCGGAGCCCCCGGGCCTCGAGAACCGCGCTCATTCGTGGCGGATGGCCTCGACCGGCGTGAGCCGGGTGGCCGAGCGGGAGGGATACACCGTGGCGACGACCGCGAGGAGGAACCCGGCGAGGACGACGACCACCACGTCCTGGAGTTCCACATGCACCGGCAGGTGGTCGATGAAATAGACCTGCGGGTTGATACGGATCCAGCGGCTGCGGTCAACCGCGTACGCGACCAGCAGCCCGCCGGCCAGCCCCAGGGCGACGCCGATCGCTCCGATAATCGCGCCCTGGGCCAGGAAGATCCGGCCGATCGCCGGTCCGGGCAGGCCCATCGCCTGGAGAATGCCGATTTCGCGGATCTTGTCGTTCACGACCATCGTGAGCGTGCCGACGATGTTGAACGCCGCCACGAGCATGATGAAGAAGATGACGAGTCCCATCGCCAGCTTCTCCAGCTGCAGCGCGCTGAAGAGCGCCGCGTTCTGGCTCTGCCAGTCCAGCGAGCGATAGAAGAACCCGAGCCGCTCGAGCAGCGCCTGGCCGATTTCCGGAGCGCGCCACGGGTCGGTGACACGGACCTCGATGCCGGTGACCGCGTCACCCAGGCCCGTGAATCGCTGGGCCGTCTCGCGCGGCATCACGATGAACTGGTTGTCGTACTGGTACATCCCGGTCTCGAAGATCCCGGTCACCTCGAACTTCCAGAACCGGGGCACCGCGTAGCCGAGCGCCGGATTCACCTTCGCGGCCGTCGGGGGCACGAGCGTCACGACGTCGCCGGGGAAAGCCGACAGCCGGTCGGCCAGGCGGCGACCGATGACGATCCCGCCCTCGACGCTGTCCTGCGTCGTCCGGAATGTGAGGTCGCCCTCGGTGACCACCGACGGAATCGAGGTGACCGGGAGCGACAGGGCGGTGGTGTCGAGCCCGAGCACGTTCACGGCGGTCGGGTAGTCCGCCGCATTGATGACAATGGTTTCCGCGATGACCTCGGGGGCGGCGGCCACCACATCCGGCGCCTGGCGGATCGAGTCGAGCGCGGACTGCCAGTTGTCCATCCGAAGGCTGCTGCCGTAGGTCAGGATTCTGAGGTGGGGATTGGCCACGAGGATCCGGTCCCGCAGATCGTTGCGCAGCCCGTTCATCACGCCGAGCACGACAACCAGCGCCATCACGCCCACCGCGATGCCGCCGATCGAGATCCTCGTGTTGAGCGAGGCAAACCGGGAACCCCGTCGGCCCTTGAGGTAGCGGAGTGCGATCCTCAGCTCGAGCCTCGACGGCGCGTGCCGCGGGGCAAGCTCGCCGTGCATCAGCTCTCCGGCCGCATGGCAGGAAACAGAATCACGTCCCGGATGGAGGGGAGCCCGGTGAGCACCATGAGCAGCCGGTCCACTCCGACACCGAGCCCGCCGGCCGGCGGCATCCCGTACTCCAGCGCCCGCACGAAGTCCGCGTCGAACAACTGGGCCTCTTCGTCTCCCGCCGCCCGCTGCCTGGCCTGATCCTCGAACCGGCGCCGCTGGTCCTCCGGGTCATTCAGCTCGCTGAAGGCGTTCGCCAGTTCGCGGCCCTGCACGAACAGCTCGAATCGCTCGGCGAGTGCCGGGTCGGCGCGATGGGGCTTGGCGAGCGGCGAAAGCGAGATCGGGTAGTCCACGACGAAGGTCGGCTGCACGAGCGTCGGTTCCAGAAACGCCTTGAACATCTCGTCATGCAGCTTCCCGCCCGCCCAGCCCGCGGTCTCCTCCGCCGAGGCCCCGGCCCGCTCCAGCCGGCTGCGCATCTCTGATTCGGTCGCGGTCAGGATGTCGAGGCCCGAGCGGCGGCGCACTCCTTCTACGAAGGAGACCCGCGGGAACGGCGCGGTGAAGTCGAGAGTCTCGCCGCCACGCTCGATCCGCACCGTGCCGCAGCAGTGCTCGACGAGACCGCCGATCATCGCCTCCGTCAGCGCGATCATGTCCTGGTAATCGGCGTAGGCCTGGTAGCACTCCAGCATCGTGAACTCGGGGTTGTGCGTCCGGTCCATCCCCTCGTTCCGGAAGTCATGCCCGATCTCGTAGACCCGCTCGAACCCGCCGACGAGGAGCCGCTTCAGGTAGAGCTCGTCGGCGATTCGGAGGTACAGCGGCATGTCGAGTGCGTTGTGATGCGTCACGAAGGGGCGGGCGGCCGCCCCGCCGTAGAGGGGCTGGAGGATGGGCGTCTCCACCTCGAGGAAGCCCCGCTCGTCGAGGAACTTGCGCAGCCATGCGATGGCGCGGGCCCGCAGTCGGAAGACCTCCCGCACCTCCGGATGGACCGCCAGGTCGGCGTACCGCTGGCGGTAGCGCACCTCCGGATCCACAAGGCCGCTGAACGTGACGGCCTCACCGGACTCCCCGATTTGCGTCTTACCCCGCGGCAGCGGTCGGAGCGACTTGGCCAGCAGCTCGACCCGGGCCACGCGGACCGTCACTTCGCCCGTGCGGGTGCGGAACACCCTGCCCTTCACGCCGACGTGGTCATCCAGGTCGAGCAGGCCGGCCAGGCCCCAGGCCTCGCCGAGCGTATCCTGACGGAAATACAGCTGCACCCGCCCGGACACATCCTCGAGGTGGGCGAAGGCCGTCTTCCCCTGGTGACGAAACGAGACCAGGCGACCCGCGACCGTGACCTCGGGCCCGCCGTCCCCCATGCCGTCCTCGTACGCCGCGACCGCCGCGGCGGCGGTGTGGGTGCGCTCGAAGGCGTACGCGTAGGGCGGCACGCCCGCCGCCCGAAGCTCGTCGAGCTTGGCGCGACGCGCGTCCTCGACGAAGGAGCGGGTCTCGTCCATTACGCCGCCTTTCCGCCGAAGCGCTTCAGGTAGGCCTCGATGAACTCGTCGAGGTCGCCGTCCATCACGCGGCGCACATCCCCCACCTTGAGCTCCGTCCGGTGGTCGTTCACCATGGTGTACGGCTGGAACACGTACGACCGGATCTGATTGCCCCAGGAGATATCGGACTTCGTCGCTTCGAGCACCGCCCGGGCCGCCTCCTGCTCCTCCAGCTTGCGCTGATAGATGGCGGCCCGCAGCATCTTCATGGCCGTCGACTTGTTCTTTCCTTGGCTCCGCTCCTGCTGGCAGGCCACGACGATCCCGGTTGGAATGTGGGTCAGCCGGACCGCGGAGGACGTCTTGTTGACGTGCTGCCCGCCGGCGCCCGACGCGCGATAGACGTCCATCCTGATGTCCTCCTCGCGGAGATCCACTTCGATGGTGTCGTCGATGTCGGGATAGAGGAAGACTGACGCGAAGGACGTGTGGCGCCGTGCCTGAGCGTCGTACGGGGAAATCCGCACCAGCCGGTGGACGCCCTTCTCAGCCCGCAGGTAGCCGTACGCGAACTCGCCCTTGATCTCGATCGTCGCGGACTTGATCCCCGCCTCTTCCCCGGGAACCAGGTCGAGGATCGTGACCGCAAAGCCGTGGCGCTCCGCCCACCGGACGTACATTCGCATCAGCATCTCGGCCCAGTCCTGCGATTCGGTCCCGCCCGCCCCCGGGTGAATCGTCAGAATGGCGTCCCGGGGGTCATCCGGGCCCTGCAGCATCCCGCGCACCTCGAACGAGCGCACCGCTGCCTCGAGCCGGCCGGTTTCGGTCTCCACCTCGGCGGCCAGCGCCGCGTCCGGTTCCTCCGCCAACAGCTCGGCCAGCCCGCGGGCATCGGCCAGCCGCTGGGCCAATTCCGCATACGGCTCCACCCACGACCGTGTGGTCTTGGCCTCCTGCACCACCTGGCGAGCCCGCTCCTGGTTCGACCAGAAACCGGGGTCCGCCTGTTCCGCCTCGAGCGCGCTCAGGCGGGCCTGCCGGGCCTCCAGGTCAAAGGAAACTCCGGAGGTCGTCAACCCGGCGGGTCAGGTCTGCTAGGCGGTCATTCGTCGTTGCCATGGGTCCTGCGCGCTCCTGTGGATCAGTGGGTGAAACGCGAAACGTGAAACGCAAAACGGGATCCGGATACGCCGCCGTTTCACGCCTCACGTCTCCCGTCGGTCGTCAGAAGATCTTGGTGCCGTCCCCGAGGATCTCGTTGAGGGCGTCGGTGAAGTGCGGTGTGGATTCGGCCAGCTCCCGGCCCACCTGCGCCGAGTACTCCTCGTAGCTCTTCTTGATCTCGTCGCCGAAGATCTGCTTGAGGGTCCCGTGCCGCAGGCCTTCGAGGCGCTTGTCCGGATGATAGACCACGATATCGGAGACCAGGGCGCGCGCGAGCCGGCGGGCCTTCTGCCCCGGATCCTGGGACATGAAGGGGTTGATCATCGGGCGCGGGGGCGCCGGTCGGGGCACCGCCGGCATCGCGATCGAGACCGGGCGCGATGTAAACGGCGGCCGCACGATGGGTGCGGCCGGCGTCGGAGACCTCGGCATCGCCTGCCCACCCATCGTGGCGGGCATTCCGACGGGCGACCGGGGAACCACCGGACGAGGCGGCGCCTGCGGCTGCGGCGGGACCGGCGCCGGCGCCGGGACCACGGGGGCCGCGGCCGGGGCCGCGGCGGCACGAACCGGCTCGACTGCGCGCGCCGGAACCGGCACGGATTCGACTGCACGCGGCTGGGCCACCGATTCCGGCCTGGACACCGGCGTCGGCGAGACTGCCGGGACTTCCGCTTCCACCCGGAACACCGCGCGGCACACGGAACAGCGCGCACGCACTCCAGCCGCCGGCACCTTGGCCGGATCGACCCGGAAGACCGTGGAACAGCTCGGACAATTCACATTCATGTCGCGATCCTCACCGCTGATCCCGCCCGTCGCCGCCAGGGGGCACGTCCGGCTCGGAGCCCTGCCGCCGGTCCACCACGAAGACCGAGCCGGGAAGCGTCTTCGCGTAGCTCTTCATTTCGGTCGCGAGCTCGCTCACCTGCGCCGGATGGGCGAACTTCCGGTTCCGGTTCGTCACGATGCCGATCGAGAGCGTCATCAGCGGCACCCGGTGCAGCTGGCCGCGCCGATCCTTGCCGAAAAAATATCCGGCGCGCCGGTCCTGATCGTTGTACTGCAGCGGGATCAGGGTGTCAAACACCGACAGAATCTCACTGCAGGTCTCGTTAATGAATCCCAGCGGGATGACGAAAATGAAATCATCCCCGCCGATATGGCCGACGAATCCCTCCGCGCCCACGATCCCGCGCACCACATCGTGCAGGATCCGCGACAGGATGTAGATGACCCGATCGCCGTCGTAATAGCTGTAGCGATCGTTGAACTCCTTGAAGTGGTCGAGATCCGCATAGCAGACCGCGAACTCGGAGCCCGCTTCCAGGTGCCGCCGGATCGCCCGCTCAATTTCTGTCGTTCCCGGCAGGCGCGTGGACGGATGAACCGACACATCGCGCTCGGTCCGCACCAGCATCGCGTCGAGGCGCGCCTTCTGCTCGGCCGGCGGAAACAGCCCGCTCACGACTTCATCTACCCCGGCGGCGAACCAGGAGTCCACCCGATCCGCCGGATGACTCCCGGACAATACCACCGCGGGAACGATCGCCGTGAAGGGATCGCTCTTGAGCCGACCCACCAGCTCGCGACCGTCTGCCCCGGCCTGCTCGCCATCAAGGAACAGCAGGCAATTCGCGCCCCGGAGGACGATCGCCTCCGCCTCGTCGGCGCTGGTCAGCTCCCGCAATGGGAAGCCGCGACCCTCCGCCCACCGGCGGAGGATGCCGGGGACCGGGCGCGATTCCGGCGAATGGAAGAGAATCGTCGGGCGACTTCGCACCCATGGCACCCCGTAAGAGTTTATCCTATACTAACTTAGGACCATTACCCTGCGATGTCAAATAAACAGCGCTGCTACCGCCACCATCGCGTACAGGGCGAGCAGCTGAACACCCTCGAACCAATGCGACTCCCCGTCGAGCGTCAGGATGGCCGACACCGCGGTGGACAGCGCGAGGGCGAGGACCTGGAACGGGGTGAACACGAGGTTCATCGGTTGGGCCAGCAAGACGCCGACGGCCACCAGTACGGGCGTCACCAGGAGCGCCACCTGCGTGCTCGACCCGAGTGCGATCTGCAGAGCGAGATCGATCTGCCCCTTTCGCGCCACGACGATCGCGGTGGCATGCTCCGCCGCGTTGCCGATGATCGGGATCAGGATGAGGCCCAGGAACGCCTGCGACATGCCTGTGCTGGCCGTGACCGGCTCGATGGTGTGGACCAGCAGCTCGGACATCGCGGCCACACCGGCCGTGGCCACGGCGAGCACGAGGACCGCGCGAGGCACGCCCCAGACCGGTGCCACCGTCGGATGCGGTTCCCCGCCGAAGAGCCGACGGTGCGTCCGCATCGAGAATATGAGCGAGAGCACGTACACAACCGCCAGGATCCCGGCGACGAGCTCCGAGAGGTGGAGCTCCGTCACCAGCGCCGCATTCGGATGGGTCGAGTGGAACAGCGCGGGGAACACCAGAGAAGCCACCGCCAGGGCCAGCATCGCTGCCGCCATCCCGGCCGCGGTGCGATTGAACGCGACGATCGACCGCTTGAAAGTGCCCGCCAGGAGCGACAACCCGAGGATGAGCAGCAGGTTCCCGAGAATGCTGCCGACGATCGAGGCCTTCACGAGGTCCACCAGCCCCGCCCTGAGCGCCGCGACGGCGATGATGAGCTCCGCCGCATTGCCGAAGGTGGCATTCAGGAAACCGCCCACAGTCGGCCCGGTCCGCTCGGCGAGGTGCTCCGTGGCCTCACCCATGTAAGCGGCGAGCGGCAGCACACCCAGACACGAAAGCGCGAAGATGATCATCGGCGACGCGTGCTGGGACGCGAGCCACAGCGCCGCCGGCACCGCGGGCAGGAGCATGTGCCGCCAGGACAGCCGGAACGGTTCACCGACCACCGGCGCGATCCGCCGCGGGGGCGGCGGCTCGGCCGGCCGGGCCGGTTCTGCGACCGGCTCCGCGCGCGAGCGCCTCTGGTCGGCCTCTGATTCGGGTCGAGCGGCGCGGTCGCGTGATTCGCGAGGCGGCCTCGCCGGCCTGGATGGCTTGGGTGGCTTGGGTGGCTTGACCACGGCGGGCTGTTCAGGGGCGGCCGAGCGCTCCACTCGCCCGGTGTCCGGCAGGCCGGACTCTGGCGCAGCAGCGCCCCCGGAGGCCTCGCGCAGGACGGCTGCCGCCGCCCCCTTCGTCTCGGATCGGAGCGCGGACAACAAGTGGGTCGCCGCGATGGCCTCGGCGCCCTGCCGGGACGCGGCGAGGGCGGCTTCGTCGAGAATCCGCCGCGCCCGGCTCGAGTACGCCAGTCCGCCCTCCGGCGGGGCTCCTCGCTTGCCTGCGCTCTGCAGCCGGCGGATCGCGCCCTCGATATCCGAAGGAAGGAGATCGAGCTCTTCGGGCGGCAGCGTTGCGCGCTCCCGCAGGAGGCCCATCAGCAGGTGCTCCGTGCCGATCTGGGCGTGGCCGAGGCGCTCGGCCTCCTCCCGGGCGGCGGCCAGCACGCGGCTCGCGCCCTCGGATGTTGTCGGTGCCGTCATGTCGGTCGGGAGTGGAGTCAGAGTGGCTGGGCCTCGTCGATCAGCATGACGGGGATGCCGTCATCGACCGGGTAGACCAGGCGACAGGCGTGGCAGACGAGGGACTCCGGATCCAGGGGGCGGTATTCCAGGTCGCCCTTGCACTTCGGACACACCAGAATCTCGAGCAGCTCTGGGGCGAGGCTCATGGGGTCATCTCCGTCCTCTGAGGGCAGGCTCACGTGGGCGAAGCTTCCTCGGGAAACCCGAACCGCGCGAGCGCGTCCGCGTTCCGCCGCCAGTTCGGCAGTGCCTTGACCCAGCAATCGAGGAAGACGGGAGCATCGAGCAGGGATTCCAGCCGCTTCCTGGCGTGGGCGCCGATGGACTTGATCGTCCGGCCGCCCTGCCCGATGACGATGCCCTTCTGGCTTTCCCGCTCGACGTACAGCGTCACCCGAATGTACACCGGTTGCGCCGCCTCCCGGAACTCCTCCACCTCCGCCGTGAAGGCATAGGGGAGCTCTTCCTCCAGGAACTCGAAGGCGGCCTCACGGAGGTACTCCACCACGAAGAAGCGGAGCGGCTGGGTGCCGACGTCCTCCGGATCGAACTCGAACTCCCGTTCGGGCAGGAGCCCGCGGAGGCACGTCAGGAGCTCGGGGAGCCCCTGCCCCGTTTCGACGCTCACGACCCGGCCACCCGTGGCTGCGAGTTCGGCCGCCCGCTCAGGGGAGATCAGGTCCCCCTTGGTGTAGACGGTGATCACCGGTGCGCGGGGCGCCGTGTCGAGCCGGGCCGCGGCGGTGAATGCGGGGGCCGGCGCCTCCCGCGCGGGATGCAGGTGGAGAATGACGTCCGCGTGGCCGAGTTCGGCCAGGGCGGCGGTCCGCATCCGGGCCTGCATCAGGTAGGTTGGCTCGAGGAGGCCCGGCAGGTCGTGGAAGACCATCTGAGTGTCGTGCTCGGTCAGGAGGCCGACGACGGGGAGGCGGGTCGCCTGCGCCTTGGGGCTCACGATGGCGAGGTGCTGCCCCACCAGGGCATTGAGGAGCGAAGACTTGCCGACGTTCGGAACGCCGGCGAGGGCGATGTGGCCGCATTGAGGCATGCGCAAAGGTAGCCGGATGACGAGCGGGTGACAGCGGGGCAGGAATGCGAGAAGCCCCGGGATCCGTGAGGACTCCGGGGCTTCGAAGGGGTGGCTGGCGACGGCCTACTCTCCCAGGCCCTCTCGAGCCAAGTACCATCGGCGCTGCAGGGCTTAACGGCCGTGTTCGGAATGGGAACGGGTGTGGCCCCTGCGCGCTAGTCGTCAGCCAATCTTGGAGGCACCCCGCGGTGGGGGTGCCGCAATTTGGCAATTGAGGGGATGGATGTGAATGCGAAGAATCGGGAGAGATCAAACTTCACGGGCGATTAGTAGCGCTCGACTGAAGGCCTTGCGGCCCGTACATCTGCGCCCTATCAACCTGGTAGTCTCCCAGGGCCCTTCAGGGATCTTAAGATCCAGGAGTGTTCATCTTGGGAAGAGTTTCCCACTTAGATGCTTTCAGCGGTTATCTCCGCGCGACATCGCTACCGGGCGCTGCCCCTGGCGGGACAGCCCGTACACGAGCGGTCGCTTCGTCTCGGTCCTCTCGTACTAGAGACGACGTCCCTCAACACTCCCACGCCCACGACGGATACAGACCGAACTGTCTCACGACGTTCTGAACCCAGCTCATGTACCACTTTAACCGGCGAACAGCCGGACCCTTGGGACCTTCTCCAGCCCCAGGATGTGATAAGCCGACATCGAGGTGCCAAACCGCGCCGTCGATGTGAACTCTCGGGCGCGATAAGCCTGTTATCCCCAGCGTACCTTTTATCCGATGAGCGATGACCCATCCACACGGGATCACCGGATCACTTACGCCAACTTTCGTTCCTGCTCGCGCCGTCGCGCTCGCAGTCAGGCGGGCTTCTGCGTATACACTCCACGTGCGATTACCGACCGCACTGAGCCCACCATCGCGCGCCTCCGGTACTCTTTAGGAGGCGACCGCCCCAGTCAAACTACCCACCAGCCACGGTCCTCGGCGGTGTTGCCGCCCGAGTGAGATTGTTAGTAAAACAAGGGTGGTATTTCACTGGTGCCTCCGCCCGAGCCGAAACCCGGGCCTCAACGGCTCCCACCTATGCTACGCAGGTTATACCGACAATCAATGACAGGTTGTAGTAAAGGTGCACGGGGTCTTTTTGTCCTGTCGCGGGTAATCGGAATCCTCACCGATACTGCTATTTCGCCGAGCTTACGGAAGAGACAGCTCCCAAGTCGTTACGCCATTCGTGCAGGTCGGAACTTACCCGACAAGGAATTTCGCTACCTTAGGACCGTTATAGTTACGGCCGCCGTTTACCGGGGCTTCGGTTCACAGCTTCGCCTTGCGGCTAACCGCTTACCTTAACCTTCCGGCACCGGGCAGGCGTCAGAGTGTATACGTCGGCTTGGATCACGCCTTAGCACACTCCTGTGTTTTTGCTAAACAGTCGCTTGGGACGATTCTCTGCGGCCGGCCTGAGCTTGGGCTGTACGCCCTCACCTACTACCGGCACCCCTTATCCCGAAGTTACGGGGTCATTTTGCCGAGTTCCTTTTCCGTAAATCACTCGAGCACCTTAGGCTTCTCGCCTCGCCCACCTGTGTCGGATTACGGTACGGTCAACAGCAGTCCTGGTCCGCGAAGCTTTTCTCGGCAGTGTGCGGCACCCACCCTTGACGGGGGCTTGCGCCCCCTTCGGCATCGGTTCTCGGCTACCCTGGCGGATTTGCCTACCAGGGAACGCCTACCACCTTACAGCGGATATTCCACCACCCGCCGGTGAGCTTGCTCCTGCGTCCCTCCTCGGACTCGTAACGGCTTACTGTTGGTACGGGAATGTTGACCCGTTTCCCATCGTCTACGCCTCTCGGCCTCGACTTAGGGACCGACTGACCCTGAGCTGATCGACATGGCTCAGGAACCCTTAGGCTTTCGGTGACAGAGGTTTTCACTCTGTTTCTCGCGTACTTAATCCGGCATCCTCACTTCCCATCGCTCCACCGGAAGGCTTCCGCCCCGGCTTCACCGCTCTGGGAACGCTCCCCTACCCCTCACGCTTGCGCGTGAAGACATAGCTTCGGCGGGTGGCTTGAAGTCCCGACCATTATCGGCGCGGCTACGCTGGACTGGTGAGCTATTACGCACTCTTTAAAGGAATGGCTGCTTCTAAGCCAACCTCCCAGTTGTCACAGCATACCCACATCCTTTGCTACACTAAGCCACCACTCCGGGGCCTTAGCTGATGTTCTGGGTTCTTTCCCTCTCGCCGCTGTACATTAGCGCACAGCGACTGCCTCCCGGGCAGCATTCGACAGGCATTCGGAGTTTGGTTGGGGGAGGTAACGTTATTCACGTCCCGGACCCATCCAGTGCTCTACCTCCTGCGAACTCATTTCCCGAGGCTATACCAAAATATATTTCGGGGAGAACCAGCTATCTCCGAGCTTGATTGGCCTTTCACCCCTACCCTCAAGTCATCCCAGCGGTTTTCAACCCACATGGGTTCGGTCCTCCACCGCCTGTTACGGCGGCTTCAACCTGCTCAAGGGTAGATCGCCACGGCTTCGGGTCTACCCCCACGTACGCTGTCGCCCTTATCAGACTCGCTTTCGCTATGGCTCCGGCCCTGAAGGCCTTAACCTTGCACGTGAGGAGTAACTCGCCGGATCATAATGCAAAAGGCACGCGGTCACCCGACCGAAGTCGAGCTCCCACTGCTTGTCAGCACACGGTTTCAGGATCTGTTTCACTCGCCACCTGGCGTGCTTTTCACCTTTCCCTCACGGTACTAGTGCACTATCGGTCATCGAGGAGTATTTAGGCTTGGAGGGTGGTCCCCCCAGATTCGCGCAGCATTCCACGTGCGCCGCGCTACTCGGGATACCACTAGGGGCCGTACGCGTCCAGTTACCGGGCTTTCACCGTCTATGGCGGGCCATTCCAGGCCGCTTCACTCTGGCGTCGTGCATCCCACGTTGTGGTCCCACAACCCCGCAGGGGCAAGCCCCCACGGTTTGGCCTCTTCCCCGTTCGCTCACCGCTACTAGGAGAATCTCGGTTGATTTCTGTTCCTCCGGGTACTGAGATGTTTCAGTTCTCCGGGTTGGCTCCGCTTGCGCGGTGACGGACCTCGCGGCCCGCCGGGTTTCCCCATTCGGTCATCCTGGGATCACGGCTTGCGTGCAGCTCCCCCAGGCTTATCGCAGCTTACCACGACCTTCATCGCCTCTCGATGCCAAGGCATCCACCGTGTGCCTTATTGCGTTTGATCTCAATTCGTTTTGAACTACGGTGTTGATTCCTCACACCCTGCCGGCCGCGCGAACGCGACCCGCAGCACATCCATCCCTCAATTGTCAAAGAGCGAAAAGTGATGTGAACCAGGGGTGCCGAAGTGCGGGCGACTTCCGAGGACTTTCGACGCCAGACGAACCGGCGCCTACTCGTCGCTCCAGAAAGGAGGTGATCCAGCCGCAGGTTCCCCTACGGCTACCTTGTTACGACTTCGCCCCAGTCACTGAATTGACCTTTGGCGGCTGCCTCCTTGCGGTTAGCCCACCGACTTCAGGTCCCCCCAGCTTCCATGGCGTGACGGGCGGTGTGTACAAGGCCCGGGAACGTATTCACCGCGGCATGGCTGATCCGCGATTACTAGCGATTCCGGCTTCATGTAGTCGAGTTGCAGACTACAATCCGAACTTAGACCGGCTTTTGGCGATTAGCGCACCCTCGCGGGTTGGCAACGCTTTGTACCGGCCATTGTAGCACGTGTGTCGCCCTGGACGTAAGGGCCATGATGACTTGACGTCGTCCCCACCTTCCTCCGGTTTGACACCGGCAGTCTTCCTAGAGTGCCCGGCATAACCCGCTGGTAACTAGGAACGAGGGTTGCGC
>CAWFOY010000010.1:0-178095 GCA_963817575.1 uncultured Gemmatimonadales bacterium
TTGCGCGTTTCAGCCGACTCCGTGTTATTTCGGACCTCTCCCCGGCGTAGCTCCTGCATTCCCTGTTTTGAGCGCCCATGGCTCCAGCCGCGCGTGTATGCCCTGCCTGCCAATCCTCCATCCCGGAGGACGCGCCGGTCTGCCCTGAGTGTGGCGCCGAGCTGCAAGGTCGGCAGGGGGTTTCGCTCGCGCGGGCCTGGGGGCTCTTCGCCGTCGGTTCCGCGGCCGCGCTGGCCGGCGGCTACGGGCTGATGAAGCGGTGGGGTCTGCCCGCCCGAACCCTCGATCTGGCCATCGCTCTGCTCGTCATCGGGGCCGGGGTGATGGTGGCGACCGGCGTGATGGAGCGCCGCCGGCGAAATGGTCAGACCACGCCCGGGCTCGGCAGCTGGTTCACCTGGGGACACACCGCCACCGGCGGTCTCCTGGCGCTCGGGCTCTGGGCGGTGGTCGCGATCGTCGTGGCGCTCGAGGGACCGCGCAGTGCCGTCCGTCTCGCCGTGCTCCCCTTCGAAAACCGCGGCGCCGCGGAGGATCAGTACCTGGTGGACGGCGTAACCGAGCAGGTGCGCGGCAAGCTCGCTTCGCTCGGTGGATTCCAGGTGATCGCCAGAGCCAGCTCCGACGAATATCGCGGCAGCACCCAGCCGATCCAGGAAATCGGGCGCGAACTCGAGGTGGATTATCTCCTGGTCGGCACGGTGACCCTGGTGCGCGAGGCCGAGGGACCGGGCAAGGTGCAGGTGGCGCCGCAGCTCATCAGCGTCGAGGCCGGCCGGGTCAACTGGGACCGGACGTTCAACGCCGAGCTGGGAGACGTCTTCGACGTGCAGACCGAGATCGCGAGCCGCGTGGCGGACGCACTCGGTGTCGCGATCGGCGCCGCCGAGCAGCAGCGGCTCGCCAAGCGCCCGACCGGCAACCTGCAGGCGTACGACGCCTTCCTCCGCGGGAAGGCCACGTTCGGGGCAGACCCCTCGACGCTGCGCCAGGCGGCGCGGTACTTCGAGGAGGCGATCGCGCTCGATTCGACCTTCGCCGAGGCCTGGGCCGAGCTATCGATCACGCTCGGCGTGCTGTACAGCAACGCCACTCCCGATCCTGGCGTGGCCGCGCGCGCGAAGGACGCGGCCGAGCGGGCCATGCGGCTGGATCCGGACGGCCCGTCGGGTCACCGCGCGCTCGCGCGGTACCACGTGCTCATCGACCCGGACGCTGCCGTGGCCGAGGGGCACATCAAGCAGGCGCTCGAGGCGGCGCCGAACGACCCCGTGCTGCTCAGTGCCGCCGCCTCCATCGAGCGCATTCTCGGCCGCTGGGACGAGGCGCTCGCCCACCTCGAGAAGGCGCGCCGGCTCGACCCTCGCTCGATCGGCATCGCGAATTCGCTCTCGACCACGCTGCTCTGGATGCGGCGCTATCCCGAGGCCCTCACCGCCATCGACGCGGCGCTCGTACTCTCGCCCGGCGAGCTGAGCCTGAGCCAGGACAAGGCGATGATCCTGGTGGCCCAGGGCGACCTTGCCGGCGCGCGTCGTGCGGTACGGGACGTGTCCACCGCGGTGACGCTCACCGACCTGGTCGTCTTCTTCGCGACCTACTGGGACATGTACTGGGTGCTGGAAGAGCCCCAGCTCGAGCTCCTGCTCCGGCTTGGTCCATCGGCGTTCGACAGCGACCGGGCCGTGTGGGCCGCCGTGATGGCCCAGGCGTGGGCCTACCGCGGGGACCGCGCGAAGTCCCGGGCCTTCGCCGACACGGCGACGACAGAGCAATGGAAGGCCATTCGCGAACTGCCCAGCGACCCGCAGATGCACGTGCTGCACGGACTCGCGCTGGCCTATGCGGGCCGGAAGGACCTGGCGATCGAGGAGGGGACGCGCGGGGTCGCGCTGCTGCCGGTGAGCCGCGACGCCGAGACCGGCGCGTACCTGCAGCACCAGCTGGCGCGGATCTACCTGGTCCTGGGAGAGCCCGAGAAGGCACTCGACCAGCTCGAGCCGCTGCTCCGGATGCCCTATTTCCTGTCGCCAGGCTGGCTCGCGGTGGACCCGACCTTCGCCGCACTCAAGGGGAACCCCAGGTACGAGAAGCTCGTGGCGGGTGAGGCGAGGGCTGGGGACTGAGGACTGAGAATCGAGGAGGCACTTCCATTTCGCAATCGGTCCGACTATAGTTCTCCCCAAGCGACATAGCCCTAACGGGCCCCGGGGTAGCTGGGCAGACCGGGTGATCAACCTGCCAAGTGCCTTCGTCCCGGTCGGTGCCAACGCACTGGACCGGGCGTTGTGTTTTCGGCCGGTCCGTCCGGCTTCCCCGCGCCCCAGCTTCCCCGCCGATGACCCTCTCCTGCTACGCAATCACCACCCCGGGCCTGGAGCGGCTGACTGCCCGTGAGCTGACCGCCCTCGGCATCGCGCCGGGCGAGGTCGAACCCGGTGGGGTGGCATTCGACGCGACGCCCTCCCAGCTCTTCGCCGCGAATCTCCAGCTCCGGACCGCGAGCCGGGTGCTGGTGCGCGTCGCGGGCTTTCCCGCGAAGAGCTTCGCCGAACTGGAGCGCAAGGCGCGAAAGGTCGAGTGGAGCAGGTGGGTGCCCGAAGGTGCAGCCGTGCATTTTCGGGTGACGAGCCGGAAGAGCAAGCTGTATCACCAGGACGGGATCGCCGAGCGACTGGAACGCGCGGTGCAGGAGGCGCTGCCCTCGGTGCGTGCCGTGCGGGCGCCCTCGGAAGCCGACCTGCTGGACGACGACGTCACGCGGGCGCCGGCGGTGCAACGGTTCATCGTGCGTGTCCTCCGGGACGAGCTGACGCTGTCGGCGGACAGCTCGGGTGCGCTGCTGCATCTGAGGGGATATCGCCAGGCGGGAGGCAAGGCGCCGCTGCGCGAGACGCTGGCCGCGGCGATGCTGCTGGGCAGCGAGTGGGAGGCGGCGGCCCCGCTGGTGGATCCAATGTGCGGGTCGGGGACGATACCGATCGAGGCGGCGCTCGTGGCGCGGAGGATTCCGCCGGGTGCGAAACGCCATTTCGCCTTCGAGCGGTGGCCGGGGTTCGAGCCGGAGGCGTGGGACCGGGTGAAGCGCGACGCCGACTCTCAGGTGCTCGACCGCGCCCCGGCGGCGATCATCGGTGCGGACCGGGATGCTGGTGCGATTGCGGCGGCGATCGCCAACGCCGAGCGGGCGGGAGTGGCGGCGGACATCGAGTTCGTGCGGGCGCCGATCGCGGAGACGGTCCGCCGGCTCTACACGGCGGATTCCGTCCGCCTGTCCGCCCGTCCGGCTGACCGCCTGCTGCTCACCAATCCACCCTACGGCCACCGTGTCGGCGACCGCGCCCGGCTCCGGGATCTCTATGCCGCGCTCGGCAATGCGCTGCGTGGGCCGCTCGCCGGCTGGCGGCTGGCGTTCCTCACCGCCGATCCGGCCCTCGCCCGGGCAACTGGGCTGGACTTGAGAGAGTTGGTGGAGACGACGAATGGAGGATTGAAGGTGATGCTGTATGGGTTGGGCTGATTCTGCCAAGGAGCGTTCGCTCGTCGGCGGTGGGTCCGCCGGGCACTGTAGTTCGCGTGCGGTTTGTAGATCCCAAGATGCACTACTGCTCACTAACGTGCCCTCTGGACCACCGCTCGACTCGCACCACTCTCCGCTGACCCGCCTACATCCTGTACGCCGTCACGAAATACAGCCGCATCGCATCGCCCTTGTCGTCGTTCCGGTCCTTCCGCCATCCGTACAATAGCTCGGTGCCCATGGTGAGCCCCGGTGCCGGCCGCACGAACAGGTTGATCGAGCTGTAGAATCCGCGCATGAAGTCGGCTTCGTCCTCGATCAGGTCATTGGTCACGACCGTGCCGCCCAGCACCCCGGTGGAAAACCATTTGTCGGTCCACCAATGCTCGTACGCGCCGTATCCGCCGTAGACCGGCACCGGGTGGAGGCTGCCCTCGAACGGGATGGCGTCGGCGTCGGTGACGCCGAGCGCGATCACGTAGCTCCCGATCCCCTTGCCGCCCAGACCCTGCAGGTAGATGTGGTCCCTGGCGCCGCGATTCAGAACCGCCGCGAGGACGAGCCCGCGGCCGAATTCGGACAGGACCTCGTCGTCATGACGGTAGCGCAGTTCGCGCAGAATGGCGGCAAGCTCGACGTGCCCGCCGCCCCACTGCCATCGGAGGGACGAGATGAGATCGGGGAGCCGCTGGAAGGCGGGGGTGATCGTCGTATCCAGCAGGGAGCTGTCGGCGCCCGCGGCGAAGCGGATATCCGTGCGGGGGCTCTCGAGGGACGCGGTCCAGGTGAAGCGCTTGGCGGTGTCGCTCTTGAACCGGATCATCGCGCTCCGGGTGAAGATGCCGGTCGGCGGGCCATCGAAGTCCGCGATGATTGGCAGGACCTGGATATCGGTCGCCGTGCTCCAGGTCTGCCCGATCAGCCAGTGCGCATTCTTGACGTAGGCGTGCCGCAGCCGGAAGGTCGTGGTGCCCTCCGGCCCGTAGAAATCACCCTCGAGATACCCGGTGAGCGATCCCAGGGCCGTGCCGCGCCTCGTGCCGCCGATCATGAAGCGGCTCTGGCGGAGGTCGGCTGAGTAGCGGACGCCGTCATCGCCCCGGGGTATCGGGATGTTGGTGAGGTTGAAGGTCCCGCTCTCCTGCAATCCGTAGAAATCCACGAACCCGTTGAACCAGATCGAGAGGTTCACGAAGCCGGTGGACCGCGGTTCGCCGCCGACCGAATCGTCGCTTGCGATCGAGATGACCTGGCCGGCGAGCGGTGTGGAGAGCATCAGGGCGCAGAAGGGCAGGAACAGGCGGGCGCGTCTCATCGGGAGAGGTTACGGCACGGATGGCGGGTTGAGAAGGCCCCGGCACCACCTTCAGTTTTGCAGCCTGCAATTGCCCACTTGACATTGTGTTCCGGATCGGCGGCTCCGTAGATGTCGCGCCACTCCTACATCTGCTGTGAATCTGTCCCTCGTTCGACTCCGATCAGGGCACTGCAAGACTCCGTCGAACAGCCACGTATCTGATTGCAGGGTTTGCGGTTAGGCGCCAGCGCGGGGCGTGGCACCGCTCATGCTCTTCTGCCTTCCAGGAAGTGATCCCCTTGGAGGGTAGTATGGCACCGCTTCGCACAGTGCGATTCCGCACCGGCTTTTCCGCCGACGTCCAGCGCCGCCTGCAGGTGGCGTATGCCGCGGCATGGGAAGCGCAGGTGGAGACTCATAAGGCCGAGGCCGTCCGGTTCGTGGATGCCCTGGCGCCGCTGGTGACC
The DNA here is from genome assembly GCA_963817575.1 of uncultured Gemmatimonadales bacterium. Lineage (GTDB taxonomy): Bacteria > Gemmatimonadota > Gemmatimonadetes > Gemmatimonadales > GWC2-71-9 > DASTCF01. Next base: position 5,285 of record CAWFOY010000010.1, read on the forward strand.
GCGGACCAGGCGCTCGAGAGCTACTTCCGGGAAGTGCCGGTGCCGCTGGCCATGCGCGACGTGGTGCGGGCGGGCGTGTTCGTCCGACTGGACTTCACCCGGCTCGACGCGCCCGTCGCGGAGAGCTATCCCGACGGATGGCGGTTGCTCTGGCCGGGCACGCTGATCGGGATCACGCGGCAGCTCGCGCGGAACGCGGCCGAGGCCCGGCAGCGCGCCGGACTCGCCGGAGCGAGGGCCCTCGAGGGCCTTTCGGCGACGCACCTGCACCACGCGCTGGAAGTGGAGCGGGTACTTCGGACGCACGCAACGCCGGCGGAGGCGCTGGCCCATTACATCCGGACGATGGATCTGCCTCCCCACCAGGCGCAGATCGTCTTCCAGCAGGCGCTCGCCGCGGTGGCGGAGCGTGAATTGGTGGAGAAGGCTGCCGAGCCGCAGCCGGACGAGGTGTTGATGCCGGTGGTCGGGCGGGATCGGCTCATCCGGTTGTGGGCGAGCTGAGGTCAAGAAGGCGGGAACGCGGGGAAGCGGGGAAGTGAATCCGGCGGTCAGGAACGACCGAAGGAGGTGCTTATGGCAGCACGGCAATGTGTGGCTTCAGGTGATGCGCACCTGCTCGAACTCCTCGAGACGGTGGCGGACTGGCTGGATCGGGTGATGGCGCGGTTGGGGGTGGGAAAGGGAACATAGGATGGGCAGATGGGCGGATGGGCAGTGACTCCGGACCGCTTCAGGCCTCGAAGTCACCGCACATCTGCCCATCTGCCACGCTGCCCATCCGATCCGCCTATATTCCCCCGCCGTGCCCCCAACCTCCGGTACTCGTTTCGCTCGCGCGCTGCGCCGTCACTGCCCGCACTGCGGCGGCAAGCCGGTCTTTCATCACTGGCTCAAGATGCTCCCCAACTGCCCGCATTGCGGGCTCAAGTTCGACCGCGGGGAGCCCGGCTACTACCTCGGCGCGATCTGGTTCAACCTGCTGTTCGCCGAGGCGGTGACGCTGGCGATCGTCACCACGATCGTCGTTCGGGCCTGGCCCGACCCGCCGTGGGACACGCTGCAGATCACGGCGCCAATCGAGGCGCTCATCACGCCGTTTCTCTTCTTCCCCTTCTCCAAGACCCTCTTCCTGGCCTTCGACCTCGGCATGCGGCCGCTGGTGGAGGATGATTTCGTGGGGATCGCCCCGACCCGGTGACTTCCCGACCTCGTCGCCCCTCGTTCCGTCGTACTCAGCCTCGGCTTCGCTCAGCCTCACCCACCATCAGGCAGCCGCACCCCTATCACGCAGCCTCACCCCCCGTCCCCCTCTCCGCGTGGCGGAGAGGGGGCGCCGCATCCAGATCAATTCAACCTAATCAATGCCGCCAGGCGTGAAGCGAGCGATGCAGGGGTCAACTCGGTATTCCTGATTCGGAGGATCGTCACGCCGAGACCGGCAAGGACGGCATCGCGCTCCTCGTCGCGAGCACGGGCCTCGACCGATTCGTGAATACCACCGTCGAGTTCGACCGCCAGCCGATGCTCGGCGCAGTAGAAGTCTACGATGAATCCTCCCAGGACCTGCTGCCGCCGGAACTTCAATCCCGTGCATCGGCGATTACGGAGCAGTTCCCACGCGAGGCGTTCCACGCTGGTAGGACTTCGTCGCATCTCCTTCGCGAGCCGCAGGAGCATGGCCGGAGGCTTTTTCCTCATGGTGCAGCTTAGCGGGTGGAACCGGTGTGTATCGAGCCAGATTATCTCGAGCGGTACCCCCTCTCCGCCGTGCGGAGAGGGGGCAAGGGGGTGAGGCTGCGTCTGCCTGGGCCTACGTGCCAGAGGGTGTGTGCGATCCCCCCGCCCACAGCCGCGGCTGTCCGTGCCGGAGCGCGCTGTTGACCGCCTCCGCATAGCGCGCCCAGTCGGCCGCCAGCCGGCGGAGCTCCTGCCGCCCCGCCCCCGTGAGCTGATAGTAGCGCGCCTTCCGGTTCCGATCGGACCGTCCCCACTCGGCCGTGATCCAGCCCTTCTCCCCCATCCGGTAGAGCGCAGGATAGAGCGAGCCCTCCTCCACCTCGATCACGCCACCGGTCACCAGGCGGATCCAGTCGCCCACGCCGGTGCCATGCGTCGGCTCCCAGGCGAGCGCGCGAAGGACGAGGAGGTCGAGTGTACCGGGGAGTATGGTCATGCCGTCAGTCGGTCCGACCCCTAGATGGTCTAGGGATAAACCTAGACGCCGAAGCCTCGCGCCGCTATCCTGCCCCGTCCGCCACCCGTACCTCCGCCTGCCGATGAGGAATCGCCCGTGATCACGACGAACGACCGCGTTGACAACATCTACGGCCAGGATGTGTTCTCCCGGCGCATCATGCAGCAGCGCCTCCCGAAGGAAGTGTACAAGAGCCTCCTCCGCACCATCGACCGCGGACAGCCGCTCGACCCCCAGGTCGCGGATGTGGTGGCCGCCACGATGAAGGACTGGGCGATCGAGAACGGCGCGACCCACTTCACCCACTGGTTCCAGCCGCTCACCGGCCTCACCGCCGAGAAGCACGACTCGCTGGTGAGCCCGGACGGCGCCGGCGGCGTGATCTTCAATTTCTCGGGCGCCGAGCTGGTGCAGGGCGAGCCCGATGCCTCGAGCTTCCCGTCCGGCGGCCTCCGCGCGACCTTCGAGGCCCGCGGCTATACGGCCTGGGACCCGACCAGCCCCGCCTTCCTGATGCGCGGCGACAACAACGCCACGCTTGTCATCCCGACGGCCTTCGTCTCGTGGACCGGTGAGGCGCTGGACACGAAGATCCCCCTCCTCCGCTCGATGGAGGCGCTCTCCAAGCAGGCGCTCCGGATTCTCAAGCTGTTCGGGACCGACGCCGGCGTCTCGCGCGTCTTCACGACCGTGGGCCCGGAGCAGGAGTACTTCCTGGTGGACCGGGAGCTGTACTTCGAGCGGCCGGACCTGGTGACCTGCGAGCGCACGCTCTTCGGCGCGCGGCCGCCCAAGGGCCAGCAGCTGGAAGACCATTACTTCGGCACCATCCCTGCCCGGGTGCTCAAGTTCATGGCCGAGGCGGAGCTCGAGCTCTACCGCCTGGGTGTGCCGGTGAAGACCCGGCACAACGAGGTGGCTCCCGGCCAGTACGAGATCGCGCCGCTCTTCGAGCAGAGCCATATCGCCAGCGACCACCAGATGCTGATGATGGAAACGCTCAAGCGCGTGGCCCAGCGGCACGGCCTCGCGGCGCTCCTGCACGAGAAGCCGTTCGCGGGCGTGAACGGCTCCGGCAAGCACAACAACTGGTCGATGGCGACGGATACCGGCGTCAACCTGCTGGATCCGCAGGATGAGACCCACACCAACATGCAGTTCCTGGTGTTCCTCCTGGCGGTGATCCGCGCGGTGGATACCCACGCCGACCTGCTCCGTGCGTCCATCGCCTCGGCGGCGAACGACCACCGGCTGGGCGCCAACGAGGCCCCGCCGGCCATCATCTCGATCTTCCTCGGCGAGATGCTGTCGGACATCCTGGCCCAGGTGGAGCTGGGGCTCCCCAAGCGCACCATCAAGGGCGGGACGCTGGACCTGGGCGCCCGCGCGCTGCCGATGCTCCCCCGGCACTCCGGCGACCGGAACCGCACCAGCCCCTTCGCCTTCACGGGCAACAAGTTCGAGTTCCGCGCCGTGGGATCGAGCCAGAGCATCGCCTGGCCCAACACGGTGCTCAACACCATCGTGGCGGAGTCGCTCGACTACGTGGCGACCGAGCTCGAGAAGGCCACCAACGGGAAGCCGGGCGGCGGGAAGCTGGAGGCCGCCTGCCTCGCGCTGCTGAAGAAGCTGATCAAGGAGCACAAGCAGATCATCTTCGACGGCGATAACTACTCCGAGGACTGGCACAAGGAAGCGGCGAAGCGCGGCCTCCCGATGCTCCGGGATTCGGTGGAGTCGTTCCCGGTGCTCGGCGCGCGGAAGAACGTCGAGCTGTTCCGAAAGTACGGGGTGCTCACCAAGGCCGAGGTCGAATCGCGCATGCACATCGCGATCGAGAAATACGTGAAGCAGATCACCATCGAGGCCGAGACGATGATATCGATGGCGCGGACGATGATCCTTCCGGCCGCCTTCGAGCACCAGGCGCTGATGGCGGAGGCCGTCGCCTCGTGCGATGCCGCCGGCGTTCGGGACCCCGACACCAAGGCCGCGCTCGAGCAGTTCGTCGGGCTGGTCTCCAAGTTCCGCCGGGCCACCAGCGCGCTCGAGAAGGCGGCGGCGGTGCACGTCGAGGACCCGATGGCCCACGCGAAGCACATCAAGGCGAAGGTGCTGCCGCTCATGACGGAGGTCCGCGGCTATGGCGACGAGATGCAGCAGCAGATCTCGGCCGAGCTGTGGCCGATGCCGGGGTATCGGGAGTTGCTGTTCTTGAAGTAGGCAGGGCAGATGGGCAGATGGGCAGATCGGCAGTTGCCGCCCATCCGCCCATCCTGGTTTCACCGCAAGATCCGGATAGCCCCCACCGGCGCCCGTCCGTAGTTTGATTTCCATGACAACCATGCCAGCACCTCAGCGAATCGGCGGGACGGCGGGACGGTGGGACGCCGTGATGCGGCGCGACCCCGCCGCCGACGGGCAGTTCGTGTACGCGGTGAAGACCACCGGGGTCTTCTGCCATCCCTCCTGCGGCTCCCGCCGGCCCAAGCAGGAGAACGTTTCATTCTTCGACACGCCCGAGGCCGCCCTGGGCGCCGGCTATCGGCCCTGCCGCCGGTGCCGGCCGCTCGAAGGGAAGCGGGACGAAGCCGGCGAGGCGGTCCGGCGGGCCGTGGCCTATATTGAGGCTCATCCCGGCGAATCCGTCAGGTTGGCCGATCTGGCACGCACCGCCGGGTTGAGTCCCGCCCATTTCCAGCGCACCTTCACCCGTCTGGTGGGGGTGAGCCCCCGGGTTTTTTCGGAGGCCCTGCGGCGGGAGCGGGTCAAGTCAGGACTGCGCGCGGGGAAGGGTGTGAGCCGCGCCGCGTGGGATGCGGGCTATGGGTCCAGCCGCCAGTTCTACGAACAGGGGGCAAAGGCCCTCGGCATGAAGCCGGCGCACTATCAGCGCGGCGGCGCGGGGCTTGCGATCCGGTACACCGTGGTGGATTCACCGGTGGGACGACTGCTGCTCGCCGCGACGGACGTGGGGCTCTGCGCCGCGTTCTTCGGCGGGAGCGATGCGGAGGTCCGGAAGGCGCTCGGCGCCGAGTACCCGGCGGCCACCCTCACCCGGGACGACGCCGCGCTCGCGGCGATGGCCGCAACTCTCGCCGAGCATTTCGCGGAGGGCGCCCCGCTCGCGGCGCTGCCGCTGGATGTGATGGGGTCGCCGTTCGAGCGCCGGGTCTGGGATGTCCTGCGCACCATCCCGCCGGGACAGACCCGCACCTACGCGGAGGTGGCACGGGCGGCGGGGAGTCCGGGAGCGGCCCGGGCGGTGGGGCAGGCCTGCGCGGCGAATCGCCTGGCGGTGGTCATTCCGTGCCACCGCGTCGTCAGGGCAGATCGTGCGGCGGGCGGCTACCGCTGGGGTGTGGATCGGAAGCGCGCGCTCCTGGCGCGCGAGGCGCGGAGCATCGCGTCATGAGACTTTTCAGCGGAGGTCGCGCAGGCTCGTGGCACTTCGGAGCCTTTCCCCGGTCAGCTGTCCTCTCCACCGCCCTGGCGGTGGGGATGGGCGTGGCGTGCACCCCCCTCGGCGGCTGGCTCTACTCTGACCCGACATTCGAGCTGAGCGGCGTCTCCATCCGCTACGCCGGAATGCCCGCCGACACGCTCGACCTCAATTTCACCGGCTGCAATCTGAACGATTTCGACGTCGACGGCCTCACGGTGTCCGGACACCTGATGGTCGGAGGACGTGCCATCGGGTCGCTCTGGTCCGACCGGCGATTCCCGATGAAGATGCGGGACACGTCACAGGTGGCGGTCTCGCTCCAGATCCCGCGGGATGAGGAAGGGTCGATCCACGCCAAGGGCGGTGGCGCGATCGAGACGCCCTACGAGCTGAACGGCCAGGTTCAAGTGGCGACCCCGATCGGGATCCGCACTGTGCGGATTCGGCAGATCGGCACGGTGAAGTTCGACTCCAGCGGCGTCGCCGCCAACTGGACCGTCAAGAACGCCCGCGGCTGCCGTCCCGGTCAGTCGATCCTGCCCTACGAGTCCACGCGCCGGATCTATGGTCCGGAGATTCCGCAGGTCCCACGGCCGGAGATGAGGCCGGAGTAGACAGCGGGGCCGATGGGCCGATGGGCCGATGGGCGGTAGCTTGACCGGCCGGAGCGCCGGTGTGCCACCGCCCATCCGCCCATCCGCCCATCCGCCCATCCTAATCGATGCCCCTTACCTACGCGTCGTACCTCAAGATCGACGACCTCCTCGCGCTCCAGCACCCGGTGTCCGACGGGCCGGAGCACGACGAGACGCTGTTCATCGTCATCCATCAGGTCTATGAGCTCTGGTTCAAGGAGATCCTGCACGAGCTCGATCACCTGAAGCGGCTGCTGGAGGGAAACCAGAGCACGCCCGCGCTCGGCACCTTCAAGCGGATCCTGACGATCCTCAAGGTCCTGGTGTCGCAGATCGACGTGCTGGAAACGATGACGCCGCTCGAGTTCCTGTCGTTCCGCGACCGGCTCGAATCGGGGAGCGGGTTTCAGTCCTTCCAGTTCCGCGAGCTCGAGTTCGCGCTGGGGCACAAGCAGCCGCAGGCGCTCGAGCGCTATGCCGCCGGCTCCGCCCACCGCACCCGCCTCGAGCAGCGGCTCCAGGCGCCGACACTGTGGGATTCCTTCCTCCGCTACCTCGCCGCGAATGGGTTTTCCATTCCCGGCGAGCAGCTCGGCCGCGACGTAACGCAGCCGGTGACCGCGTCGGCCGGCGTGCAGCAGGCGATCATCGCGGTGTACCGGGGCAACCCGATCATGGCGCAGGTGTGCGAGCGAATGGTGGATCTGGACGAGGGGCTGCAGGAATGGCGCTACCGCCACGTGAAGATGGTCCAGCGGACGATCGGCACCAAGCGGGGCACCGGCGGCTCGGCCGGGGCGGAATACCTGGTGACGACCCTCAATCGGGCGCTGTTCCCGGACTTGTGGGCGGTGCGGACGGAGCTGTAAACGCCATCCGCCCATCCTTCACGACCGCCTCCCTCAGCAGGAACTCGATCTGCCCATTCAGGCTTCGCAGCTCGTCCGCCGCCCAGCGCTGCAGCGCAGCGTGGACGGCGGGGTCGAGCCGGAGCAGGATCGCCTTGCGCTCGGCCATCGGGCTTACGAGTACAGCGTCCCGGCGTTGACCACGGGCGTGGTCCCGCGCTCGGAGCACAGCACCACGAGCAGGTTGCTCACCATGGCGGCCCTGCGCTCGGGGTCGAGGTCGATGATCTTCTTGGTCGAGAGCATTTCCAGCGCCATTTCGACCATGCCGACGGCGCCCTCGACGATCTTCTGCCGCGCCGCGATGACCGCGCTGGCCTGCTGCCGCTGCAGCATCGCGGAGGCGATCTCGGGTGCGTACGCGAGGTGGCTGATCCGCGCCTCGGTCACCAGCACACCCGCCTTGCCCAGCCGCTCCTGGACTTCCGCCAGGAGTCCCTTCGACACCTCTGCCGTGTGGGTGGAGAGCGCCACCTCGCCATGGCTATGGGCGTCGTACGGGTAGGATGAGGCCAGGGTCCGCACGGCCGATTCGCTCTGGACCCGGACGTAGTGCTCGTAGTCATCCACCTCGAACATCGCCTCGGCGGTGTCGACGACCTTCCAGACCACGACTGCCGCGATCTCGATCGGGTTGCTGTTGCTGTCGTTCACCTTCAACTTCCCGGTCTCGAAGTTCCGCACCCGGAGCGAGACCTTCTTCTTGGCCATGAACGGATTGATCCACCAGAGCCCCGGGAGCTTGACCGTCCCGACATAGCGGCCGAAGAGGGTCAGCACGGCGCCTTCGTTGGGGTTCACGATGAAGAGCCCCGTGAAGCAGAAGACCGCCACGACGAAGAGAAACACGCCGCCGAGGACGCCGATGAGGTTGGCGGTGCTGCCTGCGGTGAAGATCAGCCGGAGGCTCAGCCCCGCCAGGGCCAGGAGCAGAAGCGCGGCGAGCACCCCGTGGATCGCCGAGCGCTGTTGTTCGCGGATCACAGGTCCCTCTGGGTGAGTGATAGTCATATGATATCACAATGCTATCCGGAAGTCAAGTGAGCCAACCGATGCAGCCGCGCGACCTCTATCGCGCCCCGAATGCGCTCGCCTCCAGGTACGGCGCCTTCCGGGTCCACGAGCGCCTCCTGCTCACCGGACACTCCCACCAGGCGTGGCCTGACTGCGCGCTCGAGGGGCACACCCAGGCCTGGCACGACGCCGCGCTCCTGGTGGACGAGAAGTGGGAGCGCGCGTTCGCGATGGCCGACCGGGTCCGCCAGGGATTCGCCGAGCTGCTGGACGACCCGGATGGCGAATACGCCCTCGGGCCCAGCACGCACGACCTGCTGATCCGCTTCCTTTCCGCGCTCCCGCTCCGCGCACGTCCACGACTCGTGACGACCGACGGGGAGTTCCATACCATCCGCCGCCAGCTCGACCGGCTGACGGAGGAGGGGATCGAAGTGGTGAAGCTTGCCGCCGATCCCGCCGGCACCGTCGCGGAACGGCTCGCCCACCGGGTCAACGATCGCACCGCGGCGGTGCTGGTCTCGAGCGTGTTCTTCCACAACGCGCATATCGTCATGGGCCTCGACCGGTTGTGGGAGGCGTGCGCCCGCCACGGGGCCGAGCTGCTGGTGGATACCTATCACGCCCTCGACGTGGTTCCGATTTCGCTCCGGGCGGCGGGACTCGGTGGGGCGTTCGCGACCGGCGGAGGGTACAAGTACTGCCAGCTGGGCGAAGGGAACTGCTTCCTGCGGGTGCCACCGGGCCGGGACTTCCGTCCCGTGGTCACCGGGTGGTTCAGCGAATTCAGCGCCCTCGAGGAAAGAACCCGGTCGAGCGTCGCCTACGGCAAAGGCGGGGATCGCTTCGCCGGGGCGACGTACGATCCGACCAGCCACTATCGCGCCGCGTCGGTGTTCGACTTCTTCGGGCGCGAGGGACTGACGCCGGCCTTCCTCCGGACGGTGAGCCAGCACCAGGTCGGGCGGCTCGCGGCGCGGTTCGATGCCCTCGACCTCGATCCCGCGGTCATCACCCGCGACCGCGCCACGCCGCTCACCGGCCTCGCCGGGTTCCTCGCGCTCCATGCCCCCCACGCCGGCACGCTCTGCCGCGCGCTCCGGGAGCGAGGCGTGCTGACCGACTTTCGCGGTGACGCGCTGCGGCTCGGCCCCGCGCCGTACCTGAGCGATGCGCAGCTGGATGAGGCGATCGGGATGCTGGGGGAGATTGTCCACGAACAGAAGGACTGAGTTACGAGGACTGAGGACTGAGCTACGGCTTGTACTTCTCCGCCCCCTCCGCCGGCTCCCACTTCTGCCCCGGCTCGAAGTAGTTCCAGATCTCCCCCGACACCCTGCGAATCAGCACCCAGCCCTCGTTGGACGATTCCCAGCTTTCGTCCTGCTGCTGCTTCGTGATGATGCAGAACACGTAGTCGCCCGAGGGGGCGTTCACGAGCACCACCTCGGACCGCGACCGCTGGACCGCCCCCTGTTTCGAGGCCGCCTGGACCCAGGGCGGGATGCCCGACAGGGCGTATCCCGTCCAGTAGCTCCGGGTGAGGAAGCGGTACATCTCCTGGTCCGCCGCGGGGCTCACGGCGCGCTGCTCGCGAATCCGCACCAGCAGCTCGGCCATTTCCCGCGGAGTCGTCTGCCCCCAGCCGTACTGCCGCCGCGCCTCCTCCCGGCCCGGTGTGCGGGAGTTGACCCGGGTCGAGTCGAAGCCGTGCGTGGCGAGCCACTGGTTGATCACGGCGCCCGTCCCCGCCAGGTGCTGCAACCAGAGCGACGCGGTGTTGTCGCTCAGGCTGAGCATCAGCATCGCCACCTTCCCGAGCGCGATCGGGGTGCTGTCCTGCACGGCGGCGAGGAGATCGTCCTCGTCCTCGTACGCCAGTGAATCGGTGTAGGTGAGCTGCTGGAGGAAGCCGAGCCGACCGTGCTCGATCGCATCGAAGGTGGCGAGCATGATCGGGACCTTGATCATGCTCGCGGTGGGGAAGAGCTCGTCGGAGCGGATGGCGGCCGTCCGCCCCGTGCGGAGATGCCGGACGTAAATCCCGACATCGCCGCGAAACCCGCGCACCAGCGCCTCGAGCCGGTCCTGCAGCGCCGGATCAGGGCCGGCGGGAGTCGGTGCGACAGCTCGGCGCCCCGCAGCCGAGGAGCAGTGACCCGATGGCCAGGCGGACCGTCGAGCGAGCGAACCTGCCCATCCGCCCATCCGCCCATCCGCCCTGCCGTGCTGTTACGGCGCCACCCACACGTTGTTCTTCCGGTTCACATCGGGCAGATGGTTGTCGGGGTCGACTTCCACCCTGGCAACCGGCGAGCCCGCCCCGACCGTGAACGAGAAGGTGGTATTGCCGGCGAGCCAGTGATTCACCGGGATCTGCTGCGTGGTGCCGCTGCTGTCGGCACGGGTGACCTTCACCGTGGTGGGCATCGGCGTGAACCCGAGATCCTCGATCACGATGGTGGTCCCGCCGGCGCCCGGGGTCACGCTCTTCACCGCCTGATCGAGCGTCCAGGTCTCCCACCACCAGGTGCGCCAGAACCAATCGAGGTCCTGGCCGGTCACGTTCTCCCACGTATTGAAGAAGTCGCTCGGTGTCGGGTGCTTGTACTGCCAGCGCCGACCGTACTCGCGATAGGCCTTGAGGAACAGCTCCTCGCCGAGCATCGCGCGGAGGGTGATGAGAATGGTGGTCGGCTTCATGTAGCTCGCGATGCCGTAGCCCGTACCGGTGTCGTAGCGGTCCCCGTGCCGCATCATCGGCTCCTCCATCCCGCTCATCGCCACCTGTTTGTAGATCTGCACGTCCTGCTCCTCGGCGTCCCGGTTAGGGAAGAAATCATTCTCGCCCTGGGTGCCGTTGAACTCAGTCAGGCCCTCGTCCTGCCAGGCATAGCGCTTCTCGTCCGACCCCACCTGCATCGGGAACCACATGTGCGCGAGCTCGTGCACCGTGACCCCGTACAGCCCGAAGCTGTCGGGCTGGGTGCCGCCGAGGCAGGTCATCATCGGGAATTCCATGCCGCCGCACGAGCGCGGCCCCTGCACCGCCGTCATGTGCGGGTACGGATAGGGCCAGAGGTACTTCGAGAGGAACTCGATCGAGTGCCTCGCGTAGCGGGCATCCTCCGCCCACTTCGAGTTGGATACGCCGGGGACGTAGAACGTGTAGATCGCGGATGTATCCACACTGCCGTTGCCGTCGCGATCGCCGACCACCGCGCGGGTCGCGTCCCAGGCGAACTTGTCGGAGACGCCCCACGCGACGTCGCGCACGTTCTTGGCCTGGAAGCGCCACGTGAGCTTGCCGCCGGCGGCCGTCGCCTTCCCCGCGCCGCGATCCGCCTCGGTCACGACGCGCACGATCGAGTCGGTCGTCCTCGCCCGGGCGAGGCGTTCCTGCGTCTGCTTCGACAGCACCTCGCCGCCGTTCATCAGCGTGCCGGTCGAAGCCACCAGGTATCCCGCCGGTACCGTGAAGGCCACGTCGTAGTCTCCGTAGCCCATGTAGAACTCGGCGTTGCCCATGTACTGGTCGACCTGCCAGCCGTTGATGTCGTCGTACACGGCGACCTGCGGATACCAGTAGCTGATGTAGGCGAGCTCGTCGGTGCGGCCGCCGCGGGGCGCTCCCTCGGGCGGCACCGTCAGCGACCACGCGAAGCCGAGCGTCGTGCTGTCGCCCGGCTGGATTGGCGCCGGCATCGGGATGGACATCACCGTGCTGTTGATCCGGTAGCCGCGCTGGCCGCCGCCCGACTTGGGAACCTCGACCCCGTTCACGGTCACCTTGGTGACCGTCACCCCGCCCGTCAGCGGCACGGTCTCGACTCTGACGGCTTCGTTGCCGAAGAGGTTGTCGTACAGATACACCTGCACGACGCCGAGCGGACGCGGCGAGCGATTGAAGTAGGTGACGGTGCCGGTGCCGGTCAGTTTTCCGGTCGCGGGCTCGTACTCGGCCGCGAGGTTGTACTTGCTCCACTGCTGCCAGTACTTGGGACCGGGCTCGCCGGTGCGGGTCCGGGTGCCGGCATCCACCGCCCGGCGGAACGGCACCGGCTCGGTCACGGGATACGGCCGCGGGCGGGTGGGCGCGGCTACAACGGGCGCCGGGGCCTGGGTCGTCGCAGGAGCCGCGCCGCTCGAGGCGCAGGCGGTGAGCGTGACTACGCAGCTGGCGGCCAGTGAGAGACGGCGGGGCGACATCAACAGGTTCTCCAGTGAGGGGCAGCCGTGAAGGTAGCATGCCGTCGGACCGGCGGACAGGCGGACCGAGCGGCGACCGCAATCACGAGTGGCGTTGGATGGATTCCGGGTGTCAATTCAGGGGTCCGTACGGGGAACTCGAATGATCGTTTCACAGCATCGCATCCGCAGGGCCCTGCCGGCCCTGGCCCTGCTGGCCCTGGCTTGCCGGGATGCGCCCCGCCTGGCCCCGCCACCGCCGCGTGCCGAGGGGCCGTGGGTGGACACCACCACCCCGATGGACCCATCACATCTTGATGTGCCGGTCCGGTACGATCTGGCGCCCGCGCTCGCCTGGCTCGAGGCAACCGTGCCGCGCACCATCGGAAGCATCGACCAGCGGATCGCGGTGCCGGACAACGATCGCGTGCATTTCGCCTTCGAGCTGCGGCGCGGGCCGTTCCATGTCGAGTTCGAGGGCCGCACCGCCTCCATCGTGGCGGTGCTCGACTACCAGGGCCGCGGCTGGTACAACCCGCCCGTGCTGCCGGAGGTGAGCGCCTCCTGCGGCACCGAGGGCCCGCGCCCCCGCGCCCGCCTGATCCTTCGCACGAACGTCATCCTCGGGGATGACTGGATGCTCCACCCGCGGAGCCGGGCGATTGCGCAGCGGTACACGGATACCGAGCGCGACCAGTGCGAGGTGACCGCGCTGCACCTGGACGTGACGGGGAAGGTGCTCGCCGCGGCCGAGGAGGCCCTGCGAAAGGAGCTGGTGAAACTCGACCGTGAGATGCGGGCGTATCCGCTTCGGACCGAGGCGGAAAAGATCTGGGCGTTCCTGCTCCGGCCGCTCCGCCTCACCGACAGCCTCTGGCTCGTCATCGATCCCTCCGAGATCCGGATCGGCGGGCTCGCGATGTCGGGCGACACGCTGGTGACGATGGTGGGGCTCTCGGCCACGCCGAAGATCGTGGGAGGAGCGCGGCCGGCGGATGGCCTGCGCCCATTGCCTGTCGTCACCGAGGGAGCCGAGGGGGGTGATGCGCTCAACATCCTGAGCGAGGGACGGCTTCCCTACGATGTGGCCAGCACCATCCTGTCACGGGAGCTCAAGGGCGACGAGCTCAAGGTGGGGCGGCGCACGCTCTACATCGAGGCGCTCGAGGTCCGCCCCGTGGGCGACGGCCGCGCCGCCGTGGGTCTCACCGTGTCGGGGCCGGTGTCGGGGACGCTCTATGCGGTGGGCCATCCGCAGTTCGACTCCGCCACGGGCCGGCTGACGATGCCGGACCTGGAATACGACCTGGGCACGCGGCAGCAGCTGGTCGGGGCGCTCGCCTGGCTGGCGGAGGATGCGATCACGGACTTCCTGCGGACCAACGTGCGGATCAACCTGACGCCCACGCTCGAGGGCGCACGACAACTGGTGGAGCGGGAATTGAATCGGGATCTCGCGCCGGGGGTCCGGCTGCACACCACGATCGCCAGCGCGAAGGCGACCGGACTCCGGGCCGCTCCGGATGCGCTGCTCGCCCAGGCCATCGTGACCGGCCGGGGCGAGCTGGTGGTGAACCTGGAGCCGCCTACCCGCTGATTACTTAACGACCGGCAGCGACTTCATGATCCGGCCCATCGCGTCGTCTATCTCGCGCTGTGAGGGCGGATGGTCCGGCGCATCGCCCTGGATGATGCCGCGCCAGGCGAGTTTGTTCGACTGCCGCTGGACCACGTCCACGACGAGCCCACCCGTCGTGGTCTCGATCGGGGTCGTGGTCGTGACGCCGCCGCCGTATCCATAGCCCCAGCCCCAGCCGTAACCGCCGTACACTCCGGTGGTTGAGCTGACGTAGCTGGTCTCGCGCTTGAGGCTGAGGTAGTAGCGGACGTAGAAGTCGGCCTCGTCCACGTTGTCGATGCGGCGGAAGCCCTTCTCCTGCATCTCCTTGTTGATCGAGTTCTGGATCCGCTGGTGCACGATTTCGTTTTGCACGGTCGGATCCACCTGCTTCCCAACCGTCTCGCCGCCGGCCCACACGTAGGTGGCGCCCTGCGCCATGGGGATGGACTCGTCGCGGTCGGACGTGATCGTGGGGCCGCAAGCCGCCGCGACCAGTGCAAGGCCGGCGAGAAGCGTCCCGCTGCTGCTGAGGTTCATACGGACTCCACCGAGAGGGATTACGATTTCACTGCAGGCAGTTTCTTCAGCGCCTTGGCCACGACAGAGTTGACGAGTTCTTCGCTCGGAATCTTGTCCGACGCGTCGTCCCGGAGAATGGACCGCCAGGCCAGTTTGCCGGTGGGGCGTTCCGTCAGGTCCACCACGATGCCGGCTTCCCGCGTCGAAACATCCTTCTGAGACGCGTCGTACCAGCCGCCGTCCCATCCGTTCCAGCAGGCCCATTCGCCGCAGCCGGTTACCCCGGGCGACACGGCGGAGATCTCGGTGACATTCTCGACCCGGACCCGCGAGCCCACGGCATACCGGACGAAGAACGCCGCCTGGGTCGAGTCCACCAGGCGATAGCCCTTCTTCTGCAGCTCGGCGTCGATGGCCTTCTTCACCCACGCCTGAATGGCAGGGCTCCGGGCCACGATACCCTGCTGGACCTCGCTGGGGAGCTTGATCTGCTGGCCGCCCCAGGCGTAGGTCCCGCCACCCGGCACCGCCACCTCGGGACTGACATCCACGGTAACCGTCGGGCCACAGGCGGCGAGGAACGCCAGCGCGGCGGGAAGGACGGCACGGAAACGTGACATGGAGCCTCGCAATCATCGGCCAGAAAGGGAAGGGTGGAATATACCCGGCCGACAGGGGAAGGGGACGGATGGGAGGGAGGGGGGCACACGGGGGAGAAACTGCGAGGACCGAGGACTGAGGACTGAAGGTTGGGCGTGTGGTGCCCCCAGTCCTCAGTCCTCAGTCCTCAGTCCTTCTAGTACCGATAGTGCTCCGCCTTGTACGGCCCCTCCACCGGCACGCCGAGGTACCCGGCCTGCTCCGGCGTCAGCTCGGTGAGCTTGACGCCGAGCTTGGCGAGGTGGAGCCGCGCCACCTTCTCATCGAGGTGCTTGGGCAGCGTGTAGACCTTCTTTTCATACTTGCCGGCGTTCTGGTGCAGCTCGATCTGGGCAATCACCTGATTGCTGAAGCTCGCCGACATCACGAAGCTCGGGTGGCCGGTGGCGCAGCCGAGGTTGAGCAGCCGCCCCTCGGCGAGCACGAGGACGCTGTGCCCGTCGGGGAAGACCCATTCGTCGTACTGCGGCTTGATGTTCACCCGGCGGATGCCGCGCGCCTTCTTGAGGCCGGCCATGTCGATCTCGTTGTCGAAATGGCCGATGTTGCCGACGATCGCCTTGTCCTTCATCCGCGCCATGTCCCCGGCGGAGATGACCTGCCGGTTGCCCGTGGCGGTGATGAAGATGTCGGCGGTCTCGAGCACGTCGGCGAGGGTCGTGACCTGGTAGCCCTCCATCGCCGCCTGCAAGGCGCAGATCGGGTCGATCTCGGTGATCACCACGCGGGCGCCCTGCCCGCGCAGCGCCTGGGCGCACCCCTTGCCCACGTCGCCGTAGCCGCAGATCACCGCGACCTTGCCCGCGAGCATCACGTCGCTCGCGCGGAGAATGCCGTCGGTGAGCGAGTGCCGGCACCCATACAGGTTGTCGAACTTCGACTTGGTGACGGAGTCGTTCACGTTGATCGCCGGGAACTTGAGGGTCCCCGCCTGCATCATCTCGTAGAGCCGGTGCACGCCGGTCGTGGTTTCCTCCGAGACCCCGCGGATGCCCGCGGCGACCCGGGTCCAGCGCCCCGGATGCAACACCTGCTCGCGGCGGAGCAGGTCGAGAATCACGCCCCACTCCTCGGCGTCGCTCGCCGGATTGAACGCCGGCACCGCGCCCGCCGCCTCGAAGTCCGCGCCCTTGTGCACGAGCAGCGTGGCGTCGCCGCCGTCATCGAGCAGGAGCGTCGGCCCCGTCCCGTCCGGCCACATCAGCGCCTGCTCGGTGCACCACCAGTATTCCTCGAGCGTTTCGCCCTTCCACGCGAACACCGGCACGCCGCCCGGCTCGCCGGCCGAGCCGTGGGGGCCGACCGCAACGGCCGCCGCCGCGTGGTCCTGGGTCGAGAAGATGTTGCAGCTGACCCAGCGCACGTCGGCGCCCAGCTCGACCAGCGTCTCGATGAGAACGGCCGTCTGCACCGTCATGTGGAGTGAGCCCATGATGCGCGCGCCCGCGAGCGGCCGCCGGCCGGCATACTCGGCGCGCAGCGCCATCAGGCCGGGCATCTCGTGCTCGGCCAGCCGGATCTCGTTCCGGCCCCACTCGGCCAGCGAGAGATCCTTCACCTTGAAGGGGTCCCGCCCCGCGGCGCGCGCGGCCGCGAAGGAATGGGTGGCGGGGGCAATCGTCGTCATCTGAACCTCAGCGGGTAAGCGTGGAAGCGGGGAAGGCGTCACGCGGGACTGCCCGACGTGGATTCCGGCCCACCGCCGCGAAGAGTGTCGGTCCCTTGGCCGCCGGGTGGACCGGCAGCGGGTAATACGCAATCTGTTCGAACCCGGCCCCGGCCAGCCAGCCGGTGATCTGCGACTCGGTGAAGCCGAGCCAGACGTGGCCCATCTCGGCGCGATACTCCTCGCGATCGTGTGTCGTCATGTCGATCAGGAGCAGCCGGCCCGCGGGCTTGAGTACGCGCGCCGCCTCCGCCAGCACCCGCGCCGGCTCGGGCGCGAAATGCAGCGCCAGCGACAGCACGGCGGCATCGAGCTCGGCATCGTTCAGTGGCAGGGCCTCGAGCTCGCCGCGGCGGATCTCCACGTTGGCGCGGCCGGTCAGCCGCCGCCGGGCGGCCTGCAACATCGCGGCGGAATCATCCACCGCCACGACCCGCCGGACGAACGGCGCGAGCGACTCGGCGACCTGCCCGGTGCCGGCGCCGAGATCGCCCACCACCCAGTCGGAATCGAGCAGGGCAGGGAGCGCACCGAGCTCCGGATGGGCGCCGAAGAGCTCGGCGCGCAGCCGGTCCCACTGCCCCGCGGAGGAGGCGAAGAACTCCTGGGACCGGGTGCGGCGCCCGGCGAGCACCCCTGGCAGGCGATGCGCGTCCTGACGTGCCGCGGGGGTCTCCGCGACCTCGTCCCGGACCAGTTGCCAGAGCCGGCGCGCGGCCGGATCGAGCTCGCGGAGGGCGCCGCGGTACCGGTTACTGGTTCCGTCCGCCCGGCTCGTGACCCACGCTTCGTCGGCCAACACCTTGAGGTGGCGGCTCACCGTGGATTGCGGGAGCTGCAGCACCGCGCAGAGCTCCCCGACGGTGAGTTCGTCCCCTTCGAGCACGAGCAGCAGCCGGCCCCGGGTGAGGTCGGCGAGCGCGGACAGACGAGAGAGGACAGCCGGCATATCATTCAATCCGTTGAAGCGGATAGAAGGATATATAATTGGCGTACGAAAGTCAACTGGAAGGACTGAGGACTGAGGACTGAGGACTGAGGACTGAGGGCCGGGGACTGTGCGATAGACCGCCCTCAGTCCTCGCCGCTCAGTCCTCGCCCGATTCGGCCGGGCCAGTTCGTAATGATCCCGTTCGCACCCTTCTGCCAGAGCTGCTGCGCCGTGCGGGGAGCATTGATGGTCCAGACGTGGACGGGGAGGCCGAGCCGGCGGGCGTTGGCGAGGAACCGCCGGGTGACGACCGGGAGGAGGCGGTGCCGTTTCGGGACCGAGAGCACGTGGTAGTGGACGGGCGGCGGGCCACGCTCGATCACGGACGCGCGCCAGAATCGGAAGATCTCCCGCCCGCTCGCGGCGAGGACAAACCGTCCGCCGCGGAACGCGTCGAGCGCGTCGTAATGCTCCGAGGCGATCACGCACCGGCCCTCGGCGCCATGGCGCTCGACCAGCTCGCGCACCAGTTCCTGTCCCGCGACCTCCTTCAACTCCAGCAGGATCGGCGTCGAAGGGAAGCGTTCCAGCACCTCACCGAGTGTCGGCACCCGGACGCCCCGGCCCCGGAACGGGTAGGTGGCCCCGCGATCGGGAGTGAAGCGGAACCCCGCATCGGCCCTGCGGAGCTCGGCGAGCTTCAGGATGCGGGCCGGACCGGAGAAATCGGTGGTCCGATCGAGGGTGGAGTCGTGCATGACGACGACCTCGCGGTCGGCGGTCAGCCGGACGTCGAACTCGAGGGCATCCGCGCCCAGCTCCACGGCGCGCTCGAACGAGGCCAGGGTGTTTTCCGGCCGCTCCCCTGAGGCGCCGCGGTGGGCGATGATGGGGCGGGCATCGAGGTCAAGGAGGGAGTGCATCAGCGAACCGTTTCACGATCTCTCCCGCCGGCTCGACGGCGTGGATCCCCGCCACGCTCTTGCCCGCCTGCCAGTAATCCTTCGCGCCGGACTCGTCCAGCGAGGCCCGCTTGAGCTGCCAGATGGAGCGGAGCGCGTAGATGCTCCGCATCCAGTGCTTGGTCTTGTGACCGCGGAGCATCCAGCGGGCGATCCGCCCCGCCTTGAGCCCGACCCGCCGGATATACGGTGTGTTGATCACCGCCACCGGCACGCCGGTGATGCGCTCGCTGTGGACGATGTCGGCCTCGTCGGCCTCGACGATCGCGCGCTTGTAGGCCTCGCTCGCGTGACACTCCGGGGTCGCAATGAACCGGGTGCCCATCTGGACCCCGGCGTAGCCGAGCCGGAGCGCGGCGACGAAATCGTCCGCGTCACCGACCCCGCCGGCGCAGATGAGCGGGAGGCCGAGGTCGCGGAGCTCGTTCCATAGCTCCTCCGCCGATTTGGGGCCCGCGTGTCCTCCCGCGCGGCGATTCACCGCGATCAGGCCGTCGACGCCCGCGGCCACGCCCTTGAGCGCCCATTTCCGCTCGGTCACATCGTGATAGACGAACCCGCCTGCCGCATGCACCCGGTCCGCCACCCAGCGCGGATTCCCCAGGGACGTGATGAAGAATCGGACGCCCTCCTCGAGTGCGACCTCCACCCAGCGCACCATGCGCTCGTGATAGGTGCGCGACGACCGCTCGATAAGGGCGTTCATGCCGATCGGTTTCGACGTCAGCCGCCGGATCAGCCGGAGCCCTTCGCGGAAATCGTGCCCGTGCACGTAGGTGAGCGAGATCGGCTGCACGACGCCCAATCCGCCGGCATCGGACACGGCAGCGACCAGCTCCGGATTGCTGCACGGGTACATCGCGCCGCAGATGAGCGGCACCTCGACCCCGGCGTGCCGGGTGAAGGCCGTGGTGGTCACGATTGAGTCCTCCCGGTGTCCAGCCGCCATGTCGCCGTGATCCGCGCGACGCAATCCCCGGTGGAATCGGTGATGTTGGCGCGGACCACGTGCTCTATCGGCGCGGTGACGGCGGGAATGCTGACATCGGCGATGGCGGTGAGCGTTCCTCGGGCCTTCTTCAGATACTCGATCTCGAGCCGGGTCACGATGCTGCGCACGCCCGGCGGGAGCCCACTGATCATGGCGAGCCCGCTGGCCAGTTCGCCCAGGTTGGCGAGGGCGACGGCGTGGATCGAATCCAGGTGATTGCGGACGCGGCGGCGGTCCGCCAGCGTGACGCGCGCGAACCCGGGCCGGAGTTCGCGAACGTGCGCGCCGGTCGTGCCGGAGTACGGGGCCACGAAGCCGAGGAGCCGGCTGAAGAGCCAGGTGCCCGCCGGGAGCCGGTGCAGCCGTTTCCATGCGGTGAGGATCTGCGTCACGGGGTCGGGCATCGGGGGAATCTAACCCGCGCCCCGGTCACTTCCGGCGGGCGGTGCGGCTCCCGAGGAGTTCGGCGACCGTGGTCTCACCGAAGAAGGCAGAGACCCGCTCGGAGACTTCTTTCCAGCGGGCGTGCGCGGCGCAGGGGCTCTGATCGCTGCACACCGCCCGGCCGAGGAGGCAGCTGCGCGTCGCGGTCGGCCCGTGGAACGGGGCGACGACCTCGGCCAGCGAAATCCGGTCCGCCGGCCGGGCGAGCCGGAAGCCCCCGAGTTTCCCCCGGCTGGACGCGAGGACGCCCGCCCGCGCGAGCTGGTGGAGCGTCTTCGACAGGTAGTTCTGCGGGATGTTGAGCGATTCGGCCAGCTCGCCGACGCGCACCAGCGCGCGGTCCTGGTGCTCGCCCAGGAAAAGGACGGTGCGCAACGCGTACTCGGCGGTCTGAGAGAGCATCGGGCCTCTGGAATCGGATGAAGACGCCTTAAGAATGAATAACGGATATCATCATCTTCATATGATAATTTGGCTCTCACAGTATGACCCGAGACCCCAAACGTTGATGAAGGTTGCTTCAGAAACCCTTCACGGTGTCACCGGGTCCCGCTGTCTACTCTGCTCGACTGATGGCGGGTACCGGTGAATTCATCTCAGGACGAGGAACGAATGGCTCGCACAATTGAACGGCGATGGATCGGATGGACGCTGCCGGCGGCTCTGCTGCTGGTCCTGGCATGCGGCGGAAAGGAACAGCCGGCGCCGGCCGCGGGTGCGGCGGGAGGCGCCGCACCCCCGGCGAGTGACCTCACACCCTGGGAGATGGAGCACGGCATCGGCCCGGTGAAGGAGCCGCTGGTGCTGGGCCCGGTGGAGCACGAGCTCGCGGAAGACGGCGAGAAGCTCTTCCAGACCAAGTGCACCGCCTGCCACAAGCTCGACCAGCGGTACGTCGGCCCGCCGCTCGGCGGCATCGCCGAGAAGGTGAAACCCGAATTCGTGATGAACATGATCCTCAACCCGCAGGAGATGTACACCCGGCATCCCGTCGTGAAGAAGCTCCTGGCGGAGTTCATGACTCAGATGCCGAATCAGGGCCTCACGGTGGAGGAGGCCCGCTCGGTGCTGGAGTACCTGCGAACCACGACGGCACCACCTGCCACCCCGTGAGCACGGCCCCGGCCAGGGCCCACTTCCTTCAGGAGAGATCACCATGTCGCGCAGTACGTTGATCCGGTCCCACGCCATCCTCGCCACCGTCCTCGCCGCTGTTGCTGCGGGCTGTGGTGGCGGGGCGACCCCGACCGCGGATGTCGGGGATGCCGCGCAGCGGGTCTACGTGGCCCCCGGCCAGTACGACGAGTTCTACTTCTTCGCCTCGGGCGGCTTCAGCGGTCAGGTCGCGGTCTACGGTCTGCCGTCGGGGCGCCTGCTCAAGGTGGTGCCCGTGTTCTCGCAGAACGCGGAGAACGCCTGGGGGTACAGCGAACAGACCAAGCCGATGCTCAACACGTCCTACGGGTTCGTGCCGTGGGACGACTCGCACCACCCCGAGCTGTCGATGACCAACGGCGTGCCGGACGGCCGCTGGCTCTTCATCAACGGCAACAACACGCCCCGGGTGGCGCGGCTCGACCTGACGAACTTCGAGACCGCGGAGATCCTCGAGATCCCGCATTCCGCGGGCAACCACGCCTCGCCGTTCGTCACCGAGAACACCGAGTACGCCGTGGCCGCCACGCGGTTCAGCGTGCCGACGCCGCAGGAAGACGTGTCGATCAGCCAGTACAAGGAGAAGTTCCGCGGCCTCATCACCTTCATCAAGGTGGACAGCACCACCGGCCGGATGAAGATCGCGTTCCAGATCCTGATGCCGGGGTTCGACTACGACCTGTCGCATTCGGGCAAGGGTCCGTCGCACGGCTGGTCGTTCTTCACGTCCTATAACTCCGAGCAGGCGAGCACGCTGCTCGAGGTGAACGCCTCGCAGAACGACAAGGACTTCATCGCCGCGGTGAACTGGAAGCAGGCCGAAAAGTGCGTGGCGGAGGGCAAGGCGAAGACCGTGCCGGCCGTGTACGCCCACAACGTGATGGAGGAAGGCACGCAGACGGCCAGGACCACGATGGAGAAGTCGGTCACGATGCTCGAGGCGGGTGCCTGTCCGGGCGTCGTGTACTACCTGCCGACCCCCAAGTCGCCGCACGGCGTGGATGTCGACCCCACTGGGGAGTACATCGTGGCCGGCGGGAAGCTCGCCACGGTGATTCCGGTGCACTCGTTCTCGAAGATGCTGAAGGCCATCGAGGCCCATGATTTCGCGGGCGAGGTGAGCGGCGTGCCGGTGCTCAAGTACGAGAGCATCGTCGCGGGCGAGGTCAAGGAACCCGGCCTGGGCCCGCTCCACACCGAGTTCGACGGCAAGGGCAACGCCTACACGTC
Source organism: uncultured Gemmatimonadales bacterium (assembly GCA_963817575.1). Classification (GTDB taxonomy): domain Bacteria; phylum Gemmatimonadota; class Gemmatimonadetes; order Gemmatimonadales; family GWC2-71-9; genus DASTCF01. The sequence continues at coordinate 27,851 of CAWFOY010000010.1, forward strand.
GATGTTCGTGTCGTCGGAGATCGTGAAGTGGTCGCTCAAGGACTTCACCGTGCTCGACCGGATCCCGACTTACTACTCGATCGGGCACCTCTCGATCCCGGGCGGCGACAGCCGGCAGCCGTGGGGCAAGTACGTGATCGCGCTCAACAAGATCACCAAGGACCGCTATCTCCCGACCGGTCCGGAGCTCGCCCAGGCGGCGCAGCTCATCGACATTTCGGGCGACAAGATGCGCCTGCTGCTCGACTTCCCGACCATAGGCGAGCCGCACTATGCCCAGGCGCTCCCGGCCTCGATCATCAAGGACCGGCAGATCCGGACCTTCGAGCTGGCCAAGAACAAGGACCCCTACGCGGTCAGCAGCGAAGCCGGGACCGGCGTCGAGCGGAAGGGACGCCAGGTGCACGTCCGCATGAGCACGATCCGGAGCCACTTCGTGCCGGATAACATCGAGGGCATTCAGGTCGGCGACTCGGTGTTCTTCCACATCACGAATCTCGAGCAGGACTGGGATGTCCCGCACGGCTTCGCGGTCACCGGCCTCAACAGCTCCGAGCTGCTCGTGATGCCGGGGCAGACCCGCACGGTGGTGTGGGTGCCGTCGAGGATCGGCGTGTTCCCGTTCTACTGTACCGACTTCTGCTCGGCGCTCCACCAGGAGATGCAGGGCTACATCCGGGTGTCCCCGCGCGGCAGCAGCGTCGCGCTGGCATCCAACAGCGCCAAGAAGTAGGCACCGGAGCCGATAGACCATGTCCCGCTCGTCCCGACTCATCGTCGCGCTGGCCGCGCTGTCCCTCGCGGCGTTGTACCTGCTGCCGCTCTGGCACATCGGCCTCAAGGCCCCGCAGTACCCGGAAGGGCTGGGGCTGTACATCGCGGCCGACCGCATCGTCGGCGAGAAGCCGCAGGACCTGAACAGCATCAACGGGCTCAATCACTACATCGGGATGAAGACCATCAAGCCCGATGACATTCCTGAGCTCCGGTTCATGCCGAAGATCATCGGGGGCCTGATCGTGCTGGGCGTGCTGGTGGCGCTGGTGGGGCGGCGGGGCATGCTCTATGGCTACGCGGCGGTGCTGGTCGCCTTCGCCGCCGCGGGGCTGGCGGACTTTTACAAGTGGGCGTATGACTATGGGCACAACCTGGATCCCAAGGCGATCATCAAGGTGCCCGGCATGACCTACCAGCCGCCGCTGATCGGCAGCAAGCAACTGCTCAATTTCCACGCGACCTCCTGGCCGGCATCAGGCGGCTGGATCGCGATCCTCGCCGTCACCCTGGTCGTGGGGGTGGCGGTGTGGCAGTGGCGGCACGGGAGAAGGCCGGGGCGGGTCGCCGCCGGAGCGACGCTCGCGATGGGCGCGGCGGCATGAACCGCCGCCGGATCCCGGCCTGGGCGGCCGCGCTTCTCAGCGCGGCCGCTTTCGCCTGTGGCCCTGCCGGACCGCGGCCGATCGCCCTCGGCACGGAGGAATGCCGGCATTGCCACATGACGGTGAGCGACCCGAGATTCGCGGCGGAGCTGGTCACCCGCAAGGGGAAGATCTTCGTGTTCGACGACGTGGGCTGCCTCGCGACGTTCACCGCGACGGGTCCGGTTCCCCCGGAACAGGTCCAGGGCGCGTGGGTGACCGACCTCCGCCGCCCCGGCACGCTCATCCCCGCCCAGGACGCCATGTACCTGCGGACGGACAGCATGCGCACGCCGATGGGGAGCCACCTCGTCGCCGTGCCGCGCGAGGCGGCCGACAGCCTGCGAAGCGCGCTCGGCGGTGAGCTGCTCGACTGGGGCGCGGTCCTGGCACAGGCCCGCGCGGCCACTTGAATCGGCTCGCCATGACCGGCAGACCCGTCCTCGTGGCCGCGCTGCTGGCAGTGCTGCCGTGGAGCCCGGCTTCTGCCCAGGCTCCGATCGTGGTGAGCCCCGCCGGGCCGGTGACCACGCTCACGCAGGCCCTCGTGCTGGCGCCATCCGGCGGGACGATCCGCGTGCGTGCGGGTACCTACCGTGAAGCGCCGCTTCGGATCGTCCGGCCGGTCACGATCATCGGGGACAGCGGCGCCGTGTTCGAGGGCGGCGACCACGGCATCTTCTTCGTCACCGCCGACCACGTGACGTTGAGGGGGCTCACGCTGCGACACGTGGCGCCGAGCTTCATCGAGGACCGGGCGGCCATAAAGTTCGACAGCGTGAGCGCCTGCGTGGTGGAGGACTCCCGGCTGGAAGACACCTTCTTCGGGATCTACCTGGCCCGGAGCACCGGCTGCCGGCTGTCGCGCAACGTGATCGCGGGCGAAGGCACGTCCGAGGTGCATAGCGGGAATGCGATCCATCTCTGGAATTCATCCGATGTGACCGTGGATGGGAACCTGCTGACCGGGCACCGGGACGGGATCTACCTCGAGTTCTCCCGCGGCGCCCGGATCCTCCGCAACGTCAGCACCGGGAACCACCGTTACGGGCTCCACTTCATGTTCTCCCACGAATGCGAATACCGCGAGAACCGGTTCGCCGCCAACGGCGCCGGCGTCGCGGTGATGTATTCGCGGCACGTGGTCATGGACCGGAACCGCTTCGAGGACAACTGGGGCGCGGCCGCCTACGGCCTGCTGCTCAAGGAGATCCGCGAGAGCCGGATCACCGGCAACACCATCAGCGGGAACAGCGTCGGCCTCTATCTCGAAGGCTCCGCGCGCAACGAGGTCAGCGGCAACGTATTCCTGTCCAATGGATGGGCGGTCCGGCTGCTGGCCGACGCCGAGCAGAACACCTTCACCCGGAACCAGTTCACGGGGAATTCGTTCGACGTCGCGACCAACAGCCGAAGCAACTTCAGCATCTTCCGCGAGAACTACTGGGACCAGTACGAAGGGTACGATCTCGACCGGGACGGGTATGGCGACATTCCGTTCCGGCCGGTGCGGCTCTTCTCAATGCTCGTCCAGCAGCACGAGCCGGCGCTGATCCTCCTGCGGAGCTTCTTCGTGGACCTGCTGGACGCCGCCGAACGGGTGCTCCCGATCCTCACCCCGGAGACGCTGGTGGACGAGCGGCCGCTGATGCGGGCACCCGCATGAACACCGCGCTCGAGATCCACGGCCTCGGCAAACGCTTCGGGAGGGTGGTGGCCCTGGACGGGCTCGACCTGACGATCGGGCGCGGCCGGATCACCGCACTCGTCGGGCCGAATGCGGCAGGCAAGTCCACGCTCATCAGGGCCATCCTCGGGCTGGTGCATCCGGACACCGGCTCGCTGGTGCTGGACGGCGAGCCGCTCGGCCGTGACTGGCGCTACCGCGGTCGCATCGGCTACATGCCGCAGGCGGCGCATTTCCCGGACAACCTGACGCCGCGGGAGGTCGTCGCGATGCTGCGCGACCTGCGCGGCCCCGGAGCGGGCACCGATGAGGACCTGCTGGAGTGGTTCGCGCAGTCCGGTACGATGGACCGGCCGGTGCGCGGCCTCTCGGGGGGCACCAGGCAGAAGCTCAACGCCGCAATCGCGTTTCTGTTCCGGCCCGCGCTCCTCATCCTCGACGAGCCCACCGCCGGGCTCGATCCGGTCGCGAGCAGCCGGCTCAAGGACAAGATCCGCGCGGTCAGAGCGCAGGGAGCGACCGTGCTCCTGAGCTCTCACCTGATCGGCGAGATCGAGGAGCTGGCGGACGATCTCATTTTCCTCGTGGAGGGACGGATCCGGTACGCGGGCGGGCTGACGGAGCTCAAGGCGCAGACGGGCGAACGGAGCGTCGAGCGCGCGATGGCGGCGCTCCTGGGCGGGGGACGCGCATGACGGCCACGCGGCGCATCCTGCGGTATGAGCTGCACAACGTGCTCCGCAGCCGGACCGTGCTGGTGTACGCGGCGCTCCTCTTCCTCCTGACCGATGCCCTGTTCCGGTTCGGGGGCAGCGGCGCGCGCGTCGTCCTGTCCCTCCTCAACGTGGTGCTGATCCTGGTGCCCCTGGTCAGCGCCCTGTTCGGGACCATGTACGTGTACGGCGCGCGGGAATTCACCGAGCTCCTGCTGGCCCAGCCCGTCGGGCGGCGGTCCCTCTTCACCGGATTGTATCTCGGGCTGTCGCTGCCACTGGCCGCCGCGTTTCTCGCGGGCGTCGCGCTGCCGTTCATCCTGCACGCGAAGCCGGAGGCCGCGCTCTGGGGCCCCCTGTTGATGCTGCTCACGGCGGGGCTCCTGCTGACGTTCGTCTTCACCGCGGTCGCCGTGCTGCTCGCCACCCACTTCGACGACCGGGCCAAGGGGCTCGGCGGCGCGATCCTCGTGTGGCTGGCGTGCGCGATCATCTACGACGGGCTGATCCTCCTGATCATCACGTGGTTCAGCGATTACCCGCTCGAGCGGGCGGTCCTCGCGCTGACGCTGATGAACCCGGTGGACCTCGGCCGCGTGCTGCTGCTGCTCCAGTTCGATACCGCGGCGCTGATGGGATACACTGGTGCGGTCTTCGAGCGGTTCTTCGGGTCGGCCGGAGGGCGGGTGGCGGTGCTGGCGGCTCTGGTGGTCCAGGCGGTGGTACCGCTCGCGCTGGCGCTTCGGGTGTTCCGCAGGAAGGATTTCTAGGTTCCGCGCTTCGTTTCACGCAGAGCCACATAGCGGCCGCGATAGGTCACGGCGTCTCCGTCGCGATCGGACACGACGGCGTGAAGCTCGATCCGTCCCCGCCCCCGGCGGGCGAGGGCGTCGACCAGCCGGGCGACCGCGTGGTCGTCCGGCGGCAGGCAGCGGGCGGTGAAGTCGCCCGTGACGGGCCGGACGTAGTGCACCGTGCTGTCCTGGAGCACCACGTGCGCCCGGATGCCGCGCTCCCGAAGGAGGAGCCAGACGGTGCCCCAGCCGGCGAGCGTCGCGGCGGCGTTCAGGCTCCCGGCGAAGGCCGTCCCGGTGTGATTGATGTTGGCGGCGAGCGGCGCCTCCAGAACCAGTCCGCCCTCCCGTCGCCCCACCACGCGAATGCCAAGGGATTGGGTGACCGGCATCTCGCGCGCCAGCTTCGCGCGCAGCGCGCGGAGTGGCACTACTCTGCCTCCACCACCACCGCCGTGCCGTAGCACAGCACTTCCGAGACTCCGGCCATGATCTCCGTGGCGTCATACCTCACGCCGACCACCGCATTGGCGCCCATGCCGTGCGCGTGCGTGAGCATGATATCGAACGCCTCGCGCCGGGTCTTCTCGCAGAGGGTGGTGAGTATCGAGATGTTCCCACCGAACAGGGTCTCGATCTTGGCGCCGACCGCGCCGAACAGATTGCGCGACCGGACGCTGATGCCACGGACGATGCCGAGGTTCTGAATGATCCGATAGCCCTCCAGCGTGAAGGCCGTGGTGGTCATTTCATGACTGCCGCTCATGGCGATTCCTTCGTGTGGATGGGGGGCCCCGCCTCAGGGTGCATCCCTGAGCAGGGTACGGATGTCCAGTGGCAGGACGACCATCTCGAGCGTACCTGAGGCGTCCCGCGGCCATTCCTCCCGCGGGCGGTCGCGATACAGCTCGAGGCCGTTCCGGTCCGGATCGTGGAGATAGAGCGCCTCGCTGACTCCGTGGTCGCTCGCCCCGTCGAGCGCGATGCCGGCATCCCGGAGCCGGCGGAACGCGTCGGCCAGCGTGGCCCGATCGGGGTACCGGATGGCGACGTGATAGAGACCCGTCGTGCCCGCCGGCGGCGGGGACCCGCCGAGACTCTCCCAGGTGTTGAGCCCGATATGATGATGATATCCCCCGGCCGAGATGAACGCGGCACCTTCGCCGAGACGCTGGACCAGTTCGAAGCCGAGCACGCCACAGTAGAACGCCAGCGCGCGGTCGAGATCCGCCACCTTGAGATGCACGTGGCCGATGTCCACGCGGGGGTCGATCGGCGGGACCATCAGGGGCCTCCGGCGGGACGCCGGCGGGAGGACCAGTGGATGGCCCGGATGTGCCACGAGGTGCCATCCCGGGTCAGAACCATCAGCTCCGCCCCCTGGCTTCGGATGTCCCGGCCCTCGTAGGTCCCCGCCGAGGTGGAGGTGGAGGAGATCCATGCAACATCGCCCTGAATCGTGACCGCGAGCGGGGAGCGAATCGCGGGAACCGCGCGGGCGAACGCGATATCGGCCGGCAAGTGGTTTGCGCGATACTCGGCGCGGGTCTCGATGCCACCGGCCTCGAGGATCACCGCGTCATCGGCGAGCAGCGCGAGTGCAGCCGTGCTGTCGCCGGCCTCGAGGGCCTGGTGATACGCGTGCACCGCCAGGGCGGCGGCGGACGAATCGGCGGCTCGGTCCTGCGCGCCGGCGGTCGCAGCCGGGGCGGCGAGAAGGAATGCGGTGAGGCGAATTCGGCCGGGGTGGCTCCGCATCAGGACTTCCTTCTTGTGATTCGGGATCCCCGCGGCCTCCACCCGAACTTCACGAGGTCGACCCGCCCGCGGGCATCGAAGCGCACGCCTTCCCGCTCCAGCAGCAGCCGTTGGGTGAGCGCGTGATGGTTCAGCAGGCTGATCCGCCCCTGGGCGTTCAGCACCCGGTGCCACGGCACGCTCGTGCCCCGCGGCAGCGCGTGCAGCGCGTAGCCGACCTGGCGCGCGCCGCCCAGACCCACGACGCCGGCGATCTGGCCGTAACTCGCCACGCGACCGGCGGGGACCCGGCGCACCACGGTATATATGCGGGAGTAGGTGGTGTTCGCCACGGTGAGCCGTTCGGCGGGATCAGCGGAACCGCGTGCGAAGTCCGGCGGCCCTGAGGGCGCGAGCGAGGGCCAGCGCGAGGTCGCGTCGCAGCTCGTCCGACGGAGTCAGTTGCTGGAGTCCGCAGCTGCCGCAAGTCTGGACCTGTCCACTCACTGTGGCGGCGAAAGGCGACACCCCGTGCAGCGTCACGAGACCGCGGACCTCGCCGGGGCTGGTGCCGGCGCGCCATGAACGGCTGGAGCACCGGTGGCAGCTGATCGAGCCGCTGGGGGTCTGAGTCCGGGCGATGGGCAGCTGGCCGCCGTCCATCAGCGCCGCCTCGAGCCGTTGCAGAAACCCCGGCTGCGGCAGGCGCCGGTCGCGGCAGCCGTTGGCGCATGCGGCGAAGGGGAGGCCGTGGAGGGTGAGCTGGACCCGGCCGGCCGCCGCCCGGCAGAGTGCCATCGTCTGGGTCTCGAGAGGCCCGCCGCATCCCAGGCAGAATTCCGGCTCACGGCCCTTGAGGCGCCAGCGCCAGTACCAGAGTCGAATCGGGCGTACTCTCCACGTAGGGGCCCAAGATGCGTCATTGCTCACCAACGTGCCCACTGGACTCACCGCTCGGCCCGCTCCCGCTGACCCGCTGACGCTCGACCCGCTATTGCTGCTGCGGGAGCGGCTGCTGCTGAACCGACGCGGTGTCCGGGAGCGGCAGCGCCAGCGTATCCGTGACGGGATCCCAGCCGCCACCCAGCGCCTTGTAGAGCTGCACCACGGCTACCCGCTGCAGGCGGAGGAGCTGGGATTCCTGCAGCTCGGCGGTGAGCTGCTCGCGCTGTGCGTCGAGCAGGTTGAGGTAGCTGTCCACTCCGCCCTCATAGCGGAGGCTGGCCAGGTCGACCGCCTGGCGCGCGGCCTCGGCCGCCCGCCCGGCGGCATCGGCCTCGTCCCGCAAGCGCTGGACGCCGACAATGCCATCCTCCACCTCGCGGAAGGCGGTCAGGACGGTCCGCTCGTAGAACGCCACCGCCGCTTCGGTCCGGGCGCGCTCGACCGCCACCTGCTTGAGATTCCGGCCGCGATTGATGATCGGCTGGAACAGGTTCAAGGCGAGGTTCCAGAAGCCGGTGCCCTCCTTGAACAGGTTGTCGAAATCGCGGGTCACGGTGCCGCCGCCGCCGGTGAGGCTGATGGTCGGGAACAGGGAGGCGATCGCCGCCCCGATCAGCGCGTTCGACGCGCGCAGCTCCTGTTCCGCCTGTTGCACATCCGGCCGGCGCAGCAGCAGTTCCGAGGGCAGCCCGGCCGGGATCAGGTCGGGGAAATCCTGCTCCGTCAGCGGCTGCCCACGCGGAATGTCGCCGGGCGCGCGCCCCAGCAGGATGCTCAGCTCGTTCTCTTTCTGCTGCCGCTCACGCAGGAATCGGTAAACTGCGCCCTCCGCGTTCGCCAAGGCGCCTTCGCCCTGCCGGACGTCGAGCTCCGAGGTGAGGCCGCCCTCGAAACGCGCGCGGGCGAGATCCAGCGACTGGCGGCGGATCTCGAGCTGCCGCTCGGCGATGTCGAGCGACTGGTCTAAATCCCGGAGCTCGAGGTAGACGCGGGCGACTTCGCTCACGATCGTGAGGATGACGCCGCGGCGTCCCTGCTCGGTTGCGAGCAGTGAGGCCTTCGCCGACTCGTTCAGGCGGCGGACCCGGCCCCAGAGGTCGATCTCCCAGGCCAGGCTTCCGCTGACGGAAAAGGCGTTCCGTTCCGGCTGCGGCTGATTGTTCAGCGAATCCGGAGGCTTGAACCGCTCCCCACTAGCGAAGATGTCGATCTGCGGCAGGAACTCGAGGCGCTGGATTCCGAGGAAGGCGCGGGCCTCGTTGACGCGGGCCAGCGCGACGCGCACATCCTGGTTCTCGCGCAGCGCGACCAGGATCAGCCGCTGCAGCGTCGTGTCCGCGTACACCTCCCACCAGGGAAGGTTGGCGTACGAGGAATCACGGAGCGCGAGCGTGCTGTCCCGCCAGCCGACGGGCACGACGATTTCCGGCGGCTCGTAGTTCGGGCCGACGGCGCAGCCCGCCAGGCCCAGGGCGAGCGCCGCGGCGATGAGGCGGCGAGTCATGTCAGTGCGCCGCCCCGGTGGAGGGCACGGGCTCGGCGGGTGGGGCGTCCTCGGCGTGCTTCTTCTTGCGGCCCAGCAGCTCGACGAAGGCGAAGTTGCCCGGAATCAGGAAGACCCCGAGCGCGGTGGCCACGAACATGCCGAAGAAGACGGCGGTGCCCATGACGTTCTGCGCGCCGGCGCCCGCCCCGCTGGCGCGCATCAGCGGCACGACCCCGAGGATGAACGCGAACGCGGTCATCAGGATCGGCCGGAATCGGAGCCGCGCGGACTCCAGGGCGGCCTCCTCGACTCCCATGCCTCCGTCATGCTTCGCCTTGGCGAACTCGACGATCAGGATCGCGTTCTTCGCGGCCAGGCCGATGAGCATGATGTTGCCGATCTGGACGTACACGTTGTTGTCGTAGCCCAGGAGCCAGACTCCGAAGAAGGCGCCCAGTGCCACGAGGGGCGATCCGAGCAGTACCGCCCAGGGCAGGCGCCAGCTCTCATACATGGCGGCCAGCAGCAGGAACACGAACACAATGGCCGCGACGAAGGTCGGTCCCGCTGGCGGTGCGGTATTCTCCTGGTACGAGAGGGACGAGTAGGCGTAGCCCACCTCGGGCGGCATCGTCTCCCGGAAGACCTCCTCGAGCGCGCTGAGCGCCTGGCCCGAGGCGTAGCCGCGGGCGGGCACCCCGTTCATCTCCACGGAGCGCAGGAGATTGAACCGGTTGGTGAGCTCCGTCCCCGACTGGGATGAGATGGTGACGAGCGTGCCGAGCGGGATCATGTCGCCGGTGGTCTTGCTCCGGACCCATATTTGGCCGATGTCCTCCGGGTTGCGCCGATAATTCGCCTCGGCCTGGACATAGACCCGGAAGAGACGGCCGAAGCGATTGAAGTCGTTGACGTAACTGCCGCCGAGGCTTGCGGAGAGTGCCTGGAACGCCTCGTCAATGGGCACGCCAAGCTTTCGGGCCTTCTCCCGGTCGAGCTCGACCTTCACCTGGGGATATCGCGGGTCGAACGAGGTGAAGATGTTCCCGATCTCCGGCCGCTTCCGGGCCGCGTCCTGGAATTGGCGGCTCAGCTCGCCCAACCGCTCGACAGTCAGGCTCCCGCTCCGGTCCTGCAGCAGGAAATTGAAGCCTGCGGAGGCTCCGAATCCGGAGATGGTGGGGATGTTGAACGGGAAGATGATGGCCTCGGGGATCTTGTTGAACTGGGCGGCCAACCGGGCCATGAAGCCGCGCGCGTGCATCTCCTTGCCGTGCCGCTCCCCCCAGGGCTTGAGCCGGATGAAAATCGTTCCGAAATTCGGCTGATACGTCGAGGTGACGACGCCGTAGCCGCCGATCGTCTGGTAGGACTCGACGCCTTCCGTCTTTCCGATGATCTGCTCGACCTGGGCCAGCACCGCGCTCGTCCGCTCGAGGGAGGCGCCCGCGGGCAGGGTCACGTTGACGCCGAGGATGCCCTGATCCTCCTCGGGAATGAACCCGGCGGGCAGCAGACTGCCGAAGAAGGCGCCCCCCAGCGCGACGAGCCCGACGATCCCGATGGTGAGGATGGACCGGCGGACCAGGACCTGGGCGCCCTTGACGTAGGCGCTCGTCGCCCGTTCGAATCCCCGGTTGAATCCCCCGAAGAACTTGCCCAGGAGGCCGCGCGCAGGCTTCGCGGGCTTGAGCAGCATCGCCGCGAGGGCGGGTGAGAGCGACAGCGCACTGAAGGCCGAGAGCAGGACCGAGATCGCGATCGTGAGCGCGAACTGCTGGTACATCCGGCCGGTGAGGCCGGGAATGAAGGCAACGGGGACGAACACTGCGGTGAGGATGAGGGCGATGCCGATGACGGGTGCCGAGACCTCTTTCATCGCCTGGACGGTCGCCTCCCGCGGACTCATCCCGTGCTCGATGTGGTGCATCACGGCCTCGACGACGACGATGGCGTCGTCCACCACGATGCCGATCGCGAGCACGAGGCCGAACATGGAGAGCGTGTTGACCGAGAAACCGAGCAGCGGGAAGAAGATGAATGTGCCGATGAGGGAAACCGGCACGGTGAGCAGCGGGATGATGGTGGCCCGCAGATTCTGCAGGAAGATGAAGACAACCAGCGTGACGAGGATGATTGCTTCGATGAACGTATGGAGGATCGACTCGATGGACGCCTCGACCGCGGGCGTCGTGTCGTAGACGATACGGTAATCCAGGTCGGCCGGGAAGAACGTCTTCGCGTGGCGCATCGTCTCGTAGATCGCCTCCGCGGCCTGGAGCTGATTGGCTCCCGGAAGCAGGTAGACGGCCATGGCCCCGGCCGGCTTGCCGTCGAGACGTCCAAACGAGTTGTAGTCCTGTGAGCCCAGCTCCACCCGGCCCACGTCCCCGACCCGGACCTGCGCGCCGGCCTCCGATCCGCGGATGATGATGTTCGCGAACTCCTGCTCGGTGACGAGCCGGCTGGGGGCGCTCACCGTGTAGGTGAACTCCTGGTCCGCCGAGGAGGGCCGCATCCCGACGCGTCCCGCCGGAGCCTGGAGGTTCTGTTCCCGGATCGCCGAGATCACGTCGGCGGGCGTGAGCCCGAGCTTGGCCAGCTTGTCGGGCCTGAGCCAGATCCGCATCCCGTAGTCGGTGCCGCCGAACAGGTCGACCTGGGCGATGCCGGGAATGCGCAGGATCTGGTCCCGCAGGTTGATGCCGGCGTAGTTGATCAGGAAGTTCGCGTCGTAGCTGCCCTTCGGCGAATAGACCGAGATCAGCATCAGGATGCTGGGGCTCTGCTTCTTGACCGTCACGCCCTGCTGGATCACTTCCTGTGGCAGACGGGCCTGCGCCGAGGACACGCGATTCTGGGTCAGGACGTTCGCCATGTCCTGGTTGGTGCCCACCCCGAAATTCACATCGAGCTGCATGCGGCCGTCGCTGGTGTTCGACGACTTCATGTAGATCATGCCCTCGACGCCGTTGACCTCCTGCTCGATCGGCGTGGCCACCGACTGCTCGACCGCCACCGCCGACGCGCCGGGGTAGGTGGCCGTGACCCGGATGGTCGGCGGTGCCAGGAAGGGGTACTGCTCGAAGGACAGCCCGCGCAGGCTGTTCAGGCCGAGCAGCACGATCATGATCGAGATGACGATGGCGACGATCGGCCGCCGGATGAAAAACTCCGCCATGACTCAGGGCGCTCCCGCCGTGCTGTCGGGGGTGCTCGGTGCGACCGTGGGCGCCACCTTCACCCCAGGCCGGACCTTCTGCAGGCCATCCACGATGACCCGGTCGCCGGGCTTGAGGCCCTCGCCGATGACCCACTCGGAGCCGACCCGATTGGCGGGCTTGACGGGCCGGATCTCCACGATGCTGTCGGCCCCGACCACGTACACGTTGTTCGTCCCCTGGAGCTCCTGGACCGCGCGCTGCGGAATGACGATCGCATTCTTCGAAACGGTGACCGGAATGCGCACCCGGGCGAATTGGCCCGGCCGGACGATCCCCTTCGGGTTGGGGAACTCGGCCTCGAGGAGCATGGTACCCGTCGCGGGGTCCACCCCGCGGCCGACGATGGTGACGCGCCCCCGCTCGGGATGCACGGTTCCGTCGGCGAGCTGCAGCTCGACGATGGCTTGCGCGTTCCGCGGCGTCCGGCCTCCGGCGCTGGTCGCGCGCGCGAGCTCGAGATACTCCGACTCGGAAATGTTGAAGGAGACCTTGATCGGATCGAGCGCCGAGACCACGGTGAGCACGGTGGGCTCGGGACTGCCGACGTACTGACCGACATCGACGTTGGCGATCCCCGCCATTCCGTCGATCGGGCTCGTGACGCGCGTGTAGGACAGGTCGAGCTCGGCCGAATTCTCCGCGGCCCTCGCCGCGTCCACCGCGGCCCGGGTTGCCTCCTCCGTGGCGAGCGCGTTGTCCAGGTCCTGGCGGCTCACGGCATTCTGAGCGGCCAGCGGGCGCAGGCGATTCGCCTGGACGGTCGCCCGGTCGAACCGCGCCTCGGCCTCGGCCCGGTCGGCCCGGGCGCGGCGCAGTGCCGCCTCGAGCGGCTTGGGGTCGATCACGAAGAGCAGCGCGCCCCGCCGCACCGGCGTGCCCTCAGTGTAGGCCTGCCGCTCGAGGAACCCGGCCACCCGCGCACGGATCTCGACGTCATCCGCGCCCTTCGTTTCGCCGGTGAACTCGCGGTACACCGGCACGTCACGCACCTGAACCGGCATCACGGTGACCGACGGTGGCGGAGGCGGCGGAGGAGTCTTGTCGCCGCATCCAGCGAGGGAAGCCGTCAGCGCGAGCGCAGTCAGGGATGCACCCCGCGAGACCGTCTTGTCCATCGATTGCTCTCCTTGGAGACTCCCGAACCGAGGCGGGTTCGCCCAGTGCAGCGGGTAGGATGGTCAATCTACCGGTCACCGAGGGTGACGCCAGACCGGCAGGGGAGCCCCACGGATCGGAGTCTCCGCGGTGGCCGCACTCCGGGGCAGGCGAGGAGTGCGGCCAGCGGAAACGGGATTATTTCGTCGCCGGGATCAGTGGAACGTTGTCCGCGATGTGATAGTCGATCAGCGCCTGGAGTTTGCTCTCGATCTGCATGAATCGGGCGGCCTTCGTGGCGGGCAGCACCTTGCGGAATTTGGGATACCATTCACCCGGCAGGGCGGACCGCTCCTTCTCGACGGAGATCCACTGCTTCGCCAGCGAATCGGCGACGGCGTCGGTCATCGCCGAGTAGCTGTTCGCATAGCGCTCGATCAGTGCCACACGACGATCGGTGTTGGCGCGACGCTCGGCCTGGTACTGATCGAACAGCGGCCAGAAGGCCTTGCTCTCCGGCTCGGTCAGGGTCATGTTGGCCGCCACGATTTGCTTCTTGGCGGTTTCGAGCTCAGACCTGCTGAGCTCACGCATGTCGCGCTCGTTGGCCTGGGCGGCGAGGGGGCTGGCGAAAACGGCGGCAACTCCTGCGGCAAGGAAGAAACGTCGGATCATTACGAGCTCCGTGAGGGGGTTGAAGCCTTGAATTGAAGCTACCCACCCCCGAAGCCGCAACCGAACCCCCGGAGGCCGGCTCGACTCGAGAACAGCCCCCTCCCGGGCCGCGCTCCTTCTTGACTGGCCCGAGAGTAACCCCTATATAGGCCGGGAATCGGTCGGCCAGCCCTCCCCCCGCCTTGCCGGCCGTGCCTCAATGCCTGCACCTGGAACGAGTTACCTGCGGTCCTCACCTTCCCCTGCTGGAGGCGTGATGTCCCGTTCATCTCGTCCGCTCGCCTTGTTTCTCGTGCCCAGCTTCCTGCTCCTGCTTCCCGGTCTCCTGGCTGCCCAGGGCGGCACCGTCCGCGGCACGGTCACTGACACGTTGGGCGCACCGGTGTCGGGGGTCTCCATCGCCCTCGAGGGCACCGGACTTGGTACCACAACCCAGGTGGCAGGTACCTACGAATTCCGCAACATCTCCGACGGGATTTACACCTTGCGTACCCGGCGGGTCGGTTACAACCCGATGTCGGCCAGGATCATGGTGTCCAGCGGTGGTATCGTCGTACAGGACTTCCGATTGACGCCCCGTCCCATCCAGCTCGCGCCGATCGACGTGGTGGTGGGTTCCCGGGCCCAGCATACCGCCGCCGAGGAACTGGCAGTGCCGGTGGACGTCTATACCGCCGAGGTCCTCGCACGGCAGGGGACGACGGAAACGAGCCAGATCCTCCAGGCCCTCGCCCCGTCGGTGAACTTCCCGCGGCAGTCGGTCACCGACGCGACCGATATCGTGCGGCCGTTCACGCTGCGCGGCCTGAGCCCGGACCACAGCCTCGTGCTGGTGAACGGCTGGCGCCGCCATCAAATGGCCCTGGTGAACACCTACGCCTACGGGATGGGAGCGGGCTCGAGTGGCGTGGACCTGAACGCCCTGCCCGCGAGCGCGATCGATCGGATCGAGGTCCTGCGGGACGGCGCCTCCGCGCAGTATGGCTCCGACGCCATCGCCGGGGTCATCAATGTGGTGGCCAAGGAAGGTGAGTTCGCCCCGTTCCTGAACGCCGACTTCGGCCGCTTCACGACCGATAACTATCCGGACGACGGCTCCGCGGTGAACCTGAACGGCGGCGCCGGTTTCGGCCTGGGCCGCGGATCGGTCGGCCTCTTCGCCGAATACCGGCACCGCGATCCGACGAACCGGGCGTGGGCGGATCCGAGCGACCAGATCGTCACGGGCGACGGGGACTTCGTGGACAGCGACGGCAGTGTGGTCCAGAAGAACAATCCGGTCGACCAGCCCAACTATCACTGGGGCGACGGGCTCGCGAAGGACATCATGACCTTCGCCAATTTCCGGATGCCGCTCAACGACGCGGGCACCTTCGAGGTGTACTCATTCGGCGGATACAGTTTCCGGCAGGGCACCGGCAACGGCTACCGGCGGACCGGCAACGACAGCCGCAACTGGCCGGAGATCTATCCCCTCGGCTTCCTGCCGACCTTCGATCCGGATGTGGTGGACTACTCCGCCGCCGCCGGCTTCCGCGGCATCGCGGGCAGCTGGTCGTACGACTTCGGGCTCGAATTCGGTCACAACGATTTCGAGTACAACCTGACCAATACGCTCAATGTGTCGCTGGGACCCTGCCTGGGCACGCCCTGCGCGCCGGGCCTCGACGGCATCCTCGGCAACGCCGACGATCCGGGCATTCCGAACCAGACGTCGTTCTTCGCGGGGAAGCTGGGCCGCGAAGAGCTGGTGACCGGCGTGAATGTCTCACGGCCGCTCAATATCGGCCTGTCGGGGCCGCTCAACCTGGCGCTCGGCGCCACGTTCCGGCGGGAACGCTATCAAATCACTGCCGGCGAGCCCGCGTCGTACATGCAGGGCTATCACCTCGACCGGGACAGTGTTCTCGCGCCGGCCGGATCGCAGGTGTTCGCCGGATTCCAGCCTGCAGCGGCGACGGATGACTCGCGCACGAACTTCGGGGTCTATGCCGACGCCGAGGCGAATATCACCACGAAGCTGCTCGCCGACGTGGCGGCGCGGTTCGAGAGTTACAGCGACTTCGGCGAGCGCGTCACCGGCAAGCTGGCCCTCCGCTACCAACTCTCGCCCCGCTTCACCCTCCGCGGTGCGGCCAGCACCGGCTTCCGGGCCCCGGGCCTGAGCCAGACTCACTACACCAGCATCGCGACGAACTTCATCTTCGACGTCGGGACCGGACTGCCGGAGCCGGTCGATTTCGGAATCTTCCCGGCCGATCACCCGGCCGCGATCGCGCTCGGCGCCGAGCCGCTCGAAGAGGAAACGTCCGTCAACTTCAGCGCCGGGTTCGCAGTGAGCCCGGCCAATAACGTCACCCTCACGGCCGACTACTTCCACATCGACATCGACAACCGGATCATCCTCTCCGGATTCCTCGGCACCGACAGTGTGATCGCGATTCTCGACAATGCGGGCCTGAACATTGACGGCGCCCAGTATTTCACCAACGCGATCAACAGCCGGACTCAAGGTGTGGATGTCACGGGCAACTTCCAGTGGCCGGCCTGGGGCAGCGGCATCTTCGGCCTCACGCTCGGGGTCAATTTCACCGAGAACACGATCCTGGAGGAGGCGCCACTTCCGCCCGAGCTGGACGGCACCGGCGTCGAGACCCTGCTGGACGTCGTGACACGGGTCGCCATCGAAAAGGAACGGCCGGAATGGCGGGGAACGCTCGCGGGCAATTACACCAACGGCCGCTTCCACTCGCTCGCGCGCGTTTCCTATTTCGGCGAGTTCTCCTCCGCCCAGCCGGGGTACTGCGACACCTGCGAGGAATCGTACGGCGGGAAGACGCTGGTGGACGCCGAGGTGGGATACCAATTCAATCAGGTCAACCTGTCGTTCGGCGTGCGGAACCTGTTCGACGTCTACCCCGACCAGGCAGGCGTGAACAACAACAACGGCGGGATCTTCCCGTGGGCCGCGGCATCGCCGTTCGGGTATAACGGCCGGTACCTGTATACGAGAGCGGAGATGGTGCTGGGACTGTAGGAAGGCGGACAGGCGGACAGGCGGACAGGAAGAAGGCGAGGCGGGTGTGGGGCCTTGAATCATCGAGGTTTCACACCCGCACAGTTTGCTATTGGCGATTCCACACGGCTCACGGCTTAGTGGAGCATCGATGATCCGGTGCCTGCGAATGTTCTTCCCCGCGCACCGGCACGTCGCGGCGATTCTCCTGGCGCTCGCACCCTCGCTCGCGAGCGCCCAATCGCTCGAGCCGCGGCTTTACCTGCCGCTGCCGACCGGTTGGAACGCGGTCGTCGCCTCCTATTCATACTCATACGGCGATGTGGTCCTCGATGGGACGCTTCCCATCGAGGATGTCAACGTCTCCACGAACACCGGCACCGTGGCCTTCGCGCGGGCGTTCGGCCTCTTCGGGCGGTCGGCGCAGGTCCAGGCCGTCGTGCCGTACGTCAAGGGAACGGTCGAGGGCACGGTGGCCGGCCAGGATACGGCCCGGCACCTCAACGGATTCGCCGATCCGCAGCTCCGGCTTGCGGTGAACCTCGCCGGCGGCCCCGCTCGCCGGCGGGAGGAGCTGGCCGGTGTGCGCTTCGGCACCATCGTGGGCGGATCGCTCGTCGTCACCACGCCGCTCGGCGAGTACGATCCCGACCGGCTGGTCAACATCAGCGCCCACCGCTTTGCCGTGAAACCCGAGATAGGTGTGATCGAGCCCCTGGGCCGCGGGTGGGCCCTGGAGGGGTACGCCGGCGTCTGGGTCTTCGGCGACAATACGGAATACAACCGGACGTCTACCGTCTCACAGGACCCGCTGTGGACCTTCCAGACCCACGTGGTCCACGTGTTCGGGCGCCGCGCCTGGCTGGCCCTCGACGGCACGTTCGTCTCGGGGGGCACCACCTCGGTGGACGGCGTCACGCAGAACACCTTCCAGCGCAATTCGAGATTCGGCGCGACGGGAAGCTGGTTCCTGGGCGGCGGTCACGCCGTGAAGGGGAGCTTCAGCTCGGGATTCTTCACCCGGTTCGGCGGCGAGTTCGATGTGTTCGCGGTGAGTTATCAGTATGGCTGGGCCGACTGACGCGCGGCATCACTGCCTCGCCGGGTTCCCGGGCCGCCCCACCACGACATGCAGCGGCCACCGTACCAGGTGGCGCTGTTCCGGAACGCGCCAGTGCGGCTCGAGGTCCTGTACGAGCTCGTCGATCGGGCTTATCCCCTCGGCCTCGCGACACCGCACGACCGCCGACCACGTGCCCACGTACCCGAGGAACTCGGTCCGATCGAGGCTAGCCGCATAGGCGAGCGGGGGCACCGGCAGTCGGTGATAGGGAAACGGGAGATTCGCGTACTCCGCATCGACGTATTCCCGTCCGGCCGGCCAGTGGGCGCCGACGCGTTGGTGCGCGAAGCGCTGGACCACCCGGTCGATGTCCGGGGAGATCTGCGGCAGCGCATAGCACCAGACCGCGATGACGCCGCCGGACCGCAGCACCCGCTCGGCTTCCCGGTAGAACGCGGGTAGGTCGAACCAGTGGGCCGCCTGGGCGGCGGTCACCAGATCCACCGAGTCGTCCGGCAATCCGGAATCGCCCTCCCGTCCACGCCGGTAGCTGATGCGAGGGTGCGGGCGCGCCTGCGCCAGCTGCGCCGCGCTCGGGTCGGTGGCGTACACGTGGGTGAATGCCTCCGCGAGCAGCTCCGCCGCCTGGCCCGATCCGGTGCCGCAATCCCAGGCCGCCCGGTGCTCCTCCGTCAGCGAAGCGAGGAACTCCACGAGCGACGCCGGGTACACCGGGCGATACCTGGCGTACTCCGTCGCCTGTTGGGAGAAGAAATCGCCGACCCGCCTGGACATGTCCTCGTGATTCGTGCCTTCCCGCACGTAACCATCACTCCTTCGCAGGGGTCGCGTGCCACTGGGAACGGGGGACGAGCACCCGGCCCTCGGGCTGCTCCTCGAAGTGCGGCGACATGATCTGGACGCCGAATTCGTTGAACGCGTCCTGAACCTGTCCGTGCAGTTCCGAGAGCACGAAAATCCGATCCTCCGGCCGCTGGAGGTGGAACCGGAGCTCGTACTCCACATAGAAATCCGAGAGCGAGCGCTGGAGGACGAACGGCTTGGGCTCCTTGCGGATGCCAGTGGTCTGTTCCGCGGCCAGCAGCAGCATCGCGTGTACCTGTCGCCACGGCGCGTCGTAGCCGATGGTCACGGTGGTGGCGGCAATCGCGCCCTGTTCCCCGGCGAGTCGTGAGAAGTTCGTCATCGACGAGCCGGTCAACACCGCATTCGGCACGGTGATCTCTTCCTTCTTTCTCGTGATGAGCTTCGTCGACAGTACGCCGACCTGGCTCACCACCCCCTCGATGTCGCCGACCCGCACATACTCCCCCGGCTTGCAGGCCCGGGAGTAGACCACGACCAGCCCGCTCATCAGCTGGTTGATCAGGCCGGCGGAACCGAGACTGATCATCAGGCCCACGAAGACACTGACGCCCTTGAACGCATCCGTGCCCGATCCGGGTATGTAGGGGTACGCCACGATGATGGCGAAGATCCAGATCATCGCCGCGACGAGTCGTTTGGTGGCCTTCGCGGTTTCCGGGTCAAGCCAAGTCACATCGATTTCGCCTGCCTCTACGCGGCTGAAGAATGCGCCGACGGCGCGCGACACCACGCGCGTGAGCAGGAAAATCACAATCACCGCGAACAGCCCCGGCACCGCGCCGAGCACTCCCCTGCCGAACCCAGCCATGAGCTGGAAGAGGTAGTTGCCGAGCCGGGCACCCCAGGGCTGGGAGTATGGGAACTGGGCAAAGACGAACGTGAGCCACAAATACAACGCGACCAGCACCATGCCGAGCCAGGTCAGCCTGATCAGGCCCTGCTCGAGTGCGGTCAGGAGCGGTCCCGGATCGAAGCCGAGCAGCTTGACTCGGCGTGCGATCGTGTCGCTGAAATGGGAGTCGAGCGCCTTCCGTCGCATCCGCGCGACGCCCTTCAGAGCGAGCAGGAGGAGCAGCGTGGCACCGATTGACAGTCCAACGCCGCGAAGCAGGATAGGGGTCCGTCGCTGCTCCGCCCGCGCCTGCAGCACCCCCCGCAGGTTGGCGACCGCGCGGTCGCCGGCCTGTTGGAGCGTCAGACCGGCCTCGGGGTCCAGGTCTTCCGGCAGGATGAAGGCGATGAGCTGGGAGCCCACCATCACCACGGCCACGGTCCTTCCGCTGAAGTTCGTGACGCTGGCCTGCACGTCCGAGGTCAGGGCCGTGTACGGGAGCAGCTCGATCCGCTGCCGGATGCGCTCCGCCCGCTCCTGTGCGGTGACGTTGTCGATCGTCGCGCGCAGCTCGACGATCGGCCGGTTCCAGATCGTCACGGTGGCGGGGGTGCCGATGCGCACATCCTGCCCTGGCACTGCCACCTGCGCGAGCGCCGGGGAGACGAGCAGGAGGAGCCCCGCGATCGCATTCATCGGGAGCGAGACCAGCCCGCGCGGAATCACCGTGAGTGCGCTTCTCGCCATCGCCCACTCCTCGCGTTCTGTGAAGGAATCCACACTCGGCGCCGGAATCGTGAACCTGCGCATCCGCCGGGACAAGGGCAAGTGGATTGCGGGCCTCGGCGCGGCAACTTGACAACCCGAAAATATGTTACAACGTTAGTTACACTAACGACCCTGGAAAGCCGGGCGCCCGTGACGTCAAGCAGTCGCTTTGCAGTCTCGCTCCACATCCTGACCCTCCTGGAGTCTCAGGACGGCCAGCCTGTCACATCGGAGTATATCGCGGCGAGCGCCAACACCAATCCGGGCGTTGTTCGGCGGCTGTTGTCGATGCTCCATCGATCCGGCCTGGTGACCTCCCAGCTCGGGGCGGGGGGCGGCGCGCTGCTGGCGAAGCCCGCCGCCCAGATACGACTGATCGACGTCTACCGCGCGGTGGAGCCGGGCGACCTCTTCGCGATGCACCGCTCGCCGCCCAACCCCAACTGTCCGGTGGGCGCCCACATCCAGGCGGCCCTCAAGCCAGCGATGGGGCGGGCCGAGGCGGCGTTCGAGGCGGAGCTGGCGGAGACCAGGCTGTCGGACATCGTGCGGGCGGTCGGCGCCCGCGGAAAACCGCGGGCCCGGGCAGCGGCGAGGGGATGAGGGCCGTTCGGGGAACTTTTTTTTGAGTATTAGTGTAACTGTATTGGTAACATAATTACGTATGCACTGTCTTCCGGAGGCAATATCATGACGTGGTCCATCGATCCCACCCACAGCAGCATCGAATTCAGCGTGCGGCACCTCGGCATTTCGACAGTGCGTGGCCGGTTCCGGAGCTTCTCCGGCACCGTCGAAGTCGCTGCCAACGGTCGGCCGACCGCCCTCGAGACGCGCATCGACGCCACGAGCATCGACACCGGCGTGGAGCAGCGCGATGCTCACCTCCGCTCGCCCGACTTCTTCGACACCGAGCAGCACCCCGAGATCCTCTTTCGTTCGACCGCGGTGACCGCCGCGCGCGACGGGAAGCTGCGGGTCACCGGCGACCTGACCATCAAGGGCCAGGCCCGGCCGGTGAGTTTCGAACTGGAGCTGACGGCCGCAATGAAGGATCCGTGGGGGAATACCCGCGCGGCCGCCTCGGCGACGGGCCTTCTCGACCGGCGGGACTGGGGCCTCACCTGGAACCAGGCGCTCGAGTTCGGCGGCTGGGTGGTCGGCGACACGATCCGCTTCGCCATCGAAGTGGAAGCCCTGGCGCCGCAGGCGGTAGCGGCCTAGGCGGCCGTCACCCCGCGGCTTCCCGGTAGACCCACCCGCCGGCGAGCGCGCCGAGCGTCAACTCCACCAATCCGATCACACTCCAGAGGGCGATCATGCGGGAGGGGAAGAGCTCGATGAGCTCGTAGCCGCTGAGCATCGGGAGGACGCCGCCAAGCCAGAAGGCGAGGGCGACGATCATCGCGGTCTTCGGGCCGGGTCCCAGGCGCGGTCGCGCGGCGGCGTAGAAGAATGCGAGCGCGAGGCCGGTGAGGAGACAGCCGATGGCCTGGGCCGCATGCGCCCTGGCACCCGTCGGCAGGCTGAGATGGTGCTCCGCGAGCGCGGCGAGCATGCCCTCTTCGTAGAGTGTGCTCGCCACGCCCTCGACGACCAGGATGACCGCGCCGGCCGCGAGCCCGGCGCCGAAGCAGCGCGGCCAGTTAATGCGTCCCATGGTACCTCCAGGACTGCGGGATGACAGGCGGCTGACTCAGGCGATCGGCGACGGTGCGGGCGGCCCACTCTCCCGAACGAAGGAGTACACCAGGCCAATCACGCCGATCATGATGACGTAGAACAGCACCGGGAGGATCGCGAACCAGACCCGTGCCGGTCCGGCCCGGATCGGGAATCGCACCCGGACGCCACGATAGCTCACCACGACCGACCAGAACGGGAAGACCAGCAGGAGGCCGCTCCACAGCTCGTCATCGTACCAGGCGGCGGAGTAGTCGGGGTACAGGACGGTCACGACCAGCGAGTACACGACGATCGGCACCGCTGCGACCAGACTCGCGAAGATGTAGACCCGGCGCGCTTCAGTGCGATTCGCGTCCGGCACCCCGGACCACCGGATCCGCACGTGGTACCACCAGCCGCCGATCAGCCAGGCCAGGGCGCCCCCAAGCGTGCCCATCAGGGCCGCGAAGAGCCAGAACCCCGTCCAGGAATTCACCAGGAGCGGACTGAGTGTGTCCCAGCCAGGACTGGGCGCCCCGAGGTCGGAACGGGCCAAGCCCTGGTCGATCCGCTCGATGGCGACGGCCACGCCCACGACCCAGGCCGCCCACTTCCAGTCGCCGGTGTCAAGCGGCTGTTCGCGAAAATACCTCGCCGGACGGAGGAACAGGTCCCGGAGGGCCGCCGGTGAGAGCGGCGAGCGAAGGCCTTCGGAATTGGGCATCGGGATTCCTGGTCGACACGGGATTTGGCATAGGGTAGGGCCTCATAACGGATTACGCCAGCGAACCGCAAACGCGGCATTAACTGACCCGCTGACCCGGTGACCCGCCTTAACGATTCCTTCACTGTCTCCTCGCCAACGATTCACCCCCCCTCCGGCAGGTTGATATCCAGCGGACCGGCATCTCCGGGCCGCAGGAGTGCCGATGCACACGAAAACTCCACGCGCGGAACCGGCGCCGGACAGCGCCTTGGCGCGACTGCTGACCACCGAAGCCCGCCTCGAAACCATGCTGGCGGAGTGCCGCGCGGCAGCGGAAGCACGGGTGCGCGACGCCGAGGCCGGCGCGGCCAGGCGCCTGGACGACGTCGAAACCGAACTCGCGGCCGCGGCGCGCGAGATGGAGGTCCGGCTCGCCTGCGAGCGAGTGGACCGGTTGGCGTCGGCGACGTCGCGCGCGACGGCAGACCTGGCGGCGTTCGAGCGACTGGAGGACGCGACGGTCGGCGTGCTCGCGGATTGGGTGGTGGAGCAAGTCATCGACTCGGCCGGAGGCGAGGGATGATCATCCCGATGACGCGCGCCCGGTTGCTCGGACCCCGTGAACGACTGGATGAGGTGCTGGCCGCCGTCCAGGATTCAGGGTTGGTGCACCTGGCCGAGCCGGTACCCGTCGGCGGCCTCCGGCCCCTCGAGATGAGTCCGCAGGAGGAACGGGAGTCGCGGCACCTGCAGGACCTCGTGCGCGACCTGGAGTCGGTCACGAACCTGCTGCCTTCAACCCGGACAAGCTCCGCGGGATCGCCGACGTTTGCCGCATGGGCCCGGCAGGCCCGGCGGCTGCGCCGGGACGTGGACCGCCTCGATGCGCGCTCACGTGAGATTGAGGAAGAGCGGTCCCAACTCGCGCGTTTCGAGCAGTTCATCCAGGCGTTCCGAGGGCTGCTCCCCGCCGGAAATGGAGCCCGGACCCACAGCTATCATCTCGTCTTGCGCGGGGAGGACGAGGACGCGATTTCGCGCCTCCGCGACGGGCTCGCGAAGGTCATCGGCGATCAGTTCATGCTCGAGACCGCATCGCTCCCGACTGGGGAGCGCGCGGCCGCCCTGGTGGTTCACAACCCGGACGCGCCGCGCGTCGAACGCCTGCTGGCGCAGGCAGGGATCCACGAGCTGCCGATGCCGGCGCGCTACGCGGGCCAGACTCTCGGCCAGGTTGCACCCGAGCTGGCAGAGCGGCGGAAGGGTCTCGATCGGGAGCTGGAAGAACTGGCCGTCCGCCGGCGGGAGCTCGTAAGCGCCGCGGCACCGGAGCTCGTGCGCGCGCGACCGGCCGTGGAAGACCGCCTGCTCGCGCTGGCCGCCAGGGAACGGGCCGCGACGACCGCGCGCAGCTTCGTCCTCGAAGGCTGGGTGCCCACGGCCGGCTTCGGGCGCCTCGGCCGCCAGCTGCGGGATCGGTTCGGCGAGAGCCTGGTGATCGAAGCCGTGGCCCAGGAGGAGTGGCAGGGCGCCAATGCCCCGGTGGTCCTGACCAATCCGCGCCTCTTCAGGCCGTTCGAGGCCGTGACCCGCATGATGCCGCTGCCGGCCTACGGGTCGATCGACCCGACGCCGTTCGTGGCCGTCTTCTTTCCAATGTTCTTTGGCCTCATCCTCGGCGACTTCGGCTATGGAGCCGTGCTTGCCGTGCTCGCGCTCTGGCTCCGCCGGCGCGGCGCGCCCGGCTCCACCCTCCGCGCCGTCGCCGAGATCCTCGGCGCCTGCGCCGCGTTCACTGTCGCGTTCGGCGTCGCGTTCGGGGAGTGCTTCGGCGACCTCGGACGGCGTGCGCTCGGCATTCGTCCGCTGCTGCTCGACCGCGAGGAATCCCTGATGCCGTTCCTCGGCCTCGCCGTCGCCATCGGCGTCGTCCACATCAGCCTCGGACTGGTGCTGGGCATCGTGAACACGGCGCGGGGCCATCCCCGGCAGGCCGTCGGACGGGGCGCCGCGCTCGCGATGCTTGCGTTCATTGTCGTGGCGCTGCTCGCGGCCTTCGACGTCCTGCCGGGCAGTTTCTTCACCCCAGCCGTGATCGCGCTGCTGCTCGCATTTCCCGTGCTGGTCATTGCCGAGGGGATCATCGCGCCGATCGAGTTTCTCTCGACGCTCAGCAACGTCCTCTCCTACGCCCGTATCATGGCGCTCGGCACGGCGTCGGTGATGATGGCGATGGTGGCCAACCGGCTGGCGGGCAGCGTCGGCAGCGTCCTCGTTGGTGTGTTGTTCGGATTGCTGTTCCATCTCGTGAATTTCGCGCTGGGCATCTTCGCGCCGACGATTCACGGGTTGCGCCTGCACTACGTCGAATTTTTCGGGAAGTTCTACAGCCCGGGCGGCCAGGAATACCGCCCGTTCTCTCACTGGCGGCACACTGGAATCAAGGCCGCCTGACCGCGAGGAGGATCGATGGAAGTCGTCTTCATCACCCTGAGCGCTGCGCTGGCGATTAGCGTACCCGCGCTCGCCACGAGCTGGGCGCAGTCGCGCATCGGGCCGGCGATCTCGGCCAGTCTCGCCGAAAAGCCCGAACTCAGCACGACCGCGATTCTGCTGGTGGCCATCCCCGAGACGATGGTGATCCTCGGATTCGTGGTGGCGGTGCTGATCATGCTCCGGGCCGGCGGCTGAGCCGGTGGCACTCGATGTCCTGCTCGCGCGACTCGAAGCGGAGGCGCGGGAGGAGGCGGAGGCCATCGCGGTCCGCGCGGAGGCGGAAGCCGCCCGCGTTCTCGGGCGTGCCGAGGCCGACGTCAAGCGGCGCCGGCTGCTCCACGTGGAACGGCTGGAAGCGGAAGGTCGGGTCGCGCTGGGCCGCGAGCTCGCAGCCGCGGTGCACGCGCATCGCACACGTTTCCTCACCACGCGGGCAGCTGCGCTCGAGCGCGTGTTCACCCGCGCGGCCGAGTTGCTCGGCACTCTGCCCGTCGAGCGCTATCGCGAGCGACTGCCCCCGCTCGCGGCGGCGACGCTTCAGTATCTCGACGAAGCGGGCGCGGTCGTGACCTGCCGGCCGGAATTGGTCGACATCGTGCGGGGCGCGGTCTCCGCCTGGCCGGGCGTGTCCATCGCGGCCGACCCGGCCGCGTTGCCGGGCCTGCTCGGCCGCGCCTCGGACGGTAGTGTGGTGGTGGACAACACCCTGCCGGCGCTGCTGGCGCGGCGGCGGGACGACCTGGCCATCGCGGTGGCCGAACGGATTGCGGGGGGCTAGGGATGCTCTGGGACGACGTCAACGCCCGCGCCCGCGGACTCGCGACCCACCTCCTCGACCGGGGTGACCTGCTGCGTCTCGCAGAATCGAGAAGCTGGGATGCGTTCGTTCGCGACGTGCTCGAACTGGGCGTGCCGCTGATGCCGGGAGACGGGGGCACGACCTCGCCGCCCGATTTCGACCGTGCCGTTGGACGCATCGTGGCCCAGCGTCTCGCGCTGCTGGCGCGCTGGCTCGGCCCCAGGCGCGCCGTGCTCAACGTGATCTACGAGGACGAGGAGCGGCGGACGCTGCGCGCGCTCCTGCGCGGTGCGGCACAGGGTGGCTCGCCAGGCGCCCGCCTGAGAGCCGTCACTCCGACCCCCGGCCTCCCCGGTCGCGTGCTGGAACGGCTGGCCCGCGCCGAATCGCCCGCCGCGCTGGCGGATGAGCTGGTGCGCATGGGGCACCCGGCCGGCCGGGCGCTGCAGGAGGCGAGCCTGAGTGAGCCGGCCCTCGGGCTGCTCGGGCTCGAGACCGCCCTGACGCGAACCTTCGCCACCCGTGCCACCCGGGCGGCACGCCGCGGCGGCCCGGTAATCCGCCAGTTCGTTGCGGAGCTGATCGATCTGGAGAACGCGTGGACGCTGATCCTGGGCGGCGGGCGGCATCACAGCATCACGGGTGACTCGCTCTTCGTTGAAGGCGGCGCGGTGCTGAATCGGAAGACCTTTCTCCGCCTGCAGGCGACGGCGGAGCTCGGCGAGCTCTTTACGCAGCTCCGCGCGGCCTTCGCGAAGCGCGGACTCGACCGCGTGTTTACCGGAGACGTGCCCGACCCTGCCCGGATCGAGGCCCGCGCGTTCGCCGCGCGCATCGCACATCAGCGTTCCCTGGCCCGCCGGAATCCACTCAGCCCGTCGGTCGTTCTGTCGGTTCTGGAACGCATTCGCGGCGAAGGTCGCGACCTCCGGACCGTCGCGTGGGGCCTGGCCCTCGGTGCGCCCGGGCCGGCGATCGAAACCCAGCTGGTGACGGCGGCATGACCCACACCGTCCGCATCCTGTGCCGACCCGCGACCGCCACAGGCTTCACGCTCGCCGGCCTCGTCGCCGATACCGTCGGCGAGGGCGAGGATTCCATGCCGGCCCTCCAGCGGCTGACGGCCCGGCCGGAGGTGGGCGTCGTGCTCGTGGAGGAATCCCTGCGGGACCGCTTCCCGCCGGAGGTGCAGGCCCGGCTGGATCGGGTGGCACGCCCGGTCGTGGTGCCGTTTCCGGGACCGACCTGGCGCGCGGTGCGGCCCGCCGAGGAGTGGGTGGTCGAACTGCTGCGCCGGGCGATCGGCTATCGCGTGAGGCTCAGGTGAGCGGCGCACGGGTGATCCGGGCTGCCGGCGCGCTGGTGGAGGCGGCTCCCCTTCGGGAGGCGTCCCTCTACGAAATCGTGCGCGTCGGGCCACGTCACCTCCTTGGAGAAGTCATCCGGGTCCAGGGCGACACCGCGACGGTGCAGGTGTTCGAGGAAACCGGTGGACTCGCACTCGATGCGCCGGTCGAGCCGACCGGGGGACCGCTGCTCGCGGAGCTCGGGCCCGGCCTGCTGGGCCTCGTCCTCGACGGAACCGGCCGGCCGCTGGAGCGGCTGGCGGAGCGGGAAGGGAACTTCATCGGTGCCGGCACCATGGTGGCGACACTCGATCACACCCGCAGGTGGGCCTTCACGCCCGTCGCAAAGGCCGGCGCGGCCGTGGGTCCCGGCGACGTGCTGGGCACAGTCGAGGAGCGCGAGGGGATCCTGCACCGGATCATGGTGCCCGCGGGGGTGCGGGGAACGATCTCCATGATCGCCGCGGGCGAGCATACCGTGGACGATCCGGTCGCCCGGCTCGAGGACGGCACCGCGCTCACCATGCTGCAGCGCTGGCCTGTGCGGCTGCCCCGGCCGATCGCCGGCTGGCTCCCTCCCGACCGGCCCTTCGTCACCGGCCAGCGCGTATTCGACTTCCTGTTTCCGGTGGCCGAGGGTGGGTCGGTGGCCGTGCCAGGCGGCTTCGGCACCGGCAAGACCGTGATCGAGCAATCGCTGGCCAAGTTCGCCGAGGCCGACATCGTCGTTTACGTCGGCTGCGGCGAACGCGGCAACGAGATGGCGGACGTGCTGGAGGAATTCCCGTCGCTGGAGGACCCGCGGACCGGAAGGTCCTTGATGGACCGCACGATCCTGGTGGTCAACACGTCGAACATGCCGGTCGCGGCCCGCGAAGCCTCGGTCTACCTCGGGCTCACGCTTGCCGAGTACTACCGCGACATGGGATATCGCGTTGCCTTGATGGCCGATTCGCTGTCGCGCTGGGCGGAGGCGCTGCGGGAAATCGGCTCGCTGCTCCGCGAGATGCCCGGGGAGGAAGGCTATCCCACGTCACTCGGCAATCGGTTGGGCAAGCTCTTCGAACGGGCCGGGCGTGTCCGGGCACTCGGCGCGCCGGATCGGATCGGTGCGGTCACCTTCATCGCCGCGCTCTCCCCGCCAGGCGGGGACTTCTCCGAGCCCGTCACGCAGGCTGCGCTTCGGGTCGTCGGCGGGCTCTGGGCGCTGGACCCGGCGCTCGCGCACCAGCGTCAGTTCCCGGCCGTGGACTGGGAGACCAGCTACAGCCTGCAGGCCGCCGATGTGCTCCCGTGGTTCGAGGCTCAAGGCGGCTCCGGCTGGGGCGCGCTACGCCGCGAAGCGCTCGAGCTGCTGCAGCGGGACCGTGAACTCCGGGAGGTGGCAGGCCTGGTCGGGCCGGACGCGCTGGAGGATCCCGACCGGTTGATCCTGGAGACGGCGCGCCTCATCCGGGAGTTCCTGATCGGGCAGAGCGCCTACGACCCCGCCGACGCGAATTCACCGATCACGAAGACCTGGGCGCTGGCGGAACGCATCCTGCGCTTCCACCGCGAGGGCCGCGACCAGCTGCAGGGCGGGGTGGCACTCGGCAGCCTCGACCTGAGCTCCGTCCGGCGTGAGCTCACCGCGCTCAGGACCGTGCCCGGGAGGGCCACATGAGCGGTACGGCCAGGACCTATCGTGGGGCCAGGGCGGCCGCTGGGCCGCTGCTCACCCTGGCCGGCACCCGCCGGGCCGCGCTGGACGAGTGGGTGCGCATCGAATCCGATGGGTCGGCCCCGCGGCGCGGGCAGGTAATCGAGATCGCTGGAGCGGCGACGGTGGTGCAGGTCTTCGAGGACACGGTGGGACTGGGTCCGGCGGCCGCGCGGATCACGCTCACCGGGCACCAGGCTCGGGCCACGGTCGGCGACGAGCTGCTCGGCCGCGTGTTTTCGGGGTCGGGCCGTCCGCTGGACGAGCTGCCTCCGCCGGTAGGAAGTGCGCGACGCCCGGTGTGGGCCTCCCCGATGAATCCGGTGCGCCGGAAGAAGCCGACCGACTTCATCGAGACCGGCATCTCCGCCATCGATGGGATGAATACGCTGGTGCGCGGACAGAAGCTCCCGATCTTCTCGGGCGCCGGGCTTCCCGGCCTCGAGTTGGCCGCCCAGGTGGTCGCCGGCGCGCGGACACGGCAGGAGGAGCCGTTCGCCGTGATCTTCGTCGCGGTGGGGATCACTCAGCGGGAGGCGCAGCACTTCATGCAGCGCTTCGAAGGCAGCGAGGCGATGGCGCGGAGCGTCTTCTATCTCAATCGCACGGGCGATCCGACGATCGAGCGGCTGCTGGCGCCGCGCCTCGCGCTCTCCGAGGCCGAGGAACTGGCCTTCGGGCACGGCATGCACGTGCTCGTGGTGCTCGCGGACTGCACCAATTACTGCGAGGCGTTGCGCGAGCTTGGCGCCGCGCGCGAGGAGATTCCCGGCCGGCGGGGGTATCCGGGCTACATGTACACGGACCTGGCTTCGCTGTTCGAGCGCGCGGGAGTGCTGCGCGGGAGCCCGGGCTCCATCACGCAGCTGCCGATCCTCACCATGCCGGATGACGACATCACGCACCCCATCCCCGATCTCACCGGGTACATCACCGAGGGGCAGATCGTCCTGAGCCGCGAGCTCGACCGGAAGGGCGTCTTTCCTCCGATCGACGTGCTGCCTTCGCTGTCCCGCCTGATGAACGCCGGCATCGGCGCCCAGACGGGGCCGGACCATCGACGGTGGTCCGATCAGCTCTACGCAGTGTATGCCCAGGGTCGCGAGGCGCGCCTCACCGCGGCGATCGTCGGCGAGTCCGGGTTGCCGCCCGCCGAACGGCGGGCGCTGGCCTTCGCCGATCGCTTCGAGCGGCAGTTCGTACACCAGGGAACCGCACGGCGAAGCATCGCCGAAACGCTCGAGGCGGGCTGGGAGCTGCTCGA
The DNA here is from genome assembly GCA_963817575.1 of uncultured Gemmatimonadales bacterium. GTDB lineage: Bacteria > Gemmatimonadota > Gemmatimonadetes > Gemmatimonadales > GWC2-71-9 > DASTCF01. Next base: position 58,167 of record CAWFOY010000010.1, read on the forward strand.
GACGCTGCCGCGTGAGGACCTGATGAGAATCCCCGATGAGGTCTGGGCGCGACGGCAGGGTAGCCGGTCCGCGGAGACGGCACCATGAGCGTGACCGGGGGTGCGCCGACCCGCTCCAACCTGCTCCGCCACCGGCGCCGGCTGGAGCGCGTTCGGAAGGGGATCGATCTCCTGACGCGGAAGCGCCGGGCCCTGGTGGCAGACCTGTTCCGCGTCGCGACGCCTGCGATCGAGGCGCGGAGCCGCGTCCAGGAGCGCGCGGCCCGGGCCTATCCCGCCCTCCTCGCCGCGGCCGCCGTGCAGGGGGCCGCGGGCATCGACGCCCTGGGATGGCCCGCGCGGCAGATTGAGGTGGAGCTCACGCTGACGGAATCGTGGGGAGTGGTGAGCGGCGTCGTGCAGCGACTGACACCGGTACGGCGGTCGCTCGAGGGGCGGGGGCAGTCTCCGGCGCTGACCGGTCCGGCAAGCGCGGCCGCGGCGGAGGAATTCGAGCGGCTGGTGGAGCTGCTGCTCGACGCAGCCTCCACGGAACTGCTGCTCCGGCGGCTCGCCGAGGCGCTGGCGCGCACCTCACGCCAGGTGAATACGCTCGAGCGCCGGGTGGCGCCACGCCTCGCCGGTGAGATTCATCGCGTGCGGGAACTGCTCGAAGAACGGGAGCGGGAAGATCACGCGCGGCTGAAACGGTTCCTCAAGGTGAGAAGTACGGATTGAGAAGCAAGAAGTCAGCGCGGCGACATTCCGCCCCGCTGACTTGCTGACTTGCTGACTTGCTGACCCGCTGTCTACGCCGCTACCGCCATCGGCGTCGCGCCGGCCGGTGCCTGCCCCAGGCGCTTGAGCGCGTGATAGTGGCAGCGGATGGCGTCCATGAGCGTCGGGTGCTGGTTGTACGGGAGCTGGTACGCCAGTGCGACCTCCCGGACGATCTCGCTGATGGCCGGGTAGTGGACGCTGCAGATCTTCGGGAAGAGGTGATGCTCCACCTGGAAGTTCAGGCCGCCGACATACCAGCAGAGCACCTGATTCCGCCGGCCGAAGTTCGAGGTCGTGGCCAGCTCGTGCACCACCCACGCCTCGGACATCTCACCTTTCGCGTCCGGCATCGGGTACTCCGTCTCCCCGACGACGTGCGCCAGCTGGAACACGACGCCCAGAATAGTCCCCGCCACCAGGTGGAGTACCAGGAACCCGATGGCGAACTGCCACCACGTCACATTGAGAACAAGAAGCGGTACGACGATGGCCCAGGTGTAATACGCCGCCTTCCCCACGAAGAGGCCCACCACTTCCTTCTTCGGGTGGTGCTTGTCCAGATAGGGGCCGATGTCTTTCTGCAGGAAGTACTTGTAGTCCTTGACGAATACCCAGAAGAGCGTCGAGAAACTGTACGCGAGGAATCCGTACACGTGCTGAAACCGGTGGAACGGCTTCCAGTCCGAATGCGGCGAAAGCCGGAGCAGCGGCGAGACGGTCAGGTCTTCATCGAGACCCTGGATATTGGTGTAGGTATGGTGGATCACGTTGTGGGTGATCTTCCACATGTAGCCGTTCGCGCCGCAAAGATCGAAGGACCACCCGATGAACCGGTTGACCCGCGGGTTCGAGGAATACGCCCCGTGCAGCGCGTCGTGGGAGACGCTGAATCCGATCCCCGCCACCCCGATGCCCATCAGCACCGCCATGCCGAGCATCTCCCACGGCGTGTAGCGGTTGGTGAGCATCAATCCGTAGGGCACGAACGTGAGGGCGAGCAGGGCCACGGACTTGACGACCATGGCCACGTTCGCCTTGTCTGACAGTCCACGCTCCGCGAAGTACCTGGCGACCCGGCGATTTACTTCCTCCGTGAAGTCGGCACCGCTGCGGTTGGCAAAGGTCACGCGAGGACTCGTCATCCGTCTCCGATTATTTCGGGAATTGTCTGGATTTCGGGGGGCCGCTCACGGGCGAGCTCACTGGAAAGCCTCTTGGAGACTACTCAGAAAGCACTCCGTTCGCCAGTCGCCGGACCGGTTCAATCCCGAGAATTCATGAGCGAATCGTTTTGAGACACCTGTCATTCCTCGGGCCAGAGGAGAAATCCTGCGTTAGCGAGCCACCAGAGCGCGAGCCCGTAGGCTAACCCTCCTGTGGTATATGCCACGAGGACCACCGGAAGCGGCCAGGTCGAGACGATGCCGACGAGCACACCGCCCGCGAGCCCCATTCCGGTTGCGATGGGAACGAAAACGCCCGCACCTGGAAGCACGGCGAGCGGCTCGCGGTCCTTCGCCGGCTCGACCGCCAGTTCCTCGCGCCGTCGCAGGCGGCGGAAGAGGCGCGGCAGGGAGAGCGCGATCGCGAGCCCGATCCACGCCTGCCATCCCAGGGCGAACGCGAGCGGAAACACGAAGAAGCCGACGATGTCGGCCACCACGCTGCGGGGAGCCAAGAGGTGGGCGAGCCCGAGCCCGAGAGCGGCGCCCCCGAACAGGGCGACGGCCAGGGCGGTCACGATGAGGAGCGCAGACCGGGGCGCGCGGCGAACCGTCACGATCGATCACCGTAGACGCATAGCCCGATGCCGCCGAGGATCGCCACGGCGGAGACGAGCAGCCGCAGAGTGACGTGCTCGCCCAGCAGGGCGACACCCGCCACTGCGGTGAGTGCGGGCGTCGCCAGCTGGACGGTGGCTGCCCGCACGGCCGTGAGCCGCGGCAGTACCGCGTACCACGCCGCGTAGCCGACGCCCGAGGCGAGTGCTCCGGAGGCGACGGCCAGGGCGAGGCCGGTGGTGGACAGTCGGAACGGTGGCGCGCTCGACAGGCGGAGGGATGGCAGGAGTGCGATGACCAGGATCGGAACGAACGCAAGGGAGCGAAGGAAGTTCCCGGCAGTGTCCCGGAGCGGCGCGCTGCTCCGGCGCCCCCGGAGCGAGTAGATGCCCCAGGCCACGCCGGCCACGGCCATCAGGGCGCTGGGCCCGATCGGTGAGGCGCCGATGCCCGGCGCGATGAGGTGCACAAGACCTGCCACCGCGAGCAAAAGGCCGGCCCACTCGCGACGGCCGGGTCGTTCTCCGGACACGAGTCCGGTGAGGATCATCGTGGCTTGCACGCTGCCGAAGAGGAGCAGCGCGCCTGTGCCGGCCGGGAGTTGGAGGTACGCGAACGCGAAGGGGACGGCATACGTGAAGAGGGCCAGGGCCGAGCGCCAGTCGCCGGCCATGCGGGGCACCGTGCCGGCCGGGGCGCCCGCTCGCGCGAGGAGTCCCAGCATCACGGCGCCGGAGGCGAGCCGCACCGTGGAGTAGGATGCGGCATCGATCGCCAGCCCGCGGAGGGCGAGCCGGGCGAGAATCGAATTGGCGGCGAACGCAACCAGCGCAAAGCCGGCGAGTCCGGCCACGCGAAGCGTTCCGCGTCCGCGCTCCATCCGCTAGAGGGCCCCACCCCGGTACGCCGTGATCAGCTGCTTGACCTCGTCCATCGTGTTCATGACGAACGGACCATAGCGCGCCACAGGCTCTCGAAGCGGCACCCCCGCAAGCACCAGCACGCTCAGCGCGTCCGGCCCAGCGGCGGCCTCGATGAGGACGGGACCGCGGTCGCCGCCGAACAGAACGAGCGAATCAACCTCGCCCCCCATCCCGTTAGCTCCGAACCTTCCAGCCCCGCGTAGCACATAGGCCATGGCCACCGTCCCATCGGGCAGCGCCTGCTCCACCCGAGCGCCCGGCTCGAGCGTCCAATGGAGGTAGGTGATCGAGGTGCGGAGGCCCAGCGTATGCCGCACACCGTGCGACTCGCCGGCGATCACCCGGACGCTCCCGCCGCCGCCGGGCGCGGTGGCAACCGGGATCGTGTGCCCGCGAATGTCTCCATAGCCGGGTTCCGATCGTTTTTCACGAGCGGGCAGGTTGACCCAGAGCTGGACCGCCTCGAGTACGCCTCCCTGCTCGGCGAGCGCGCCCGCGGGCATCTCCGAGTGCACGAGCCCGGCACCCGTTGTCATCCATTGGACGTCTCCCGGCCCCAGGACGCCGTGGTTCCCACGGGAATCCCGATGCTCGAGCCCGCCCTGCAGCACGTAACTGACGACCTCGAAGCCGGCGTGGGGGTGGTCGGGAAAGCCGCCGATTCGACCCGGCTCAACCGAAACGGGGCCGAGGTGATCCAGGAGGAGGAACGGATCGGCGTCGGGATGGCCTTTACCGGGAAACGGGCGATGGACGACGACGCCCTGTCCTTCGGTCGTGACCGTGGCAGGCAGCACCAAACGGACCGCCCGGGGAGCGACCGGATCACCGCCAGCATTCGTCGTCGGCCTGGTGTTGCGCACGTTGCGGCCTCGGTGACGTGGTCTGGAGCGCCTCGATCAGCGCGGCGTGGCCCGTTCGGCGACCCGCCTCAGGTGGTGTTCCGTATGATATACGGTGAAAGCCAGCATCTCGCGAATCGTGAGTTGGCCCAGGAGGGGGTGCGGCAACCGGCCGCGATCGAGCGCCGCCTCGTCCCATGCCCTGGCGGCATTCGCGAGGCTCACGGTCGCGGCGCTCCAGCCGGCGAGAATCTCGTTCCGTCTCGAGGAGCGATCGGCCGGGGCCGCTTCAGGCACCGGCGCGAACCGGCCGGCCCGGCCGCCGGCGGCGAGTTTGGCGAGGTAGGATGACTTGATGGCGTCGTAGGAGCGCGAGGGCCCGTCGTGGGTGCCGAAGCGGATCCGGAGCAGGACCCGGGGAAGTCGAAGCGCGGCGACGAGCGAGGTGGACGACTTGCGCAGATGCCGCACGTGATCCGCCGGCGACCAATGCTCCCCCTGCGGCCGGAAGAACTCGTCGGTGGTCAGGGTGGTAAAGAACGCGTGGCCCTCGGCCAGCAACCGGCCCAGCGCCTCGCGCAGCTCGGGACCGGTGGATGGGTGGCCGGGATCGAACATCGGGGCCCCCTCCTCTGCGGCTAGCTGTAGGTCACACCCGGGAACAGCAGGTTGATCGCCAGCCCGAAGACCGGATCGAACAACTTGTCGAACAGTCTCCAGGCCACGAAGATCCCGAACAGGCCAAGGCCCCGGTTGGCCCACAGGAAGTCCTGGTAGCGGATGGTCGCGGCGGGACTGAGAAAGAGCGGGATGGCCGCGCTCCCGTCGAGCGGTGGCAGCGGAATCAGGTTGAGCACCGCGAGCAGGAGATTGAGCGAGAAGACCACGCTCACCATGAACGCGGCCGCTGGCCAGAGCCCGCCGCCGTCGGTGCCCGCGAGGTGGTCGAAGCTGACGGACTGCGGTGCGTAGAAGATCCCGGCCGCCGCACCGCTCCGGATGATGAGAAACGCGAGCACCACGAGCACGAGGTTCGCCCCGGGGCCCGCGAGCGCCATCCAGGCGGCGCGCCGGGGATACCGGCGGGCCCAGGTCGGATCGTATGGCGCGCTGGCGAAGCCGAGCGGCCACCCCGACAGCAGCACGCCGATGATCGGCAGGACCACCATGCCGATCGGCTCGCGGCGGATGTGTGGCAGGGGATTCAGGCTCACCTGGCCGCCGTGGTAGGCCGTCAGGTCGCCGCCGCGCATGGCGGCCCACGCGTGGGCCGCCTCGTGCACGGTCACGGAAAAGAGGAATACGATGTAGTAGACGAGACCGTTGGCGAGATCAGGCATTCTGGCTGGATTCAGGGTCCGGAGATGCTCAGGCCGAGGCGAGCAGCGGCTCGAGGTCCTTCTCGATCTTTTGCGGAGTGTCCGCCGAGGCGTAGCGGCGGAGGACGGAGCCGTCCCGCCCGACCAGGAACTTCGTGAAGTTCCATTTGATCGCGCTGCCCAGCAGCCCCTTACGCGCCGCCTTGAGGTGCCGATAGAGCGGATGCGCGTTGTCGCCGTTGACGTCGATCTTGGCGAAGAGCGGAAACGTCACCCCGTAGTTCAACTCACAGAACGACTTGATCTCGCCCTCCGTACCGGGCTCCTGGTGACCGAACTGGTCGCACGGAAACCCGAGCACGGCGAAACCCTGGTCGCGATGGGCGCGGTAGAGCGCTTCGAGCCCGGCGTATTGCGGGGTGAACCCGCATTCACTCGCGACGTTGACGATGAGCAACACCTGGCCGCGCCAGGGAGCGAGCGTCTGCGTCGTTCCGTCGATCGTCTTGACCTCGACGTCGTAGAAGCTCACGCGGCGCCGGCAGCGCGGGCCCGGCCGCGCGGAAACGGCACCAGCCGGCGCGCGCGCTCGTCCCACAGGGCGAGCGGGACGCAGCGAATGCTCTGCCACAGCGTGAGGCGGGTCACGCGCTGCAGCTCGGGAAAGGTCTCGTACACCTTCTGCAGCCGGTAGTTCGGGATCCGCGCGTTGAGGTGGTGCACGTGATGCAGGCCGATGTTGCCGGTGAACCACTGGAGCACGCGCGGCAGGGCGTAATAGGAACTGCCCTCGAGCGCGGCGGCATCGAACCGCCACTCCTCGTCGTGCTCCCAGTAGGTGGGCTCGAACTGATGCTGGACATAGAACAGCCAGACGCCGACCGAGCAGGCGATCAGGGCCAGCGGCAGGTGCACCAGCAGGAACGCCTTGAGGCCGACCACGTATGCCATCGTTGTGATGAAGGCGGCCAGGCCGACGTTGGTCCACAGAATGCTCCGCCGCTCCCGGCTCCAATTCCGGGGCACGATCGTCGGCAGGCGGTGCTTGATGAGGAAATGCAGCGCCGGGCCGAACACGAAGAGGGTCAGCGGGTGGCGGTACATCCGGTACTTGAACCGGCCCCAGCGCGAGAGGCGGAGGTATTCATCCACGGTGAGCGTGTCGATATCGCCGAAGCCGCGATGCTCGAGGTTGCCCGAGGTGGCGTGATGCATCGCGTGGGCGCGCTTCCAATAGTGATAGGGCGTCAGCGTGAGGACGCCCAGCACCGATCCCACCGCGTCGGCCGCGCGCGCGGACTTGAAGAAGGCGCCGTGACCGCAGTCGTGCTGGAAAATGAAGAGCCGCACCTGCAGGAAGGCCGCGGGGACCGCGAGCAGCAGGGTGACCCAGTAGCCGAGGTCCAGCGCGAAGTACATCAGCGCCCAGTTGATGGCGAACAGACCCGCGGTGCTCGCGAGCTGCCAGACGCTCCGCTTGGTGTCGGGTTCGCGGAACGGCGCCAGCCGGGCGCTCCAGGAGGCGGACTTATGCGCAGGAGAGGCGGTGCCTGTCTCTCCGGATGGTGCCTGAATTTGATTCACTCTATGGCCCTTACCTTGTGGACTGGGCGCGGGGCGCGCCGGACCTTCAAAATACCAACCCTGCACCGCATTCCGCGACTCCGACAGCCGGATTCGGGGAGAGCCGGCTGGCGGAAGTCAATGCCAGCGGTCCGGGAGCAGTTCAGGGTGCAGGATCTGTACCGGAGAGCACCCGGCGGCAGGCCGCCAACGCGTCGTCGCTGAAGCAGGCGAAGACGACGTCCTCCACCGTCGAACCCGCCGCCAGCACCTTCCGCACCGTCGCGACCGCGACTTCCGTCGCAGCGTCGAGCGGGTAGCCGTAGATGCCGGTGCTGATCGCGGGGAAGGCGATGCTGCCGAGGCCGTGCTCGTTCGCGAGACCGAGCGAGGCCCGATATGCGCCCGCGAGGAGCGCCGCTTCACCCGCTGTTCCTCCGCGCCAGACCGGCCCCACCGCATGGATCACGTACCTCGCGGGGAGCCTGAACCCGGGGGTGATCCTCGCCTCGCCCGTGGGACAATGGCCGATGCGCGCGCAGGCGGCGGCCAGCTCCGGGCCCGCTGCGCGATGAATCGCACCGCAGACGCCGCCGCCCGGGGCCAGCGCCTCGTTCGCCGCGTTCACGATCGCATCCACCGTGAGCGTCGTGATGTCCGCCTGCTGGGCTCGGAGGATCATCTCACCCGGTCACCACGCGAGGCCGGGAGCCGACCGCAGGTAGGCTGTGGATTCCAACTGGTTCAACATGAAGTCCGCGACGTCCGCGCGGGAAATGCGCGCGGACCACAGCCAGTGCCCGACGTCGCGGCCATGTCGGTACACCCCGCGGTGCCCGCCGTTCGTGAGGATGGCCGGACGGACGATGGTCCAGTCCAGCGCGCTCCGGCGGATGGCGGCTTCCTGGCGTCGCTTGTCAAGGAAATAGAACGGGAGAACGAACGGCGTGAGGAAAAGGGTGTAGTAGATGCCCATCCGCCACCAGCTGTCCCCGACGCCCAGCGCCGTCTCGCAGACGAGACGGCGAACCCCGGCCACGTCCATGGCCCGGACCAGGTTGCGGGTGCCGTCGGAGAGAATTCGCGTGGGATAGAACCAGCGCTTGTGGCCGAGGGCCGAGAGCACTGCCTCCTGGTCCTGGACGACGCGCTCGACGGACGGGTAATCCAGCACGTCCCCGACGCCGATCGTGAGCCTGACATCGGTGACTCGGAGGCGCGAGGGGTCCCGCACGAAGGCCGTGACCGCGTGCCCGCGGGCGAGGGCCTGGAGGACGAGCTCCCGGCCGGTGCCGCCACTCGCGCCAAGAATGAGAACACGCATCGCCAGCCCTGGATTGTGCGGAATCCGGGAGCCGCGTCGTGCCAGCTACTGGAGATACCGCGCGACAGCCATCGTCACGACAGCGAGCGCGAGGAGCGAGGCCACGATGCGTCCGCCCAGCCTGGCCCGCGCGCGGAGCGCCTGGATCCGGGCCATCGTGCTCTCCTTCTCGGCGCCCGCCGGAAGCTGCGCCGCGGCCTGGCCCAGGGCGGTGAGCTTTGTCGCGGCGGGCCGCATGAATAGGACGCCGAACAGGAAGGCGACGATTGCGCTCGCCATGCCCAGCGAGAGCGCCCGCCCCGTCGGGCTCGCGAACCATTCGGCGGAGAAGCCGCCGGAGACCCGGCGAACTAGCTCGATGCCCGAGAGGATGACCAGGATGGCCACGACGGGCATGATGGTGAGCAGGCCGCGGCGCATGAGCGACGCCTGCACCTTGCCGCCGTCGGGACCGTTCTCCCGAATGCTCGGCTCGAGCAGCAGGGCCACGAAGATCATCGTGCCCGCCCAGAAGACGCCCCCGACAATGTGAACCAGCCGCAGAACCACCATCGTCGTATCCATGATTACTCCCCAGGAGATGGAAATTCGGATGCAGGGCGGAGGCCCTTTCGATAATGCACCGTCTCCGGCTGGTACCCGAGCCGGTCGTACAGGGCGCGCGCCGCCGCGTTCCGATCGAAGACGTTGAGCGTGATCGCGTCGTCCCCACGGGCCCGGGCCCACTCCTCGGCGGCGGTCATGAGGGCGCGCGCCACGCCGCGTCCCTCCGCGGCCTCGGTCACGGCCAGCACCTCCACGTGCGCATGCCGGCTGCCGGTGAAGTAGTCGCGCTTCGTCGATACGAAGACATAGCCCGCCGGGATTCCCGCGGGGGATTCGGCCACCAGGATCAGGGTCTCGGGACCCGGGTGATGGAGGGCGGCGAGGAGGATGGCGTGATCGGCGGCGGCGATCTCCTCGCGCGTGCGCCACGCGGGCACGGAGAACGCCGCGAGGCGGGCCGTCAGGGCGAGAAGGAACGGCTCGTCCCCGGGCGAGGCCGGCCGAAGCGCGGGCGTCAGCCCGCCCGCCACGCGACCAGCACCCCGTCGCGGATCGGAACCACCGACGAAACCCATCGCGGATCCCCCTCGACGAGACGGGTGAACTCGCGGATGCCGGCGGTCGCCGGCGACCGATCCCCAGGATCGAAGATCCGCCCGCCCCAGAGCAGATTGTCGGCGATCAGAAGGCCGCCGGGCCGGATCCGGGCCGTGATGACTCCGAGCGCGGCGGGGTAATCCTGCTTGTCGATGTCGTTGAAGACCAGATCAAACTCCTCGTTGGAACCCTGCAGGGCCGCCACCGCCTCTCCGACGTGGAATTCGACGACGTCCTCGAGGCCGAGGGCCCGCAAGTGTGTCCTGGCCTGGTGTGACAGATCCTGGTCCCAGACGACGTGATGCACCGTGCCGCCGCCGTTGTCCTTGACGCCGCGCGCGAACCAGGCCGTGGAGTAGCCGAAGCCGGACCCCAGCTCGAACACGCGACGGGCGCCCGAAATCCTGGTCAGCAGATAGCACAGGTGGCCGGTGGCGGGGCCGATGATGGGGAAGCCCGAGATAGCCGCTTCCGCCTCCATTGCGGCGAGGATGGGGTGCCTGGGGGGCACCAGCTGGTCGAGGTAGGCGGCGAGCTCAGGGGCGAGGAGTGTGACCGTCATGCGTGGATCGTCGTCTTTCTACGTCCGGGAGCGCAGCCTCTCGGCGATGAGGATCCCGTCCATTCCGTTGCGGACTTTCCGCTGGCTACCTGCCGGTCTGTGTGAGCGCGATCTCGTCCACCCACACCGTGCCGATTCCTGCGACGACCACATTCAGCTTGACCACCTGGGCCCGCTGGCCTTTCTCGAGGAAGAACGGCGTTTCCTGTGTCACCCAGCCGGTGGTCCCACTCACCGGCGCCTGCAGCGCGCGGGAGAAAAATTCTCCTTTGCCTGGTATGCCGCACCACATTTCCAGATATGCCTGGCCGTCGAGCCCCTCGGTTCGGAGGTGCGCCCGATAGGTGAGCATGACATGCTCCGCGTTCGCGGGGTGGATCTCCGCGAGCCGGACAGTGGTCGGCTTGGTGGCCTCGATCCGGATGGCGCCATGGCCGTCGTGCGAAACCTCAGGGTCCCATGCCACGCCGTCCCGTGTGAGGATACTCTCCAGAGAATCGATCGCATCCACGAACACGACGGTCTCGGTCGCAGGCTCGCGACCACAGCCGAGCGCAATCAGACCGAGTCCCGCGATCAGCGCGCGGGAGCGGCGTGGCACAGGAGTCCGGGATGTCACGGCGTCGTCGCGCCCTTCTTGAATTCGGTGTCCGCCAGGTTCACGTGTCCCACCGACTGGGCGATGATGACCTTCCCGTCCGGCACCTTGTCGTCCGGCGACCAGAGGTGGAAGATGATCCCATCGGTCGTGGCGACCAGGTCCGCAACCTCCTTGGCCTTGTCTGGCGGGAGGTCGTGCACCTGCACGCGGCCCGTGGCAATTTCCTGTTTGTGATCGTGCCAGTTCCGGTTCCAGTCAGCGAGCTTCACCGCACCGGTCCGCGTGATGGACTTGGCGACGATATACTCGATCTGTTCCAGCCTGGCGTTCGTCTCGTTCGACGCATACACCAGGCATTGGATCACGGGCTCCGGGGAAAGCACCTTGCAATAGTGATGGTACGGACCCATTTCCTTCCCGGCGACCACGTGCGGCGCGGTGACGTGCACCGTGTAGCCGTCCGCCGGTGTGGGCGCCTTCGCCGCATCCTGCGCTGCGGCCGGTGCCGCGGCCAGCATCAGCGCGCCGAGTACAGCCATTGCTTTCGACATCGCGTCCTCCTTTGATCGGTGCGTCACGCACTTCGCCGAGCTACTTGCCGTGTTGCTCGAGCACATCCAGCAGCCGCCCGCACACGCTCCGTCGCTGAACCAGCAGATACCGGAGGCCCTTCGCCCCCGCCCGGGCCACCTCCATCGTTAAATGGCGGCCTAGGCGGAGCGATGCTCGCGTCGGAGGCCGAACGCGAGCGCCGCGGGCACGACGGTGCCGATGATGCTGACCCACATCGGCACCGGTTCCCCGCCGATCGTCACCGGAACCCCGAGTAGCAGCCGGACCAGGTGGCCGGCGGCGACGATCACGAGGAGAAACATCGTCGTGGTGGTAGCGGGTTTCATTCAGCAGTCCTCCCTTTCCCAGGTCGCACTCAAGAGCCTTCGCCCCGACGGGCGAGCGGAGCGGCCTCAGCCGCCTTTCACTTCGGGATCCCAGAAGGGGCCCTCGAGTCCGAGCCGGGCGAAGATCGCACGCATGTCGTCGCCCATCGGCCGCCTGGCCTCCGGCGTGAGCCGGTTCCGGTACCAGGCCTCGGCGAGCTGCCAGAGCTGATCGAGCGTCAGAAGCGGCCGCTGGGGCAAGCCGCGTTCTCGGCACCATTCCTTCACGAGTTCTTCCGACCGGAAGAAAAGCATCGTGCTTCAGGTGAAGACAATGTCCTCCCACCACTGCGCGGCCGGCACGGCAAAGTGAATGACGCAGGGCACCGGTTCGGGCCCCTTCTCGTCCACTTCGATCGTGAGCGGCGCGAAGCTCTGCTCGCACCGCGAATGCACGGTCGCCTTCCTGCCGAGCGCGGCGGGGATGCCGAGGGCGTCCCAGGCGCAGTTCGCGAAATACTCGCGCGGGCCGACATGAACGCGGTGCTGAGTTGGCACCGCGGAGAAAGGCGGGGCCATCCGGATGGTCTCGCCGTCGGATTCGACGACGAGGAGGCGCTTCTCCTGCAGGCGCCGGTAGCTCTCACGGACCCCGTCGGCACCGTGGCCGGTGCGCGCCGCGACCTGCGCAATGCTCGGTGCCCGCGTCGTCTCCACGATCCAGCGGGAGACCATCATGCGGACGTCGGTATCGATGTCCATGGTGTCCTAACGGTTGAAATCACAGGCGGTCAGTCGGTCAGCGACTTCGGCCGCCCATCTGCCCATCTGCCAATCCTCAAAACGGTATCGAATACGCCGGTGGGGTCACCCCGTTGAGCCGCAGGTAGGGCACCACCTGGCCGAGGGTCCACGCCGAATGCTCGTGGGCGAGGTCCAGCCAGCGGGCCGGAAGCTCCGGGGGTTGGCCGTACATCGGGCTCCGCCGTTGCCATAGTTCCGGACTGGCGCGCTGCATTGCGGAGAGGACGTAGTCATAGGCGGCCGCGGCGTAGGCCTGGAGGGCGGCCTTGTCCCGCAGGAACTTGGCCCTGTCACCGAGGGCCGGCGCCTCTTTTTCTCCCAGCAGCGCTATCGCAGCGATCTCGACGTTCGAGATCACGATGTGCTCGATCTGCTCGGCGAAAGTGCGCACGCCGGGGGTCGGCCGGTAGGTCATCGCGGAGTCGGGCATCGCCGCGACATACGCCAGGACGTTGCCCTTGTCGCGTTGCCAGTCGGCCAGCGTGGTGGAGAAGGCGGAGGTCTGTGCCGCGACCGCCTGGGACATCAGCAGGAGCGAGCACGCTACCGGAATTCCGCGCATGGGCCGTCCCTCCGCGGGGTTCAGGAGCCAACCTGCGAGCCGAAGCGAAGGCGCGCAAGTGCGTTGCGGAATTACGCCGCAGGCGCTCAGGACAGCCGGCGGTGGGGCGCAAGCAGCCGCTTCCAGCTCGAGCTGAAGCGGCGGTATTCCGCGGGGCAGCCCGCCCGACGGTCCTCGGGAAGCCAGTCCTCGGTGACGATGCGTGGATACCGGTCCGGATCCCGGCCGTAGATCCAGCAGACGATGTTGTACACCCGCTGGATGTCCAGGCCGTGGGTATCCGCGAAGGCGAAATGGCTGAGCCGCGATGCGGCGGCGTGGGTGGCAAACCATCCCACCGCCCCGAACGCGAGGGTGTCGCCGGTCGCGCCCTGATTGAGCAGCAGGTAGGTGGCGAGCTGGTCGGCGGCGTCCTCTTCCCGCCCTGTGATCGGAATGTCGAGCACGTCCACCAATGCGTGCCCGAGCTCGTGCATCAGGGCGAATACCACGGTGCCGGTGACGAGAAACCCGCCGCCCTCCTCCCCGCTGAATCGCTCCGAGAGGAACTTGAAGAGCTCGTAACACAGGGTGACCGTGTGGGTCGCGGGTTCGTACGAAGCGTTCGGGTCGGTGCAGTGTGCCGTTCGCAGCGTGATATCCGAGGAGACGACCAGCGAATCGTTCAGGCGTCCGGCGATCGTGTCGAGGAAGCGGTTGGCGATCAGCCCGGCCCGGAAGTCTGCGAACTCCGGATCGGCGGGGCCGTACTCCGCCAGGAAATGACCGGTGGCCGGCTGCGTCGCGGGTGAAGCCGGTGGGGGCTGGAGGCCCCCCCCTGCCGCAACGGAGCCCTGCCTGCCGCAGGCGACGCACCACAGCGCGGCCACCAGCAGGCCCGATTCCCTCGCGAGCCGCCTCACGCGCCTCTCCTGCCGGGTTCGCGCGGGCGGATGTCGTAACTCATCGCGGGGAGGCCGACCTGGCGGCGAATCAGCGCAAGCTGCCCGATGTGGAAGGACTCGTGCTGAGTCAGGAAGGCGATGCCGCCGAGAATGGTGCGGTCGGAACCGGGGAACGGTGTGTGCTCCGCCGAGAGTTGCCCGGTGTCCAGCCGCTCGACCGTGACGGCGAGGTGGGCGGAGACCGCCTCCCAGGTGGTGAGCAGCTCCGCCACCGCGGGCAGGGCGGCCAGGTCGTCCTGGCGTGTCGCGCCCTGCAGCTGCTGCGCCAGGGGATTCGGCAACGGCGCGCCGAGATACTCCGTGAGGAAGTGCCGCCCATCCACCAGGTGCGCGGCGATGAAGGCCATGCTGTTGGTATCGGGCGTGACGCGCCGCGCCGCCTCGGCCTCACCGACTCCCGCCAGACAGTTGAGGAAGAGCTCGGTGTTGAGGCGGAGGATGGCGGCGGGGGCGGTGACGGCGGGGTGCATGTCGCTGATCGCCTCAGCGGCCCGGAATGAGGTCACGCGTGGTCGACGACCGCCGTCACGCCGGCTTCTCGCGCGCAGTGGGCACAGCAATAGAACGTGTCGTTGGCCTCGATGCCGTGCCCGATGATTCTGCAGCCGCAATGATCGCAGACCGGCGCGAGTGTGTGGATCGCACACTCGAAACTGTCAAAGGTATGGGTCTGTCCGGCCGCGACGACCTGAAACGACAGGTAGTAGTCGTTGCCGCAGTGTTCACACTTGGCCATGTGGCCCTCCCGGTGGGGGGCAGTCCAGCGCTGCCTGCATTGGAACAGTGGCCGGATTCCCCGTGGAGCGCCAGCCGAGCCTCAAATCTCATTCCTCCTTCGCGAGCGCGCGGATGGCGTCGAGATTCAACGTGCCCTTGGCCCCCCAGCCTCGCCGTCCTTCCGGAATGTCGGGGCGGAATCCTTCGTAGAGCGCGAAGCCGACCTCGTCGAGGCGCGCCGGTGGGTACGCCCGGGCGAGCGCCTGCATCGCCGCGCGAACGTCGGCCAGCGCGTCCCCGAACTTCTGGGCGAGGTAGTGCTCGACCGAATCGGGGTCCATCGGGTGACCCTTCTCACGGGCGCGCACACCATCCCGCGTCTTCACGACCGGCACCGAGCGCCCCAACAGCGGAATCGCCTCCGCCGGGGCCCGGGCCGGCGGCTTCTTCTTCCCCTTCGCAGGCGCCGGCGCCTCGAAGATGTGGAGCCGCCGCCCCTTCGACTGGGCGTTGAGGCCGGCCACCGCCTTGCCCAGCGTGAGCGCGGCTTCCCGATCGTGGCCCATCCGTTCCGCGACCACAGCGGCCCATAGCGTCAGGACCGGCGCGCGATTGACCTGAATCGAATGCCTCGGCACCTGGAGTCCTCAGTCCCGTTTCCGGTCCGCCGCCGCCTGCACCGCCTGGCGGAACCTGAGTGGCGATTGGATGCCCGCGAATGTCTCCCTGGTGCCGCCGCTCCCGGTCACGATGATCTGCCCGTACCCTAACACCCGGCCGGGGAGGGTCTGGGTCACCTCGATGCCCTCGATTTTCGGCAGCAGCAGCTCGATCGAACGGGTGTTGAACACACCGAGCTTGATGACGACTCGACGGGTGGTCACGGCAAACTCCGAGCTTCGCCGCTGAATGTCCGCGACCCCCAGCAGGGCGAGTGCCATTCCGGCCGGTACGAGCGCCAGGCCCGGCTCGCCGGAGGCGAGGGCGAAGAGCGCCGACGGGGCGAGGAGGAACACGACGATCAGGGCGGGAATGGCGAACACCTTCCAGTGAAGCCGCGTCCGATAGGTGACCGCTTCGTCCGGGAGGAGATTCCGGTCCACGTAGCTCATACGATCCCCATCGCTCGCCCAGTCGTGCAGTCCACGCGAAGCAGCGACCCCGAACCCGCGCCGTACCGCCCCGCCGGGTCCACGGCGTAGTCGCCGACGAATTCGGGGCTCGCCGTGCGGCGTGTCGAACGGACGAGAGTCAGGCGGGTGCCGTCACGCGGGTCCAGCATCCGCGTGACGCAACCGCCGTCAGGTGAGAGCGGAACCGGGATTACCGATGTGTCGATCACGAACTGCTCCGGCAGGTCCCGGGCGGGCCGTGGGGTGAGCTCCCATGGCTGGCTGGCTCCGCAGGCGACTGATAAGAAGACACTGAGCGACGCCGCGATCGTCCGAGAGTAAGGTGAGACAGTTCGCATCGAGATCGGGTTCTCCTATTTCCTGAGCAATTTGAAAGCGTGGTTCCAGGTACCGGCGCGGACGCCGTACATCACCCAGAGGATGCACATGGGCTCGAGCACGCGGGCACCGGACAGACCGCCGATGTCGATCGCGGGCCAGCCGAGCGAGCCGCAAATCCCGGCGACCGTTGAGTTCGCCTCCGGGTCATCGCCGCAGATGAACATGTCGGGCGGGCCGCCGGGGAAGTCGGGATCCACCATGTGGGCATTGCCGACGATGTTGAACGCCTTGACGACTCGCGCGCCCGGCAGCCAGCGCTGGACCTGCTCGCCACCGGAATCGGTGTGCCCGAGGGCGAGGCGGGGCATTTCACCCGGCGCGAAGAGCAGAGGATTCGTTACGTCGATGACGACCTTTCCCACACAATGCGTTGGATCGGCGAGGCGGATGGCATTCTCCGTTCCGGTCCACAGCGTTGCGAGGACGACGAGCTCTCCGAATTCCGCCGCGTCCCGGAAACTGCCGGCAGATGCGTTCGAACCGTTTTTCGCCGCCCAGGCGTGTGCCTTTTCGTTCTTCGCGTCACGGCCGCCCAGCCGGACCTGGTGGCCGCGCGAGATGAAGCCGGTGCCGAGAGCCCGGCCCACGTCCCCCGTACCGAGGATGCCGATTCTCATGGTGTCATGCTTTCAGGGAGCCGAAGACCCCGCTCCCGCGAGGAAGGTCCAATCGAAATAGCCGGTCTTCCAGCTCGCACCCGACTGATCGAGCAGCAGGGCCAGGCCGGCGCCGAACGGGTAAAACAGGATGCGGCGCTGGACCGGCAGGTTTGCAGCGCGCAATTCGGAGAGGATGCCATCGCGGAGGCGATGCGCCAGGATCCCGAACGCCTCGTAGTCCTGTAAGGCGGAGAATTCCCGGCTCGGCACAAACTCCCGTGCGGCGATTTCGGCGGCCCGGAGCTCGACATAACGGGCGACTCCCTCCTGCCACAGTTGCAATCGAAGATATCGCCGATCGCTTTCGTCGAGGCCGTCGAGGAAGCGACGGTAGTCCCGCCAGAACGCCTCGCGCCGGGCGGCGGACGGTTGTTCGATGGCGTCCGCAAGCTCCAGCGCGAGCGCGGCCATCGCGCGGGCCACCGGCACGGAGTCGTACGGGAAGGCGTAGTTGAGCATCCACATCCCGGACGTGTCTCCCCTGGAGAGATCCAACGCGTTGACGGCGTCGAAGTAACCAGGTCGCGACATCTGGAGCTGATGGAAATGTTCGTGCAGCACCGTCAGGACCCACGCAGTGGAGGTCTTCTCCGTGGCCTCGGCGCGGCCGATGATGATGACCGGGGACCTCCCGAAGGCGGGGAAGGTCGCGAGGAAGGCGGGCGAAAACACCCGCGGGCGCTGCCAGACACGCCCGGACATCCGGGCGACCGTTTCCGCCGGCACCCACCCGGACGGAGGCTCCTTGGCCCCGAAGAGAAACTCGTGATCTGCCGTGACCAGCAGCAGCTCGAAGGGCGCAGCCGACCATCCCCGCCAGACCCGTTCCTGAATCTGCTCCGCCAGGCGAACCGCCTCGGCCACGCGCAGTTCATCCTCGGGGGCGATGCCCACCTGGCCGGCGACCGGTGCGCCCGCCAGAAACACCAGGAACCCGAACAGCAGAGCCTTCCGAATGGCGGCCATGGACTTCCTCCCCGTAGTGCGGCGTGAAATGTGGCCGATTGATCCGAAAGGTGCGAAGCAGGCAGGGCTGTGGCAATATCGGCCATTCGCGGTAAATCGAGGCTTCGGTCCAAGGGGCCAAGGAAAGGCCGTATGTCGTTGACGCCAAACATGTTAGTGGTCAACCCAGGGCCGATGGTGTGACCATCTGCGCGTAGCGCGCGTCCTCGTTTCAGAGGGCGCCATGAGGACGCCCTCAGGGAGGGACGCATCATGCCTACCACGAACTTCTTTGCGCGCTCGCGACTGCTCCTGACCGCGTTGTCGGTTGCTGCTGTCGGCGTCGTGGTCGCTGCAGTCATGACGGGCACCGGCAAGGTCGAGCTCACCATCCCGGCGGGCACCCGGATGATCGCGGCGCTGGATCAGACGGTGTCAACGAAATCCAGCGACGTGGGCCAGCGGATCGAGCTTACGACGGTTGATCCGATCCGGCTCAAGGATGGGCACGTCGTGCCGGAAGGTGCGACCATCCGGGGCGAGGTCACACACTCCAAGGACGGGGGCCGGATCGCCGGGGCACCCGAGCTGACACTCCGCTTCACGGAGATGGAGGTCTCGGGCGAGGATTACGCGATCAGGGCGGATCCGTTCCGGGTCCGCGGGAAGAGCGACCTCGGCGAGAGCGCCGCGGAGATCGGTGGCGGCGCCGTGGTCGGCGGGGTCATCGGGGCCCTGACGGGGCATCCGGTCCGTGGCGCTGCGGTGGGCGCAGTGCTCGGCACCGGCGTCGCGGTGGCCACCGATGGCGATGATATCGTGTTGCCGGCGGGCCAGCGGCTGCGACTCCGACTGGCCGAGTCGGTGACGGTCGAAGTCCCGCGGGGAGAGGCGAAGGCGAAGGAATCGTAGTCAGTGGTGGGGGAGTGCGGGTCAGCGAGTCGACTCTCCGGCTCGCTGATTCGCGGCCCCGTCCGTGTCGAACGCGATTCGCAGCATATCCCTCGCACGATCGTACGCCAGGGGGGCCTGACTGGCTCTGGGCCCCGCCACGTTGAGCCGGCGGACGGGTCCGGGCGATCCGAGCCAGGAACGAATCCGCGCGGCGGCCGTCGCCGGATCGGCCGTGGCGAGGTCGATCGTCAGAATCGGCCGCCCGAGCTCCTGGGCCACGTCCAGCGTTTCGCGCGTTCCGCCGTGCGGCTCACCCCACGACAAGATCAGCGTCGCATCCGTGTCTCGGACATTGAGGCGAGTGCGCTCGCCGTAGTCCGGCGTCCCTGCTTCCCGGAGCGCCGCGTACCCGGGCGGCACGGTGCCGTCCTCGGCGAGCCGGCCCTTCGGGATCCAGCCGCCGATCCGGACACCGCTCTCGAGTGCGGCATCGAGCGCAGCCCGGTCCACCCCCGTTTGTCCGCCTGACCAGATTTCCACTCGCCTCCTCAAAAGGCAGAAGCTCCCTCGCTACCGCCTGCGGCTTTTCTCATAGGCGGCGATGTACCTCTCGGGGGGCACGGCCGCGATGATCCGCCCGATCGCGTCGAGCGGGATCTGGTCCAGCGACTTGAACCGTACGCACGCCTTTCCCATGTTGAGCTTCTTGCCGGCCTGCGTGAACGCGTCACGGAGCTGCTGCGCCAGCCGCCTGTCTCCGTAGCACCCCATGAGATACAGGGCGTAATAGTTCTTCTGCGCGGCCAGGCCGGCGTAGCAGAGCGGCTGGCCGTTGTAGGTGTCCGGGTAGCGCTTCAGCGGGAGCTCGTAGGTGATTACCCCCCAGTTCATGACTTCCTGATACCCCTTTGGCAAGTTGCGGCGGATGACCTTCCGGACCGCCGCGATCACCGCGCGGCGCTCGGGAGGCAGCTCGTCGAGGTACTCAGCGACGGTGGCTGCGGCGCTTTGGACCATCTCGGGCCTCCTCTCCCGTCGCCCCGTCGGCTCTAGACGACCACCCGCTCACTCAGAATCCACACCTTGGTTGCGAAGAAGAGCCGGATCATGGTGCGGTGATCCCCGGCGGCGACCAGCAGCACGAGCGCGTTGCCATCCGTGCCGCGGGTCGGCTTGACCGCCTCCTTCCGGCGCATCCGGCCGCGCAGCTCGGTGAACCAGTGGGGCAGGGCCTCGCGCTGGTCGGTCCGCACCACGGCCTTGGACCGCTCGCCCGCCGCGTCGGCCAGGGCCACCTGGCAATACCATTTCCCGCGCACGGAAGCCCGCGTCGCCGGCATGAAGGTAAGCGAACGATCCGGGAGCTCGTCCCAGGCCTTGACCTTCGGTGCCGTGCGGGGGCGGACTTCGACCCGGCCGTTGCGTTCGCCCGGAACCCGGACCAGGAACTCCCACTGGTTGCGGGCCGGGAAGTTTCCATCGCTTACGTCGTACAGGTACTCCGTCCCGCGAACCGCATCGCCGGCGAACGTCCACGAGGCGGGACGGGAATCACGCAGGGCGACGCTGACCCGCTCCAGCCGGTACCGCTTCCGCGATCGCACTTGGCCTCCTGTGGTGGGGAGTCGACCAGCGTACGGCGCTATTGGATTCCGGTATCGAAGACGAGATCGGCCCGGGTCCAGCCACCGGGCTCGACCGTGACCGTCCTGGTCTGGAAGGTCGGGCTGAAGATGGAGACATCGGGCTCCGGCCGCACAGTGTAGGTGCCGGGTGCCAGCGCGACGCGGTAGGAGCCGTCGGCAGCCGAATGGAACGTCGCGACCACGAGACTGGACCTGAGGACCTGGAAGTCGCCGGAGAGCGGCTCGTCGCAGGGGTCGTTCTCGAAGCAGACGGGCCGGATGGGTGAGCGGGTCACGGTGCCCTCGAGACCGGTGTCACCGTCGGAGAACGGGCTGGAGGTCTCGCAGCCGAGGGCGAGAAGGAGAAGCAGAGGCAGCAGGGAGCGGCGCATGGGGAAACCCTCGAGCGGTGCTGCCTCGAAGATAGTGGGTTTCCCCCCGCCAAATCACCCCTGCCGGCGCGCGGCGCCCACGATCAGGACCAGCCCGGCGCCGATCGCCACGCCGCCGACCCACTTCGGAACTCGCTGTTGCTCATCGACGGAGGCCTTCACGTCGCCGATCTCCAGCACGTTCTTCTTCGTGGTATACGCCGGCCGGATCCAGAGCAGTGCCACGCCGGCCAGGATGAGGAGGAGACCGAGTATTTGCGAGCTGCGCATGGCGTTTCCCCTACCGGTTAAGGAGAACAAAAGATCGCCGCTGGCACCGACGCTCCGGTGTGGCTTGCATCACCAACTCACCAGCTAACTTACCCCTCAGTTCACTGCCCGCCGACCCGCCGACCCGCCGACCCGCCTCCAAGGCACGAACCCTGCCTCTTATACGAGCGACCCCAACCGGCAGTCCGGAGGACCGATGCGTTCGGCCAGATTCCTCGCGCCTTGCCTCGCACTCGTTGCTGCAAGCGCGTGCACCATCGTCACGACGACACCTGTGGAGCCGCCCGCGGCGGAGCAGCGCAGTCCCAGCACCGCGGCCTCGCTGGGCATTCCGCCAGGGCACCTGCCGCCCGTCGGCCAGTGCCGGGTGTGGGTCCCGGGCAAGCCGCCGGGTCACCAGGCGGCCGCCCGCTCCTGCTCGGGTATCGAGCGAACCGCCTCTGCCGGAACATGGATTCTCTATCGCCCGTCGAGCGACAAGAAGGTCGTGCACGTCCGGGTCGTGGACAGCCGCCGGCCCGGGGTGATCGTGCACGTCCGGGTGTATGACGCGCAGAGGGGCAACTACCTGCGGGACATCTCCGCGTAAGCCGCGTCATCCGCGAAATCCGCATTACCTCATGTACTTCCAGTTCCGCGGCTTGCCCTGGGCCATCCATTCGATGGCCTGGGCCAGCCGGCGCTGGCGGGTCTCCGCTCCCTTGGCTTCGGCGATCCATTCCGCGTAGTCCCGCTTGTGGCTGGGAGTGAATCCCTCGAACGTCTCCCGGGCCTTCCGGTTCTTCTCCAGCGCGCGCTTCAATTCAATTGGCACACGCAGCGGCGGCTTCGGCCTCTTCAGTGGCCGTTTCACCGTCGTTCCTTCCTCATTCAGCCGCATTGCCTGCCTGACGTAGCCCGTCAGGACCCGCTTCGAGGGCAGGTCCGACGGCTTCGTGATGCGGCCAAACTGACCCATGGCCTCATCGGCGCGGCGGCCGTCGGGCCCGACGATCAGCGAGCCCTTCCAGAAGCCGAACGCGCAATGCTGCTTGAACGCGGCCATGCCGCAGAGGATGCCCTTGTACGTGAAGGAGGGGGAGCCCCACTTGAGGGTCTCCTCCACATCGGGGCAGGCAGCGTGAACGACCGACCGGATGTGGGTGAGGATCGGCCGCGCGAATTCGGCCGACCTGTCGATGTAGGCGTCGATGCGAGGGTCACGGCTGCCCATATGTCCTCCCTTCGGCCGGAGCGCCTGGCAAAGGAAGCATCACTCCGGGTTCACGGTCCTTTCACCTGAGCAGGCAATCATGGTGAGGGGGACTCCGCCCTAAGGAGGGTCCGATGAGAGGCCTCACCCTGATGTTGCTTGCCGGCATGACCCTGACCGCCGCGGCGTGCCGGGAGAATCCCAAGCCGGCCGCGTCGTCCGCGGTACCGCCCACGGCGGCGGCACCGTCCACGCCGAGCGATGAGCTGCTGCTCGCGGCCGCGCGTATCGCGCTCCCGCCGCCCGGCATCACGGCCGCCAGTCTCCCCGAGCCGGGCTCTCCGGGTGCCATCGCCCTCTCCACCTACTGTGCCCAATGCCACGAGCTGCCGTCGCCGGCGATGCACAGCGCCACCGATTGGCCCAGCGTCGCGCGCCGGATGTGGCTCCGCATGGATCGCCTGCCGGCCGGCGTCGGTATTCGCGCGCCGGACGAGGGCACACGGGCCGAGCTCCTGAGCTACCTGATGGCCAACGCGCTGCAGGTCGGCGGCGCGAACCTCCCTCCGGGTGTCGGCCGCTACGAATTCATGATGGTGTGCAGCCGCTGCCACGCGTTGCCCGACCCCCGGGTCCATTCGCCCAAGGATTGGCTGGCGGTGTTCTCGCGGATGGAGCGGAACATGGAGCGGATGCTCGTCGTTCCGGCCACGCCGGAGGAGACGACCAGGATTCTGACCTATCTGCAGAACTCGTCGACGCCGCGGTAGGCGGCGCTACTTCAATCCCACGCGCGCCACCAGTGCGCTGAAGCGCGGGTCCGCACGCAGCGGGTCGTAGCCCGGATCCAGGTGGAGGTAGATCAGGCCCGCCGAGCGGGCCTGAAACGCGCGCTCGAGGCCGGCGAAGGCCCGGTCGAACTCGCCGAGCGCGGCGTAGCCCATGGCCAGGACCTCCGACCGCACGTAGTGCGTGCGCGCTTCCTCTTCCAGCCGCGCCATGATCGCGTCGGCCTCTTCCCGTCGCCCAAGCGCCGCGAGCGCCCGCACCAGGAGCGCGTCATACGAGCGGACGCTGGTATCCAGCGCCTGCCCGCGGCGAAACCAGTCCAGGGCCTCCTCGGCCTTGCCCTGCGCCAGGCACGCGGTGCCGATGTCGAGAAACGCGTGGAAGTAGTCCGCGTGCAACTCGATGGTCTTGTGGCTCTGGGTGATCGCGGCGTTGTAGTCCTTGGCGTAGAGCAGGAAGCGGCCGAGCCAGCGGCTGTGGTGCGGGTGGAGCGGATCGAGCGTCAGGGCCTTCCGCATTTCCGCGATGGCCTCGCCCAGAAGGCCGACCGCGGGCAGCACGCTTCCGAAGGTCCAGTGGGCCTCGGTGTAATTCGGATTGAGCGCGACCGCGCGCCGTAGCTGCTGCTCCGCGCCGGCGAAGTCCCACTCATACCAGCACAGGACCTTGCCGAGCGAGGTCATCGCCTCGACCAGCTCGGAGTCGAGCCGCAGCGCCGTGGTCGCCGCGGCCTTGGCCCGCGGATAGGCGTCATCCGGCGCCACCCAATCGTCCGCGAGCTCACACCAGCAATCCGCGATCCCTGAATAGGCGCGCGCGTAGCCGGGTTCCTGCAGCAGCACGTGCTGGAACAGCTCGAGACTCTTGCGCAGGCCGGTCTCGGTGAACCGGAAGAAGAAGAAGCGCCCCTTCAGGTAGAGGTTGTAGGCTTCGAGATTCTTTGTGGGCACGACGAGCTGGCTGGAATCGGCACCCAGCCGCAGCTTCAGGGCTTCGACGATCGCCCGCGAAATCTCGTCCTGGATCGCGAAGACGTCCTCGAGCTGGCGGTCGTATGTCTCCGACCAGAGATGGTATCCGTTATCGACGTTGATGAGCTGCGCGGTGATCCGGATCCGGTTACCGACCTTCCGGACACTTCCTTCCAACACGGTCGCGACACCTAGCTTTTCTCCGACCTGGCGGACGTCGACTTCCTTGCCCTTGAAGGAGAAGCACGAGGTGCGGGACGCGACCTGCAGCCCCGGGACCTTGGCGAGCGCGTTGATGATCTCCTCGGTCATCCCGTCGCTGAAGTACTCGTTCTCGGGGTCGGCGCTCATGTTGGAGAGCGGCAGCACCGCGATCGTCTTGGGCGGGGCCGCGCCCTTCTGCCCGTCCGCCGGGGTCCGCTGGCCACTGACGCCATTCCGGGTGATCGGACGAAGCGCCTCGGCGAACTCGGCCGTCGTGGCGAACCGGTCCACCGGGGTGCGCGCCATGGCGCGGGCCAGCACCTCGTCCACTGCCTCGGGGACATCGCGTGTGGCCCGGACCTTGGGAATCGGGGCCACGAACCGCTTGGCGATGATTGCCCGGGCGTTCGGTCCGGTGAACGGGGGCTCGCCGCTCAGCATCTCATAGAGCACGCAAGCGAGGCTGTAGAGATCGCTCCGGCCGTCGATCGTGCTCTCGCCACCGGCCTGTTCGGGGCTCATGTAGGCGGGCGTCCCGATCGCCATCCCGGTTTCGGTCACGGAGCCGCTGCCGCTCAGCGCCTTCCCGATGCCGAAATCCGCGACCATCGCCGCGCCTTCGTGAAGCAGGATGTTCTCGGGCTTGATATCGCGATGGACGACCTGGTGGCGGTGGGCGTAATCCAGGGCGGAGGCGACCTCGCGGGTAATCTTGAGCGCGTCCTCCAGCGTCAGCTGCCCCTCGCGCTCGAGCCGTTCGCGCAGCGAGCGCCCCTCCATGTTGGGCATGACGTAGAAGAGGAGCCCTTCGGCTGCGCCCGAATCGTAGACCGGCAGGATGTGCTGATGGGTGAGGCCGGCGGCGAGCTTGATCTCGCGCAGGAATCGCTCGGCCCCGATCTCGGCGGAGATCTCCGGCCGCAGCACCTTCAGGGCGACCTTCCGGTCGTGCCGGAGGTCCTGGGCCAGGAAGACGATGGCCATGCCCCCCTCGCCAAGCTCCCGCTCGAGGGTGTACCGGCCTTTGAGCCCGCCTTCCAATCGCTCCTGAAGTGTGGTCACGAACACGAAAGATGCAGGTAGAGGATAATGTGCGCTAGGCGTCGGTGCCGGTGCTCACCGATCATGGTGCCGGCTCGTATTCGATCAGGACCGGCAACACCTGGCGCAGGGTGAGTGTGAGCGGCACTGCGAGGAGTGCGCCGACCGGACCGAGCACGAATCCCCAGAGGAGGAGGGACAGGATGATCAGGAGCGGGGAGAGGCCGAGCCCGCCGCCCATCACCTTGGGCTTGAGTACGTTGTCCCCGATGAAGTTCAGGGTGAAGAAGAGAGCGAAGAGGAGCCCGGCCTGGCCGATCCCCTGTTCCAGCAGGGTGAGCACGAACGGAGGAATCACGGAGATCACGAAGCCGAACGGCACGAAGGCGAACAGGAATGACAGGAATGCCCATACGGCCGGGGAATCGGTGCCCAGCATCAGCATGACAAGGAAATTTCCGATGGCGACGGCGCCGCCGAGCAGCCCGTTGAGCCCCACGAAGCGGCGCACCAGCCGCATCGCCTCGTCGAGCCGGTGGTGGAGCGACCCCTGGGGCGCATGGTCGGGCACTTTGAGCGGCATTTCCAGCAGCATGAGGACGACGAGCACCACCGCGAACAGTCCGTAGCCCAGCAACCCGATCGCCGCACCCACGACTCCCCTCACCGCGCCCATGATGCGTGCCACGTCAGGCTTGAGCGCCTGCTCGGGGTCGAGGCCACGGGCGGAAAGCCGGTCGCTGAGCCGATCCACGATGTCGTGGAGGGCGCTCTGGTACTGTGGCAGGTTCTGGCTCAGGTTACCGAGCGACTTGCCGAGCACGACGATCAGCACGACGCCCCCGACGAGGACGACGGCGGCCGTGAGGGCGACGGCGCCCCCGCGGTTCACGCCGCGCTGGGAGAGGAAGAACGGAAGGGGAGAAATCGTCGCCGCGATCAGGGCGCACAGCAGCGTCAGATTGACGATCGTCGCCGCGGCATGGAGGCCGGCCAGAATGATGACCAGGCCGGCGCCCACGGTGACGATCCGGAGCAGGGGCGTTCCGCGCAGGTGTGAAAGCATCAGCGGTTCCGATCAGTGGGTGAGAAGCACGACACGCGTTCCGAGCCGCCCGGGAAGGATCACATCAGCAGCCCGGCCAGCTGCTTCAGGAGCTCTTTGAGCGACATCTCGGTCAGCGCCAGGGGGAGGAAGGGCAGGGCGACCACGACGACGAATGGAATCAGCGCTCTCGCGTCGATCGGAATCGTACGGAGACGCAGGACGTTACCATGGATCGCCGCGAAGTCCGTGACCATCGACGGGTCCAGCTCCTCCGGCCGGGAGGGCGGGGCCGCCCAGTTCGCGGTCCAGGCCGGATCGAACTGACTCAGCATCCGGGTGGACGCGCCGCTGTAAGCCAGCATGCCGAGTCGCTTCAGCCTTCTGAGCGCCTTGCCGAACATCATCAACGGGCCGAAGGCGATCAGGGCGGCCAGCACGATGTACGCTGCGATGACAGCCTTGAACTGGAGCACCGAGGCCCCGGCGTGAAGAATCTGATTCGCCAGCGCCCCGGACAACACCACCCCGATCGCGAGAAACAGCACCGAAAAACTCTGCTGGCAAGTTGAGAGAATGCCAAGGCCGCCGGCAAGATCCGGATGGGCCGGGCGGAGGCTCAGGTCGATGGCCGACAGGCGCCGGAGAAACAGCCCCCAGATGATCAGGCGGTACAGCCAGCGGTAGAGGTGAAACTGGAAGATCGGCGCGGCGACGAAGAAGAACCACTTGCCCGCAGCGGAAATGCCAACGCCCGGAGCACCGAACCAAGTTTCAGCGCCCGATTCGAGCCGGGCTTCGAGACCACCGGAGAAGTAAGCCACAAGCGGCGTCCCGATGGAGAGGCCGAGCAACAGCAGCTCGACGACGGCGGAATCGCGCCGCCTTCGAAGATCTGTGATCGCCTCATTGAACTTTGGCACCCCCTCCGGCAACAGGATGCCGGAACCGCGAAACTCACGGAGCACCAGCCGAATCCACCGGCTGATGGATTGTTCCGCGATCACCAGCAGCGGCAGGGCGATGAGGAGCCGGACATTGACGCCGACGTCCCTGAAGAAGGCCTCCGGGATCCCCGGAAGGAGCGTCTTCGCCGCCGCCGTGAGTGCAACGAGCGGGAGCCACGTCACCGCGATCAGCAGCAGGATGCGCTTCTTGGCCACCTGCTCGGCGGGTTCTGCGAGTGTATCGAGCACGACGCGCTGGTAGATCGGCCCCCCGATAGAGATCGACAACTCGGGATCGATGGCCGGCGCTGGCGGGTTTCCGGAGCGGGGATCGCGCATGAGGGCTCCGATGATCGTTGGATGCCAGTCTCAAGATACGGGTACGCCGTCTCCCCGCCACCTGGGTCGGCATTGACGAGGCTTCAGGAGGGTGACAACGGAAGGCGCCCGCCGGCTACTCGAGCAGCTCCGGCAGATGCGGGTGCTCGAGCGGCCGTGATCTCAAGTGCTGCTGACGGGTAGGCAGCGTGGGGAGGAGAACCTGCGCTGCTTCAGGACTTGCCGGTGCCGGCGTCCTTTCGCGTCGAGATCCCGAGCGGCAGATACGACGGGCACCAGCCCAGGAAGCCGGTCACGAGGAATGCCAGGGCGATAATCCCGAGGACGATCGCCAGCGTGCCACTGATCCGGCCCGTAGCGTACAGGATCACGATCACCAGGGCCACGATCGCGCGAATGAGCCGGTCCGTGTTGCCCATATTCTTCGCGAACGCCATCGCTTCCTCCCTCGTATTGGGAACAGCCAGGGGGATCAGGCGAACAGCCGCTTCAGGACGACGACCACGGCCCAGATGAGGCCGAAGAAGACAATACACGCCAGGATGAGTTTCGCCAACTTCACCGTCATCTAACCCTCCCCTCGCTCACTGCATCCCACCAGCCGGACATCGGTCGAGGCGGACGTCCCGTGAAGTCGCTTCATTCATCATAGGTCCGCATGGCCACGGTGTCATCTGTGATGGCCTCGATCCCCTCCCACCCGATGAGCGGGACCATCACGAGGGCGGCGATCGGATCGGCCCACCACCACCCGACGGTCGCGTTGAGAAGCAGGCCGGCGAGGAGGATGGCCGAGAGCCAGGTGCAAAGCTCCGTCTGCCGCGCCTCCGCCCGGAGCGCGCCGCTCTCGAGGGCCACGGCCACGCGGCGCTTGGCGCGAGCGAGGAGAGGCATCACGATGAGCGAACCGATCGCGATCGCGATGCCGATCGGGGACTTCTCGGGTTCCGCGCGGGTGACGAGGGTCCGGAGGGCATCCACCAGCACGTAGATGGCCAGCAGGAGGAAGCAGGCGCCGATGAAGCGGAGGGTCTGCCGTTCGACCCGCTCCCGGACCTCCGGGGCGGCGTCGGAACTGAGCCGCCACAGGGCGGCAATACTGCTCGAGAGTTCGATGACGCTGTCCACCCCGAAGCCGATCAGCGCGATCGAGCCGGCCGCAATCCCCGCCCCGATCGATAGCATGGCCTCCAGGCTGTTGTAACCGAGGGTTGCCCAGGTCAGCCGGGTCCCGCGGCGGACGAGCGACTCCCGCGCAGTGCGCTCCTGATGGGTCACGGTGACGTGGGGGGCCTCACGATCATTCAGCGCCCGCCCCCTGCAGCCGCCGCACCAGTTCCAGCAGGCTCTGGATGACGACGAGATGGTTGGAAGGGCTCCGCCGGACCATCACGAAGCCCCGTCCGTCGGGGGTGACGTCGAAATTGGCATGCGGCTGCGCCGCATCATACTCATCCACCGGGAACAGCACGGTGCGGGTCGCGATCTGCGGCTCGGGCGCGGGGGCGAATCCAGCGGCCACGAGCTCTACCTGGCCACCCCGCAAACTCCGATAGAAGAGCTCCCGGCCGTTCGGCGCCCACACCGGCTCACTGCCCCCTTCCAGTGAGACCTGCACCCGATCCCCGTCCCCCTCGAGCGGCTGAACGTAGACCTCCAGGCGACCGGAGAGATCCGAGGCGAATGCGAGCCAGCGCCCGTCGGGTGAGACGGCGGGCCACCCCTCGTTGAACGGCGTGACGATGAACGGCTTCAGGGCCCCGGTGGAATCCACCATGACGATATCGCTGCCGGATCCGGTCCGCATCTCGTTGGCGGTAGTGACGATCCGCCGGCCGTCCGGGAGCCACGCGCCGGTATAGGTGAGCTTCGTGGAGGTGACCACGGAATCCCGGGACGTGGCGCCAGGGCGCGTGCGGAAGATGCCGATGCCGACTCCCCGCGAGGACGCGAACGCCAGGTCGCGACCCAGCGGCACCCACACCGGATCGTGTCCGTCGCGCTCGAAGGTAGCACGGGTCATGGTGCCCTGGCCCTGGTCCAGGATCCAGACATCCCGTCCCTCGGTCGTGCTGAAATCGACCGCGATCCGCCGACCATCGGGTGAAACCCGCGGGCTGTGGAAGTTCCGGCGTGCCTCCGTCGCCCGGATCGCCCGGCCGGTCCGGTCGATGAGCACCAGCTCGCGGGGCTGCTGGGGGACGTAGACCACCGTGCCGTTGTCCGCGACCGCGAACTGCGCGAAGCCGGTGCCGGTGAGCGAGACGTCCTCTCCGATCTGGACCGGGGCGCCGGTCACCTCCCCGGTTCCCGCGTCGAACGGGACGGCGTGGAGCGTGCCGTCACTGCGGGCGAACACGAGATGGCCCTGCGCATACCGCCCCTCGACCACCAGCCCCACCGGGATCCGGGTGCGCTTGCCCGTCTCCAGGTCGAGCACGAGCAGGGGCGTCTCGTTGGTGCCACTGAACGCCGTCACCAGCGCAGTGCGGCCGCGGGCAGCACCTGCTGGATCCCGATCTGGCCATACTCGGTCGAATCCGACCGGAACATGAGCTTCGGCGCCCCGCCCGGGGGGAGGCGATAGACGGCCCCGTTGTTGAAGTCGCTGTACCAGATCACGCCGTCGGGCGCCCACCCGAGGAACGAGGTGGACACGCCGCCGGGAATGGAACGCGGCCTCCCGCCCCCGATCGGCAACCGCACCATCTCCCCGTCGAGACTCCCGTAGATGATTTCGCTGGCGTCCGGGCTCAGGTGGAGATCGACGCCGAAATCGCTGCCCTCGAGCTGGACCGATTCGAGGCGGTCCAGCCGGTGGACGTAGATCTGGCCCCCTCCGACGGGGCTGTTGCCGAAGAAGACGATCGTCCCGCCGTCACTCGAGATGTCGATGATGCGACCGCGTCCGGAGAGGCCGGTCCCCCCGGGAGGCGCCAGGATGGCCAGGCGCGAGGGAGGAAGTGGAGTGGGAGTCGGACGCCACCAGCGATCGGCGAGGATTCCGAGCGGCAGGCCGAGGAGGAGCGCCCCAACGGCGAACACGACGGAACGACGGAAGGACGGAAGGACGGAAGGTTTCCCCGGCGTCTGCCGTCCGTCGGTCCGCCGATCCGCCGTTCCGCCGCCCTTCAATGCCTCCGCGAACTCCGCCGCGCTGCTCCAGCGGTCCGCGGGCAGCTTCTCCAGGGCGGTGAGCACGGCGTCTTCGACGTGCGGCGGCACCGATCTCCGCGCCACGGTAGGCCGGGTCGGCTCCGTGGACAGGACCTTCGCCACGATAGCCTGCGCGGTAGGCCCGGTGAACGGCGGCTCCCCCACCAGCATCTCGTACGTCATCGCGCCCAGCGCGTAGACGTCGCTTCGGGCGGTGATCTCCCTCTCGCCCATGGCCTGTTCCGGGCTCATGTAGTGCGGGGTGCCGAGGCTCATGCCGGTCTCGGTCATCCGGGTGCCGCCGGCGCTGTTCACCGCCAGCGCGATGCCGAAATCGGCCACCAGCGCCTGGCCGTCGTGGAGCAGGACGTTCTCGGGCTTGATGTCGCGGTGGATCACCCCGTGGCGGTGGGCGTAATCGAGCGCCGCGGCGACCTCGGTCGCGATGCGGATCGCGTCGGCGATCGGCAGCTGCTTTTCGCGGGTGAGCCGGTCGCGGAGCGACTCGCCCTCCACGTACGGCATGACGTAGAAGACGGTGCCGTTCGCGTCGCCGGAATCGTGAAGCGGGAGGATGTGGGGATGCTGCAGGTGGGCGGTGACGCGGATTTCGGCGAGGAACCGCTCGCCGCCGATGACCGCGGCCAGTTCCGGGCGCAGGACCTTGAGCGCGACCTGGCGGTCGTGCCGCACATCATCGGCCAGGTAGACCGTCGCCATCCCGCCCTGCCCGATCTCGCGCAGCAGGCGATACCGGCCCTCGAGGGCGGACACCAGGCGTTCCGGCGGTTGCGTCACGATGGACCTCGTGGGAGCCGCTGCTTCAATCGAGCCCGAATGTACCGCCCAACAGGGCCTTGTCGAGGGATCAGCGCTCCTGATCCCAATGAAACCGGTGCAGCAAGCGGTGAATGAGCGGAGCGAGGATGATGCCGGCCACCACGATGAACACCAGACCGGCGTAGAGCGCGTAGAACCCGGCGAAGAGCTTGCCGCCGCCGGTTTGTGGAGCCCAGATGGGACCCATGCCGCCCATCAGCATGGCAGCGTTCAGGAATGCGTCCCGCCAGCCGAGGCCCTCGTACCAGGCGTAGCCCGCCATCCCGAGTAGGAGCGACCCGATGATGAGGACTGCCGCCGCCAGGAAGTGGAGGAGGAGCCGGCGGAGGAACAGCTTCCGCGCGAGCGGGCGGTGGGTCCGATGCTCGTACACGGCGCGCTACGGCACCAGCGGCGCTCTGGGCTCCAGCCGCGCGGACCAGAGCCCGCTGTTGAAATCGGTGAACAGGACGTGGCCCTTCCACGGCATCGCATTCATCACGAAGGACGCATTCGCCGTGTAGCCCGCCGGGTCGAAGGGCTTGTAGACCGCGATCTCACGGCGCTGTTCCGCGAGGTTCCCCACCAGCTCGCCCGAGACATCGACCACCCGGAGGCCGCCGTCGTAATATGCCTGGTACATCACGTCGTCCTCGACGATGATGTCGTGCGATCCGAATTCCTCCTGGTGGTACTTCGCGATGTCCTTCGGGTGCTCCGGGTCGGTGAAGTCGATGATGTGCGTGTACCCGGCCGAGGTCTGCGGCACCCCGCCCTTCTGATTGATGTTCTGCAGGTAATTGGTGCCTTCCCACACCCGGCCCTGGCGGCTCATGATCTCATCGCCCAGGAACAGGTAGACCTTCCCGGTCGCCTGCTGGATGTAGGGGTAGATCTCATGCGTGGCACCGCTCGTGGTGGGGAAGGTGCCGATGAGCTTCGGCTGCTCGATGGTGCCACCCCACTTGCCGTTCCCGACATCCACGGCGACCACGCCGGTGCCCCACTCGGACGAATACGCAATGCCGTTCCGTACCCAGACATCGTGCACCCGGCTGTTCGGGTGGTCGTACTCGCTGACGTACCTGGGATGGGCGAGGTCCCGCACGTCGACGATGACGTACTTATCGCCACCCGAGATGGCGAACAGGTAGTCGTTTGTCGCGAACATGTTGTGCACGCCGCCGGTCAGCTCCTGGTCAAACGTGGCTGTCACGACGGGATGCGCGGGCGTCGCCAGGTCGAGCAGCACGACGCCGTTGACCCTGTTGGACGCGCCCTCGCGCGAGAGCACGCCGTAGCGGCCGTCGGGCGAGACGGTGACGTCGTTGATGACCCGGGCGTCCACCTTGATCGAGTCGGTGGGCACGATGTTCGCCAGGTCGGTGATGTCCATGACGTAGGCCCAACCGTCCCCACCCCAGGTGCCCACGAGGGCGTAATCCCGGCCGTCCTTCCCGGTCCAGGGCCAGAAGTCCGAGGTATGGACGTGGGTAATCGAGCCGCGCCCGGTCACGCTGATCCGCCGCCGCACGTCCCGGGGACGCACGTCGATGACCTTCCGCGCCGTGGCCGTGCCGGCCGACGCGAGCAGCGTGTAGCGTCCGGGCACCTCGGCCGCGAACAGCCCGCGATCGATGACGCCCGTGGCGCCCGGCGCCGCGATGGTATCGTCCGGCACGTAGGTGTAGCTCCAGAGGATCGGCACGTCGGCTACTGGCTGGCCATTGGACCGCTTGGCGGCGGCCGCGAGGTGGAGCACGTCGCCGGTCCGGACCGCGGCATCGGAAGTTTCGATCGAGAGGCTGCGCACCGGGTTCGCCACCACCGAGTGCCTGAGCCCGGCCGACACCCCCTCGGCCTCGGCCGAAATGGTCACCGGCCCCGCCTTGTGCGCCGTGACGTAGCCGAAGCGGTCCACGCTCGCCACCGATTCGTCCGAGCTCCGCCAGCGCCACGCGACCTCGGTGCCGGGCCGCTCGGTTCCGTCGGCGTGCACGGCACGGGCCCGGTGGGCCAGGGTGACCGCGCTGTACAGCCGGCCCGGATCGGCGGTGACCTCGACCTTCTCGATCGCGGGCCAGGTCACCGTGACGGGAACCGTGACCCTGACCGCCTGCACGGTGGAGTCGGGCGGAATGCTGCTGACCACGATTTCGTACTTGCCGGCCCGGAGTCCCTTGACGCCATTGTCGGTCAGCGAGAGTCCCGAGCGCGCCCCGCTCACCCGGAGGGGAGGATCCAGCACCACGCTGCCCTGCGGATCGTAGGCCGTGACCTTGACGGGCACGGTCTGCCCGGCCTGCAGCGTGATGCTCGCGGGCTCAATCGTGATCCGGGAGACCACGGGCCGCGGCGCCGGCGTCTGCTGCGCGAGCAGCGCGACCGGCATCGTCCAGGCGCCAAGCAGCAGTGCGGCGGCCCTGCCGAAGCGGGCCGGGTGCGTTACGTTCATGGAAGATTCCTCTCGGGTGACCCCGGATAATGACTGTCGCTCACGCCGGTCGCAAGCACCGTGCGCGCGCCGCCACCGCGCTGCTGGCACTCCTCTACGGCGGATGTGCCGCCGCTCGGCAGCCGCCGGCCGCCCCGCCACGGCCGGCCGCCACCTACTGGGTGTACGTGGGCGCCGAATCGGCGGATCTCGTGCATCGCATCCGCTTCAGCGCGGATGGGGCGGTGGTGGAGAAGACCTTCCCCGTCGGCGAATCGGCGGTGGAGCTCGAGGGGCCGCACGGCCTGCAGATCTCTCGCGACGGGCAGTGGCTCCACATGACCACGGGCCACGGTTCGCCGGACGGCAAGTACTGGCGCTATGCGCTCGGGCCCGACACCCTGGCCGGTCCCGGGATCTTCCTCGGGTTCTTCCCGGCGTCGCTGGACGTCACGCGAGACGGCCTCTACGCATTCGTCGTGAACTTCAACCTGCACGGGAAGATGACGCCGTCCTCCGTGTCGGTCGTCTATACGCCGACCAGCACCGAAGTTGCCCGCACCGTCACCTGCACGATGCCGCATGGCAGCCGCCTCGCCCCCGACGGGCTGCACCACTATTCGGCCTGCATGATGGACGACCAGCTCGTCGAGATCGACGCGCGGACGTTCCGGGTGTCGCGGCGCTTCGGCCTCGCGAAGGGGAAGGAGGGGCCGATTCCCGCCGATGCCGTCGATAGCACGCACGCGTCGCATCAGCCCGGCCATCCGATGCCCCCGGCGAGCTGCTCTCCGACCTGGGCGCAGCCGTCCGCCGACGGGCGCACGATTTACGTTGCCTGCAACAAGCTGGATGAGATCGTCGCCATCGACCGGACGTCGTGGACGATCGTCCGGCGATTCAAGGCCGGCCGCGGGCCCTACAATCTCGCGGTGACGCCGGATGGACGCCTGCTCATCGCCACGCTCAAGCAGGGGGGAAGCGTGCAGGTGTTTGACCTGTCGTCGGGGGCGAGTGTGCTGGAGATGAAGAGCTCGACCACGGTGACCCACGGCGTGGCGGTGAGCCCGGATTCACGATACGCGTTCGTGAGTAGCGAGGGGAAAGGGGCGGAGCCGGGAAAGGTGGACGTCTACGACCTCAGGGCGCTCACGCGCGTCGCATCGGCGGACGTCGGGCAGCAGGCCGGGGGTATCGCCTTCTGGAGAATGGCAATGCCCGCGTCCCGCTAGGGCGGGGTCAGCCCGAGCCAGCCCGCCGCCGCCTCCACCGTGCGAAATGCCTGGACTTCCGTGAAGTAGCCTTCCGTGTACACCTCGAACATCCGCGACATTCCGAACATCGCCTCGCGCGACGCGGCCACCGCGCACCGGCCGAATTCGATGGCCGGCCGGATGTGCGCGATCTCGGACGAAACGATCCGCAGTTCGTCGCTGGTCGGCACGGAGGTGATCGTGGTAAGATCGAGGAGCACGTCGAGCCCGTGGCTGCGGTTCGGGTCCTGCATCAGGACCGCGAAATGCTCCAGGACTTCCTGGAGCGTCACCATCCCGGTGCACGTCGTGTGGATGAGGTTCCGGGACGCGTCGATGCGATACGTGACGGGCATGCGAGTTCCTCAGCGGGCCTGGGGATCCTAATCCCGCAGGAAAAACTCCACCGTGCTCACGACGCGGACGGTCTTCACGATCTGGCCGGCCTGATCGACCCCTGGTACCTGGTCCCGCGGCAGAATCTCGAAGACACCCTGGCTCGCGCGGCGGATGCCGCCGAGTGTCGTTCGCGAGTCTCGCGCGAACTGCTCGGCGGACTCCCGGGCCCTGGCGGTGGCCTCGGCGATCATCGCCGGTTTGAGCGAATTGAGCCCGGAGAAGACGAACGTGGGCCCGCCGGACCCGTATTCGCCGCCCGACGAGAGCACCACGCCCGCAGTTACAAGTTCCCCCACCTCCTGGCTCGCACGGAGGATCTTCTCGGGATCGTCCGACCGCACCATCACCACCTGGCGAATCACGTAGCGGTTCGCCGCGGTGCCCGCCTCCCGGTATTCGTTGGCGTACGCATCGGTCACCGAGAAGCCCTGAAGGTCGATCTTCGTGGTATCGACCTGATGGCGGGCGAGGAAGCCGCGGACCTGGGTGATCTGGGTGCGCAGACGGGCATGCGCCTGCGGGAGGTCGTTGTCCGCCACGACGATGCGGAGCGGCCAGAAGGCGAGGTCCGCCCGTGCCTCCCGCTCGGAGATTCCCTTGACGGTGACGAAGCGATCGCTGCCGCGGCCACGCGCGAAACCGTTTCCCGCGAGCCAGCCACCGGCGGCACCTCCCAGGCCGAGGAGAAGGGCGGCGATCACGAGCGGTTCGAGCCTGGGGGCGCGCATCAGGGCCTCTAGGACGGCGGGTCAGCGGGTCAGCGGGTCCGACCTTCAAACTGTCGCCCGCCGTGTCAA
This sequence comes from uncultured Gemmatimonadales bacterium, assembly GCA_963817575.1. Taxonomy (GTDB): domain Bacteria; phylum Gemmatimonadota; class Gemmatimonadetes; order Gemmatimonadales; family GWC2-71-9; genus DASTCF01. The sequence goes on from CAWFOY010000010.1 coordinate 94,574, forward strand.
CCGGCAACCGGCACGGTGGCTCGCAATCGGGACAGCGCATAGACCAGCAGCGCGGCGCTGGCGATGGCGATCGGAATCGCGGCCAGGGTCCCCTCCGTCGGTTCGAGGCCGGTCCGGTTCTCTCCGGCGGCCGCGAACGCACTGCCGATCACGGCGGTCGCGTTGTTCAGCGCGTGAATGCCGACCGCGGACCAGAGCGATCGGGTGATGAGCACCACCGCACCGGCGACGAGGCCGATCGTGAACTCGCTCGCGAATCCGGCCCAGTTGAAGTGCACAATCGCGAACAGCAGGGCGCTCACCAGCACGGCAAGACGGGCACCGACCAGCGGGCTCAGCGCCGGGAGAATGCGCCCCCGGAAGATGTACTCCTCCACGAACGGCCCCCCGACGGCGAAGAGAAAGACCGACGTGACCGAGGGCTGGAGCAGGGTCGCCTCGACAAATTCCGGCGTATTGGTGGGAACGCCGAGCGCGACGACCGTGATGGCGAGCGAGATCGAGAGCAGGATGGCGATGAACGCGCTGAAGACGAGCCAGCGGAGATCGCCGAGCGGGCGCACGAGCCGCGCGATCGAAATACTTGTGGCGCGGCGGACCGGATCCCGGGGCCAGACCACGAGGAACAGGAACAGGACGAAGCATCCGACGGCCCAGAGTGCGCTCACCGCGTCGCCGTACGGCCACACCAGGGGCAGGGCTGCCACCAGCGACCAGGGCAGGAGCCAAACCAGCCAGAGCAGCACATCCCTGATCGTGGCGAGGATCACGCGCGACCCCTCCCAATTCGAAACGTTGTGTCTCCGCTCTCCGATGGAATCGTCCACAACAGGCCGGCACGATCCCCGGACGATTCCCGGGGTAGCCTTCCCATCGGGAGGAATTGTGGTCCCATGAACGGCGAGCACAAGTCCAAGCGGGAGCTCGTAATCGAGGCCGTTGCCCTGCGGAAGCAGGTGCAGGACCTCAAGGAAGCTGCGCTGACGCGGCGTCGGGTGGAAGATGCGGTGCGTGCCGCGGAGGCCCTCTGCCGGCTCGCTATCGATCAGGCGCCGGTGGGCCTGCTGGTGGTGGATCCCGGCGGAGAAGTGCGGCTGGCGAACGCCTGGCTGCTGCAATTTCTCGGTTATGCGTCGCGGAAGGACCTGCAGGAAGGCGCGGGGATCCGTGAATCGTCGCAGGCCATCAACGAGGCCCGCATCAGGCCCGGCATCGCCATTCCCGCGCTCCTGAGGCGGGCGGACGGCACCACCGTCCGTCTATGGCTCCGGGCGGGCCGGATCTCCGGCTCGGACGGCATCACGATCGTGGTCGAGGCCGACCGCGACGGGTCTTCGCGCGCCGCGCCACCATCAGGGCCCGTTCGGTCCACGCGCGAAGCTCCTGCAGGTCCTCGAGCATATCCTCCGGCACCTGGTAGTACTGCATGACTTCGCCGTCCTCGCCGAAGGGCCGAAATGGTCCCATCCCGCGCGCCTCGAAGTCGGGGCGCGTCACGTCATCCACCTTGAAGTAGAGGATGTCGTCGTCGATCAGGGCGAAGAACACCTCCTCCGCGTAGACCCCCACGCCCCCGAACATGCTCCGGGCGCGCACGTTCACGGCGACCCGGCCGAGCTGATCGAGGACGAAGGCCCGGTAGCTGGGACTCACCGACATTTCATCGTCTCCTTCGTCACGCGACTCGCCTTTCACGCATTCAGCCGGTCCTCGTAGGGCACGATCTCGCCGTGCTCGAGGTGGCGCTTGAGGATCCGCAGGTACATCGCCCAGCAGAAGGTGGAAATCCGGTAGTGCTCGCTCGCCTCGCCCCAGCCGAGGTGTCGGAACCGAACCTGGGTCGTTCCGCCGTGGGGCTCCAGCGTGAAGCCGACGCGCGTGCCGATCCAGTCGTCCATCGCCACGACGAGCTCGAGCTCGAAATTCCACCGGCGGGGTGGACCGGGTGACGATCGCCCGCCAGTCGTACTCAGGGCCGAAGAACAGCTCCCACGTGGCCCCGGTGCCGGCCGCCCCGGCGGAGCGCTTCGTCCACCACTGGTCCAGCCCTCGGGGGGTGCTCACGGCCTCGAAGACCCGTGTAACCGGTGCGTTGATCGGGAAGTCGTGGAGAATGTCCGGCACGGTCTTACCTCACCTCGGTCACCATCACGTCGTCCGTCTGCCGGTCCGACCCGAGCACGAAGACCTGAACGCCGGCGATTCTGAATCCCGCCTTTTCGTAGAACGCGATCGCGCGGGGATTCCGCTCCCACACCGCGAGCCAGAGCGTCTGGCCGCCGAGCTCAGACGCCGCGGCGTGCACGGCGTCCATCAACCGCTGGGCGAGCCCCTGGCCGTGCCAGGCGGTGTCCACGTAGAACCGCCAGAGCTCGACCGGGGCGGGCCCGGCGACGCACGCCGGGGCGGCTTGGTGTCGCACCTGGGCGAAACCCGCGAGCGCACCCTGATGCTCCGCCACGATCGTCACGATCGCCGGGTCGGCGATTTCCGCCGCCTGCCGGCTCGCTCCGTAGGTGCTGGTGACGTACTGGGCGATGTCCTCGGCGCGATTGTGGGGCCCGAAGGTCTCGACGAACACCCGGGTGGCGAACGTGCTCAATGCCACCGCGTCGTCTGAAGTGGCGCGGCGAAGGGTGGGGAAGGTGGTGGGTGCGGTCATTGGGCGAGATCCCGCTCGGCCGGCACGCCCCGGCCAGGCAGCATCAGTCCTTCGAGGAAGAACGCAGCCAGCGCCGCCCTGCCATCGAGGCCCGCCTTCTGATAGGCCGCCGCCGCGTGCTGGCGCACCGTCCGTTCGCTGCGGCCCGTCGCGGCGGCGATTTCCTTGTGGCTCCGTCCCTTCAACACCTGGAGGGCAACCTCCCGCTCGGCCGGGGTCAGTCCCCACACATCGAATTGCCGGTCCATCGCCTTGGCAAACCCTTCGAGCGCCTGCTGTTCGCTCGCCCGCCAGGCGTCGCGATCCGCCTGGTGCGAGGCCAGGTTCCGTCGAAGCTCGTCCCCCTCGGCTTCCGCCCGGCGCCACCCCCGCCACAACCACGCCGCCGTGCCGGCCGCGAACAGCACCATCCCAACTTCGTAAATGGTATGCACGGTCAGCCAGTGGGCCGGCCGGTCCAGCACGAGGTCCACCGCGCCGCCGGCTGCGATGACAATGAGCAGAGCGGCCAGGGGAAGTCGAAGGCGGCCGCCGTTCAATTCGTCCACAAAGTACCTCCGGCAAATGTCGGAGTATCCGCTTCCTGCCGTCCCCCGGCCCGGCCGCGACGGATGTCGGATTGTGCCGGCGCCGCGGTGGCCCAATGATGCGTCCGACACCTCACTCAGGAGCTTCGCCGTGTTGCCGTCACCATTGCACCCTGCGGTCGTTCATTTCCCTATCGTGCTGATGTTTCTGCTGCCTATCGCGGCGGTCGTGGCCCTGTGGGCCATCGCCCACGGAAGCCGCGCCGTCCGGGCCTGGATGATTCCGCTGTCCCTGGCCAGTGCCCTGACCCTTAGCGCCTGGGTCGCGGTCGAAACCGGCGAACGAGACGAGGACCGGGCCGAGGACGCGGCCGGCGAGCGCGCCGTGGCAGGCCCATGAAGAGGCGGCCGAGCGGTTCCTCCTGCTCTCAGGCGCCGTGCTGGTGATCGTCGCCGCCGGATTCCTTCGCGGTGGCGTGGGGCGCACCGCCCGGATGGCCGGAACGGTTGCCGCGCTGGCCCTCGTGGCGGCCGGGTACCAGGTCGGTCACTCCGGCGGGCAGCTCGTGTACGGAGGCGGATCCTCGCCCGGACTCGTTGGCATCAACGCGGACGGCCCGGGGGACGCCGGCGGGCACGGCGGCGAGGCTGCCGACCGGGACGATTGAGGCCCGGCGCCTCGCGTCGGCGGCACAGCACTAGCCGCCGACGAGAGTCGCCTTGAGCCGCGTCGGCACGGCCGAAAGGGCCCGGGAAACGATGCAGCCCTTCCTGGTGTCCTCCGCCAATCGCTGGAAGTCGGCATCGGATGCTCCGGGGACGCTGCCGCGGGTCGCGAGGTCGATGCCGGTGATGGAGAACCCCTCACCGACCTTCTCGAGGTGCACGGTGGCCGTCGTCTCGATGCTCTTCGGCGGGTGGCCGGCCTTCGAGAGCGCAGAGGCGAGCGCCATCGAGTAGCAGGCCGCGTGGGCCGCGCCGAGCAGCTCCTCCGGGTTGGTGCCCGGCGCGTCCTCGAAGCGGGTGCTGAACGAGTACCTGCCTTCGAAGGACCCGCTGCCCAGCCGCAGGTTCCCGCGGCCACTCCGCAGGTCCCCCTCCCAGCGGGCGTCGGCTGATCGATCCATGGTTGGTGCTCCTTTCGGGTGATCCACTCCGTTCCAGCGGATGTTAGGCGCGCGTGACCCTGCCGGCAACGCAAGGGTACCGCGCGCGAGCCTCGTCAGGGATCGTCGATCGGCGGGAGCAGTTGGGAGTCCTCCGCCGCTTCGAGCGCCAGTTCGGCCAGCGCCAGGCGGATGTTCGCCACCAGCTCCGCGGCAATTGCCCGGTCGCGGCGAGCCAGGCGGAGGACCAGGCGCCCCCCGGCCGCTCCCGGAATGGAGGCCAGGGCGGTGATTGCCGTCGCGCGGAGCTCGAGACGTGGCCGCCACCACCGGTCACGCAGTTCGACTTCCGCGAGGTGGGCGAGCGGGAGCCGGACAAGCTCCGGCGGCCGGGTTTCCCGCGTGGTCTCGACGTTCCAGCCGACTTCCGTCACCTCGGTGGTCTGAGCCCACTCGATGGTCAGGCTCGAATCCCCGAGCCGGAGCAATCCTTCGACCCGATGGGAGGTGTCCGTCGCCGTCATTCCCACGAACCGGCTGTCGCCAGGGACCTTGATCCGGAAGGGGAGGGTGGGCGTGGGGAGGGTCACTTGATGAGCCCGGGTGATGGGTCGGGAAAGAATGCGCACGGTGCGTCGCTGACGGCAAGCGCCGGCTGGGCCGCAGGGCCACGTTTCACTAGCTGAAACATCCCGCCACGAAATCGGCGAGGCAACCTTTCGGGATTCCGATCCGTCAGATGATCTGGTTCCCGAAATCTGCCACCCAGATCCCGACGGGCCATGCCGATTTCCGCTCGCGGCCAGCCGCGTGCCATCGATTATCCGTGTCCTCGCGGCCGGGCGATCCTCCTGGCCGGCGGCAATCGCGGCGGCCTCGCCTGCCGGGTCGGCCCAGACGTCACCGGCCGACCACCGCGCTGGGCGGATCGGCGAACACCAGGAACATCCCTCGCACCCGTTCGAGCTCAAGACCGTGCCGGCGATTCGGCGCGGGAGTGAGATCACCCTCGACGGCCACCTGGACGAGGCGGCGTGGGCGGCCACGACACCGGCGACCGACTTCCGCCAGGCCCAGCCGGAGGAAGGCAAGCCCGCGGTGCAGCGGACGGAGGTCCGCTTCCTCTTCGATGATGACGCCATCTGGGTCGGCGCCCGAATGTACGACACCGAGGGCGCGGCAGGGGTACGGACTCGCCTGGTCCGGCGCGACGGCGACGCCGACGCCGACCAGCTCGAGCTCGTCTTCGACGCCTTCCACGACCACCTCGGACGGGCCGTCATCGCCATCAATCCTTCCGGGGTGAAGAGCGACTCCTACGGCCCCGGCGGGTCGAACCCCGACGTCTCTTGGGATCCGCTGTACGACGCCGCCACCGCAGTGGATTCGCTCGGCTGGACGGCGGAGCTCCGGATTCCCGCTGGGCCAGCTCCGGTTCGCCGTCGCCTCCCCACAGACCTGGGGTCTGCAGATCTGGCGGACCGAGAGCCGCACCGACGAAATCTCGATGTGGAACTTCTTCCCCAGCACCGACAACGGCGGCGCGAGCCGGTTCGGCCACCTCGAGCGGACTCGAGCTCACCAAGGGGCCGAGCCGGGGCGAGGTCCTGCCGTACGTCCTGGGCCAGTCTTCCAACCTGCCGAACATCGCGTCGGCCGACCCGTTCAACGAGTCCCACTCGCTCGAATCCCGCGTCGGGCGCGGACGTGAAGTACCTGCTGACCTCGAACCTGACCCTCAACGGAACCGTCAATCCGGACTTCGGCCAGGTCGAGGCCGATCCGGCGGTGATCAATCTCTCCGCCTTCGAGACGTTCTTCGAGGAGAAGCGCCCGTTCTTCGTGGAGAATTCGGGGCTGTTCCGATTCGGCGGGCTCAACTGCTACTTCTGCTCGAATGTGTCGGGCCTCTCGCTCTTCTACTCCCGGCGCATCGGGCGCCAGCCGCAGGGGAGTTCGCTCGCGTGGTCGGAGGCGGAGTACGCGGATGTGCCGGAGAACACGACGATCCTCGGCGCGGCCAAGGTGACGGGGCGGACGCCGTCGGGGTGGTCGCTCGCCTTCCTCGACGCGGCGAACCAAGCGGGAGACCGCGCCGATTCAGCGGACCGACGGATCGCAGGACGACATCGAGGTCGAACCGTTCACGAACTACTTCGTGGGCCGGGTGGCGCGCGACCTGCGCGGCGGGAACACGGTGCTCCGCGGAATGTTGACTTCCGTGCTGCGCGATCTCTCGGACGACAGCCTCGCCGACGCGCCTCTCGGCGCACGCCGAAACCGGTGGTCTCGAGCTCGACCAGTTCTGGGGGAACCGGGCCTTCCGGTTCATGGCCACGATGGCGCTGAGCAATGTCGGGGGAGACGACGCCGCGATCGACCGGTTGCAACGCTCGAGTGCGCGCTATTTCCAGCGGCCGGACCGGGACGAGGGCAGCAACGGATTCTTCAGCGACGCGTACGACCCGTCGTCGAACGAATTGCGCGGCTGGGCCACCTACGCGCGCCTGAGCAGGGAGACCGGCAACTGGCAATGGGAGCTCAACAGCAACGTGCGGAGCCCCGGGTTCGAGTCGAACGACCTCGGCTTCCTGACCAAGGCCGACTACACCTGGATGGGCGGCAACCTGCGCCGCCGGTGGACCCGCCCGGCCCATTCTACCGGTATCTGCAGTTCACGGGAGGCGCGCAGCAGGAGTACAACTTCGACGGCGACCTCACGTGCGGCAGTTCCACTTCTCGACGTTCCTGGAGCTGAAGAACTACTGGGAGACCGGCGGGTTCATCCTGTGCCGGCCGGAGGTCTACGACGACCGCCTGCTGCGCAGCGGTCCCGTGGTGCGGCGGCCGACCGTGTGGTATTCCTCGGTCGAACTGAACACCAATCCCGCGCAAGAATGTCGTCTTCAGCACCGAGCCCGAGGTCGGCTGCACCAGCGAGGGTGCGTGCGACTGGCGCTTCGGTGTCGATGTGGCCTTCCGTCCGGTCTCCAATCTGCGGATTTCGGTCGGGCCGGGCTTCGCGCACTACGGCGCCACGGCCGAGTACGTGACGGCGGTCGACGATCCGACCGCGACTGCCTTCTACGGCCGGCGGTACGTGGTCTCCGACCTCAACTGGGACGAGGTCACGATGGATACGCGGATCAACTGGACGTTCAGCCCGGCGCTCTCGCTCGAAGTATTCCTTCAGCCCCTGCTGGCCGGGGTGGACTACTCGAACTTCAAGGAGTTCGCGCGAACGCGGGACACCGAGAAGCTGGTCTACGGGCAGGATGTGGGAACCATTTCACGCACGGAGGATGCGGAGGGGAACGGCACCTACCAAGTGGATCCGGATGACGGCGGGCCGGCGGCAACCTTCGCGTTCGCGGACCCGGATTTCAGCTTCCAGTCCATTCGCGGGAACGCGGTTCTCCGCTACGAGTTCCGGCCGGGGTCGACGCTGTATTTCGTGTGGACCCAGAACCGTCAGGCCGACTCGCCGTCGGGCTCGCTCGACATGAGCCACGACCTGCAGCGGCTCAGGTCTGCCGATGCGGAGAACATCTTTCTCGTGAAGTTGAGCTATTGGATTGGGTTGTAGAAGGGCGGACAGGCGGACAGGCGGACAGGCGGACTGGCGCTGACCCACTGATACGCGACCCGCCGGGTGAGCCGGCCAGACCCTCGGTCGCTTCGCTCCCTCGGGCTGACGGGTTTGGTTGTTAAGACCCGCTGACCCGCTGACCCGCTGACCCGCTGACCCGCTGACCCGCCTATTCCGCCCGGCGGCTCATCCAGTAATCCGCGAACGGCTGCCAGTTCCCGCCCCTGTCCTTCGCGCGGAGGGCGAGGGACCACCCCTTGCGTTCGGGATCCCATGTCATCGTGTTGGAGAAGAGGCCGTTCGGATAATCGAACAGGAACTCGATCGCCTGGCCACGCCGCTGGCCGAGGCCGAGGGTCTCGGACGCCCACCCGCCATACCCGTCGAGCCAGTGGGCGATGTACCGGTCCTTCGAGAAATCGTAGCCGATAAGGACGAGCGCCTCGTAGGCGGGCGGGGAATTCACATCCTGCAGCTCGAGCCGGAGGAACTGGTGGTTGAGCACCCAGTCCGCGCGGGCCCGGTACTCCACCGCCTGACCCCGCAGGGTGCCGTGCATTGCCCAGGCACCGACCATCTGGTCCAGCAGGTTGTCGCGGAAGATCCGGTGCGGGCCATCCGGCGGCAGTGAATCGTCCTGAGCGCGCGCCGGCACGGCGCCGGCGAGGGTCGCGAGTAGGACGACGCCAGCAAGGGTCCGCGTCGGCACGGCCGCTCCTCAGCCCTCGAGGGTGGCGTCGCCCGGGCTGGCGAGCTCGTCGAGCGTCTCGTCCGCCGGACGATTGGCCCGCTCCAGCTGCCGCTGCCGCTTCTCTTCCTTCTTCTTCTTCTTGTCCAGCTCCTTCTGCCGCTTCTCGAATTGATAATTGCGCTTGGGCAAGTCAGGCTCCTCGGGGGGTAGGCACCGGTCAGAAGGGACGGCGAGTGGCAGCCGGCTCCGGCATCCGGGGGATCTGTTCCTTCAGCCACGCCAGGAGGGCGCGATCGAGCTCCTCCACGGCCTGCCCGGGCACCTGCGGCATCACGGGCCGCCGCTTGCCCTCGTTCATCAGGCACCACATGGCGCCCTCGGCGGGCTCGCCTTTGCGCTCGTTGGCGGGGTGGCCCTCGTAGGAGACGAAGTGGAAGTCGCGGCCGCGGTAGGTAAGGCGCCGCTGCTCGACTTTGTAGCTGGGCATGAAGACCTCGTGACGCACGGTGGCGGGCGGCCCGGTGGCCGCGCGGGGTGAAACCTAGTCGGATGGCGGCGGTTTTGACGGGCCGGAGGGGGTCCCCTTGTCCAAATAGCGCCGCCTGGTTATCTTCCGCGTTCGTGACACAGGCGCCAATGGGGCGCGCGGGTCACAAGGGGACACAGGGGCTTGGCCTTCGTGCCGAGCCCTTTTCATAAGTCCCTCAAACACGTAGTCGGCTCGTACGGCATGTCCGCACCCCGATTACAATTTCAACGAGGTAGGAAATGCGTACGACCGGTACCGTGAAGTGGTTCAATGATGCCAAGGGTTTTGGCTTCATCACGCCTGAGGGCGGCCAGAAGGATTGCTTCGTGCATCATTCAGCCATCCAGGCGCAGGGCTTCAAGTCCCTCGCCGAAGGCGAGCGCGTGGAGTTCGACATCGTTCAGGGCGCCAAGGGTCCGGCTGCCGAGAACGTGGTCAAGCTCGCGTAACCACTCTGAGTGAGGGCCCGGCAACGGGCTCGCACTCGCGACGACGGCCGGTCCGCCTTCTGGCGGGCCGGCCGTTCGTGTTTCTGGGTCTTCGACTCAGGGCGGCTATTCCACCACGGGCTGCACGGGGGAGTAACGATCACCAGTCAAGCGATGAGGCGTCGAGCCAGAGCTCCTGAAAGCAATAGACTTGACCGTCGATGAGCCGCATGCAGGAGATGATCATTGGCGGCGAGGTCGGCGACGGGAAGATCAGGAAGCCGGCGCGAGCGGGGTAACCGGCATTCCGCATCAGGATGCCCCGAACTGCGCCCCAGCGTACGGGTGTGCCGTACCTGAGGGCAAGCACGGTTCGACAGCGCAGCGGAGATCCGGCTGACCCCAGTGGTCGCGAGCGACTGGTACCGGAGAGTCCGGGCCGATACTGCCAAGCTGGCCATGCCCATTTCGGCCCCAGCACCATACGTCCCCGCTCGCCTGGCGGCCGCACCCGAAGTCCTCGCCGACGGCCAACTCGGCGAAGCGGAGGCCACCACTCACAGGAACCGGGGTCGCTGGATGGGTTGAAACGTCCCATCCCCCAGAGGACCCGTACTCCCCAACAGGCTGCGGTGGAATCGACGAGTCGCCCGCAGGCGATTATGCGTTCGTCGCCGACGCCCATGTCCATTTCCAGATCGACGAATGCGGGCGAGCCCGGCACCGGCGCCGCCAGATCCGTTCCTGACGTTCCAGCACCAGGCGGTCGAATCCGCGAGCGTCAGGCCGCAGTACTGCGAAGTCTGCCCGCCGGCGATCCGGCGCATCGGCGGCACCGCCGGGAGCGGTGCGACTTCAGGGTAGAAGCCATAGCAGCGGACGGTGCCCGTCGGATCGATGCCACAGACCGAGAGGTCCCCAACTGCGAGGTCCGTGAATCCCTGGCCTTCCGCCACGAGGCCGGGCGCCGGATAGATCCAACCCCATACATTCGTCGGGTCCGTTCGACACCGATGGCGTCGAGACCCACGACTCCGCCCCAGCACCACAGATCGCCTTGCTTGATCCCACACCCGAGGCCGTAGTTCGAGTCGAGCTGGTCGACCCGGAACGCCTCGGCGTTGGTGTGCCAGGTCGCGGCCGAATCCTGCGGCGTGCGCACCTCGACCTCGATTGGGACCTGACGCAGGCCCGAGCGTCCAGACGGCAGCGGCCACGCCGTCGGCATCCGTGGTCTCCTCAAGCGGTGCGACCGAGCCCCCGCCCTGCCGGATGACCCAGGTGAGAACTTGGCCCGCCTGCGGTCGGCCCTCATCATCGACGAGTCGCACCCGCAGCGTATCCAGGAACGGCGCATCGGGCAGCCCCACCGGTGGCACATCCTGGAGAATCTCGAGGTGCGTGGGCTCGGAGCCGGTCGAGACCGGATCGTTGCACGCCGCCGAGCAGGTGAGGCCCGCCACCCAGGGATACTGCCGGACGCGATTGAATAGATGTGAGAATCACAATGAAGCTGGCCTGTCGCAGGAATCGTTGGGGCGGAGGTCCCGTAGCTCATCTCCACAACATACCGTGGGGGTGAATCCGCGGAAGCCCCTATCAAGCTTGATAGTCTCCCGTCAGCTCCCCGTCGGCACGATCGTGGCGTTCTCGACCATGAGGATGATCGTTCGCTCCGGCGCTCGCGGGCGGTGGCGGACGCCGCGCGGGATGACGATCCCCTGGCGCGGCCCGAGCTCGACCGAGCGGTCCTCCATGTCGATGATGAACTTCCCCTCGACGACGTAGAAGAATTCGTCTTCCACGTCGTGGTGGTGCCAGTGGTACTCTCCCTTCAGGACTCCCAGCCGGACCACCGAGTCGTTCACCCTGCACAGCGTCTGGTTGTACCACGGATGGGTGCACGCATCCGCGAGCTTCTGGATGTCGATCAGCTCGAGCGCGGGGTGGAGGATGTCGAGATGCGTGTCATACGGAAATGTCGCGTCGGGAGACATAGGGGCTCCTTGCAGCAGGGGACCAAGGGCGTGGATCGATGCTGATCTGAATCCTAAACCAGGCTCGCCGGCGCCTCTGCCTGTCGCCGAGAAGAATCGGTGTCACCGTTCGGCTCGCGCCGCCTGCCCGCCTGCCCGCCTGTCCGCCTGTCCGCCTGTCCGCCTCTCTGCCGCCCGCCCGAATCCCCGGCACCCGGCCACGCGTAGGGCGAACATCGCGCCTCCCACCGTCGCGGACCCGATCCGGAGCGTCGCAGGATGAACCGCCCGCACGCCACCGCCGTCGCGTTCGCCACAACGATCGCCCTGCAGTTTCCCGGTAATGCTCACGCCCAAGGGGCGGACCAGGGCGGCTTCGTCACCCGGCTCGGCACCGATACGCTCGCCGTCGAGCGTTTCACCCGCACGGCGAACCGCCTCGAAGGTGAGCGCGTGCTCCGGGTGCCTACGACCGCACTGATCCGCTACGTCGCCACCCTCGGGAAGGACGGCCGGGTCACAAGGTTTGAGGCCAGTCGCTTCGAGGGCGACCGGCTGGACGGGCCTCCCACGTGGTCCAGCACCACCGAATTCGGCCCCAACGCCGCACTGACCACCTTCAGGCGCGAGGACAGCACGGAAACCATCCGGACCACGATCGGGCCCGGCGCCGTACCGATGCTGACCCACGCCTACGCACTGGATGAGCAGATGGTGCGGCAGGCTCGGCGGTTGAAGGGCGACACGGTCCCGATGGAGCAGGTGTTTCCTGGTCAGCCCGGCGTGCTCCCGACCTGGGTGAGTTCCACGGGCCGGGGCGCCGTCGCCATCGGCTCGTTTCATGGACAGGCGGCGCACGCCCGCATCGATGACGACGGCCGGCTCCTGAGCTACGATGCGCAGGGGACCGTGGTCAAGGTGGTCGCCACCAGGATTCCCGACCTCGACGTGCGGGAAGTCGCGCGCCGGTTCGCCGCGCGCGACGCGGCTGGGCAGGCGGCCGGGCCGGTCTCACCGCGCGACACCGTGCGCGCGAGGTTCGGCGGCGCTGCCTTCACGGTCGACTATGGCCGGCCGAGCAAGCGTGGCCGCACGATCTTCGGCGGGCTCGTTCCCTGGAACGAGGTGTGGCGCACCGGGGCGGATGCCGCGACCCAGTTCAGCACCACGAGGGACCTCGCGCTCGGTGACACCGAGCTCAAGGCGGGCGCCTACACCCTCTGGACCCTGCCGTCCGAAGCCGGGGTGACGCTCATCGTGAACGGCCAGGTCGGGCAGTGGGGCACCGACTACAATGCGAAGCGTGACATCGCCCGTATCCCGATGACCGTTCGCCCTCTGGATCAGCCGGTCGAGCGGTTCACGATCGACCTCACATCGGCCGGCGGCGGCGAGCTCCGGATGCGGTGGGATACCACGGAGTGGGTCGTGCCGGTGCGGATCAGGTAGGGCAGGGCCCACGGCCAACACACACTCGAGGAGCCGATTCATGTCCGCTGGATCCGTGTCCGTCACGCGCGCGCGCCCTGGGAACGCCGCCACCATCCTCCTGGCCGGCGTGGCGGTCGGCGTGCTGGACGGACTGTTCGCGATCGTGCTCCGCGTCTTCGTCTACCGGACTGGCACAGCGGAACAGGTCTTCCAGGGCATCGCCCGCGGGCTCATCGGACCGGCCGCCCTCCAGGGCGGCCACGCCTCCGCGTTCCTCGGCCTCGCGCTCCACTTCACCATCGCCACCATCTGGGCCGCCATCTTCTGGGCGGCGGTCGGTCGGATCCCCAGCCTCCGCCGCATGCTGCAGACGTCGCCTGGAATCATCGCGGCCGGCGCCCTGTTCGGGGTCGTCGTCTGGCTGGTCATGCGATTCGGGGTGATTCCGGCAGTTGGTCTTGGGGGCCGTACGGTACAGCTCCGTCAATTCCTCGTCATGCTGATCGGGCACACGGTGGTGGTCGGGCAGCCGATTGCGTGGATCATCGCGCGTCAGGTGCGCGAGGCGGGTCAGGGAGTGAGGAGCGACTGAAGCCGCTTGGGCGCGGTCAGCCGCCAGGCGTCCTGAATCAGATCTGCCACTTCCTCCCAATCGACCTTGCCGTCCAGGTACACGCCGACCCACCCGCTGGGCCCCACGTACGGCGGCACGAAGAAACGTTCTGGGTCCGTCCGCACCATCAGCTCCTGATTGCCGGGGCCGGCCTTGCACCAGACGGCCGGACGCCCGGCCCCGTGGTGATTGCCCGCATCGGCATACATCGCGAACAGCTTGTTCTTCACCCGGAAGGTCGGCTCGCCCCACGCGATGACCTCGTGTGCCTCGGGCAGGGCGAGGCAGATCTTCCGGAGGCGGGTCAGCGGTTTCGCGGGCATCGTGGTCAGGTGCGGGCGTTCGTCAGATACGTTACGAAGATACCCGACGGACGTCCTCAACCAGGACTTCCGGCCGGGGGACTCGCCCGCGCACCTTGAGCCAGTGCACGGTCGCGAGTGCGACGGTGACCCCCATCGCGATCGCCTCGCGCTGATTCATGCGCGTGGCCAGCACGAGGGAGATCGCCGCGCCGATCACCGCCATCCACATGCCGAGCGGTGCCCGGAACCGGGCGGCGCCGATGCCGCCCTCCCCGCGCGCTTCCTTGAATCGGAGCCTCGGCATTGCCGCACAGACCACGCCGTAGATGAAGAGTCGCGAGACCGCCGAGAGGCTGATGTTCTGCAGCACTCCGGCCTGATTCGCCAGTACCCACGAGAGTGCTGCGAAGAGCACGATGGAGATCCAGGGCGTCCGGAATCTCGGGTGTACCCGGCCCAGGAACGCCGGGAGATCGCCCCGCTCGGCCATGGCCATCGTGAGGCGTGGCACGGTGAGCATGTTCGCCGCCAGCCAGCCGAAGACCGAAATGAGTGCCGCCACCGAGATGACCGCGGCACCGCCCGCGCCGAGCATCACGCGCGCGGAGGCGGCCAGCGGCCGGCCGGCAGCACCGGGATCGGGAACGGTGGCCAGCACCGTAAGTTGTGCGGCCAGGTACACCAGCGTGGCCAGGCCCAGCCCGAGGAACAGCGCGAAGGGCGCGTCCCGCCGGGGGTTCCTGGCCTCCGCCATCGGCAGGAGGGCCGATTCGAAGCCGCCGTACGCGAACATCAGCAGGAGCAGCACGTTGAGCCAGCCGGCGGCGCTCGGATCGCTCGCGACCGGCGCCGCTCCCGTTCGTCCGGTGGCGATCCAGAAGAGCCCCAGCACCGCGAAGCCCAGCAGCGGAACCAGCTTCACGGCGGCGAGGACGTTACTGGTGCGCGCTCCCGACCGGACGCTCCCGATGTTGATGGCGGCGAGGAGCCCGATGAACAGCGCGGTGATCGCGAGCTCCCCGTGGCGTGTCGCCGCCCAGGGCCAGAACTCCGCCAGGTAGAGGGAGAACACGTTCGCCTGCACCGCAGCGGAGATGGCCCGAACCAGGTACGTCATCCAGCCCACCTGGATCCCGGCGAACCGGCCGAAGGCCACCTGGGCATAGAGATATGCCCCGCCGGCTCCGGAAAACCGGGAAGCGACTTCCGCGAAACAAAGAATCATCGTGCCGATGAAGGCGGCCGCCAGCACCCAGGCCACGAGGCCCATCCAGCCCAGACTGCCGCCGACCGTCCCGGGAAGCACGAAGACCGAGGTCCCGATGATCGTATTGACGACCAGGGCCACGAGTGTCCACCGGCCGAGGGAGCGGACCAGAGCGGGAGATTCTGGCATGTTGTCGGGAAGGAGGGGCGCCGGAGGGCGCGCCCGCCCGAGGCGGACGCGCCCTACCGTGGCGGATCCTGAGAAATCAGGCGCTCTTGAACAACCGGATGATCCAGAGGAAGACGACCGCGCCCACGACGGCGGTCAGCAGGACACCGAGCGTGCCCCAGGCGGTGATGCCGAGCAATCCGAACAGCCAGCCTCCGACGAAGGCGCCGATCACGCCCACGATCAGGTCGCCCACGAGACCGAAGCCGCCGCCCTTCATGATCTTGCCCGCCAGCCATCCCGCGACGACGCCAATCACCAGGAACAGGAGCAGGTTCTGGGTGGACATGGACATGGAGCATCCCTCCGTTCGGGTGGGCCTTCGACGCTCACACCGCGGCCAGGGACGCGTGCTCCACGCGGGTGCCAAGGACCGCAAGGAACTGGGCGATCCAGGCCGGGTGGGCTGGCCAGGCCGGGGCTGTCACAAGATTGCCATCCGTGACCGCCGCGTCCACCCCAATCGCCGCGAAGGTCGCTCCGGCGAGCTCGACTTCCGGGGCGCAGGCGGGGTAGGCGCTCACCCGCTTCCCGTCGATCACGCCCGCCGCGGCCAGGAGCTGTGGGCCGTGGCAAATGGCAGCAATGGGCTTGCCGCTGCGGGCAAAATGACGGACCACCTCCAGCACCCGGGGGTTGAGCCGCAGATACTCGGGTGCCCGGCCACCGGGGACGACCAGGGCGTCGTATTCCTGCTCGTTTACGGCATCGAACGTGGCGTTCAGGGCGAAGTTGTGCCCGGGTTTCTCGGAGTAGGTTTGGTCGCCCTCGAAATCGTGCACCGCCGTCCGCACCTTCTCGCCGGCGCGCTTACCGGGGCAGACCGCATCCACGGTGTGGCCGACCGCCTGCAGCGCCTGGAACGGCACCATCACCTCGTAATCCTCGACGAAATCACCCACCAGCATCAGGATCTTCTTCGACATAATGCACGCTCCTTGTAATGTCAGTAGTGCGGCGGGAGCTGCACCGCCGTCGCCGTTCCGTGCAGAACGGCTGCGCCGTGCATGATGACGTGCGACAGGATGGCGGCGAGCGGATTGCCGGTCACCAGGTAGCTCATCGTGACGATCGCGTTCCCAATGAGGGGTTGCAGGAGGGCCGGCCCCCGGAACTCCGCGAACCCCAGATGGTAGAGCGCCGTGACGACGAGGCTCCCGGCGAGCGCCGCGAGTCCCCACTTCCATCGCTGCAGCGGCTCTCGCAGCGTTTCAGCGGGCCGTGACCCGTAGATGCAGAGAACCGGCAGAACACTCAACAGCAGCGCATCGATCGTCCCGTAGACGATGCCGTTCCATGCGAGGGACGCTCCGAGTGCCGCGCCTTCGGGTCTCGCCGAGCCGGGCTGCAGCACGACTGTTCGCTCCAGGACGCCGCCGACCAGAAGACCCCCGATGGTGCCGGCGAGCCACCGGCGACGGACCTGGGTGACCACGTGGATTCCGTAGGCGCGGATGAACGCCACGAAGACGAGTCCCGCGAGCAGGCCGTACGCCCAGACGAATGCGGGCCTGCTGAGGCCCAGGATGGAGGTAAAGACCGCCGAGGCGGTGAACCCGGCCAGCCCAGCGAGCAGGACCCATCGAATCGCACGCACTGCTACAATCGCATCTTCCTGACCAGCGCCTCGAAGCGGGGCTCGCCGCGGAGCGGGTCCACCATCGGATTCACCTTGAGGTAGGCCATCCAGCCCCGCCGTTCCTCGTACGCCTGTTCCATCCAGTCCAGAGCCTGCTGCGGCCGGTCGAGGCCGAGATGCAGCGTGGCGAAGACGACCGCGGAAACGTATCCCGTCTTGTGCTGCTCCTCGATCGCCGCGAGGATCTGCTCGGCCTCCGATCGCCGCCCCGACCGCGCGAGCACATACCCCAGTGCCGCCTCCGTGCTCGGCACTTTCGGGCCGGGCAGCGCCATTCCCTCGCGGATCGCGTGCTCGGCCTCGGCCCAGTGTGCGGTCGCCGCCAGGGTGATCCCCAGAATGCGATAGGTCTCCTCGGCGGTCGGGTTCATGGCGATGGCGCGCGTAAGGTGGTAGCGGGCCTCGTCGTATCGCCGGGCATAGTAGTGCGCCCAGCCGACGCTGCGGCGGATGGACACCGAGGCGGGATCGAGCTCCAGCGCGGTGCGGACATGGATCAGCGCCTCCTCGAACTTGCCGGCCGTCACGAGGAGGAACGAGAACCACTGGTGGGCCGAGGGGTACCGGGGGTCGAGCTCGATAGCGCGGCGGAACTCGCGTCCGGCGCCGGTCCAATCCCAGTCGTGGATGAAGAGCGTCCACGCCAGCGAGGCGTGGGCCTCGGCCACGGACTCGTCGATCGCGAGCGCCTTCCTGGCGTATTCCTTGGCGTGCGCCATGCCTTCGTCCACCGGCACGCTCCGGTAATCGAGCTGCAGGGCATAGGCATCGGACAGCCCCGCGTATGCCGGGGCGTAACCCGGATCCTCCGCGATGGCCCGCTCGAAGAAATGGATCGCCTCCGCCACGCCGTCCTGCGTGCGCTTGTTCCAGGCGTAGCGCCCCTGCAGGTACAGCCCATACGCCGCGATGTTCCGCGTGTATCGCCGCGCGGCGGGAGAGGTGAGATCGGCGAAAGAGGTCGCGCGGAGGGTGTCGACTATCGTGCGGGCGATTTCCTCCTGGATGGCGAACATGTCCGCGAAGGTCCGGTCGAAGCGCTCCGACCAGAGCAGCCGGCCATCCTCGGTCGAGGTGAGCTGGGCCATGACACGGAGCCGGTCCCCGGCGCGCCGGACCATCCCCTCCAGCACCCAGGCGGCGCCGAGCAGGGCGCCGGTGGCGCGCACGTCCTGCGGCTTGCCCTTGAGCGCGAACACCGAGGTGCGCGAGGCCACGCTCAGCCCCTCCACCCGGGCGAGGGCCGCAATCAGCTCATCCGTGATCCCGTCGCTCAGATACTCGTTCTCCGGATCCGGGCTCGCGTTGACGAAAGGCAGCACCGCGATGCAACGGGCGGTGAGCCGGACAGCCTCCGGGCCGACGTCCGCCCGCTCGCTCTGCAACGCGGCGACGAACGCGGCGACCGACTCGTACCGGTCGGCCGGGTCCTTGGCGAGGGCCCGCGCGAGGACCCGTGCCATCTGCGCGGGCACTTCCGGCCGGAGCACGCGCACCGGGCGGGGAGTCTCCGTCACCTGCTTGGCCATGGTGGCCCGGGCGCCATCGCCCTGGACCGGTGGCTCGCCCGTCAGCATCTCGTACACCACGCACGCGAGGCTGTAGAGGTCGCTGCGCCCGTCGAGGTTCCGTTCGCCGGCGGCCTGCTCCGGACTCATGTACTCCGGCGTGCCGAGCGCGAAGCCGCCCCCGGTGACCACCTCGCCAGCGGTCACGCTGCAGGCTCGCGCGATGCCGAAATCAGCCAGCAGCGCGTGGTCATCCGCAAAGAGAATGTTGTCCGGCTTCACGTCGCGATGGACGAATCCCTGGCGGTGGGCGTAATCGAGGGCACCGCCTACCTCACGGGCCACGCGCATCGCGTCGCCGATCGGCAGGCGGCCATCATTCTCCAGCCGCTGGCGGAGCGAGCCCTGGGCGATGTGCGGTGTGACGTAATACAGGAGCCCGTGCGATTCGCCCGAGTCGATGAGCGGCAGGATGTGCGGATGAGTGAGGCCTGCGGCGATCTGGATTTCGCGAAGAAATCGCTCGGGGCCGAGCGACGATGCGAGGCTGGGGGAAAGCACCTTCACGGCGACGCGCCGGCCGTGCTTCCGGTCTTCGGCCAGGTAGACGGTCGCCATTCCACCCCGTCCGAGCTCACTCTCGACGGCGTAGCGGTCGGACAGCGCGGTCACAACTTCCACGGACAATTCCGCCATCAGGCCCTGCAATATGCCCGGGCCCGTCAGGGAGCGGGAGGGAGCCTCCCCTGACGCCGTCCGGCCCTGCTCCGGAGCTGACCGGCCCCCACGATCGCGACCGCCCACGCCGCCGCGACCCCGGCACCCACCTCGAACGGGATGCCGAGGAGGCGAAAACTGTTTCCGATCCAGTGCAACAGGATCGACGGCACCACGCTGCCGCCGGCGTTGACGAACAGCCACGTGGAGAGCACGGACATCGCCAGGATGCCGAGCAGGAAGACCGGAACCGGCAACGCGCTTTGAATGATTCCGGGCTGGAGGAATCCGGGCAGGTGCCAGATGCCCCAGATCCCGCCGAGGACGAGACTGGCCGTCAGTGGCGGTCGGCGCTCGAGCATCCTTGGAAGGGCGAACCCCCGCCACCCGAGCTCCTCCCCAAGCGGTCCCGGATCGAGAAGCAGGGCCGGGAGCGCGGCGGCGAGCAGCGCAGGGAGCTCGAGCGGGTCAACGGAGTGCCCCCCGGCGGAACCGATGAACCGTGAGACGACGAGCGCACTCACCGGGAGGCCGATGAGCACCAGGGCGGACCAGTGCCAGCGCACCCGCCACGGTGCGAGGCGCCCGACAAGGGCCTTGAGCCCCGATCGGCCCTCGATGAGCGCCGTGAGGCCGATGGCGGTCAGGGAAGGGGCGTATACCGCGACGACGAAGGCGGGATGGGTCGCCGTGATCGGGCCCAGGTGGGCATTGACCCAGTCCCGGGCCAGCACGGAGATCGCGCCGAGACTCCAGGTGAAGCCGAAGACGATGGCGAAGAAGGCGAGGAGCGGAGAGCGGCCGAGGCGTTCGCGTAGGGTCATGTCCGGCGGCGAAGTGCCATCAGGGCGCCGGTCACGAAGGGAACGAGCCAGACGGCCCAGACGGTGAGGCTGATGCGGTGAAAGTGCGCCCGCGCCCGCGAATCCTGACGCAATATCACCACGGTAGCCCACACGGCGTGGGCCGCCATGAGTGCCAGGGCGATCGCCCCGGTGAGGGCGTGGAGCGTCAGGTGCCAGCCGGCCGCGAGCCGGAACATCTGGTCGGTGCCCCAGGTGTCGGCCGCGAGGCCGAGCCAGAAGGCCGGGAGGTGCCAGGGTCTGAGCCCCCCGCCGAAGCGCTCCGCCCAGACTCCGGTCGAATAGGCGAGCAGCGCGACCACCATCGCCGCGCCCGGATTGATCACGAGAGGTACACCCTCCGCCGCTCGGCCCATTCCTCGCCCATTTTCCGCAGGGTGTCCATTCCGAGCAGCGACGCGGCCTGGGGGAAGGTCAGCCGTTCCTCCCGGGCGAAATGCTCCCGTGCCAGAGAAACGGCCGCGAGCAATTCAGTCCGGGCTCGCTCCACGTCGTTGGTACCCTGCGCCCGTGCGAGCCCGAGGGCGATCTGCTCGTGCTCCTCTTCCATGACCTGGAGCAACCCCGCGTCACCTCCCGCCTTCGCCATCGGGGCGAAGAGCAGTTCGTCTTCCAGCCTGGCGTGGGTCACCAGCGCGGACGCGAGGAGGCCGGCCTGCTCCCGCACTTCCGTGGCCGAGTGCGTGTGGGGCAGCTCCGCCTCGAGCCGGTCGAACTGCGCGTAGAAGACGGCGTGCTCGCCGAGCAGGGCGTCGATCAGTATCACGGGGTCACCACGATGCGGATGGCGTTGCCGGCCCGCAGGGTGTCGAGTGCCTCGCCGATCCGCTCCAGCGGAAAGCGGTGGGTCACCATTTCCGCGAGCCGTACCTTTCCCTGTCGCACCAGCTCGATGGCCCTGGGATAGTCCACCGGCCGGCACCCCAGCGAGCCCATGATGTCCAGCTCGCGGAACATCACCCGGCCGGCGTTGAGGGGCAGGGTATCGGGGCTGTAACCCACGAGCACGAGACGGCCGCCGGTCTTGAGGCAATTGATTGCCGCCTCCTGCGTCGCGGCCTTGCCGACGGCCTCAAAGGCCACGTCCACCCCGCCGCCCGTCATGGCGCGTACGGCCTTGTCGAGCTTCGGCACCGAGCCGGGATTGATCGTCTCCGCCGCGCCGAAGCGCCTGGCCGTCTCGAGCTTGGCGTCCTTCACGTCCACCGCGATGACCCGCGCACCCACCGCCGCCGCGATTTGCACCAGGCTCAACCCGACGCCGCCGCACCCGAGGACGATCACCCAGTCGCCGGCCGCCACCCTTCCGCGCCGCACCACGGCATGGAACGGCGTCGTGACGGCATCCGCGATCACGGAGCCCTCCACGAGGGGCACATCGTCCGGCATGCGGAAGACGTCCTTCCCGGGCACCGCGACGTATTCGGCATAGCCGCCGTCGATGTGGTTCCCGAGCATCAGGCTGTTCTCGCAGATGTTCTCGCGCCCGGTCCGGCACAGCGTGCAATGCCCGCAGGAGAGGACCGCCGGCACCAGCACCCGGTCCGCTTCCTTCACCGTGGTGACACCGGCGCCGACCGCGGTCACCGTCCCGGCGATCTCATGGCCGAGGATCACCGGCGGTTTCTTGAAGGTGGGGGTGCCGTGATCGAGATAGTGCAGGTCGGTGTGGCAGACGCCGCAACCGGCCACCCGGATGAGGATCTCGCCGGCCCGCGGCTCGGGCGTCGGCACGTCCTCGATCCGCATCGGCTCGTGGGCGCCGTAAAAGACCGCGGCCTTCACCTGGGTCTCCTCGTGTACAGCACGCGGAAAAGCTCGAGAGCCATGCGACAGTCGCCGCATTCCTCACGAAGCTCCACCGCCGATGGCCTGGCAAGCCGGACTTCGTAGCCCAGGGCGCGGTAGAGCGCGACGCTTTCCTCGATCCGGGGCCCGGCCGCCATGAACCGGCGCTCCCAGCCGGCTGCGGCGAGTTCCGCGGCTTCCGTCAGGGACTCTGCGGCAAGCGGCCGGGCGCCCTGCATCAGACCGCCGTCGCGGCGGCGGTCTTTGCGAGCCGCTGCTGGCCGAGCACGGCCGCGCCGATGGCCGCGGTGAACTGGGCCAGCGGGTCCGGCGGCACGTTCACCTCGAGCCCGAGCTGTTCGCGGAGCACCCCCATCATCGTCGGGAAGCGCATGATGCCGCCGACGAGCGTCACCTCGGGCTCGATTTTCACTCGTTTCATCAGCTGCACCGAGCGCGAGACCAGCGACACCATGGCGCCGTGCAGGATCTCGGAGGGGGGCTTCCCGGCCGAGACGTGATTGATCACCTCCGACTCGGCGAAGACCGCACAGACGCCCGAGATGGACGCGGCGTCCGACGAGCCGGCGGCGAGCTGGCCGATCTGTTCGGTGCGATAGCCCAGGTACCGCGCCGTCTTCTCGAGGAATGCGCCGGTGCCGGCCGCGCACTTGTCGTTGAGCCGGAAGGCCGCCACCCGTCCGCGCGCATCCAGCCGGCTGGCCTTCATCGTCTGCCCGCCGACGTCGAGCAGGGTATGGGTGTTCGGGAAGAAGTGCCGCGCACCGCGACCCTGCGCGGTCAGGTCGGTGGCCTGGAGGTCCCGGAAGGGCACCTGGTAGCGTCCCGCCCCTGTGCTCACCACGTAGGCGATGTCGCCGGCCGCCAGCCCGGCGTGGCGCAGCGCCATGCCGAAGGCCTCCTCGCTCGCGGCCTCGAGCCGGAACCCGGTGGGAATCATCGCGCTCGCCACCAGCGCACCGTCGTCCCCCAGCAGCGCCACCTTCGTGTACGTTGAGCCGACGTCGATTCCCGCGGTGATCATGCGGCCGACTCCTTCTCCCCCGGGACCGGGGCCGTGGCGCCCTGCATCCGATCCAGCGCAAAGAGCGCGGCCCCCAGGGACCCCATGTAGTGCGCCTCCTCTCCCACCTGCAGCTCCAGCCCGAGGAGCTCCCCGAGGATTGCGACCATCGCCTGATTGCGTGCCACGCCGCCGGTGAAGGTCACTTTCTCCTCCACCCCAACTCGGGTGAGCAGCGCGACGCTCCGCGCGGCGATCGAACGGTGCACCCCCATCAGGATGTCCTCCACCTTCTTGCCTCGGGCCGCCCAGGAGAGCACCTCGCTCTCGGCGAACACGGTGCAGGTGGTGGAGATCTTGACCGGCCGCTGCGCCCCGAGCGCGATCGTCCCCAGTTCCGAGAGCGGGATCTCCAGCGCGAAGGACGCCGCCTGGAGAAAGCGCCCGGTGCCCGCCGCGCACTTGTCGTTCATGCAGAAGTCGACGACGTCGCCGTTCGGGCCGATCCGGATGGCCTTGGTGTCCTGGCCGCCCATGTCGAGCACGGTGCGCGTCCCCGGGAAGAGGTGCGCGGCGCCGCGGGCGTGGCAGGATATTTCAGTCACCTGGTCGTTTCCGAAGGTGACCTTGTAGCGCCCGTAGCCCGTGCCGATCACGTAACCGATGTCGGCTTCCCGTACCACGGCGTCGTCGAGCGCCGCCTGGAACGCCTCCTGGGCCGCGGTCACGACGTTCGCGCCTGTCATGATGAGTGAGCGCCCCACGATGCGCCGCGCGTGGTCGAGTACGACCGCCTTCGTCTGCGTGGAGCCCACGTCCACGCCCCCTGCGTATTGCATTCCCGCCTCCGTTAGGCCGGCACGGCGCCGGACACCGCGCGCAGCCGCCGTGACTCGAGCCCTTCGAAAAACGCGTCGATGCGGTTCTTCAACTGCGCCTCGGATACGACTCGACGGTCCATCATGTCCGACTCGATGAACAGGCACTGAACATCCCGGGCCTGCATGACCGCCTTCCGGCTGCCGGCAAGCCCGGTCGACACGGTGCGGCAGCTCTTCACGGGGTGGTACACGATGCCGTCCGCCCCCAGGTCGTCCACCTGCCGGATCAGCGCGCGATCCTGGAAAAGCATCGCGTCACCTGCGTGCCGGACGCCGAGCAGGACCCCCTCGGCGAGACTCTCGAGCGGCCGGGAGAGATCGTACTGGAAGCCGAGATCCATGCCGCCGGTGGCGAACCAGAGATAGGACGATCCCACGAAGACACCGCCCTGGTCGGCAAACATCTCGTGGAACCGGCGGAAGATCGGGTAGCAGGGCACTCCGACGAACAGCAGCCGGTAGCGCTCCTCGGCAATCGTGCCGGTCCCGGTAGCCACCTTGTACTCGAGCTCCTCGACCAGGTGGTCGAAGTATTCCGCCCCCTCTTTCGTGCCACGCAGCGCGTTCAGCACGCCGAGGTAGACCGTGCCGTCCACGAGGGCATTGAACGGGGCGGGCCGGGCCCGATTGAGGTCCAGCACGCGGCGCCATGCGGCTGCCATCCGATTCGTGTACCCCAGCACCTCCCGCAGGCGGTCGAGATCCAGCGTCCTGCCGGTCAGCCGCTCGCAGGCCGCGATCAGCTCGTGCAGCTGGTGCTCGACATAGCGGCGGTCGCGCTCGAATCCGGGCGTGCCGGGCTCCTCGCCCCCGAGGGCGGTGCGCGAACCGGGGACGTCGAAAGTCATCACCGGGATCCCGTACATCCGCTCCCAGATCTCCGCCCACTTCACATAGGTGTTGCACGCGTTGGTTGCCACCGCGAGCGAGGGCTTCGGGATGCGGCCCATCGGGTGCCGGCCGTGCTGGATCTGCGTGGCGATGTCCGCCTTCACGTATCCGCAGATGTCCGGCGAGTACCCGGCGTCTTCCGCGACACCCAGGAATTCGTGCGCCACGTGGCGCACCGCGGTTTGCAGCGAGTTGATCTCCGGAAACACCAGGTGCAGGCCGAAGGCCTGCAGTACCTCGGCCATGCTGCCCATCACGAAGACATACACCGCGGGCTCACCGAGCTCGGCGGCGCGGTTCAACCGGGCAAACCAATCGCGAATGAGCCCGCCCGCTTCGTAGTGCGCCCGTCCGATGAGCGTCTCCGCCGCTGTCACAAGGCCTCCTCAGTCGAACAGGATGCTCTCGACGAATGTCTCGAGCTGGATTTGGACCTGGTCGAAGCCGGTCATTTTCTCTTCGAATTCGGTCACGAAGTACGGGATAGCCGCGTCGTCCAGCGCCCTGGCGTACGCCACCTGTTCCTCGAGGCCGGGCTCGCACATCTTCGCCGCCGCGAGAATCGCCGCCTGCGCGCCCGACGCGCGGATCCGCTCGAGCAGCATCCGCTCCTTGGGCTTGCGCACATCGTGCTGGACCGGGCTGTAGGTGGAGCGCTCGAGATAGGCATGCGCCAGCGCACCGAGCGGATCGCCCGTGGCGTCCACGTCGCTGGTCAGGAAGCGGAGACCGATGAGCAGGTCGTCGTCGACGACGTAACAGGACTGCGCGATCACCGAGAGCAGGTCGAGCGGCGGCTGCTCGCAGAAGCCGCCCTCGAATACGACGCGGATCTTGTCCTGCCGCCGGGCCTGGCGCCGGCTCAGCCTGGGGATCAGGCCGGCGAGCAGGGCATTGTGCTCCTCGCGGGGAATCAGCGCCCCGATGGCGAGCAGCACGTAGGCCTCATCCACCGCCAGCAGCCACGGCGTCTCCCGCTTGACGGCCCACAGCTCCCGGATGAGCCGGCGGTTCTCGTTGAAGACCGCGATCGAGCGCCGGAGGTCGTCCTCCGTCGGGCGATGCGGTGCCACGGCGGCGATGTCTTCGAGCAGCCGCTCGTACTCGTCACGCAGGTACCGGGGCGCGAACGCGCTGTTCGCATTCTGTGGCAAGTAGAGGATCTGGGAGGGGTAGGCAAAATTGCGTGCCCACACCCCGGCCAGGTTCCGCGCCGCATCACAGATCGGATGCGTGACGAACATATCGAGCGGCAGGCGGCCGTCGAGCGCCACCTCGAGCGAGCTGCGCAGGATCGAACAGAGATAGGAACCGAAGTGCGAGTCGGCCCGGCGCATCTCCACCGGCGCGCCCCGCACCTTCACCGGGAGCATCCCGGATGCGTGGGCCAGCTCCTCGGGGAAGTACACCTGGAAGTGGCCGAGCACCTTTCCGCCGCGCGCCTTCCACGCGTGGACGGTCGGAAAGCCCGGGTCTTCCAGGAGGTCCCGGCAGGCTGCGATGGCCTGTTCCACGGTCAGCTCCGCGATGTTTCTCGCGTCGAACGACGTTGTCACCTCGGCGCCCATCTATACCTCCTGCCAGACCGGCTTGCGCTTCTGGAGGAATGCCGCGATTCCCTCCTGCGCGTCCGCCGTCGCCATCAAGTCGCGCAAATACAGATCCTCGGCGAAGGAGAGCGCCGCCGCGAAGGGCAGGTCGAGCCCGCCGGTCACGGCCCGCTTGGCCAGCCGGACCGCCGATCCCGAAAGCGCCGCCATTCCCTCCACCCAGTCCTGGGTCGCTTCCTGCCAGCGGTCGGCCGGGAAGACCTCGCTCACCAGCCCCATCATTCGCGCCGCCTCGGCGCCGAAGGTGCGGCCGGACAGGACCAGATCCATGGCGCGCTGGCGCCCCACGAGGCGGGGCAGCAATGCCGCGGCCACCGGCGGGAACACGCCGAGCCGGACCTCCGGCTGGCCGAGCGTCGCGTCCTCCCGCGCCAATACGATGTCGCATGCCAGGGCCAGCTCGCAGCCGCCGCCAACGGCCGCGCCATGCACCAGCCCTACCACCGGTTGCTCCAAAGCGAGGAGGTCGCGGATCGCGCCATGGAAGCGGTCGAGCATGCCCGCGACGCGGTCGGCGGAATGGTCCGCCACGTCCACGCCGGCGCAAAACGCCTTGCCCGCACCGGCGATCACCACGACCCGCACCTTCGGATCCGCGCCGAGGCGGCGCACTCCCGCACTCAGCTGCGCCATCATGGCGAGGTTCAGCACATTGAGGGGCGGCCGGTCGAGCAGGATTCGCCCGACGCCACCTTCCCGCTCGACGTGCACTAGGGTGCCGGTCATTTCGACGCCACCGCGTCAGGTGCGAGGGCCGTGCCGCACGCGCCACAGAACGCGAAACCCGTGGGGATGCCCTTGGCGCCGCATGCGGGGCAGTCGGCCTCGTAGGGCCCCCACACGAATTCGCTCGAGCCGCCGTCCGCCGCGCGCTGCCGCAATTCCATGTAGTGCGCCTTGCGCTTCTCGACGAACGCCCGCATGCCCTCCCACGGCTCGAGGGTGGTGTAGTGGGTGGAGAGCCAATCGCGCGCGTGGCCGATCGTGCTGTGCCACGCGAGGTCCTTCCAGAAATTGACCTGCTGCTTGGTGTAGCGCTGGCACTCCGGGAACTGCTGGAGCAGCGCCTTCACCATCTCCAGCACGGCCTCGTCGAGCCTGGCGAGGCTGATGGCGTAGCCATCCCTCCCCGCCTGCGCTTTCTCGATCTCATCCGGCGATGCGCCCTCGATGAACCGCCCGTCCTTCGTCACGGAGGGGGCCACCCGGTTGACCAGCCCCCACGCCAGTGCCTGCGGCGCGGGAATGCGGGGGTTGAGCAGCAGCATTTCGCGCGCGCGGCGATCGCCCACATGGATAGGCAGCCACTGGGTCGCCCCACCGGCGGCCACGCTCCCGACACGGGTGCCGACCTGGGCCAGGTAGGCATGCTCTGCCATCACGGCGAGGTCGCAGGCCAGTTGGGACTCGTTTCCGCCCCCGACCGCCATGCCGTTGATCCGCGCGATCACCGGCTTGCCCGAGTTGACCAGCGCCTCGATGTAGGCCTTGAAGAGGCCCATGTACTTCCAGTAATCGCGGGGCCGGGTCGTGTACAGATTCTGGTACTCCTTGACGTCTCCGCCGGTGCAGAACGCCTGGTGACCGGCGCCGGTCAGCACGATGACCGCGACCGCGTCGTCGAAGGCGGCATCCGTGATGGCGGCCGCCAACTCGCGGAGGGCGCCGGTGCTGTAGGCGTTGTAGTTGTGCGGCCGGTTGATCGTGATCGTGGCCACCCAGTCGGCCTTCGTGTACAGCACGTCCCGGAAGCCGAACTCGGCGGAAGGCCTGGACTCGAATGCACCCATCGTCAGATCCTCGGTTTCAGTGCTCAGGCGGCTCTGGCGGCGTCGCCTTCACGGCACACGTCGTCCACGTACCGCTCAGCCGGTTCGGCCAGCACGCCGTGATACGACTCGAACAACTCCGCGGCGGCATTCCCCTGCCAGTCCGGCGGCAGCAGCGGCCCCGGGAGGAAAGGGTCCTCGAGGGGGAACGCCCGATACTCGTGCACGAGCAGGAAGCGGCGGCGGAAACAGTCGGCGGGCGCGGCGCATGGCTTGTGGACCGGCCCCTTCACACCGCTCATTCCGCAGCTGCGGCAGTGGGAAAAGTCCGGCTGCCACCGCGCGATGAACCCGGCATAACGGCGGTTGATCCCGTCCAGATCCCAACACTGCTCCACCAGCTTCTCGAGCGAGGAGAAGCCGGTATGGTTGGCGCGGAAGATCTCGATGTGCCTCGTGATCCGTAGCCGCTGGGCAATTTCGGCTACCTCGTCGCGGACATCGTGCGGTGTGATCCAGACGCCGTTCGCGAGCAGCCCGCAGCCCAGCCAGCCCAGCTTGACGCGCAGCTGATCGCGCAGCCGCCGTCGTTCCTCGGGAATGGTGTAGGTGATGAGATGCCAGGTGCCGTCCCACCGCTCTGTTCGCGGCGGATGGTAGATCCGCTCCCGACCCTCCTGGAGCAGGATGCGGCCCTTCCGGGTGAGGTCGTGGTAGCTGCGATTCCCCTGGCGCTCCACCGTCAGCCAGCCCTTGCGCGCCATGCGCGAGAGGACCGTGCGCACGGCCATGGGCGACAGCCCGAGCTGGCCGAGCAGGGTGATCAGGCTGCCGGTCCAGACCGGCCGGTCGCGGGTCAGGAGGTAGTCCCCGTACAGGGTGAATACCAGATCCTGGGACCGGCGGGAGGGGAGGCTTGGATATGTCATATTCCACGGTTGCCGTTTGTAACGTGTTATATAACACTCTTGCTACGGTCGAATGTGCTATGACATATTAGCCCTGTCAAGGGAGGGAGGCCCGGATGGGAGAAGGCGCGGGGACCGGCCAGGCCGGAGGGCGGGGCCTGTATTACGAGGAGCTGGCGCCGGGCAGCACGTTCGAGTCCGGAGCGAGGACGGTCACCGAGTCCGACGTCCAGGCCTTCGCGGAACTGTCGGGCGACCGGAACCCGATGCATCTCGACCACGCTTTCGCCGCACAGACCCTGTTTGGCCGGCCGGTGGCGCACGGCGTGCTCGGGCTGGCGGTGGCCACTGGCCTCCTCAGCGCGCTTGGACTGACCCGGGACACGCTGGTGGCGCTGGTCGGGGTTTCCTGGAGTTTCCGCCTGCCGGTCTTCCACGGAGATACCGTCAGGGTGCGGGTGCGCGTGGCATCCCGCCGGGACTCCTCTCGGCAAGACCGCGGGCTGGTGACCCTGGCCGCCGAGCTGCTGAATCAGCGGGGAGAGGTGGTGCAGGAGGGAGAGCTGGTCGAACTGGTGAAGCGCCGCGGCTCTTGAACCGAACCGGCGGCTCACGGCATCACGGCCACCGCCTTGCGCAGGTAGGTCGGGTTCGTCAGCACGCCGAGCATGAATTCGGCGACGTCGGCGCGCGAGATGGAGGGAAACGGCGAGCGCGCCGTGATCGCCTCTCCGTCGCGATAGGTGCCGGTGCGCCGGCCGTTCGTGAGCTTCGGCGGATGGACGATTGTCCAGTCGAGTCGGCTCCGCCGGATGAGGGCCTCGTTCTCCTCGTGATCGGCAATGGAATTCCGGAGCAGCCGGGACGCGATATGCTCGACGAAGAACCCTCCATGACGCCGGCTGTCGCGGACCCCGATGAAAGACAGATAGACCAGTCGCGAGACACCCGTCCGCTCCATCGCCGCGACGATGTTCCGGAGCCCCTCCGTGAGCGCCGGGTAGCGTCGCACGGGGGACGGCGCGCCGAGGGCGACGAGCACTGCCTCGTGCCCCGCCACGGCGCGTCCCACGGCCCCGGCGTCGCGGACGTCGCCGCGAATCATCGTGAGATCGGGATGGTAGAGCGGCAACCTCGCGGGGTCGCGGACGAACGCCGTGACGCGGTGACCGCGCGCGAAGGCCTGCTGCACCAGCTGGCGCCCGGTGCCGCCGGAGGCGCCGAAGATGACGAGGTTCACGTCAGGTCGAGCCGTCCGCCGCCGGATCGGCGAGCCGGGCCAGATCCGCCTCGTCCGTGAACGCCAGCGACTCGGAGTTCACGCAGAAGCGGAGGCCGGTCGGGCGGGGGCCGTCCTCGAAGACGTGGCCCAGGTGGGCGTCGCAGCGGACGCAGAGAATCTCGGTCCGCGCCATCCCGAAGCTCACGTCCTCATGCGTGACCACGTTTTCCTCGGCCACGGGCTGGAAGAAGCTCGGCCACCCGGTGCCCGAATGGAACTTGGCGCCGGACGCGAAGAGCGGGAGGCCGCAGCAGACGCAGCTGTAGACACCCTCCCGCTTGTTATCGAGCAGGGTTCCGCAGTACGGCCGCTCGGTCCCCTTGCCCCGCGCGATCGCATACTGCTCGGCGGTGAGCTGCGCGCGCCACTCCGCGTCGGTCTTCACGACCCGGGCGGACTCCACCGGCCCGACCAGCCGTCCCTGGCGATCGAAGACCTTCACTCTCATGATATTCCCGTGCGACGCAGCGCCCAGATGCCCGCGGCGGTGCCGGCGAGCTCCAGCGCGAGTGCGATGTAGATCGGGGTAGTCGCGGGTCCGGCCGCGACGAGGAGGCTCAGGATTCGCACCAGCGCGAAGCCGGCGAGCGCAGCCGACATCGCCCAGAGCCCCGGTCTGAGCCATGCCTCCCGCCGCGCGCAGGCGATCAGGAACGCGGCGAAGCCGAGCTCGAATCCGCCGTAGGTGGCGGCGAAATCGATCCGGGCCGTCGGGGTGGGCAGCGGAATCTGGATCATCCCCGCCATGGGCAGCGGCCAGAGCGTGAACGCCATGCCGAAGCCGAGGAAGCCGAACGCACCAATCCAGAGAACCATGCGAGCCGGGGTCATGAGGGGCTTCTCGCTTTCTCGGTCAGCTCGCTCCGGCTCGAGTGATAGCACAGCCGGATCCAGAGCAGCCACAGGGATGCATTGATGGCCAGGCCAAGAAGCGGCCAGAAGAACGCGACCACCGTGGCGATCGCATACACTACCGGCCCCGCGGCGTAGGCCTTCCTGATGCGTGCCAGCGAGGCAGGGTGCACATCCCCACGGAGCAGGCCGCGCCGCATCATGGTCAGGAGCAGCAGTCCCCAGGCGAGGCTGTTGAGCACGAACGTGCCACAGTAGAAGGCCACCGCCGCGGGCGCCTCCGGCGTGGCCAGGTGCTGGGCGAGGACGGCGGTGGGGAAGGGGACGAACGAGACGGTCAGCAGCAGGAACCCGTTGGCGAACAGGAACGGATAGTCTACCGCGCGCACCAGGCGCATCAGCTCGTGATGATTGATCCACATGACGAGGATGACGAAGAAGCTGAGGAGGAACGCCAGGTATGAGGGCCAGAGCGAGCCCAGCCGGGTCCAGACGGCCAGCCCGGCGCCGTTGACGGCGCCTTCCGGAAGCCGGATTTCGAGGATGAGGAGGGTGATCGCGATGGCGAACACGCCGTCGCTGAACGCCTCGACCCGCGTGGTGCTCTCGGCCATGGGCGACGACGGACCCCCGGGGCGGGGATCCAGTTCAGTGTTGTGACGCGGCAGAGTCGTGCGCGGCCGCGCGATGGTCCATCCGCTGGAACGCCAGGAATTCATGCACGGCCGCCAGGGCGACCGGGTCCGTGGTCCAGATTCGCACCTGGCCGCCGCGCGGCAGCGTGTCCGCCACGTAGCGGATGACAGCCCGTTTCCTGGCCATCACGGCGGTGCCGGGCACCTCCATGGCGTGCACGATTCCCGGCAGGGTGAAATCCCCCGCCGCAAACCGCCGGGCGATATCCGCCATATGGGCGCGGATGACGGCCACGCCGGCGGAGTCAGGCCCCTGGCGCTGCAGCACGATCCGCCCGCCGTCGGGGAGCGGCTCGAAGACGTGGGCGGAGGTGTACTGATCGACTCCCATCACCTCCGCACCACGCTCCTGCACGGCGGCAAACGCACTGTCCTTCTGATCCCCCGGGACCGCCGCCTCGCGACCGGCTCGCGTGCACCCGCCTGCAAGGACGATCAGGCATCCAATTGCGAGGCGCGTGCCCGGCATCTGTCCTACCGCGGCCACAGCCAGCCGAACGCGCCCGCCGTGATGAGCCCGTAAAGCAGTCCGTCGATGAGATGCCTCATTGTCGCGCCCCAGTCGCGCCCGTTCCAGATCGAGCCCTGCACAAGGGCGAGCGAATAGCCCAGGAACGCAGTCACTCCGGCAAACCGGAACACGGCCAGGTATTCGGTGCCGGCGGGAAGCGCGCGCCCCGTGACGTAGGCGGCGAAGATCCCGACGACGATCGAGTACAGGAACCACTGGACGAGGTTCTTCGTAATGTTCATCGGTCCCGGGGGCATGACCGTGATCATCATGATCGGGCCCTGCTTCATCTTCTCGGTGAATTCCGGCGCCTTCATCTCCTGCGCGCTCGAGCAATACGGGGTCATGTAGTTGCCCGGAGGAATCGCCATGCCACGGAGCGCATCCCGGGCCTTGTCCTCGTTCGGCAGCTTGGAGAAATCGCCCTTGTGCCAGGGGAGGACCATGTGGAGCACGAAACTGACAAGGAAGACGAGCACCGACGACAGCAGGATGGGGAGCCAGAGCGCGGACAACCCGGTCATGACGGCCTCCTGTGGGGTGGTGGTAGTGCAGGACGCTCGAACCTAGGGCCCGGCTGCCCCGTGCGCCAGCGCGGCACCCGGAAGGGCTGCCGGACCACGCGGGGGTTGCTCATTCACTGCGGGAGTTGCCCATACACATAGATGTCAGGGGCGGGTGACCGGGAACACAGTTCGGGTCGGCCGCGTAGACCTAACATGCGGATGACCTCAGCGATCGAAGGGGGATTCGCCAGCCCAGAACTCATCAACCCGGACGCAGGAGCGTTCCCAATGCATACGATGATCGCACAGGACCTGCGGCAGGAGATGGAGGAGGATCGCCACCTGCTGGTCCTCAACGTGCTGAGCGCCGAGGAGTTCGAGAAGGGACACATTCCGGGCTCGCACAACATTCCCCAGGGCGCACCGGATTTCGTGAGGCAGGTCGCGGATCTCGCCGGCAGCCGGGACCGGCGGATCGTGGTGCACTGTTCCGGCATCACGTGCGACGCGTCGGCCGAGGCGCTCGAGGCGCTCACCCGGGCCGGCTTCACCAACGTGCACCGCTTCGAGGGCGGGATCACAGACTGGAAGAAGGCCGGATTCCCGGTGGTGACGGGTAGTCCGATTCACACGCACTGATCGACGGTACGACGGCAGGACGGCACGACGGAACGCAGATTGCGAGAACGTCCCGTCGTCCCGTCGTGCCGTCGGCCCGTCGCCCCGTCGCCGTTCCTACGACCCGCGCTTCCGCCGTACCCGCTGGGCCTTCCGGATGTTCCTCGCCCGCGCGCTCCTCTGGGCAGCCGTCGGCTTGGCGCGTTCGGGAACGTTCTTCCGCGGGTGTCCACGGAACAGGCTCCCGCGGACCAGTCTGGCGGGCCCGATGTCCTTCAGGACCTTCCGCGCTCCCGGGGTATCGGCCACCAGCACCCCGTCCCGCACATGCGCGTCGGTCTTGCTGATGAGCCAGGCCGCGTCGGCCCAGGATCCCGAGGATCGCTTCCCGGCGAGCCGCTTCACGTGGCCAGGCCTGCCAACGTCGTGATACCGGAAGATTTCGAAGCCGCTCTTGGGCCGGACTTCCACGCGATAGTAGCGCCCGCTGCCGCCGGTGCCAGGCCGCGCGCGCACTCGGGTCTGTTTCCTGATCGTCATTGGCATACCCTCCCTTCTCGGCCGCTGTCCTGCCGGCAGCCGACCGACGCCTGAATGCGACTCCAACCTAGGCGGCGCCATGAGCCGCCCCGGTGATCTCCGTCACCGCCCGGAAGCGGAGCGGATTCGACCGTCACGATGGCACGGGCCGGCGAGATGACCAGGAGGTGATTGACGTGATTCGAAAGCTGGCAAGCGGTGAGTATCGGCTCTATTCAAAGCGCAAGGATCCGAAGACCGGCAGGCGGCGGAATCTGGGCACGTTCCAGACCCGGGCCGCGGCGGAGCGGCACGAGCGGGCGATCCAGTTCTTCAAGCGGCGCGGGTGAGCGACCCGCGCCGCGCAGCGGTGGCGGTCAGGGCGCCCGGAACCGGGCCAGCGGACCGGCCGGGCCGTTCAGCGAGAGGCTCGAGTCCGAGGCCTGATATGTCACGACGGTTGACAGGGCCGCGAGGAAGCCGCCTTCGACGTCCATCCCATCCGCGCAGGCCATCCTGGTCGAAATCGGCGCGGTGAATTTCAGACTGTCCGCCGTCAGCACGTAGCCGGCGCTGTACCGGTTGCAACCGGCGAAGCCCGCTGCCCGGGATGTCGCCGCATCGAGGCGGAGGGTGATGGGCCGCCCGCCCACACCCTTCGGGTCGGTTCTCTCGCCAAGCGAAACCAGCTGCCAATCCCGGTCGGTGATCGGGCGCGCGGCGGCGGCGGCCTTGGGAGGCGCCTCTGCCGGCGGGGTGCGTCCGCAGCCGAGGGTCACCAGTGCGGCCGCGAGGGCCGATATCGTGATTCGTGTCATGGGAGTCCCTCCCCGGACGGACGATTGCCTGGGCGCAGCCGTCCGTCAAGCGAGGGCGTCGATCCGATCGGAGCCCGCCGGGTTATGGCCCGTCGGGCTCGAAGTTGTCCGCGCAGTCGACGACGGGGGCGCCGGGAAAGCCGGTGTAGTACGCGTAAGCCCGGGCATACTCCAGCTCGATCGCGTCGCTGGCGATCGTGCACGTGCCGGTCATGATGACGTCTTGATTGGCATTGATGACGTCAAACTGGACCAGCTCGCCTTCGTTGAGATTCACCGTGACCTTGGCCCAGTTGTCGTACTGGATCTGGTCTTCGTAGCCGAGAGGGACTGCCTTGGTGGTGCGCGGCGTGGTGACGCGCACGACCAGAAGTGCAGGCGTGCAGCACGCTGCGCCGTTGAGGACCTGAAGCTCGACGGAATTGCCGCCGCCTCCACCGTCGCTGCCACAGGCGGCCACGCCGACGAGTGAGATTGCGAGCCATGACGGCGCGGAGAGCAGCGTCAGGACACCTCGGGTCGCGGAACGACGCATGGTTGCCTCCCTGTAGTTCAATGGGGAACCGCACGGAACGGGCCCGTGGCGGTTTGGCTGGAGTCTCCCGTGTGACGCACCCACGGGCCCAAGTGTCTCACTGGTCCTGCCGAGGTTCGCTTGCTGGGCGTCCGGGCCGGCCGTAGGTTCTGCCCATGGCCGCGCCGGCCGACCCCACTTCCTCCGCGCTCGATACCGTCGTTACCCGCTTCGCCCGCCTCGTGCGCTCGGTCGCGGTGGCCCATGGGCTGTTCGACGCGGACCTGGACGAGGTGGTCCAGGATGTACGGATCCGGCTTTGGCGGGCGCGGAATGCTGAGAGGATTCCCGACACATCATCGTCTTATGTCTATCGCACGGCCCGCTCGGCGGCGCTGGACCTGGTGCGGCGGCGCCGGATGTCGCGCGCAGTTCCCGTTGGCGTGGACGGGTCGGCGGTAGAACGCCTTACCGAGCCTGCCGCCGGTCCCGACCGGGTGGCCGAGGATTCCGAGCTTGCTGAGGTGGTGTTTGAGGAAGTGGGAGCGCTGATCGACTCGCGGCGCGTGCCGGTGCGGATGCACCTGCTCGGCTATGAGGCGCACGAGATCGCCATGCGGCTGGGGTGGTCGGGCGCCAAGACCAGGAACCTGCTTTCCCGGGGAATGGCCGACCTGCGCGCGCGGCTCGACGCGAGGGGCATCGGTGCGGAGGGGATGCGATGAAGAATCCGCCGGTCGCGGAGCTCTATGCGCGCGCGGTCGCCGCCCGATCAGGCGGAGATCGCAGCGGATGCCCCTCGCCGGAGGAGCTCGTGGCGCTGGCGGTTGGGAGGCTCCCCGGCCGCGATCGGCTCCGGATGCTCGATCACGTCATGAGCTGCGCCGCATGTGGCCGTGAATACGCGCTGCTCGATGCTGTGGCCGCCTCGGAACCCCCGCGGCGCTGGTCTCGTGGTATCCCGCTCGCCCTTGCCGCGACGGTGCTCCTCGCACTCGGCGTGGGCGTGGTCTGGCGCGTCAGTTCTCGAACGCACGGGTCGGATGCCGTTCGCGGCGAAGAAGGTGCCATCAGGCTCCTCACACCCGCCGCGGGAGCCCGCGTGCCTGATCGTCCGGTTTTCGC
This sequence comes from uncultured Gemmatimonadales bacterium, assembly GCA_963817575.1. Taxonomy (GTDB): domain Bacteria; phylum Gemmatimonadota; class Gemmatimonadetes; order Gemmatimonadales; family GWC2-71-9; genus DASTCF01. The sequence goes on from CAWFOY010000010.1 coordinate 130,904, forward strand.
CTGGGGAGCCGCAGGCGCTGGCGTGCGGTACCGGTTCGAGCTCCTGCCCGTCGGGGGGGATCCGGTGTACGCGGTTGAGATCACCGACACGACCCTCACGCTTCCGGACAGCGTGAGGATCGAGAGAGAAGTCGAGTACCTCTGGTGGGTCCGGGCGCACCTCCCCGACGGCCGTCAGGCCGCTTCGGCCGTTGGACGCTTCCGCCTCGCGAGTCCATAGGCCAGCAGCGTCAGGGCGGCCGCGGCCGCCAGCCAGGTCCACCCGGCGCTGCGGGGAGCGGCGAGCGGCACCACCGTGAGCGGATCTCCGACCAGCGTGAAGGAGGCCCACTCGGACGCCGGCACGTTCCGTTCGATCGCGTCCAGCTTGGCCGACTGGAGCGCTTCCGCCGCAGGCCGCTCCGCCGCGAGCGCCGCGTAGAATGCCTCCATGAAGGCCGCGGTCTCCCGATCCCGCACCGGCCAGAGCGTCGCCACGACGGCGCGTGCCCCCGCCTCCAGCAACGGCGCCGTCAGGCCCTGCACGCCTTCCCCGCCGGTGACCACCCCGCCCGCGGTGCGGCATGCGGACAGGATCACCAGGTCGGCCCGGAGCCTGAGCGACGCGAGATCGGCCGGGCCGAGGAATCCATCCTCCCCATCGCCGGGCGCGAGCGCCAGCGCACTCCGCGCCGGGGTCCACTCGCTCACCAGGGCGTGGGTTGCCAGGTGCACAACGCGGAAGCTGTCCAGGGATGCGCTCTTGAGGAATGCCTCGCTGGCATCCTCGCGCAGCCGCACCAGGGAGCGCACCCCGAAGCGACCTGCGCTGCGGGCCTCCCGCGCCGAGGCCTCGAGCCGAGGGAGCCCGCCCTCGGCCGCAAACGCCGAGCGGTAGGTGTCGGCGTCCGCGCCGTCTACCCCGGCGACCTCGCGCGCAAATCGCGCATCACCGAGAGCCAGGACGCGCACCTCACCGACCGGACGGGTTCGGCGAGCGAGCTCGGCGGCGATCCCCACCGAAGGCGCCGTGCTGACGGCGAAGCGCTCGATCACCCGGCGGCCGTCGGCGAGTAGGAGAGCATCGAACGGGAGCCGATGCAGCCGGTCGTCGGGGACGATGACCAGCCTGGTCACACCGGTTGGAAGCCCGTCGAGCGCGGGATCGAGCAGTGCCGCGCCCAGCAGGCGGGCCGGCCGGCTCACGTCGGCGCCCTCGCGGAGCAGGGCCAGGAACCGCTCGAGGACGGGCGCGAGCGAGTCGAGCGGCTCGACCACCCGGGCGCGAAGGGCATCGCGGGTGAGGATGAAGACGGTGGTGGGTTGGCCACGCCTCCCGGCGGCAAATTCGATGATCGCCGTCGACTCATCCACGGGCGCGCTCAGCGAGTCCGGAGCGCCAACATCTTCGGGCGGTGCGGGCCCGGAATCGGCGGGCCTGACAGAGTCCATGACAACCCACCGCGCACGGAGCAGCCGATCGGTGAGCTCCCGAGCCCGCCGGTGCTCGGCGAGCCGGAACGCCGGCTCCACGGCACCCGCCTGGACGAAGCCGGCGATCAATGTGGCAAGACCATAGTCCGGCTCGTCGAACTGGCTCCCGCTCTGAAAGACCAGCGTGCGCAGGTCCGAATCGCCGAGCCGCGCGCGGATCGAGTCGAGCTGCCGGTTCGCCTCCGTAATCTCCGCCAGCGCACGCGGCACCTCGCCGCGCCGCAGGTAGAGCTCGGCCAGACGGGACCGGCTCACGTACCGGCCGAAGGTTGACGCCGTGCTCCCCGGCGCAATGTAGGAGCGAAACTCCCGCTCCGCCGTCTCGAGCTCCCCGAGGCGAAGGGCGATCAGGCCCGCGGTGTAGCGCAGCCCGGGCAACAGGGCGTCGAGCCCGTTGCGACGCATGACTTCGGTCATGACATCGAATTCCCGTTGCGCCGATGCCCAGTCCCCGCGCGCCGCGCGAAGGAGCACCAGCCAGTTCTGCGCCTGGAACTCGGCGACCACCTGGCCGAATTCGGCCGCGAGGGCCCTCGCCTCCGACAGTGCCGGCTCGGCGTCGTCGAGCCGGCCGACGCTCAAGGCAAGCTGACCCTGCGCCCGCCGGAGATTCATGAGCTCGATCCGGTCGCCGAGCGGCGTCACGAGCGCGCGCGCCGCCTCCTGTTCCTCCGCGGCCGCCGGGAAGTCCCCCGTGCGCATCGCAATCTGGCCCAGCATCCGGAGCGCCCAGCCCTCGGCGTAGCGATTGCCCGCGCGGCGGGCCATCGCGAGCGCCTGCCGGAAGTCCGCCTTGGCCAGGCCGTCCTCGAAGAAGCTGAGCCGATCGGTACCGCTCCACGCCAGGGTCTCGGCCAGGCCGCTCAGGTCGCGGCTGCGCCGCTGGATCGCCTCCGCGCTGTCGAACGGCACGGCGCTCACGGGATCGTCCACGTTGACGTACATGTAGATGCCGAGGGCGCGCCAGCAGAGCGCCGCGAGCCGCGGCGCGCCGGCGCGTCCGGCGAGAGTCAGACCGCGCTCGGCATCCGCTTTGGCGGCATCGCCCCGGCTCGCGGCGACGAGGATCGGGGCCCGGGTGCAGCGAAGCAGCGCCTGCTGCGCGGCATCGCCGGCAGGCACGAGGCGCTCCGCCGCGGCGAGCAGCTGCAACGCGGAGTCGACGGGTTGGGTGCGGGAGCGCACCTGCGCGAGGCCAATCAGCGCGTCGGCCTCGGCGGCCGAGTCACCCAGTCGACGCGCCTCGCCGGCTGCCCGGCCGAAGCCGGTCGCCGCGGTGGCGTAGGAGCGGTGGATGCGATCGGCCTCGGCCTGACCGAGCCGGGCATACACGGCAATCGGATCGTCGGCGGCGGCAATGAGGCGGGCGTACAACCGCGCGGCGCGATCGTAGTCGAAGCTGAGGCGGGCGAGGGTGGCAAGGCCGAGCAGGGCCGCGCGATCGGTCGAGTCGATTGCCAGCGCGCGGGTCCATCGGTCGGCGAGCATGGGCGCACTGTCGCGTTCCACCGCACGAGCCGCCACGGCGACCACGACACGCGGATCGGAAGGCGTGCCCTGCATGGCGAGGAGGACCAGCGCCAGCCAGCCCAGCGTCATGGAAGCGCCCGCGATGGAGGTGTGGAATGGGCTACTGCCCTGTCCGACAACCTACGCCTCCGCTCGGCCGGCACCAGACGGGGACGATCAGCGGGGGTCCGAGGTCAGGCGCGTTCGCTGTCCAGCATGCCCATCTGGCGGGCATCGTACCGGGTACCCGCGACGGCCTCGGCGGGCACGGCCCACTCGATCCGCGCGAAATCCTCTGCGCCGAGGGCGAGGTCGAGTGCTCCGAGCGCCTCCGCCAGGCGGTCCCGGCGCCGGGCCCCGACCAGCGGGATGATGTCCTCGCCGCGGCTCAGCACCCACGCGATCGCGAGCTGCGCCACGGTCGCCCGCTTCTCGGCCGCGATGGCTCGCAGCGCTTCCACGAGCGCCAGGTTCCGCGCGAGGTTGTCGCCGGTAAAGCGCGGAAGGTGGCTCCGGAGGTCGGCCTTCGAGCGGGCGCCCTCCTTCGACCAATGGCCGCTGAGCAACCCGCGCGAGAGCACTCCGTACGCCGTGATCGCTACGCCGAGGGCGCGGGCGGCGGGGAGAGTTGCGTTCTCGATCTTGCGGGACATGAGTGAGTATTCGATCTGGAGGTCGGCGACAGGGTGGACGGCGTGTGCCCTGCGCAGGGTATCGGCACCGACCTCCGAGAGTCCGACGTGCCGGACATACCCCGCCTTGATCATATCGGCGATCGCGCCGACGGTCTCCTCGATCGGCACGGCGGGATCGAGCCGCCCCAGCCGGTAAACATCGATGTACTCGGTGCCCAGGCGGCGCAACGTGTACGCGAGCGCGTTCTTGACCGCGACCGGACGGCCATCGATCCCGAGCCAAACTCCTGCCGGATCCCGCAAGGCACCGAATTTCACGCTGATCACGGCGCGGTCTCTCGCGCGGCCGCGAAGCGCTTCGCGGAGCAGCAGCTCGTTGTGCCCCATCCCGTAGTAGTCGCCCGTGTCCAGAAGCGTAATGCCGGCCTCGAGGGCTGCATGGATCGTCGCGACGCTCTCGGCCTCGTCTGCTGGACCGTACAGGTCGGACATTCCCATGCAGCCGAGCCCGATACAGGAAACGCGGGGGCCGGAGGCCCCCAGTGCGCGAGTAATCATGGGGTCAGGGTCCTTCCAGTTCTTCTGCGCTGAATTCAACAATCGTGGGAGGGACTGACCGGAAGTCGCTGTAGCGAATCCAGGTCGGTCGTGCGCGGAGGTAGATGAGGCCCGGCCACTGCTGGCGCTCGACGCCATCCGGAAAGTGCGCCAGGTACTGGGTCTTGAGTCGCTCCAGGTCGGCGCCACCGGGTTCATCGATGACACCTTCAAATTGCGCCGTGCGTTCCGCGTCGGGTTCCGTACCGCCGAACACGAAGGCGATGCCCGCGTTGTGCCGGAGGTTCCGGGCCTTGCGGGTCTCCGCCAGGGTGTCGAAGAAGACCTCGAACCGGTCGCTGACGATGACGCCCACGACCGCCGCCTGGGGATGTCCCGTCCGGCGAGACGGACGCCTGCACGGCATAGCGATGCGCCCGGAGGAATTCCAGGAGTTGCGCACGGGTCATGATCGTCTCAGGCGAACAACCTGACCTCGGGCTCGTTGTCGGCCAGCCTGATCATGCCCTCGAACCGCATGCCGAGCTTCGAGAGTACGCGGATCGAGCCCTCGTTGTCGGGGGACGTGATCGCGACGATGCGAACGAGCCCAAGGACTTCCCTCCCGTAGGACAGGACGGCCGCGGCGGATTCGAAGGCGTACCCTTTCCCCCAGAATGCCGGGAGGAAGGCGAACCCCACGTCGACGTCGGGCAACGCGTCGCGCCTGAGCAGTCCGCACATGCCAATCGGGGCACCGTCTTCCTTCTGGGACACCAGGAAGAGCCCGAAGCCGTGACGATCGTAGCTGTCGATCGGCCCCTTCGCGATATAGGCCCTGGCGTCCTCGAGGGTGCGGACACCGCGGTCACCGATGTATCGCAGGAACGACGGTTCGTTCAGAAGCCGGAGGATGAACTCCGCGTCGTGCGTCGACAGCCGCCGCAGGACCAGGCGTTCCGTCTCGAGAACGATCATGGCAGAGCGCCCTCGACCGCGAGACCGGGAGACACGCTGGAGAAACCAGCCGGCTTGGATGCGGCGCTCATAATCCGTTCTCGCTGATTGTGACCCACGGCACGGACGACGGGGTCCGGGCCGGCCGTTCTTGGAACCGGAGACCGTGGGACCCGGCCTATTCCGCAGTGTAACACTTGGAGGTGCAGGATGTCGACGCACCACCCCCACCCCCGTGGGACGGCATCGGCCGTCGAGCCGCCCGGCGGGCACAGCGAGGTGCAGGCATTCCTGGCCCGGATGGCGCGCGCCCTGACCGCGGGCGACGGCAAGATGATCGCGGGCATGTGGGCCGTCCCCGCGCTGGTGGTGGGCGACGATGACGTGCGCGGGGTCGGCACCCTGCAGGATGTGGAGCAGTTCTTCGGTGGCGCGAAGGAGCAGTACAACGCGAGAGGAATCATCGACACTCGCGCCGACATTCTTGAGCTCAAGTGGCTCACTTCTCGCATGGCCCTGGTGGAAGTGCGCTGGCCGTACCTGGACCAACAGGGCAACGAGGTGGGGGAGGAGGTCTCGACCTACGCCCTGCGGCGGGATGAAACCGGGGCGCTCAAGGTGCAGGTCGCGCTGATGCAGGGCGCAGCGCCCGAAGGGTGAGCGCTACGCGCGCCGCAGGGGAGGGACCCGCGATGCTTCGCCCGAGCACCCGATGAGCACGTCCAGGCGCTTCTTCCGCGTTTCCTCCCGCTTCGCGCTCATCACCCAGTGCACGCTGGTCCGGCGGTACCACGGCGCCTGCGACTGGAACCACGCCCATGCTGCCTTGTTCGCGCGGAAGCGCCTGGCGAAGGCGGGCGCCAATGCGGCCGCCGGTCTCTCGAACGAATAGACGCCGGTGCGGAGCTCGTCCCTGGCCTTGAAGGCGGCGAGGCCCGATTCCATCATCCGGCCGGCCCGAGTCAGGCGCTCGACATGGGCGACATTGACCCGGCTCCAGATGCTGCGCGACTTCCGCGGGGAGAAGCGGATGCTGAAGCTGTCCGCATCCAGGCTCCGGCGGACGCCGTCGATCCAGCCGAAGCAGAGCGCCTCGTCGAGCGCCTGGGCGTAGGTCATTCCGCGCGCGGCCGCGTGCGTCTTGTAGCAGCAGACGAGGAGCTCGGTCGCGGTGGAATGGTTCCGGCTGAGCCACGCGCGGAACTGAGCCGGGGTGTGGAAGGCGCGAGGGGTCACGCCAGGATCCGCCCGAGCTGCACCAGTGGCCGCAATCGATTGGCGCGCGTCCGGGGTGTCATTCTGGGCTGCCTCCCTGCTTAGCTGAAGGTCAATGAGCTCGCGGCTGCGAAGTTTCAGGCGTTTGGAGCACGCCGTCAATCTGGCCGGCCCTGCTTCGAATGGCGCGCCTCGCACGGACGGCGGTACACTTCCCGGCGACCCTCGCCGAAAGGCCGCCGCTGTGCGACAACTCCCGCTGGTCGTGGCGCTCTGTGCGACACCCTTCCTTCGTGCGGCGGCCCAGACCGCCCCCGCATTCACCCATGCCGACACGCTGCGCGGCGCTTTTACCACCCCGGGTCGGGCCTGGTGGGACGTCACGTTCTACGACCTTCACGTTGCCCTGAACCCGGTGGACAGCACCATCCGTGGCTCGAACGGCATCACCTATCGCGTCCTCGAACCCGGTCGTGAGCTGCAGGTCGACCTCATGACCCCACTCGAGGTCGACAGCATGGTGCAGGAGGGCCGCCGCGTCGACTTCCGGCGCGACGGGAACGCATTTTTCGCTACGCCTACCACGCCCCAGCGCGCGGGCGACATCAAGACGCTCACCGTGCACTACCACGGCCAGCCGCGGCCGGCCAAGCGCCCGCCATGGGACGGGGGCTTCACATGGACCGCTGACAGTCTCGGCCGGACGTGGATCGTCACGACCGACCAGGGCGTGGGCGCCAGCATCTGGTGGCCCAACAAGGACACGCAGGCCGACGAGCCCGACAGCCAGCGGGTGGCGGTGACGGTGCCCGGTGGCATGGTGGATGTCTCGAACGGGCGCCTGCGGGACTCGACGCGGAATGCGGATGGCACCACGACCTACGAGTGGTTCGTCTTGAATCCGATCAACAATTACGCGATCGCGGTCGCCGCCGGGAGTTACGCGCACTTCGCCGATACCTACCGCGGCGAGCGAGGCGAGCTCTCACTCGATTTCTGGCCGCTCGACTACCACCTGGATGCGGCGCGCCGCCAATTTCAGCAGGTGCCGTCGATGCTGCAGTGTTTCGAGCACTGGTTCGGCCCATATCCCTGGTACGAAGACGGCTACAAGCTGGTGGAGGTGTCGAACAACGGCATGGAGCACCAGAGCGCCGTCGCCTATGGCAACCGCTACGCCAACGGCTACCGGGGGCGCGATGCCTCGGGCACCGGCCACGGCCTCAAGTGGGACTTCATCATCGTGCACGAGAGCGCCCACGAGTGGTTCGGCAACAATATTACGGCCAAGGACAACGCCGACATGTGGGTGCACGAAAGCTTTGCAAATTATGCGGAGGGGCTCTATACCGAGTGTCTGTTCGGCACGGCCGCCGGCGCCGAGTATACCATCGGGACACGGCGCGGCATCCGCAACGACCGGCCCATCATCCCGCCCTACGGGGTGAATGCCCAGGGCTCGGGCGACATGTACCCCAAGGGCGGGAACATGCTGCACACGATCCGCCAGATCGTGGGGGACGATGCGAAATGGCGGGAGATTCTGCGTGGCCTCAACGCGACGTTCTGGCACCAGACGGTGATGGGGAGCCAGGTCGAAGCGTACCTCAGCGAGCGGGCTGGCACCGACCTCTCGAAGGTCTTCGACCAGTATCTGCGGGACGTGCGGATCCCGGTCCTCGAGTACCGGATCGAGGGGTCAACGGTCGCCTTCCGCTGGGCGAACGTGGTGCCCGGGTTCGACATGCCGGTGCGGGCGAGGCTGTCCGCAGCCGGCTACAGCGTGATCCGGCCCACCGAGACCTGGCAGCAGGCAGAATTCACGCTGGCCACCCCACAGGATTTTGCGGTGGATCCGGGCTATTACGTCTCGGCCCTGAACGTGACCCCGCCGGTCAAGCCCTGATCCGGCCGCCGGCCCTCTCATGCCGGCGAGTGGCTTTCGACCCTGGCCGGCGTGTAATTGCCCGGGACGAGCCGCGCGGCGATCGAAAGGCGATTCCACGCGTTGATCGCCGCCACCGCGAGCGTCAGGTCGGACAGCTCGCGCTCGCTCAGGTGCAACCGAACCCGTTCGTGCACCGCGTCGGGCACGTGGCCGTCGGTGATCCGCGTGACGGCCTCCGTCCACTCCAGCGCCGCCCGTTCCCGATCCGTGTAGTACGGGCACTCGCGCCAGGCGTCCAGCGAGTACAACCGCAGTTCGGAGTCCCCCAGCGCGCGAAGATCCTTCCAGTGCATGTCAAGGCAATATGCGCAGCCGTTGATCTGGGACGCCCGGAATCGTACCAGATTGAGCAGCGATTCCTCCAGCGCACACTGACCGAGGTACGCATCCACCGCGTCCATGGCATCGTAGACGCCCGGCGCGGCCTTGGCGTAGTTAAGGCGTGGTTTCACGGCTTCTCCAATTGAGTGAAGGGTCTGATACGATTGGCCCGACCACGAGCCGGCGCTCCGAGTCAACCTGGGTCCGATGAATGAGCCACGCGCCCGCCACACAGATCACGCCGCCCACCACGGATAGCTGAGCCACGCGCTCGCCCCGCACCACCATTCCGAGCGCCAGCGCGACCCCCGGAATCAGGAAGGTTGTGGCGGACGCGCGCGTGGCGCCGAGCCGGCCCGCCGCTACCGCGATGAGCAGATAGGCGATCCCCGTCCCCAGCGCACCCAGCGCGAGGAGCGCCAGCAGAGGGCCGGGGGTCCAGTGCGCTTTGACGAGATCGGGGAGGCCCAGGGGCGCCGTCAGGATGAGTGCGACCGCCTGGGCGCGCCAGATCACGGGCAGGGCGCCGAGCCGCTGCTGGAGGGGCTGCGCGATGTTGAGCGCAAAGCCGTAGGAAACCAGGGCGGTGAGAATCAGCAACACGCCGACGGAGCTGCTCCCGCCTTCGTGCATCGTCGGCCAGGCGATCAGCACCGTGCCCGCCAATCCGACGGCGAGCCCCGCGATCACTCCGCGTGATGGGAGGCGCCGGGCGAGGAACGACGCCACGATGGCAACAAATAGCGGATTCGCCCCATTCAGCATCCCCGTGAGTGCCGAGGAGACGCGCTGCTCGGCGAACGGAAACATGCTGAGCGGGAAGGCGAGCCAGATCACGCCGAGCAGCGCGATTCCAGCCCAATCGGCGCGGGGCACCGGCCTCCGCACGCCGGGAAGGATCCCCAGGGTGAGGAAGCCGACCAGGATTCTGACGAAGGTGACCCCGTTCGGGCCGATCGCTCGCAGTCCCTCGGCGATGAACAGGAACGAGGCGCCCCAGATGATTCCGGGGACGACGAGCAGCAGCAGGTTCACGAGGTCACCCTGGGCCCGGGAGCTCATGGTGCGCGCACCGTGACACTTAGCGGTGTATCGCGGTCGCAGGTGAAATAGGCCAGGAACCGCACCGGCACGATATCACTTGCATTGGCCGAGACCAGATGCACCCCGTTGGGATCCTCGTAGAAACTCTCGCCCGCCCGGTAGGTGACTTCGGCCTGGCCCTGCACCTGAATGCGCAGGGCGCCCTCGACCACGTACCCGATCACGGGGCAGGGATGGCTGTGCGGCGGCGAAGAGCCGCCGGGTGCGTAGGCGACCTCCAGCACTGTGACGCCGAGCCGGCTGCCGTCCATCGGGGGGAGCGCGTGAGACAACGCGGTGTGAACGGCGGCCTCGCGGGCGGCCTCAACCGGAGGCGCCGGGCGGCAGCCGAGTGCGACGGCAGTCGCGATCAATCCCACCAGGGCTTTCCGGTTCCGTGTCGTCATGCACTGCTCCTTGGGTCATCAACGTACCGGGTAATGGACCTGCCAAGAAGATCCATTTATGGTATTTTGGCTGTACCACTTGATGACCAAACAAACCTCCCCCTTCGCGCTGATGCTGCCCCCTCGAGAGCCGGGGACGACGGCTGTCCGCTGGCTGTATTCGGCGCTGCGTGCCGGAATCCTGGAGGGCCGCCTCCGTCCCGGGGCCCGCATGCCTGCCAGCCGTGCCCTGGCCAGCCATTATCGGCTGTCACGGGGAACGGTCGTGGTCGCCTTCGATCAGTTGAAATCGGAGGGGTATCTGGAGGCTCGAGTGGGGTCCGGCACCTACGTCGCCCGGATCCTGCCGGACCATCTGCTCAGGGTCGATCGCCCGCCGCGGAGCCGGGTGCCGCCAGCGGCGGAGCGGAGCCAGGCCCGCCGGCTGTCGGACTTCGGGCGCAGGGTGCTCCGCTTCGGAAGCCTGGAGGGGGGCCCGGTCCGTGCCTTCCGCGCCAATCAGCCCGCGTTGGATCTCTTCCCCACCGCGGTCTGGGCACAGGTTGCGGCGCGCAGGCTGCGGCGCGCTTCGGCGGACCTCCTGCTCGGTTGTGAACCGATGGGGTACCGGCCGCTCCAGGAGGCGGTCGCGGACTATCTGACCACATCGCGCGGCGTACGGTGTGTCGCGGGACAGGTGGCGATTGTCTCCGGCATGCAGCACGCGCTCGACCTGGTTGCCCGGCTCTTCTTGAACCCGGGTGACCGGGTCGCGATCGAGAATCCGGGTTACATCGGCGCGCTGCTTGCCTTCAAGGCGCACGGCGCCACGATCACACCAGTACCCCTGGACGCCGAAGGAGTAACCCTGGACCCCCTCGACGGCGTGCGGCTCCTCTACGTCACGCCTGCACACCAGTTTCCGCTCGGCGTCAGCATGAGCCTGCCGCGGCGGCTTGCGCTGCTGGAGTGGGCGCGGAATTCCGGCGCGATGATCCTCGAGGACGACTACGACAGCGAATACCGCTACGCGGGACGTCCGCTGCCGGCGCTGCAGGGGCTGGACCGCCACGGGCAGGTGCTCTTCGCCGGGAGCTTCGGCAAGGTGCTCTTCCCGTCACTCCGGCTCGGGTACCTCGTGGTGCCGGAGGACCTGGTGGATCGACTCACGGCCGCGCGGTCGGTCATCGACCGCCACGCCCCACTCCTCGAACAGGCGGTGCTCGCGGACTTCATCGCGGGCGGGCATTTCGCGCGGCACATCAGGCGGATGCGGCAGGTCTACGCGGAGCGGCACTCGGTGCTCCTCGAACGCGCGCGCGAGGATCTCGCGGGACTGCTCGAGGTATCACCGGTGGAGGCCGGGCTGCAGACGGTTGGATGGCTGCATGACGGGATCGAGGGGGAGGCGGCGACGAGCGCCGCCGCAAGGCACGGCGTCGAGGTCACCCCCATCAGCCGATACCATCGAGGGCCGCTGCTCCGGGAGGGACTGGTGCTGGGATTCGCGGCGGTGGACCCGAGCGAGATCGGGCGCGGGGTCCGGGAGCTTGCGAGCGCGCTGAAGGCGCTGGTCTAGGTGCGGCCGCGGGTTAGATGGTTCCGACGAGGAGCCACACCCCAAGCAGTCCGATCGCGACCCCGACCACCTGGCCGAACCGGGCGGGAGACATCCCCATCAGAATCCGCTCTCCAAGCAATGTCCCGATCAGAACCCCGACCGCGGCCACCCCGATCGGCCGCCACAGCTGCACCAGCCGCTGGCTGGCGCCGAAAACATAGATGGGCGCCCGGGCCAGATCGACCAACAGGCCGGTGGCGGTGGCTGTTGCCACGAAGCCGGCCGGGGAGAGGCGGAACGCGGTCAGCGCCGCGGCGCGCAACCCGCCCTGGTTGCCGGCAACGCCACCGAAGAAGCCTGAACACAGGCCCAACAACGCGACGAGCGGACCGCGGGGATGCCAGTGCGACGCCCAACCGGTGAGTTGGGCGGCCGCCGTGAGCAACAGCAACGATCCCAGAATCCGTGTCAGCGTGGTCGCGCCGAGGCGCGTGTACAGCAGCGCGCCGGCCAGCCCGCCCAGCGCGCTCAGCAGACCGAACCGCACCAGGACACTCCGGTTGATATTCGCGCGGAGCCGCCAACACCGGACCGCGGTCGCGGCCGCGTGGGGGAGCGTCACCGCGGCCACCGCAGCCGCGGTCCCGAACCGCAACGCGAGCAGGGGGGTGAGCATGCTCCCGATACCGAAACCAACGACAGTGGCAGTGGCGCCGGAGAATACGGCGACGGCGAGGATGGCGAGATAAAATCCGGTCAGGCGCTCCTCCTGACTATTTCCACCGGCAACCCAAGAAAATCCCCATACCGACTGGCGGCCGTGGCCACGCCCTCAACCGCGCGCGCTCGCGAGCGCCTGCAGCTTCGTCATGGTCGCCCAGTTGCGGGTCGTGGCGCCGTCTCCGACGATCCGGCCGACGGCCTGGACGAGGCGGCTCTCGAGCATCCCGTCAGGGCACCACTGATAGGCGACTCGGGCGCCGAGGGCGAGTGCCTCAGGACTCCAGTCCTGCTGGGTCAGCGGTGTGAGGCGGGCCCTGTCCGACGGGTTGGTGAGTACGGTGAGCAGCAGGCGGCTCGGATCGGTGGCGCTTTTCGCCAGCGGGTTGCCGGCGACGATCGTCTCGAGCTCGGCGCCCGTGAGCACCGTCACCTTCGAGGAGACCCCGAGATGCGCGGCGACCGCATGCTGGATCCGGGCGGCCGGGTCGCCGCGCGACCTGTCGGGCACGGTGAAGACGACATTCCCGCTGTTCAGCAGCGTGCGCACGTCGAGGTAGCCGAGCCCGGCCACGACGATCCGAAGGTCTGCCATCGCAATCCGCTTGGCGCGTCCGACGTTGATTCCCCGCAGCAGCGCGACGTGTTTTCGCGGCATGGCGACCTCGATGGTCCCCTAATTGGTGACGATGTCGGATGCCGACAGGCTGAGGGCCGGCAGGAGGTATGGCTCCCAGAGCGGGGCCGCGCTCCGCGACCGGAAGAACCCGAAATGACCGATCCGCCGCTCGCCCACATCGGCCGGGCGGAGTCGCGTCATGACCTTGGGGGCCCGCGTGTAGAATCCGTGCAGCGACGCGACGTTGCGCGCGGACATGAACTCATCATCGGTGAACGACAGCGAGACCAGCGGCGTCTCCACGGCGGCATACCGGGCACGGGCCCACGCGCCTTCCGCGCCCACGGCGTACTCGGGATCGAGGCACCACCGGCGCCACTGCGCCATGACCCCGCGGGGAAGGTCGCCGACCTTGCGGAGCGACCTGCCGGGAAAGTATCCCACCAGCCGCAACGCCACCGGGACCACGACGTACCAGAGCCACCAGGCCCGCCACCGGAGGCCGGGGGCGTTCTCCCGCCAGTACCCGCTGCCGGCGGCGATGGTCACCGCCCGGGCGATCCGGTCCCGGTTCGGAATGAACGGCAGGATCTGCCCGCCCAGACTGTGCCCGATCCAATACAGCGGGACCGCAGGGGATTCCGCGACGACCGCGTCGATCATCGCGGCGCAGTCGAGCCTGGCCCAGTCCAGGATGTCGGCGTGCAGGTCGCGCAGCCGGCCGTGCCGCGAGCGGCCGACGCCACGATAGTCGAACGTGGCGGCCAGCAGGCCTCGGGATGCGAGCCACGCCGCCAGGTCGGCATAGTAGGATTGGGTCACGCCCATCGCGGGCGCGATGAGGACGGCGCCCGCGGGCCGTGTCTCGGGGGGGAAGAACCGGCCGATGAGCTCGTGTCCATCCGCGGTGCAAATCGACCGGGTGACGGGCTCGATCACGACGCGGCGGACTCGACGAGCATGACCCGATCCGATTCCAACCGCTCCTCGAGCACGGAGAGGAGCTCCTGCTCGAGCCGGACGAACATCGCGAAGGAATCGAGGGCGATGGGACCGGAGAGCACCTGCATGTCGTGGCGGCCCATCGGGAGGTCGTGATATTCGGCCATGCGCGCGGCCGTTGCGGTGATGCGGGTCGCGATGTGCCGGAACTCCCTCGCCAGCCCGGCGTATGCCCTCGACTCCCGCTGCGAATTCTCATCCGTCCGGTCGAGGGCCGTCAGGTGGACCTCGAGCACTGTGACCATCGCATCCAGCAGCTTGCCGATCATCGCGGGGACCAGGGAGTGCTCCACCAGGCCCTTGCCGCAGGTGGGTTGATCATCCATGCCGTGCTCCTTGCTTGGGCGGGTTCCCTCCGCCAGCGACTCAAGCCAACCGAACCGACATGCACAGGGACACTCCCGACCGGGCGCAGGTCACGGGAATTGGCGGAGGCCCCGGTTATTGTCGGTCGATAGCCGGCCCGGCTCACGCCGGCCGCTCGGGCCAGTGGGTGTCGGGGCGGGCCGGCATGGGCTGGTCCGCGCCGAGCCGCGACCCCTCGATGTCCGCGAAGATGAAGTTCTCGGGCGGCACGGGGGCATCGGCGAGGCGGCGCAGCAGGGCGAGCTGCCCCACGTGGGTCATCGTGTCCGCGAACGGGCCCTGCAGGAGTTGCTGCGTGGAGATCTCGCGGAGGGGAGTCCCGGTCTGGAGGAGGTCGCCGACTGATTCGACCATCCGGTGGAAGCGCTCGATCTCGTCCCGGAACGTGGGCAACGGTTCCGGCTTGATCGGATAGGACCCACCGAGAAACAGCGTGCGCGTGAATCCCATCAAGCTCGTCATGTGGCGCAGGATTTCGACCGGCGAGCGCACCTGGTGGCCGGCGGCGAAATCCGGATAGTGATCCGGGGCGTCGCGCAACGCCTTCTGGGCCCGATAGGCGATGGCCCCGAGAAAGTGGAGCAGCAGCTCGCGATCACGATCCATGCGGTGGGCCTCCCTGTCCGGCGCGCCTCGCGGTTTCCGCATCCAGCAGCGCCCGGAGCGCGGCGAGGCGGTGATCGTCCGCCGTGAAGGCGCGTCCGTATTCCAGATTGAAGGCGTAGTCGAAGTCGAGGGGATTCCGCCCCTGATTGTGTTGCAGGATCGTCTCGAGCTTGTCGAGCCCCTTGGCGAGACGGGCTTCCGGCGTGGTGGCGCCGTCGTACTCATCCCACAGCCGGGTAATATCCTGCCGCAACTTCTCAGGGAGCGGTGCGAGCAACTCGAGGAGATCGTGGCGCTCCTGCTCCGCCTTGCCCGAGGCAGGATCCTGCCTGGGCGCGGGGATGTCCCCATGCAGGGCCTCACCGAGGTCGTGGACGATCAGTATCCGGATCAACCGATTCAAGTCGACTTCCGGAAAGTCCTCGGCCAACAGCAGCGCCATCAGGCAGAGCCGCCACGTGTGGGCCGCGACGCTCTCTCGGTCTCCGTTGGACGTCCACGCGCTCCGATATGTCGCCTTCAGGCGCTCGGCGGACCGAAGGAACTCCACAACTCCCGTCAGTTCATCCGAGGTCACTCAGGCTCCCCAACCGTGAAGGCGGCTCAGGCCGCGTAGTGCAGCACGGCGATGAAATGGCAGGTGGTTCCACCGAGGACGAACAGGTGCCAGATGAAATGGCTGTAGCGAACGCGGCTCGCGGTGTAGAAACCGACTCCGGCCGTGTACAGGAGCCCGCCCGCGACGAGCCAGAACAGCCCCCACGCCGGCATCAGCGCCCACAGCGGCTTCGCCGCGGCCACGACCAGCCAGCCCATCGCGAGGTACACCCCGGTCGAGAGCCGGGGATGGCGAATGCCTCCTATCGCCTTGAGAGATGACACCGGCGACCGCGAGCCCCCAGATGAGGGCGAACAAGCCCCAACCGAGCGGTCCGCGGAGGATGCCGAGCGTGAACGGGGTGTACGTTCCCGCGATGAGCAGGTAGATGGCACCGTGGTCGAGGATCCGGAGCACCTGCCTGGCACGGGTCGGAGCGAGCGCGTGGTAGAGCGTTGACGTGAGGTAGAGCAGGGCGGCGCTCCCGGCGAACACCACGGCGCCAATCACGCCGGCCACCCCGTGGCGCGTTGCAGCATCGATGAGCACGGGCATCGCCGCCAGCGCGGCCAGGAAGCCGACGCCGTGGCTGATGCTGTTCGCGATCTCCTCGCCACGGGTCTGCGGGCGATGCCGGACCACTGCCAATTCCCTCACGGACGCTCCTTGCGACACCCTGAAACGTATCTCAATGCAGTCGGGATCGCACATGGTCGCACCGGGAGGGTGCTGGTGAACGCGCCGAGCGAGCGGTCGGGAGAGCATGCGCGGGATTTCGAGATCGCGGCGTATCTCGATCGGCGATTGTCGGGGCCGGATCGCGAGCACGTCGAGGCGCACCTCGCCGAGTGCGCCGAATGCCGTCAGGAACTACACCAGGTCCATCAATTCCTCCACCGTTCCGGGCGTCCCCGCCGCTTAGTGGTGGGTGCTGGCCTTCTCGCCGCCGCGGCAAGCCTGTTGCTCTTCCTTCGTCCCTCCCCGGTCGACCCACTCCGCGTTGGAGGCACGGAACCGACCCTCGCGGCCTACGGCCCGACTGGAGATGCCGCGCTCGCCTCGCTCCGATTCGTGTGGGCCGCCGCTCCAGGCGCCACGACGTATCGCCTGACCATCTCCGGCGGGAACGGCGTGCCGGTGTGGTCCGGCAGCGTCGCCGACACGATCTTCGCGTTGCCCGACTCCGTCACGCTCGACGCCGATCAACGCTATGTCTGGATTGCGGACGCCCTCCTGGGCAACGGATTGTCGCGATCGACGGGGCTTCAGGAATTCCGGCCGGTGCCGTGATTCGGAGCGGTCGGGGGATGGCACCCGGGATCCTCGCGCTGGTGGCGTTGGTCGCCGCCTGCGGCCGGGAGCGTCCGGACGGTGCCGGCGAGTTCACCCGACGGGCGTCCGCCTCTCCGACCTTCCCGACCGATCCCGCTACCCTCGCATCAGCTCTCGGCGTCTCCGTCGATTCCCTCCGCTCCGCCGCCGAGGAGCGCTATGTGCGTGAGGAGTTTGACAGCGCCCAGGCGATCCTCACCGTCGAGGCCGGACGGGCGCGCGCTGCGGGTGACCCCGCCGCGGAGGGTCGGGCGAGGATGTGGCTCGGGCTCGCCGCGTGGCGCCTCAGCGACTTGCCCGTCGCCCGCCGGGAGGGGGAGGCGGCCGTGACCCTGAAGCGTCGAGCGGGACTCGATGCCGAGCTCTCCCAGTCGTTCAACGCGCTGGGGCTGGTCGCCTGGTATCAGGGACGGCATCGGGATGCCCTCGCGATGTTCGATTCCGCCACGGCCGCTGCCCCCGGTGTCGCGAGTCTATTTCCGCGGCGGGCTCTGCCAGAGGACCTCCACGATAATCCACCGGCCCTTTCCGCGAATCGAGGCGCCCGCAGCGAGCAGGGCCCCGACCGACTCGGGCGAGCGCATCTCGGTCCAACTAGGAGTATTCGCACGCGCGGATCGTCCCGTTTTACAGGTAGCTCAGCCACCGGTCCTTCCTCGTGGCCGTCATCACCGCCCCACGGATGATGTCCACCGACCCGAAACGCCCGCCCCCGCCCAACGCCGGCCCGGAGGTCGGCGTCGAGGCGGGGGCAAGAAGCTCAGTCGACGTCAAGCGAAACGCGACCGGCCGTCGTTCACCGCTATGCGCCGGCCAATTCGCCGACCGCCGCGGCCAACTTGTGGACCTTGGCCTGATCGGCCGCGCCGGCGGCATCGCTGTGCAGCTGCGTCGCCAGCTGGGCCAGCGCATCCTTCCGCGCCTGGCCGGAAAGCTTCTCCGCGCGGTCGAGTTCCTTGCGCACGGCCGACACCCTCGCCGCCGCGAGGCCGTTCGACCGCGAGAGCTGGTCGAGATAGGCGCGTGGCACCGCGAAGCTCGCGGGCCACACGAACTTCGGCTGGCCCTGCACGTTGAGGTAGTCGAGCTTGACCGACTTCGCGGCATCGATCTCGTTCTGCGAGATGAACCCGCTCGGGGTCAGCTGGAAGACGTCCAGCCCGCGGGAAATCTCGGAGCTGTAGATGCTCCCGTTGTACCAGTACGCCGACCACGAACCGCCGCCCGCCATCTTCGTCGAGTCCACCGGACCCCGGTCGAAGAAGGCGATTTCCTTCGGATGTGCGGCGTCGGTCCAGTCGAAGACGGAAATGCCGCCCTGGTACCACCCCTGTACCATGATGTCACGGCCGGGAATCGGGATCAGCGATCCGTTGTGCGCCACGCAGTTCTCGAACTGGGTCTGCGGGGCCAGCATCTTGTAGTAGCTCCGGAACGTCATCTTGTTGTCGGCAAGCGTGAAGATGGCGTCGGCGCCCCACTCGGGCTTGTCCGTCGCGCGGCACTTCGGCTGACCGCCACCGCCCCACTCGTCGGAGAAGAGGACCTTGGTCGCGTCGTTGTTGAACGTCGCCGAATGCCAGTACGAGAAATTCGAGTCCGAGACGGCATCGATCCGCTTCGGGTTGGCCACGTCCCGGATGTCCAGGAGGAGGCCGTAGCCGCCGCACGCGCCCCCGGCCAGGCCCATCGCCGGGTAGACCGTGATATCGTGACACTGCGTCGGCCCGGGGCGCACGCCGCCCTTCTCGCCCGGAGGAGGCGCGCCGACCAGCTTGTCCACGATGCCCTGGAAGGCGGCGCGGAGCGCGGCGCTGTCCGCGGCGGTCGGATCACCGGTGCCGCCGCGCGCCTTAACGACGCTGTCGAGCATCGGCTTGATGAATTGCGGGGGCGCGACGATTTCCCGGCCGTTGATCGTGGCCGTGTACCCACCCCGGGCGCGCGCGTCGGCGGCCTCCTTGGCCGCGGCCGCGATGTCCTCCGGCGCGTCGGCGTGGACCGGCGGCGCGACGAGGCCCTGGAAGATCCGCGGTGAACTCACGATGCTCGCCTGGTCGGGATGCGCCAGCGGCACCTTGATGACTTCGATCCGGAAGAGCGCGGAGTTGGGGTCCTGGTCCGGGGCCATCCGGGAGCAGCCCGGCAGCTCGCTCGGCGAGCGCACGCCAGCCGACCCGGAGACGTAGATGTACACGTTCTCCTTGTCCTTCGGGTCTTCGACCACGGTATGCGTGTGCGAGCCGCGGCAGGTCTGCACGTTCCCGATGTACTTCGGATTGGTGATGTCGCTGATCTCGAAGATCCGGATGCCGCGCAACCGGTCGTGACTGACCGTGTCCCGCACGCCCTGGGTGCCGCAGTCGAGGCGGCCGCCGGTGCCTTCACCCGAGACGAACAGCAGGTTCTTGTAGACCGACACATCGCTCTGCGACGCAGGGCAAAGGAACCCGACCTTCAGTGTCGGCTTGGCCGGATCCGAGACGTCCCAGACCTGGAAGCCGTTGTAATTCCCCTGGATCGCATACTTCCCGGCGAACGAGAGGTCGGAATTCGTCACGTCGACGAACTTCTCCGACGGCGGCGTGTTCGAGACGAGTTTCAGGTTCCAGGCCGCCTCGGCCGCGTTGGTGGCCCCGGCGCGCAGGCCGACCCGGGGGTCGGGCTTGGGGGCGACGGTGGACATGTTGGCGCCGCTCGCCGGGTTCGACGAGGA
Organism: uncultured Gemmatimonadales bacterium; assembly: GCA_963817575.1. Lineage (GTDB taxonomy): Bacteria > Gemmatimonadota > Gemmatimonadetes > Gemmatimonadales > GWC2-71-9 > DASTCF01. Next base: position 150,488 of record CAWFOY010000010.1, read on the forward strand.
GGCGCAGCCCGCGAGGGACAACGCCCCGATAGCGAGCGACAGCAGGCCGAACCGGGCGGTCGAGCGTGCGGCCGTACGGTGGACCCTGGGTGCGGATGCCATGGCTGCTTCCTGTGTGGGGATGGAGAGGGGTGGACGGACGGACGGATTCGGGAGAATCATGGACCCTGACCCTCGGGCGGAAGGGCGACGAGCATCCGCTGCATGCGGTCGATTTCGGTCGACTGGTCGGCATAGACGTCGGAGGCGAACCGGAACACACCTTCCTCCTCCCCAGCGCCCTGGGAGGCGAAGAGCTGGTCGACCATCGTCAGGGCGCCCCGGTGGTGCTCGATCATGGAGGTGAGGAACAGCCGGTCGAACGCCGGTCCCTTCGCGCCGTCCAGCCGCGCCAGCTGCTCGGCCGTCAGCATCCCGGGCATCATCATCGCGTGGTCCATTCCGCCCATCATGTGGTGCGTCGAGTCCATTTGGGGAACGGGCTCGTGGCGATCACGAAGCCAGCGCTGGATCAGCGCGATTTCGTCACCCTGGCCCACCACGATCCGCTCGCACAGGGCCAGCACGGACTGGCTCGCGCCGTGAGTGGGCGCCCAGCCCGCCATCACCAGGGCCTGGGCATGGTGGTGGATCATGCCGGACATGAACCGGACGTCCGCCTCGGTATAGGCTGACCGGGCGCTGTTGGGCGCCGTCTGGGGCGAGGGGGCGGGTGGGGGCTGCTGTCCGGTCGCGCTGCTGCACGCCGCCAGGCCAACACCGCCCAGCAGCAGGGCCAGCCCGAGGGCTCGTCGCGTGACGCCCCAGTTCCGGCGGCGCCACCAGCGGCGGAGGCCTCTCATGGACCGTCGGTGTTCGCGGCGATGAGCGGCGTTCCTTCCCGGAGATGGGGGCCGGAAAGGTGCTGAGTACACTGATCCCATGACCGTCCTCGACGCACGAAGGCATCGTGAAGACCTGGTCGAGGAGCTCATCGCCGAGGTCGAGGCGTACAACCCCGACGTCGACAAGGAGCTGCTCCGCCGGGCGTTCGAGTATGCGGAGCGCGCGCACGGAGGTCAGACACGCCGGTCCGGTGAGGAGTTCATCCATCACCCGCTCGGCGTCGCCCGGATCTGCGCCGAGCTGCACCTCGACGAGCAGACGATCGCGGCGGCGTTGCTGCACGACGTGATCGAGGACACCGAGGCAGACGTCGAGGAGCTTCGCAGCGAGTTCGGCACTGACGTGGCCCAGCTCGTAGAGGGTGTCACCAAGCTGACGCGGATCAGCTTCCAGAGCCGCGAGCAGGCGGAGGCCGAGAACTACCGCAAGATGATCGTCGCGATGGCGCAGGACGTCCGCGTCATCCTCATCAAGCTCGCCGATCGCCTCCACAACATGCGGACGATCGAGTACCTCGGAAAGCAGAAGCAGGCGCAGAAGGCGCGCGAGACGCTCGAGGTGTACGCGCCGCTCGCGCACCGTCTCGGTATCCACGCGCTGAAGTGGGAGCTCGAGGATCTCGCCTTCCAGACGCTGCATCCACGGAAGTACGCGGAGATCAAGGCGATGGTCGCCGACCGCCGCGCCGACCGGGAGGAGCAGGCGGAGAAGGCCGCGGAGGTCCTCGGCGAGGAGCTCGAGAAGGCCGACGTGCCCGCCGACATCACGGGCCGCGCGAAGCACCTCTACTCGATCTACGACAAGATGGCCAAGCGCGGGCGCGAGTTCAACGAGATCTACGACCTCACGGCGCTGCGTGTCATCTGTGAGCGCTCGGGCGAGGAGGGGACGCGCGACTGTTACGCGGCGCTCGGCCTCGTCCATTCGCTGTGGAAGCCGATGCCGGGACGGTTCAAGGACTTCATCGCGATGCCCAAGCTCAACCGCTACCGGTCGCTGCACACGACGGTGATCGGGCCGGAGGGGAAGCCTCTCGAGATCCAGGTGCGAACGCGCGACATGCACGAGGAGGCCGAGTACGGCGTCGCGGCGCACTGGCTGTACAAGCGCGGTCGTGCAGCGAAGACCGACGACGAGTGGCTCACGTGGGTGAAGTCGCTCATGGACTGGCAGTCCGAGGAGCAGGATCCGGCCGACTACATGCGGAGCCTGCGGACGGATCTCTTCTCCGAGGAGGTCTACGTCTTCACACCGAAGGGCGAGGTGAAGGTGCTCCCCTCCGGTGCCACGCCGATCGACTTCGCCTACGCGGTGCACACGGACGTCGGCCACCGCACGGTCGGCGCGAAGGTGAACGGCCGGATCGTCCCGCTCCACTACCGCTTGCGGAGCGGCGACTTCGTCGAGATCCTGACGTCGAAGTCGGGACGCGGTCCGTCGAGGGACTGGCTCGCGCTCGTCACGTCGTCGCGCGCCCGCAACAAGATCCGCCAGTGGTACCAGCGCGAGACGCGCGGCGAGACCGAGGCGAAGGGCCGCGACCTGCTCGACCAGGCGCTGAAGGCCCAGAAGCTGCCGTACCGAAAGCTCCAGGGCTCGAGCGTGCTCGCGCAGGTCATCCGCGAGACAGGCTTCAAGAAGGCGGAGGACTTCTACGTCGCGCTCGGCGCAGGGAAGCTCTCGCCGACGCAGATCGTCAACAAAGTCATCCAGCGGCTGAAGACCGACGAGGTCGCCGCGGAGCCGATCGTCACGACCAAGCCGCCTCGGCGGAAAGCGGTCTCGAGCGAGCGCGTCGGGATCCACGTCACAGGGGTCGAGGACGTGCTCGTGCGCCTCGCCAAGTGCTGCACGCCCGTACCCGGGCGACGCGATCGTCGGCTACATCTCGATGGGGCGCGGCATCACCGTGCACCGTGAGGACTGTCCGAACGTGAAGGCGCTCCAGCGGAACCCGGAACGGTTCACGGACGTCGAGTGGGAGGGTGGCGCTTCGGCAGGCTTCCTCGTGCAGATCGCCGTCGACGCCTGGGATCGTTCACGTCTGCTCGAGGACGTCGCCAGGACGTTCGCCGAGCACGGCGCGAACATCGTCTCCTACGGCGGCGTCGTCGAGGACGGGATGGCCAAGAACTGGTACACGGCGGAGGTCGGTGAGGTCAAGGAGCTCCGCTCGCTCCTCACCGCGCTCCGCAACCTCGAGGCCGTCTTCGACGCCTACCGCGTGACGCCCAGCTAGCGCGGCCAGTCCGGTCGTTCACGCAGCAAGGCGATGTCGTCGTCCGTCGCCGCGTACTCACGCAGGGCGGGGTTGAGCTCCAGGGCGCGCCGGATGTCCGCGAGCGCCTCGTCGGACCGGCCGAGGAGGAGCTTCGCCCGACCGACGTTGTAGAGGACGGCAGGATGGTCGGGCCGGCGCTCGAGCGCCTCCTCGAGCTCGGCGAGGTACGCGTCGTAATCGCCGGCGGTGCGGTGGCGCGTCGCCGCGAAGAAGTCCTCCCACGGCGAGGGCTCGTACGCGGCGCCCCGTGGACCACCGACGGCGAGCACCTGTGTGCCGTCCTCCTCGGCACGTGCATGGCGAACGACGGCGGGATCCCGGATGAAGACGATCGTCCCGGCTGGAGCGTCGAGCGTCTCGTCGTCGAGGGTGAACGTCGTCCGCCCGCTGAGGACGAGATAGATCTCTTCGTGGCCGAGCGTCGTCTCCTCGTGCTCCTCGACGACGTCGTCCCCCGCTCTCGGCGCCACGTACGCGTTGATCCCGAATGCGCCGATGTCGAGCGTCCGACGCACCGGCCGCCAGAGCAGCGTGCCGTTCACGACCGAGATCGGCTCGATCTCCTCGAGGCGAACGCTATGCCAGCCGTCCGTCACGACGCTCGCTCCTTCACGGAGACGGGCCGAGCGTAGACGAGATAGCGCTGACTCGCGAAGAACCGCGGATGGCACGCCTGGAGGACGAGCTCCTCGCGGTGCCGCGACTCGAGCACGGAGAGGTCGTTGTCGTCGACGATCCGATGGCGCGTCACCTTGTACTCGATGGTCGCGTAGGGAAGCTCCACGGTGATCGGGTCTCCCGCCCGGAGCTGGTCGATGTTCCCGAACGGAGCGCCGTACGTCGTCCTGTGCCCGGCGACGTAAACGAGCTCGCGCTCGCCCGGCATGAATGTCTCGAGGTGCCTTCCCGGACCGCGGCGGAGATCCGCCGAGTCCGTGCCGTTCACGACGACGGCGCTGAGCCCGAGGCGCGGGATCCTCAGTCGCGCGATCGCGTCGCCGTCATCGGCGGCGAGGCGGAAGCGACGGGCTTCCCGCCTCACGTCGTCACGGGGCCGCGGCTTCGGCTCGTTCGGGTGCGAGACGGCCGGTGTGCGCGATGGCTTCCACTCGTCGAACTGCTCGTCGAGCTTCGACGCCAGCTTGCGCTGCTCGTACGCTGTGTAGGCCGTCGTGAACGGGTCCTTCCACAGGTACACGGTGGCAGCCCACGCGAGGACGCCGATGCCGATTACCAGGAGGAACGTGCCGACGTGACGTCTCATGACCGATCACAGAGTAGGCGGCTGACCGGCGTCGAGGCCGATCGTGACGAGGAGCCTTTGCTCTTGTCGTCGGCGTGGTCGGTGTGAGCGTCGTCGCGCTGATCGCCGCTGGCGACCGCTCGACCACCTTCAAGGAGACTCACGCGCAGCTCGATTCGGCACAGGTAGAAGTCGATGCCGACACGACCGACTGCCAGCATGGAGCGTGGCGATTATCGGCGCGTTCAGCAACCCAACCTCGTCGAGGAGGGGTTATCGGGCGAGTGACGTTCCGAGTACCGGGCTAGCTCTTGCGCTGCTCGCGCCGTCTCAGCACGAGCCCACCGGCGACGAGGCCACCGCCGACGACGACGACGCCGAGGAGCGACAGACCGGTATTCGGAAGCGCGTCGTCGGCTGCGGCCGCGCGGTGTCACCGCCGGCCGTTGCCGAGACCTTCACGCCCTTCACCTTGTCACCGTACTGATCTCCCGCCGAACAGGCCGATGACGGCGCGTACGCAGCCCCACCCAGAGCCAGGAACAGCCCGACGACCAAGACGATGTATGCAGCCGCGAATACGAACGCGGACGAGCGAGTTCTACCCATTCCCTACCTCCCTCACGGAGCATACAGACGCCTCGCGCGTTGTCGACACTGGTCGATGGTCAGGGAGTACCTAGACCCTGACGGCTTCAGGGCCTGACGCCGAGCGTCACGTCGAGCGTTCGTCTCGAGCCGTCGCGAAGGACGATGATCGCGACCGTGTCGCCCGGTTGCTGCGCGTCGACCGCGCTCTGGAGCGCGACGGCTGACGTCACGGCGTCGCCGTCGAACTCGACGACGACGTCGCCGCCCGTCGGTTGCTCCTGGCCGTCGACGAGCTTCGTGCCGGTCGCCGCGCGGATTCCCGCCTTGTCCGCGGGCGTGCCGGCGAGGACCTCGGTGACTGCGACACCGTCCGACGACGGGCGCCATGCGGATCGCCGAGGTAGGCATGCTCGACCTCGCCGGTGGCGATCAGCTGGCGGACGATCGACCGGACGGTGTTGGACGGAATCGCGAACCCGACGCCGTCCGATCCTCCGGACTCGCTCTCGATCTGCGCGTTCACGCCGATCACTCGCCCGCGCCGGTCGAGGAGCGGTCCGCCGGAGTTGCCGTGGTTGATCGCCGCGTCGGTCTGGATCGTGTCCGTGATCGTGTAGTTGTTCGGCGCGGTCATCTCGCGGTGCAGCGCGCTGACGATCCCGCTCGTGATCGTGCCCTCGAGCCCGAACGGGCTGCCGAGCGCGAGTACCGGGTCACCCACGCGGACCGCGCTCGAGTCGGCGAGCCGCAGCGACTCGAGCAGCGACTGCGGCGCGTCGACGCGAATCACGGCGAGGTCGGTCGACGGGTCGGTGCCGACGAGCGTGCGCGTCGAACTCGACGCCGTTCCAGAGGCTCACGGCGATCGTCGACGCACCGGCGACGACGTGCTGGTTGGTGACGATGTGACCGTCCTCGTCGTAGACGAAGCCGGACCCCTGCGCCTCGTTGCGAGCCGCCGCCCGAGCTCCCCGACGCGGCGATCTCCACGACGGCCTTGGATGCGCGGTCGTAGACATCGCCGGCCGCGAGCGCGCGACCGAGACGGGCTCGGAGCTCTCGACCGTCACCTGACGGACGACCGTCGTGCTTCCGTCGTCGAGCATCGCGAACGCCGCTGCGCCGATGCCGAATCCGAGGACAAGCGCGGCGGCGAGGCCGGCGACGACGAGTGGGGTGCGAGAGCGGTCGGTCATCGACGTGTCCTCCCAGTCTGGCGAAACCGACGCGGCATCCGCTGAGAGGCCGGTAAGCGCGGGCTAAGAAGTCGCTAAGACGCGGTCTCGGCGTCGCGCCCGTGCGCACAATGCGCTGCGTGAAGATCCTCGTCGTCGACGACGAGCGCGCAGTCCGCGAGTCGCTCCAGCGCGCCCTCGAGCTCGAGGGGTATCAGGTCGATCTCGCCGTGAACGGCGAGGAGGCCCTCGAGCGCGTCACGGGCTCGTCGACGCCCGACGCGATGATCCTCGACGTGCTCATGCCGGGGATCGACGGGCTCGAGGTCTGTCGGAGGCTCCGGGCCGATGGAAGCTCGATGCCCGTCCTGATGCTGACCGCCCGCGCCGAGGTCGACAGCCGCGTCGCGGGCCTCGACGCCGGAGCCGACGACTACCTTCCGAAGCCGTTCGCGCTCGCCGAGCTGCTCGCGCGCTTGCGCGCGCTGCTCCGGCGCGCGGGAAACGGCGACGACGGCGCGAACGTCCTCCGCTTCTCGGACCTCGAGCTCGATCCCGGCACACGCGAGGTGCGGCGCGGAACCGTGCCGATCGATCTCACCCGGACCGAGTTCGCCCTGCTCGAGCTCTTCCTGCGCAACCCCCGCCAGGTCCTGACGCGGTCGATCATCTTCGAGCGCGTGTGGGGCTACGACTTCGGCCCCACGTCGAACTCACTCGACGTGTACATCGGCTATCTGCGCCGCAAGACGGAGGAGGGTGGAGCGCCGCGTCTGATCCACACGATTCGGGGCGTCGGCTACGCCCTTCGCGAGGGCTGAGATGAGCTTCCGTGCGCGGATCGCCGTGGGCTCGGCCGCCGCGGTCGCGCTCTCGATCGTCGTCGCCTCCGTTCTCGTCTACCTCATCGCGCGGGAGCAGCTCCGCGCGCCCGTCGACGACGCGCTCGAGAGCCGCGCCGCAGAGCTCTTGCAGCGTCCGGGACTCGCTGTCATCTCGGGACAGGGAGGGCAGCCGTATCTGGCAGTGCGCCCCGAGTTCGGTGAGGCGCGCGGGTACGTCCAGCTCGTGCAGACGGACGGCACCGCGATCGTCCCTCCCGGTCAGGGTCTCAAGCTGCCGGTCGACGATCGCGTGCTGGCCGTGGCGGGGCAGCAGGGTTCGGCGTTCTGGGAGGACGTCACCGTCGACGACACGCACATGCGCGTCTTCACGTTCGCGTACGGCCCCGACTCGGCGCTCCTCGTGGCTCGACCGCTCAGCGAGGTCGAGCAGTCACTCCACCGAATCGGCCTCTTCCTCGTTCTCGTGTCTCTCGGAGGAATCGTCATCGCAGCCGGTCTCGGCCTGCTCGTGGCGCGTGCGGCGCTGAGCCCGGTCAGGAGGCTCACGACGACGGTGGAGCGCGTCTCGGAGACACAGGACCTGTCGGAGCGGATCGAGCTCGACGGCAAGGACGAGCTCAGCCGTCTGGCGGCGAGCTTCAACTCGATGCTCGCGGCGCTGGAGGAGTCGACCCGAGCCCAGAGGCAGCTGGTCGCGGATGCGTCGCACGAGCTCCGTACACCTTTGACGAGCGTGCGGACGAACATCGAGGTCCTCGCGGGCGACAGGACGCTCCCGCCGGAGGACCGGCGGCGCCTCCTGTCCGACGTCGTCGAGCAGCTCGGTGAGATGACAACGCTCATCTCGGAGCTCATCGAGCTCGCCCGTGCCGAGCAGCACGCGCCGGAGCCCGAGGACGTCAGGCTCGATCTGCTGGTCGAGGACATCGTGGATCGTGCTCGTCGCAACCGCCCGGAGGTCAGGTACTCGGTATCGGTCGAGCCGACGACGGTGCAGGGGGTACCCGCGACGATCGAGCGCGCGGTCGGGAACCTGCTCGACAACGCGGCGAAGTGGAGCCCGCCCGGCGGGGAGGTCGAGGTGCAGGTGCGGGACGGTCGGCTCGTCGTGCGCGATCACGGCCCGGGGATCGCCGACGAGGACCTCCCGTACGTCTTCGACCGCTTCTACCGCGCGCGCGCTGCACGCGGCATGCCCGGCTCGGGGCTCGGGCTCGCGATCGTGCGGCAGGTCGCAGAGTCGCACGGTGGCGACGTGGTGGCCGAGCAGGCCGACGGGGGCGGCACTCGGATGGTCCTGACGCTCGGCGCCGAGCAGCCGAAGCTCGCCGGCGTCCCTTCTTAGCGAGCTCTTAGCCGTCGTTCACGGCGCTCTCAGCGTGCGCAGGTTGCTCCACCGCATGACGGCGGCGGCCGCTTCGGACTTCGGATCTCGGTGAGCCGGGCGAGCGGTTCTCGCGCGACGACTTCGTCTCCACGTCTCAGCTGTCGTTCCCCGAGACCGAGGTCGAGAAGATCGCGACGATCGACGGCGTCGCGGCGGCCTCCGGTGGTCTCACGCTCGACTCGATCCACATCGAGGGCGTCGATTCCGGCGCCGGAGCGTCTCGTGAGGCGATTCTCGACGAGAGCTACGCCTCGCGCGAGGACCTCGGTGTCGGCGACACGGTGAGGCTCGGAGGCGCAACGTTCACGGTCGTCGGCGTCGCCGACACACCGCTCGGTGGTCAGTCCTCCGACATCTACGTGAAGCTCGCCCAGCTCCAGGAACTCTCGGACAGGAAGGGTCGTGTCAACACCGCGTACGTCCGTGCGGAAAGTGTGGACGACGTCGAGATCGGTCGCCGCCGCGATCGAGGGCTCGTTCGACGGCGCGTCCGTCACGACGGCAGCCGATCTCGCGGACCGCGTCTCCGGGACGCTCGTCGACGCCAGGAACCTCGCACGCGGGCTCGGAACGGCGCTCATGGTCGTCGGCCTACTGTCGGCCTTCCTCATCGCGAGCCTGCTGACGCTGTCGTCCGTGAGCAAGCGGGTCCGGGAGCTGGGCACGCTGAAGGCGCTCGGCTGGTCGCAGAGACTCGTCGTCCGTCAGGTGACCGGTGAGTCGCTGATCCAGGGACTGCTCGGTGGCGCCGTGGGGATCGTGTTCGGCATCGCAGGAGCGCTCGCAATCAGCGCATTCGGGCCGACCCTGGAGGCCACGGTCGAAGCGGCCGCCGGGCAGGGCCCCCGGTTCCTCGGTCCGTTCGGGCAGGGAGCAGTGCAAGCGCCCGCCACCGAGATCGCGCTCGACGCGCCGATCAGCGCGTCGACGATGCTCTGGGCCGTCGGCCTCGCCGTGCTCGGCGGGCTCGTCGCCGGTGCGGTGGGAAGCCTGCGCGCGGCCCGCCTTCGGCCTGCCGACGCGCTTCGACACATCGACTGACAGGAGTGAACACGATGGTCTCAGCACATGAGGCGACGCCCGTCTACGAGCTCCGCTCCGTCTCGCGGGTGTACACGTCCGGCTCCGTCCAGGTGCACGCCGTCCGTGATGCCGACCTCACCATCGGCGCGGGTGAGTCCCTCGCCATCGTCGGGTCGAGTGGGTCGGGGAAGACGACGCTCCTGCAGCTGCTCGGAGCGCTCGATCGGCCGACCTCCGGGGAGCTCCTCTTCGAGGGTCGCGATGTGGGAGCGCTCGGTGATCAAGCTCTCTCCGAGCTCCGGCTCGACGGTCCTGGGCTTCGTGTTCCAGCAGTTCAACCTGATCCCGACCCTCACAGCAGCACAGAACGTCGAGGTCGCGCTCGCCCCGACCGTCGACGGCGCGCCGGATGCGACGCGAGCGCGTGCACGCGCTGCTCGCGTCGGTGGGTCTCGCCGATCGCGCCGACCACATCCCGGGAAAGCTGTCCGGTGGCGAGCAGCAGCGGGTCGCGGTCGCAAGGGCGCTTGCGAACGATCCGCACGTCCTGCTTGCGGACGAGCCGACAGGCAACCTCGACTCGGAAACCGGAGCCGAGATCGTCGATCTCCTCCTCTCCTTGTCGGGCGACGACATGCGGCGCACGGTCGTCGTCGTGACCCACGACGCGGAGGTTGCTGCACGAGCTCGGCGCGTCGTACGCATGCAGGACGGCCGCATCGTCGACGCTCGTGAGCACGCCGCTCCGAGCGTGGGTTCGTCTGACCTTCTTAGCTCGCTCTCAGCGACCTCTTAGGTTCGCGTGGTCACATGCGCACCATGACCCGTCGCAGGAAGCTCACGCTCGTCGCAGCCGGCTCGGGGCTCGCACTGCTCGCGGTCGGCCTCGGCTCGGCCGGAGCCATCGCGACCTCGCGGATGCTGTCCTCGAACGAGGAGAGCAAGGCCGTCATCGACGACGCCGCGTCGCAGCTCGGCGTCCAGCCGGAGGCGCTCTCCGATGCTCTCAAGCAGGCGCTGAAGAACCGTGTCGACGATGCGGTCGATGCCGGCAAGCTCACCGAAGAACAGGCGAAGGCGCTCAAGGAGCGCATCGACGAGGACGACTATCCGCAGCTGTTCGGGCAAGGCGGGTTCGGCCGGGGCCGGGTTCGGCTTCGGGCACCACGGGGGATTCGCAGTGTTCGAGACCGCAGCGGCCTACCTCGGCATGTCGGAGGCGGAGCTCCGCGACGACCTCCGCGATCAGACGCTCGCGGAGGTCGCGAAGGACAAGGGCAAGTCCGTCGACGGGCTCGTGAAGGCGCTCGTCGCGGCCGAGGACAAGAAGATCGACGAGGCCGTCGCCGACGGACGCATCACGAAGGCGCAAGGGGCTGAGCTGAAGTCCAGGCTCACCGAGCGCACGGAAGCGCTCGTGAACGGCGAGCTCCGCAAGCGCATGACCGGTCCGCACCCCGGTTTTTGGCCCGGGTCGGGAACTCCGCGCGGGCCACCACCGTCCTGGAGCGGCCCTCGGGCGTAGATGTGCAAGTCGGGGCCGGCACGTCCGGCCCCGACCGTTTGCGGGGATCGATCGCGACCCCGAGGGTTGGTGTGGCATGGACGACGACGCGGCTTCCGCGCGCCGGTCTCCCGGCGATCTGTAACCGCCGCCGCGAGCGTCATCTGACTCCCGACCGAGAGCTGCAGGCTGCAGACTCTCGCTCCGCAACCAGCCAAGGACTTGCCGGAACCCTCGGACTTTGGCCACGAGCGTCTCTGACTCTCGCGATCGAGCGTCTGCTCCTGCAGATACTCGATCTGCGCAACGAGGCCTAGGACTGCCGGACACGCCGCGATCCGCCAGCGCGAGCGTCTCTGACTCCCGCGATCGAGAATCTGCCCCTGCAGATTCTCGATCTGCGCAATCAGCAGAGGGGAGAGCGGCGGTGCCCGACCGGTGGGGGTCGGGGCTATACCGCGCGCCCGTCCTGAGGACGAGCGCGCGGCTCCCTTCCCCTCTCCCCAATCTCCTTGTAGTCACGCAATTGGGGGATGCAATCCCTCGAACGAGGTACCCCTCTCGAACGAGTGACGCTCCCTCGATCGAGTTGAGCCATCGGGCCGCTACGGGTCCCAGGCCTCGCCGCCGGTGTCCCAGCCGATCAGGACGAATGGCGCGATGAGCGTCGCGACCGCTCGAGCGTCGTCCGGTCGATCGTCGCCGTCGACCCAGAGCTCGCCGACCGCCGCGCCCTGGAAGGAGATCGGCACGCGCGCTCGGCGTGCCTCGTCGGAGCTCGCCGCGAGGGGCCGAGCGCCAGCGCGCCGTCCTCGACGAACGCGACTCCGGCCCAGATGACGTCGGGCGTCCGCGGCGAGCGCGGCGACCGCACGCACGCAGGACGTCGTCGGCGTCGTCGCTCTCTTCGACGATGCGCTCGAACGGCCTCGGCGGCGCTCGCCGTTCACTCCTCGAGATCGCTCCCCTCGAAGCCGCGGATCGCCGACCGCAGCTCGTCGGGCACCGGCGTCGGGCGCCGGAGCTCGAGCGTCGACGAGCACGAGGGTCTGCGTGCGCGGTGACCATGAGCGTCGTCGTCCGGAAGCCGATAGGCGGCGCACTCGTACGTCACGCTCGTCCGTCCGATCCGACTGACCCGTACGAACGCCTCGATCAGGTCGTCGAAGCGCGCCGGCGCGTGGTACTCGACCGCGGATGCGCGCATGACGAACTCGCAGCCCCGGTCGTCGCGAGCCCGCCGAGGTGGCGGTGGTACTCCGTGCGCGCGTGGTCGAAGTACGGCAGGTAGCGGCCGTAGTAGACGACGCCCTGCGCGTCCGTGTCCGAGAACCACACGCGCGTGAGCGCCGAGTACTTGAACGGCGGCCGCCGGTCGGTGACTCGCCCGAGCTCGGGCGTCGTCATCGGTCACGCAGCGGATCGACTGCCGAGGACCTCGTCGCGCTTCTCGACCATGCGCGCCTCGGAGAGCGCCTCGAGGTTGAGTCGCAGCAGCGGCTCGGTGTTCGACGGGCGGACGTTGAAGTGCCAGTCGTCGAAGTCGATCGAGATCCCGTCGAGATGCGAGACGCGGCCGCCCTCGGCCGTGTAGCGCTCCTTCAGCTCCTGGAGCTTGAGCGGGACGTCGGCGACGGGCGTGTTGATCTCGCCGGTCAGGAAGAAGCGCTCACGGTACGGGCGCAGGAGCTCCGAGAGCTTCGCGCCGCTCCGCGAGAGCGAGCTCGAGCATGACGAGGAACGGCACGACGCCGGTGTCCGCCTGGGAGAAGTCGCGGAAGTAGTAGTGCGCCGACACCTCGCCCGCGAAGACGGCGTCCTCCGCGCGCATCCGCTGCTTGATGAACGCGTGCCCGACGCGGTTCACGAGCGGAATCGCCACCGGCGCGCTCGATCGTCTCCGGCACGCGCCCAGCTCGCGCGCACGTCGTAGATGACCTTCTCGCCCGGCGCCTTCGGCGAGCACGGCCTCGGCCAGCAGCGCTGTCACGAAGTCGCCGGGGACGAACTCGCCCGGTGTCGTCCACGAAGAAGCAGCGGTCGGCGTCGCCGTCGTACGCGACTCCGAGATCCGCTGACTCCTCCGTCACCTTCGCGACGATGAACTCGCGGTTCTCGGGAAGGAGCGGGTTCGGCTCGTGGTTCGGGAAGGTCCCGTCCGGGCTCGAAGTAACAGCGCACGACGTCGAGCTGGGGAAGGCGCTCGAGGACGGGCGGAAGCATCACGCCTGCCATGCCGTTCGCCGCGTCGACGACGACGCGCAGCGGACGGATGGCGTCGACGTCGACGAACGAGAGCACCTTCGCGACGAAGCTCGGCCAGACGTCCTCGGTGCGCACGGTCGCCTCGGCGCTCCGACCGGCCCGAAACCGGCCTCGGCGCGCGCGCGGATCTCGGCGAGTCCGGAGTCGCCTCCGACGGGAAGCGCGCCACGCCGGACGATCTTCATCCCCGTGTACTCCTTCGGGTTGTGCGACGCGGTGACGCAGATGCCGCCGTCGAGGCCGAGCTCGGAGACCGCGTGGTAGAGCATCTCCGTCCCGACGAGCCCGAGCTCGACGACGTCGGCGCCGGCGTCGGCGATGCCGTCGACCACCGCCGCGCAGCACGGACGGTGACGAGAGGCGCATGTCGTGGCCGACGGCGACGCGCGCGCGGCTCGAAGTGCTCCGCATATGCCCGCGCGACGCGGTACGCGCCGTCCTCGTCGAGCTGCGTCGGGTAGATCCCGCGGACGTCGTAGGCCTTGAAGACGGACGGATCGAGCACGGCGGGATGCTAGTCGCCCCCGTCGTCGTTTCTACACTTCAGCACGTGGAGCGCAAGCTCGCATCCGTCCTGTTCGTCGACATCGTCGACTCGACGCGCCTGGTCACCGGTGCCGATCCGGAGGTCGTTCGGCGTCGCGTGAACGAGTTCTTCGAGACGGTCTCGCACGTGCGTGACGCAGCACGGCGGCATCGTCGAGAAGTTCGCCGGCGACGCCGTCATGGCGGCGTTCGGCGTTCCGCAGGCGCACGAGGACGACGCGCAGCGGGCCGACGCGAGCGGCGCTCGCGATGCGCGCAGGCGGTCGACGAGCTCGAGCTCGAGGCCCGCATCGGGATCGAGGCGGGCGAGGTCGTCGTCGACGGCTCGGAGTCGACGTTCGCGACGGGTGAGGCGGTGAATCTCGCTGCGCGTCTCCAGGAGGCGGCCCGTCCCGGGCGAGATCCTCGTCGGCCCGACCGCGTACCGGCTCGCCGCAGGCAAGCCTCGTCGTCGAGGATGCCGGCCCGCTCGAGCTGAAGGGCATCGACGGGCCGCTTCGCGCCTGGCGCGTCGTCGACATGCTCGACGGGCCGGGTCGCCCGCTCGGCCCACGCGCGCCGCTCGTCGGACGCGAGGCCGAGCTCGAGCTCCTCGAGAACACGTTCAACCGCAGCCTGCGCGACAGCCGCGCGCACCTCTTCACGATCTACGGCGAGGCGGGCGTCGGAAAGAGCCGGCTCGCGCGCGAGTTCCTCGACGGCGTCGAGCGCGCGAGCGTGCTCATGGGACGCGCGCTGCCGTACGGCGAGGGCGTCACGTACTGGCCGCTCGGCGAGATGGTGAAGGCGGCGGCCGGCATCTCCGACGACGATCCGCTCGAGGAGGCGTTCGAGAAGCTCCGCGAGTGCTGCGCCGAGGAGGCCGTCGCGGACGTCCTCGGGCTCGCGGCAGGGCTGATGGAGGCGCTCGAGGGCGAGCGCAGCCCGCAGGAGATCGCGTGGGCGGCGCGCGAGGTCATGCAGGGGATCGCGGACGTACAGCCGCTGATCCTGCTCTTCGAGGACATCCACTGGGCCGAGGCGCCACTCCTCGACCTCATCGAGCACGTCGCCGACTGGGTGCGTGCGCCGGTCCTCATCCTCTGCCTCGCGCGACCCGAGCTGCTCGACGCGCGACCGGGCTGGGGTGGAGGCCGCGTGCGCTCGACGGCGATCGAGCTCGAGCCGCTCTCGGAGGAGGAGAGCGCCGAGCTCGTCGAGCAGCTCCTGAGCCAGCTCGCCGGAGCCGCCGGCGAGCGCCCGACGTCGCTCCCGCAGGAGGCGCTCGACCGCGCCGAGGGCAATCCGCTGTTCGTCGAGGAGACGATCCGGATGCTCATCGAGAGCGGCTCGGGCAACGGCTCGGCCGATCGCGTCCCGGACACGCTGCAGGCGCTGATCGCCGCGCGCATCGACCATCTCGATCCGGACGCGAAGACGCTCCTCCAGCGCGGATCGGTCGTCGGGCGGGTCTTCTGGCGAGGCGCGCTCGAGCACCTCGTCGCCCGACGTCGCCGAGCACGAGGCGCTGCTCGACGACCTGCTCCAGCGCGAGTTCCTCCTGCGCGAGCCGCGCTCGTCGATCTCGGGCGAGACCGCCTACCGGTTCAAGCACGCGCTCATCCGCGAGGTCGCCTACACGGGCATGGCGAAGCTCTCGCGGGCGCAGTACCACGCGCGCTTCGCCGAGTGGCTCGCGGAGCGCACGGGCGAGGAGCTCGTCGAGATCCGCGCGTACCACCTCGACCAGGCGGTCGAGTTCCTGACCGAGCTCGAGGGTGCGCCGCCCGAGGAGCTCGCGCAGGAGACCGCGGCAGCGCTGGTCAAGGCGGCCAAGCGCGCGATCGCGCGCGAGGCGTACGCGAACGCGCGGACGCTCGGCCTGCGCGCACTCGAGCTGCGACCGACGCTCGGCGCGCGGTACGTCGCGGCGCGCGCTGCGTGGCGGCTCCAGGACTTCGCGGCGGTCCAGGTCGAGATGGAGAAGGTTCGCGAGCAGGCGCGCGAGCTCGACGAGCCGGTCATCGAGGCGCTCGCGCTCACCGCGCTCGGCGAGGCTGCGCTCAGGCGCGACGGCGATCCCGGCGCGAGCGCAGGAGCTCGTCGACGCGCCCTCGAGATCCTCGCCGAGCGAGGACGATCCGGTGGCGCGCTTCGACGCCCTCACCGCCCGCGCGATCATCGGCGGCTGGCACGGCGACATGGACGAGGTCGTCCTCTACATGGAGCGGGCGTACGCGCTCGCGATGGACGCAGGGCCGCAAGGATCTGCAGACGATCGCGGCGCAGGTCCTCGCGCAGACGCACATCGTGCGCCTCGAGCTCGACGAGGCCGAGCTCCTGCTGACGCGTGCGCTCGAGCTGGCGGGCGAGAGCGGCAGCATCCGGGCGCGCGCGGGCGCATCGCTCTCGTACGGGTGGTTCCTCGCGGTCAAGGGCGAGCTCGACGCCGCCGAGACCGTGTTCGAGGAGGTGCGCCAGACGGCGACCGAGCTCGGCATCGAGCCGCCGATCGCGATCGCGCTCATGCGCCTCGGTGACGTCGCGGTGCGACGCGGCGACTACAGGCGGGCCGAGAAGCTCTATCGCGAGGCGCTTCGCATCACGTCGACCCGCGGCGATCGCGGCGTGCTGCCGGATCTGCAGGCGTCGCTCGCGGAGGTGCTCGCCGCGCTCGGCAAGGTCGACGAGGCCGAGCGGCTCGCGCTCGAGGTCGCAGGCGAGTCCGCGGCCCGGACGACCCGCACTTCGAGGTGACGGTCGTCGGCGACGCTGGCGGCCGTCCGGGCAGCTCAGGGTCGCGACGACGAGGCCGAGGAGCTGTATCGCTCAGGCGCTCGACGGGCACGAAGGACGGCTTCGCGATCCTCGAGCTCGAGATCCTCGAGCGCCTCGTCCGCTTCTATCGCGATCGCGGCCGCGAGGACGATGCGGCGGCCTGTGAGGCGCGGATCGCCGAGCTCGTTCCGTTCGAGCCGGCGAGCACCGAGCGGATCGCCTGACTCGACTCCTCGTCGGGCGACTCCGAGATCACCGTCGCCGGGCGCTCGAAGGCCGGCGAGCGCGTCGCGGAGCGGCTCGGCGCGGAGCGTCCCCTCGCCGTAGGGCAGGTGCTTCGTCTCGTTGCGGTTCGCGAACGCGATGTCGGAGAAGTGGATGTGGAACGGCGACTCCGGCTCGAGGACGTCGTCGACGAGCTCGAGCGCGCTCGCGGAACGCGCTCGTCTCGAGGAACGCGCCGTCGCTCGTCGCGTGCATGTGCGCGAAGTCGAGCACCGGCCGCACCCACGGCGACCCGCCGCGAGATCTCGACGACGTCGTCCACCGAGCCGAGGTCGCGGACGCGCCCCATCACCTCGATGCCGAACGGCACGCGCTCGATCCTTCGCCTCGAGTCGCTCGCGGAGCGTGCCGAGCTGCTCGACGACCGCCGCGATCGCGTCCTCGCGACTCGCGTCCGAGGAGGAAGCCCGGGTGGAAGACGACGAGCTCGGCACCGCTGGCGGCGACGATGCCGGCGCTGCGGTCGAGTGCGCCGACGGCAGACGTGAACTTCCGGCCGCTCGCCTCGAGATGACCCATGAAGCCGAAGAGCGGGCGCGTGGACCGAGAGCGCGATGTCGTTCTCGCGCGCCAGCTCGCCGAGCCGCTCGGCGAACGGGTAGTCCATCCAGAAGCCGCTCTCGAAGTCGATCTCGCACGCGGAGTACCCGCGCTCGAGGAGCGATCTCGACCGCCTGCTCCGGCGACTCGCGGGACGGCATGCGAGCCGGGCCGACGCGGATGCGCGATGCCACGCCACGATCCTAGATGCGCCGATGTGATTGCCTCCCGCCGTGAAGGCGACCATGCTCCTCGCCGACTACGCCGTCGTGTCCGACGGCAAGCTCACGATCGTCGGCGGCGGGTGGTCGCAGACGGGGCCGGAGCCGGCATCGTTCGGCATCGGGCTGCTCATCCAGGTGCCGTGGGATCAGGCGAACACGCGGCACTCGTTCTCGGTCGAGCTGCTCGACTGCGGACGGGGTGTCCGTCGGCTTCGAGAACGACGAGGACTCCGACCAGGTCGTCGCCTTCGGCGGCGAGTTCGAGGTCGGTCGTCCTCCGGGCCTCAAGCCGGGCACGCCGCTCGACTTTCCCGGTCGCGGTCAACTCGACGCCGCTGCCGCTCGAGCCGGGGCGCTACGAGTGGCGGCTGACGATCGACGGCGCCTCGCGCGAGGACTGGACGATGCCGTTCACCGTGCGCGCGAGGAGCAGTAGCGTCCGTCGAACTCCGTCCGACGCGGACCCGTACGCTCGAAGCATGGCCAGTGACCGACCGTCCAGAATCGACCTGCTCGAGCTCGACATCGACCTTCGGCTCGCCGATCTGTGGCGCGAGGCCGTCGACGTCTACGACTGGAGTCTCGAGATCGTCGCGGCCTTCATTCGCGCGGCGTACGGCAAGGGGTACTGCGACGCGCTCACCGAGGAGTCTCCCGGCTCGCTGTGCGTCGATCACGGCTATCGCATGCCGGATCGGCGGTCTGACCGAGTGGGATCAGGCGCGAGCGGGCTGCGTAGGCGCCGTTCCGGGCGCCGGCGTCGTCGGGGCTAGACTTCCCGCGTGGCCCGGAACGCCAGTCCGGCGCGGCTCGTCATCGCGCTCTCGGTGGCGGCGGTGCTCGCCGTGTTCCTGCTCTACACGTCGATCGCAGGTGGGGGCAATCCCTCGCTGGCGCCCAGTGAGCTGCGGGGCAGGACGGAGGTCGTCCAGCTCGCGGGCCTCGTCGTCGGGCCCGTCACGGGTGATGCGCACGCGGACGGGCTGCGCTTCGCGCTGAAGGACATCTCCGGCGCCTCGACCGCACGGGTGGCGGTCCGCTACACGGGCTCCGTTCCGGATCTGTTCAAGGTCGGGCGCCACATCGTCGTCGACGGCCAGCTCGAGCGTGGGACGTTCGTTGCCGAGCCCGGTTCGATGATCACCAAGTGCCCGTCGAAGTACGCGCCGAAGAAGAGCGACGAAGCGGCCTGAGGCGAGCCCGTGGCTGAGCTGGGACGCGCGGCGCTCCTCGTCACTCTCGGGCTGTCCGTCTACGCGCTCGTCGCAGGCGCCTACGCCGCGCATCACGGTCGGCGCCGACTCGCGGAGTCCGCGCGGAACGCCCTCGTGGCGTCCTTCTTGTCGACCGCCGTTGCGGCCGGCGTGCTGGTAGCGGCGCTCCTCCGAAACGACTTCTCGTTCGAATACGTCGCGCGCACGACGAGTCGAGCCCTACCGACGGGGTACACGCTGTCGGCCTTCTGGGGCGGTCAGGAGGGCTCGCTCCTGCTCTGGCTCCTCGTTCTCACCGGGTTCGGCGCGACTGCGGTCACGATCAACCGCGGCTGGGCGCGCGACCTCATCGTCTGGGTCGTTCCGGTCTTCGCCGCCGTATCGACGTTCTTCGCGTTCCTGCTCGTCGCAGTCGCCACTCCGTTCGCGACACAGGTCGCTCCGGTAGACGGCGCGGGCATGACACCGAGCCTGCAGAACCCGTACATGCTGGCGCATCCGCCGCTCCTCTATCTCGGGTACGTGGGGCTCACCGTGCCGTTCGCCTTCGCGATGGGCGCTCTCCTGTCGGCGAAGCTCGACGAGCGGTGGCTCATCGCGACCCGGCGGTGGACGCTCTTCGCTTGGGCAGCCCTCGGAATCGGGCAGCTGCTCGGGAGCCACTGGGCGTACGTGGAGGTCGGCTGGGGCGGCTACTACGCCTGGGATCCGGTGGAGAACGCGGCGCTGATGCCCTGGCTGGCGGCCACGGCCTTTCTGCACTCCGTGATGATCCAGGAGCGGCGCGGGATGCTCAAGGTCTGGAACGTCCTGCTCGTGATCCTCGCGTTCTCGCTCGCGCTCTTCGGAACGTTCCTGACGAGATCCGGCGTCGTGAACTCGATCCATTCGTTCACGCAGAGCTCGATCGGCCCCTGGTTCCTCGCCTTCATCGCCGCGACGGTCGCGGTTTCGCTCGGGCTCGTCTTCTGGCGTCTTCCGCAGCTGCGCTCGCCGACGAAGCTCGAGTCACCGATCTCACGCGAGGCGGCATTCCTCTACAACAACCTGCTCCTGCTCGCGCTCTGTCTCGCCATCCTCTGGGGCGTCGTCTATCCGATGCTCTCCGAGGCGGTTCGTGGCGAGGCCATCGTCCTCGGACGCTCGTACTACGACTTCTTCCTCCGTGCGTTCGGGCTCCCGCTCTTGCTGCTCATGGGGATCGGGCCGCTCATCGCCTGGCGCCGCGCCTCCCTGCGGAGCCTGGCGACGACGTTCCGCTGGCCCACCTTCGTCGCGCTCGCGGCCGGTGCCGTCCTTCTCGTCCTCGGAGCGGGCCGCTCGATCCCCGGGCTCGTCGCGTACACGTTCTCGGCGTTCGTGATCGCGACGATCGTCATGGAGTTCGCGCGCGGAACGCGTGCGCGTAAAGCGCTCGGCGCCGCGTCGTGGCCGGGCGCGTTCGCGTCCCTGATCACACGGAACCGACGTCGCTACGGCGGCTACGTCGTGCACGCGGCGATCGTCCTGCTCGCCATCGGCATCGCAGGATCGAGCGCGTTCGACTCTGTGGCGGAGGCGAAGCTCTCCCGCGGCGAGTCGATGCGGATCGGCGACTACACGCTCGTGTACCGATCACTCGCCGAGCGTCCGACGGCGAACGCGACGGAGATCCGCGCGACTCTCGACGTGCGCCGCGGCGATCGCGACCTGGGAACGCTCCAGGCCGGCAAGAACGCGTACACGATCGAGGACCAGGTCTCGAACGAGGTCGGGATTCGCAGCGACCGCCTTACGGGCGAGGATCTCTTCGTCATCGCCGAGCAGATCGATCCCGATGGCAGCGTCTACTTCCGGGTCTTCGTGAAGCCGCTCGTCAATCTCATCTGGATCGCGGGACTCGTCTTCCTCATCGGGTCGGTCATCACCCTGTGGCCGGACCGCCGCGAGCAGCGAAGGCTCGTCGAGCGTGCCTCGTCGGTCGGGCTGCCCGCGACCCGTTGACACTGGCGCTCGTGCTCGCGGCGACGCTCGCGGTCGCCTGCGTGGTGGTCGTCGCACTCCCGTTCCTGCGTGACCCCGAGCCGGAGTCGGACGCGCTCGACGACCTCGACGAGGACGAGGCACGCCAACTCGAGCTCCTGGAGGAGCGCGACCGCGCACTCGCGGCGCTGAAGGAGCTCGAGTTCGACCACCGCACCGGGACGGTCTCCGACGAGGACTACCGGGCTCTGGTCGGTCAGCTTCGTCGCGACGCGGCCTCGGCTCTCCAGGCACTCGAGCGGGAGGCGGGGGAGGGTCGACCTGCTCGTGAGCGAAACTGAGGGCATGGGACGAGCTCTCGTCCTCGCAGCGCTGGTCGTGGCGCTGACCATGGTCGCTCCCGCCGCCGCGGACGACCCGGCGGCGGACAAGGCCGAGGTCGACGCGCGCATCGCCTCGCTCCAGGCCGAGATCGCGGCGTCGAAGGCGAAGGAGGGCGTCATCACCTCGCAGCTGTCCGAGGTCGTCGACGAGCTCGAGGACGCGCAAGCGGCGGTCGCGGACGCGCAAACGATGGTCGGGACGCTCGAGACGCAGCTCTCCTCGGCGAGGAGCCGCCTCGACGAGCTCGCGGCTCGCCTCGAACGGCAGACACGCAGGCTCGAGCGGCTGCGAGCCCAACATGCAAAGGCCGTCGCCATCCTCGAGGCTCGGGTGAGGCAGGCTTACATCGACGAGCCTCCGGACATGCTCGCCTTTCTCGTCTCGGCGTCGAGCTTCGACGAGGTGATCGACAGCGTCGAGCTTCTGACGCGAATCGGACGCCAGGACCGGCAGATCGCGACGCAGGTGGAGCGGGCGCGCAACAGAACGGCCGCAGAGCGGCGCGCCACCGTCGCGACGAAACGCGAGCAGGCGGAGACCGTCTCCCTCATCGCAGCCAGAACCGACGAGGCTCGAGCGGCGCGCGATCTCTCGCGGGCGAGCGCGACCGTCTCGCCACCGTCGAGTCCTTGAAGCAGAGCGCGTTGACGAGCACGCGCGAATCGCGAGACGAGTACCTGCGTGAGGTCGAAGGCCTGCTCGCCGAGAGCGCCGCGCTCGCGCAGCGCATTCGCGGCGCCCAGGAGGGTTCGGGATCCACGGGAAGCGGGCAGCCGTCGGCGGCCGGGCTGATCTGGCCGTGCGACGGCGTCGTCGTCAGCGGCTACGGAATGCGCTGGGGCCGCATGCACGAAGGGATCGACATCGGGTGCGCGTTCGGGGCGCCGAACCGCGCGGCCGCGTCGGGAACGGTCATCTACGCGGGTTGGCTCGGCGGATACGGGAACCTCGTCGTCGTGGATCACGGCAACGGCCTGTCGACGGCGTACGCACACGCATCCTCGATCGTCGTCGGTGTCGGGCAGTCCGTCTCGCAGGGACAGACCGTTTCGCTCGTCGGCTCGACGGGGAACTCGTCCGGACCGCACTTGCACTTC
Source organism: uncultured Gemmatimonadales bacterium (assembly GCA_963817575.1). GTDB lineage: Bacteria > Gemmatimonadota > Gemmatimonadetes > Gemmatimonadales > GWC2-71-9 > DASTCF01. Next base: position 172,696 of record CAWFOY010000010.1, read on the forward strand.
GAGGTCCGCGTCAACGGCAACGCCGTCGACCCACTCCTCTACCTCTGAGCGGCTATGCGGCTTCGGTCGCGGCGCTCGGCAGTTCGATGGAGCTGACGACGTGCAGATCGGGGAGCGCGCGCCAGCGCTCCTCCAGGCCGAGCCCGTAGCCGGCGAACAGCTCGTCGGGCACCGTGAAGCCCACGAAGTGCAGCGGAAGCTCGTCGACGAGCCGGCGATACGGCCGATCGAGGAGGGTGACCGCAGCGAGGCTCGCGGGATTGCGCGGTCCAAGCGTCCTGCAGAGGAAGTGCAGGGTCAGGCCCGTGTCGACGACGTCCTCGACGAGAAGGACGTGCCGGCCGTCGAGCGGCGAGTCCGTGTCCTTGAGCATCCGGACGCCGCCGTCCTGGCCGTCGGTGTACGGCGCGATCTCGATGACGTCGAGCGTGTGGGGGATACGGAGCGCACGGGTCAGGTCTGCGAGGAACACGACGCTCGACTTGAGCGGCGCGACGAGGATCGGATCGAGCCCGTCGTAGGCGCGGGCGATCTCCGCGCCCAACTCCGCCACGCGCGTGGCGATCTCCGCCCGTGTCAGGTAGACGGCGCCGACGTCGCCGTTGTCGGATCGCTGCGGCGGGCCACTACGACGCGAGACGCAGGCGGTAGCGCTGCGCGAGGCGCTCGATGTCGCGCCGGTAGAAGAGCTTGACCCTGACGTGCGGGTACAACCGCTGGATTTCGCGGAGCTTGCGGTTCTTGCGTGTCACGAGCGACTGCTTCATCACCGTGACCTCGATGAACAGGTTCTGCTCGGGGAGGTAGAAGTCGGGCGTGAACGCGCTCACAACGCGACCCTCAGCGTCGCGCTCGAGGACGAACGAGCGTGGCTCGTAGTCCCAGGGAACGCCGTAGTAGTCGAGGATCTTGGCGCACTCGACCTCGATACGGTTGGCGAACCGCGGGGGCTCGGATCCACAATATGCCTGGAAAACGGGGCTTTCGTCCCGCACCTGCGCCAGCGTACCACTGGCCTCGGACGACCCCGGAACGGCCGTAGACTTGGAGCGTGTTCCGGATCGCGCAGTTCTCCGACCTCCACTGCGGCGAGACCTACTTCGAGGCGAGCCTCCTCGAACGGGCGATCGGTGAGATCAACGAGCTGCGCCCCGACGTCGTCGTCTGCTCCGGCGACCTCACCACGTTCGGGTTCCGGCACGAATACCTGACGGCACGGGAGTACGTCGATCGGATCGATTGCGACTCGCTGGTCGTCGTCCCCGGCAATCACGACTCGCGGAACGTCGGGTACGTGCACTTCGAGGAGATGTTCGGCGAGCGCAACTCCGTGCTGCGGAAGGGGCCCGTCTCGATCGTCGCCATCGACTCGAGCGAGCCCGATCTGGATCACGGGCAGATCGGGCGCGGCCGGTACCGCTGGATCGAGGAGCAGTTCGCGGAGCCGGCCGACATGAAGATCTTCGTCCTGCACCACCACCTGCTCCCCGTTCCGGGAACGGGGCGTGAGCGGAACGTGGTGTACGACGCCGGCGACGCGATCGAGTGCCTCCAGCGGGCCGGCGTCCGCCTCGTCCTCTCGGGCCACAAGCACGTCCCGTACGTCTGGCGGCTCGAAGACCTGTTCGTGGTGAACGCCGGAACCGTCTCGTCGCTGCGTCTCCGCGGCAACACACGGCCCTGTTACAACGTGATCGAGATCGACGGCACGCGCGTCGACATCTGGCGCCGGCATCCGTTCCACGGTCAGGTGAAGCTCGTCTCGTTCGCGCTCGACACGCTCGAGTACGCGAAGTTTACCGGCGCGATCGAGGACGAGGTCACGACGCGGACTTGAGGGCGCTCGCCATCGTCGACGGTGAGCACTACGCTCCCGTCGTTCGCGACACGCTCGTCGAGCTCCCGTACGAGTTCGTGGCGGCCGTGCTCGTGGGCGGTCAGGAGAAGCTGCGGGGCGGCGACGACTACGGCGTGCCGCTCGTGCCGGACGTCGAAGCGGCGATCGCGAGGCTCGAGCCCGAGGTCGTGGTCGACCTCTCCGACGAGCCCGTGCTCGGGCCCGTTGCGCGGTTCGCGCTCGCGAGTCGTGTCCTGGCTCTCGGAGTCCCCTACATCGGTGCCGACTTCAGGTTCGACCCACCCGAGCTTCGATCGTTCGATCGACCGTCCATCGCCGTCGTGGGCACCGGGAAGCGTGTCGGGAAGACCGCGGTGACGGGCCATCTCGCGCGTTTGCTTTCGACGGACCAACGCGTCGTCGTGGTCGCGATGGGTCGTGGAGGCCCGGCCGAGCCCGAGGTCGTCACCGTGCCGCCGACGGTCGAGTCGCTCGTCGAGCTCTCGCGTTCCGGGCGTCATGCTGCGTCCGACCATCTCGAGACGGCTGCGATCGTCGGCGTGGCCACCGTGGGCTGTCGCCGGTGCGGGGGCGGGTTGGCGGGCGGCGTGGCGGCGTCCAACGTTCGCGAGGGTGCCGACGTCGCCCTGACACTCGAGCCGGACCTCGTCGTCTTCGACGGGAGCGGGGCTGCGCTTCCCCCGATCGCTGCCGACCGCACCGTTGCGGTGGTCGGTGGGCACCAGGATCCTGCCGTCGTCTCCGGCTATCTCAACGCCTTTCGGCTGCTGCGCGCACACGTCGTCGTCGTGACGATGGCGGACGCATCGCCAAGCTGGCACGCGGTTCGCGATGCGATCGCAGGTGTCGTTCGCGAAGGCGTCGAGATCATCGGCACCGCGCTCAGGCCGCGGCCGCTCGTCGATCTGTCGGGACGCTCCGTGGCGTACTTCTGTGCTGCTCCGGGAAGCGCGCTCGCCGGTCTCCGGGCGCACCTCGAGCAGGCGCACGGCGCCGACGTGGTTCACGTCTCCGGAAACCTCGCCGATCGCGTCGCACTGCGCGAGGAGCTACACGCCGTCCACGCCGACGTCTTCCTCGTCGAGCTCAAGGCCGCTGCGATCGACGTGGTGGCAGAGGCTGCGCTCGCGCGTGGCGCGGACGTCGTCCTCGCCGCGAACGACGTGGTTTCGCTCCCCGGCGAGCCGGACCTTGACGAATGCCTGCTCCAGATGGCCAAATTCCAGAAGTGAGGGAGCGCCGTCACAGTCTCCCGCTGCCGCTCGGCGACGAGGTGCCGTTCTCGAAGGGGCTGATGGCACGCGCCCTCGTCGTGACGGGGCTCGACCCGGAGCGGGCCTACCTCATCGCGCGTCGCGTCGATCGCGACCTCGCCGAGCGCGGAGCGGTCTCGCTCGACCTCGACCGGCTCGGTGAGCTCGCGGCGGAGCTCATCGGCGAGGAGGAGGCCGCGCGGACCGTGCGCCGACTCCGCCGGCTCGATGCGTTGCAGCGGCTGGACGAGCCGTTGCTCCTCCTCGTCGGTGGCGCTACGGGAACCGGCAAGTCGACCATCGCGACCGAGGCGGCCCACCGTCTGGGGATCACGCGCGTGACGTCGACGGATTTCATCCGGCAGACGATGCGGACGTTCTTCTCGAAGGAGTTCATGCCGTCGGTGCACTACTCGAGCTTCGAGGCGCAACTCGCGCTCACCCGCGCGGAGGAGGAGGAGTCCGGGGACGCCGCGATCCTCGGCTTCCTCGACCAGACGCGGAACGTGCTGGTCGGCGTCGACGCCGCGCTCGAGCGCGCAGCGACGGAACGCTGGTCGACGGTGCTCGAGGGCGTCCATCTCGTGCCGGGCATGGTCGGCAACGAGTATCCCGGCGCGTTCGTCGTCCAGTGCGTGGTCGCCATCGAGGACGAGAACCTGCATCGAAGTCACTTCTGGGTTCGCGACCAGGCGACGGAGGGTCTCCGCCCGCTCGAGAAGTACCTCGACTCGCTCCCGCAGATCCGCGAGATCCAGGACTACCTCGTCGAACGGGCGCGACGGCACGACGTCCCGGTGATCTACAACGACTCGCTCGACCGCGCGATCGGCGACGTGCTCGACCTCGTGCTCAGACGCGCCGACCAGCTCGTCGCCGTCGCGTAGACCTCCGTCTCTAGACTTGCCGCATGGTCGTGCGCGAAGACGTCGTCGAGGCGCTCCACGGGGTCGAGGACCGGAGCTCGGGATGGACATCGTGGAGCTCGGGCTCATGTACGACGTCGAGGTCGACGGCCCGAGGGTGAAAGTGTTGTACAGCCTGACGTCGATGGGTTGCCCGGCGGGCGCCATGATCGCCGAGGGCATCGTCGATGCCGCACGGAGCGTTCCGGGAGTGGCCGAGGTGGAGGCCGAGCTCACGTTCGATCCACCGTGGACGGCCGACCGCATGTCGGACGACGCGAAGTTCATCCTCGGCTTCGGTTAGGCCGATTTGCAGGTATTTCTCGTAATCTAAGAGACGTCCTGTACGCTGCGGGTACACAGCGGGTACAGCAACGCGTTCGGCGGCTTCCTAAGAACGTTACTCGTCTGACCGGACGACACATTGTCGAGCGCCCGCCCGCGCGCCGGACGATCCAGCCCCCGCGTTCGCTGCGCTCACGCGTGGCCCCCAAGCTGGATCGCCCGTCGGGGGAGCCGCGGGCGTGCGGGCGCTCACTCAGGCGTTGCGAGTTTCGTTGCTAATACAAGGGAAGAAGACCGACGTTCGGCGCGACCTACGCAGTCGCGTTCAGGTATCGACCGATGAGTACGGCAAGCGCCGACGGTTTCCATTGGTGCGAGACCTCGTCGCCGGGTCAGGCATCAGCTTCGACGATCGGGGCGTTCACGAACTGGCCGGCGTGCCGGGCTGGTGGCAACTGTACGCCGTGCAAGAGTGACGAATCGCGGTGCTTTCACGGCACGAACGTCGTAGACTCGCGTCGTGATCGTCCGTCGCGATGAGCACGAAAGTCTTAGACTCGCGTCGTGATCGTCCGTCGCGATGAGAAAGTCCGGCTCCTCTCGCGCGTCCCTCTCTTCGCGGCGTGCTCTCAAGCCGAACTTGCCCGGATCGCCGGGATAACTTCACAGGTCGATTTTCCAAAGGGAGAAGTCCTATTTCTCGAAGGTGCCCGGGGGGAGGACTTCTTCGTGTTGGTGGAGGGCTCGGCGGACGTTCGGCAGAAGAAGCGGCATGTCGCAAGCCTGAAAAGGGGCGACTTCGTCGGCGAGATAGCGCTTCTGACAGATGCGCCACGCACCGCGACGGTCACGGCCACAGCTCCGGTTACGGCGCTGCGAGCTACCCGAAAGGGATTCTCCGAACTGCTCAAGACGTCTCCAAAGATTCAGGAGAAACTCCTGAGTGCTCTGGCCGAACGCGTGGCATCAGATTCGATGTAGACCGTCGCTGACATCGACGGGTCGGCGGCGGCGAGTTCGACTACGCTGGTCGTACTCGACAGTTCGTGGTGACCATCAAGTCTGAACCCACTCTCGCTTCGAGGAACATTCCCGCACA
>CAWFOY010000011.1:0-445768 GCA_963817575.1 uncultured Gemmatimonadales bacterium
GACCTGATTCCGGAGGTCTCCCGAAGCCCCGGTCCCGGTATGCCCTACTCCGTACTGGCCGCCTTCGGCCTGGGTGTGTTGTTGATGATCGCCACCGTGATCGCCGGCGTCTGAGAGTTGGCGATCGGCCCAGTGAGCTCCCCGGCGACGGTCTCGACGGCTCGGTTGCGCGAGCGGACCATCTCTGCTAGCTTGGCTGAGACCAGACTCCGGAGCCAAGCGTTGACCCTCGGCCTCACCCTCGCCGCCCTCCTCCTGACCGGCTTCATCATCGTCACGTGGAACGGGCTCACCCGCCTCCGGCTGCTCGCGCGGAACGCGTGGGCCGACATCGACGTGCAGCTCAAGCGCCGGCACGACCTGGTGCCCAACCTGGTGAAGGTGGTGCAGGGCCACGCCGGCTACGAGCGGGGCACGCTCGAGGCGGTGGTCGAGGCCCGGAACCGGGCCCGCGCGGCCGCGGGTCCCGCCGCGGCGGGCGAGGCCGAACGAACCCTCGCCGGGCAGGTGGGCCAGCTTCTGGCACTCGCGGAGGCCTATCCCGACCTCAAGGCGGCCGGGAGCTTCCTCGAGCTGCAACACGCCCTGGTCGAGATCGAGGATCACATCCAGGACGCCCGGCGTTACTACAACGCGGTGGTCCGCGACCTCAACACGAAGATCGAGCTCTTCCCCACCAACCTCCTGGCGGGCGCCCTGGGCTTCAGGAAGCAGGAGTTCTTCGGGCTGGAGGACCGGGCCGAGGCGGCCGTGCCGAAGGTGATGGGATGACGGGGCGACGGACAGGCGGACAGGCGGACAGGCGGTCGGTCGGCGGGTTGGCGGGAAGTGTTGTCGTGCCGGTCCTGCTGCTCCTCGCGCTGGGCACCCCCGCGGCCGCACAGCGTTCGCTCGCGATTCCCCGGTTCGATGCCCGGATCGAAGTGCTCCGGGACGGCAGCATCGACGTCACCGAGCGGATCGAAGCGGAGTTTACCGGCTCCTGGAACGGCATCTACCGCATGGTGCCGGTGAAGTACCGCACACCCCAGGGCTTCAACTGGTCCATCCAGCTAGACCTGGTCTCCGCCACCGACGACAGGGGCACGCGGCTCCGCACGGAGACCTCCCGCGTCGGCCATTATATCAAGTACAAGATCTGGGTACCCGGGGCGGTGAACGCGACCCGGACCGTCGTGCTTCGCTACCGGGCGAAGAACGCGCTCCGATTCTTCGACGACCACGACGAGCTCTATTGGAACGCCACCGGGGACGAGTGGGACGTGGCATTGGGGATGGTAAGTGCCGAGGTCATTCTGCCTCAGGGCGCCACGCAGGTACGGGCCGCGGCGTTCAACGGCACCTACGGGGCCACGCTCCGCGAGGCGGAGGTGGCGGTGGAGGGCCCCGGAGTGGCGTTCCGCATGCCGCGACCGCTCGCCTTCCGCGAGGGCATGACGGTCGTGGTTGGCTGGGACAAGGGCCTCGTGCGCGCGCCGACGGCCGCCGACCGGGCCGCCGGCTTCCTCGCGTCGAACTGGCCGCTGGGGATTCCGATCCTGGTGCTTGCGGGGATGCTCCGCGCCTGGTGGCGGCGCGGCCGGGACCCGCGGGCGCTGCCGATCGTGGTGCAGTACGAGCCGCCTTTGGGGATCACGCCGGCGGAGGCGGGGACCCTTACCGATGAGAAGGTGGATCTGCGGGACATCACGGCCACGATGGTGGACCTGGCGGTGCGCGGGTTCCTCCGGATCGAGGAGCGGGAGGAGAAGCACCTCTTCGGGCTGCTCACAAACGAGGAGTTCGTTTTTCACCGGCTCAAGCCCGAGACCGAGTGGGTGAACCTGGCGCCGCACGAACAGGGCGTGCTCGGCGGGATCTTCGAGGACGACAAGGACACGGTGAAACTCTCCGACCTCAAGGACGAGTTCTACACCCATCTGCCCGGCATCCAGGAGGGGGTGATGGACCGCCTCGTCGGGAAGAGTCTCTTCCGCTCCAACCCCTCGACGACCCGCAGCAAGTGGGTCTTCGCCGGGGGGCTGTTCGGCGTGGTCCTCGCCGTCGGCGGGAATTTTCTCGCCGGCCGCTTCTCCCTCACTCCGGTGCCATTCTTCGTGGCCGGGTTCGCGAGCGCGCTCATCGTGGTGGCGATCGGCTGGTTCATGCCGGCGCGCACCGTGTCCGGTGCCCGGACGCTCGAGCGGGTGCTCGGCTTCGGGGAGTTCCTCGAGCGGGTGGACAAGGAACGGTTCGAGGCGGTCGAGCGAACCCCCGAGCTGTTCGAGCGCTACCTCCCGTTTGCGATGGCATTCGGCGTGGAGCAGAAGTGGGCCAAGGGGTTCAAGGACCTGCTGACGCAGCCGCCCACCTGGTACACGGGCGCCAATCTGGCCTCCTTCAACGCCGGCAGCTTTACGCGGAACCTCTCCGCCATGTCCGAGCGCGCGGCGAGCACGATGAGCAGCTCGCCGCGGACCTCGAGCGGCTCCGGGTTCGGCGGTGGCGGGTCGTCGGGCGGCGGGGGAGGCGGAGGCGGTGGAGGTGGGTTCTAGGCTCCCATGCCCATTCGAATCGTACGCCTCGGCTCGCCGCGCCTGCCCGGTGAGGGTCTGCGGATCGGGACCGTCCGCCGGCCGCCGCGTGGAGTGCCGAAGCAGGATTTCGCTCGCGCGAACTACTACGACGTCTGGCTTCCCGATCTCGCCCCGAGTGAGCCGCTCGTGCGCGCGGCCCGGACGGCTGCGAGCGACGCCGAGTGGGGACGATTCGCCCGTCGGTATCGCGGGGAGCTGGCCAAGCCGGCGCCTCGCCGCATACTCGAGCTGCTTGCCGCCCTGTCCCGGACCGCGAACTTCTCCGTCGGCTGCTATTGCGAGGACGAAACGCGCTGTCACCGATCGGTCTTGCGCGAGGTCCTCGCGGAGCACGGTGCCGCTCTCGCCGGAACGGCGGGTGAACAGTCGCCGGCCTGATACCAGGAATGCCGGCGACGGGAATGTGATCTCAGTTGGACTCGAAGCGTGAGGCGAGCTTATGGCTGACAAGCGCAAGATTACTCCGGCGGAAGCCCATCAGGTTGGTACGACGCTCGGCATCGATTGGGCGAAGGTGGACCCCGAGCAATTCCGCCGAGGTCTCGAGGTAGAACTCGAGCATGGCGCGCGGGACCCGGAGACCAACGTCACGAACGACGACATCAGCCTCACCGGCAAGATCGCGTGGGCGCACCTGAAGGAGTTCCCGGACTACTACACACGCCTCGACAAGCTGGAAGCAGAGGCGGATGCGTATTGGGCGTCGCGGCGGTAGACGCGCGCACGCCCGGACACCCCACGCTACTGGAGGGTCAGGCGTCCCCCTTGACAGGGAACCAATAGTTTGATAACCATTAAACTATGACCGAGCCGACCAGCCTGCTTACCAAGGGGCAGTTCGACCGCATCGCCAAGGCGCTCGCCGATCCAAGGCGCTTCGCCCTGCTGCGCGCGATCGCGGGCCATGAAGAGTACCCATGCTCCCGCCTGTGCCGGGACTTCCCGGTCACCAAGGCCACGATTTCGCACCACATCAAGGAGCTGGTTCGGGCCGGCCTGGTTCAGGCGGACCGGGAAGGGCAGTACATGAACTACAAAGTTCGCCGGGAGGTGCTCGCCGCCTACAGCGCCGAGCTGCTGACCCGGCTCTCCCCGAAGGATCTCGCGGTAGAATCACTCACAGACTAAGGGAAACTTTTGCCGCGCGGGGACGTAGAGCGATTCTATAGTTAGACGGTCATAATACTGTGATACGAAAATGATACGGAGGCGGTACCCGTCATGAACCACAGTCAGATTGCTCGGTCGCCGAGCACCATCGGAGCCGCCGTGCTCCTCGTCGCCGTCATCGGGAGCGGCGGCGCTCTCGCCGCGTGGAAGGGTGACTCCCTCAAGGATTCCGCCCGCGCCTCCGCCGCCCAGCCCGAGCCCATGGAGGTCGTCACCTCCGCCGTGGCGACTTCGCGCAAGTATCAGCCGACCGCCACGGCCATCGGGACGGTCCTGGCGCTCGAATCCGTCACCCTCAAGAACGAACTCGCCGGCACCGTCCGGCAGGCCTCACTCGTCCCGGGCCGCATCGTCGAGCGCGGCACTGTGCTCGTGGCCCTCGACGTGTCGGTTGAGCGGGCCGATCTCCAGGCCCAGGAAGCCCGGCTCGCACTGGCCGAGACCTCACTGAATCGCGTCAGCCACCTGCTCGAACAGCGCGCGGCCGCCGTGGAAGAGGTGGACCGCGCCCGCGCCGAGCGTGACGTGGCCCAGGCCGAGATCGCGCGGACCAGGGCCGTCATCGAGCGGAAGACCATTCGCGCTCCATTCCGTGCCCGCGTAGGCCTGGCCGACGTGCACACCGGCCAGTACCTGCCCGAGGGCAGCGTCCTGACCACCCTGCAGGGGGTGGCGGATGCCGCCAACGTGGACTTCACGGTTGCCCAGGACGTAGCTGCCCGGCTGCGCGTCGGGGACTCGGTCCTCGTGGCGCCGACCCACGACGCCCCGCCGGTCGCCGCCCGCATCGTCGCAATCGACTCGCGAGTCGATCCCACCACCCGGAATGCAATGGTGCGGGCGCGCCTCAACGGCGAGGTGCCAGTAGCAGCGCCCGGCGCCTCGGTGCAGGTCGAGGTCCCGCTCGGCGCCCCGATGCAGGCGGTGGTGGTGCCGGTGAGTGCGCTCCGCAAGGGACCGGAAGGCGATCACGTCTTCGTGATCGCTCCCGACGACCATGGCAAGTCGCGGGCCGCCGTCCGGCCGGTGCAGGCGGGCGAGGTGCTCGGCGACGAGGTCGTGATCCTCAGTGGAATCAACCCGGGCGAGCAGGTGGCCGCCTCGGGTGCGTTCAAGTTGCGCGAGGGGGTCCTTGTTGCCGCTTCGGATAAGACCGGGGCGCCCGCTGGAGGGACCAAGTAATGTCAGACACGCCACGTCGGGCGATCACCGACCTGTTCATCCGGCATCCGGTTATCGCCGTCGTCGTCAATCTCGTGATCGTGCTGGTGGGTTGGCGCGCGCTCTCGTCCCTGCCGATCCAGCAGTACCCGCAGGTCGAAAGCTCCTCCGTCGTCATCACCACGGTGTACTACGGTGCGGGCGCCGAGACCGTGCGCGGATTCCTCACCACGCCCATCGAGCGCGCCGTGTCGGCCATCGGCGGCGTGGACTACATCGAGTCCACCAGCCGGGCCGGCGTGAGTCAGGTCACCGTGCGGCTCAAGCTCGACTACAACAGCACCGCGGCCCTGGCCGAGGTGACGGCCCGGCTGCAACAGGTGCGGTCGGAGCTGCCGCCGGACGCGGAGCCGCCCGTTGTGAACATCCAGCGGACCGACCGGCCGTACGCGTCGTTCTACCTGAGCTTCACCTCGCCCGAGCGGACCGTTCCCGAGCTCACCGACTGGCTGTCGCGCACACTGCAGCCCCAGTTCGCCACGATCGAAGGCGTGCAGCGGGTCAGCAACAGCGAGGGCGGCCGGCCGATTGCGATGCGGGTGTGGATCGACCCCGCGCGCCTCGCGGCCGTGAACCTCGCACCCGGCGACGTATACGATGCGCTCCAGCGCAACAACTACCTCGCGGCGGTGGGCCAGACCAAGGGCAACCTGGTGCAGGTCAACCTGCTCGCGAACACCGACCTGCGCACTCCGCAGGAGTTCGCGAACCTGATCGTGGCCGATCGCGATGGCGCGGTGGTCCGGTTGAGCGACGTGGCCACTGTCGAGCTGGGCTCCGAGGAGGCCTCGCTCGTCGCCAAGTACAACGATCAGGAAGCCGTGTACCTCGGCGTGTGGCCCCTCCCTGGCGCCAACGAGATCGCGGTCGGCGACCGCCTCGTGGCCGAAATGAAGCGGGTCGAGGCCACGCTGCCGAAGGACATCCAGATGCGGCTGGTCTGGGACGGCACGATGTTCATGCGCGACGCGCTCCGGGAGATCGGCAAGACGCTGGGCGAAACCATGTTGATCGTGGCCCTGGTCGTCTTCCTGTTCCTCGGCTCCGTCAGGACCTCGCTGGTGCCGCTCATCGCCATGCCGATCTCCCTGGTGGGGGCAGGGCTCTTCATGGCCGCATTCGGCTTCAGCCTCAACCTCCTCACGATCCTCGCGGTCGTGCTGTCGGTAGGCCTCGTCGTCGACGATGCGATCGTGGTGGTGGAAAACGTCGAACGCCATGTCCACGCCGGCCGGTCGCGGATCGACGCGGCGCTGCTCGGCGCCCGCGAGCTGATCGGGCCGATCATCGCGATGACCATCACGCTGGCCGCGGTCTACACGCCGCTCGCCTTCCAGGGCGGGCTCACCGGTTCGCTGTTCCTGGAGTTCGCCATCACGCTGGCGGCCGCGGTCGTGGTGTCGGGGATCGTCGCGGTCACCCTGTCCCCGGTGATGAGCTCCCGCATGGTGCATCCGGCGGGCAAGGAAGGCCTCCTGACGGCGCGGGTGAATCGCGTCTTCGACCGCGTGCGCCAGCTCTACGGGCGGGCGCTGGACTTCGCGATGACCATGCGCTGGTCGATCGTAACGGCCTCTCTGCTGGTCACGCTGGCGGCCTGGCCGCTCTACACCTTCTCGCGGAGGGAGCTGGCCCCCGTCGAGGACCAGAGCCACATCAGCCTCTTCTTCGAGTCGGCGCCCGACGCCACGCTGGCCGCCACCAACAAGGCGTCGCTCGACGTGGTGCATGCCATCAATGCCTTTCCCGAGAATCGCTTCATGTGGTCGCTGACGGCCAACTGGGGCGGGTTCGGGGGCTTTGTGGCGAAGGACTGGCACGAGCGCAGCCGCTCCACCGAACAGATGTACGGCGAGGTGTACGGCGCCGTCTCGCAGATTCCCGGCCTCCGGGTGTTTCCGCGCCTCGATCCGCCGCTGCCCACCCCCGGCCAGTACGACGTGGAGCTGGTGCTCCAGAATGACCTCCCGCCCGAGCAGATGCTCGAAACGGTCGGCGCCGTGGTCGGGGCCGGCTGGCAGAGCGGGAAGTTCCTGTACGTCGACTCGGACCTGAAGATCGACCTGCCCCAGGCGACGGTGGTCATCGACCGCGACCAGGTGGCCGATCTGGGCCTCGACCTGGCAACGGTCGGGCGTGAGCTGGGCACTCTGCTCGGCGGCGGGTACGTCAACCGCTTCAACTGGTACGACCGGAGCTACAAGGTCATTCCGCAGATCGGCGAGAAGGACCGGGCGACGATCGCGCCGCTGCTCGACCTCAAGATCAAGACTCCGAGCGGGCAGCTGGTGCCGGTCTCCACGTTCACGAAGATCGAAACCCACGCCGCGCCGCGCACTCTCAACCGCTTCGGACAGCGCAACGCCGTGCGTGTATTCGGGGGCGTCAAGCCGGGCGTCACGAAGGACGAAGGGCTGCAGGTCCTGGAGCAGGCGGCGCTGAAGGCCGCGGCGCCGGGGACGGGCATCGACTACGCCGGCGAGTCGCGGCAGATCCGCCGCGAGGGGAGCGCACTGGTCGTGACCCTCGGATTCGCCGTGATCCTGATTTACCTGGTTCTGGCGGCGCAGTTCCAGAGCTTCCGCGATCCGCTGATCGTGCTGCTCGGCTCGGTCCCGCTCGCGATTTCCGGGGCGCTCGTCTTCAGCTTCCTGGATCTCACGACCATCAACATCTACTCGCAGGTCGGGCTGATCACCCTGGTTGGGCTGATCGCGAAGAACGGCATCCTCATCGTGGAGTTCGCGAACCGGCTCCAGGAGAAGGGACTCGCCAAGCTCGAAGCGCTGCGCGAGGCATCGCTGACACGGCTCCGCCCGGTCCTGATGACCACCGCGGCCACCATTTTCGGGCACCTCCCGCTGGTGCTGGTCACCGGCCCGGGTTCCGCGGCACGGAACAGTATCGGGACGGTTCTGGTCTCAGGCATGGCCGTCGGAACCGTGTTCACACTGTTCGTGGTGCCGGTGTTCTACTCGCTCCTCGCGACCGATCACCGCGCGGTGGCTGTGGAGGCCGAACCCTCAGGACTGCTGCCGGCGCTCGAGGGGGTGGCGAGTGCGTAACCCACTCATGGCCCGCCTGGCGGGAGCGGCAGCCGCGACACTCCTCCTGACCGCGGCCCCGGTCGCGGCGCAGGACCAGCCGGCGGCTGGCTTCTGGACGCAGCTCGGGGATACTACGCTGGCACGCCTGACCGATGAGGCCCTGCGGGCGAACCAGGACGTGCAGGTGGCCCGGGCGCGCGTACATCAGGCCCAGGCGGCGCGGTTGAACGCGCAGCTCGATCTCGCGCCGACCATCACCGTGGCCGGCGGGTACACCCGGCAGAGGATCTCCACGGCATCCTTCGGGATCGAAGTGCCGGATCGCGATCTCTGGGACGCGGAGCTGCGGGCCGCGTGGGAGATCGACGTCTTCGGCCGCCTGCGCCGGAATCTCCGGGGCCAGAATGCCCTCGGCGAGTCCTCGAGGGAGGAGCTGCGCGATGTCGGACGCCTGGTCGCGTCCGAGGTCGCGACGGCGTACTTCGAGCTTCGGGGAGCGCAGGAACAGCTCGGGGTGGCGCGCCGCAACGCAGAGAACCAGCGCAGCACGCTGCAGCTCACGCGTGACCGCCTGGAGGCCGGTCGGGGGACGCCGCTCGATACGGAGCGGGCCCAGGCGCAGCTCAGTACGACGCTTTCATTTGTCCCGGTGTTCGAAAGCCAGGTCGCAGCGGCACAGCATCGCATCGCGGTGCTGGTGGGGCGGGATCCGCGCACGGTCGAGGCCGAGCTCAGCGGGCCGGGGTCGATGCCCGAGCTGCCCGAGCACCCGGTTTCCGAAGAGGCCGACTCGGTGGTTCGCTTGCGGCCGGATGTGCGCGCGGCGGAAAACCGGCTCGCGGCAGAGACGGCCTTCGTCGGCGCCGCCAAGGCCGAATACTGGCCCCGGCTCCTGGTGGGCGGCACCGCGGGTTACACCGCCACGACATTCGATTCGCTTGGTGACTCAGGCAGCGGGCGATACGCGATCGGACCCGTGCTCACCTGGCCGGCGCTCAATCTTGGCCGGGTCAAGGCGGGCGTCGACGCGGCGCGGGCTTTCGAGGCCGAGGCCAGGGCGCAGTACGACCGGACCGTGCTGCTGGCCCGGGAGGAAATGGAGAACACGCTCGTGGCCTACGTGAAGGCGCGCGAGCGCCTGACGCAGCTGGATGAGGCGGCCGGGGCGAGCGAACGGGCAACGGAAATCGCGCGCCTCCGCTACGAAGGTGGAATCGCGGACTTCCTCCAGGTGCTGGACGCCCAACGGTCGCTGCTGGTGGCGCAGGACCAGCTGGCCCAGGGGCGGACGGATGCCATCACGGCGCTCGTGGCGGTGTATCGTGCACACGGGGAAGGGGAGATCGTGACGCAGTAAGCAAAGGCGGAGCCCCGCGCCCGGGATGGGCTACCGGAGCGCAGCCCGTCGGCTCCGCACGGCGAGAACCGCTGCCGCGAGCTGCTTGACGCCGGTACGGATGGTCGGCTCATCAACCCGCGCGTAGCCGAGCAGCAGCGTCGGCGGCCCACCGCGGGACCGGAGGCGGTGTTCGGTCAGGATGGACACGGCAATCCCCCGCCGCCCAGCCTCCTCGAGGATCGCCTGCTCGTCATCGGACTCCGGTAGTCCCACCGTGGCGTGCAGGCCGGCACAGATGCCGAAGATGGTGGCCTCGGGCAGCGCTTCCTTCAATGCGAGCAGGAGGGCGTCGCGCCGCGCCCGGTAGCGGGCGCGCTGCCGGCGCAGATGTCGGTCCAGCTCGCCGCGGCTCAGGAAGTCCGCGAACGCGTGCTGCTCGATACGTGGCCCGCCCAGGTCGGCACGGCGTCGCGCGTCGGCAATCGCGCCGACCAGGCCCGGCGGCACCACCAGCCAGCCGAGGCGCAGCGCGGGCGCGAGTGTCTTGCTTGCGGTGCCGGCGTAGATGATACGGCCCGGCTCGAGTGCCTGGAGCGCGCCGACCGGGGCGCGGTCGTACCGGTATTCGGCGTCGTAGTCGTCCTCTACTGCAATCGCGTTGCGGTCGCGCAGCCAGGCGAGGATCTCCGCCCGGCGTTCACCCGACAACACGGCGCCGGTCGGGAACTGGTGAGCCGGAGTCAGGAAGACGGCATCGGCGCCGGATCGCGCCAGATCCTCGACCCGGATTCCGTCGTGGTCCACCGGGATCGGCACCACCTCGAGACCAGCCTGCTCGACCGCGCCGCGAAGCGCGGCCTCGCCCGGGTCCTCGATCGCGATCCGCTTCGTCCCGGTGGCGCGGAGCGCCTGGCACACCAGTACGCGACCCTGCGCGTACCCACTGGTGACGACCACGTGCTCGGCATCGGTCACCAGACCCCGCACCCTTCCCAGGTACTCCGCCAGCGCCCCCCGCAGAACTTCGGCACCGCGCGGATCTCCGTAGCCAAGTTCGTCATTCGGCATGTGCGCCAGCGCCTCACGCAGCGAGCGCAGCCAGGCGGCGCGCGGGAACGCCGACAAGTCGGGTACGGAAACGCGAAAGTCGATGCGCGGAAGCACTGCCGGGCTCTGGCGCTTGCCGGCTGGTTCCCGACACGGTCCGACGCAGCCCGACACCCGCGGCCGCGCGCCCTGCTTCAGAACCAGATACCCCTCAGCGGCGAGCTGAGCGTAGGCGTCAACCACGATCGGCCTGGAAACGCCGAGTTCGTGGGCCAGATCGCGCGTGGAGGGCACACGCGAACCAGGGCGCAGAATCTTCTGACGGATCGCGATCCGGAGCTGGTCTTCGATCTGTCGGCCCAAGCTCCGCGAGCTTCCGCGCGCCACGGATAGGAGGATCTCAATCGGTCGACTGGTCAATGTTATTGTCCTCAAACTGGATCTTCTACACTTACCAGTTTCGCACCATATTCCACCCGCGTCAAGCCAACAAATCGCTCGAGGCGGGGTTCACATCCTGACGGCCCGGGGGCTCGAAGAGTCCAGGCCGCGTCACCAGGAGTAATAACCATCAAACAGCTATTGACAGGTTATAGGTAATTTCATATGGTATAACCGTCAATCGCACTTTGACTGGTTAGCTCGGCTGTCGGGAGGCCGGGAGCAGCGAGGGCCGAACAATGAACACATCGATAAACGCCGCGCCGGTCCGGCAGTGGGTACGGGATGCCCGGATCACTGACGTTTTTGGGAGGATGATCCGGACCTGGTGGGCGGCGTGGGTGCAGTTCGCCTCGCAGTTGCGCGGCGGCGTGAAGTGACCGCGCCGAGCCCCACGCGCCGACCGTGAAGCGCCTCGTCAAGGCCGTGAGTTTCGGTCTCCTCTATCTGGCGACCCCCGCCTCGGCCCAGCAGGCGGCCGGCGGATCTTCCCCGGCCCCCGACCGGTCCACGGTCTGGCCGCTGCCTCGACTGGCTGGACAAATCCAGGTGGATGGGCGCAGCGACGACGACGCCTGGCAATCGGTCCCGGCGCTTCCGCTTACTGTCTATCTCCCCAGATACGGGGCCTCCCCGACCGAGCGCACAGAGATTCGGGTCGCGTACGACGACGCAGCCCTTTACGTCATGGTCGATGCCTGGGAGGCTCATCCGGGAGGGGTACGCGCCAGCTCGATGATTCGGGACGACGATTCGCCAGGGGACTTTGCGAATGTGCTGCTCGACACCTTTGGCGACCGTCAAAATGCGGTGGGCTTCAGCACCACGCCGGGCGGGCAGCGCAACGACTGGTCCATCAGCAATGACGCCCAGGACGCCGCCGCACTCAGTCCAGCGTGGAACGGCGTGTGGGACCTCGCGACCAGGCGCGACGAGCTGGGCTGGCACGCCGAATTCCGGATCCCGTTCTCCACATTGCGCTTTACCGCGCAGGCCGGGCGCGTGGAATTCGGCCTGAGCATCAACCGGCTGACCGTGCACGCCAACGAGCGAGTCAGCTTCCCCGCCATCGAGCCGTCAAACTCGATGGCCCTATGGAAACCGTCCAACATGCAGCGCGTCTCGGTCGAAGGCATCAAGCCGGTGCGCAGCGCCCGAGTCACACCGTACGCCGTCGCCGGCCTGGTAGGAGCGCGCACCCCGGACCCCGCGCTCTCGCCCTGGACGCGCGAGGACCGGTTCGAGGTTGGCGGTGACCTCAAGATGGCGGTGACGCCGAACGTGACCCTCGACCTGACGGCGAACACGGACTTTGCCGAGGCCGAGGTGGACGATCAGCGCGTCAATCTGACCCGATTCGCCCTGCTCTTTCCGGAGCGGCGCCAGTTCTTCGTCGAGCGAGCCGGCACCTTCGAAGTGAAGACCGGTGGTTCCGATCTGCTGTTCCACAGCCGCCGCATCGGCCTGACGCTGGAGGGCGAGCCCGTCCGGTTGCTCGCGGGAGCCCGCATCGTCGGGCAGATCGCCGGCTGGGATGTCGGCTTCTTTGACGCCCAGATGGGTCGGACCACAGGTGGAAGCCACGAGAACCTGGCCGTGCTGCGCCTGCGGCACGGAGTGTTCAATCCGCGTTCATGGCTTGGGGGCATGGCGACGTCGCGTCTGGCTCCCGACTCAGGCCAGGTGGCCTTGGGGGCTGACGGCGAGCTGCACCTGGGCGGCGACGACTACCTCAGCTTCGCTGCCGTCACCCTCACGGGCGATCTCGCAGCGGGCCCTGATAACGGCGTGCTGCCGCGGGGCGCCCTGAAGTTGCAGGCGGAACGCCGCCGAAACCGGGATTTCTGGTACAGTGTGGCGTTCAAGTCTACCGGCGTACGCTATGCGCCGGCCCTGGGATACGTGGAGCGGACCGATGCCATCCGCCCGTTCGCCCAGATCGGGTATGGCCGTGTGGTCTCGAAGGCGGGCCACGTCGTGCGCACGAGCCTCACCACCGAGCACGTCTACTGGAATGCGGCGGGGAGATTCGACGGTTCAACCACCAGCGGAGCGCTCTCAATCGAGCTGCCGACCGGAGGCGTCGCCACGCTTACCGCCACGCGGCAAGACGATGACCTGCTGCTGCCGTTCGCCCCCACGCCGGCAACATTGGTTCCCGTCGGTCAGTATCGCGCCAACTCCCTTCAACTGGCGTTCACGCCGCCGAACGGTCCGCAGGCGGTGCTGGGCGCCACCGTGCGCGGCGGCGACTACTACGACGGCACGTTGCATTCCGTCCTGCTCACGCCGGAGTGGCGTGCCTCGGTGCACTTTCGGGTCGCCGCCGATCTCGAGCTGGCCCGGCTGGACTTTCCGTCTCGCGGCCAACGCGATTGGTCGAAGCTGGGCCGCCTGCGCGTCTTCGCGTCGGCCTCGCCCCACCTGTCCCTGATCGCGCTGGTCCAGGCCAACAGCGTGGGCCGGGTCGGGACGGCGAACGTGCGGCTGCGCTACAACATGGCCGAGGGGCACGACCTGTGGGTCGTCTACGGACACCAGGAGAACCTGGATCGCGACCGCATCAGTCCATCCATCCCCGGCACTGCCCGCGCCAGCCTGCTGATCAAGTACACCAGGAGCTTTGGCACATGACTAGACCGGCCGCACCCACCAATCCCACGTTCTCCGCGGTGAGGGAGTACCCGGCCGCCCCGCCCGACGTGGCCGAGCGTCACTTACGCTCGCGTCTGGCGGTCGAGACCGATGTCTCCGACGTGGTCCATGATCTGACCCGGGGGACCGGCGACCTCATCGTCCTCGACGTGCGAAGCGATAAGGACTACGACGAGTGCCACGTCCCGGGCGCGATCAGCTTGCCGCATCGCCGGATCTCGGCCGACACCGTGGCCTCCTTCAATCGAAACTCAATGCTGGTCACGTACTGCTGGGGGCCCGGATGCAACTCCTCCACCAAGGCCGCGGCGAAGCTGGCGAAGCTCGGCTTTCAGGTGAAGGAAATGATCGGCGGCCTCGAGTACTGGCGACAGGAAGGCTGCCCGGTCGAGGGCACCCTCGGCGCCGCCGCGCCGTTGTACTGGCGGCACGAAGGATGAACGGCCCGGCTGATTTCATTCACGTCGAATATCGGGGGTAGCCCATGCAGGCGTTGATTGTGGTCGATGCGCAGAACGAGTTCTCCGCCGAGGGTCTCCGGCCGGTACCCAACCATGCCGAGGCGCTCAGGTCGATTTATGGCAGGGTAGAGCAGGCCCGGTTCTATGGGAGGCCGATCGCCTGGGTTCGACACCACAACCGGCCGGAGGAGTCACGCGCGTTCGTCCCCGGGTCATGGGGGGCGGAGTGGTCTCCAGGCTTGGGGCCGAGACTGGGTTTTGGGGAGGAAAAGCTGTTCGAAAAGGATGTGTTCGGCGCCTTCACCGGGACCGGGTTGGAAACGTGGTTACGCGACTTGAGTGTCAGCGAGGTCCTCATCGTCGGTTTCTACGCCCATATGTGCGTCTCCACCTCGGCCCGTGAAGCCCTGGTGCGGGGGTTCGATGTATCGGTGGATCCCGGGGCAACCGGTTCCCGCGACTTGGAAGACGACGATGCTGGGGCGCCAGACGGCGGACGAGGTGCGCCTGTCTGCCCTCCTGCACCTGACGAACATGGGCGTGACAATGGCCTACCAGTCTCAGGAGGCAGCACCCGGCCTGGAGGCGACGTGCATGAAGGGCCAAGAGGAAATGCGGATGGCGGATTCGGGGAATCCGTGGCGGTCGTCCTGGTCCTGCCTGATCCGCCGGGCGCCAGGTCGTCTCAGTTCGCCCTCCGGTGCTGAACTGGAGTTCACGTCAGGACTGAACCAGAATGGAGAAATTCATGCATGGAGGTTCATTGCGCCCTCAACCGCTGATCGCAGTCACGGACGTCGAAAAGAGCAGCCGCTGGTACCAGCGCCTCCTCGGTTGCAAGAGCGGGCACGGTGGCGCGAAATACGAGCGCCTGGTCTCGACTGGCGGCACGCTCATCATGCAGCTCCACCGGTTCGACGTTCTGCATCATCATGGTCCGATCGGCGACGCCGATCACAAACCGTATGGCAATGGCGTCCTCCTCTGGTTCGAGGTGGATGACTTTGACGCTGCCGTCACCCGTGTCCACGAGCTGATGGCGCCGATCATCATCGACCGGCATCGTAACCCGCCGGACGGCGGCGGCGGCCCGAACCACTGGGAGATCTGGTTCCGCGATCCCGACGGCTACAAGGTCGTTCTTTCGAGTCCAGACGGCACGGCTGACAGTAACCAGAGACCTTGAGCCTCTGCCTCGGCCGAAGCATCGCTCCGCGCGCGTCGATTCCTGGTGCGTCGTTCGACGTCTGCATGCTCGTTGCGCGTCCTGCGACATTCGTTGCGACGTGGCCGCGGCGACGCGGTTGGTCGCCTAGGATGGATCGAGCCAGGGCCGTCCCGCCTCAACGGATCGCGGCCGGGAATCGTTCGCAACCAGCAGTATCAACTCGACACACCCAATGGAGGCGGCATCGATGCATTCCACCCTGCTGACCGCGTTCGCCTTCGCCGCGTTATCAGTAACGGCCGCCTCGGCGCAAACTACGCAAGCAAACCCGACGGAGATTCAGTCGACCGCGCGGGGCCTCATGGCCGCGCAGACCGGCAGCGTCACTGATTTCGAATACTTCGCCGGTGCGTGGAAGACGCGCCAACATCGACTCAAGGTGCGCGGCGTGGGAAGCACAGAATGGGAAGACTTCCCTGGCGTTCTGTGTATGTCGCCCTACCTCGGCGGCTTGATGACCGTAGATGAGCTCTACTTTCCGACGAAGGATTGGGCCGGGGTCACCATTCGCGCGTTCAACCTGGCCACGAAGCAGTGGTCCATCTACTGGATCAGCAGCGCCACCGGGAAGCTGGAACCACCCGTTGTCGGTGGGTTCGACGGCGACCGCGGCGTGTTTTACGGGGAGGATCAGGATGGCGGTCGCCCCGTGGTCGCGCGTTTTACGTGGAAGAAGATCGACCGCGATCATGCGCGCTGGGAGCAGGCGTTTTCGTACGACGGCCGCGCGTGGGAGACCAACTGGACCGCCGACTTCGATCGCGCCGACCCGACGACCACCTGCGAAGCGGGCCGACCGCAACGCTAGTCAACTATCGGAGCCGCCATGCGCATCTCGCCGAGCAGTTTGGGCATGCTTTGTCTCGCTGGACTCGGAAGCGGGCTGTTCGCCCAGTCGACGCGGGCGACCGCCGCGTTCGCGCCACAGTTGGCCGACGGGCCACTCGCGACGCGCGAAGACGAGCTCAATGCCGCATTCATGCCGGACGGCAAGACGGTCTACTTCACGTGGAGGCTCGGCGACCGGTTCGGCGTGATCATGGTTTCACAACTTCGTGACGGCAAGTGGAGTGCGCCGACGGTAGCACCATTCTCCGGACAGTACCCCGACTTCGATCCGTTCGTCGCGCCGGACGGGAAGCGCATTTTCTGGATCTCGCTTCGCCCCCTGGGCGGTGGTCCCGTGAAGGCGGACTACGATATCTGGATGGTCGAACGGGCCGGGGACGGATGGGGCCCGGCGATTCATCTCGATGCTCCAGTGAACAGCCCAGCGAACGAGTACTTCCCATCGGTGGCCCGGAACGGCACGCTGTATTTCTCTTCCGGCCGGCCGGGCGGCGCGGGACGTGGTGACATCTACTTCAGCCGCCTCGCGGGCGGCGCGTACCGCACGGTCCAGAGTGCGGGCGAGTCGATCAACACTCCGGCCTTTGAAGGCGACGCGCTCATTGCGCCCGATGAGAGCTACCTGGTCTTCACGGGCTTTGGGCGCCCCGACAGCGACGAAGGGGATCTGTTCGTCAGCGTCAATCGCGTTGGGACGTGGGGCACTCCGCGCCGGCTCGAGAACGGGATCAACAGCAGCGCGAAGGACTACGCGCCGGGGTTATCCCCAGATGGTCGCTGGTTCTACTTCACGAGCTATCGAAGCATGTTCGACGAGCCCTTGCGTCGCCCACTCACCTCGATGGACGTCCGGCAGATAGCGGATGGGCCCATGAACGGAAAGGGAAACGTCTACCGGGTGCCAATCGAGGCGGTGCTTCGGTCCGACCGACGATGACGACGCGGAGGGCGGGGTGACTCTATCGGGCTGCCTACCGCTCCTCGCTGCACCGCGCCGCCGCCCTGCCCGACGGGCTCCGGTACTACGACACCGAACGCCCCCATGCGGCGCTCGGCTTCACCACCCCGGCGCAGCGCTTGGCCCGATGCCAGTGAACAACGTCCTTCACCAATTACACCTAGCGGGGCAATGATTTGGAACTCTGACGTAATGCGCCCCCTTCGGTATTCCATCAACGTCACATTGGACGGGTGCTGCGATCATCGTGTAATGATCGCGGACGAAGACCTGCATCGTCACGCGGCCGAGAACATCGACCGGGCCGATGCGCTCCTGTTTGGCCGGGTGACGTACGAAATGATGGAGGCGGCGTTCCGGTCGCCGACGCCGACCGGAACGAGTCCTGATTGGATGGAGCCCTGGATGAAACCGTTCGCCCGGACGATCCACGCGGCACAAAAGTACGTCGTGTCGAGTACCCTGGACCGAGTCGATTGGAACGCGGAGCTCGTGCGCGGGGATCTGGGAAGGGCCGTGCAGCAGCTCAAGCGGGAGTCGGGTAAGGGACTGTTCGTGGGAGGCGTGAAGCTCCCGCTGGCGTTGGCGGAGCTGGGATTGATCGATGAGCACGAGTTCGTGGTGCAGCCCAGGCTAGTGGGCCATGGGCCGACGTTGTTCGCGGGGCTATCGCAGCGTGTCGACTTGAAGCTCATGAGCCGGCTGGAGTTCGGCTCGGGGGCGGTGGCGATGCGGTATGAGCCGAGAAGGTAGCGCGCCGCCAGCGGTCGCTTGGCCGTGTTGCACTTAGTATGCAAATTCGCGAAGCGGGCTAACCAAGCGTTGAAGTTGACGGGCGCCACCCGCCCCCCGTGGTGAGCGTTGGTAGCTCCGGGCGGTGGCGCCAGCCGCTTAACGCTCCTCGTCAGGCGGCGAGACATGATTGACCGGCAGGCTACGTTCACGGAGGCATGCATCACAGCCTTCGAGATCCTTGTCGAGCGGTATGACTTCAGTCAGCCAGAAATAGAGCCCATCGGTCGAGAGATGTTCGTCCGCTATCACAAGGGCAACCGCACCATCTCGGTGGCCTATGAACCCGGCTGCGCACCGATCGTAGAGCTGTTCTATTCTGCGGCCGAGACTGGGGAGCCGCCGGTGCCTTGGGCAGCACAGGGCGGAGTTGCCCGATGCCGTCGTTTCCCCCGTCTGGACGTGCGCGAGGCGTTCGCCGAGGACGAAGCCTCTAGCTTCAATCGCTATCTGAGAGCAAGTGCGCGAGCGCTCGAGCAGGTGGAGCACGAGTGGCTCGCCGCCTAACAAGGGGGTGCAGCTGACGCGCCGCCGCCGCTCGGCCTGCCCGGCGCTCCAGCCGGCGGGCAGCCGGTCCCTGGGTCGATTCGCCAGCCGCCCGCCGGATGTATCATTGCCTTCCACCGGCGGCGCGCAGCTGAGCGTCCTCTCCGTTATGCCTGCAATGGCCCGAAGCGAGTGCTATGCGTCTGTGTCAGCCGCCTGAATATGGACGCCGAATGGATCACACGATGAATCGAGCATCTGTCATTATTGAATCACTGTGGTACTTCTTAGGAGGAGCAATTGCTCTGTTCGTTGCAGTCCAATATGGCATCCCGTTCCTTCACGAAGCCTACGGTGTTGCGCCACTCATCGGTTGGTGGCTGACAAGCGGTCTCATAGTTCTTGTCCTTTTTGTCGGAGCTATTCTTGCTGCGCGTTACAGAACACGAGCAAACTCTCTTCCAGGGGTCCTTCTTGCTCTAAACATGCGGTCAATGAGCAAGATCGACTTGCTCTGGGCATTGGGAGGATTGCTCGGCGTTGTTGCCCTCACGGGAGTTGTCGTGGGAGTATCGGCCAAGCTGTTCTCAGTGCATTTACTGTCGCCAGATTTGTACGCTTCATTCCTGCGAATGGAGAAACTCGAGCCAAGCGAATACTGGCTGTTAGGGGCATGGCTACCCTACTTCTTCTTCAATATCGTTGGAGAGGAGTTAATGTGGAGAGGGTATCTGCTTCCCCGACAACGTGCGACACTCGGTCGGCACGCTTGGATTCTCAATGGTTTCTTGTGGGCGATCTTTCACGTCGGCATTGGGTGGCGCATCGCCATTCTCCTTTTGCCGATAGAGTTTACTGTCCCTTACGTTGTGCAGAAGCGGCAGAATACTTGGCTCGGCATCATTATCCACGGCCTTTATAATGGGAGCGGTTTTGTGATGGTCGCTCTCGGTGTGGTTGGCTGAGACGGAGATCGGTTGCGACATGTCGGGGTTCGGCAAGCGCCTCATGTTTGGCTCCGATCACATGTTCTGGCCAGAGGGCATCGGCATCGTCATGCGCACCGTGAACGAAGCACCGTTTCTGTCTCCGGCGCAGAAACGGGATATCTTCTACGAGAACGCACGCCGGTTCTTGCGACTGCCTTAGCCGGTCGGCGCGTGGCCGCGCCAAGCTCGGCGCACACTGATACCGGGTGCGGCGTTGTCTGCCCTGCGGACGTATAATGCGTTATACGAGCCACGCGCTCGCCGCCGCGTCGTTATGGTGGCGAGCCATGCTCAGCCCTCCGGTGTTATAACGAGCGACAAACGCGAGTGCGGAAGCGTTATGGCAGCACGAGGCCTCCGGAGGATTCGCGCGATGGTGCACAACTACAGCCTAATCCATAGGTAGGCCGCGAGGAGCCCCTGATGCCCACTGAGTCGACTAGGCTTCCCTCTACGCGCCGGTTCGCCATTGCGATCCTCGTCGGCATCAGCGCAAGCTGCGCGGACTCCCTTGGGCCGGCCGATCTCGTCGGGAATTACGCCCTTGCTCGCATCAATAATGCCGCCCCCCCTCAATTGGTGAGCGCCACGATCAACTGCGATCTGCTTCTGACTGGTGGACGCCTCGAACTGCGGACTGGCGACTGGTCTGGGCTCGTTGTGGACACGGAAGAGGACTGCACTCGGAGCGGCGGCACCATCACATTGGATAGTCTTCGCTACCTTGGCACATTCCGCATCGCTGGCGGTAGCCTAACCTTTGAGACCCAGCGCAGCCTCGATGATACGTTGCGCTTCACCGGTCCGATGAACTTTGGGATGGTGTCATTGTCGGTCAGCGACGATGTGGGAGGTCTGCCCGGCCCGATCCTCATGCAGTTTGGCCCGCGCGAGCCGCTCTAACCTGGCGACGCCCTGCGTTCTCGCGACCTAACCAGCGTTCGCAGCTGACGAACCACGGGGCCAGGATTCCCAAGGATTACCAAGCTACGAAGCGCCCGCAGTTCGCAGCTGAAGCGCAGACTCATTAGGCGACCCGGTCGCTTATCCCCCGTGAGCCTGAAGGCGCGGCCGTTGTCGAATGGGTGCGTCATCCTGACGTAGGGACGAGCGAAGCCCGACCCCGCATAGCAGTGTCCGCCAAAGCCGAACCCCGCGCCCGGATGCCGGACGCGGGGTTCGTTGCCCTCGGGGGGATAGCGCTTAGACCGGCGTGAAGTAGAAGCGCAGCTGGAGCAGCTTCAGGCCGTTGTTGTCGTAATTCCAGAAGTAGTTCTCGAAGCAGCGGTCGAAGAGATACATGTTGTACTGGCCGCCCGCCGGGTAATCCACCCCGGTGGTGCCGTTGATGCAGTTCTCGAGACCATCGTCGGCGCCGGTGAGGGTGATCGCCATGTACAGCAGGTTGTTGGTCACCTCGATCGCCTTGAAGGCGCTCTGCTTGCTGAGGGTGATGCCGTTGCTGCCGCACCAGACGTCGTCCGTGCCGTCGAAACCGGTACCGGTCTCGTCGGCGCAGGTGGTCATGATCGCGTTGCCTCCCGGCGTGATGGCCCGGGCCCAGATCCGATAGGTCGGCGAGCAGGCGGTGAGGCTGGAGTCGTCGGCGCACGGATCCGGCAGGCCGAAGATGGCGCCGTCCCCGTCGGTGGCGTTCGCATCGATCACGCCAAAATCGCCGGCGTGCGAGGCACGCCACGCGTCGCAGCGCGCGTCATTGACGTCGTTCAGGCCGTCCGTGCTGTTGCAGAGGTAGATGTGGTTCTGGTCGTCCCCGCCACCCTTGGAGAGGTGGTTGTTCTTGCCGCCCGGGTTCGTGACCACGTTGTCCGAATAAAGCTGCACGAAGATCCGGCGGCCGTTGTTGTTGTCCATGTCGGCCGTCTTGTCCTGCGGCACCCCAATGAGGAGCAGCTGGTAGTCATGCCCGCCGGTCGGGTAGCCGTTGCCCAGGTCAGTTTGGGCGGTTGGAGTGGCCGCCGTCGGGGTGGTCGATTCGTCGGTATTACAGCCGGCGAGCAGCGCCGCGGCAACGGCCGTCGCGGCATAAGGCGTCAGTCTCAAATGCATGGAGACCTCCAGCGTGTGGTGTGGCGAGGTTGGTGTTGCGGAGACGTACGGAACCACGAGTGGAAGGACGGTGACACGAATGAGACACTGCCAGGTACACGCCCCCGAGGGCGAGCGTAATCGCCGCAAACCTGGTGCCGATGACCCGAAGGTGGGCGCAGTGCGAGTTCGAGCCGGCCAACTCGATTCACGCGAACGCGATACCGAGGCTGCAAAGTTGCGTTTGCATTCCGCTATGCAGCGGCAGGTTCAGCGCATTTTCCTCGCGCCTGGGCGGAACGCTGTGGCAGGCATCCGGCAACAGGTCGCGAAGCTCGCGAGCACAACCCGGAAGCCGCCTCCTTGCGCGTGTCCGCCTCCGGCAGGCACCTTAGCAGGGCGCCTGCGACCTCGTCTCCTCCCCCCTGAGAGGCTGTCCATGTCTGCCCGCATGCTTGCCGCGCTGCCGTTCAGCGTGTTTCTCCTTGGCCTCGCCGATCCGAGCCCGCTCCCGGCCCAGGCCCCCGACTCCTCTCTCCTCACCCTCGACCGGATTTTTGCCTCCGACGAATTCGGCTCGGAGTTCTTCAGCGGCGTCCGCTGGCTCGACGGCGAGGCCGCCTACACCCGGCTGGAACGCGACAGCACGACGCCGAGGGCGCGCAACCTCGTCCGGTACGACGCCGCGAGCGGCCGGCGGGATGTGTGGATCCCTGCGAGCCGCCTCATCCCGGCCGGCGACTCGGTGCCGCTCACGATCGAGGGCTATGTCGTCTCCCGCGACCGGAAATCGGTCCTGGTGTTCACCAACTCACGAAAGGTCTGGCGCCAGAACACCCGGGGCGATTACTGGACCCTCGACCTGTCATCCTGGCGGCTCCGGAAGCTCGGTGGACCCGACGCCGCCCCCTCCACGCTCATGTTCGCCAAGTTCTCGCCGGACGGAAGCCGGGTGGCATACGTCCGGGAGCACAATCTTTACGTCGAGGACGTCGCCGACGGCCGGATCACTCGGCTCACGGATGACGGCTCACCCACCATCATCAACGGGACCTTCGACTGGGTATACGAGGAGGAATTGAACCTGCGGGACGGATTCCGCTGGAGCCCCGACGGAAAGCGGATCGCCTTCTGGCAACTCGACGCGTCGGGCGTGCGTGACTTCCTCCTCATCAACAACACCGACTCACTCTACTCGTTCACGATCCCGGTTCAGTACCCGAAGGCTGGCACGACCAATTCCGCAGGTCGCGTCGGCGTGGTGAGCGCTGAGGGGGGAACGCCGAAGTGGCTGGACGTCCCCGGCGACGCCCGGAACAACTACATCGCGCGTATGGAATGGGCGGCGAGCTCAGACGAAATCGTGCTGGAGCACCTGAACCGCGCGCAGAACACCCTGGCGGTGATGCTGGCCGACGCGCGGACCGGCCAGGTGCGGACGGTGCTCACCGAGCGCGACAGCGCCTGGGTGGATATGGTGGACGACCTGAGGTGGATCGATGGCGGGAAGAACTTCACGTGGATCAGCGAGCGGGACGGCTGGCGTCACCTGTACGTCGTATCGCGGGACGGCACCAAGGCGCGCCTCGTGACGCCGGGTGCCTTCGACCTCCACAACCCTGCCAGCGCGTTCGGGCAGCCGTTCGTCGTGGGCGTGGACTCGGCGGCGGGATGGATCTACTACACCGCTTCACCCGACGACGCCACGCAGCTCTATCTCTTCCGCACCCGCCTCGACGGTCGCGGCAAGGCCGAGCGGATCACCCCCCGCGATCAGCCGGGGTACCACAGCTACAGGATCTCAAGCGATGGCCGGTGGGCGTTCCACGTCTATTCGACATTCAGTACGCCGCCGGTCGTCGAGCTCGTCCGCCTTCCGAAGCACGAGGTGGTGCGGACGCTGGTGAAGAATGAGCGGCTGAAGGCGGCTCTGGCCCGGCTCCAGCGCGGCCCGGCCGGCTTCGTCAAGGTGAAGGCAGCCGACGGCCTCCCGCTCGACGCGTGGATCATGAAGCCGCCCGGCTTCGATTCGACACGGCGGTACCCGGTCGTGTACTACGTGTATGGCGAGCCCGCCGCCCAGACCGCGCTCGATCAGTGGGACGGTGAGACGTACCTCTGGCACCTGATGCTCACTCAGCGTGGGTACGTGGTGGCGACCGTGGACAACCGCGGAACGCCGGCCCCGAGAGGCCGAACATTCCGAAAGTCGGTCTACAAGAAGGTCGGCCTCGTCAACTCGGCCGATCAGGCCGCGGCGGCCCGCGCGATGCGCCAGTGGGCGTGGGTGGACTCGACCCGGATCGGGGTGTGGGGCTGGAGCGGCGGCGGGTCGATGACGCTGAACCTGATGTTCCGGTACCCTGACATCTACAACACAGGGATGTCGGTGGCGTCGGTACCCGACGAACGGCTGTATGACACGATCTACCAGGAGCGGTACATGGGCCTCCCGCAGGAGAACGAGGAGGCCTACCGGGAGGCCTCGCCGCTCGGCGTCGCCGGCCAGCTGCGCGGCAACCTCCTGCTGGTCCACGGCACGGGGGACGACAACGTGCACTATCAGGGGGCCGAACGGCTGGTCAACGCGCTCGTGGCCGCGAACCGGCCCTTCTCGCTGATGGTGTATCCCAACCGCTCGCACTGCATCTGCGAGGGCGAGGGGACGACGATGCACCTCTTCTCGCTGCTCACGAATTACCTCGAGCGGAACCTGCCGGCGGGGCCGCGTTAGGAACGACTGGAAGTCCGTGAACGGGTGGCTATCATAGGAGATCGCCTCCGCGTCCGCGGAATACGTCCCACACTACGATTCCCCTCCAGCCCCCTGGGGGAGGTGCCCCATGAACCCGCGCCGTCAACTCGGATTCCTGCTGCTCATCTCGGTCTCATTCGTCCCGCTCGCCGCGCAGGACCACCAGCACGGCGGCACCGAGCGGCTCGGAAGGGTCGTATTCCCCGTCTCCTGTAACGCCCAGGCGCGCCCGCTCTTCGAGCACGGGATGGCCGTCCTCCATTCGTTCTGGTGGGAGGAGGCCCCGCAGGCCTTCGGTGCCGTGCTCAAGGCCGACTCCACCTGCGCGATGGCCCACTGGGGCCTCGCCCTGAATGCGTGGGGCAATCCATTCACCCCGGGCCCGAGCGGCGAGCTGCTGCAGAAGGGCGCCGCCGAGGCGGAGCGCGCCGCCACACTCGGAGCACCGACCGCCCGGGAGCGGGGCCTCATCGCGGCCACGAGCGCCCTCTACCGGGACCATGCCACGGTCGCCTCGCCCGCCCGGCTGCGGGCCTATTCCGACACGCTCGCCCGGGTGCATCGGGACTTCCCGGATGACACCGAGGTCGCCATCTACTACGCGCTCTCGCTCGTCGCCACGGCCTCGCCGACCGACACCACGTTCGAGCGCCAGAAGCAGGCAGCGGCGATTCTCAATCCGCTCTTCGTACGATTCCCCGACCATCCCGGCCTGGCGCACTACATCATTCACGCCAACGACTCCCCACGCCTGGCCTACCTGGGCCTCGACGCGGCGCGGCGCTATGCGCAGATCGCGCCCGACGCCCCGCACGCCCAGCACATGCCGTCCCACATCTTCATCCGGCTCGGCCTCTGGGACGACGCGGTGGCTTCGAACCGCCGCGCCTACGAGGCCGGAGTCCACTTTGCCAAGAGCCAGGGGTACCCCGGGGTTTTCTACCACGAGTTCCACGCCCTCGACTACATGGTGTACGCGGACCTCCAGCGGGGCAGGGACTCCGCGGCGAATGCGATGGTGGCGGAGGCCCGCGCCTACACCCAGGTCCGCGCGCCGTCTCCGCTTGTCGGCAGCTACAACCGGACCGCGATGGAGGCCCGGCTCCCGCTCGAGCGGGGCGACTGGAAGAGCGCGGCCGCGCTGCCAGTCCGCGACTCGCAGGTCCCGGTCTCCGAGATGCTGGGCCGGTTCGCGCGGGGCATCGGCGCGGCCCGGTCCGGCAATGCGGCCCAGGCGCAGCAGGAATCCGCCGCGCTCGCACGGATCGACCAGGCCCTCACCGGCCGCAACGACACCTACTGGGCCCGGGTCACCGGCATCAAGCGGCAGGCGCTGGACGCGTGGGTGCTGCTGGCGTCTGGCGACACGGCGGGCGCACTGCGCGAGGCCAAGGCCGCCGCCGATCGCGAGGACGTGACTGAGAAGCATCCAATCACTCCCGCCGAGCTGCTGCCGGCTCGCGAACTCGAGGCCGACATGCACCTGGCCCTCGGCCACTTCGCCGCCGCGCGCGAGGCGTATCAGGAGACCCTCAAGCGTGAGCCCGGCCGCGCCCGCGCGGTGTTCGGCGCGGCCCGGGCGGCGGAGCTCGCCGGCGACCGGAGCGCCGCGGCGGACGGGTACCGGGCCTACCTCGATCTGATGGATCAGGCGGATGGCGGCCGCGCGGAGATGCAGGTGGCGCGGGCAGGAGTCCGATAGCCGTGTACTCTCTTCGAATCCTTCCGCTCGCCGCCCTGCTCCTCGCCGCCTGCGGCACGGAACCGGATGAGCCCGGGTTGCAAGGCAGTTATTCGGTCGCCTACGACCCAGCGCGCGTGACGAGCGCCACCCTCAACTGTGATCGGCTGCTGACGTATACCATCCTCGACATGAACGACCTCGGGGACTTCGACCTGTCGTTCAACGTCATCGACGATTGCAGCAGGGGAGGGGGAGGATACACGTACTTCGGGGTGCTCAAACTCGGCACCTACACCCGCCGGGGGAACGAATTGGCGTTCACGCCGGATTCGGCGGCGTCCCCGGCGTTCACAGGCGACATCGACGGGGAGTACGTGACCCTCTCCCTGCCGCCTGCCGTCGGAAATCTCGCTTCGGCCGACGTCGAGATCCGCGTCGGACCTCGCCACCCGTACTGAGCAGCAGTCGGCATCGCGGTTGTGTACAGCACACCACGGGGCGTGCCGCGGTTCGCTGCTCAAGGAGTCCTGATGTCACGCGACCTGGTGTCAGGAGCCGTTCTCGGGCTGCTGCTCGCCGCCGCACCGCTCCCCGCGCAAGGCCGGAGCCTCGCCACGCCCGAAGCCGCGGCTACGGCCTTCACAACTGCCATCCGCACCCAGCAGTACGCGGAGGCCGCATCCCTCATGCATCCGGAGGCGCTGGCGAAGTTCCGCGCGATGTTCCTGCCGCTGGCGAAGCAGGAGAAGGGCGCGGAGCTGCGGCAGCAGCTGTTCGGGGCGAGCTCCATGGCGGACCTCGAGGCGCTCGATGATGCGGCGCTCTTCGAGCGGTTCCTGCGCTCCGTAATGACGCTCTCCCCCGAATTCCAAACCATGATGGGGGCTGCCGAGACCGAGATGCTCGGCCACGTGACGGAGGGGCCGAATCTGGCCCACGTGGTCTACCGCATGCGGCTCACCGTCGAGGGCATGGCCATCACCAAACTCGATGTGGTGAGCCTCCAGCGGGCCGGCAGCGAGTGGAAGGCCCTGCTCAGGGGAGACATCGAGGGGATGGCGGAGGCGATTCGACGCCAGATTGAGGGCTGAATCCCCGGGCAACGGGGATGAAACCCGGCCGGGATCGCTCCGTCGGGAGAAAGAACCCCGGATCGAGGCCGCCCCCATGATGCGAGTCGCACGCCCACTGCGCATGCAGCTGCTCGTCAGCGTGGCCTTGTGTGGCAGGCTGTCTGCTCAGGCCATGTCCCAGGCCGACGTCACCGCGTGGCGGGCCGATCTCAAGGTGCTCGCCGAGGAGGTGCCCAAGCGCCATCCCGCCCCCTTTCTGAAGCTCTCCCGCGCCCAGTGGGATTCCGCCGTCGCATCCATCGACCGCCGCCTCCCGATCCTGAGCCGCAATCAATCACTGGTGGAGCTCTACCGACTCGTGGCGTTGCTCGGCGACGCGCACACGAACCTGCAGCCGGAGCCCTCGCTCGGCCTGAGGTATTACCCGCTCGAGCTGTACGCCTTCGAGGATGGCCTGTTCGTCCGGCGAGCCGATTCCGCCCACGCCGGGCTCGTCGGCGCCAAGGTACTCTCGATCGGCCGGGTGAGCGCGGCCGAGGCGATGTCGGCAGCCGGCACCATCATTCCCCACGAGAACGAGTGGTGGGTCCGCGCTTGGGCGCCATTCTGGCTGATGAGCCCCGAGATGCTCGACGGCCTGGGCCTCGTGGCGAATCCGGAGCGACTCCCGCTGGTCGTCGAGCGCAGCGGCGGCGTCGATACGGTGGTGGTTGTGCCCGCTGGGCGCTTCCGCGAGGACCACGGACCGGCGCCGATCGACATGAGCCAGTGGCTCACTATGCGGGGGAATGTCGTTCCACTCTGGGAGCAGCATCCCGGCGAGCCATTCTGGTGGGTTTACCTCCCGGAGACTCGGGCGCTCTACGTGTGCTCACGGGCCGTGGTGCCGGCCCCGCGGTCGGCGACGAATCGGGCGCAGTGGGACCAGATCTTCGCCCTTGCCGACTCGGCCTCGATCGAGCGGCTCGTCATCGACATCCGGGAGAATACCGGCGGTAACGGCGACCTGAACCGGTATCCCGTGCAGCAGTTACTCCGCCGCCCGGCGCTGGATCACCGCGACCGCTTGTACGTGATCATCGGCCGGCGGACGTTCTCCGCCGGCCAGCAATTCACCAACCTGCTCGAGGCGTGGACGCAGGCCACGCTGGTAGGCGAGCCGACCGGGCAGCAACCCAGCCAGTACGGGGACCACCGTCCGCTCACGCTACCGAGCCACCTGCTCACCGTGAGTATCTCGTCGGTCTTCCATCAGGCGCCGAGCGCGTTCGACCGCCGAACATTCGTCCCGCCTGCGATCTACACGCCGCTCACCTCCGACGATTACCGCCGGGGCGTTGACCCGGCGCTCGCCGCAATCCTGACGGCCGGGAGCGCTCCGTCGGTGACGGAGGTGATCGACCGCACGATCGCAACTGGCGACACGGCGAAGGCGGAGAAGGCACTGCGGGCGGCTCAGGACGGGGTCGCGAATCGCTACCGGAGCCTGGAGGCCGAGGTGAACGCATTGGGATATCGCCTGCTTGGTGCCGGCGCGATGGACCGGGCCATCGCCGTTTTCCGGTTGAATACGCGGGTCTATCCGCGATCGGCCAACACCTTCGACAGCCTCGGGGAAGCGCTGCTCACGGCGGGCCGGCGCGACGAGGCGATCGCATCGTATCGGCACGCCGTTGAAATCGAACCCGGGTTCCCTCCGTCGGTACAGGCGCTCGAGCGGCTGGGCGTGAGGTAGGGCACCTGTCCTCTTCTCTTCGCCACGCGAAGTGAAGGTCGGGGGTGAGGCTGGATTGACACCCTTCCGTGTCACCACTAGTTCTAGCCCCATGTCGCGTCACACCACCCTCGCAATCGGCTTTCTACAGCTGCTCGCCGCGTCCGCCTTCGCACAGGCGCCGGACGATGGCCAGTGGACGATGCCCGGCAGGGACTACGCGTCCACCCGCTACAGCGGCCTCGGGGAAATCACAGCGGGGAACGCGGGTAACCTCCGGCCGGTGTGGACCTTCTCGACCGGCGTGCTGGCCGGCCACGAGGGCCAGCCGCTCGTGGTGAAGAACACGATGTACGTCGTGACGCCCTGGCCCAATGTCCTCTATGCCTTCGACCTCACCCAGGAGGGCTATCCGCTCAAGTGGAAATACCGTCCCGATGTGAGCCGGAACGCGATCGGCATCGCCTGCTGCGACGCGGTGAACCGCGGCGCGGTATTCGCCGACGGCAAGGTGATCTACAACCTGCTGGACGGGCACACGGTGGCGGTGGACGCGGCGACGGGCAGGGAAGTCTGGAAGACGAGGATCGCGGACCTCTCCGAAGGCGAGACCACGCCGATGGCACCGTTCGTGGTGAAGAACCGGGTCATCGTCGGCGCATCCGGCGGCGAATTCGGAATCTACGGGTGGATCAAGGGCCTCGATCTCAGGACCGGCCGGATCGCCTGGACCGCGCATAACATCGGCCCGGATACGGCGGTGCGCGCGCGGCCGGGAACGTTCAAGCCGCACTATGACGCCGGCTCCGACCTCGCGCTCACCACCTGGCCGAAAGACGCGTGGCGGACGGGCGGTGCGCCGGTCTGGGGCTGGATGTCCTACGATCCCGCCCTCGATCTGCTCTACTACGGCACCGGCAACCCGGCGCCCTACAACGCCGAGCAACGGCCCGGCGACAACAAGTGGACCTCGAGTGTCCTCGCCCGCCGGCCGGCGGACGGATCGCTGGTCTGGGCCTATCAGTTCACTCCCCACGACAACTGGGACTACGACGCGGCATCGGAGATGATCCTCGCGGATCTCACCATCGGTGGGCGGTCGAGGAAGGTCCTGGTCAATTTCAACAAGAACGGCTTCCAGTACACCATCGATCGTACGACCGGCGAGGTGCTCGTGGCCGAGCCGTTCGTATACCTGAACTGGGCCCGCTCGGTGGATCTCAAGACCGGCCGGCCGGTGCTCGATTCCACCAAGCTGACCGGCGCCTCCAAGGGAAACAGGAAGAACATTTGCCCCAGTCTCGAAGGCGGGAAGAGTCCCGCGTCGCCCGCTGCCTACTCCCCGCGCACCGGCCTCTTCTACACCTCCACCAATAATCTCTGTATGGACTTCCAGGCGACCGTGGCGGTGCGCATCGCCGGGACGCCGTTCATCGGTGCCGGCACGCCGTATCATGCCGGACCGGGCGGGCACCTGGGCGCCTTCCTCGCGTGGGACGCCGGCACCGGCAAGAAAGTCTGGGAAACCAAGGAGACGTACCCGCTATGGAGCGGCGCCCTGGTGACGGCCGGTGACGTCGTGTTCTACGGCACCCTCGACGGCTGGTTCAAGGCGGCGGACGCGAAGACCGGCAAGGTCTTGTGGAAGTTCAAGGTGGGTTCGGGTGTGGTAGGGAATCCGATCACCTACCGTGGGCCCGACGGCAAGCAGTACATAGCGGTGTACGCCGGGATCGGCGGGGACTGGTTCCTCCTCTCGGGAGACGTCCGGTCCGACGATCCGGCCGATGTGCGGCCGCCCGCCGACTTCATGCCCGACATCGCGCGCCACACGAGCCAGGGAGGGATCGTATGGATCTTCGCCCTGTAGCGGGCCCGGCGCTGATCGTTCTGGCCGTCGTCATGGCGTCCTGCGGCCGCAGGGATGCTCCCGCAGAGCGGGTGGCCCAGGGCACCGCGCCCGTGTCGGTGCGGTACGAAGCGCATCTCTCTGCCGGCGCGCGGGCGCCTTCAGGCGGGACCCTGCGGAACCCGTACACGGACGACCCGAAGGTCGCGGAAGCCGGCGCCGCACTCTTCTCCTCGATGAACTGCGACGGATGTCATGGCGGCGGAGGGACCGGGTTTGTCGGGCCGAGCCTGTCGGATGGACGGTGGCGCTACGGCGGCACGGAAGCCGAGATCTACCAGTCGATCTACTATGGACGCCCGCAGGGGATGCCGGCGTTCGGGGGCGTTCTCGAGCCCGACGTCATCTGGACGCTGGTGACGTACCTCCAGTCGCTGCCGGTTCCCGCGAACGTGCCCACGCAGTCGTGGGTGGCGCCGTGACCCAGCACTATTCCTACCTCATCCTCGGCGGCGGGATGGCCGCCGACGCCGCGGCCCGCGGCATCCGCGAGCTGGATGCGAAGGGAGGGATCGGGCTGATCGGCGCCGAAGCGGACGAGCCCTACTCGCGGCCCCCGTTGTCCAAGGCGCTCTGGAAGGGCGAGGCGTTCGACACCGTCTGGCGCAAGACCAGCGAGGCCGGCGTCAGCTTCCATCTCGGCCGCCGGGCGACAACGCTCGATCCGGACCGGAAGCGCGTCCTGGATGACCATGGCGCGGAGTACACGTACGACAAGCTGCTCCTCGCCACGGGTGGAACCCCGCGCCGCCTGCCGTTTGGAGGCGACTCCGTCATCTATTTCCGCACACTCGAGGACTACCGCCGGCTTCGCGCGATGGCCGGACCTGGCCGGACGTTCGTCGTGATTGGAGGCGGGTTCATCGGATCCGAAATCGCAGCTGCGCTTTCGATGCAAGGCTGCAAGGTCACGATGCTCTTTCCGGAGGACGGAATCGGGGCCCGGCTGTTCCCGGCGGACCTCGCGCGCTTCCTCGTGGAGTACTACGGCGAGAAGGGCGTTGACGTTCGGCCCGGCGAGCAGGTGACCGATGTCAGCCGGAACGGAGCGAAAGTCGTCGTCGAGACGAAGGGCGGGACCCGCCTGACGGTGGACGCAGTTGTGGCGGGGATCGGCATTGCGCCCAATCTCGACCTGGCCAAGGCGGCGGGGCTCGAGGTCGAGGACGGCGTGGTGGTGGACGACCATCTCCGAACGTCGAAGTCCGATGTATACGCCGCGGGGGATGTCGCTCGCTTTACGGCCCCCGCGCTCGGCGTCCGCATGCGGGTCGAGCACGAGGACAATGCGCTCACGATGGGGCACGCGGCGGGCCGCGCGATGGCCGGCGACACCTCGCCCTATGCGCACCTGCCGTTCTTCTATTCAGACCTGTTCGAGCTGGGCTACGAGGCCGTCGGCGAGATGGACCCCCGCGGGGAGCTGCTGTCCGACTGGAAGGAGCCGTTCCGCGAGGGAGTCGTGTACTACCTGTCGGGCGGCCGGGTCCGTGGCGTCCTGCTGTGGAACACGTGGGGACAGGTGGACGCCGCACGGGCCCTGATCGCCGATCCCGGCCCGTTCCGCGCGACGGACCTGGTGGGACGGCTGGCGTCCTGAGGATTCCGGCCCGGCTGCGGTACATCGGCAGGTACAATGGGGTATACTCCGAGCATCCTCTGCCCGGACTCTCCATTGAATTCCGTCCCGTACAAGGGCTTCGCCATCACCGCGCGCTCGTATCAGATACGGGGTTCGGGGCGCTGGACACTCGATCTCCTCATCGGCCGGGGCGGGCGCCTGCGGGCGTTTTCCTTTCCCACGACCTGCCCGACCGAGCAGTCGGCCGTCTCGAGCTGCTGTGAATTCGCCAAGCGCATCATCGACGGCCGCGTGCGCGACTGCTCCGTCGACGACCTCTCGTAGCGCGGCGTACCCGGAAATACGTGTTCAAGACCGCCATCGTACGGGCGCCGAGCCGCACCTTCGCCGAGGGGCTGACCAGCGCCGGCCTCGGCCGTCCCGATCTCGATACGGCCTTCGCCCAGCACGCGGACTACTGCGCCGCGCTCGAGCAGTGCGGCCTCACTCTCACGCGGCTCGAGGCCGACGACCGCTATCCGGACGGCACGTTCGTCGAGGATACGGCGATTCTCACCGACCGCGTCGCGATCCTCACCAACCCGGGCGCTCAGAGCCGGCAGGGTGAGGTGGCGGCGGTTCGGGATGCGCTCCAGGCGTTCTACTCGTCCCTCGAGGCAATCTCCGCGCCCGGCACCCTCGATGGCGGCGACATCTGCCAGACGGGGGATCACTTCTTCATCGGCCTCTCGCACCGCACCAACGGGGCCGGCGCGAAGCAGCTCGGGGATATTCTCTCTCGTCACGGATATACGTCGGCCACGGTGGACATCCGGGAGATTCCTCAGCTCCTGCACCTGAAGAGTGGCTTGGCGGCACTCGACGGCGGTCGACTGGTGCTGATCGACGCGCTGAAGGACCATCCGGCCTTCCGAGGATACGAGACGATCCGGGTCGCTGCCGACGAGCTCTACGCGGCCAATTGCGTCCAGGTCAACGACCAGGTGCTGGTGGCAGCCGGCTTCCCCCGGTTGCACGCGGCCCTTCGCGACCGCGGATACGACCTCATCGTGCTCGACATGTCGGAGTTCCAGAAGATGGACGGCGGCCTGAGCTGCTTGTCGTTGAGATTCTGACGGACAGACGGACAGACGGACAGGCGGACAGGCGGACAGGCGGACAGGCGGATGGGCAGTTGGGCCGATGGGTGGTCACCACACGAGCCGTCATCCCGAGAGAGCGAAGCGATCGAGGGATCTGGCAGGCGGGCCTGCGGTCCTCGGGATGACGGAACGGCTCCTGACCGACCCGCTGACCCGCTGACCCGCCCTAGCCCTTTCTGCTTCCGGAGCGTACACTATCCCTACCTACCCCACAGGATGACACATCATCGGAATCGCCTGATGTCCTTGCGCAGTGCCCCGCTCGTGTCACGATCGGCAATTGGCCTTGCCGCCTTCGCCCTGCTTTCCCCCCTGCCAGCCATTGCTCAACTCGAACGGCCCCCCGAGTCCGGCGGGAAGATCTTCTCCATCGGCCAGCCCAGGATGCTGCACTGGAGCCTGGGGCTGAGCACCGGCGCGTGGATGGAGGGTCCGGGATCCGAGCTGCTGGTGCGCGCCGAGGGCGGCAGTGTCACGCGCCGTGGCGAGCCCGGTCGTCGGTTTGCTGGCGGCCGGCCTCGAGGGCTTCGCCGGCATGCGCGAGACACGAGTGGACGGCGGGCGTCCGAGCGATGGTGACATGTGCCCTACTTCGGGCTCGGCACCGGTGCCGAGTACAACTTCCTCGACGAGCACGTGAACTGGGTCGTCTCGGCGACTACGCCCTTGCGGCGGGGCGGGATCGTCCGTCCGGGCGGAATGCTCCGCCTCAACTGGTACCCGACGGAGAGCCACGGCTTCACCGTGGGAGTCTCGCTGCCGATGGGAGATCCGTTCGTGGGTCGTACCCGGCCGCTGCGCGACTATGTCGTTGTGGCACGCGACTACGCCGCCCCGGTGCCGTATAAGGTATCCGATCCGGCACTCGAGGATGCGCTCGATTCGCTCGCCGCGTCGGCCGAATGGATCCGGCGGGTCACGGTCCCATTCCTGGATCAGGACGGCCGTGACACCCGCACCGCCGAAGCGAGAGCCGGCGCGAGCCTGGCGGAGCTGCGGGCCCACCTCGCCCGCCGCGGGAAGCGATGCCGAGGTACGGCACTTTCACGCGGAACTGGTGCGGGCCTTCACCATCGCCACCCGCGAGGACGCTCTTGCGCCGGAGTCTGGCCGACTCCGCCCGGAGGATCGTCCTGCAATGAAGTGATCCTCCCCTACAACCGCCTGCTTGGACAGAAGAAGCGGAGCGACGAGCTCGTCGATCTGGGTACCGCCGCCCGCGGACGGTTCAGCAGGGCTGTGGTCGCCTCCGGCCTGCCTGATGAGGAAACGACCGATCGTGCCCTGTACGTCTTCCAGCGGCTGACCGGAATCCTCGAGGAGCTCCGGGTGCGGGCGGCGGAGGAATGGGACGATCCCCGGCTGGTGTGGCTTCCGCTCCAGTTGGCGCTGCTGCCGGAGCAGCACGACTCACAGGCGGAGCTGGACTCGCTGCTCGAGCGTGCGACGGATGTGCAGTTCAGCGACAGCAATGCGGTGCAGTATCTCGTGAACCTCGATTTTCACCGGGAGCTCCTGCGGACGATTCGCGAAACCAAGGACTATCACGTCCTCTGGATTCATGACTTTCCCGGCCATCACGTCCACCGGAGAGCTCGATTGGGCCTCGCTGGCAGCAGGTCGAGCAGTACCTGAAGACGATCGCGGAACGCGTGGAATCGTACGACAGCGTCGGCCAGCTCCCGATGTACTTCATTTTCCTCGACGAGCACTACTACCAGGCCCGGAAGTCCCGGATCTTGATGTCGATCCTCGAGGACCCACTCGGGGCATCGGCCGATTTGCCCCAGGCCACGCCGGACGAGAGAACGAGCCTGGTGCGCGGCTCTGGAACGGGTGCGGACCGCGGCTGCAGGGTCGAAGTTGCTCCAGGCGGAGACGCGCCAGTACGGAGACGCGTGGCTGCGCAATCGGGTCAAGGTGCACGTCAACATCACCAACCGTCCGGATCCCTCGTTCTGGAGTGGCGGGCTGGTGTCGAGCGTGTTCGCGTATCCCGACAACGTCATGCGCGACCATCGGAAGATCGTGTTCCGCGACGTGACGGAGTCCGATCCTTACCGCGGCGAGGCGTTGTACACCGGCATGGGAGTCGGTCAGCAGTACCTGGGCCCGACGTGGGATGATCGTTCCGTCAAGGTACGGGGCCCCGCGCTGCTGGAGCTCAAGCGCTCCGCGCGCGACCTGCTCCTGAGCCAGGGAATTTCCGAGCGCGAGTTGCCACCACCCTTCCAAATAAAGTCTGCCGCCGCCGGTTCAGGATCTGCGGGGCCGCCCGCGACTGAGGATTCGATCTGGGATTCCAGGGCCCTCCAACTGAGCAACGGGACCGGCTACCTCCCCAAGCCGTTGAATGTCGGCAAGGCGCTTCTCTACTCGCTCATGCCGAAGGGGTCGGTCATCAAGATCCCGGACTCCCTGTGGAACTCGTTCCTGTACAGCGGGCTGCTGGTCGGCGCCTGCCTTCGAGGTGCGACGGTCTCCATCGTCTCGCCGTCCAAGGTCAACGCGCCGAGTGCGGCCGCCCCCACGCTGGCCAGAGGGTGGGAGCTGATGAGTCGCCTGCTCATGGCGCGTGATACCCTGCAGCGACGCCATCGGAGAGGTTGATGGCGAGCTCGAATTGCGGCTGTACACGCTCCCGCCGGACGAGCACGGCTTCGCGAGCCGGGCCCAGACCTGGCTCGAGCTGGTCGGTCAGACGGTGCTCCTCAAGGGCCTGCCGTATCTATGACGTCGCAGACCGCGCGCTCGCCGAGGCGGCGGCTCGGCCGGGCATGCCGGTGGCCGAGCCGCCGAAGCTGCACCAGAAGGTTCAGTTCCTTGCCACCCCAGCGTTACTGTCGGCGATCGAGGAGCGCGCCGGAGTGAAGCTGAATTCGAAGTCACTTACTTTCGCTATCGGGAGGTGACTTCCAACGTGACTTCAACGCCGACACCGCCGCGGCGGCAGCCACCGCGCTTGCGGCCAGCTCGGCGAGATTGCCGAACGGATCTACGAGCGAGTGCGCAATGTGCCGGGGGCGGCCGGCTATGCCATCGTCGGCTCACAGAACCAGGACTACCGGGGGATGTTCATGGATGGCGAGGTCGCCATGGTCTTCTCGGGCCCGGAGGCGCTGGTCCCGTTGCTGGACCTCGGCTTCCTGGAGCAGACAGCTACGCTGGCTCAAGGACCGGGCCCAGCTCGACAGCCTGCTGCCGCCGCCGAGCGAGTACCTGCGGCGGCTGGCGCGGGTCGTGCAAGGACGGGATGTGATCCGCCGGTGCGCGGTCATCGCCCTCGCGCTGGCACTGGGGCATGCCGACCTGGCCGCCCAGCTGGGTGAGGTGCACCTCGGCGGGCTCGTGAGCTACGGCAGCGGGAGTGCGTACCAGGGGGGCGCGGGGCTGATCGGCGGGATTTCGGCGGGCCGGCTCGTCTATGTCGGCGCCCGGTGGGTGTACTACACCGGCGACTCCGGCGTGGAATCCGACGGCTTCGATACCTTCACCGTGGACGACCGCGTCGACGTCTTCGCCGCCGACGTCGGGCTGCAGTATCCGTTCGGACCCGTCGAGCTCGTCGGGGGCGTGACGATTGGCGCCCTGCGATTCTCCCAGCACAGTTCGCCGATCACGGGGCAGGGCACCGAGCCGGCCGGGTCCGAGGTCGCCACGGAGTTCCTGTTCGCTCCGAATTTCTCGGCCCAGTTCAGAGTGCTCCGACTGCTGATCATACCGGAGGTCATGCTCTCCCTGTCGGGGTCGCCCGACCTCCCGTGGCCGGTAGACTTCCAGGGCCCCGTCGTCTCGGTTCGCGTGGTCGTGCCCGATCGAGGTGGACCGGATCCGGCACTGACCACCCCAATCCCGCCCAGGCAATTCCCTTTTCCATTCCACCAGTGCAATGTATGGGCGGCCATTCTGGCCCAACCGTCTACCCGTGCCCTCGAAGGAGGGTCGTATGCGAGCCGTTCGAATGGGCGCTCTGACCATTGGCGTAGCCAGCATCCTGAGCGCCTGCCAGCCACCAGCAGATCACAGCGCCGCCGCGGCCGAAGCCGTCCGCGCGGCAGATGTAGCATGGGCGAAGGCATTCTCCGACAAGGACGCGGCGGCGACAGCCGGATTCATGGAGGCTGAAGGCGTGATCATGCCGCCGAACGGGCCCGCCGTGAACGGACAGGCGGGCGCCCGCGCCATGTTCGAGTCGTATTTCGCGTTGCCGGGGCTCACTGGCGCCTGGCAGCCGACGAAGGTCGAAGCGTCACGCTCGGGCGAGCTCGCCTACACGTCGGGCACCTACGAGATGAGCGTGAACGATTCCGCGGGCAATCCGGTTCCGGATCGGGGCAAGTACGCCACTGTCTGGCGCCGGCAGGCCGACAGCACATGGAAGGTCGTGGTGGACGTCTTCAATTCCGACCTGCCCCTCGCCGCGCCGGCGCCCGAGAAGAAGAAGTGATCCTGAGGTCGAGGACGTACTCGCAACACGGGAGCTCCTATGTGGTTCAACAGTCGCACCGTCCTGATGCTGGGCTCGCTGAGCCTTGCGGCGGTCGCACCCGCGGTCGGCCAGGCGCCCGCGGCCGCGCCGGACGCGATGCGCGCCGTCGCCGCGAGCTCGATCACCTGGGCCGAGGCGGGAGTGCCGGGATTTGCCCCCGGCATGAAGCTGGCTGTGATTGATGGGGACCCGAGCGGAACCGGTCCGTACACGGTTCGCCTGAGTTTCCCCGACGGATATCGGTTCCCGCCGCACTTCCACCCGGGAACCGAGAACGTCACGGTGCTCAGCGGCGTCCTCCAGCTCGGGATGGGCGAGCAGACCGACGAATCGAAGCTCAAGTCGTACGGACCGGGGGATTATCTCTACATCCCGTCTCCCATGCCGCATTTCGGCGGGGCGAAGGGCTATACGGTCGTTCAGCTTCACGGGCAGGGGCCGTTCGCCATCAACCTGGTGAACAAGCCGACGATGTGAGCGGGGAAGCGTCCCTCCCCATGGCCCGGGTCTCCTTCACCCAGAACCTCCAGCGGCACGTCGAGTGCCCGCCGACCGAAGCCCCGGGCCGCACGGTGCGCGAGGTGCTCGACCGCGTCTTCGCGCGGAACCAGCCGGCCCGCGGTTTCATCCTCGATGACCAGGGCGCCGTGCGGAAGCACGTCGTCATCTTCGTGGACGGCCGGCAGATTCAGGATCGCCGCCAACTCGCCGATCCGGTCGGCCCGGACGGCGAGATCTACGTGATGCAGGCCCTATCCGGAGGGTGAGTCCGCATGAGCCGCCTCTTCGTTGCCACTCGGAAGGGATTGTTCCGACTCGACGAATCCGATGACGGGAAGGGTTGGGCCGTCACGCCGCCGAGCTTCCTGGGGGACCCGGTCACGATGGTCCTGCCGGACCGGCGGGACGGGATGGTGTACGCCGCAGTCGGGCACGGCCAGTTCGGTGTGAAGCTCCACCGGTCGCGGGACGGCGGCGACTCCTGGGAGTCCTGCGTGGCGCCAGCCTATCCGCCCAAGCCGGAGGGGGTGGATGATCGGGAGCCGATGCGTGGTACACCCATTCCCTGGAATGTGGAGCAGATCTGGGCCCTGGAGGCGGGCGGAACGGAACAGCCGGGGGTCCTCTGGTGCGGGACGATTCCGGGTGGGCTCTTCCGGTCGGCGGATCGCGGCGACTCGTGGGAGTTGAACATGCCGCTCTGGAACGAGCCCCGGCGGAAGGAATGGTTCGGCGGCGGATACGATTATCCCGGCATCCACTCGATCTGCGTGGACCCGCGCGACAGCCGGCACGTGAC
This sequence comes from uncultured Gemmatimonadales bacterium, assembly GCA_963817575.1. Taxonomy (GTDB): domain Bacteria; phylum Gemmatimonadota; class Gemmatimonadetes; order Gemmatimonadales; family GWC2-71-9; genus DASTCF01. The sequence continues at coordinate 38,957 of CAWFOY010000011.1, forward strand.
GGTGGCCGTCTCGTGCGGCGGCGTGTGGGTGACGGCCGATGGGGGTGAGAGCTGGGCCTGTCGCGCGGAGGGGATGTTCGCGGCCTACATGCCGCCGGAGCAGCAGAACAACCCGGCCATCCAGGATCCGCACCGCATGGTGCAATGCGCGGGCGAACCGGACGTGCTCTGGTGCCAGCACCATAACACCGTCTTTCGCTCGATCGACGGCGCCATGAGCTGGAAGGAGGTCAAGCGGACGAAACCGTCGAAATTCGGCTTCGCAGTGGCGGTGCACCCGGATCGGCCGGACGTGGCGTGGCTCGCCCCGGCGGTCAGCGACGAGCGCCGGGTGCCCGTGGATGGGAAGGTCGTGGTCTCCCGGACCCTGGATGGCGGCAAGACGTGGAAGGTCCGCCGGCGCGGGCTGCCGCAGAAGGGCGCGTACGACCTCATCTACCGGCACTGCCTGGACGTCGACCCAAGCGGAAACCGCCTCGCCATGGGATCGACCACCGGATCCTTATGGGTGTCGAACGACCAGGGCGATTCCTGGAAATCGGTTTCGACGCACTTGCCGCCGGTGTTTGCGGTGCGGTTCGCGAACTAATACCTGTCGCGACGCGCCTTCCGGACCGCACCGACAATGACCCCGAGGGCGGCGAGCGAGCCGGTGAGGATCCCCGTCTTCACCGCCTTGCGGGTCACCTTGCGGACCGTCTCCATCTTGGCCTTGACGGCCTTGCGACCCTGTGCGACCAGAACGCGCTCCTCGACCTTCTTATAGGCTCGCCGCGCGGCACGCTTTCCCCGCCCGGTCAGTTTCTCCGTCATCGTCGCCATGAAGACTCGCTCCTTGCTGTGCGATCAGCACTGCTCGTCGCCCGCCCAGGCGCCCCGCCCCTTTCCCGCCCCAGCCGCGGCCGGATGCGCCCGCCACCGCTTCATGCAGGGCATCACCCGATCGAGCAGCTCCCGGGCCTTGGCCTCGGGCATGATGTTGCGTCTCGCCATGATCGAAACGCACCGGTCGATCATCTGTTCCATCGTGACATCGGGATCGGTGAAGCTGCCGCCCATGTAGCAGTGGCGGCAATAGTCGTTCACCCGATATCCGCTCTTATCGCTACCGAACTCTTCCGGCCTGGTCAAGGGCATGCTGCAGCTCTGGCAGAATGGCCCGCGGGACTCCTGGGATGACATCGGACCTCCTCCTCACGAATGGTGTCTTCCGTTCCGCATGGTACACGAGCAGGGGCAGGGAACGGGTGAAATGGAGGTGAATCGCGCTTCACACGCAGCCGCCGTCACCTGGCGCCGCCCAATTGACCCTCCACCGTATCCGGGTTACATCATGGCCCCATGAAGCGCCTGTTGCGCTGGCTCCGACTCGCCCTGCTCGGGATTCTCGCTCTGGTGGTCCTGACCGGGGCCGTCGTGTATGTGCTCGCCGAGCGCATCGTGCGCCGCCAGTACGAGGAGCCGTTGGTAGCGATCGCGGTTCCCACGGACTCCCTGTCGATCAGCGAGGGACAGCGACTCGCCACCATCCGCGGCTGCGCGGGTGGCTGCCATGGATCGCTGATCCAGGGCGGCGTCTTCATCGACGAGCCCATGCTCGCGAAACTCATCGCTCCCAATCTGACGGCCGCCGTCCGCACCTACTCGGATGCCGAGCTTGCCCGCATCATCCGGCGCGGCGTCAGACCGGATGGCCGGAGCGTGGTCGGGATGCCTTCGGAGATGTTCAGCCCGCTGACGGACGAAGATCTCGGGAGGATCATCGCGTACCTGCGCAGCGTGCCCCCGCAGCAGGGTCCAGGCCGCGAGGTGCGCCTGGGACCGCTGGCTCGGTTGGGGATCGCCACGGGCCAGTACGCGCCGGCCGCCCTCCTGGTGCGGCAGGCGGACGAAGCGCGCAGCGCGCTATCCCCGCGCGGGTGATTCCACGGCACCGGGCGCCTATCTCGCGCGAACTGCGTGCACCGAGTGTCACGGTCTCGAGCTCCGGGGCGGCGAAACGACGCCCGACCTGCGTATCGTCGCCGGCTACTCGCCCGAGGCGTTCACGACACTGCTGCGCACCGGCACGCCGGTCGGAAACCGGGAGCTGACCTTGATGAAGGAGGTGGCCCGGAAGCGGTTCAGTCATTTCACCGACGGGGAAATCGGTGCGCTCTATTCGTTTCTCAGCGCCCGAGCGACGACACCGAATTCAGTGAAATAGCGGGACCCGCTCGCCGCACGGAGACCGTCGTGACGCCTCGTTCGGCACTGTGATCCCTCTCGCCGCCTTCCCGCCGCCGTACTCCCGCGGTACAATCCCCGCATCTATCTCTGGAGCTGATCATGCGCCTGTCCCCCACGGGCCGCAGCGAGAATCTCGAGGATCGCCGCGGCGCGCGCGCCCGCCCGATCGGCCTCGGTCTCGGCGGCATGCTCATCCTCCTGCTCATCGGCTATTGCACCGGCATCAATCCGCTCACGCTGATCGGTGTCGCGAACCAGGCGCAGCAGGCCGCGCCGGGAGGCGACGAGGCGGCCCCCGTCACGGATGCGGCGGAGGAGCCGATGGTGCGGTTTCTCTCCGCGGTCCTGGACGACGCCCAGGCATTCTGGGCGACGGAATTCAGCCGCTCCCAGACCCCGTACCGGGACGCCAAGCTGGTCCTCTTCAGGGATCTGACCCAGACCGCATGCGGATACGGCCAGGCCGCCTCGGGCCCGTTCTACTGTCCCGGGGATGAGAAGGTCTACGTGGACCTCGGCTTCTATGATGAGCTGAAGTCGCGCTTCGGCGCCCCCGGCGATTTCGCCCAGGCCTACGTGCTGGCCCACGAGATCGGCCACCACGTCCAGCGCCTCACGGGCACCGATGAACAGGTGCGGGGCTTCCAGCGCCAGCGCCCCGATCAGGCCAACCAGGCCTCCGTCCTGCTGGAGCTGCAGGCCGATTGCTACGCGGGGATGTGGGGGAAGAGCGCCGCGGAGCGCGGATTGCTCGACCCGGGGGACCTGGAGGAGGGACTCGGGGCCGCCGCCGCCGTGGGCGATGACCGGCTCCAGCGCCAGCAGACGGGAACCGTCAACCCCGACGCGTTCACGCACGGGACGTCGGACCAGCGGATGCAATGGTTCCGGCGCGGGTTCGATTCGGGGAACGCCGGAAGCTGCGACACCTTCGGCGGCACCTCCTGAGCGGTTGCTGCAAGGGCGGACAGGCGGACAGGCGGACAGGCGGACAGCACTTTCGGCTGACCCGCTGACCGGTCTGCGTCAGTTGTTGTACCCTATCAACCTTGATAGGGATTGACGCCCGAACGCCCGCTACCTATCGTCGGCGTGGAATCCCGTCCCCCATGCGCCGACTTCTCGTCCTTCCGATCTGGGTGCTCCTACCGGCCGTCCTTGCCGCACAGGCACCGACGGGATTTACGGTGCGTGCGGACGCCGCGCCCTGCCTCAACATTCGTCCCCGGCCCGAGAGCGATGCGACGGCGTTCACCTGCGTGCCGCCCGGCACCCGGGTCGAGGGCGTCGGCACTGCGCCGTATTGGCGGCAGGTGCGGCTCGCTGACGGACGGATCGGGTGGGCGGCCAAGAAGTACCTGGAGGCGGCAGCCGTGGCCGCCGGCCCGCCGGCCGCGGCGGCCGATCGCGACGACGCCTGGCTCGAGATCCACGTCGTGGACGTGGGGCAGGGCGACGGCATCTGGATCCACACCTTCGACGACAACATCCCGGGGAACGGCAGCTACGAAGGGCTCAATATCGTGATCGACGGCGGGCCGAACGGTGCCGACGCGAGCAATAAGTTCCTGAAGTATCTGCTTGAGCGGGCGCATCCGGGCGCCGTGATCGACGCGATGATCATCACCCACCCTCACAGCGATCACTATCCCGGGGCGAAGGGAATTCTCCGCCACTTCGATGTGCGGCAGTTCTACGACTCCGGATACCCGAGCGGGCTGCTTGACTGGCCGAAGTTCATGGCCCTCGTGGACTCGGAAACTGTCGAGGGGCAGCCCATCGTGAAGCACATCGGCCGAGCCTCGTTTGGCACACCCGGTTGGGGCAGCGAACTCCAAATCCGCTTCCTCTACGCCTATCCGGGTGTGTCAGACGGGCTCGGCAGCGGCAACACCCTCGAGAACAATGCGAGCATCGTCCTCCGGATCGTGTACGGCACCCAGAGCATTCTCCTGATGGGGGATGCCGAGGGGAAGGAGCGCGACGATGGGGCCGTCGTTGCCCAGTATGTCGAGCGCTGGCTGCTCGACTCCGTGGGCGCCGCCGGCCTCCACTCGACGGTGCTGAAGATCGCCCATCACGGCAGCGAGACCTCGAGCACCACGCCGTTCATCGAGGCCGTCGATCCGGACTACGTGATCGTCTCGTCGGGCCGCCGAAAGTTTGGCGGGCGGTTCCTCCCCGACGCCACCACGCTGCAGCGGTACTGCACCCACAAGGCCTCGACGCGCATCTACCGAACCGACCAGGATGATGCAGCCGAAGGCCGCACCGCCGCCACCGACGCCGACGGCGATCACGTGATCATCCGGACCAACGGCAAGCTGACGACGATCGAGGCCTTCTCCGGCGGACAGGCGATCAACCAGACGAACTGCGTGGCATAACCGGCGGACCGGCGGGCAGGCGGACAGGCGGCCAGGCGGACCGTTCCGTTGACGCGTCCTCCAGATGTCCTCACCTTCTGTCATGCACAGCCACCACCACCACCAGGAGCACGAGTCGCCGGCCGCACCTCGCTCCGCGGCACCCCCCCACCATCACCCGACGGATGCTGCCGGTCATGATCGCCACGCGGGCCACTCGGTGGCGATGTTCCGCGACCGGTTCTGGGTTTCCCTCCTGCTCACCGTGCCGATCCTCCTCTGGGGCCACATGGTCCCCGGCCTGGTCGGTTTCCACCCACCCGCTTTCCCCGGATCACAGTGGTTCGCACCCGGGCTCGGCACGATCGTCTTCCTCTACGGCGGTTTGCCCTTTCTGAAGGGCGCGGTCGGCGAGATCAGGGCGCGTCTGCCGGGCATGATGGTGCTGATCGCGCTCGCGATCAGCGTCGCCTTCATCTTCAGCGTCGCTGTCGAGCTTGGGTACCCTGGCATGCCGCTGTGGGAGGAGGTGGCCACGCTGGTCACGATCATGCTGCTCGGCCACTGGCTCGAGATGCGATCGATCGGCCGCGCCCGCGGCGCCCTGGCGGAGCTCGCCCGGCTGCTTCCCGATACGGCCGTCCGGGTGAAACCCGGCGTCGCCGATGAACAGGTGGAGGAGGTTCCCGTCGGTGAGCTCCACGAGGGCGACCTGCTCCTCATTCGCCCCGGCGCGCGGGTGCCGGCCGACGCGACGGTGCGGGAAGGCCGGAGCTCCGTTAACGAGGCGATGATCACCGGCGAATCCCGCCCGGTCCCGAAATCGTCAGGCGACCCTGTGATCGCGGGCACCGTGAATGGCGAGGGCTCCCTCCGCGTTGAAGTCACCGGCATCGGCGAGCGGACCGCACTTGCGGGCATCATGCGGCTGGTGGATCAGGCGCAGCAGTCGCGCAGCCGGGCTCAGGCCCTGGCCGACCGGGCCGCGGGGTGGCTCACGGCCGTCGCGCTCGGCGCCGGGGCGGTCACCATCACTGCCTGGCTCCTGGCCGGCGCCGAGACTTCCTATGCGGTTGAGCGGCTCGTCGCCGTTCTGGTCATCGCGTGCCCGCACGCGCTTGGCCTGGCCATCCCGCTCGTCGTGGCGATTTCGACTACCCTCGGTGCCCAGAACGGGCTCCTGGTACGCGACCGGCGCGGGCTCGAGGAAGCACGATTGCTGAACGTCGTCGTGTTCGACAAGACCGGCACCCTGACGCTCGGCGAACATCGGGTCGTCGGGCTGCGTGTCGAGCCGGGCCTCGATGAAATCGAGGCGCTCGGGCTCGCCGCCTCGGTCGAGCGGGACTCGGAGCATCCGATCGCCCGTGCGCTGCTCGCGAGTGCCGGAGAGCGGGGAGCCCAGCTCGTCACGGCATCCGACTTCGAGGCGATACCGGGCCACGGTGCCCGCGCCACGGTAAACGGACGAGCGCTGGCGGTGGGCGGTCCGCGGCTGCTGGAGCGGATGGGAGCCGCCGTCCCGGAGAACGCGAAGGAGTTTGCACGGGAAGCCGCCGCCCGCGGTCAGGGCGTCATCCACCTGCTCGAGGGGAATCGAGTGCTCGCGACGTTCGCGGTGGCGGATGCGCTGCGTCCGGAGTCCCGCGAGGCGGTCTCCCGGCTCCGGGCGCTCGGCATTGAAGTCGTAATGCTGACCGGCGACGCCGAGGCCGTGGCCCGGGGCGTCGCGGCGGAGCTCGGCATCGAGCGGGTGTTTGCGCAGGTGCTGCCCGGATCGAAGGCGGAGCAGGTGGAGGCGCTTCGGCGGGAAGGACGGCGGGTGGCGATGGTGGGCGACGGCGTGAATGACGCACCGGCACTGGTGGCGGCCGATGTCGGAATCGCGATCGGCGCCGGCACCCAGGTCGCTGTGGAGGCGGGGGACGTCGTGCTGATCAGGAACGACCCGCGGGACGTGGCACGAATCGTCGCGCTGTCCCGCGCAAGCTACCGCAAGATGGTCCAGAATCTCTGGTGGGCCACGGGCTACAACGTGCTGGCGATCCCGCTCGCGGCCGGCGTGTTCGCATTCGCCGGGGTGGTGCTCTCGCCCGCCGTCGGCGCCATCCTGATGTCGCTCAGCACGATCGTCGTCGCCGTCAACGCCCAGTTGCTGCGGCGGGCGCGGCTGTGAATCTAGTATGAAACTGTGCTCATGAGTCGCGGAACTGCCCGATTCGGCTGGTGCCCATCCGCCCGTGGGCCTAGTTTGCATTCATGCGATTGAAGCCGGTCCTCGCTGTGCTCGCCCTCTTGCTGTTCGCTCAGGATGTGCTGCTGGGCGGGGCATCGGTCTGTGCGGCATCGCACCAGGATGGAAGCACCGCCGCGATGCACGAGGCCCATGCAGGATCCCAGGGGCCCGAATCCACAGGCGGCCACCGCCACTGCCTCACCGCATCATCGAGTCACCGTGGCAGTCATTCTCCCACGACGTGCGCCGCGATGACCGGCTGCACGACGGCTCCCGCAATGGCGCGCATGTTGGAAGCGGGGATGAGGTTTCCGAGCCCCGCTGCACTTCCAGGCGCACCGATTGCCGCGCCATACACGTTTCACCTTCCTCCGGTTCCTCCTCCTCCCAAGGTCTGATCCGCACGCAGTTGCAGTCTCGAGACCGGGCGTAACTCGACTCCCGGCGTCAACTCCGTGACCAGGATCAGGACATGCCGAACCGACTTCCACGTCGGGGATTTCGTGCCGGACGGCGCTTCTGCAGCGCGCGGTCACTGCTCCCCGTTCTCCTCGCCGCACTGACGGCGCCTCCGGCGCTTGCCGCCCAGGACCAGGCCCCGCTGACCATCGCGGAACTCTACCGGGCCGTGGATGCCACCAACCCCAGCCTGCGCGCAGCGGGTGCCTCCGCGCGGGCGTCCCTCGCACGGGTTCCCGGGGCGAGGCGGCTGCCGGACCCGCAGCTCGAATTCCAGCTCATGAACCGGGACCTGCCTGGCTTCGAGCTGAACGATCCCCTGGGGATGACGCAGCTGCAGGTGATGCAGATGGTGCCGCTGCCCGGCAAGCTCGGCCTGGCCGGCGACGTCGCCCAGGCGCGCGCGGACGCCGAGGGAATCCGAGTGGCGGACGTGGCCTGGGAGCAGAGGGCCCGCGCGGCGATGGCGTTCTACGACCTCTACCGGGCCGGTGCCGTGCTGGACGTGAGCCGCGGCACCCTGCGCCTCCTCGAGGATCTCTCGACCGTCGTGACCCGGATGTACGCGGTCGGCGAGGCACGCCAGGCCGATGTCCTTCGCGCCCAGCTCGAAATCGGGCGCATGAGCGCGGAAATCGAGCAGATGGAGGCGATGCGGAGCGCGATGCGGGCACGCCTTAACGCGGTGCTCGATCGCGGGCCCGACGCGCCGGTCGGGACGCCGGTCCTGCCCGAACTCCCCGATTCGACTCTGCCCGGCGACTCGCTCCTGGCCCGCGCGCTCGCGCACCGCCCGATGCTCCGCGCCGGAGAGCGAGACCTCCAGGCGGCGGGGGAGGCGGAGCGGCTGGCGCACCGCGAAATCTGGCCCGACCTCACGATCGGGGCGATCTACGGGCAGCGGCCGATGGACGGCGGCGGCACCGAGCGGATGCTGAGCCTGATGTTCGGCGTCAACGTGCCGCTCTGGGCCGGCAGTCGCCAGCTCCAGATGCGGGATGAAGCCGCCGCGATGCGAGAGATGGCGCAGGCGGATCTCGACGCAATGCGCGCAGAGACCCGGGGGCGCATCGGCGAGCTGGTGACCGAGCTCGGACGCACCCGGCGACTCCGGCGCCTGTACCTGCACAGCATCCTGCCACAAGCCGAAGCCACCGCGACCTCCGCACGCACCGCCTATCAGGTCGGCAACGTCGACTTCATGACCCTGCTGGACGCGCTGATGGCCGTCAACACCTATCGCGAACTCGTTCCGCAGCTCGAAGCCAAGGAGGGCCAGGCCTTCGCCGAGCTTGAGATGCTCACGGGCCTGCCGCTACTCCCCGGTGTCCCCGCCGTTGCGGACACGATTCCCGGAGGCACCCAATGACCGACTCCCCCTTTGGCCGGCCGGCCCGGAGCCCGCGCCAGCGCGCGCGGCGGGCCGCTGCTGGCGCCGCCGTGCTGTTTGCCACGGCTGCTGTCGCCTACCTCCTCACGCGGGCCCCGGAGTCAGCGGGACCGGCCGAGCACGAGCACGGTGCGGCGGCCGCCGCCGACAGCCTCCGCTCGGTCATGCTCTCGCCTGCGGAGCAACAACGGATCGGCATCACCTTCGCGACGGCGACCCTGGGTCCGTTGGCACGAGAGGTCCGGACCGTCGCGCAGGTCAACTATGACGAGACCCGCGTCGCCACCGTCGCCCTCAAGGTGGAGGGCTGGGTGGAACGGCTCTTCGTGGACTACACCGGGCAGGCAGTCCGCCGCGGGGATCCGCTGATGGCGGTCTACTCACCGATGCTGGTGAGTGCGCAGGAAGAGCTGCTGGTGGCGCGCAGACTGCGGAGCGACGTGGGGCAGGGCACCGCGAGCGCCCAGTCGGGGGCGGCGGAGTTGGGCGACGCCGCCCGGCGCCGATTGCTCTTCTGGGACGTCCCGGAGGATCAGGTACGTGGCGTCGAGACGGAAGGCCGGGTGCGCCGGACGCTGACGTTCGTCGCGCCGGTAAACGGCGTCGTGGTGGAGAAGGCGGTCCTCCAGGGACAGCGAGTGATGCCGGGCGAGCCGCTGTACAAGGTGGCCGACCTGAGCCGGGTCTGGCTCGAGGGCGAGGTATTCGAGCGGGACCTGGCGGCCGTGCGCCTCGGGCTGACGGTGACCGCGGAATTCCCATCCATGCCGGGCGAGGTCCGGCACGGCCGGATCATGTATGTGTCTCCAGCGCTCGATCCGGAGACGCGGACCGTGCGGATCCGGGTGGAGCTGCCGAATCCCGGGCTGCGGCTCAAGCCCGGGATGTATGCCACCATCCGCTTCGAGTCGTCAGGCCGCTCCGTGGTGAGCGTGCCGCGCTCCGCCGTGCTCGCAACCGGGGAGCGGAACCTGGTCTTCGTGCGCGATCCGGATGGCCGCTTCACTTCGCGGGATGTCGCCCTCGGCGCGACCACCGACGAGAGGGTCGAAATCCTCGGGGGCATCCGCGTCGGGGAAGTGGTCGTCGCCTCGGCAACGTTTCTGGTGGACGCCGAATCGAACCTCGGCACCGTGCTAGGCGGGATGGGCAACATGCCCGGGATGGACGTGAAGGCGCCGGGTACCGACACGGGAGGCCATGATGCTCACTAGCGTCATCGACTGGGCGCTGGCCAACCGGCTGGTCGTGGCGCTGTTGACGGCCGCGGCGATCGTCGGGGGCGTCTACGCCCTCCGGGCCACCCCCCTCGAGGCACTGCCGGATCTCAGCGACGTACAGGTCATCGTGCAGGCGGAGTTCAGTGAGCAGGCGCCCCGCACGGTCGAGGATCAGGTCACGTATCCGATCGCGGCCGAGATGCTGAAGGTGCCGGGAGCCCGCATTGTCCGCGGCTATTCATTTTTCGGCATCTCATTCGTGTACGTCATCTTCAAGGACGGAACGGACCTCTACTGGGCGCGATCCCGCGTGCTGGAGTACCTGAGCGGCATCAAGGGGCGGCTGCCGGCGGCCGTGACTCCCACGCTCGGCCCTGATGCGACCGGCCTCGGTTGGGTGTTTCAGTACTCCATCGAGGACACGACCGGGCAGCGGTCGCTGGCCGAGCTGCGCAGCCTCCAGGACTGGTACCTCCGTTACGCGCTGACCGCGGTCCCCGGGGTGTCGGAAGTGGCCTCGATCGGCGGTTTCGAGAAGCAGTACCAGGTGGATCTCGACCCGGCCCGACTGCAGGCCTACAACGTCCCGATCCAACGCGTCATGGCGGCCGTGCAGAATGCCAACGCGGACGTCGGCGCGATGGTGGTGGAGCTCTCCGAGCGGGAGTACATGGTGCGCGGGCTCGGCTACCTCAAGGGGGTCGCGGACATCGAGAATGTCGTGGTCGGTGCAACCCAGAGCGGAACGCCGATCCGCATCGCCTCCCTCGGCCAGGTGAGCGTCGGACCGGCGGTCCGGCGGGGCATCGCCGACCTCGATGGGCGGGGCGAGGCGGTCGGCGGCATCGTCGTGATGCGCTTCGGGGAGAATGCGCTCACGACGATCCGCAACGTGAAGGCACGGCTCAACGAGATCCGCGCGGGGCTGCCAGCCGGTGTCATCATCCGGCCGGTGTACGACCGCAGCGATCTGATCGAGCGTGCGATCGCCAACCTGCGCGACAAGCTCCTTGAGGAGAGCGCCATCGTCGGGCTGGTATGCGTCGTATTTCTGCTGCACGCCCGCTCCGCGCTGGTGGCCATCCTCACTCTGCCGGTCGGCATCCTGATGGCCTTCATCGCCATGCGGTGGATCGGCGTGGGCGCCGACATCATGTCGCTCGGGGGCATCGCCATCGCCATCGGCGCGATGATCGACGCGGCCATCGTCATGATCGAGAACATGCACAAACACCTCGAGCGAGCGGTCGCGGGGAAGGAACCAGCCCGCAGCGCCTCCTCCACCGGAGGCGTCGACACCAGCATCCTGACGCAGGAGGAGCGCTGGGCCGTCGTGTCGGCCTCTGCCCGCGAGGTGGGACCGGCCCTCTTCTTCTCGCTCCTCATCATCACCGTCTCGTTCATCCCGGTGTTCACGCTGGAAGGACAGGAGGGGCGGCTCTTCCACCCGCTGGCATGGACCAAGACTCTCGCGATGGCGTCGGCGAGCCTCCTCGCCCTGACGCTGGTGCCGGTCACGATGGGGTTGTTCATCCGGGGACGGATTCACCGCGAGACTGCAAACCCGGTGAATCGTTTCCTGATCCGGGTCTACCGTCCCCTGATCGCCGGCGTGCTGCGGCACCGGTGGCCGGTTGTCACGGCGGCAATCGCGGCGGTCCTGCTCAGCTGGATTCCGTGGAAGCGGCTCGGCAGCGAATTCATGCCGCCGCTCAATGAGGGGACGATTCTGTTCATGCCGACTACCCTCCCTGGCATCAGTATCGCCCGCGCGCGGGAGGTGGTCCGCATCCAGGATGGGATCCTGAAGGGTTTTCCGGAGGTCGAACACGTTTGGGGGAAAGCCGGGCGGGCCAATACCGCCACCGACCCGGCCGGGCTCGACATGATCGAGACCACGATCACCCTGAGGCCGGAATCCAAGTGGCGTCCCGGGATGACCCAGGACCGTCTCATCAGCGCCATGGACTCCGCCGTCCGGATGCCCGGAGTGACGAACGCATGGACGATGCCTATCCGGGGGCGAATCGACATGCTCGCCACGGGCATTCGCACCCCCGTCGGCATCAAGATCTTCGGGCCGGAGCTGAAAGAGCTGGAGCGAATTGGCCGGGCGGTCGAGGAGGTGGTTCGAGGCGTGCCCGGGACGCGCAGTGCCTTCGCCGAGCGCGCGGTCTCCGGCTACTACCTGGACATCGACATCGACCGGGCCGCCGCGGCGCGCCACGGTCTCAATGTGGGCGACGTCCAAACCGTTATTGCCACCGCCGTGGGCGGGATGACGATCACGCAGACCGTGGAGGGACGGGAGCGCTACGGGGTCCGGATCCGGTATCCGCAGGAACTGCGGGATACGCCCGAGCGCCTGGCGTCTGTGCTGGTCCCGGCGAGCCATGGCCTTACGGGCGCCGCATCAGTCACCGCCGGCATGCCCGGGATGGGTTCCGGCACGAACCGACAGGGAGGGGCGGAAGCGTACGTGCCTCTGGGGCAGGTGGCCACCATCCGCCAGACGGCCGGCCCGATGGTGGTGCGAACCGAGGGGGCGCTTCCGACCGCGTGGGTGTATGTGGACGTGGAGGGCCGCGATATCGGCAGCTATGTCGCCGAGGCGCGCCGTAAGGTGGAACGCATGGTCACGCTGCCCGCCGGCTACTCGATGGTATGGAGCGGACAATATGAATACATGGAGCGCGCGGCGAAGAAGCTGGCTGTGGTCGTCCCGGCCACGCTCGCGATCATCTTCCTGCTGCTCTATTTCAGCTTCGGCAACGTGAGCGAAACGGCCATCGTCATGCTTTCCCTCCCCTTCGCCCTGGTCGGCGGGTTCTGGTTTATCTGGCTGCTGGGGTACAACTGGTCGGTCGCGGTGGCGATCGGCTTCGTGGCGCTCGCGGGGGTCGCCGCCGAGACAGGCGTGGTGATGCTGATATACCTCGACCACGCCTGGCGGGCCCGGACGGCCGAGGGCCGTCGCCCGACGGCGCAGGATCTGTACGACGCCGTCATGGAGGGGGCCGTGGAGCGGGTGCGGCCCAAGGTCATGACGGTGACGGCCATCATGGCAGGATTGCTTCCTATCCTGTGGGGAGGCGGGGCAGGGGCCAGCGTGATGAAGCGGATCGCCGCACCGATGGTGGGCGGGATGGTGAGCAGTACGATCCTGACCCTGGTGGTGATCCCGGCGGTGTATTCATTGTGGCGGGAGCGGGGGCTGAGGACTGAGGACTGAGGATCGGGCGTCGTTTGACATCCCGCCCGCTTCCTGCAGATTCCCCCTACCCCCGCACCCATTCCGAGGCGAGAGCTAACGATGCCCTATCAGGTTCGCCCGTTGGGAGTCCTGCTTGCCGCCGTGGCGACCTTCGCCGTTGGGATGCTCTGGTATTCGCCGCTCCTGTTCGGGAAGGCGTGGATGCGGCTGAACGGGTACACGCCAGAGCGAATGGGGGAGATGAAGCGGAAGGTGGGCCGGGCCTACCTGGTCTCGTTCATCGCGTACCTGGTCCTCGCCGTCGGCCTCGACTCGGTGGCCGGTTCCGGGAGCCCGGTCGATGCAGTCAAGATCAGCATCCGGGTGTGGCTCTTCTTCGTGCTGCCGGTCTCTGTCACTGCCCTGATGTTCTCCGAGCGTCCCTTCGGGGCGTGGCTCATCGATGCCGGCTATCAGGTGATCTATTTCGCCGTGATGGGTGTGGTCCTCTCCTTCCTGGGCTGACGCGAGCATGGACACCACCATCCGGATGGCGCGCTTGCGCGCCGAGTTCGCACACTTGTACCCTCCAATTCAGGCGGACATCTGGCTGCCCGCCGCGGAGTTGGGGGCGCGCATCCTCTTCTGGCACCTGGAGTACGCGGGCCAGATTCCGCTTACCGAGCGCCTGCTCGATGAGCGGCACTTCGAGTTCGCCGGCGGCTGGACTCGGGGGAGTGAATCGGACCTGCGCACGCGGGCCGCCGATGCCGATTCCGTGGAGCCGAAGCGCCGCCCGGATTCATGATTCTTTCTTCGAGGAGACCCCCCATGACCACCCTCACTGCCCTCCTCACGATAACCCTCGCCACCGGGGCGCCCGCCCGGGATACGATTCCGCTCTACACAGACCTGGGCACCTACCACGCGGCCATCACCACCTCCGTGCCGCTGACCCAGCAGTACTTCGATCAAGGCCTCCGGCTTACCTACGGCTTCAACCACGCCGAGGCCATCCGCGCCTTCCGCGAGGCGGCACGGCTCGATCCGAAGTGCGCCATGTGCTGGTGGGGAGTGGCCTTCGCATACGGGCCCAACATCAACGCCCCGATGGACTCCGCGAGCGGCGTGGAGGCGTACAAGGCCGCCCGCCAGGCGAAGCGTCTCGCCGGGAACGCGAGTCCGCGCGAGCGGGCCTATATCGACGCGATCCAGAAACGCTACGCGGCCGTCCCGCCGGCCAACCGGGCGAAGCTGGATTCGGCGTACGCCACGGCGATGGGCGCGGTCGCTGACAAGTTCCCCGACGATCAGGATGCCCAGACCCTGCATGCCGATGCCCTGATGAACCTGAGCCCGTGGTATTACTGGAACAGCGATGGCACCCCGCGTCCGGCGACGCCGATGATGTTGAAGCGGCTCGAGTCCGTGATCGCGGTGAACGAAAAGCACCCCGGGGCCTGCCACCTCTACATCCATGCCGTGGAGGCCGCGGAGCCCGAAAAGGCCGTGCCCTGCGCGGAGCGCCTGGCCTCCCTGATGCCCGGGGCGGGGCACCTGGTGCACATGCCTGCCCACATCTACATCCGGGTCGGCCGCTTCGCCGATGCCGTGACCGCCAACCAGCACGCGGTCCACACCGATGAGGTCTTCATCGAGGGGCAGCAACCCAGCGGCATCTACCCCGCGGGATACTATCCGCACAACTATCACTTCCTCGCCTTCGCCGCCATGATGTCGGGCCAGAGCAAGGTGGCCCTCGAGGCCTCGAAGGGTCTCTCGGCCAAGGTGTCGCCCGAGATCGCGAAGGTGGCGCTCTTTCTCCAGGGCATGATCCCCTACCATCAGCTCGCCTTGGTAACCTTCGGGCGCTGGGACGAGGTGCTTGCGCAGCCGATGCCGCCGGCCGATCTGCCCGTGGCCACCGGGCTCGCCCACTACGCGCGCGGCGTCGCGTTCATCGCAACCGGAAAGGCAAGCGAGGCGGACGCGGAATTGAAGCAGGTTCAGGCGCTGGCCGGAGGCCAGAAGGAGGGCACCGACCCGCGGAAGATCCTCGACATCGCGTTCCATGCACTCGCCGGGGAGATCGCCCTCCGAACCGGCAAGGCTGCGGATGCGGTCACTCATTTCGAGGCCGCGAAGGGTGTCGAGGACGGCATCCTCTATAATGAACCGCCTTTCTGGTATTACCCCGTCCGCGAGTCGCTGGGCCAGGCGCTCCTCGCCGCAGGCCGGCCCGCCGACGCAGAGCGCGCATACCGCGAGGATCTGGCGAAGTTCCCCGGAAACGTCTGGTCGCTGTATGGGCTTCTCACCAGCCTGCGCGCCCAGGGCAAGACGGTCGAAGCGGACCAGGCGCAGGCGCAGTTGCGTTCGGTCGGGGCGTCGGCGGATGTCATTCTCACGGGCTCCAGGTTCTGACTATATTGCGGCCAGATCCGCACCCGTTTCCTTTTCGAGGTGACCACGATGTCCGAATCGCCGTCGCTCAAGCCCATTTCCATCGCGCGCCTGGTGGAGGAGATCAAGAACATCGCCGCCATGCGCACCGACGGTGAACTTAATTCGAGCCAGTTCGAGCATCGCTTTTCGCGCATGATCGGCGAGCTGCGGGAGCGCCGGATCGAGGGATCGCGCGCTGAAATCCTCCAGGCGCTGGCGCCGCTCGCCTCGGAGGGCACACTGCGCCCGGAGGAGCACTTCCGCCTGACCAAGCAGCTCGGCCTCGTGTGACCCCCCGGTCGCTTGGCCCCGGTGCTCCCGACGTGCCCCCGGTTGGTTTCGGGGGCATGCCGCTTTCCATCTCCGGCCGGCCACCGGAGGCACAAGGCGTCCGGGTGCTCCACGCTGCGCTGGACGCCGGCATGCGTCTGATCGACACCGCGGACGTCTACTGCCTCGACGACGGGGATACCGGGCACAACGAGCGGCTCATCGCGGAGGCGCTCGCCACGTGGAGCGGCCCCCGGGACAGCATCCTCGTGGCCACCAAGGGCGGCCTCACCAGGCCCCAGGGGCGCTGGGAGCACAACGGACGCCCGGAGCATCTTCGCCGCGCATGCGACAGGTCGCTTCGCGCCCTCGGCGTTGATCGGATCGACCTGTACCAGTTGCACGCGCCGGATTCCGGCGTGCCGCTGGCGGAAAGCGTTGGGATGCTGGCGGAGCTGCAGCGGGCCGGCAAGATCCGCTGGATCGGCCTCTCGAACGTCTCGGTGGCCGAGATCGAGCTGGCTCGCCGGCAGGTTGAGGTGGTGTCGGTGCAGAACCGGCTGAACCCGTTCTTCCGTGAGGCGCTCTCGGAAGGGGTGGTGCAACACTGCGGCCGGCTCGGCATTGGCTTCCTGGCCTATAGCCCCGTGGGCGGTGGCCGACTCAACAAGAAGCTGCCGGAGCACCCGGTCGTGAAGGCGATCGCGACCCGGCTCAAGGTGTCGCCGCACGCCGTGGTGCTCGCCTGGGTCCTTTCCCAGGGCCCGACGGTGATCGTCATCCCCGGCGCCCGCACGGAGGACCACGCCCGGGACAGCTTCGCGGCCGGGGAGCTCGCGCTCTCGCCCGCGGATCTCCAGGCGATCGACGCGGCAGAGTTTGACAGGCGGTAAGCGCAAACAGGACTGAGGTTCGAGGACTGAGGACTGAGCGCTAGCTCGCCATTCTCGGGCTTCGGTACCCAGTCTCCAGTCTCCAGTCCCCAGTCCTCAGTCCTCAGTCCTTTTATATTGCTGCATGCCCGCCCACCCCCGCCGCCCCACGGTCACCGCCATCGTCGGCGGCGTGCCGATCGGTTCCGGTCATCCCGTGGCGGTCCAGTCCATGACCAACACGGATACCGCAGACGTCGCGGCCACCGTTCGCCAGGTGGCCGCGCTCGCGCGGGCGGGGAGCGAGCTCGTTCGCGTAACGGTCAACAACGAGGACGCGGCCCGCGCCGTCCCCGGGATCGTCGAAGAGCTCGACCGTCTGGGCACGCCGGTGCCGGTGATCGGGGATTTTCACTACAATGGGCACCTGCTGCTCGCGCGCCACCCGGCGTGCGCGCGTGCCCTCGCCAAGTACCGCATCAATCCCGGAAACGTCGGGGGCAAGCGCCGGGACGAGAACTTCCGCGCCATCATCGACATCGCCCTCGCCCACGACAAGCCGGTGCGGATCGGGGTGAACTGGGGCTCCCTCGATCAGGACCTGCTCACGGCGATGATGGATGAGAACGCCCGGCTCCCGGAGCCGCTCGACGCGCGGGATGTGACGATGGAGGCCATGGTGCAGAGCGCCCTCCGCTCGGCGGCGCTTGCCGAGGCGGCCGGGATGCCGCACGACAGGATCCTGCTGAGCGCGAAGGTCTCGGGAGTGCAGGACCTCGTGGATGTCTACCGTGCGCTGGCCGCCCGCTGCGACTATCCGCTCCACCTGGGACTCACCGAGGCCGGGCTCGGCTCCAAGGGGATCATCGCCAGCACGGCCGGGCTCGCGCTCCTGCTGCAGGAGGGCATCGGGGACACGATTCGCGTCTCCCTCACCCCCGCGCCGGAAGGGGACCGCACCGAGGAGGTGCAGGTCGCCCAGCAGATTCTCCAGTCGCTCGGGCTCCGGAGCTTCACGCCGCAGGTGACGAGCTGTCCGGGCTGCGGTCGCACCACGAGTACCTTTTTCCAGACGATGGCCCAGGACATCCAGGACTACCTGCGGGACAAGATGCCGGTGTGGCGGATTGAGCGGCCCGGCGTGGAGGAGCTCCGGGTGGCCGTGATGGGTTGCGTGGTGAACGGGCCGGGGGAGTCCAAGCACGCCCACATCGGCATCTCGCTGCCAGGCACGTTCGAGGAGCCGAAGGCACCGGTCTATGTTGACGGGAAATTGTACGTCACGCTGCGGGGAGACGCGATCGTCCCGGAATTCCTCACGATCCTCGAGGAGTATGTCGCGAATCGATATGCGGCGGTGGAGTCGGCGAGTGGCTGATGTGTGCCGGATGCGGCGCCGCTCGTCTGTCTGCCGTGGGCTCGTTTCTCTCGCGGCGGCGCTGACGGCAGCCGCCTCGACGGCCGGCGCCCAGGCGGCTTCCCCCGCCGTCGGTGACCTGGCGCCGGCCCCGGCCGTCCACGACCTCGATGGGAAACCGGTGGACCTGGGCGCCTGGATCGGCCGGAAGCCGGTATTCCTCGAGTTCTGGGCCACGTGGTGCACCTCCTGCGCGGCCTTGATGCCGGTCGTTCGCGAGGCGCACGCGCGATACGGCAATGAGGTCGAATTCGTGGGCGTCAACGTTACGGTCGGGGAGACTCCGGATCGGGTACGGGAGTACCTCGCCAGTCACCGGCCCCCGTTTCGCACATTGTATGACGACGAAGGCGTGAGCCAGCGGGCCTATGATGTCCCGGCCACCTCATACGTCGTCATCATCGACCGCCAGGGCCGGATCGTCTACACCGGCGTGGGCGGTACCCAGCGGTTCGACGAAGCCCTGAAGCGCGTCACCGCCGGCTGAGCTGACCTTCAACGAGCGATCCTATGACAATTCACCGCCCGTTCGCGCCCCTTCTTGCCGCCGTCCTCCTGCTGCCCACTGTCGCGGTCGCCCAGGAGACGGCGCCGCCCCCGGCCCCCACGGGCCCCCCGACCGCGGTCCTCGTTTCGGGCCCCGACATTGGCGCCCGGGCCCCCGACATCTCCCTCCTGTGGGGTGATCGGACGGGGCCCGGCCCGGTCGAGCAGCCGTTCACGGTCGCCGCCCACCGGGGGAGCGTCGTCGTCCTGGCGTTCTATCCGCAGGACTTCACCTCCGGATGCACGGCGGAAATGCGGCAGTTCGCCGACCGGTACGAGGAGATCTTCGGCGACGCCGTGGTGGTCGGGATAAGTACCGACCCCGTGGAGACCCACGTGCGGTTTGCCCAGGAACTGGGCCTCCCGTTCAAGCTCCTGAGTGACGGGCGGCAGCGCGCCGCCTCGCGCTACGGAGCCAAGGGGAGCGACGGGCTCAATCGCCGGATCGTGTACGTGATCGGGAAGGACGGGACGGTGGCCTACAGGAACAGCCGGTTCGATGCCCTCGACCCGAAGGCGTACGACCAGCTCAAGGCCGCCGTGCAGTCGGCCCGGGCGGCTTCGTGATCGGGCGGTCCCGCCTTTTCAGTGTCGTCACCGCGTTGTTGCTCCTCCTGCCGTCACTCAGCCTGCTTCGCGCCCAGGGCACGCCAGCTGCTCCCATCGCAATCCGGCACGCCTGGGCTCTCAGGAACCTGCAATTTGGCGCCTGCGTGGATTTCCTGATGGCCCCCGCCTCCGCGGCTGCACAGCTCGAAGTAGGCTTTCAGCCGGTGCCCGCAAGCCGGTCCGCCGGGCTCCCGACGCCACTCAGGTACGTCGTGAGTGGCGACACGACGTATGCGGGCTGGATTCCCGCCCGCCTCTGTTTCCTGGATTACGCCTCCGTCACGTCAGGTGAGCACCTGATCGACCCCGAGGGCGGCGACAACAGTTCGATGATCGGTTACTGGGGAATCGCCGCTCGCCGCGTCGGGACGGGGAACGGGGGGAACGAGGAGGCCATCGTGCAGTGGTGGACATCCCACTGGCGGATTCGCCAGACCTCCGAGCTGGCGTACATCCCGATGAAGGTGGTGGATCGCACCAGGGGCAAGGTCCCGGAAACCACCCGGGACCGCTACCAGGTCAAGATTGGAAAGACCATCGTCACCTGGGAGGGCACCCTCCCGGCCGACTCCAGCGCGGTCGCGGCGCCACTTGGAGCGACCCTGGTGTTCGAAGGGCAGCAGAAGACGAATTGGACCGCTCACGCGTCGCTGACCCCCCGGTGGATGCGGCCCCTCTCCGGCGTCCTGCGGGTGGAAGGCAAGGACGACCTGGCCAAGGCGCTCCTGGCCTCCCCGATCCGCAGCTTCGGCCCCCTCTACAACGGCGGCGACGGAAGAGTCGAGTTTCTCCGCCCCTAGCGCTCCCTCGTTCCACCGGTACCTTCTCCGCCGTGACCGCCACCCTGAGAGAACGGCTCGTGCTCGAGCGGTACGGGAGCAGCACCTACGCGAAGGTGTTCCTGCCGGCGGGAACCTTGCCGCTTGGCAAGAGCATCCCCGTGACCGTCGAGGTCGGCGGCAGGCGTTTCAAGACCAGGGGGTGGAGCTTCCCAAGCGGGGCAGGGGTGACCCTCCCGATTCGGATCGTCCGGGAGCTCGGCCTCCACCCCGGCCAGCTGGTGGATCTCACCCTGCTCGATTGAACGGGATTCGTCACCCGCGCCGTCCACAGGCCGACCGGAAAAACCCAGCCTCGAAATTGTCTCTGCTCGGCACCAAAATCGTCGCTTATGCACTAATTCTGCATAAAAGACATGCCGTAGCGCCACTGTCGCCTTCCGATTTTCAACATCAGATTCATTATTATAAGTGGTGTGGATACGTGGTTTATAGATTCCACTTGAAGTTGTGAGTCAAGTCGATCTCGAGCATGTTGTCCGATATGGCGAAAACAGACTTTGTCCACCCTTTCAACGCCGTCCGATGTGGATATTTCAAGAAATCCACAAGCGCGTGGATAGCCATTATCCGCTCAGTCACCCTGCCACTTCATATGCCTAAGCGAATGTTGAAAAGGGGCTCCCACATCCTCCCCATCCCCACAACTGCCCGGCGAGCGACACCTCATGGCCCCCAGTGCCTGCGCTCGTCCGCTCCCACCCATGGCCTCTGAGGTCCGCGACGGCTTCCTCCGGGCTCGGCGAGTCCTGACGATGCAGACCGGGGCCCTACCAGCCGACGCCGTCTGGTGGGAGGGCGGCGTCGTGCGGGGGGTCGGGGCGGCGCACCGCCTGGAGCCGGCGGTGCCGCGGGCCGTGCCGAGATTCGAGCTCCCGGACACCCTGGTGACCCCCGGATTCGTCGACGGCCATACTCACTTCGCAATGTGGGCCCAGAATCGGCGGCGGGTGCGGTTGGGAGGGGCGCGCACCCGGGCGGAGGCGGTCCGGCGCGTGGCTTCCGCTCCGCCGACACAGGGCTGGATCCTCGGGCAGGGCTGGGACGCGAACGGGTGGGCGGAGCCGCCCGTTCGCGAGGCCCTGGATGCCGTGGCCGCCGTGCCCGTCTACTTGGATTCGCTCGACGTCCACGCCGCCTGGCTCAACACGGCTGCCCTCCGTCGCTGCGGAATCTCGGCGGAGACCCCGGATCCCTTCGGCGGCCGGATCATCCGCGATGCCGCAGGGGAGCCCACGGGGCTTCTGCTCGAGCGGGCCGTCGAACTCGCCCTTCCGCACCTTCCGAGCCCTCCCGCCGAGGCGGTGCTGGAAGCCGTCCGGGAGGCCCAGGCGGAAGCCCACCGACTCGGGATCACGGGTATTCACAATGTGGAGGGTGACCCGGCCTGGGAGGCGTTCCGGACGCTGGAAGGGGCGGACGAGCTGAGACTCCGCGTGCTGTTCTCCCCGCCGGTCGAACAATTGCCCCGGCTCCTGGCCGCGGGTCGGCGGAGCGGCGCGGGCTCCGACTGGCTCACGATGGGCGGTGTGAAGCTGTTCCTCGACGGCAGCCTGGGAAGTCGCACGGCCTGGATGCTGGAGCCGTATGAGGGCGTGCACGATCGCGGCATGCCCATTACCGACGGGGCCCTCGCGTGGGAGGCGATGCGGCTCGCCGCCGACGGCGGGATCGCGGTGGCCGCCCACGCGATCGGCGACGCTGCAGTCCGCCGGGCCCTCGACCTGATGGAGCGCCTTCCCCAAGTCGCGATTCCCCATCGAATCGAGCATCTGCAATGCGTCCACCCAGCCGACCTCGCCCGCGCCGGCCGGGCCGGCATTGTGAGCTCCATGCAACCCGCGCACCTGCTCACGGACATCCCCCTGGTCGATCGCCACTGGGGCGCCAGGGGTCGGGGTGCCTACGCGTTCCGGAGCCTCCTCGCCGCCGGCAATGCGCTCGTCTTCGGGAGTGATGTGCCCGTGGCGTCGATCGATCCGAGGGAGGGCGTCTACGCGGCGCTCGAGCGAAGGGGCGTCGATGGTGCGCCGCCCGCCGGCTGGCGCCCCGAGGAGCGACTCGGGTTCGAACAGGTGGTGCATGCCTACACCACTGCCGCGGCTCGGGCGTCAGGCGTCGCTGAGCGGCGCGGCACCCTCGCGCCGGGCCAGGATGCCGATCTGGTGGCGTGGGCGGTCGATCCCCTCGCTGAACGCGGGGACGGCGAGGCCTTCCGTCGCGGGCGTGCGGTCCTGACGGTGGTCGGAGGGATTCCGGTGATGCGGGCGTGACCGGATTCGGTTAGACTCCCGTTTTCCGCACTCCCTCTTCCCGCTGAGGACCGCGTGCCGAGCAGCCGCATTCGCCGCACGAAGATCGTCGCTACCCTTGGCCCCGCGTGGGCCGCCCCGGATCGCATGCGGGAACTCCTCGATGCCGGCGTCAACGTCGTCCGGGTCAACGCCTCCCATGGCACCGCCGAGCTTCGGGGCGTCTGGATCCGGGCGCTCCAGGATGTCATCGGACGGCGCGCCGAGGCGACGGCGATCCTGCTGGACTTGCACGGTCCGCGGATCCGGGTCGGGGCGCTGGCCGAGCCGAGGGAGCTCGAGCCGGGCGCCCGGGTGGTCTTCGCGCCGGAGGCCGGGGCGAGCGGCGATGAAATCCCCACGACGTACGCCGCCCTGGCCGGCGACGTTCGCCCTGGCGCCCGGATCCTGCTCGATGACGGCCTCCTCGCCGTGGAGGTCACGTGCGGTGCGTGGCGACCGGGTCGAGGGCATCGTGCGGTACGGCGGACTGCTTCACGCGAACAAGGGGATGAACCTGCCCGGTGTGGACGTGAGCGCGCCGGCCGTCACAGAGAAGGACCGGGAGGAGGTGACGCGTGCCGTCGCGCTCGGCGTGGATTACATCGGCATCTCGTTCGTGCGGCGGCCGGAGGACGTGACCCAGCTCCGTGCCATGGTGCCGAAGCGGGTCAAGCTGATTGCCAAGATCGAAAAGGACACGGCGCTCGATAACCTGGCCGGAATCCTCGACGCCGCGGACGGCGTGATGGTGGCCCGCGGCGATCTCGGCGTGGAGCTGCCGTTCGAGGAAGTACCGCTGGTTCAGAAACAGCTCATCCGCGAGGCCAACCTCCGCGGCAAACCGGTCATCACCGCGACCCAGATGCTGGAGTCGATGGTCCATGCCCCGCGTCCCACCCGCGCCGAGGCGTCGGATGTCGCGAACGCGATCCTCGACGGGACCGACGCGGTCATGCTCTCCGCGGAAACGGCCGTCGGCGAGTACGCCCTCGAGGCCGTGCAGGCGATGGATCGGATCGCCCGGGAAGTGGAGCGTCAGCGCCGCGGGCGGAGCCCCGCCTTCGACCTCGCGGTCGGCCGGCGCTCGAACGGCGATGCCGTGCGGCTCCAGCCAAGGGGCGGGGCGCGCACGGAGGACGCGATCGCCGTCGCCGTCTGCGCCGCCGCCGAGCTGCTCGACACCCGCGTCATCGCGTGCTTCACCAGCAGCGGATTCACGGCGCGCACGGTGGCCGCGTACCGGCCCTCCGTTCCGATCGTCGCCGTGACGCCCGAACTCGACACCTTCCGTGCGCTGTCGCTTGTCTGGGGCGTGGCCCCGGTGCTCGTGGAGCATCTCCCCAACTACGAGTCCATGCTCGCCGTGGCTCGCGAA
Source organism: uncultured Gemmatimonadales bacterium (assembly GCA_963817575.1). Taxonomy (GTDB): domain Bacteria; phylum Gemmatimonadota; class Gemmatimonadetes; order Gemmatimonadales; family GWC2-71-9; genus DASTCF01. The sequence continues at coordinate 62,717 of CAWFOY010000011.1, forward strand.
CAGCTCCTCGCGCGGGGGTTCGCGCAACCCGGCGACCGCCTCGTGGTCACGGCAGGCGTGCCGTTCGACGTCCCGGGAACGACCAACCTGCTCAAGATCGAGACCGTGTAGCGGCATGCGGCTGACGTTTCTCGGCACCGGTACCTCCTTCGGCGTGCCGCAGATCGGCTGCCGCTGCGCCGTGTGCCAGTCACCCGACCCGCGCGACCGCCGCACGCGCGCGGGGGCCCTGCTCGAAGCCGGTGGCACGACGCTCCTGCTCGACACGCCACCTGAGCTCCGGCTTCAGCTCCTCGCGGCCCGGGTGTCCCTCGTGGACGCCGTGCTCTACACCCACGAGCACGCCGATCACACCGGCGGAATTGACGATTTGCGCATCTTCACCGTCCGGCGCAAATCCCACCTCCCGGTCTACGGCCCGGCGGAAACGCTCTCGATGCTCGAGCAGACCTACCGCTACATCTTCGACTCGAGCGTTACCGTATTCGAGGGCACGTCGAAGCCGCACCTCGACCCCCGTCCGCTCGAGCCCGGCAGGGAAGTGCAGATCGGAGGCGTTCCGGTGCTTCCGCTGGCATTCCCCCACGGCAACCTTCGTGTCTTCGGATATCGCTTCGGGCCCCTCGCATACCTCACCGACGTGAAGGAGGTCGGGCCCGCCGAGGAGGAGGCGCTCCGCGATCTGGACGTGCTGGTCCTGAACGCACTCTGGTGGCGGCCGCATCCCACCCACTTGAGCATCGCGGAGGCGGTGGAGCTGGCCAGGCGGGTCGGCGCCCGCCGCACGTTTCTCACGCACCTGACCCACGAAACCGGACACGCCGAGCTGGCAGCCCGGCTGCCGGCCGGTGTGGCCCCGGCTCACGATGGCCTGACGGTGGAGGTGCCCTGATGCGGTTGCGGTATGGCCGGATGCTGCAGGACGGCCTCGACGGCGAGCATGGAATTCCACGGCGCCGTCTCGGCGAGCTGGCGCGGCGCTTCACCGCGGTGCAGGCGGAGGTTCGCGAGCGGCGCGCGGCGGGAGAATACGGATTCATGGGCCTGACCGAGCAGGCCGCGACCGTGGAACGCATCACCCGCTTCGCGGAGGGCCTGGGCCAGGCCTACGACCACGTCCTGGTGCTCGGCATCGGCGGTTCCGCCCTCGGCGCCCGCGCGCTGCTCTCGGCGCTGCGCCGCCCCGGATGGAACGAGTGGGACGACGAGGGTCGCGAGTTCTTCCCCCGGCTCACCATCCTCGACAACGTCGATCCGACCACGGTGCACGCGGCCCTCCAGCGGATCGACCCGCGACGGGTCCTGGTGAATGTGATCAGCAAGTCCGGCGGCACCGCGGAAACGCTCGCCCAGTTCCTCGTCGTGCGCCACTGGCTCGAGGAGGCCCTCGGCGCGGCTGCGAGCCGGCACCTCGTCTTTACCACCGACCCCGCGAAGGGCGTTCTCCGTGAGTTGGCCGGACGCGACAGCATTGCCACGCTCGACGTCCCGCCGGAAGTCGGCGGGCGGTTCAGCGTGTTATCCCCTGTCGGGCTGCTGCCGGCGGCACTGGTCGGGATCGACGTGGCCGGACTGGTGGCGGGCGCGCGGCGCGCAGTCGAACGGGCGGGGGAGGACGAACTGCTCCGGAACCCGGCGGCGCTGTATGCCGCGCTTCACTGGGCGGCCGATACGGGTCTCGGGGCCCGAATCCATGTGATGATGCCCTACACCGATCGGCTGCGCGACCTCGCCGAGTGGTTTCGTCAGCTCTGGGCCGAAAGCCTCGGCAAGCGGGTGGACCGGGCGGGCAAGGTGGTCCACGCTGGCCCGACGCCGGTCGCGGCCGTCGGCGCCACCGACCAGCACTCGCAGGTGCAGCTCCTGATGGAAGGCCCGTTCGACAAGGCGATCACGTTCCTGACGGTGGAAGATGCCGGGGTGGACGTGCCCATCCCTGGCCGCGACGGGCTGCCGGCGGAGCTCGCCTATCTCGCGGGCAAGACGCTGGGCGCCCTGCTTCGCGCCGAGTACCAGGCGACTTCGGCCGCGCTGGCACGGATGGGACGGATGAGCTGCACGCTCAGCCTTCCGGACCTGGCGCCGGCGACGCTCGGCGAGCTGCTGATGTTCCTCCAGATTGCGACGGGTTACGCCGGGGCCTGGTACGGCGTGAATCCGTTCGACCAGCCCGGCGTGGAGCTCGGGAAGCAGCTCACGTTCGCCGCAATGGGCCGTCCCGGCTTCGAGGGCCCCGCAGTCGCCGAGCCCGCCTCCGCAGACGAGGTCTAGCGTGGTTTGACGCTCGGCGCACCGGCGGTCTATCTTGGGAAGGTTCTCTGGACTCTGTGTCGAGGAGTCGTGACGTGACCGATCACACCCGAAAAGCGGCCGACCTGTTCGGCGGCGCCGTGACGCTCGTCCCTGGTGGCGTGAAGCTCAACGATCCGGCTGCCCTCCGCTCGTCGGCCACCGACCGGCTGGTGTATCAGGCCGTCTTCGGCGGCGAAGCCGATCGCGAGGCCGCCCGCTGGCTGCTCTGGGAGCTCGGGCAGGTGACGGGGGCCCGCCCCGCCTCGATCAACGAGCTGTACATGGCGCGCGGCCGCGGCGAATGCGGCGGCTTCACGGTGCCTGCCATCAACATCCGGATGCTGGCCTACGACTCCGCCCGCGCGGTATTCCGCGCGGCCCGGGCCGGGAAGGCCGGGGCGATCATCCTCGAGATCGCCCGGAGCGAGATCGCCTACACCGAGCAGCGGCCCGCCGAGTATGTCTCCGTCATGATCGGGGCGGCGCTGCGCGAGGGCTACACCCGCCCTCTCTTCATCCAGGGCGATCACTGCCAGGTGAATGCGAAGAAGTACGCGGCCGACGCGGAGGCCGAGGTGGGGGAGGTGCAAAAGCTGATCGCCGAGGAGGTGGCGGCGGGCTTCTACAACGTGGACATTGACACCTCGACCCTTGTGGATCTGTCGCAGCCGACGCTGGACGAGCAGCAGCGGGCCAATTACGAGCGCTGCGCCGAAATCACCGCCTTCATCCGGGAGCGCGAGCCCGAGGGTGTCACCGTTTCGGTGGGCGGCGAGATCGGCGAGGTCGGGCACAAGAACAGCACCGTCGAAGAGCTGCATGCCTTCATGCAGGGGTACAATCGTGCCCTGGCCGCCCTCGGACCCTACGAGGGGATCAGCAAGATCTCGGTGCAGACGGGCACGTCACACGGCGGGGTCGTGCTCCCCGACGGCACCATCGCCGAGGTGAAGCTCGATCTGGAGGCGCTGGCCGCGCTGGCGCGGGAGGCCCGGAACGGCTACGCCCTCGCCGGGGCGGTGCAGCACGGCGCCAGCACGCTGCCGTCCAATGCCTTCAGCCATTTCCCGCGGGTCGAGGCCTGCGAAATCCACCTGGCGACGAATTTCCAGAACATCGTGTTCGACCACCCGAGGCTTCCCGCCGACCTCCGGAAGCGAGCCTACGCCTGGCTCGACGAGAACGCGCAGGGCGAACGCAAGGCGGGGGATTCCGACGAGCAGTTCTATTACAAGGCCCGGAAGAAGGCCATCGGACCCTTCAAGCGCGAGTGCTGGGACCTGCCGCAGGATGTGCGGGATGCGGTGGCCGCTGACCTGGAAAAGACCTTTCGGTTCCTGTTCCAGCAGTTGAACGTCAACGGGACCGAATCACTGGTGGACCGGTTGATCCACGCGCCGGTGCAGCACCACGCCTCGCTGGAAAAGGTGCTGGTGTCGGCCGAGGACGACCCTGACGCGGGAGAATGACATGCCACAACATGACAACGACGAAGTCGTCTACGTCCGCGAGGAGCGCACGCCGGGCCTCGCGTGGTTCATCGCCGGCGCGGTCATCGGAGCCGGCGTCGCGCTGCTGTTCGCGCCCCAGAGCGGGGCCGAGACCCGCCGGCAGTTGAAGCGGAAGGCGCGCCATGTCCGGCAGATGGCCGAGGACGGGCTGGAAGAGCTCGGCGACCGCTGGGATGAAGGAAAGGAGCGCATGCGCGAGACGATTCGCGAGGGTGCGCACCGCGTGCGGGAGCGCGTGCAGGACGCCCGGGAACGCGCCGAGGAGACCGTGGAAGGCGTGAAGAGCGCGGGTCATACCGCCCGTGAGGAGCTCGAGCACCGCCTGTCCGAGGCCCGCAGCCGCCGCCGCGCCACGACCGTGGCCGATGACGAAGGGACCACCGCCTGATCGAGTCCCGCTTCGGCGGCTGGCATCGCTCCTTCGGGGGCTTTCTTCGGCGGACCCTGCAGGCGGCGGACGAGAACAACATCCCCTTCCTGGCCAGCGCGCTCACATTCGATGCGCTGCTGGCGGCGATTCCGTTTGTGCTCCTCCTCCTGGTCGGGTTGACCTACCTGGCGCAGCTCCTGACCAACGGGCAGGCAACCGACCTCACGACGCTGTTCGAGTCGTTTCTCCCGCCCCATTCCACCACGCCGGGGCGGGATCCGTTCGCGCTGATCGAGGGGACGCTGGTCCACATCTTGGAGAACCGGGACAAGCTCTCCCTCGTGGCAGTGCCCACGTTCATCTGGTTCAGCACCCGGCTGTTCGCCAGCGTCCGCACCGCACTCAACCACATCTTCGACGTTGCCATCCGGCCGCCCCGTCGCCGGCACTTCGTGATGAGCTACCTGTTCGGCAAGCTGCGCGACATCCTGATGGTCGTTCTCACCCTCGGCATCTTCCTCGCCAACACGGCGCTCTCGGCGGCCGTCGGCTTCGCGCGGGCGCGGGGCGAGGCGCAATTCCCGCGTCTGGGCTTCCTGTTCGGCTCCGTCGGCCGGTGGCTGCCCGACGTGCTGGGATTCCTCCTGGCCCTGAGCCTCTTCTTCTTCGTGTACAAGTACGCCTCGGTACGCCGGCTCCCCGCCCAGGCGGCACTGGTGGCGTCGGCCTTCGCGGCCCTCGCGTTCGAGCTCGCCAAGCGGCTCTTCGGTGTCTACCTGGAAAATGTCGCCGAGGTCCAGGGGTTCTCGCTCGACCTCAACATCGGCGCGGCCATTCTGACGGTGCTCTGGGTGTACTACACGGCGCTGGTGTTCCTGCTGGGAGGGGTCGTGGCGGAAACCTGGCAGCTCGGGACGATGCAGCGGCGGCAGCGGGCAATTCTCACTTAGGCGACGGCTCCTCCTCCACGATGATCTCGAGGCCGGCGAGCGATTCCGGCTCGTCCACGCGGGCGTGGATGCGGAGCGGGCGTCCGCGAAGGCGGCGCGCCGCCAGATCGCGCGGATCCACCTCGAGGTCGTACTCGCCGGGCCGCACGCCCATCACGTAGAAGCTCCCGTCGACGAACGTGGCGATCTGCCGCCGCCGACCCGTCGCGCGGTCGATCAGGTTGAGGGTAATGCTGCCGACCGGCCGCCGCTCCGGTCCCCTGACGACCCGTCCCTCGAGGATCGCACCGGGTACGAGCGGCAGGTTGAGTTCACGCACCGCGTTGGGGGGCGGGGCCACGCTCACCGTGCTGATCGCGGGCACGTAAAGCGGATTGTCCAGTGACAGTGAGTCGATCTCGACCTGCACCGGCTCGAAGGCGGGGATGTCCCACACCCGGAACCGGCCGAGGGAATCCGTCCTCGCAACCTGCGATCCGACCACGACGCGCACGCCGTAGACCCCTTCCTCGTCGACTTCCGGCCTCCCGTTTCCGTTCCGGTCCACGAAGACCCGCCCCGACACGCCCGATCGCTCGAGCGAGGGGCCGGGTGCTGTCGTGAGCCGCTTCCGGCTGTCGTCGTAGATCACCGACCCCTGGAAGGACTGCACGGTACTCCCCTCGCCCACCGTCGGCTGGAGGGCGACGGTCGAGGCTCGCACCGAGGGCAGGTAGGAATTGAGGGTGAAGGAGAAGAGCGTGCCCGGCGTCCGATCGCGCCATGCCGCCCCGAGCTCCACCCGGAGCGCCGGTCCCAGCGATCTCGCGATATACCCGGCGGCCAGATTCATTCCGCCGTTCGCTTCCATCTCGAGGTCGCCGCGGAACCACAGGTTCCTGAGCGGACCCCAGGACGGGCGGCCCATGGCGAAGGCATTGACGCCGAGAAACTCCCGGCTCTCGGCGGGACCGTCCGGAGGTCCTGTACGGTCCAGCCGTGCATATGGGTACAACCGGGCGCCGCCTGCCTGCAACGAGGCGCGGATCCGGGCGCGGGTCACATCCTGGCCGAGGTTGTCGTCGATCTGCGCCTGGCCCTCGAGATAGAAGGACCCCGATCCGGCGAGCGGGCGCAGGAAGGCGTCGAACACCCACAGCCCCCGGCGATTTGCCTGGGTGATGACCGGCTGCTCCACGGCGGTGTCGAAGCGGGCGTACTCGGCACCGAGCCGGAAATCGATGGACGGCTCGAACCGCGCACCCCCGCGCATGTACGCATTCCCCACGACTTCGCCCTCGAGGGAAACCGCGTTGCCGATGAGCCCGGTCGCCAGCGCGTACGGATGCATCAGGCTCGGCAGCGAGTCGCGCCAGTAGCGCTCCGCGCCGGCCCGGACCGTCACCCGGCGGGAGACACCGTAGCGCAGGTCGACGTTGGCGGCGGCCTCGCACATCGGGTCGCGGCACTCCCCGCCGGCCACGCCGTACTCGAATCGGCCGCTGGGGAGCTGTTCGCCGATGATCTTGTAGGTGCGATTGAATTCCCGGATCTCGCCCGCCGGCCCGTACGCGACGAAATCCACCGGATTGTCACCGTAGCCCACCGGCAGCTCGAGCGCGTAGCGGCCGAACGCGTCCACGCTGTCGAACGCGACCAGCTGCCCGCCCTGGTACGCCTCCAGTTGCCAGCCGGCCGGCAAGTCCCCGTAGTACCGGAGCGAGCCGACATGGCTCGGGCGGAGGTAGGGCGCGTTCGTCACCGAAGCGCCTCGTACGGTGCGAAAGCGGGGTCCGGTCAGCGGGCCGTCTCCCAGCCGGAGCTGCTTCACCCACCTGTTGTCCAGCCAGACACCGGTCCACGATGCGTCGAACTCCGTCTCGCCGTCCTCGATGGTGCCGACGCTCCGGAGCCCGAGTTCCAGTGAGCCGCCGGCGAGACCCGAGCCGAGCCCCAGTGAGTACGCCCCCCGCCCGAACGGGTCCTGCCCGAGCGGGAACGAAACGGCGTAATCGAGGAGCACGCCCTCGAATGGCCGCCTGGTCTGCCCGACCACGAGGTCCGGAGTGACAGCCTGCTGCCGGCGTATCAGTGCCTCGCGCTGCGATTCGCGCTTGAGCCGCCGCGCGACGGGAAGGGTCTCGGGATTGGTGACGGCCACGATCAGATCGGGCCAGTCCACCGCGAATTCGAGCCCGAGCAGTTCGCCCAACCGCTGGCTCGTCAGGTAAAGCTCCCCATCCTGGAAGACCAGGTCGCCGGGCGCGAGCCTGACGCGGCGATCGCCGGCGCTGATCGTGTCCGCTCCGGCCGCGATGCGAACACGGGTTCCTTCCGGTTGCAGGTGCAGCTCCAGCACGCCAGCGGGCGTCAGTGTGTACCCGATCTCGGCCAGTTCGAGGAACCGGCCCATCGGGAGCAGCACTTCGTCCCCGTCGCGAATCGCGGGAACCGTGCGGCTGACGAGCCGGCCGAACTGGAGGTCGATGATGACCGGTTCAGGGTCCCGACGGCGCACTGCTCGGTATCCGGGCCTGCGCGAGCTCAGGAAGTTCGACTGTTGCAGGGCATCGGGCCGGGTGGCCCGTACGGCGGGCGTGAGCGCGTCCGCATGCGCGAACACCTGCACGACGCGGTGGCGCCTGCCGGTGCCCCGGGGCAGCGCTCCGCTAATGGCGGCCTGGGCGGGCCGGCGCGTGGTTCGTGCGCGGCGTGGCCGGTTGCTCCGACTTCGAGGGCTTGCGCGGTATTGAGAGGGAGGAATGCGCTTCCGAAGAGGGAGGGTGTGTCGCGCGAACCCGGCCGACCGCAAAGGTGCCGACGGCCAGTAACCCGAGCGCCAAGAAGCCGAGGAGCAAGGCCCTGAGGCGCGGGGGCCGCATCTCAGAGATAGCTGATCGTCACGATGATGTTCCCAACGTACACCCCTGGCGCCTGCGAGGCTGATGGGCTGACCGTGCCGCCGAGCCAGAGGTACATGTCGGGCCGCGGCGGCGGCCCCAGGCGACCCGTGGTGCCGACGTTCGGATTGAAGGGCGTTGCGCCGCCGACTGCCGGATTGTCACGGCGCCAGCGCGCGGAGGTCGCGCCGAAACTGATCGGCATGGTGATGCCGGGGAGAGCCTGCACGTTGGGAAGCAGGGCAGGCAGCGTGAAACTGATGTTGACGAACGCGTTGGCCGTGCCGACCACCTGCCACCGGCCGGCGTTGGCCGACGTCGGGAGCACTGTCGCGGGCACGCCGCGAGTCACCGTGCCGAAATCGAGGTCGGCCAGTGACGTGATCGTTATGCCGTTCCCCACGATCATCGCGTTGACGGGAATCGTGGTTGAAAAGGACTGCGCCCCGAGCGGACCGGGTGCGAGCGCCAGCAGCGCCGGAAGCAGCAGCCGTCTCACCGGACTTCGACCTCGGCCGAATCGCGGACCACCGGGGCGCGGAGGACGACCTTGGGCGGGAGGTCGGTGCGCTCGGATGCGACCTCGAGCCGCACGCGGTACCGGCCCGCGGGAAGGCGGCCGACCGGGATGCCGATCCGGGGATCGAGCTCGTAGTAGACGGCGACCGGCAACTCGGTCGCGCCGACGACCTGACCGGCGGAATCGACGACTTCGGCCCGCGCGGTGCCGAGGTACGCGGACTGGCCCTGCCGCGTGAGCTTCATTCGCGCGAACACACTGTCGCTCTCGTAGGCGGCGCGGAGCGGCCCCGCGGCGAGGCCGGTGGTGAGCGCGCCCTTCCGGTAGGTGAGCGCGATGACGGTCCGGACCTCGAGCGTGAGGCCGACGCGGACCGCGACGGTGTCGGTCACGCCGGCCACCGGGACCTGGCCGCCCTTGGCGCCAATGATGACCCGCGCCCAGTACTCCCCGTCGGGGAGGCCCTGCGGCGGGGTCGCGAGAAGGCGCACCGTCTGCCGCTGCTGCGGCGGCACCGTGACCCGCCGTGGAAACGCCTGGATCCACGCGGTGGCGGAGGGCTGGCCGGGGGGCGCCGAATCGGACAGCGGCAGACTGATATCGCCGGCCGAGTCCGTCTGGGGGTACCCGAACGCGAGTGAAACTGTCACCTCGGCGGGCGTGCTCCCCGGATTGAACAGGGTGATCGAGCCGGCCCGGGTGGTGTGGTCGATGTGCACGGCGTGGGGTGCCACGAGGACTCCCTGCGCCAGGACAGGGCAGGGCAGGGCCAGCGAGAGCAGGGTCAGCCAGCGTGCGCGGTTCATCACAGCCCGACGTAGCTCACGGTGAGGGTGATGGTCGCCGTATAAGTCCCCGATCGCTGGCCACCAGCGGGCAGGGCCCGGCCCCCGAGGAACACGGCGGCCCGACCATTGTTCGACAGCGCTCCGACGAACGGCACTCGCGGATCAAATCCCACCTGACTCGTCACGGTCTCTGCCTGCGAGAATCCGGCGTCCGACGCGTCGAAGCTCAGCGACATCGTGGCGCCCGACGGGCCGTTCATCGCCGTCGGGAGCGTGAACTGGAGTTGCACCGCGGCGTTCTTCTCGCCCGTCAGGCTGTACTGCCCGCTGTTCGCCGCGTCGGTGCGAACGATCACCGCGGGGATGCCCGGGATCACGGTGCCGAACTGGAGGTCCCTGACGCCCGTGACCCGCAGCGGCCGGCCCTGCGCGGACAGGGCGGCGGGACCCGCGAGGGCCAGTGCCACGGCCACCACCGCGGCCCGTCTACACGTCGTCAGCACAGGCCTGGATGCGCGCACCGGCGGTCAGGGCCGGAGCCCTGCCGCCGGTGTCGCCGCCTCCGAAGCGAGCGATTACAGCCCGGTATACGCCACCGTCATCGTGACGTTGGCGGTGTAGAGCCCGGCGACCTGCGCCGCGGTCGGGCTCACCTGACCACCGAGCCACACGAAGAGCGTGCCGGCGGCGTCGAGATTCGTGGTCTCGGTGCCGGCCGGGCTGAACGTCGTCGCCGCGCCCTGGGTGTTGGTCCCATTGCGCGCCGCGGTCCACGACCCGATCGCCAGGTTGTTGCCGCCGTTCACGAGGTTGGTCGGCAGGATGAAGTCGATGGTGACCTGGGCACTGCCCTGGCCGGTCACGTCGAACCGCCCGGCCGAAGCGCCACCGGTGATCGCATCAATCGTCTTGTTGACGCCGGGGAAGACGTTGCCGAATTCGAGAGCAGTCACGCCGGTCACGGTAAGCGGCGTCTGCACCGTGGCGTTGGCGGCGATGCTCCCGCTCACCTGCGCCTGGGCCACGGAGGCTCCGGCGAAGGCGACGGCAGCGAACGCGAGGGCGAGCTTGGAGGCGGTTGACATCTCGGTGCATTCCTTGGTTAAGGAGTCACTGGGGGCTGGAGTTCGTCCCGCGCCGCCTGGTCCCGACGGCGAGTTGCGTCGTCAGGGAGCAAGCTCTGTGCCGATGTTGGCAGTTTCCGAAAAAACCCGATTCAAGAGGGAGTGATACGAGCTGGAAAACTGGTCCAAGTCTCGATGTGACTTGGAGATACGGCGGAGGGCCAGGTGTCAAGTTTCTCGACATTCGGCTCCGAAGGTGAGCTGAGTCGGGACGACCCCATAACCCCTTGTGGTTCAAGTGATTATAACATCTTCCCCCGGCGGAGCGCAACGGTTCGCACTATCACCCGTGATAGCGGGCTTCTACGCTAGTGCTTCTAGTCACAAGGACTTCGCGGAAATCCCGGAGCAGAATTCCAGGTGCCGAGTTTCTGGCCGCCGGGATCACAACACCGCTGATCGGACTCCCGCGTACTGCAAGACTCCCGTCCCCGGTCGAGCGCCCTTATATTCACGGCGCCCCAGGTCCGAAGGGCGCTGGCGCGCGAACCGCGTCAGGACCTCGCCGGTAGCAGCGCTAAGCGATGTCCGGTGTCGCTTCGGGGAGCCTGGGGCACTTTTCCTTCCTGGAACCGCCTCCTATGGCCATTGCACTTGCCCGCCGCTACCGTCCCCGTCGCTTCGCCGATCTCCTCGTCCAGGATCATGTGAGCGCGGCCCTTCGGGGCGCGATCGCAAGCGGACGGGTGGGCCACGGCTACCTCCTCACGGGCCCGCGCGGGGTGGGCAAGACCACGGCGGCGCGCATCCTCGCGATGGCGCTCAACTGCGAGCGGCGCGACACCGTGTCCCCGCGTGGCGAGCCCTGCGGTGAGTGCGAGAACTGCACCCGGATCTGGACCGGCTCCGCCAGCCTCGACGTAATCGAGATCGACGCCGCGAGCAACCGCGGCGTGGACGACGCCCGCGAGCTGCGCGAACGCGCGATGTACGCCGCCTCCCAGGAGGGGCACCACAAAGTGTACATCGTGGACGAGGCGCACATGCTCACGCGCGAGGCGTGGAATGCGCTGCTCAAGATCCTCGAGGAACCGCCGCCGGGCGTCGTCTTCGTGTTTGCCACCACCGAGCCGGCCAAGATCTTCAACACCGCCGCGCCGGTGCTCTCGCGGCTCCAGCGATTCGACTTCCGGCGGATCGGACCGGCCGCGATCCGCGACCGTCTGCGCGAGGTGCTCGAGCAGGAGCGGCTCGCCGCCGATGAGGATGCCCTCACCCTGATCGCGAAACACGCGGACGGCGGCATGCGCGATGCCCTGTCCGTGCTCGACCAGTGCCTGAGCTTCGGTGAGGGGGCGGTGACCGCGGAGCGGGTCCACGAGGTGCTCGGACTGGTGAGCGACGAATTGTACGGCGAGGTGCTTCGCGCCGTGACCGCCCGCGACCCCGCTGCCGTCTTTCCCCTCGTGGGCCGGCTCCTCGACAGCGGCGCGGACCTGGCCGAGTTCGCCAACGGGCTCGGCGAGATGCTGCGGTCCCTGCTCATGCTCCAGGTCGGCGCCACGCCCGAGGATCTCACGGAGGCGATGCGGCGGCTGCTGGAGGAACACCGGGGCGCGCTCTCGGACGGCGACGTTCTCCGGATGCTCCGCCTGCTCGGCGAGAGCGAGACGGCCATTCGCCGGAGCGGCAACACGCGCCTCGCCGTCGAGACCCTGCTGCTCCGGTGGACGCTGATGGACCGCACGGTGAATCTCGAGGAGGTCCTCGCGGCCGGATCGCGCCCGGAAGGGGGATCACCTTCGCGCGGGCGGCCCTCGACGACCGCCGGCGCTCCCGCGCCCCCGTCCCCCGCACCACCCCCCAAGGCGCAATCGCTCGAGAGCCGACTTACGATTCCTGGGCTGCAGGAGGCGTGGGAGAATGTGGTCGCGCAGGGGCGTGAGAAGGGCAGCTTCCTCGGCGCCGCACTCGGGGCGGCGTCTCCCGTCGAGGTCGACGGCGATATCGTCACGCTGTCCCTTGCCGGCGAGAATCCGATCCATCGCGAGGCATTGGAGCGCCAGCGCAGTATCGTCGAGGAAATCCTCGGTCGTGTCTCCGGCCGGCGCGTGACCGTGCGGCTGGCGCGCGCCGCGGCCCCTGTGGCTGAGGCGCGCCCTGCGCGCCTCACCGAGGCCGGCATGCGCGCCGAGCGGCTGCAGAAAGTGCGGCAGAAGGACCCCGCGCTCGACGTGGCCGCAACCGAGTTAGATTTGGAAGTGTTGGAGTGACGCCGGCCGGGTTGCCTCCCGGTCCGCGCGTTCCTACTTTGAGGCGGGACAGGACCTTAGACGTCGCATGGCAGACCTACAGCAGCTCTTCCAGCTCGGCCAGCAGGTTCAGGGCCGGCTGCAGCAACTCCAGACGGAACTGGCCGATCGCACGGTGGAGGCCGGCGCCGGCGGCGGCTTCGTACGCGTGACGGTCGACGGCCGCGGGCTGGTGCGCTCGATCACCATCGATCCGGAGGCCTTCGAAAGCCGCGACGCGGAGCTGTTGTCGGACCTGGTCCTGGCCGCCGTCGCCGAGGCACAGCGCCGCGCCGCGGACATGGCGCAGGCGGCCATCCGGAGCGTGCAGCCCTCTCCTCCCGGCATCCCTCTCTGACGGTGAGCGCGATCGAGGCGCTGATCGCCGAGCTCGCCCGGCTGCCGGGAATCGGACGGAAAACCGCTCGGCGCCTCACCTTCCACCTCCTGCAGCAGGCGCCCGACGAAGCCCGGCGCCTGGCCCGGGCCCTCGAAGCCGTCGCCGAGCAGGTGCGTCCCTGCGAAGAATGTGGCAACGTAAGCGAGGAGTCCCGCTGCGAGATCTGTCGCGACCCGCGCCGGGACGCGAGCGTGCTCTGTGTGGTCGAGGAGCCCTCGGTCGTGCAGGCGGTCGAACGCTCCACGGAATTCCGCGGCCGTTATCACGTGCTGGGTGGCCGGCTCTCGCCGCTCGAGGGCGTCGGTCCCGAGGCGCTCCGCATTGACAGCCTGCTGCGCCGGGTGCGCGCGGGCGGCGTGCGCGAGGTGATCCTCGCCACTAACCCGTCGATGGAGGGCGAGGTGACTGCGACGTACCTGCAGCAGGTGCTCGCCGGGGAGGGGGTTCGTGTCACGCGGCTCGCGCGCGGGCTCCCGGTGGGTGGCGATCTCGAATACGTGGACGGCGTGACGCTGGCCCACGCCCTCCTCGCCCGCCAGGAACTCGGATGAGGCGGGGACGTGCGCTGCTGTTCGTGGGCGGAGCCGCACTGGGCATCGCCGCGGGCTGGCGCCTGGCCCAGCGGACCCTCGAGCACAATCGCGCCGCGCTGTTCAGTCCGCGGCCGCTCCGGCGGCTGGCCGCCCTGGGTTACCTGGCCGGGGAGCCCTCGGTGGAAACCGCATACCTGCTCCGCGACTACGTGGCCTGGGAACGGCGGCCGGCCCTTCGCCGGCGCGCTGAGGCGATGCTTCGGCGGCTGGAAGTCACACTCGGCTAGGGAGACACCAAATGTCCGGCGCCTCCAGCTGGTCGCTCGGCGAAGACGACCATCACCGCATCCAGGGTCTGCTCGGCGGGTTCCTCCGGGAGTCCAACGCGCGTACTGCGCTCCTGGTGGATCGGACCGGCCAGATGGTCGCGACCGTGGGCGAGTTGCCGGCCTTCGACGCCACGGCCTTCGCGTCCCTTGCCGCCGCGGACTTCAGCGCCAACGACCAGCTCGCCCGCCTGATAGGGGAGGCCGAGTTCGGCTCGCTGTTCCATCAGGGCGAGAAGGAATCGATGTACCTGGCCGACATCGCCCGGCGCGTGATCCTGGTGGTGCTGTTCGATGACCGCACGACCCTCGGCCTGGTGAAGCTCCGGGTGAAGGGCACGGTCGGCGAGCTGAGCCAGCTCTTCATCGAGATGTTCTCGCGGCAGGGCGGCATCGCGCCGCGGGTCGAGCAGGACTTCCTCGGGGACGCCGAGGATGAAATCGACAGACTCTTCGGGGAGTAGGGGACCGCGCGCATGTCGATGATCAACTACGCGTCCCGCGAGATCAACTGCAAGCTCGTCTACTACGGCCCGGGCCTGGGCGGCAAGACGACCAATCTCGAGCACGTGTACAACAAGGTCGCCCCCGGCGCCAAGGGCAAGATGATCTCCCTCGCGACCGAGACCGAGCGCACGCTGTTCTTCGACTTCCTCCCCGTCGACCTCGGGACCATTCGCGGATTCAAGACTCGCTTCCACCTGTATACGGTGCCGGGGCAGGTCTACTACAACGCCTCGCGGAAGCTCATCCTCAAGGGCGTCGACGGTGTGGTCTTCGTCGCGGACAGCCAGGTCGAGCGGATGGAAGCGAACATCGAGGCCATGCAGAACCTGTACGACAACATGGCCCAGCACGGGTACGACCTGACGCGCATTCCGTTCGTGATCCAGTACAACAAGCGCGACCTCCCGAACGCCGCGCCGGTGAGCGACCTCCAGGGTGCGCTCAATCCCGGATGGCTGGTGGAGGATCCCGCGCGCCAGCGCCCGGCGCCCGATCCCTACCATGAGGGGGAGATGCTCGTCTCCCATCATGAAGAAGGATGGGTGGAGCGCGCCGCGTATTTCGAGGCGGTCGCCATGACCGGCGATGGCGTGTTCGACACTCTCAAGGCCGTGAGCAAGCTGGTCCTCAAGACCCTCGGCTAGGCACCCCCGCGATGTGGACGCTGCCCAACATCATCACCATCGTGCGGATCGCGATGACCCCGGTCGTCGCGCTGCTTCCGTTCATCGAGGGCTACTGGCCGAAATTCATCGCCTTCGTGGTCTTCGTACTGACCGCGGTGACGGATATCTGGGACGGCTACCTCGCCCGCACCCGCAACCAGGTCACCGATCTCGGCAAGCTGCTCGATCCGCTGGCCGACAAGCTGCTTCTCCTCGCCAGCCTCATCCCGATCTACTGGATCTCCCGCACCCGGCACGATCTCTACGACATTCCCATCTGGGGAAGCATCCCGCTCTGGGTGTGCCTCCTGCTGCTGGGCCGCGAATTCGCCATGACCGCGTTCCGGAGCTGGGCGGCGCGGAAAGGCGTCATCATCGCCGCCGGCCGCGAGGGCAAGCTCAAGGCTGCGTTCCAGAACATCTTCATCGGGGCCACGATCCTCTGGTTCGCCTTCCGGGACGCCCGCCGCCCGCTCGGCCTCGAGCAGAACCGCTTCTTCGGCTTCTGGAACGAGTTCCACGGCGGCTTCGTCGCGGTGACACTCGCGATCGCGGCGCTGCTCACCGTCTACTCCTTCGCCGTGTACCTGATCCGGAACCGCAGCCTGTTCACCCAGCGGGAGCGCTGAGCCCTCCCCGCCCAGGCATGGAACTCGAGCTTGTCACCATCGGCACCGAGCTGCTGCTCGGCTTCACGCTCGATACCAACGGTGCGGAGATCGGGCGCGCGCTGGCCGCACGGGGCATACGACTCGCCCGGCGCACCAGCGTGCCCGACCGGGCGGACGATATCCGCGAAGCCGTCGCGGCCGCGCTCCGCCGGACCGGCGCTGTCCTCACCACCGGAGGCCTCGGCCCGACCAGCGACGACGTCACGAAGCAGACCGTAGCCGGGCTGTTCGGGACGCCGGTCGTATTCGACGAGACCCTCTGGCAAGCACTCCTCGAGCGCTATGCGCGCTTCCGCCGGACGCCGACAGCCAACAATCGCAGCCAGGCCGAGATTCCAGAGGGCGCCACCGTCCTGCCGAACCGGTGGGGTAGTGCCCCGGGGCTCTGGCTCGAAGGCACCGCCGGTCTTGTCATCATGCTCCCGGGCGTGCCGGTTGAGATGCGCAATCTCCTCCAGCACGAGGTGCTGCCGCGGATCACACGGCGGGGCGGAAGCGTGGCGAGCGTCATTCGGTCCGGAACGGTTCGCACGACGGGGATCGCCGAATCTGCCCTGGCCGAGCGGCTGGGTGAGATCGAGACCCGCCTCGCACCCCTGACGCTGGCCTACCTGCCCGGCGTGGCCTCAGTGGACCTGCGCGTCACCGCGTGGGACCTGCCGCCTGCCGAGGCGGACGCCCGGATTGCAGCGGCCCTGGGGATCCTCGAGGCCGGGGCGGGCGAGTTCGCGTATGGCAGGGATGACGCCGACCTGGCCGCGGTCCTCCTCGCGGAGGCCAGGCGGCGCGGCTGGCGGATCGGAGTCGCCGAGTCGTGCACCGGCGGACTCGTGGGGGGTCGTATCACGGCCGTTCCGGGCAGTTCCGATGTTTTTCTCGGAGGAATCGTCGCATACTCAAACGAGGTCAAGCGAGAGGTGCTCGGGGTCGGCGCCTCCACCATCGAGGCGCACGGCGCCGTGAGCGAGCCGGTGGCCGTGGAGATGGCACATGGCGCCGCGGCCCGCCTCGGGGCCGATCTGACGATGGCGGTCACCGGCATCGCAGGCCCGGACGGAGGGACGGCCGACAAGCCGGTGGGCTTGGTCTGCTTCGGCTTCCACCTTCGTGGGCGCGAGGACGGCATGCAGCGCGTGCTGTTTGGGGATCGCGAGGAAATCCGCGCCCGTGCAGCCCAACTGGCGCTCTTCGAGGCGCTCCGACGCCTCCGTTCCCTGCCAGATTGACCGGTCGCAGGGGCACACGGGTTGCTGTTATCTTACACCATGCCTCGAAGACCCAATCCCCAAGTGGCTGACGACAGCCAGGTTACCGATCCTGCGGCCCCGGCCGCGGAGGTTGAATCGTCCGTCGCGTCGACCGGTGGAGCGGGTGTACCGCTCGAGCCGGCCGACCAGGCCATCCGCCGCCTCGAGGGCGAGCTCGACGAGGTGCGTGACCGGCATGTCCGGCTCGCCGCGGAATTCGACAACTACCGGAAGCGCATGGCCCGCGAGCGCGCGGAACTGACCGAGCGCGCCCAGGCTGGGCTCGCCGCGCGGCTCCTCGACGTGCTCGACGATCTCGAACGATTGCTCGGAGGCGATCACGCGGCCGGCTCCACGGATTCCGTGGTGCAGGGCATGGAGCTCGTGGCGCGAAAACTCTGGAAGGAGCTGGAAGCGGCGGGGCTCGAGCGGGTGGATCCGGTCGGGCAGGTGTTCAATCCGGCCGTGCATGAGGCGGTCGCCGTGCTGCCGCCTCCCAATCCTGAGTTGGATCACCGGGTGAGCGCCACGTTCCAGCCCGGGTACAGTTTCAAGGGATCACTCCTGCGTCCGGCCCGGGTGCAGGTGTACGCCAGCCAGGGGCAGCCGTAAGTGGCCCAGCGGGACTTCTATCAGGTCCTGGGTGTGCCCGATACCGCCACCCAGGATGAGATCAAGAAAGCCTACCGGCGCCTTGCCAAGCAGTACCATCCGGACGCCAACCCCAACAATACCTCCGCCTCTGAACGCTTCAAGGAAATTTCCGAAGCGCACACCGTGCTCGCCGATGTGGACAAGCGGAAGCACTACGACCAGATGCGGCGTCTCGGCGCGTTCGACGTGCGGCGCGGGGCCGGCACCCCCGGCCAGCGCACGGGCGCGGCCGGCGAGGAGTCTTTCGATTTCGGCGATTTCGGCGGCCTGGGGGACATCTTCTCCTCCATCTTCGGCCGCGGCCGCCGCGAGGAGGCGCGCGCGGAGCCGTTGGAGGCCGTCGTCGAGGTACCGTTCCGGGTCGCCATGCTCGGCGGCAAGGTGCCGGTCACGCTACCGGTCATTCAGCCGTGCGTAACCTGCGGCGGCTCCGGCGCCGCCCCCGGCGCCAAGGTGTCGACTTGCCAGGAGTGCAAAGGTCGGGGCACGATCTCGTTCGGTCAGGGTGGCTTCGCGGTCAACCGGCCGTGTCCGGTCTGCCGCGGGCGCGGGACCGTGCCGTCGACCCCGTGTCCGACGTGCCAGGGCCGGGGGGAAGTGCGCGCCGAGCGGAAGGTGATGATCACGGTACCCCCGCTTACCGAGAACGGATCAAAGGTCCGGCTCAAGGGGCAGGGCCAGCCAGGGCATGGCACCGCGCCGGCCGGCGACCTTGTGGTGGTTTTCCAGGTGCAGCCCGACCGGTTCTTCAGCCGAGAGGGCCTCGACCTCGTCTGCGAGGTCCCCGTCAATCTCCCGCAGGCCCTGCTCGGGACGCGACTCCGCGTTCGCACGCTCGACGGCAAGAAGATCGTGCTCCGGGTGCCCGCGGGCACGCAGCCCGGCCGGAAGTTCCGCATTAAAGGGCAGGGCCTGGAGAAGGGCGGCCGCCGGGGGGATCAGATCGTGAAGATTCGGGTCGAACTGCCCGAAAAACTCAGCACCGAGCAGGAAGCGCTGGTCAAACAGCTCGCGGCCGACGCCGGCCTCACGTACTGATGGGCGTCCGGATGTAAGCCTCCAGGAGGCGCCGGTGTGTCGCGCGTTCCTCCTCGGGCGAGGGCGGTTGGCGCTGGACGTAGGACCCATCGGGCGACAGTTCCCACGCCTGGCGATTGTCTTCCCACATCAATTCAAGCAGCTCCCGAAGGCTCCGCCGGTGGTGCGGGTCCTCCAGGGGTGTGATTGCCTCGATCCGCCGGTCCAGGTTCCTCGGCATCCAGTCCGCCGACCCGAAGTACGCCTCATCCTGCCCACCATTGAGGAACCAGAACGCCCGGGAGTGCTCCAGGAAACGGCCGACGATGCTGATCACACGGATGCGCTCGCTCACCCCCGGAATCCCGGGCCTGAGGCAGCAGATCCCGCGGATGATGAGATCGACGGTGACGCCGGCCCGCGAGGCCTCATAGAGCTCGAGGATGATCTCATCGTCAACCAGGGCGTTCATCTTCGCCAGAATGCGTGCCGAACGGCCGGCGCGCGCGTGATCCGCTTCCCGCCGGATCATCTCCACGAATCGCTCCCGCATCCCGCGCGGCGCCACCAGCAGCTTGCGGAATCGCGCCGGTGCCCCGAATCCTGTCAGCACGTTGAACAGGTCCGTCAGGTCGGCTCCGAGGTCGGGTTCCGCCGAGAACAGCCCGAAGTCGGTGTACAGCCGGGCCGTCCTGGGGTTGTAGTTGCCGGTGCCGATGTGCACGTAGCGCCGGATGGCGTCGCCCTCGCGGCGGACCACCAGCATCACCTTCGTGTGCGTCTTGAGCCCCGACACGCCGTAGCTCACGTGGACGCCGACGTCCTCGAGCCGCTGGGCCCAGATGATGTTGTTCTCCTCGTCGAACCGGGCCTGCAGCTCGATCAGCACCGCCACCTGCTTGCCCCGCTCGGCGGCGTGAGCCAGCAGGCGCGCCAGGCTGGAGTCTCCGCCCAGGCGGTACAGCGTCAGCTTGAGCGCGAGCACATCCGGATCGTCCGCCGCCTGCTGGATGAAGCGCTCCACCGTCGTCGCGAAGCTTTCGTAGGGGTGGTGGACGAAGAGGTCTCCCTCGGCGATGACTTCGAAGATGTTGCGGTTGGTCGCCAGCCGCGCCGGCGTGGCCGGATGGAATGGAGGGTCCTTGAGCGCCGGGAGGTCGAGCGCCGACAGGGACATGAGGTCGGCGATGTCGAGCAGGCCGGGCACCTCATACACGTCGGCGGTGCTGAGCTCGGTGGTCGGTGGATCCTGCTCCGCGTTGAATTCGGCGAGAAGAAGCGTGCGGAGGCTGGCCGGCGTGGACGGGTGGACCTCGATGCGTACGACTTCCGCGAATCGCCGGTTCCGCACCTCTTCCTGGATGCGGCTCATGAGGTCCTCGGCCTCGTCCTGATCAATCTGCAATTCGGTGTTTCGTGTGATGCGGAACGGGTACCAGCCGAGAATCTCCACGCCTGGGAACAACGCCTCGAGATGGGCGCCGATGAGCTGTTCCAGCGGCAGGTACCGCAGCGTGCCCGGCAGCGGTACCCACCTCGAAAGGATCTTCGGGACCTTCACCCGCGCGAACCGCTCCTCGCCTTCCCACCCGCGAAGCACCACGGCCAGCGAGAGGCTCAGGTTCGAAATGTACGGAAACGGGTGGGCCGGATCGACGGCCAGTGGCGTCAGCACCGGAAAGACGTGCCGGTGGAAATACTCGCGGAGATGAGCTTGGTCCTCGGGCGTCAGCCGGTCCTCATCGGTCACCAGGTGGATCCCGTGATCCGCCAGCGCCGGCAGCAGGTCACGGAGCAGGCAATCATGCTGGTCCCGCACCTGCTCACGCACCACCATGGCGATCGCCCGGAGCTGGTCCTCCGGCGTCAGGCCGTCGGCGGTGCGTTCGCTGAAGCCCACGCCGGCCTGTTGCCGAAGCCCCGCGACCCGCACCTGGAAGAACTCATCGAGGTTGCTGCTGTAGATGGCCAGGAACTTGAGGCGCTCGAGCAGCGGTGTTCTCGGGTCCTGCGCCTCGTGGAGCACCCTGCGATTGAACTCCAGCCAGGAGAGTTCCCGGTTGATGTAGAGGGAGGGGTGCCGGAGGTCGTCCGGCGTCCCGGCCTGGCGGCCGGGGACGATTGCCTGGGTCATGTGGGGAATCTACCTCGGGACGGGGCCCCTGGCAGCCGGGCCCCTCAATCCTCCTTGACGACCATGGCGAGGATCACGCTCACGATGCCCACCACGAGCCCGCCCCAGAACGCCGGCCAGAAGCCGCTCACGGTGAAGCCCAGGTTCCAGACCTCCGAAAGCCGCGCCGTCAGGAGAAGCATCGCCGCGTTGATCACCAGGGTGAACAGCCCCAGGGTGACGAGCACAAGTGGGCAGGAGAGGATGGTGAGAATGGGGCGCACGAACGCATTCACGATGCCGAACACCAGGGCCACGACCATCAGCTTGACCGGCCCGCCGTCAAACCGCATGCCGGGAATCAGCTCGACGGCCGCGAACAGGGCGATGGCGTTGATGGCCCAGCGGACGAGCAGGTACCTCATTGCGCCTCCAGATGTTCATCCACCCAGTCGAGGACCGTGCCCCACCAGAGCCGGCGATTGCGCGGCTTGGTCACGAAATGGTCCTCATCGGGGAAGTACAGGAACTTGGCGGGAACCGCGCGCAGGCGAAGCGCCGTGAACGCCTGCAATCCTTCCGACAGGTCGACCCGGTAGTCGTTCTGCGAATGGACGACGAGCATCGGAGTGGACCACCGTCCGATGTAGTTCGCGGGGGACCATTTCTCCATCAGCGCGCGCGCCGCCGGCGCGAGCTGGGTGCCTCCGAACTCGTGGCTCGGGAACCACAGCTCCTCCGTGGAGCCGGCGAAGCTGAGCGGATTGAACATGCCGTCGTGCGCGACCAGGGCCCGGAAGCGCGTCGTATGCCCGGCCATCCAGTAGATCATGTACCCGCCGTACGAGGCGCCTGCCGCGGCGATCCGCGTGGAGTCCACGTAGCGCCGCGCGCCGAGGACGTCCAGCCCCTGCATCAGGTCCTCGTATGGGTAATCGCCCCAGTGCTGGGAGATGCTGTTGGTGAACTTCTGCCCGTAGCCCGTGGAGCCGTGGAAATTCACCGCGGCGACCAGGTACCCGCGCGCCGCGAACATCGCGTAGTTCCAGCGCGCATGCCATTCGTTGCGCCAGGCACCCTGCGGCCCCCCGTGCACGAGGTAGATCATCGGGTACCGCTTCGTCTCATCGAACCCCGGCGGCTTCATCAGCCAACCCGACACGGAATCGCCGAGTGCGCCGACGAACTGGAACGGCTCCAGTGGGGTCAGCTCGAGCCGCGCCAGCGCCTCGTCGTTGAGCCGGGTGACCTGCCGCAGCCCTCCGCCTGACGACGTGCTGGCGACCCAGACCTCCGCCGGCCGGTCCGCCTGCTCCCGGAGAAACACCATCAGGTCGCTCCGTGCGGCCGCTCGCACGCTCCGGTTCACCCCGCCGGAAACGAGCCGGCTCCGCCGCCCGTTGCTGATCTCGATCCGGTAGAGCGCCATCTCTCCCCGCTCCTCGACCTCGGCGACCAGCGCCCGGGAGTCCGGCGTCCACGTGATCGCCGATACGCTCATGTCCCAGTCGGAGGTGAGCGAGCCCCGCTTCCCATTCGCGCGCTCGTAGAGCATGACGTGCTGGCGGTCGGCCTCGAACCCCGGCGTGTTCATCGCCAGGTAGGCGATGTACCGGCTGTCGGGGGAGTAGGCGGGGCTGTGGTCATTGGCGGGATTGGTCGTCAGCGCCTGCCGGCTCGAACCGTCCGGGCCCATCAGGAAGATGTCGTTGTTCGTGCTGAGGGCGAGGGCGGTGTCGGGATTGAATACCACCGCCACTTCGGTCCCGAACTGGCTGAAGGCGACGTCGCGGCCGCCGAGCGCCAGCGTCGGCACATCCCGGTCGAGAGGGGTGATGTCCGAGCCGGTGGAGTCACCGGCCTCGAGCCGGAACAAATGCTGCCTGCTGTCCGCGCGGAATGCATTCCAGTGGCGGTACATCAGGTCCGTCCACAACCTGGCCTGCGTCGGGTAGGGCCCCTCGCGCCGCTTGAGCTCGCTCTCGGCCGGCCACGCGACGTCTGCGGTGTAAAAGTACGCCTTCCCGCTCGGCGACCACCAGAAATCCGAGATGCCACCGGGAACGCTCGTGACCCGGACCGGTTCACCGCCGCGGACCGGAAGCTGCCAGATTTGCGCGGTGCCGTCCCGGGTCGAGATGTAGGCGAGCAGCCTGCCGTCCGGCGACCAGCGCGGAGCCCGCTCGTTGCCCGCTCCCGAAGTGACCTCCCACGCCTCTCCCGACTCGACCTGGGCCAGCCACACGCGCGTGCGGTTCCGGTTCTGGTCGAGCGAGGGCTCCGTCACCGTGAACGCGACGAGCTTTCCGTCCGGCGCGACCTGGGGATCGCTCGGCGTCTTGAGGGCGAGGAACCGTTCGACCGTGATCGGCTGCCGCCCCGCCTGAGCCCCAAGCGGTGAAGCGAGGAGAGTTGCGCTGAGAAGGCACCAAAGGGTGGCGGGGTTCCGGTTCACCCGATCACGCCCCCGCCCAGCACGCGGCCGTCCTCGCCGTACAGCACCCCGGACTGACCCGGTGTGATGGCGCGCGCGGGAGTCTGGAGCAGGAGCGAGATCGTGTCATCGGTCCGGGCGAGGACGCTCGCAGGGAGTGCCCGTGCGCGGTAGCGGATCTGCACGGCGCAGGCATCGCCCGGCTGAAGCGGCGTGGCCAGCCAGTTCACTTCGGCCAGCGTGATCCTGTGGCCATCGAGCGCCTCCTCGGGGCCGACGACCACCTCCCGGCTGTCGGGACGGATCGCGACCACGTACATCGGCGCACGGGAGCCGCCGGGCAGGCCGCGCCGCTGGCCGATGGTGTACCGCGCGAACCCATTGTGTTCGCCGATCTGTTCTCCGGTGGTCGTCACCAGCGGACCGCGGGCCAGCGCCGGCGCGTCCGCGGGGAGGTGACGCTCCAGTACGGCGACGTAGTCGTCGTCCGGGACGAAGCAGATTTCCACCGACTCCGGCTTGTCCGCTGTGGAAAGCTGGAGGAGGCGCGCGGCGGCACGGGTCTCCGCCTTGGTCGAGGTCCCCACGGGCGTCAGCATCCGCGCCACGACCGCACGATCGATCCCCCAGAGGAAGTAGCTCTGGTCCTTGGCCGGGTCGGTGCCGCGGTAGAGGGCGCCGTCCCGCGCGATCGCGTAGTGCCCGGTGGCGATGTAGCGGCAGTCGAGCGCGTCGGCATGGGCCAGGAGGTCGCGGAACTTGGTGAACGAGTTGCAGCGGACGCACGGAATCGGCGTCCGCCCCAGGCTGTACTCGGAAACGAAATTCTGGATGACGTGCAGCGAGAACCGGTCCTCGAGATTCAGCACGTAGTGCGGAATTCCGAGCTTGTGGGCGACGTCGCGCGCGTCGTTGATGGAATCGAGCGAGCAGCAGGGGCGGTCGGGGACGCTCTCGCCGTAGCAGAACAGCTTCATCGTGGCCCCGACCACCTCGTAACCCTGGTCCACGAGGAGGGCGGCTGCCACGGAGCTGTCCACGCCGCCCGACATCGCGACGAGGACCCGGTCAGGCACGGCCCAGCACTCCCGCCAGCTTTCGCACCTTCGCGACGACGGCCGGGAAGACCTCTGCGGCGCGGTCAATGTCTGCCTGGGTCGTCTCGCGGCCGAGAGAAAAGCGGAGGGCCCCCAGCGCAAGTTCGCGCGGAACGCCCATGGCCGTGAGCACATGCGAGGGTTCCACCGCGCCGGTGCTGCAGGCGGATCCGCTCGAGGCCGCGACGCCCTGGAGGTCGAGGTGCATCAGCAGCGCCTCGCTGTCCGCGCCGGGGACCATGATATTCAGCACGTGAGGCGCGCGCGGCGCCCGCTCCGCGGCCCAGACGAGGTCGGGCACGGCCTCCCGAAGGCGCGCCGCGAGCTCGTCGCGCAGTCGGCCCAGGCGCGCCGCCTTCGCCTCCTGCTCCGCGGCCGCAAGCTCTGCCGCCCGGCCGAGCGCCACGGCGCCCGCGACATTCTCGGTGCCCGGCCGGATGCCGAACTGCTGGCCCCCGCCGTGAATGATGGCCTCCACCGCCTTCCGGTCGCGCACAATCAGCGCGCCGATGCCCTTCGGCGCGCCAATCTTGTGGCCGGAGATGCTCATCAGGGTGCAGCCCAGGCGGGCTGTGGACACCGGAATCTGTCCGAACGCCTGCACGCCGTCGGTGTGGAACACCACACCGGCCGCCTGACAGCGCGCGGCGATCTCGGCGACCGGCTGCAGCACGCCGATCTCGTTGTTGACCCACATCACCGACACCACCGCCGGGCGCTCGGCGATGGCCCGATCCAGGGCGTCGAGGTCGATCACGCCGTCCGTCGTGACCGGGAGGATGATCTCCTCGCCGCCGAGGTGGCAGACGGCATGCGCCGCCGCCAGGATGGCCTTGTGCTCGGTTGCCGAGACGGCGGCACACATCCGCCGGCCGGCATCCCGGGCGGCGAGCGCGGCCCCGACGATCGCGAGATTATCGGCTTCGGTGCCGCCGCTGGTGAACACCACCTGATTCGGCTCGGCGTCGACCGCCGCGGCGACCTTCCGCTTCGCCTCCTCCAGCCCTGCACGGGCCGCCCGGCCGAAGCGATGCGCGCTCGACGGGTTCCCGAAGGCCTGCGCCCCCAGAAAGGGCAGCATGGCCTCGACAACCTCCGGTCGGACCGGGGTCGTGGCGGCATAATCGAGGTAGACGGGCGGGTGCTTCATGGGGGGGAATTATACGGGATAACCGGCGGAATGGCTAATGGTTACATGCTCGACACCTCAAGCGTCATCACATCGTCCACCTGAACCGTTTCCTGGGTGAAATAGGGCTCGCCGTAGCGGGTGCGGATGAGCGAGCCGTAGTGGGCATTCTGGGTCTCGATGAGCGCGTACAGATCCTGTCCTGTGGGAAAGATCTCGCCCGCCGCCTTGGCGCCGTCGAACTGGCTGCCATAACACTTGATGGCGGCGAGCTTGCGCTCGAACTGCTCGCTGATGTCCACCACGAACGTCGGCTTGACCGGATCCTCGCGGTAGCTGAGTGCGTGGAGGATCTTGTGCGGCCGGTGGGGCTCGGTGTCGGGCTGATAGCGGGCGAGACCCGACAGGAAGCAGGCGTCGCGCCCGAGCTCTGCGGCAATCCGGTGATCGGGGTGGCGGCCGATCGGGAAGGGAAGGATGACGACCCGCGGCCGGAAGCGCCTGATTTCGGCCACCACGACGCGGCGCATCTCGTCCGAGTTTTGCAGGTGGGCGTCCGGCAGGCCGGCGTTGCGCCGCTCGTGAATTCCCATCACGGCGGCGGCGCGCCGCGCCTCCTCCTCACGAAGCTCCGCACTGCCCCGCGATCCCGTCTCACCGGCCGTGAGGTCGAGGATGCCGCCGCGGTAGCCGCGGTCCACGGCGCGGATGAGAGTTCCGGCACACGTCAGTTCGACGTCGTCCCGGTGGGCGGCGATGGCGAGGATGTCGACGGGCATGGGCCGGAAGTTAGTGTCATTCATGCCTCAACGCCTCCACCGGGTCCATTCGGGCCGCTCTATTGGCGGGGTAGAGTCCGAACGCGAGCCCGATGGCGATGCTCACCCCCGTCGCGAGGGCCGCGCTCCACAATGGCACCGCCGATTCCAGGCCGAGGACTCGCTTCAGGACCTGACCCATCACCAGCCCCACCACGATCCCGAGCAATCCGCCGAGCAGGGTCAGCGTGGCAGACTCGACGAGGAACTGCCACAGGATCTCCCGCCGGGTGGCGCCGATCGCCTTCCGGAGGCCGATTTCCCGGGTGCGGTCGGTGACCGACACCATCATGATCGCCATGACGCCGATGCCGCCCACCAGGAGCGCGACGCTCGAGAGTGCCACCATGACACCGAAGAACGCCGAGGTGAGGCTGCTGATCGTGTCGAGGATTTGATCCTGGGTGATGAGGTCGAAGGTATTGGGTGTGCCGGGCCGGAGGCGTCGCTCCCGGCGGAGGGCCACGGTGGCCAGATCCTGGGCGCGATCGACGGCGATCCCCGGGTGGCCCTTCACGGAGATGAACAGGCTGTTGGTCTCGTCGTACCGGAGATTGTACTTCCCGGCCCGGTAGGGAACGATCGCCCCGGTCTGCTGACCCGGCGGCTCGAAGATGTTCTCCGGCCTTTGATAGAGACCGATCACCCGGAACGCGGTGCCGCCGATGCGGATGATCTTGCCGAGCGGATCCACCTTCCCGAAGAGGTGCTCGGCCGTCTCCTCCTCGAGCACCGCGACCGGCTCCCCGGCAAGTTCGGACCGCGTGAAGAACCGGCCGCGGAGCAGGCTGCCACCCTGGATGTCCATGTAGTGGTCGTCGGCGGCCCAGACGGTGAGCCCCTGGGTTCGCAGCCCCTGGTACTCGATGCGCTCGAAGACCTGAATCCACATCCCCGCGTACTGAATTTCCGGCACCTTGGCGATGGCCTCGGCGTCGCTCTCCCGGAGCACCGGCCGGATCCGGACTTCGTACGGGAGATTGTCCGGGTTGAGCGGGGTCTGCGAGAAGAACCGCATGACGTAGAAGGCCGTCGGCCCCGCGGTTTCGAGGGCATTGAAGATCTGGGTGCGGATCCCCTGCACCAGTGAGGCCATGGTCATCACGGTCGCCACCCCGATGATCACGCCCAGGACCGTGAGCGCGGAGCGCAACTTGTTGCCCCGCATCGCCTCGAGTGCGATCACCACGCCCTCGCCCAGCCGGAACATCCCGAGGTTCACGGCTACTCCGCCCGGAGCGCGGTGATCGGGTCCAGGCGGGCCGCACGGGTGGCGGGGTAGACGCCGAAGAGCAGTCCGGTGCCGGCCCCGACCGCCAGGGCCACACTGATCGACCAGAGCGTGACCCGCGCCGGGAGCGGGGTCGCGCTGGCCACGAGGAGCGCGAGGCCCCAGCCCGCCACCACACCCAGCACGCCGCCGAAGAGGGAGAGCGTCGCCGCCTCGACCAGGAACTGCCGCCGGATGTCGCGCCGGGTCGCGCCGAGCGACTTGCGCAGGCCGATCTCCCGGGTGCGCTCGTTCACGGTCATCAGCATGATGTTCATGATGACGATCCCGCCGACTACGATGCCGATGCACACGACGGCGGGGATCACGGTGAACAGGATGCGGGTCAGGTCCTTCCAGAACGCGACCAGCGCGTCGGCCTTGTCGACCGTGAAGTCGTTCGGTTCGTCGGGCCGCAGCCGGTGCGCCACGCGCATGGCCTCCTCGGCGCGGGCCATGCCGTCCTCCACCTCGTCCGCCGTCCGCATCTTCACCGAGACGGTCGTGGTCTTCCTTCGACCGTACACCGTTTCGAACGTGGAGTAGGGAAGGAGGGCGAAGCCGTCGAACGACTGTCCCAGGACCTTTCCCTTCCGGGCGATGACGCTCTTGACGGTGAACTCCCGACCTGAGATCCGGATCCGCCGGCCGATGGCGCGGTCGGCGTCGCCGAACAGCTTCTCCGCGACGTCGAAACCGAGGACCGTGACGTAGCGGCGCTCCCGGACATCCGGATCGGCCAGCGGCTCGCCGGCCGCGAACCGGTAGTCGCGGACGATTTGGAAGGGAGGGGTGATACCGAAGACCAGCACGTCGCCGACGCGCTGGTTGCGGTAGATCACGTCGCTGGTGGGGGTCGGCCAGCCGGACTGGAAGCCCACGGCGTCGGCGTGCGGCAGCGCCCGGCGGACCACCTCCGCGTCGTCGAGCGAGATGAGCGGCCGCTTTGCAATCGCCTTGATCTCCTCGTCGTCGAGGAGCCCGACGGCGAGCGGCGTGCGCCGTACCTGGAAGGCGTTGGTCCCGATCACCGCCCCGGTGATGTTCTCCTTCACGTAGGCATTCATCCCCTGGATGATGGCCACCACGGCCACCAGGAAGCCCACGGAAACGATGATGCCGAGAAGGGTGAAGAACGACCGAAGCTTGCTGCTCAGGATCGCCTGGAGTGCCAGGCGGAAGGCCTCGCGGAGGGGCATAGCAGAAAATAGCTGGTCAGATGGGCAGTTGGGCAGATGGGCCGCTGGTGACTGCCCATCCGTCCATCCGCCCATCCGCTCATTCGTACCGCAGCGCCTCGACCGGATCGAGCTTCGACGCCTTGTTCGCCGGATAGAGCCCGAAGAAGATGCCGGTGATCACCGACGCGAAGACCGCGACGACCACGGACCAGAGCGGCACAGCGGCCGGCACCGGGGTCCACTTGTGGACCCCGCGGCGATCAGCCCGCCCAGGATCATGCCGAACGCCCCGCCGACCAGCGTGAGGGTCGCGGCTTCGACGAGGAACTGGAACATGATCTCGCGCCGGGTGGCCCCGAGCGCCTTCCGGACGCCGATCTCACGGGTCCGCTCGGTGACTGAGATCATCATGATCGCGACCACGCCGACGCCGCCCACCATCAGGCCGACGCTCGAGAGCGCCAGCATCACCAGGAAGAACCCGCTCGTGATCTTGTTGAAGGTCTCCATCACGCGGTCCTGCGTCACGATCGCGAAATTGTCCTCCTGGCCCGGCTTGAGCCCGCGCGAGCTCCGCATGGCCGCCACGACCTGGTCCATCGCCTGGTCGACCGTGGCCGCCTCGGTCGGCATCACCGAGATGTCCATCCAGCCCTTCCAGTAGTCCGCGACCTTCTCGAACGTGGTGTGCGGGATGGCCAGACGCGGATCGTCGCCCCCGCCGAACAGCGAGGCCGCCTCGACGTGGAGGCCGATCACCTCGAACGGCTCGCCGAAGATCTTGATCCGCTTGCCGATCGGGTCGAGCCCGGGGAACAGCGACTCCGCCAGCTTGTCGTTGATGACCGCCACGCGCGCGCTGGCCGCGTACTCGAGCGGGGTGAAATTCCGGCCGGCGACAATGGTGCCGCCCGTGACGAGCACCCAGCTCGTGCCGAAGCCCGCGATGTTCACGCTGCTGAGCTCGATGTCGCCGTACTTGACGGGGCCGCCGGTCCCCTCCTGCACCGCGACGTCCCGGATGGTGGGGAGCCGGCGGAGCATCTCCGCCTCCTCCACGGTGAGCCACGGGTTCCGCCGCCAGGGCGAGAGCTCGTCGGAGCCGTCCGAGATGTTGAGCCCGCCCTGGAAGAACCGGGTGACGAAGAAGGTCTTGGGCCCGGCCGTCTCCAGCATGGCGGTGACGCTCCGGTTGATGCCCGTGATGGCCGAGGCCATCGCAATGACCACCATGACGCCGATCGCAACGCCCAGGATCGTCAGCGCGGCACGCACCTTGTTGGCGCGGATCGAATCCAGCGCGATGCCGACGCCCTCGACGGCGCGGGTCAGCGATTGGGACACGTTCGCTCCTTCCTACTCGGCACGGAGCGCGACGATGGGATCGAGCCGGCTGGCGCGGCTGGCGGGATAGACGCCCGCGGCGACACCGACGATGATCCCAAGCGACACGCCGACGGCAATGGACCAGGGCGCCACCGCGGCAGGCAGTGGACTGAGCGCCCGCACCACGAAGGCGAGGACCAGCCCGAACAGGATGCCGAAGCCGGCACCCACCGTGGACAGCGTGGCGGATTCCACCACGAATTGCGCCAGGATGTCACGCCGCCGGGCGCCGAGGGCCTTGCGGATCCCGATCTCCCGGGTCCGCTCGGCGACCGCCATGAGCATGATGTTCATGATCACGATGCCGCCGACGACGAGGGAGATCGCCACCAGTCCCGGCAGGGCGGTGAACAGGATCTTGGAGATCTTCTTCCACCCGTCCAGAGCGCCCTCGGCGGTCTGCAGGTGGAAATTGTTCTCCTGGCCGGGCTTGAGCCCGCGGCGGGTCCGCATCAGCGCCTCGACTTCACCCATCGCGGCCTGCATCGTCACCGGATTGGCCGTCTGGATCTGCAGGTCGTCCAGAATGTTGATGGGGCAGATGTACCGCCGGGCGGGTGCGGTGTAGGGCATGATCGCGAACTTGTCCATGGACAGTCCGAACAGGTTTCCCTGCTTGGCCACGACGCCGATGACGCGATACGGCAGCCCGGCGATCCGCACTTCCTTGCCCACGGGATCGACGCCGGCGAAGAGCTTCTCGGCCACGAGATCCCCGATCACGACGACCGGCCGGGCGGCGCGGACCTCCTGCGCGGAGAACCCCCTGCCATTCACGACCTCGTAATTCTTGATCTGGAAGTAGGTCGCCTCGGTGCCGATGAGGTCGATGTCCTTGGCCATCTTGCCGCCGTAGGACAGGATCATCCGGTCCGCGCAGAACATCGCGAAGGTCGCCGGGACGGTCAGGCGCTCCTTGACGTATTCGGCGTCGGCATAGGAGATGCGCGGCCGCCGGAACCACGACTTCCAGACATCGTCCGGCACGTTACCCGTCGTGATGCTCGGCCGCTGGCGGAGCTGGAAGGTGTTCAGGCCGACCAGCCGGTTGGCGAACTGGTCCTCCATGTACACGTTCATCCCCTGCACGATCGACACGACGGCGATCAGGAACATCACGCCGATCAGCACGCCGATGAGCGAGAAGAAGCTCTTCAGCTTCTGCGCCACGATGGTGCGCAGCGCGAGCCGGACCGCCTCGAAGAGCGGCATTGGCCTAGGCCGCCGCCGGCTGATTGAGGCGGTCGCTCGCCACCCGGCCGTCGCGCAGCACTACCACCCGGGCCGCATGCGCCGCGATGTCGGCCTCGTGCGTCACCATGATGACGGTCTGGCCCTGCGCGTGCAGATCCCCGAAGACCCGCATGATCTCCTCGCTCGTCGCGCTGTCCAGGTTGCCGGTCGGCTCGTCGGCCAGGAGCAGCGCGGGTCGGTTCACCAGCGCCCGCGCGATGGCGACCCGCTGCCGCTGGCCTCCCGACAGCTCATTGGGACGGTGCAGCATACGGTCCCCGAGCCCGACCCGCACCAGCGCCTCCTCCGCTCGCCTGCGCCGTTCCCGGGACGGCAGCCCGGCATAGACCAGGGGCAGCTCCACGTTGTGCAGCGCCGTGGCCCGGGGCAGCAGGTTGAAGGTCTGGAAGACGAAGCCGATCTCCCTGTTGCGAACGCGCGCCAGCGCATCGTCGGCCATGCGGGAGACTTCCTGGCCGCTGAGCCAGTACTCGCCTGCCGTCGGCGTGTCGAGGCACCCGATCAGGTTCATCAGAGTGGACTTGCCCGAGCCCGACGGCCCCATGATCGCGACGTACTCGTTGCGGCGGATCTCGAGGTCCACGCCACGCAGGGCCAGGACCCGCTCTCCCTCGAGGACGTACTCACGCGTCAGGGCGCGCACAGCGATGACGAGGTCGCTCATTATTTCTTCTCCGCCGGCGCCCCGGCAGGGCCACCCTGGCTGGCTCGCACCCGCGCGCTGTCCTGGAGGTCCCGGATCGCCTGGTAGGTGCCCGCCACGATGGTGTCGCCCTGCTTCACGCCGGACATCACCTCGAAGTACTCCTCCCCCGCGATGCCCACCTTGACCGGTGTGAAGGTCGCAATCCCGCCGCGAACCAGGAATACTCCCTCGGTCTCCTTCGCCTTGCCGGCGCCCGCGGTGTCCCGTTTCACCGATTCGTTCACGACCTTCTCGTGCTGCCGCACGGTGAGGGCGATGATCGGCACGCTCAGCACTTTGGCCCGTGTTTCCGTCACGATCTTCGCGGTGCAGCTCAGGTCCGGACGGATCTCCTTCGGCGGATTCGCGAGTGTGATCTCCACGTCGAAGTCCACGGCGCGGTCGGCCGAGCCCGAGGCAGTGGCGGTCGCCGTGAGCTGCGCGCTGTTGCTGATCTTGGTCACCCGGCCCATGAAGGAGGTGTCCGGGAAGGCGTCGATCGTCACTTGCACCGAGTCGCCCATGGCCAGGCGCACGACGTCGGTTTCGTCCACCTGAACCTTGGCCAGGATGACCGACAGGTCGGACACCGTCATGAGCAGCGCCGTTTCGCGCGAGAAGGTGCCCGGCACCGCGACTTCGCCCTCCTCGACTTCGAGGCGGGTGACGCGGCCCGTGATCGGGGAGACCAGCCGGGTCTTCGAGAGTTGATCCTTCGCCTCCTCCAGGGTGGCGCGGTTCTGTCCAACCTGGGCCGTGGCGGAGTTGTAGTTCGCCCGCGCCACGTCGTACGCCGTCTGTGCCTGCTCCAGGGCCTCGTCGGAAATCAGCGTCGGATTGCTCACCCGGATCTCGCGCGACCGCCGCAATTGCCGCTCCGACTGGTCGAGATTGGCCCGCGCCTGCACCTGCGAGGCGGCGGAGGAAGAGAGCAGGGCCTCCGCCCGCGCCACGGCCGCCTCGTATTGCGTCGGGTCGATCTGGATCAGGAACTGGCCCTTCTGGACCAGGTCCCCTTCCTTCACCGCGATGCGGGTGATTCGGCCGGTAATGTCCGCGCTGACGTCCACCGAGGTCTGGGGCTCGATCTTGCCGCTCGCCGTCACCGACGCGACCAGGTCGCGCGGCTGCACGGCCTCGAGCCGCACCTCGACCGCACGCTTGTTGCGCTTGGCCCCGGTGAGGAAGAAGAGCCCGCCGGCCACAACGGCCAGGACGACGGCGGCGAGTCCGAACTTCGTGCGACGTGACATGACGCTCCTCAGCAGTTAGCGAAGGGGACGGCCGACCGCCGCCTCGAGGGCGGCGACGGATTTGTGGTATGCGTAGACGGCGTTCACATAATCACCCTCGGCGCGCTGGACGTTGTTCTCGGCGTCGGACAGCTCGAGGGCAGTCCCGCTGCCGAGACGGTACCGGTCCTGCGCCAGCCGGAGCTGGTCGCCGGCGGCCTCGCGATTGGCGGAGGCGACTTCAATCCCGCGATACGTGGCGTCGAGCGCCAGGAACCGGCTGTGCACCAGCGTCCGCACCTGGAGTGCCGTGAAGCGGACCTGCTCCTCGGCGTCGTCCTGCGCGGCCTTGGCCTCGGAGAGCCTGCGCTCCTTGGCGAACCCGTTCACGATGGGCCACGAGATGCCCACGAACACCTGGAAGGGGTTGCTCGTGAAGTCCCAGGGGAAGACGTCGTTGCTGGTCCGAATCCCGTCCTCCACCGCCGGATCGAGCGCCGACCCCGTGCCGTTCAGCCCGGCGAACGCGTTGCAATCCGGGATCACGCCTCCGTTGGGATACGGCATGGGCGACGTCAGCCGGGTGATGATGTCATTCTGAAATTGGCAGTTCGCCGCCGTCCCCTGCGCGCCCGAATACGCCGAGCTCACCAGGAGATCCGGGTCCGTGTACTCCTGGGTGTAGCCGCCCCAGATGGCCTGCGCCCTGAGGCTCGGAAGGAAGTCCCCCTTGGCCGCCGTCACCGCATACCCTGAGGCGGACTCCCGCTCGCGCAGGGCCTTGAGCGACGGATTGGCTTCTTCCGCCAGGGCGAGCAGGCTGTCGAGCTGGAACGCCGGCTGCGTCACGGGGAATGTGTCGGTCAACGCGACCTGATCGATCGGCGCCGTGGGGATGATGCCCATCTGGCGGAACAGCTCCAGCTTGCCGTCATTCTCCGCCTGCACGGCGCGCAGGAGATCGACGTCGGACTGCCCCTTCGTCACCTCGGCCTGCCGCACATCCAGGAGCGTGGTCTGTCCGACCTCATAGCGGGCCTTCGCGAGATCCAGGAAGGTCTGGTTGCGTTGAACCTGCCGCCGGACGACTCCCACCTGCGCCGTGGCCTGCAGCGCGGTCAGGTATTGGGTGGTGATGTCATACTGGAGCTGGACATTCGCCGCGTTCATTTCTTCCTGCGTCGCGCGCTGATTCGCCTTGGCCTCGCCCGGGGCCGATAGGATGCGTGTGTCCAGCGCCCAATCGAGTCCGATCGAGTAGCTGGAGCCCACGGACGCTGACGTCTTCACGACGTTGGTCCCGCCGAAGTTCGAGGATCCCGACCCGGTATAGTTGAATCCGCCCGAGACCGTCGCCGAGGGGACGAAGGCGCCGTAGGCGTTCTTGACCGCCCAGCCGGCCGGGCCCTCGTTATTGAGGCTCTGGCGATACGTCGGATTGTGCTCGCGGCCCTGCTGGAGCGCTTCCTGGAGCGTGAGCGTTGCGGCGGGCAGAGCGGCGGGCGCGGGCTCCTGCGCAAAGGCCGTGACGGATGCACACAGGCTCAGGGCAAGCAGGGGCTGCCATCGGGACATGGACCATTCCTCGTGCGCGTATGATAGAGACGTTGAGGCCGACCCCCATACGGGGGGTGGTTTTGGGAAGTTTCAGCTTGCTACACCGTGCGGTGAAGCGACTGTCAGGCAACGACTTCACTCCACGGCCAATTCGGGTTCACGGCTCGGGGCGCTGGGCCACCATCCCGTCGCCGAGCTCGACGCGTAACAGCCGGCCGGTCCGGTCCGTCCTCAGCGTTCCGGTGACAGCACCGGCCAGAATGAGGCGTGTCACCCCGGCTGAGTCCGCCGGTTGTCGCGCGACAGACACTGTGCCGCGCTTGCCAGTGCGGGGGAAGAAGACCTCGATGCGCGACTCGGGCCCGGACGCCCGGTCCGCGAGGATGCGGTAGAGCGCGGCCAGCTCGTCATCGAGAATTACCGCCCCCGCGGCCCGCGGGTATTCGCGAGATGACTCGGCGTCCCG
Source organism: uncultured Gemmatimonadales bacterium (assembly GCA_963817575.1). GTDB lineage: Bacteria > Gemmatimonadota > Gemmatimonadetes > Gemmatimonadales > GWC2-71-9 > DASTCF01. Next base: position 98,024 of record CAWFOY010000011.1, read on the forward strand.
GCTCGTCTGGCGCACCGTCAGGTGATCGTGCATGGGGGCGGCGATGATCCGGCTCAACCCTTCGGACCTGCGGGAATCGATCTGGAGCGCCGCCACTGTCCCTTCCTGCGTCAGCTCCAGCAGGGCTTGCACGTGGATCTGGGGGCGGGATGCGGGAAACCTCGCCAGCGTCGCGAGGGATCGTCCGCCGCCGGCGTCCCGGCTCACCGTGAATTCCTCTCGCCCCACGACCAGGCCGGCCTTGCGGATCTCGAAACTGCCCTCATCCAGGATCTGGGCGCTTGCCGGCGCGAGAATGCCGGCAAGGGCGAGCGTCGACATCAGAGTGAGGCGCATCAGCTCTCCGGGACGAAGCAGCTATCCGCGATCTTGTCGCGGATGAAGGTGTAGAGCCGCGCCCCCTTTTCGCCGGAGGCAAGGCTCGGATGGGCCTTCGCCGAGTCGCGGGCGTCGGCCATCCGGACAAGCTCCGGGGCGAGATACAGCAGGAGCGAGGTGTCCAGCTCGCCGCCGTGAACCGGCACGCCCGGCTGCTCCAGCAGCCCGCCGAAATCGAGGGCGAAGACGTCCACGACCTGCACCGTGGCCTCCTGGACGAGGATCGTGCTCAAGGCCTCCTGATGGGGCTCGTGGCCCTCTGCCGTGAGCACGATGAACTCCCGGACGCCGGCGCCCATTTCCCAGGCCTCGATCAGCTCGTTCATCACCCGATGGAGCGTCTTGCGCTGCAGCGGGGCCCCACCCGCCCGGGGGCGTCGCGGGCTTGCATTCACGCCGTACTCGATCGCCGGCGCCCGCAAGACCCCGAAGCGGGCCGACAGGTCATCGGCAAGCCGCTCGACGATCAGGGTGTCCACCCCGAGTGGGAGGTGGGCGCCGTGCTGTTCCGTGGTACCCACGGGCACGATCAGCGACGGGCTGTGGGCGAGCCGATCTTGGATCGCCCCAGGCGTCAGCTCTTTCAGGCGCCAGGGATGGGTATCGGTCATCGGGTGATATAATACCCGGGTGACCCCCTCCTCGCGCTGGTGGATCGGCGGGACCGCGCTGGCCGTTCTGGCGGCCGGCGAATGGATTCGCCGACCGGACCCGATGTGGACCGTCGGACTTGCGGCGGGCGCGATTGCCGCCATGGTGGGCCTGTGGAGGCAGCCAGGCTGGCGCCGTGTCCTGCCGGCCCTCGCGTTGGTCGCCGCGAGCCTCGTCCCAATCCTGGCCGACCGCAGGCTGGCAGCGCTCGAGCAGCACTGGGATGCCGTGCGTGAGGCGCAGGTCGAGCGGGCGCATCTGCGTCTCCAAGGCGACATGCACACCGCGTACGAACTCGCGCGGCGGCTGGCCGACGCTGCAGCGCTCGGCGCCTCGGGGAGCCAGGAGGATGCGTTCGTCGTCCTCGCGCGCGCCGTGCCTCGCGGGGGCCTCGAGTCCGGGATCGCCATTCTCGACTCCGCAGGCCGTCCCTGGGCCTGGGCCGGCCGGCATCGCCTGGCGCCGACCGGACTCGGCAACCCCGTGGCAACCGTACAGAATCCGTTCTATCTGGCGCTCGAGGTCTCCCGAGAGGCGGGGATGGGCCGGCGCGCAGTGGGCACGGTGCTGGTCTGGGCCGACTCGATCGTGCCCGATCGCGCCCGCTCGGTGACGGAGGACTTCCGCGCCCGCAGTGGAGTGGGGCTCAAGGTGTACCCGGCCGGTTCTGCACCGGAGGGCACCGACCTTTTTCAGTACAACGAGCCAACGACGGAAGGCGACCGGCTTCTTTTCAGCGTCGAACCGGTCCCGCCGGAGCTCTCCGCGGTGACAGCCTCCGTTCTCCGCGCGAGCGCGCGGCTCCTGGCCTGGATGGTTGTCCTCACGCTCATCCTGGCAATGGTCCTCGCCGAGTCGTTCGCTGCCAGACTCGGGTTGATGGGACTGGCGCTCGTGGTGCTCGTCCGGACGCCGATCGGCCCGCTTCTCGGTCCGGAGCACCTGTTCTCCCCGGCCACCTACTTTCGACCGCTGCTCGGGATCGCGAGCCGTTCCGCCGGCGTACTCACGGCGTTCGCGCTCGTCGCCATGGTGCTGGCCGTGGCGCTCTGGCGCCGGCCGCCTCGACGGACGCCGCTTGCCACCCTGGCCGCGATAGGCCTGCTGGTGTTGTCGCCGCCCCTGCTTCGTGAGCTCGCGCGCGGCATCACGCCACCGACCAGCGGCGTCCCGCCGGCGCTCTGGCTGGGATGGCAGCTGACGATTGCGCTTGCCTGCGCCGTTCCGGTCGTTTTGGCTGCCGGCTTGCTCCGCGGTGAAGTGGACGTCCGCGGACGCCGGGGACCCGCGCTCCTCGGGATCTTCCTGGCGCTCCTGGCGGCTGCGGTCGGTATTTTCGTCTGGCGACCCGGCCTGGGCTGGGCGCCATGGTACACCTTCCTGTGGCTGCCCGCCCTGGCTCTGGTCACACGGCCCTCGACCCGCGGCGCCACGATCGCGGGCATCGCCGCAGTTGCCGGCAGCGCCGCGGCGCTGCTGACCTGGGGTGCGGTCACGGAAGGACGTCTCGAGGTCGCGCAGCGGGACGCCATCCGCCTCGGCGTGAATCCCGATCCGCTCGTCGAGCCGCTGCTCGAAGGTGCTGCCGTCCGCCTTCTCGATGGGCCCGCGCCGGATGGCGTGGCCAGCCTCTACATCCGGTGGCAGGGAGCGCGGCGCGGTCTGGAAGGCTATCCGGCCCGGGTTGCGCTCTGGAGTCGCGACGGAGCATCGCGCGCCGTCCTGGCGCTGGATTCCCTGGATCTGCCCGATTCGCTCGTCGCGGCAGCCGCCGTGGCGCTGCCGGAGAGTCTCCCCTGGCGGGTCTCGTCCCATCTGCGCATCCCCGGCGTCCATCACCTCCTCGTCGCGCGGCTTGCGAATGGGAGTGTCCTCACGGTCGGCATCGGTCCACGTACTCGGCTGCTGCCGAGAGACCGCCATGGTACGCTGCTCGAATCGGCGACACCGGAGGAACCCCTTTATCGACTGACCCTGACGCCGCCTCAACCCGGATTGTCCGCGGACGCACGCAGGCTCCGGTGGCGCCGCGAAGGGTGGCAGGTTCACGGCTGGCGGCCGGTGGCCATGCCCGACGGCGTGCGGGAAACCCACGCCGAAGTGGATCTCCGGGGGCCCGTACCGGTGCTGGTGCGTGGTGCGCTCATCGTTGCCCTGGACATCGCCCTGCTGGCGCTGATCTGGCTCCTGGCGGAGGGGCTGACGGGAGGGGCGGAGGTCCGGATTCCGCGGCTCAGCCGGTTCCGGAGGTCATTCCGCACGCGGCTGGGCCTTGCGCTGGCCGCGTTCTTCCTCGTGCCGGCGGTGGGATTCGCCGTCTGGGGAGCTGCGCGCGTGAGCGAGGAAGCCCGGCGCCAGCGCGATTCCGCTGTCACGCAGACGCTGCGGGATGCCATCACGGTCGCCGGAGAAGGCCTCGCGGCGATTCCGGGCGACTCGTCCGGCCTCCTGGACCGTCTGGCCTCGCGGTTCGGCACCGAGCTGGCCGTCTACCGCGGCGGGAAGCGCGTCGCCGCGAGCGACACCCTGCTGGCGGCGCTCGGACTGCTGGAGCCGTTGCAGGAAGCGGAAACCTTCCGCGCCATCGCGTTCGACGGTGAGCCGGAAGCGACGCACGCCGCCCCGCTTCCGGGCCGCGGAGGCCGGATCGGCTTCCGGCTTGCGGGCGCCGGTGCGCCGGGCGAGTTGCTCGTCCTGGCCGCGCCGCTCCGCCTCGAGGCGGCCGGCACGTCGGCACGGCAGGATGACCTCGGGTATCTCCTGCTGCTTGCCGCGCTGCTCGGGCTGACGGCAGCGTTTCTTGCGGCGGGGCGCGCCGCGAAGGCCCTCGCCCGGCCGGTGGCCGATCTTCGCCGCGCGGCCCTGGCCCTGGGACAGGGTGCCCCGGCCCCGCCGCGATCGGGGCCGCCCCCGACAGAATTCGAACCGGTGATGGGGGCCTTCGAGCGGATGGCGGAGGATGTTCGCCGGAGTCAGGCTGCGCTGGAGGAGGCCCGGCGTCGCACGGCCACGGTGCTCGCCACCGTCGCCACCGGGGTGGTGGCGCTGGACCCCGAGGGGCGCGTGCTCATCGCCAACCCGCGCGCCGTCGAGCTGCTCGAACACCCGCTGCCCGATGGCGCGCGATTCGATGCCTCCCTGGCGGGCGCCTGGCCGGCGCTTGCCGAGGCGGCTCGCGACTTCCTTCGCGCGCCGGACCACGCGCCGGCGGTTCGCGAGCTCGATGGTGGCGCACGCCGCCTCAGCGTCCAACTCGCGCCGCTGGGGCCGGAATTCGGGGGCGTCGTGCTCGCGGTGAACGATATCACGGACGTGGCCCGTGCTGAGCGCGTGCTCGCATGGGGCGAGATGGCACGACAGGTGGCGCACGAGATCAAGAATCCGCTCACGCCGATCCGATTGGGGATCCAGCACCTCCTCCGCGTTCATCGGGAGCGGCCGGGCAGCTTCCCAGCAGCCCTCGAGACGACCTCCGATCGGATACTCGGAGAAATCGCCCGGCTGGACACCATCGCTCGCGCCTTCAGCAGATTTGGCCTGCCTGTCACGGAGGCGCCCGCTCCGGAGGTGATCGACCTCGGTGCGGCAGCCAGGGAGGTTGTCCAGCTCTACGGCCTGGCAGGGGAAGGGGCGGTCGTCCGGCTCCTGGTCGGGCCCGAAGGCCGGGGCAAGGCCCGTGCTGCGGAAGTGAATGAGGTCCTGGTGAATCTGCTTGAGAATGCGAGGAATGCCGGGGCCCGGGAGATCGTGGTGCGGGTCGGCGACGGCCGGCTCGAGGTCCAGGACGATGGCCGCGGCATCCCGGCGGATCAGATTCCCGGGCTCTTCGAACCGAAATTCTCGACGACGTCGAGTGGCTCCGGCCTCGGGCTGCCGATCGTCAAGCGACTGGTCGAGGGATGGGGGGCCACGATCGAGATCGAGAGCGAGGAGGGGCGCGGAGCCCTGGTGCGGATCACCTTCGGATGACCGGCCACTTTCACCGTCCGTCCCCATCGAATAGCTTGTCGGCATGAGCTCGCGACCACATTCCAGGCGTCGATTCCTGCTGCTTGCCGCCGCGGGGCTGGCCGCTTCGGCGGGCCGGGCGGGGACTGCGTGGGGTCTGCCTTCGGGTTGGACGGGGCCGAAGGACCATCCAGTGCCTCGTCCGGGCATCGACGCGTCCCGCGTGCTCCCCGATGCGAGCCTGGCGGAGTACTCCGGCGCGATTCCGGCGTTCCAGGCCGTTCGCGAGATTCCTCAGATCGTCGATGGAATCCGTTGTCAGTGTGGTTGCGCCACGCTGCCGGGCTTCTACTCGTTGCTCTCGTGTTACGAGGGCGAGGCCATGGCGCGTTTCTGTGACATCTGCCAGGGCGAGGCACGACTCGCACTCCGGCTGCACCGTGCCGGCAAGACCCTCGATGAAATCCGTGACGCCATCGACGTCCGATACGGCTGATCTTACGGTTCCACCCGGTTACCTGGTCGATGGCCCCCCCACCTGAGCACCTGGAGTTCCCGATGGCGGTTCGCGTCCTGCCCTGCTTTGCTGTTGCCTGCGCCTTCACCTTGCTGCTGCCGCCGCTGGCTGGCGCGCAGATCCGGGCCAGCGAACATGGTCTGACCGCGCAAACGGTGGACGGCACGACGATCACCGTCGAGTACCATCGCCCGAGAATGCGCTCGCGCGATTCGCTCTACGGAGGCGTGGTGCGCTGGGGAGAAGTCTGGACGCCGGGAGCCAATTGGGCCACGACCTTCGACTTCGATCACGATGTGACGATGAATGGGGTCGCGGTGCCGAAGGGGAAGTACTCGGTCTGGATCGAGGTCAAGCCCGACCAGTGGACGCTATACCTCAATCCGAAATCACGCGTGTTCCACCTGCCCGAGCCCAAGCCGGCGGACGACTGGATCCGGATTCCCGTCACGCGCGAGACCCGCGCGCCGATGGAGGTCCTGAGCTGGTGGTTCCCCGATGTGCGGCCCGATGGCGCCACGCTCGCCTTCCAGTGGGGCAAGGAGTACGTCCCGCTGCGCCTCACCGTCCCCGCTTCCCACCCGATCGCCCTGGCGCCGGACGTGGCGCGGCGCTACATCGGCTCCTACGCATTCACCTGGAAGCAGGACGAGGGGGATGCCGCAAAAGCCTCGACCTTCGAGATGTACCATGAGGGTGGGGCGCTACGGGCGCGGTGGGACAAGCCGCCGTTTCCCGAATTCGCCAACCTGATCATGGTCCGGAGCGGGGAAGACTGGTTCTGGCCCGCCATGCTGGAGAAGGGCGAGGTGTTCGATGTGGCCAACGACATCGTCTTCGAATTTGCGGTCACGGCTGGGCGCGCGACCGGCTTCGAGGTGCGAGATACCAAGGATGAGGTGATCGCGAAAGGCACGCGGAAGGACTGACCCGCGGCCGGTTCCGCGCTTTCCGGGGCGCGGCGGCGTGCGTTTCACCACCTGTTGGACACGGGGCGGCACTACTGTGGGGCGATCTCACGAGGAGTGCCGCCCGCATGCTGTCCCGGATCCGCTCCGCCGCGGTTCTCGGCATCGACGCCTACCTGGTGGATGTCGAGGTGGACATCACCACGGGCCTGCCGTCGTTCGCCACTGTGGGGCTTCCACAAGGCGCCGTGAAGGAGGGGCGGGAGCGGGTGAACGCCGCGCTGGTGAACGCCGGGTTCGACTTTCCGCTTCGCAAGATCACGGTGAACCTCGCCCCGGCCGACGTGCGGAAGGACGGATCCGCCTTCGACCTGCCCATCGCGCTTGGCATCCTCGTGGCGAGCGGCCAGCTGGATGGCGAGGGATTTCGGGAGCAGATGATCCTCGGCGAGGTGGGACTCGAAGGAGACCTCCGCCCCGTGCGCGGTGCGCTTTCGATGGCGCTTGCCGCGCGCCAGGCGGGCCTCGCAGGCGTGGTCCTTCCGGCGGACAACGTCTCCGAGGCCGCCGTGGTGGAGGGGATCACGGTCCGGGGCGCCCGGACGCTCGGAGAGGTCTGCGCGCACTTCCGGGGCGAGTCGTCGATCGCGCCGTCGCGGGTGGATCTGGGCGCGCTGATGGCGGCGCGGGTCGCGGATGCCGTGGATTTCGGTGATGTGCGGGCCCAGGCCGCGGCGAAGCGCGCGCTGGAAGTTGCCGCGGCCGGGGCGCACAACATCCTGCTGGTCGGGCCGCCGGGGGCGGGGAAGACCATGCTCGCGCGGCGGCTCCCCACCATCCTGCCGGGGATGAGCCTCGAAGAAGCGCTCGAGACGACGAAGATTCACAGCGTGGCAGGCACCCTCTCGCCGGGACAGTCACTGTGCGCGGTGCGACCATTCCGCGCACCGCATCACACGATCAGCGATGCGGGCCTGATCGGGGGCGGATCCTCGCCCAGGCCGGGGGAGGTCAGCCTGGCGCACGGCGGGGTGCTGTTTCTCGACGAACTGCCGGAATTCCGCAAGAACGTGTTGGAGGTGATGCGTCAGCCGATGGAGGACGGCCACGTCACGCTGAGCCGCGCTGCCGTGAGCCTCACCTATCCCGCGCGCTTCATGCTGGCCGCCGCGATGAACCCCTGTCCGTGCGGCTATCTCGGGGACCCCACGCATTCCTGCCCGTGCACGCCGATGGCGGTCGAGCGCTACCTGAGCCGGCTGTCGGGCCCGTTGCTGGACCGGATCGACATTCATCTCGAGGTGCCGGCCGTGGCCTACCGCGACCTGACCTCGAAGGAGCCCGCGGAGACAAGCGCCGGCATCCGGGCGCGGGTCGAGCGGGCCCGGGAGGTACAACGCGAGCGGTTCCGGAACCTGCCGGGCGTCTTCGCAAATGCCCATATGTCCGCAAGGGACCTGCGACGGTATTGCCGGCTGAGCGAGCAGGTCGAGGCCCTGCTCCGCGTTGCGATTACCCGGCTGGGCCTGTCGGCACGGGGGTACCACCGGATCCTCAAGATCGCCCGCACGATTGCCGACCTCGCTGGAGCAGCGGAACTCGCGCCCGCCCACGTGAGCGAGGCGATCCAGTATCGCACGCTGGACCGGAGGCGGGTGGCGGCTGCGGGGATGCCGACCGGGGGTTGACCACCGATTGCGCGCCCCGCGGGCCACCCGCTTAATATCCGTACTCCACACCACACGGATTCCATCCCCGAGGGAGTCAGCCCCCATGTTCCAGCGTCGGATCCACCGCCCGTCGGCGCGCCCACTCGGCCGCCTGGCGGCTGCCCTGCTCCTGGTGTCCTGGCCCGCCCTCGCTTCGGGCCAACAGCCGGCCGCCGCTGCCAAGCCGGCCCCGCGTCCCGCGGCAATCCGCGCGACAAAGATCACGACCGTAGAGGGCATCACCGAATACCGGTTGCCCAACGGGCTTCAGGTGCTGCTCATCCCCGACCAGTCCAAGCCGACCACGACGGTGAACATCACGTACTTCGTCGGCTCGCGGCACGAGGCCTACGGCGAGACCGGCATGGCTCACCTGCTCGAGCACCTGCTCTTCAAGGGGTCGAAGGGGCATCCGAAGGTCGGCGACGAGATGACCCAGCACGGGGCCGATTTCAACGGGACCACGTGGTACGACCGGACCAACTACTTCGAGATCGTCTCGGCCACCCCGCAGAACCTCCTGTGGGCCCTGGACCTCGAGGCCGACCGGATGGTGCACAGCTTCATCGCGGGCAAGGACCTCGAATCCGAGATGACCGTCGTCCGGAACGAATTCGAGCTGGGCGAGAACGACCCGGCCAGCGTGCTCGAGGAGCGCGTGTTCTCGACGGCGTACCTCTGGCACAATTACGGCAAGAGCACCATCGGCGCACGAAGCGACATCGAGAACGTGCCCATTCCGCGCCTGCAGGCGTTCTACCGGAAGTACTACCAGCCGGACAACGCGATGCTCGTCGTCGCCGGGAAGTTCGATCCCGTGAAGACGCTGGGCCTGATCGAGCAGAAGTTCGGCCGGATTCCGCGTCCAACCCGGACCGACGCCAATCGCATCTACAACACCTACACCCTCGACCCCGCGCAGGACGGTGAGCGCTCCGTCACGCTCCGGCGCGTGGGCGACGTGCAAGTCATGATCGCGGGCTACCACGTGCCGGCGGGGTCCGACGCGGACTTTCCGGCCATTTCCGTGCTGACCGAAGCCATCGGCTCCGCCCCCGGCGGGCGCCTGTACAAGGCGCTGGTGGACACCAAGCTCGCGGCCCGGGTGTCGGCCAGTTCCTACCAGTTGCGCGAGCCGAGCCTGCTCCTCGCGCGGATGACGGTGCGGCAGGAAGATTCCCTGGGCCCGGCGCGCGACGCGTTCCTCAAGGCGATGGATGAGGTGGTGACCACGCCCTTGAGCGAAGAGGAGGTCGAGCGGGCCAAGGGAACCCTGCTCAAGAACATCGAGTTGAGCCTCACCCAGACGGACGGCGTGGGCATCGCGCTGAGCGAATGGGCGTCCCGCGGCGACTGGCGGCTCATCTTCATCAACCGGGACCGGATCCGGCAGGTGACGGCCGCGGACGTGCAGCGGGTAGCCCGCACGTATATCAAGCCCGACAACCGTACGCTCGGCACCTTCTACCCGACGGCCAAGCCCGATCGCGTGGAAATTCCGCCACTCCCCGATGTGGCCGCGCTCGTCAAGGGCTACAAGGGCGACACCACGATGGTGCTGGGGGAGGCGTTCGATCCCTCGCCAGCCAACATCGACCAGCGGACCACCCGGACGAAACTGGCCAGCGGGATGCAGCTCGCGCTCCTCCCCAAGGAAACCCGCGGACGCACGGTGAACGCTGTCATCCAACTGCACTTCGGGACCGAGGCAAATCTCAACGGCCGCGCCAACGCGGCCGGCCTGGCGGGACGGATGCTGATGCGTGGCACCACCACCCGCACCCGGCAGGAGATCAAGGACGAGTTTGACCGGCTCAAGACACGGGTGAGCGTGAGCGGCGGCCCCGAGGGCGCCGACGTCGTCCTGGAGACCACGCGGGACAACCTGCCCGCCGCCCTCCGCCTCGTGGGCGAGGTGTTGCGGCAGCCGCGGTGGGATCCGCAGGAGTGGGAGACGCTCAAGCGGGAGCGCCTGGCGGCGCTCGAAGAACAGCGCTCAGAGCCGATTGCGCAGGCCCAGATCACCTATGCCCGGACCCTGCAGCCGTACAGCGCGGGTCATCCACGCTACGTGCCCACACTCGAGGAGCGCATCGCGGAGATCCGCGCCGCCACGCTGGATGACTCCCGCCGGTTCTACGCGGAGTTCTATGGTGTCGGCAACGGCGAGCTGGCGGCGGTCGGCGACTTCGATCCCAAGGAAGTGACCGAGGTGGCCACCGCGATCTTCGGCGACTGGAAGAGTCCCGCCGGCTACGCCCGGATCCGGGACCAGTTCAAGGACGTCCCCGGCGGCGTCACGGCGCTCGAAACCCCTGACAAGGCGAATGCCATCCTCTTCGCCGGCAGCAACCTGCCGGTGGCGGACACGACCGCCGATTACCCGTCGCTCGCCATCGCAGACTACATCTTCGGCGGCTCGGCCTTCGACTCGCGCCTGATGCTTCGGATCCGCCAGAAGGAGGGCCTCAGCTATGGCGTCGGGACCAGCCTCGACATCAGTTCGCAGGAGCCGGCAGGCCAACTGATGGTGTATGCCATCTCGGCGCCTGAGAATACGGAGAAGGTCGAGGTGGCGGTGCGCGAAGAATTGGATCGCGCCGTCCGGGACGGTTTCACGCCGGAGGAGATTTCGAAGGCCAAGTCGGGATACCTGCAACAGCGGCAGCTGGGCCGGGCGGACGACGGCTCGTTGGCCGGCCAGCTCGCCGATGGCCTGTTCCTGGGCCGGGCGATGGCCTGGGACGGTCAGCTCGAGCAGGAGCTCGGCGCGGTCACGAAGGCTCAGGTGGACGCGGCATTCCGGAAATACGTCGTGCCCTCGAAGCTGACTGTGGTGAAGGCCGGCGACTTCGCCAAAGGGAAGGCCGCGCCGTCCAACCCCTGAGCCGGGGTCACTCCTCTCCGGCGGGACGGCGGCGCTCGGCCTTGCGGGCCGAGCGCCGCTTCTTTTCGGCAAGACGCTCCTCGCGCGAGGCCCGCGTCGGCCGGGTCTTCCTGCGGGGTCTGACGGGTTTCATCGCGTCACGCAGCAGCCGGTGAAGGCGGTCGACGACCTCCTCCCGGTTCTGTAGCTGGCTCCGGGTCGCGCCGGACACGAGGCGGAGATTGCCGCGGTTGTCGAGCCGATGCCCAAGTCGTGCCAGCACCCGCGTACGCTCTGCCTCGGTCAGGCCAGGCGATGTCCGGGCGTTCCACGTGAGCTCCACGCGGGTCGATGACGTGTTGACGTGCTGCCCGCCCGGCCCGGAGGACCTGCTGGCCCGGAGCCTGAATTCGCGCGGCGGGATGGGGAGTGGCATCCCCCCACAATAATTCCTCGATGGCTGGCACCACAGCCCGCGATTACGTTTCCCCCATGACTCAACTGGCCACACTGGAATCCCACCTCGGCTCGCACGGCCGGGTGCTCCTCGGGTACTCGGGGGGTGTCGATTCCGCGCTGCTCGCCGTGGTGGCCACGCGCGTGCTGGGCCCCGGGCGGTTCCTTGCGGCAATCGGCCGGAGCGCGTCGTACCCCGAGGCGCAATGGCGGGTCGCGATCGAGCTTGCCGAGCGCTTCGCGATTCCGCTGCTCGAGGTGGACACCCACGAGCTGGCCGATCCGCGCTACCTCGCCAACCCCACCAATCGATGCTACTTCTGCAAGTCGGAGCTATGGCGCGTGCTCGGCGCCGTGGCGGCGGAGCGCGGGTACGACGTCCTGATGGACGGCACGAATGCCGATGACCTCGGTGAGCACCGGCCGGGATTCCGCGCGGGGAAGGAACGGCAGGTGAGGGCGCCCCTCGCGGAGCTGGGCTGGACCAAGGCGATGGTGCGCGAGGCGGCTCACGCACAGGGGATCCCGATCTGGGATGCGCCTGCGGCGCCCTGCCTCTCGAGCCGGGTCGCATACGGTCTGGGCATCACGCCGGACAGATTGCGGCAGATCGAGCTCGCGGAGGCCTTCCTGCGCGGCCTGGGCGTCCGGGGCGACCTCCGTGTGCGGCATCACGGCTCACGGGCCCGGATCGAGGTCCTTCCCGCGGAGCTCGACAGGTTGACCGGCGTGTGGGGTCAGGTGGAAGGCCGGTTCGGCGAGCTGGGTTTTCCAGCGGTCGAGCTCGATCCGCGCGGCTACCGTCGGGGAAGCCTGCTCCCTGTGGTGACCGCCTGAGCAGGCATGCGACTCTTCGCCGCGCTGCCGCTCCCCGACGCTCCCCGCGCTCACCTGGCGACTGCAGTGGCGAGCCTCGAGCGGCTGCACTGGCCGGTCAGGTGGGTGCGGCGGGATCAGTATCATCTGACGCTCAAGTTCTACGGAGACGTGGAACCCGAGCGCCTGGACGCAATTGCGGCGATGCTGGCCCAGGCCGCGCGAAGTGTGCGACCGCTCGACCTGGCGCTCGACGGACTCGGCGCCTTCCCGACCCCGCAGCGGGCCCGGGTCGTCTGGGCGGGCCTCATCGGGCCGCCTGAGCTCGAGCTGTTGCAGGACCGGGTGGAGCGGGGTTCCGAGGCGCTGGGCTTCCCGCTCGAGGGGAAGGCGTTCCGTCCGCACGTCACGCTCGGTCGGGTCCGCGAGCGGGAGCGGCTTCCGGCCGGCGCGGCCGACCGCCTGGAGTCGGTGCGCGTCGCCGAAGCGTTCCTGGCGGAATCCATGGTGCTCTTCGAGAGCATCCTGACGCCGGGGGGTCCGCAGTACACCGCCCGCCACACGATCCGCCTCTCCTGATGCTGGGCTGCATTACCCTGCCGTTTCGCCTCGCACTCCTCGCGCTGCTGCTGGTCGGCGCGTACCTGGGATGGCGGAATCGCGACCGCATCGCCGAGATGCTTGGGGTCCGCCCGACGGTCGCGGTCGCGCCCGAGAGTCGCGGGCGTCCCACCGGCCGGGGCCTTGCCCGGGCGATCGAGAAGGTGGATTCCCTCAACGGCTGGCGCGCGGATTCGATCGTGCTGTCGGCGGGCGAGATGGCATCGCTGGTCGGGGCAGGACTTCCAGCGGTGGTTCGCCGGGACATCGATTCACTGCAGGTGGAGCTGCTCGAGGGCGCCATCCGCGTCCGCGGGAAGATCCGCACCGAGGGGTTGCCGCGCGAGGTGCTGGGGCCCTTTGCCGGGGCGCTCCGCCCGTGGGAGCCCATCGCGGTCGGCGGCGCCGTCGACATTGTGTCGCCGGGCAGGGCAGAATGGACGGTAACCGAGTTCCAGGTCCGGGACTTCAAGTTCCCCGCGGAGATGGTGCCGCGAATGATGGATTTCCTGAGCCGGCAGGAGACGCGCGGCCGCCTCGCGGTGGTGGTGCCGCAGGGAATCGGGCGGGTCCGGGTACATTCGAACGGCGTCACGCTGTATCCTTCGGGCACCGCGCCATGACCGCTCACCGCATTCTCGTCATCGACGACGAACCCGGCATCCGGGATGCCCTGCGCCAGATCCTCGAGTACGAGGGACACGACGTGCGCGTCGCGGGCTCGGGAGGGGAAGGGCTCACCGTCTATCCCGATTTCCGGCCGCAGCTGGTCTTTCTCGATGTGAAGATGGCCGGGCTCGACGGCCTCGACACCCTGACCCGGCTCAAGGAACTCGATCCGGCCGCGACGGTCGTGATGATCTCGGGGCACGGGACGATCAGCACCGCGGTCGATGCGACGCAGCGGGGCGCGTTCGATTTCCTGCAGAAGCCGCTGGACAGCGATCGCCTACTGGTGACGGTGCGGAATGCGCTGCGCCATACCGCGCTTGCGACCGAGAATCAGCGGTTCCGGCAGGCGGCCGACGAGCGGTTCGCGATGGTCGGCGAGAGTCCGGCCCTCCGCGGCGTCCGCGACCTGATCGCGAAGGTAGGGCCGACCGGCGCCCGCGTGCTCGTCACCGGCGAGAACGGTACCGGCAAGGAACTGGTCGCCCGCGCGGTACACGACGCCAGTCCGCGGGCGGACGGGCCATTTATTGAGGTGAATTGTGCGGCGATTCCGGGTGAGTTGATCGAGAGCGAGCTGTTCGGCCACATGAAGGGCTCGTTCACCGGCGCGTTCGCCGACCGGCCGGGCAAGTTCGAGCAGGCCGATGGCGGCACGCTGTTCCTCGACGAGGTCGGGGATATGTCACTGGCGGCCCAGGCCAAGGTGCTGCGGGTTCTGCAGGAAGGCGTTGTGACGCGGGTGGGCGGCTCGCGCGCGCTCAAGGTCGACGTGCGGGTGCTGGCGGCGACCAACAAGCAGCTCGAGTCGGAGATCGCCGCCGGCCGCTTCCGGGAGGACCTGCTGTATCGGCTGAACGTCGTGCCGATCGCGGTCCCGCCGCTGCGCGAGCGGACCGGAGACATCCCCGCGCTCATTGCCCATTTCGCCGCGCAGCTCGCCGCGTCGGCGGGCGTGCCCGCCAGGGCCTTCGATGCCGGTGCCGTCGAGCGGCTGCAGCGTCGCGTGTGGCCCGGCAACGTGCGGGAGCTCCGCAACGCGGTCGAACGGCTCATGATCCTGGCCGCGGGCCGGAGCGTGACCGGCGCCGACGTGGATCGGATTCTGGGCGGGACCACCGAAGGCGCCACGGGTACGGTCGGCGGCGACCTCTTCACGGCGCCCACCTTCGAGACCTTCAAGCTCGAAGCGGAGAGAGCCTTCCTCGTGGTCAAGCTGCGGGAGCATGACTGGAACGTCTCGGAAACGGCGCGCGCGCTCGACATGCCGCGCTCGAATCTCTACAAGAAGATCGAACGCTACGGCCTGACGCGGGAGGAGGGGTGACCGAGAAGCCGCGTGACTGGGATCGCGAGATGGCGGAAATCGACAAGGTCATTGCGAAGGGCGGGGGGGTGGGGCCCGCACCTGTCCCGGCCCCACGCGTCGCCGGCGCGGCGCCCGCCCCGGGTGGATCCGGCCTTGCGGTCTCGCGAAAGCAGGCGCTCACGACCTGGATCCGCGCGCTGCTCGGCATCCTCCTGGTCGGTGGCATTCTGCAGTGGCCTTACGCCCACCGCTGCGGGCTCGGGCTGGTGCTTTATCTCGGAGCGTCCGGCACGGTCGTCGTGGCCGGTCTCTGGACCATGATCGTGAGCTGGCGGCGGCGTCAGGGCTGGGCCCACACGGTCGGCCTGCTTACCCTTCTGGCCGGCCTGGGATTGGTGGCAATAGCGGTGCTGCCGCGCCTGGGATACGCCAAGGCCACTCTCCCCTGGCTCTGCGAATAGTGCCCTCGGTCCTCAGCCCTCAGTCCTCTTAAGGTTATGGCCAAGACCTACAAGAACTTCATCGGCGGCGCGTGGGTGGCTCCGGCTACCGGCTCCTATTTCGAGAATCGCAATCCGGCAGACACCCGGGACCTGATCGGCAGGTTCCCCGATTCGGGCGCCGCCGATATCAACGCCGCCGTGAAGTCGGCAAAGCGGGGCTTCGAGCTCTGGCGGAACGTCCCGGCCCCCGCGCGCGGGGACGTGCTCCGCCGGCTCGGCGACCTGCTCGTCCGGCACAAGGCCGAGCTGGCCGACAGCATGACACGCGAAATGGGCAAGGTGGTGGCCGAGACGGCCGGGGACGTGCAGGAGGGAATCGACACGGCGTTCTATGCGGCGACCGAGGGGCGCCGGCTCTTCGGCCACACCGTACCCTCCGAGCTCCGCTCGAAGTGGGCCATGAGCTACCGCCGGCCGATAGGGGTCGCAGGACTCATCACGCCGTTCAATTTTCCGCTCGCCATTCCCACCTGGAAAATGTTCCCCGCGCTGCTGTGCGGGAATGCCGTCATCATCAAGCCGTCAGAGGACGTGCCGCACTCGACCCACCGGCTCGTCGAATTGCTGCTCGAGGCCGGGCTGCCGCCGGACGTGATTCAGCTGGTGCACGGACGCGGCGCGACGGCGGGACGGACACTGGTCGAGCATGCGGAGGTGCCGGTCATCTCGTTTACGGGCTCCACGGCGACCGGCTCGTTCATCGGAGAGACCTGTGGCCGGCTCCACAAGCGCCTCTCGCTCGAGATGGGCGGGAAGAACGCCATGATCGTGATGGACGACGCGGACCTGGACCTGGCGCTTGACGGGGTCCTCTGGGGCGCCTTCGGGACCACAGGGCAGCGGTGCACCGCGACCAGCCGCCTCATTCTGCACCGGAAGATCCACGATCGCTTCCTCCGCAACCTGGCCGAGGCCGCCGGGGCCCTGCGGCTGGGCGACGGGCGCGACGCGCGGACCCAGGTTGGCCCCCTGATTCACGAGCGGGCGAGGCAGAAGGTGGAGTCGTATGTGAAGGTCGGCCAGGAGGAAGGCGCCGAGCTGGTCTTGGGCGGACGGAAGCCGGGCGGGGACCGGCTCGCGCACGGCTTCTTCTACCGGCCGACGATCTTCGCCGGGGTGCGGCCCGGTATGCGCATCGCGCGCGAGGAGATCTTCGGGCCGGTACTCAGCGTCATCCGGGTGAACAACTTCGAGGAAGCGGTCCGGGTGAACAACGGCGTGCCCTATGGGCTCTCGAGCTCGATTTACACCGGCGATGTGAACCTGGCGTTCCGCGCGATGCAGCAGCTCGACAACGGCATCACATACGTCAACGCGCCCACCATCGGGGCCGAGGCGCACCTGCCATTCGGCGGCGTCAAGCAGACGGGCAACGGTCACCGTGAAGGCGGGTGGGAAGTCTACGAATTCTATTCGGAGACGAAGGTCTGCTACGTCGATTATTCGGGCACCCTGCAACGGGCGCAGATCGACAACTACTGATGGTGTTCCGACCCGTTGCGCGCACCAGCGGCGCCCGCTAAGGTTCTCGTACAGCGGTCAGCCCACCGAGGTATTCGCATGCGTCCTATGCAGGTCGGCACTTCCCGGCGAGGGCCCTCGTTCGACGAGGGATCCCTCGACCAGTACCTCCGCGAGATCAGCCGCTACCCGCTGATCCCGCAGACAGAGGAAGTGCAGCTGGCGCAGCGCATCCGACGGGGTGACGGCGAGGCCCTCGACAAGTTGGTCCGCAGCAATCTGCGCTTCGTGGTGTCCGTCGCCAAGAAATATCAGAACCAGGGTGTGAGCCTCGCCGATCTGATCAACGAGGGCAACCTCGGCCTCATCCGCGCGGCTCACAAGTTCGATGAGACGAAGGGGATCAAGTTCATCTCCTACGCGGTCTGGTGGATCCGGCAGGCGATCCTCCAGGCGCTGGCCGAACAGAGCCGCATCGTGCGCGTCCCGCTCAACCGGGCCGGCACCTTGCACCGGATCGGCAAGCGGAGTTCGATGCTGCTGCAGGAGCTCGGCCGGGAGCCCACCCCCTCGGAAATCGCGGAAGGCATGGACATTTCAATGGAGGAGGTCCAGAAGACCCTCTCCATCTCGCAGAATCACCTCTCCCTCGACGCACCGATGACCCCGGGCGAGGATAACCGGCTGCTCGACTACCTCCCCGATACCCAGAATCCCGGACCGGATTCCGAGACGTTCGAGCACGCCCTCACCGAATCCATCGAAGAGGTCCTGGGGACGCTCAAGGAGCGGGAGGCGAAGATCCTTCGACTTTATTTCGGACTCGAGGGGCCGGAGCCGATGACGCTGGAGGAAATTGGAAGCCTCCTGGGCATCACCCGCGAGCGCGTGCGGCAGATCAAGGAAAAAGCCCTCAGCCGCCTGCGCCACGTCAGCCGCGCCCGGTCGCTGGAGAGCTTCCTCTCCTGAAGCCTTTCGCTCAATCCCGGGCGACCTGTCCTCAGTCCTCAGTCTCCAGTCCTTTCTCCCCGCATCGGGCCCATGGCTTCAAATTCGTCCTTCGACATCTCCACCGGCGCTGATCTGCAGGAAGTCGATAACGCCGTGAATCAGGCGTTGAAGGAGATCCAGCAGCGCTACGACTTCAAGGGCACCCACTGCACGATCGATTTCGACCGTGACAAGGCCGTGATCCGGCTGCACGCCGATGATGAGTTCCGGATGAAGAGCCTGCTGGATGTGCTGAGCGGCCGATTGATCAAGCGCGGCGTGCCGGCCAGGAACACGACGACCGGGGAGTTCGAACCGGCCACGGGCACCTCCGTCCGGTGCACCGTGACGCTGACCCAGGGCATCGCGGGCGACATCGCGAAGAAGATCACGCGCGCGCTCAAGGACAACAAGGAGTTCAGGAAGGTCACGGCCAGCATCCAGGGCGACGAGATCCGCGTCTCCAGCCCCTCCAAGGACGAGCTGCAGGCGGTCATCGCGTTTCTCCGGGCCGGAGACTACGGCATCGAGCTCAAGTTCGGGAATTTCCGGTCCTGAATGCGCCGGTTGACCCTGGTGCTCCTGTCGGCGGCCGGCGCGGCGGTGTTCGCGGCGTCCTGCGGCCCGCGGGAACCGGAGCCCTCACCGGCACCGCGCCCCCAGCCGCCGGTCCTGGGACCACCCGAGGCCGCCATCCCACCGATCGATACGCTACGTCCCGCACCTGCCGTACTCCCCCCCGATACGGTGGTCAGCAGTCGCGACATCACCGTCGGCCTGGCAGTGGATGCGGCGGAGATCCAACTCGGCGGGGGCGATGCCCTCGTCTTCACCGACCCCGCCGGCGGGCGCCTCCTCGATGTCGTGGAGGGTGCGTCCTGGCGCGCGCTTCGCGGCGGGGCAGGTGTAAGGCTCGAGGGGCCCGGCGGCGTGTCTGCGGGAAGTCATGACGCGATCGTGATCACTGCGGCTCGGCCCGGGCGATTCGTCCGGATCAACGGACGGGACTATCGGGGAGAAGTGACGGTGGTGCGCGGAGCGATCGGGCTCACGGCGGTCAATCGTGTCGGCGTCGAATCGTACCTCGCGGGCGTGGTCTCCGCGGAGATGGGGCGGCGCGAGGAGTTCGAATTCCAGGCGCTCAACGCCCAGGCGGTGGTCTCACGGACCTATGCCGTCCGCAACCAGGGCAAGCGGCGGCTGCTGGGTTTCGATTTCTACGCCACCGTCTCGGACCAGGTCTACGGCGGGGTTGCTGCCGAGACCCCGATGGCCTGGGACGCCGTGCGGGCAACGCGCGGGCTCATCCTCACCTGGAACGGCGCGCCGGCTGACGCGTTCTTCTACTCGACCTGCGGCGGCCGGACCGAGCGCGGAATCGACGTCTTCGCGATGGCCGACCGTCCGTACCTGCGCTCCTTCCGTGACGTGGATGCCAACGGGCTGGCGTACTGCCGGTTGTCGCCCCGTTTCCGCTGGCGCGAGGAGAAGAACGGGGCCGATCTCGAGGCATTGCTGCGGCGCACGCTGCCTGAAGTGCTTCGCATCGACCCCGCCGTCGTCGATCGCGTGATGGACGTTCGAGTGACCCGGCGGACGGCCTCCGGCCGGGCGGCGGAAGTCCTGGTCCGGCTCGGCCGGCGCGATGTGACGGTCACGGGCCAGGGGATCCGCAGCGTTTTCCGGTTGCCGTCGGGCGAGTTCCTTCGCAGCACGGCCTTCGAAATGACGACGCAATCCGATGCCGGCCGGGTGAGCTTTCTCGCCATCGAGGGGAGCGGGGCGGGGCACGCCGTCGGGTTCTGTCAGTGGGGAGCCGTCGGGCGGGCGCGCGAAGGGCAGGGCTACGAGCAGATCCTCGCGGCGTATTATCCTTCGACCACCCTGCACCGGCTCGATTGACCTCCTCCCCCGGGAGCCCGCGATGAGCGACACCCTCCGGACCGCCATCATCGGCGCAGGCGCGATCACCCAGGTCGCCCACTTACCCGTGCTGCGGAAGCTCAAGGGCGTCGAACTCTGTGCGGTGTGCGACACCGACCTGCCGAAGGCGCGGTCCATCGCCGATCGCTTCGGAATCAAGGACGCATTCGACGACATCGAGGAGGTCCTCCGCTACGAGGAACTCGATGCGATCGTCATCTGCACGCCGAACCACCTCCACGAGGCCCACGTCCTGGCGGCGCTGAGCGCCGGGCTCCACGTGCTGGTCGAAAAGCCCCTGGCGGTAAACACAGCCAGCGCGCAGCGGATCGTTCGTGCCGCCGAGAAGAAGAATCGCGTGGTGATGGTGGGGCTGAACCATCGGTATCGCGCCGACGTTCAACTGGTCCGGAGCTTCGTCCAGACCGGCGAGCTGGGCGAGGTGGAGAGTGTGCGGGGGAGCTGGCACGTGTTCCGCCCGAGCCGCGCCATGCTCGGCTGGCGGACCAAGCGCGATCTCTCCGGGGGCGGCGCTATGCTCGACCTCGGGCTTTCCATTCTCGACCTGGGGCTCTGGCTCGCCGGCAACCCCACCCCGGTTCGAGTCAGCGCGACGCTGGACCGGCCGGGCCGGGAGCGCGCCACCGAGCAGGCGGGCAGCGCGTTCGTCGTCTGCGAGGGCGGGGCGAGTCTCTTCGTGGATGTGACCTGGCATCATCTGGGCGAGGGCGAGCGGTTCGGAGTCGGGCTCCGCGGGAGCAAGGGCACGGCGAGCATCAATCCGCTGACGGTCTGGAAAGAGCTGAACGGGATGCCGGTCGACGTGGCGCCAACCGGATCTGGCGCCCGCGAGCATTCGTTTACGGCCTCCTACCGCGCCGAATGGGCCCACTTCCTCGCCTCGATCAGGGGCGAGGTCGCACCTCCGAAGCTCCAGGATCACCTCACCCTGCACCGGGTCGTCGACGCGATCTACCGCTCGGCCGACGACGGCCGCGAAGTCCAGCTGTGAGCCGGGCCCGGGCCGCCGCGCTGGCGCTGGCGGGCCTCGGATTCACCGCGCCACTGGCAGGGCAGGGTCCGCCGATCGCCGCGGACACCGCTCCCGTCGCGTACATCATCACGGTGGGCCCGGGGCCCCTGCTCTGGGAGCGGTTCGGGCACAATATGGTCTGGCTGCACGATCCGACACTTAGCGCCGACACCGCTTACAACTGGGGGATCTTCGATTGGGAGGAGAAGAACTTCCTCCTCAACTTCATCCGGGGCCGGATGCGATACCGGATGGACGGATGGAACGCGGAGCGCACGCTGCGATTCTACGAGCGCAGCGGCCGGTCGGTCACGGTCCAGACGCTGGGCCTCGCGCCGGCGGAAGTCGCCGCGCTGCGCGAGTACATCGCCTGGAACGCGCGCGAGGAGAACAAGTACTACGACTACGACTATTACCTCGACAATTGCTCCACCCGCGTGCGGGACGTTCTCGATCGTGCCTTGAATGGCCGCCTGGCCGCGATTCTTCGGGCCCAGCCCGTCGCATCCACGTTCCGCAGCACTACCGCGAGGCTGATGGCGCACAATCCGGCCCTCGAGCTCGGCCTCATGTTCCTGCTCGGACGCGGCACGGACCGCCCGATCACCGCCTGGGATGAGTCCTTCATTCCCATGGACTTCGCGCGACACCTGAGCGGCATCGCCATCCCGGGGGACGACGGCCGCCCCCGCGCGCTCGTGCTGCACGAGGAGGTCCTGGCTTCGGGCGACCGGTATCCTGAACGGCGCGCCCCGCCGCGCTGGATTCCGCAGTTCCTGCTGGCGGGTGGCGTGCTCGGGAGCCTCCTGGCATGGGCCGGCGTCCGGGTTGGCCGGGGTCGCGGCAAATGGCTCTTCGTGACGCTGGGTGGCGGATGGGCGCTCGTGACGGCCCTGGCGGGCGTGGTGCTCACCTTCCTGTGGACGGCCACGGACCACACCATCGCCGCCGCCAACGAGAACATCCTGCAGGCGAACCTCCTCGGCCTGGGACTCTTCGGGGCGATGGTCGCCTGGGCGTGGGGAAGGGAATCCGCGGGTCGCGCGGCGCGGGGTCTCGCGACGGCGATCGCCGTGCTCTCGGTGCTGGGTTTCCTGTTGCAGGTCCTGCCCTGGTTTTCCCAGGTCAATGGCGACGTCCTGGCCTTCTTCGTGCCCGCCAACCTGGGCATGGCGGCCGGCGCCCGTCTCAGCGCGGAGCGTACACCCGCGCCTCGGTGAACACCCGGAATATCTCCGGATCAAGCATCCCCGCCCGGACCTCGCCCGTCAGGTTATCCTGCGCCCGATCGGAGGCCACCGCCGACTTTGCAGGATGGATAAGCCGGGGTGAGCGCGTCGTACACGTCCGGGACCATCGTCAGGACGGCCGGAGCTGCTTGAGTCCTTCCTGGGCTTCGGCGTAGTCTGGAAACGTGGCGATCGCGCGCTGGTAATACTCGATCGCCTTGGCGGTCTCCCCGCGGTCCTGGTAAAGCACCGCCCTGCTGTACAGCGTCAGCGCGTCGGTCGGCACCGTGCGCCGCTGTGCGGTGCCCGCGGGGAGCGGCGGGAGCTTGGACCCCTGCATGATCTGATCCGCCACGTCCGTGATCATCTGGAAGAGCTCCTTCCGATCCCGCTGCCCGGTGGAGACCACCTTCAGGATCTCGCTGGTCTCGACATCGATCAGCCGCGCATCGATGCGGAACCGCCCGTAGTAGTCCATGAATGTGCCGGTCACCATGTACCGGGCGCCGACCATCTTGCCGACCCGCGCCGCGGTGGCCGCATCCACCCGCCCGTTCCTGGCCAGGTCCTGCTCATCGATGATGCGCTGCGTTGCACTGCGCTCGACGAGCCGGGCCGCGGGATTCCGGCTGAGCTCGCTGATCAGCATGCCGGGGATGCCGCGGGCGAGACCGTCGAAGTCCTCTTTCTCCTGCCCGAATGAACCCCCGTTCTCGAACGGCAATACCGCGATTCCCGGCCGCGTGTCCTGAGCGGCGGCGGGCAGCGCCGCAAGCGCTGCCGCACCGAGCGAGAGGGCGAACCTCAACTGCCGGGTCATATGGTCGCTCCTGGGAGGATTCGGGTCATTCGAGCGCGAGGGTCATTCCCTCGCGCGCCGCGCTCACATCGAGCCCGGCATGCTGCGCCGCCACCTGGCGGGCGCCGGCCAGCAACGCATCGACCGCATCATCATCGTTCGCCGGTTCGTGATGGAACAGTACCAGGTGCCGTGCGGCGCACGCCCCGGCGAGCGCAACGGCCTCATTCACGCTGGAGTGACCCCATCCCGCGCGGGCACCGATCTGAGCGGGTGCGTACATCGCATCGTGAATCAGCACGTCCACGCCGCCCAGGAAATCTTCCAGGCTTCGGCGCCACGTCGCGGGAACGTCATAGTTGCCGCCGGGCCCGAGCTCGTTGTCCGTAACGTACGCGACACTCCGCCCGCCGCCCACCGGCGTCAGGCGGAAGCCGAGCGTCGTGCCGGGGTGGCGGAGCCGGTGCGCCTGCACCGTGAAGCCGGGCAACTCGAACTCCGCCGCCGTGATCTCGTGCACCGAGACCCTCGCCGCCAGCGCCTTGAGCGGCACCGGGAACACGACGGGATCCATCTGCCGGTCGAGGATCTGCTCGAGCGGCACCCCGCTCTGGGCGGCTCCGTGAATCCGGACCTCACGTCCGGCCTGATGGATCGGGAGGAAGAACGGCAGTCCCTGAATGTGGTCCCAGTGCGTGTGGGAGAGCACCACATCCACACGCCCGCCGTTGGTGGCGCCCGCATCGAGCGCGAGGCCCAGTGGGCGGATGCCGGTTCCGGCGTCGAGGACAGCCAGATGGCCATCGGCATCGCGCAGGGCGACACACGGGGTATTGCCCCCGTAGCGCGCAGTAGCAGGGCCCGGCGCAGGAATCGACCCGCGCGTGCCCCAGAAGGTGACCGAGATGCTCACGGGTGTTCCTGATGGAGGGTGCGAGTTCCGTGCCACGGCTTCCGCAACGTGCGCGCGGGGGTCATGCAGGTGCCGTGACCTGCGTCACCCCGGGTGGACGGCCGATTCGAGAGCTCCGCGATCGAGCAACGTGATCTGTCGCCGGCTCACTTGAATCACGCCGCGATCCACCAGGTGGCGCATCGTGCGGCTCACCGTTTCGCGGCTGGAGCCGATCATCTGGGAGATGGTGTGATGGGTCAGTCGTTTCGTGATCTTCTCGCCGCCCTCCTCGGCAGCAAGCTGCAGGAGCAGCTGCGCGACGCGGCCGTTGACGTCGAGCAGGATGAGCGATCGGATCTTCTCGTCCGCACGGCGCAGCCGCTTGGAGAGCACCCGCAAGAGCGCAATCCCGACCTCCGGCGAGGCGCGCAGCCGGGCGTGCACATCCTCCCTGCGCAGGGTGAGGAGGGCCGCGTCCTCCATCGCGATCACGTGCGCAGAGCGTGGCTCGTCGTCGATGAGTGCCATTTCGCCGAAAAAGGCCCCCGGCCCGAGCACCGTGAGGATGATCTCCCGGCCGTCCTCACCGATGAGCACCACTTTTACCTGGCCGCTGGCCACGATATACAGGGTATCGCCCGGGTCATCCTGGAACAGGATGACCGAGCCCTTGGCGTACGACCGTTCCCGGCACGCCGCCGCGAACGCCTGCAGGTCGGCCTCCAGGAGGCCGTGGAACAGCGGGACGTGCCGCAGGACTTCGATCGGCGTAACGGACACGGGCACCCGGGCCGGAAGTAGGTGCCGAGACATTACTTATGCGCGAGCCGGGTGTCAAACCCGAGGACACTCCGAATCCGGCGGGTTCCCTGCTTCCTTTTCGCGGCTAAGTTGTTTAGGTTTCACCGCTTGCGAACCCTGGCCCAATCCGGGCCTCGGCGACCACCAGCGTTGCTCAAGGAGCACCACGTGAAGGCCGATCTCCATCCCGTCTATCGGAAGCTGACTGCGGTGTGTGCGTGCGGGAATTCGTTCGAGACCCGCTCGACGTCTGCGTCGATCCACGTCGAAGTCTGCGCGCAATGCCATCCGTATTTCACCGGCAAGCAGCGTCTCATGGACACCGCCGGCCGCGTCGACCGGTTCCGCCGCCGGTATCAGTCAGGCGCCGACGCCGCCAAGGCCTAGGCCGTGCAAGCTCGCCTCCGCCAGGCCTTGGCCCGGGCGGAGGAAGTGGCCCGGGCGCTCGCCGACCCCGAGACAGCCCGCGACTCCAGCAAGCTGACGGCCCTGGGACGCGAGCACGCCCGTCTGGAGCCGATCGTCAGGACGGCGGAACGGCTCAGCCGATTGGAAGAGGAACTCGCCCAGGCTCGGGAGCTGGCCCAGGAGGCCGATCCCGAGCTTGTGGCTTTGGCGCGGGCGGATCTCGATCGCCTGCCCGGCGAGATCGGATCGCTGCGCGAACAGTTGCACGAACTCCTGCTGCCCCGGGACCCCCTCGATGACCGGGACGCCATCGTCGAGATCCGCGCCGGCACCGGCGGCGACGAGGCCGCGCTCTTCGCCGCGAACCTCTTCCGCATGTACGCGCGGTACTGCGAGCGTCAGGGCCTGAAGGTGGAGCTCCTCTCGCAGAGCGACGGCACCCTCGGCGGCCTCAAGGAAGTCATCTTCGTGGCGCGCGGTCCCGAGGCCTACGGCCGGCTGCGGCGCGAATCGGGGGTTCACCGTGTGCAGCGCGTCCCGGCGACCGAGACCCAGGGTCGCATCCACACATCCGCGGCCACCGTGGCGGTCCTGCCGGAGGCGGAAGAGGTGGATGTGAAGATCGAGCCGCAGCACCTCAAAATCGACGTCTTCCGGTCCTCGGGACCAGGCGGGCAGAGCGTCAACACGACCGATAGCGCGGTGCGCATCACGCACTTGCCCACCGGCCTCGTGGTGAGCCAGCAGGACCAGAAGTCGCAGCTGCAGAACAAGCTGAAGGCGATGGAAGTGCTGCGGGCGCGGTTGCTGGACCGGATCCTGGCGGAGCAGGAATCGGCCCGCGCCCGCGAGCGCAAGGCGATGGTCGGGACGGGGGATCGCTCTGCGAAGATCCGCACCTACAATTTTCCCCAGAGCCGGGTCACGGATCACCGGATCAACCTGTCGCTGCACAACCTGAACGACATCCTCGATGGACGGCTGGAGGAACTCGTGGACGCGTTGCGGGTGGCGAGCCGTCAGGAAGAGGCGCAGGGTGCGGGCTGAGGTGATTGCCATCAGGCAGGAGCTGCTGCGCTCGGCGGCGGTGCGGCTCTCGCTCACCGGCATCCCCGACGCGGGGCGGGAGGTCACGCTCCTGGCCGAGGCGGCCTGGGATCTGCCGCACGGAACCGTGCGCCTCGATGGCAGGGTCCCTGTTGGGCAGGAGGAGGCGGTTGCGCTCGAGCGGTTGCTGGTCCGGCGTGCCGCGGGCGAGCCGCTCGCCCACGTCACGGGACTCGCGGGCTTTCGGAGGCTCGAGCTCCGGTCCGACGCCCGGGCGCTGATCCCGCGTCCCGAAACCGAAGGGCTGGTCGATCTCGTCCTGTCCAGATGCGCCACCGGTGTCGCGGCGGATGTCTGCACCGGGAGCGGGTGCGTGGCCCTCGCTCTGGCCGATGAAGGCGGCTTCGATCGCGTGATCGGCGTAGAGATCTCTGCGTCGGCGATGGCCCTGGCTCGGGAAAATGGAGATCGCACCGGGCTCCGGGTGGAATGGCGGGTGGGTGACCTGTGCGCACCGCTCGCGGGGGAACGGCTCGATGTGCTGGTGGCGAACCCACCGTACCTGACGGACGCCGAGCACGCGGGGCTTGATCGGGGGGTCCGCGACTGGGAGCCGGAGCTCGCACTCGCGGGCGGCGCAGATGGCCTCGCGCCCACGCGGCGGCTTCTCGCGGACGGTACGCACGTCGTCCGGGGCGGTGGTTGGATCGTGCTCGAAGTGGATTGCCGGCGTGCCGGCGAGGTGGCGGAGATGGCGCGCGGTCTCGGATGGGCCGGGGCCGAGGTACACGAAGACCTCTTTGGCCGCGCGCGATATGTGCTCGCGCGCAGGAGTATGACGTCGTGATCTGGGACAAGGCGCAGGAACTCGGCCGGCTGATCGGGCAGTCTCCGGAATACAAGACGCTCCGGCGCACGGAGCAGGAGCTGCGCGAAGACAAGGACACCGTCGCGAAGCTGGATGCGATTCAGCAGCTCGCCGCCAAGGTGGACCAGATGGTGGCCCAGGGTCACATGCCCGACCAGGAGACTGCGACGGCCTACGAGAGCGCCGTGCGGGAACTCGAGGTCAGTCCCACCGGCCAGGCCTACGCCGTCGCACGTGCCAATTTCGAGAAGCTGATGACCAAGGTGAACCAGCAGATCGGGGAAGGCATGGACAAGGGCGCCACGAGCAGCATCATCACGCTCTGATGGCCGCGCGCGGATTCTTCGTCGTCGTCGAGGGCCCGGAAGGGTCCGGAAAGTCCACCCTTGCCAGCGCACTGGCCGGGCGGATGGCCGCCGCAGGGGTGCCGCCTGTGACCGTGCGCGAGCCGGGGGGCACGTCTGTCGCCGAGATGGCGCGCCGGGCGCTCCTCGAAGCCGACCATCCGGTGGCGCCGGTGGCGGAGCTGTTCCTGTTCCTGGCAGCTCGCGCCGACCTGACGGCGCAGGTGATTCGCCCGGCCCTGGCGGCGGGCAGAGTGGTGCTGGCCGACCGGTACGCGCTTTCGACGGAGATCTACCAGGTGGACGGTCGCGGGCTCGATCGGGCCC
Organism: uncultured Gemmatimonadales bacterium; assembly: GCA_963817575.1. Lineage (GTDB taxonomy): Bacteria > Gemmatimonadota > Gemmatimonadetes > Gemmatimonadales > GWC2-71-9 > DASTCF01. The sequence continues at coordinate 125,479 of CAWFOY010000011.1, forward strand.
TGGTGATTCCGGCAAACGCGGCCGCGACCGGCGGGCTGACGCCCGACCTGACGCTCATCGTGGACCTGCCGCCGGGCGTGGGGCGGGCGCGACAGGAGTCGGCGGGGAAGCGGCTGGACCGGCTCGACCGGGAAACGAATGGGTTCCACGACCGGGTTTGCCGCGCCTATCTGGCGGTTGAGGGCCCGGGGGTGCGACATTTGGATGGCACGCTGTCCACCGAGCTGTTGCTCGACGCGGCATGGACGGCCGTGGCCGCGGAGCGGCCGGATCTTTGGAGGCAGGCATGAAGCAGCGCTGGTGGTTGATTCTCGCGGTCGCCGTGCTCTCGTTCTTTTCGGGTGGCTGGCTGCTGCAGCAGGGAGTCCAGAACGACGGCGGCGTGTACCGGCAGGCGCGGCTGTTCGATGAAGTCATGAGTCATGTCCAGGCCTACTATGTGGACAGCCTGGGCGAGGCTAACCTGTACACCAAGGCCACCGAAGGCCTCCTCGACCAGCTGCAGGACCCGTACTCGGTCCTCCTGCAGGGGGAGAGTTACCAGGCCCTCACCGAGACCACTACGGGCAACTACGGCGGGCTCGGCATCCAGATCGACGTGCGGGATGGATGGATCACCGTGGTCGCGCCCCTGCCGGATACGCCGGCGGAGCGGGCGGGCGTCGAGACGGGCGACCAGATCGTCGCCATCGACGGCAAGTCGACCGAAGGCTGGAAGAACGACGAGGCCGTGCGGACGCTGCGTGGCGCGGCTGGGTCCAAGGTGAAGTTGACGGTTCGCCGCCCGGGAGTCGCCGGGCCGCTCGAGTTCGCCCTCGTCCGGGCACTCATCCACGTCCGGTCGGTCAGTCCGGGAACGCTGTTCGAGCATGGCGTCGGGTACGTGTCACTCAATACCGTCAGCGAGACGTCCGCGGCCGAGCTCAAGGCCGAGATTGACAGTCTCCGGGCCAAGGGGATGACGGCGCTGGTGCTCGACCTGCGGGGGAACCCCGGCGGCCTGCTCGACCAGGGCGTCGAGGTGTCGGACCTGTTCCTCGACCCGAAGCAGGAGATTGTCTCGACGCGCGGCCGCGCGCGCGGCGCCTCGCGCCAGTATTTCGACGAGTTGGCGCAGCGCTGGCCGGACCTTCCCATCGTGGCCCTGGTGGATGTCGGCTCGGCGAGCGCGGCCGAGATCATCGCGGGGGCGCTGCAGGATCACGACCGGGCCGTGGTGGTCGGCGTCCCGACCTTCGGCAAGGGGTTGGTGCAGTCGCTCTTCCGGCTCGACGATCGGACGGCACTCAAGCTGACGACGGCCCGCTGGTACACGCCGAGCGGCCGGACGATTCAGCGCACTGCCGCGGACGAGCGGGACCAGGTCCGCCAGGCGGAGCTTGCAGCCGGGAATGGCGGGCTGGTACCGGACTCGGCCCGGGCGCCGGAAGACACGGCGTCGCTGCCCGAGTTCAAGACGGACGCGGGCAGGACGGTGCGCGGCGGCGGCGGGATCGTGCCGGACAGGATCGTGCGTCCCGACTCCTTCACGACGCCGGAGCGGGAGTTTGCGAAGGCGCTCGGCACGAATGTGCCGGCTTACCGTGACGTGTTGACCAGTTTCGCGCTGGAAATCAAGGATCGGAAGAGTGTCACATCGCCGGATTTCGCCGTGACTCCGGCGATGCTCAGCGAGGTGTACCGGCGGCTCGCGGCCAAGGGGGTCACGATTCCGGAGCCCGTGTACCAAGGCGCCAAGGAACTGGTGGGCGACCAGCTGGGGTACGAGATCGCGCGCTATGTGTTCGGGAGGCCGGCCGAATTCCGGCGCCGCGCGGGCGATGACCGCCAGCTTCAGGCCGCCGTGGACCTCCTGCAGCGGGCTTCGACCCCGAAGGCACTGCTGAACCTGACGATGCGCGAGGCCGGTTCAGCCGCGAACGCGAACTAGTGTGATGCTTCGCGTCGCCGTAATCGGCGCGGGACGGATGGGCCAGGGCATTGCCCTGGCTCTTTCGCGTTCCGGCGCACCGGTCGCACTCCTGAGCCGGAAAGCGAAGCCGGTCGTTCCGCCGCTGAAAGCCACGGGGCAACCGTGGTCCGCCGCGATCCGCGGGGCGGAACTGGTTCTGCTGGCGACCCCGGACGGCGTCCTGGAGGATGTGGCGGGAGCCCTCGCCCGGGACGGCGGAATCGGCGCGGGGCACGTCGTGCTTCACCTGTCCGGACTCCGGGATCGCCGGGCCCTCGCCGCCCTCGCCGCCACCGGCGCCGGCCTCGGTTCCTTCCATCCGCTGCAGACCGTTGCGGAACCTGCCACGGCGCCCGAACGGCTTCGTGGGGCCTACGCCGGCATCGAAGGCGATGCCCGCGCCATCGAGGCGGGCGAACGGCTGGCCCTCCTCATCGGCATGATTCCGGTCCGGCTTCCCGCGGAGGCAAAGGCGGCGTATCACGTCGGGGCGACGCTCGTGGCGAACTACACGGTTGTCCTGGTGGGCGTCGCGGAGCGGTTGGCCCGTGAAGCGGGGGTTCCGGCGGAGCTCGCTGCGCGAATCTACCTGCCGCTGCTCGAGGGGGTTACAGCGAACCTGCGGTCGCTCCCGCCCGTGCGGGCCCTCACCGGCGCGGTGCGTCGTGGGGACACCGCGACCGTGATGGCGCATCTCGCGGCGCTCGGGCCGGTCGATCGTGCGCTCTATGCCATGTTGGGTCGAGAGGCCCTGGTGCTGGCCCGGGAGGCTGGTCTTGCCGCCGAACGCGCGGCCGAAGTCGAGGGCGTCCTCGATGAGGCGCTTACTGGTCGATTATCCTCACGCCTCGCGGCGGAGTGAAGCTGAACGTACCTGAGGGGAGCTTCGCATTGGGGCGGAGTTTCGAGAGCGTGAGGGTCCTCCGGTTCCCGGAATTCTCGATGACCTCGAGTCGGCGGGGCAGGGCATCCGACTGCGCCAGCCAGAGCGTCGCCTGGGTAAACGGCAGGTCCTTCGCCTTCGGCGTCAGACGGACGACATCCACGGGTGTATTGCCAATCCTGTCGCCGCGCAGGTAGGTCGCGTGGTACCGCTCGGCGGGCCGGTCCAGGAGCCAGGCGAGGAGATTCACCCCGTACCCCTGGGCTTTCGCGATCGGGGTGCGGATGACCTGACCGGGAGTGGTGCTCGGCGCGTAGATCCAGATGGACGTCCCGTCGATGACGATCGCCTCGCCGGGCGGATCCGAGAAGCGCATGGAGAGCCGGGAGGCCCCTGCCTGAGCGAGGGTACCCCGACTTTCGAACGTGCCGACCATCTCGTTGGCCACGATCTGCTTGAAATCGGCCTGCAGCGCGGAGAGGCCTCGATACGTCCGGGCGGCACGCTCCATGACCGGCCCGGCTTCCTGGGCGATGGCGGGCGTGGAGAGGATTGTTGCGGCGGCCAGCAGGAGCGGGGCCGCGGTCCGGCTCACGCCCGTGTCCCCGCCGGCTCGGCGATCCTGCGGCCAATTGCCTCCGCGATGAGCCGTGCCTCCTGCATCATCCCCTCGAACTGTTCCGGATAGAGACTCTGGCCGCCGTCGGAGAGCGCCCGCTCCGGCGTGGGGTGCACTTCGACCAGCAATCCGTCGGCGCCGGCCGCGACGGCGGCGAGCGCCATCGGTACCACCATGTCGCGCCGGCCGGTTCCATGGCTCGGATCGGCGATGATCGGCAGGTGCGAGAGCGAATGCACCATCGGCACCGCGCTCAGATCGAGGAGATTCCTCGTCTGGTTGTCGTAGCCTCGGATGCCGCGCTCACAGAGGATGACGTCCGGGTTCCCTTCGGCAAGCAGGTACTCGGCCGAGAGCAGCAGCTCCTGAATGGTCGCGGCCATGCCGCGCTTGAGCAGGACCGGCTTCCCGGCGCGGCCGGCGCGGCGGAGCAGGGAGTAGTTCTGCATGTTCCGCGCACCGATCTGGATGATGTCCGCGACCTCGGCAACCGGATCGACACCTTCCGGATCGACCGCCTCGGTGACGATGAGCAGACCGGTCTCGCGGCGGGCGCGGGCCAACAGCTCGAGCCCGCGACGTCCCAGGCCCTGGAAGGAATACGGCGAGCTTCTCGGCTTGAACGCTCCCGCCCGCAGGATTGTCGCGCCGGACTCCTTCACCGCGTTGGCGGCTGCGAGGATCTGCTCCTCGCTCTCCACCGAGCAGGGGCCCGCCATCACGACGACGTCCTCGCCGCCGACGGTCAGGCCGCCCGGGAGCCGCACGACCGTCGATTCCGGCTTCCACTCGCGCGACACCTGCTTGTAGGGCTGGGTCACGTAGATGATTTCCTGGACGCCGCTCATCGCGCCGACTCTGGAGCCATCCACTCGGCCGTCGTTGCCGATCAGCCCGACCGTCGTCCGCTGCTTGCCGGGCATCGGACGGGCCTGGTATCCCATTTCTTCGATCGCCGCGACGACCGCGCGGATGTCCTCATCCCGGGCATCGTGGCGCATTACGACCAGCATGGATCGCAACTCACTTTGAATATGTGATTCTGCTGAACCGGCCCTGTTGCCCGGTCCAGGCCGAAACCTACCTGCCTTCCCGCTTCCCCGCTTCCCGGCTTCTTCCTACGCCGCCACCTCTCCCAGCCGGACGCCGACGATCGTCGACACCCCCGGCTCCTGCATCGTCACGCCGTACACCGCGTCCGCGGACTGCATGGTCCGCGGATTGTGGGTGATGACCAGGAACTGGGTGTCCTGCTTGAACTCCTCGAGCAACCGGGTGAAGCGGCCGACGTTGGAGTCGTCGAGCGGCGCGTCCACCTCGTCCATCAGGCAGAACGGGCTTGGCTTGGTAAGGTAGATTGCGAAGAGCAGGGAAGTGGCGACCAGGGTCCGCTCCCCGCTCGAAAGCAAGTGAATCCGCTGAGTGCGTTTGCCGCGCGGGGCGGCGTGGATCTCAATCTCGCTCTCCAGCGGATCCTCGGCGACGGACAGCCGCAAATCGCATTCGCCGCCGCCGAACAGCGTCTGGAAGACGTTCAGGAAATTCGCCCGGATGGCCAGGAACGTCTCCATGAACATCGACTGGGCGGTCCCGTCGATCTCGCGGATCGCCTGCTGCAGCGACTGGCGGGCGGCCACGAGGTCGTCCCGCTGGGTGGTGAGGAACTCCAGGCGCTTGCTCTCCTCGGCGTACTCCTCGACTGCCAGCGGATTGACCACCCCGATGCTCTCGAGGGCGGCCACGATCCGGCTGGCCTCGTTCTCGAGGGTCTCCAGATCGAGGTCGAGGAAGCCTGCGCCGGCAAACAGCTCATCGATGGGCTTCCGCCACTCGGCTTCGACCCGCTCGACCACGCGCCGCCGTTCGGCCCCCGCCTCCGCCAGCTCGAGCTGCAGCCTGTGGTGTTCCTCATTGACCTCATCGAGCCGCACCCGACCCTCGTGCACGGCCGATTCGGCCGCTTCCAACGCCGCCTGCGCCTCCGCATACGCGGTCTCGGCATCAGCCGCCGCTGCCTCGAGCTCGAGCAGCGCGACGCGGCGCTCGGCGCGCTGCTCCTCCCAAACCGCTTTCTGTGCGTCGATCGTCGCCGTGTCACTCTCGAGCTGGGCGAGCTCGCCGGCAAGGGCCTCGGCCGAGGCCGCGGCCTCGTCGCCACTCAGCCGCGCTCGAGTGACGCGCTCCCGGGCGCCGAGGAGGCGGGCCTCGACATGCGCCAGTTGCACCTGCCAATGCACCCGTTGCTCCCGTGCCGCCTCCTGGGCGCCCTCGGCCTCCGTCAGCAGCGCCCGCGCCCGCCCGAGTTCCTCCTCGAGGCGCACCTGTGCCACCTCGCCCTCGGTGAGCGCCGCATCGATCTCGCGAACGCGGTGCTCGGACCGCGCCAGGCGATCCTGGAGCCGGGCGACTTGTGCCTCGGACTCCGCCGCCTCGCGGGTGAGGGTCTGCACAATCCTCGCGGCGTCCTCGCGGGCCGCGACGGCGAACCGCTCGGCCTCCCGCGCCCGGTCCGCAGCAGCCGATGCTTCCGCGAATTCACGCTCGAGGTCCGCCAGGCGCGTCGAGGTGGCGGCGAGCGTGGCTTCGATGACCTCGAGTGCACCGCGGGCCCGGGACAGGTCGGCGGTCAGGCTCTCGAGCTCCGCGCGCCGGCGCAGGGGCCCGGAGGGTGCGCTTGCTCCGGAGAGGAGAATGGCGCCGTTGGCGCGACGCAGGACGCGGCCCATCCCGTCGAGGATTTCCGAGCCGACCAGGAGGGCGCGAACCCAGGCAGCCGCGCCGGCATCCTCAACCTGCAACTGTTGCTCGAGCGGGTGCGACCCGCTCATCCGAGCAGGTCCCGGCTCGGCGGGGAGCAGCACGACGGAGCCGGGCTGGGTCTCCTCGTGCCAACGCTGGATCTGCGGAATGGACGCGGCGTCCCGGACCAGGACCGCGTGCACCCACTCGCCAAGCAGCCGCTCGGCCACTTCCGCCTGTTCGCGCCCGGTGCGGAGGAAGTCGCTCAGGGGGCCGAGGACTGCCCCGCCGAAGCGGTCGCGGGCGGCGAGCAGGGCCGCCGCGCCAGGTGCGAGCCCCACCCGGTCGCGCTCAAGCTCCTCAAGCGCATCGCACCGTGCCGCGATCTGGGCGACAGCCTCCTCGCCGCGTCTCCGCTCCGCCCGAGCCAGCGCCTCGCGCTCGCGCGTTTCGGCGACGAGATGGCGGGCTCGCTCGGTTTCCGCCCCCGCCGCCCGGTGCGCCTGTGTCTGCCGCTCGGCATCGGCGGTGACGGCCTCGTGGCGGCTCCGGGCGCCGGAAAGCTCCTCCCGCAGGCCGTCCCTCAGGGTGGCGGCCTGCGCCGCCTGCTCCCGGAGTCCGGCGAGGTCCGACTCGAGGGCGGCCCGCTCACCCTCGAGCGAGCGGAGCGTCTGGGCCTTTCGCTGAAGCTCCTCCTCCAGGCCGCGGACAGCCGCGCGCTGATCGGTCAGCCGCAGCCGAACGCTCTCCTCGGCGGCGGCCCGGCTCAGCAATTCGGCCTGAATCCTGTCGTACTCGGCCTGTGCCGCGTCGCGCTCCTGCGCGGCGGCGTCGCGCTCCCGTACCGCGACCTGAGCCCGAGACTCCATCTGCCCCCGCTCCTCGACCGCGCGCACCTTGCGGACCGACGCATTGGCGAGCCGCTCAGCCGCGACGTTCAGGTCGCCCTCCAGGCGTCCCAGCTCGACCTGCACCTGCCCCAACCGCCGGGCGATGTCAGTCCGCTGCGCCTCCGATGTTCCCCGGGACCGCGCAGTCTCCTCACGAGTATGCTCCGAGGCGGCGAGGTCCTCGCGTTGCTGGGGCAGCGCTTGCGAGAGCGCCGCGTGGCGGGCTTCCTTCTCCCGTACCTCGGTGGCCAGGCGGTCGAGGTAGCGCCGGGCGAGCGTTACCTGCACGGAGAACTTTTCCTCCATCAGCTTCGCATGGCGCTCCGCCCGCCCGCGCTGCCTGGCGAGGCTGCGGATCTGAGATTGCACCTCGGCGATGAGGTCCTCGACGCGCTGCAGGTCGAGCGCGGTCTCCTCCAGGCGCCGCTCCGTGCTGTGCTTGCGGTCCCGGTAGAGCCCGATTCCCGCGGCCTCCTCGAACAGCGATCGCCGCTCCTCCGCCCGGTCGGAGAGCATGAGGTCGATCATCTTCGCTTCGATGACGACGCCGGCGTCTCCGCCGAGGCCGGTGCCGCGAAGCAGGTCCTGGATGTCCCGCAGGCGGACGGGCGCGCGATTCAGCAGGTAATCGCTGTTGCCCGAGCGGGAGAGCCGCCGGGTGATCTGGACCTCCTGGTACGCAATCGGCAGCGTGCCGTCGCTGTTGTCCAGGAAGAGGGAGACTTCGGTCACGTTCACCGGCCGGCGGGTGGCGGCCCCCTGGAAGATCACGTCCTCCATCTTCCCGCCACGAAGCAGCCGCGCCGACTGCTCGCCGAGCACCCATCGCACCGCGTCGGAGACATTCGACTTGCCGCAGCCGTTCGGGCCCACGATGGCGGTGACCCCTTCCTCGAAGGTGAGGGTCACGGTATCGGCGAACGACTTGAAGCCGGACAGCTCCAGCCTGGTGAGTTTCATGTAGGGTCCCCTGCGGGTTCTACCGCTGGTAGATGAAGGAGGGACGGCCGAGTTGCCGGCCTGCCTCTTCCGCGCCTTCGCGCGAGGCGAACGGCCCGACGACCACCCGATAGGCATCCTCGCCGGGCAAGGGATCGAGCACCAGCGCCGGTTGACCCTCGAGCTTGAGCGAGTCCACGAGGGCACGGGCCCAGTCCGGGTTTTGCGAACGGCTGACCTGGAGGTAGTAGTTGATCTCCTCTTCCGGTGGAGCTTCGTCCACCGGGAAAGTGTCTCCGGCGACCACGTCGGCCTGATCCTCGGCTGGAGGCGCTTCCGGCTCGGTGTCCGGCGGCGTGCCTGCGGGAGCCCAGGGGACCGGAAGGTAGAGGTCGCTCGCCCCGCCTCGGATCCGCCCCGTTTCGGGGAATCCCTCCCGGCCGAGGTCTCGCGCGACCACATCGCCGCCCTCGCGAACCAGGAGGGTGCGTTCGCCAAGGACCGTCGGCAGGTCGAAGCCCCAGCGTGCCGGGAGCATGCCGGCGAATGATCCAGTCGCCAGGTTCACCACCCAGAGCGTGTCGCCGTCGCTGGGTCGGGCGAGCAGCCAGCCGCCGTACGGGGCCACCCGGAGGCTTGCGGCTGACCCCGGGACATCGAGGTCACGAAGGCGGTTGCCGGTATAGCGGTCGACGACCGCCACACCCTCGTCCTCGCGACCGACGAACAGCCGGTGGCCGGAGGCGGAGAATCGCACCGTCCGCGGCTTACCGGAGACCTTGATGCGCCGAGGCGGCTCCGCCGCGCGCGGATCCCACAGGTACAAGCCCTCTTCGGTCGCGACCGCAACCAGATCCCCCCAGTAAGTCGCGGCCGCCTCGCCTTTCGGCGTCGCGGCGGACAGGGGGGGCTGGCCCGCGACAAGGAGGCTGAGGCGAGTGCTGTCGGCGGTTTCCACCGCGAGCAGCTGGTGGTCCACCGTCCCGTAGAGGGCGGCGAGGCGGGCAGGCAGCGTGATCTCGGATGCCTCCGGCAGGCGATGCCGGATTCGCGTCAGCGCGCCCTTCGCGTCGACTGCGTAGAGCGTGCCCTCAGGCCCCAGGGTAACGGCACGAAGCCCCTTGAGAATCGTGCGCGAGGTTCCGGTGGTCAGGTCCAGCGCCAGCAGGCCGCCATTCGAGTCAACCGCGAACGCCACGCCCTGATCGAGGTCGAACCCGATGGGCCGCTGAAGCGGTTGCAGCCGGCCGCGTGCCCTCCAGGGGGACTCACCGAGGGCCGGCCCCGCATAAAGCCGCGGGCTGCCGCCGGCGCGCGGCAGGCGAAGGAGGCTGGTGATCGGGAGGGACTGGGCCGCGGCAGGCAAGCGGCCGGCGGTTGGGCCGTCGTTTCCCTGGCAGGCCGTCAGACAGGCCGCCAGTGCGGTCGCGCCCAGGAGTCGTCGGGGCAGCACAGGCAAAAAATAGACACCCCGCGGTGGCAGGGCCAGAGCGCGGGGTGTCGGGAAGCCGGGCAGGCTCAGTAGGTGGGCCCGAGGCTGATCGTCCAGTAGGGCTTGATCCCGCGGCCCTGGGGCGCGGACCAGTCGGCGCGCAGGATCATGAAGCCGAGCAGGTTCATCCTCGCCGACAGGCCGATCGTGGCCGATGGCGTCCGAACGTTGATGGGATCATCACCGGGCTCGCGCTTGAACTTGATGGTGCTGTGCTGATCCCACGCGACGCCGTAGTCGAAGAACACCGCGCCTTCGATCGGCGGGAGGGCCGCCGGTGTGCCCATCGACGGCGTGAGGATCGGGAACCGGAGCTCGGCATTCGCGACAGCCATATTGGTGCCCAGCAGGCGGTCGAGTTCGATGCAGCCGGTTTGGGTCCCCGGATCATTCAGGAACTGGCACTCGTTCCGTTCATACGAACCCGATGTATGGCCCCGAAGCAGTTCCGTGGTGCCGAGAAAATAGAGGTAGTTGTCCGCCTGCGGCCCCGTGCGGCCGACCCACAGGGCCCGGGTCGCGAACACGAGCGGGCCGAGAACCTTGTCATACCGACGGTAGTCGGCGAGCCCGGTCATGTAGTTCCACCCGCCCATCGTCTGGGAAATCTCGAGCCGGTAGCGCTGCCCCATGAACGGCCCGGTCCAGCCGAAAAGGCTGTTGTCGAACACCATGGCGAGCGCGGGCGTGATGTTGTTCACGCCGGGGCGGTAGTCGGTGACTTCCTGCGGCTCCCGGGTCGGGAATCCCGTGACCGGGTCGAAGGGCTCGAGGATCAGCTGGCTCGCGTCGTCGATGTTCGCGGCCGTGAGGCCGAATTCCAGCCGCCGGAACCGGTTGATCGGGTAGTACGCGCGGCCGAAGACCTCCCGGAAGATGAGCCGGCGGATCTGGGTGACATACGTGTATTCGCCGGGGGTCGGCTCGTTCGGGATGACCGCGGTTCCCTCCAGATAGAATTGGGGCCGCTGCTGGAAGCCCACGGCCCAGTTGAACCGATTGGCTACGTCCACGTACGCCCCGAGGAATTCGCCCTCGTTGATCCGTCCGTTCACGTAGCCGGCGAAGATCATGGAGTTGTTGCCGAGCATGTCGCTGAGCTGTATCGCGCCGCCGCCGTAGATCCCGTTCCCGAAATTGTCGCGAGTGTAGCCGATGGACGGCCGCGCCACGTTCTCCGGCGTGTAGTGCTTCTTGTACGGAACCACCGAGAACTCGGCGGAATCGGGGAGGTCCAGTGTGGCGGAGTCGAGCAGCCGGGCGATCGATACCGGTTCGATCACCTTGCCGGCGGAATCGGCCCGGACCGGTGCCTGGCCCGCGGCCCGAAAGCCTGACGGCGCCTTGTAGATCGACCCTCCCTCGCGTGCCTGAGGTACCGGGGCTGGCGCCTGGGCCGTGTCCGCCGGGGAAGGAACCTGAACCTGCGCGACGGGAGGGGCCGCGGGCTGTGCGGCCGCCGGCCGGTACGGGTCGCGCTTGAGGGCCCGGGGATTGGTGATCGAGTAGACGTCGTTGTTCTGCTTCTCGTAGTACACGAAGGCGAGGCGGTCGGCCTGCTGCGCCCAGCTCAGGGCGGGGGACAGCGGAGTCGCCGACTGGGCGCCGGTGAAGAAATCGGTGAGCTGGTAGATCTCCCCGCCGAGCTCGTACAGGAAGATGTTCGCGGCCCCGGTCCGGTCCGAGACGAACGCGAGGGACTTGCCGTCCGGCGCCCACTGGGGGCTGATGTTCCGCCCCTCGTCCATGAAGGGCAGCATCTCACGCGTACCCGTGTCCAGGTGATACAGCGCGATGCGAAGGTTGCCGAACCGCAGCGTCTCGAAATTCGTGTTGGGCCCCTCGTCGGTGACGTAGGCCACCGTCTTGCCATCCGGCGACCAGGCGGGCTGCAGGTCGGCGAACTTGTCGTCGGTCAGCCGGCGGAATCCCGTGCCGTCGAGGTTGACGATGAAGAGATCGGAGATGCCGCCGTCCTGCCCGCTGAACACGATCTGACTGCCATCGGGGCTGAAGACCGGGCTCGTGACCCCGTTCAGATCGACCTTGATGCGCCGGGCGGCGCGGCCCTTCTTGACGTCGAATACCACGATGTCATCCCGCGCCTTTGCCTTGGCTGCGAACACCAGGAACCGGCTGTCGGGTGACCACGCCGCGCTCGAGCTCAGGTACCGGAAGGTCTCGTAGTTCGCATCGAACACCGACTTGGCCAGCTTCCTGATGACCTTGCCGGTGCGCCCGTCGGCCAGATAGAAATCGACGAAATAGAAATTGCGCTCGCTGAGATACGCGATCAGCGAGCCGTCGGGTGACAGGGCCGGCGCCACGTGCAGCGTGCCGCCGGAAAGCTCCTTGGTCAGGAGCGGAGTGCCGACTCCGCGTGCGCGCTGCCGCGCGGCAACGTCGGGCAGGTATTCCCGCTGCACGTCGTCCCGCCACTGGGTCGAGAGCTGCTCCAGGCTCAGCCCCAGCACCCGACGGAAGGACGCATCCAGCCCGCCGCTCAACGTGCCTTGCAGGATCGCACCGACGGCCTCGTCGCCCCAGCGCGACCCGATATAACTCCAGATCGCGTGGCCGAACCGGTACGGGAAGATGTACGGATCGTTGGTCAGCTGCGCGATGGTCGGGAGCTTGCCTTCGAGCGTCGCGTCCCGGAGCCACATCGCGGTCTCGGGAGTGATCCCCCCGAGCGAGAGGTATTCGGCCATGCCTTCCGCGAACCAGAGCGGCGGATTGACGGCGATGATCGTCGAGAGGCCGGCGCCCGCCCGGCCTCTGGCCCACGTGTCGTACTGGAACTGGTGCACCATCTCGTGCATCAGCACGTGCTCGAAATCCCGGTAGGAGCCCGTGAACGGCATGATCGCGCGATGCTTCAGGAAGTCCGTCACGCCGCCGGTGCCTTCGCCGATGTCGCCGCCGAGGGCGTTGGTCTGCTGGAAGTCGGAATGGGAGGCGTACAGGATGATCGGCTTCCGTTCCTTGAACTCATGGTTCAGGACGCGGGAGAGCCGGCCGTAGGCGCGCTCCGCGATCCGACCGGCGTCCATGGCCGCGGCCCGCTCGCGCTCATAAAAATAGATGTCGAAGTGCTCGGTCTTGATGACTTCGAAGTCGAACTTGGTGTACTGCACCCGGTTCTGGCCGAAGTACTGCGCGGCCAGCGCCGAGGGTGCGGCGAGAATCAACGTTGCGGCAAGGCCGAATCGGCGGAGCATAGTCATCCCGGGAATCACACCCTCGGTGTCACCACCGGGGCGTCGCTCCAGAGGCGCTCGAGCTGGTAAAAGGCCCGCGCCTCCGGGTGAAACAGGTGGACCACGAAGTCCACGAAATCGAGCAGCACCCACCGGCCGGTCGCCAGGCCCTCGACGTGATGCGGCCGGTGTCCCGCCTGCCGCATGGCCTCCAACACCGAATCGGCGATGCCGCGCACGTGAGCGTCGGAGGTGCCGGAGGCGATGATGAAAAAATCGGTCGCGTCGTTGATCCCCCGCAGGTCGAGGACCGTCATCTCCCGTGCCTTGAGATCATCGGCGGCCCGGACCGCCCGCTCCACCACCGCCGGCACGTGCCGGGGCTTCGCGGCAGCGCGGGTCACGCCGGCCTCCGGGGATTGGGCGGGGCGGGAGGTGTTCCATCCTCAACCTGATAGAAGACCGCCCACGCACCCTCGCCCACGTGCGTCCCGAGGACTCCGGTGGCCAGCGAGACGAAACAGTCGCGCGGCCGATAGGCCGCCACCAGGGCCGCCCGCACCCGCTCCGCCACGTCCGGAGCCTCGGCGTGGACGACTCCAAACCGGACACTCTGCGGCCGAGGCGTCAGCCGCCGCTCGAGGAGCGATAGCACCCTCGGCACCACGTTTTCCCGGCCCCGCACTCGATCCACCGGCACCACCCGGCCCTGATCGTCGAGGGTGAGGATCGGTTTGACGTCGAGGAGTCCGCCGAGCCAGGCCTTTCCCTTTGTAACGCGCCCGCTTCGGAGCAGGTTCTCGAACCGATCGACAGTCAGCAGGACGCCTGACTGATTCCGGACCCGCCGAAGCTCTTCGACGATTGCCTCCCCGGGCCAGTCCTGCTCGGCCAGCTCCGCGGCACGGAGGGCCAGGAGGCCGAGCCCAAGCGACGCCGAGCGGCTGTCGAAGAGGCGAACGTTGGTGAGGCCCCCGGCCCGAATCGCGGCCGCCCCCGACTGGAACGTTCCCGACAGCGCGGAGGACAGCAGCACCGCCACGACCTCATCCGCCTCGTGCCGGGCCTCGCGGTAGACCCGGACGAAATCCCCGACTGTCGGCTGGGAGGTCGTCGGAAGCTCCGCCGACGTCCGCATCCGGCGGTAGAACTCCTCCGGATGGAGCTGGAGCCTGTCCTGGAAGGTCTCGCCGCCGATGATGATCTGGAGCGGGACCAGATGAATCCCGTGCCGGTCGAGCACCGCATCGGGCAGGTCGGCCGAACTGTCGGCGACGATCGCCACCCCTTTCTGCACGCCGTGCTTCAGTCCCCGGTGCTGGGCCCGCATGTCCTCGGCCTTCGTCTTCTCGAGGACGCCCCAACCGGAGACAAAAGTAAAGACGGCATCCGGGGTGTCCGTGTGCACATGTGCCTTTAGCAGATCTCCCGCGACGGCGACCACCACGGATCCCCCGAACACCCGGAGGCCGGTGCGCGCCTCGTTCGCGCTGGGCAACTGCTCGCCCTTCACAAGGACCTCCGTGCAATACTGGAAGTCCCGCTCGGCCGCGACCTCGGCTTCGGCGGCCGGAATGGCGAATTCCCCGGTGAATCCGGGATCCACCGGCAGGATCGGGTCGCCGTCGATGAAGCGGACGACACCCTCGATCATCCGGATGAAGCCCTTGCCGCCCGCGTCCACGACCCCGGCCTCCTTGAGCACTGCCAGGAGCTCCGGGGTCCGGGCGAGCGCCAATTCGCCTTCGGCGTGCATCCGGCGCATGAACTCGCCGATGTCCTGCGAATCGGCGGCCGCCCGCTCGGCCGCGGCCGCGGCCTCGCGCGCCACGGTGAGGATGGTGCCCTCGCGCGGATCGTCGAGCGCGGCATAGAGCCGTGTGACCCCGATTCGAATCGCCCCCGCCACCTCGACGGCCGTCGCCGTCTCGCGGGTCCCGATCCCTTCCGCGAAGCCGAGCAGGAAATGGGCGAGCATCATACCCGAGTTGCCCCGTGCCCCCATGACCGCGGCTCGCGCCATCGCCTGTGCGGTGGTCCCAAGCGGTGCGTCGCCGAGCGCCCGGAGGGCGTCGGCGACGGCACGGAGCGTCAGGCTGAAATTGGTGCCGGTGTCCCCGTCGGGCACCGGAAAGACATTGATCCGATTGATTTCATCCCGCCCGGCCGCCACCCAGTCCGAGGCTGCATGAATGGACCGGGCGAGCCGGGGCCCGTCCACGTAGGCGATGCCTACGCCCATGGGCGAATCCCCTTTACTCGGCGACGACCGTGACGCGGACGTCGGCGTGGACTTCGGGATGGAGGCGGATGCGGACGGTGTGCTCACCGACGGTCTTGATGGGGTGGTCGAGCTCGAGCTTCCGCTTGTCCACGGCATGGCCCTGGGCGGCCAGCGCGTCGGCCACGTCCTGGCCGGTGATCGACCCGAACAGCTTGCCTTCCTCGCCGGCCTTGCGGGTGAAGCTGATGACGGCGGACGCCAGCCTGGACTGTGCGGCTTCCGCATCGCCCTTCTCAGCCGCCAGGCGAACCGCGCGCGCGCGCGATTCTGCCTCGATCCGCTTCTTGTTTCCGGGAGTCGCCTCATAGGCCAACCCCTGCGGCAGGAGGAAATTCCGGGCATATCCGGGCTTCACCCGAACCATCTGCCCGGCCTTCCCGAGCGCCCGAACATCTTCGCGGAGAATCACTTCCATCATTGGTCCAACCCTCCAGGTTGCGGCGGTTTCATGCGCCGCCGGAAATCTAGCCATGTATCCGCGAGGCCAAGCAGGACGCACCCGCCCAGCACAAACGGCAAGAGGAAGAGTGCGCCCAGCATGAGTGCCGCGACGACGAACCGCGGGGCTGGTGCAAGGCCGGTCCACAGCACGGCGGCGCCCCTCAGCGCGTAGAGCCCGCTTCCAAAGAACAACATGCTGGCGGCCGGATCGTGCACCTCCGGCGGCACCGGAAAGAGCACGCCTGCCAGCCCCGCCACGACGAGCCAGACCAGTTGGTCGGTGAAGCGAAAGTCGCGGAACGGCGCCAGGGCCGGGATCGCCGGTTGCGGCGCGATCCGGCGCGCCCAGCGGGCCGCGAGCAGCAGGCCCGCAAAGGCAAGCAGCGCCATGAGTCCCGGAAAGATCGAGGCCATCGGGCGCAGTGCATCGGCGATGGCCTCGAGCCCCTGCGCCCGGACCGGATCCGCCGCCGCGCCCTGGTTGCTGGCCTGCTGGATCAGCCCGTTATAGGCTGCCCACCCTTGCCGGAGGGCCGCCAGCTCGACGTCGCGCCACCGGATGTCGAGAAACGCACACAGAGCGGACGTGCCGGCCGTCATCACGCCGACCGCCTGAAGCGCCCGGCTGATCATCGTGCCGGTTCCGACGAGGAGCAGCGGGGCGCCGATCCCGATGGCCAGAATGCCCGAGGCGCGAATGACCTGGTCGAGCAGGCCGCCGCTCGAGGTGCTCCAGAGTCCCAGCCACACCACGAGCGCCGCGAACCACAGCCATTCCCGGCGCGAGAGCGGACGGCTGGCCAGCAGCAGCACCGCAAGCGGCCCCAGGAAAAACACCACCATCACGGGCCACGTCAGCAGCACGTAGCCCGCCATGACGGCAAGGGACCCCGGAGAGACACGCCGCTCCCCGGGGTCCCGCAGGCCATCGACGCTCAGCCGGAGTGGCCCTTGATGTACGGCAGAAGTGCCAGCTGGCGCGCACGCTTGATCGCGGTGCTGAGCTGGCGCTGGTGCCGGGCGCAGGTCCCCGACAACCGGCTCGGGAGGATCTTGCCCCGCTCCGAGAGGAACCGGGAGAGGGTGCGCTCGTCCTTGAAATCCACCACCCGCACGCCGGACTCGCAGATAGCGCAGGTCTTGGCCGGGCGCCTCATTCGTCGTCCTCCTCATCGCCCTTGGCCGCGGTGACCGGCACGGGCTGAGCGCCTTCGCTCACCACGATGAGAAAGCGGAGTACGCCCTCATCGAGTTTGACCGCGCGCTCGTACTCCGGCAGCGCTTCGGCGGTCGTCTCGAGCTTCGCGATGACGTAATAGCCGGTGTCGTGCTTCTTGACGGGATAGGCGAGAGTCCGCTTGCCCCAGTGGGACAATTGAGGCGCTTCGGCCCCCGGCGGTTGCAGCAGTGCGTGGAAGCGCGCGAGGCGCTCGTTGATGGCGGCTTCTTCGAGAGCAGAATCGAAGATATAGACCGCCTCGTACTGACGGGTCATGACACCTTCCTTTGGACTGTTGCCCCGGCCCTGGTGCGGAACCGAGGAGGATGGATTGTGAGCGGGGAAGTGTAGTGACGGCGGGGAGTTAAGTCAAAAGTGAGGAGGATTCGCGGATGGGCGGTAACTGCCGCCGAATCGAGCATCTGCATTCCGAAGTGCTGCCATTACACTCGGTCTTCTGCCCATCTGCCCATCTGCCCATCTGCCCATCTGCCCATCTGCCCATCTGCCCTCCATATTCCCCCTGATGCTCCTCACCTCCGTCCAGACCGGCACCCCGCGCACCTACGGGACTGATGGATCCGACGACCCGCTGGAGCGTCCATGGACCAGCGCGATCGCCAAGCAACCCATTGCCGGCCCTGTCTGGGCCGGGCGAATGGGGATGGCCGGGGACGTTCAGGCCGACCGGAAGCACCACGGCGGGCCCGATCAGGCCGTCCTCGGCTATTCCGCCGACCATTATCCGAAGTGGAGGGAGGAGCTGGCCCGGCTGGAGATCGGGCCGGGATGGTTCGGCGAGAATCTGACGCTGAGCGGGGTCACCGAGCGGTCGGCGTGCATTGGTGACATCGTGGCCCTTGGGGAAGCGCGGCTGGAGGTCACCCAACCACGGCAACCGTGCGGCACGCTGAGCAGGCGATTCCACCGACGCGACATGGTGAAACTGGTGCATGCCGCCCAGCGGTACGGCTGGTACTTGCGGGTGCTGCGGGAGGGTTGGGTGGAGGCTGGGATGGAGGTGACCCTGGAGGACCGGCCGTACCCGCAGTGGCCGGTGTGGTTGGCGACAGAGGTCCTCGAGCACCGTGCCGCGAGACGGGAGGAGGCTCTCCGGCTCGCCGCCTGTCCGGCGCTCAGCGCGAAATGGCGGAATACGCTGGGTGCGGCCTAGCGGAGATCAGGCACCTAGACATTGAACCGGAAGAGCATCACGTCACCGTCCTGCACCACGTAATCCTTGCCCTCCGACCGTACCAGCCCCTGTTCACGGGCACTCTTCCATCCACCCAGCCGCACAAACTCGGCGAAGGCGACCGTCTCGGCCCGGATGAATCCGCGCTCGAAGTCCGAGTGGATGACACCCGCAGCCGCCGGAGCCTTGTCGCCGGCGTGAATCGTCCAGGCCCGCGCTTCCTTCTCGCCGGCCGTGAAGTAGCTGCGAAGGCCCAGGAGGTGGTAAGCGGCATGGGCGAGGCGATCGAGTCCCGACTCCGTGAGCCCGAGCGACTCGAGGAATTCTGCGCGGTCGCCGGGGGCCAGCTCCGCCAGCTCCGCCTCCACCTTGGCGGAAAACGTGACCAGCTCCGCCACCTCGCCGTCCCGCTCGAGGGCCGTCCGGAGCGCCTCCACGTGCTGGTTGCCGGAATTGATCTCGTGCTCCGGCACGTTGGCGGCGTAAAGCACGGGCTTCGCCGACAGGAGATTGAAACTCCTGAACGTCGGTGCCTCCTCGGCCGACGGGACCACGCTCCGGGCGGGCCTGCCCGCGGAGAGCGCGGTCCTGAGCTGTTCCAGGAGTCTGGTCTCGAGCCGGGCCTGGGGGTCACCCGACTTGGCGGCGCGTGAGGTCTTGTCGAGCCGTTTCTCGACGGTCGCCAGGTCCGCGAGTCCAAGCTCGATATTGATGATTTCCCGGTCGCGGACCGGGTCCACTGTTCCGGTCACGTGCTGGATGTCGTCGTCCTCGAAACAACGGACGACGTGCACGACCGCGTCCACTTCGCGGATGTTGGCCAGAAACTGGTTTCCGAGGCCTTCGCCCTGGCTGGCTCCCTTTACCAGGCCGGCGATGTCCAGGAATTCCACGGTCGCGGGGACGACGCGCTCAGGCTTCACGAACCGGGCGATGGCATCGAGCCGGGGATCGGGAACCTGCACCACCCCCGTATTCGGCTCGATGGTGGCGAACGGATAGTTCGCCACCAGGGCGCCTGCCGACGTAAGGGCGTTGAAGAGGGTGGACTTGCCGACGTTGGGCAGGCCGATGATGCCGAGTCTGAGCACGCGGTATTATCGCCTGGGAGGGACACGAGTGGAAGCGCCCGGGTGGCGCCGCGCTCCCCCGTCCGGGTAGAATTAGGATGGCAGGACCACCTTCACTGAAGGCAAACGCGGATGCCCACAGACACTTCGGCCCCGGCTGGGGCGGGCTCCGCCGCCGCGCGGGAACTGCGCGAGTCGGCCGTCATCCGGTTCGCCGGCGATTCCGGCGACGGGATGCAGATTACCGGATCGCAGTTCACCCTCGAGACGGCGCTCGCCGGCAACGACCTCGCCACCTTCCCCGACTATCCCGCCGAGATTCGCGCCCCCGCGGGGACCACCTTCGGCGTTTCGGCGTTCCAGATTCATTTCGGCGCCGTGGACATTCAGACCGCCGGGGACGACCTCGACGTGCTGGTGGCGATGAACCCGGCCGCGCTCCGCGTGAACCTGAAGGATCTCCGGCGGGGCGGCACGCTGATCGTGGACGCGGGCGCCTTCACCGAGCGCAACCTGATCAAGGCGGGATACACCGCCAACCCGATCGGGGATGGTAGCCTCTCCGATTACCAGCTGCTGGCGCTCGAGATCGACCGGCTCACCGAGGAGGCGGTCAAGGAGTTCGACATCACGTCGAAGGAGGCCTTCCGTTCCCGCAACATGTGGGCGCTGGGGCTTGTCCTCTGGATGTATGGGCGCGAGCGCCAGGCGACGATCGACTGGATCATGAAGAAATTCGCGGATGAGCCCGAGATCGCGAAGGCCAACGTGGCGGTGCTGAACGCGGGTCACGCCTTCGGCGAGACCGCGGAACTGCCGAGCGATCTGCACGCCTACCGCGTCGAACGCGCCCCGGCCGAACCTGGGGTGTACCGGACGGTGAGTGGCGCGGAAGCGGTGGCGTGGGGACTGGTGGGCGGTCTCAAGGCGGCCGGACTGGAGCGGATGGTGTTCGCATCCTATCCGATTACGCCAGCCTCCCCGGTGCTGCACCTCCTGGCGAGTCTCCAGGCGCACGGGGTCGTGACCTTCCAGGCGGAGGATGAAATCGCCGCCATCTGCGCCGCGATTGGCGCTTCCTATGCCGGCGCGCTCGGCGTCACCTCCTCGTCCGGGCCGGGCATCGCGCTCAAGACCGAAGCGCTGGGGCTTGCGATCGCCACCGAGCTTCCGCTGGTCGTGATCGATTCCCAGCGCGCCGGGCCCTCCACCGGTCTTCCGACCAAGACGGAGCAGTCGGACCTCTTCCAGGCGGTGCTCGGGCGAAATGCCGACGCACCCATGCCGGTGATCGCCGCGGCGACGCCGTCGGACTGCTTCGAGGTCGCGATGGAAGCCGTGCGTCTGGCGACAAAGTACATGACGCCCGTCTTCCTCATGACGGACGGCTACCTCGCCAACGCCGCCGAGCCCTGGCATCTGCCGGACCTCGCGGCATTGCCGCGCTTTCCGGTGCGGTTTCGCACCGATCCGGAGGGATTCCACCCGTTCGTCCGGGATCCCGCGACACTGGCCCGTGCCTGGGCCATCCCGGGGACTCCCGGACTTGAGCACCGGATCGGCGGCATCGAGCGCAGCTACGAGTCGGGCCACATCTCGTACGATCCGGACAACCACGAGAAGATGACGAAGGTGCGCGCCGCGAAGGTGGCCGGTATCGCGCAGGATATTCCCGAGCAGCAGGTGGCACTGGGTGAGGCAGGTGGGCCACTGGCTGTCGTGGGGTGGGGATCCACCTTCGGGCCGATCCACCAGGCGGTGCGACAGGCGCGCGCTGCCGGGGTGAGCGTGTCCCATATTCACATCCGGTACCTGGCGCCGTTCCCCCGGAATCTCGGGGACCTGTTGCGGCGCTTCGACCGGATCCTGGTCCCCGAGATGAACAATGGCCAGCTCGTCACGCTGCTCCGGGCGGCTTACCTGGTGCCGGCCGAGGGATTGAACCAGATCTCGGGCAAGCCATTCAAGGTCTCGACGATCGAGGCTGCAATCCGGGCCGCCGCCGCGGGTGGCAACGGAAAGGGAGGTGCCGCATGAGCGTCGCCACGAAGCCCGAGCGGCTGCAACCCAAGGACTTCGCCTCCGACCAGGAGGTGCGCTGGTGCCCCGGCTGCGGGGACTATGCGATTCTCAAGGCGGTGCAGAAGGTCCTGGCCGACGTCGGCGCGGAGCGGGAGAACACCGTCTTCGTCTCGGGGATCGGCTGCTCCTCGCGCTTTCCGTACTATGTGTCCACGTACGGGTTCCATACGATTCACGGCCGCGCGCCCGCCGTGGCGACCGGCGTGAAGCTGGCCAATCCGTCGCTGGACGTGTGGGTGATTACGGGCGATGGCGATGGTCTCTCCATCGGCGGGAATCACATGCTGCACGTCCTCCGGCGGAATGTGGACCTGCAGATCCTCCTCTTCAACAACGAGATCTACGGGCTGACGAAGGGGCAGTACTCGCCCACCTCTCGGCAGGGCACCAAATCGCCCTCCACGCCGGGCGGCTCGATCGAGCGCCCGCTTTCACCGTGCGCCTTCGCGCTCGGCGCGGGCGCGCGATTCGTGGCGCGGGGTATCGATGTGCAACAGCCGCAGCTGGTGGAGGCGCTCAAGCGCGCGCACGCGCACCGCGGAGCCTCATTCGTCGAGATCTTCCAGAATTGCGTGGTCTACAACGACGGAGTGTTCAACGAATTCACCGAGAAGGCGGTGGCGGGGGACATGCAGTTGCACGTGCAGCACGGCAAGCCGCTCCTGTTCGGGAAGGAGAAGAACCGCGGTATCCGGCTCGACCCCGTGCAGCTCCGGCTGGAGCTCGTGACGCTGGGCGAGAACGGAGTCGGGGTCGAGGATGTGCTGGTGCACGACGAGACCAACCGGCTGCTTGCGCAGATGCTGGTCGGGCTCGAAGCCCCCGAGGCGCCGGTGGCGCTCGGGGTCATCTACTGCGATCCCGCGCCGAGCTATGAGAGCGAGGTGTACGGCCGGCCGGCGGGTGAGCCGGGCGAGCTGGGGACGTTACTGAGGAAGGGGAGGACCTGGGAGGTATAAGTTGGAGGCGGGGAAGCGGGGAGGTCTCGCTTCCCCGCGTTCCCGCTTACCCGCCTGCTACTGCGCGAGCCCGGCAAACCACGGCGCCAGCACGAGCGAGACCACGCTCATCAGCTTGATCAGGATGTTCATCGCGGGGCCGGATGTGTCCTTGAACGGATCGCCGACGGTGTCGCCCACGACCGCCGCCTTGTGCGGGTCGCTGCCCTTGCCCCCGTGGTGTCCGCCTTCGATGTACTTCTTCGCGTTATCCCACGCGCCGCCCGCGTTCGCCATGAAGAGCGCCAGCAGAACGCCGGTGACCGTGGCACCGGCCAACAGCCCGCCCAGAGCCTGCACCCCGAGGACATAGCCGACAGTCACCGGTGCCGCCACAGCGGTCACACCGGGGAGCATCATCTCACGGAGCGCCGCGCGGGTCGAGATGTCGACGCAGCGGGCGCTGTCCGGCTTGGCGGTTCCCTCCATCAGGCCCTTGATCTCGCGGAACTGGCGGCGCACCTCCTCCACCATTCCCTGCGCGGCACGGCCCACCGCGGTCATCGTGAGGGCCCCGATCACGAAGGGCAGGGTCCCCCCAATGAAGAGTCCGATGACCACCATCGGATTGACGATATCGAGCGACAGGACCTGGCCGGGAGGGGTGACCGCAGTCGCGAACGCCGAGAACAGCGCGAGCGCGGTGAGGGCGGCGGAGCCGATGGCGAAGCCCTTGCCGATCGCGGCTGTCGTGTTCCCCAGCGCGTCGAGACCGTCGGTGATCTTCCGCACCTCGGGGCCGAGATGGCTCATCTGGGCGATGCCGCCGGCATTGTCCGCGATCGGGCCATAGGCGTCGACGGTCATGGTCACGCCGACCGTTGCGAGCATGCCGACCGCTGAAATGGCGATGCCGTAGAGGTCGGCGGCCCAGTACGAGACGTAAATGGCGCAGGCGATGAGCAGGACCGGCAGCAGCGTGCTCATCATCCCGACGGCGAGGCCGGCGATGATGTTGGTGGCAGGGCCGGTCGTCGAGGCCTGCGCGATGGCGCGGACCGGCTTGGCGGACGTGTAGTACTCGGTGACGGCGCCGATCGCGATGCCGGCCACCGTACCGGCGAGGACCGCCCACAGCGCTCCGAGGGCGGGCTTGCCCTCCATGCCGAGGGGCAGGCTGCCCGCGAGCCACCAGGCGGAGACGAGGAAGAGCCCGGCGGCGATGAACGTCGTGTTGCGGAGCGCACTGGCCGGATTTCCATGACCCAGGAGGCGGAGCGCCGCGATCCCGACGACCGACGCGCCCAGGCCCGCGAGGATCATCAGGATCGGCAGGGCGATGGCATTCATGCGGAACCCGTCGGTGATGGCCGGGCTGGTCGCCGCGAGCGCCACCGTCGCGATGACCGCGCCGACGTAGCTCTCGAAGATGTCGGCGCCCATGCCCGCCACGTCACCGACGTTGTCGCCTACGTTGTCCGCGATCGTCGCCGGGTTGCGAGGGTCGTCCTCGGGAATGCCCGCCTCGACCTTCCCCACCAGGTCGGCGCCGACATCCGCCGCCTTGGTGTAGATGCCGCCCCCGACCCGGGCGAAGAGCGCGATCGAGCTCGCCCCCATCGCGAAGCCGGTGATGATGGCGCTGTACCGGCCAAACGCTGCGTAATCCACGCCTTGGGGTGCCAGGGCCAGCCACGTGACAGTACCGATACCGAGCAACCCCAGCGACGCGACGGCCAATCCCATCACGGCGCCGCCGTTGTACGCGAGGAACAGGGCCTTGCCCTGGCCCACGGCGCGCGCGGCCTCCGAGGTGCGCACGTTGGCCTTGGTGGCCGCCTTCATCCCGAACAGGCCCGCGCACACCGAGCAGACGCCGCCGAAGATGTACGCCAGGGCGGTGTACTTCCCCACGGCGAGCCAGAGCAGCGCCGAGACCACCAGCAGGAACGGCACGAGGACGGTGTATTCGCGGCGCAGGAAGGCCATCGCGCCCGTCTCAATGAGCTCGGCCAGCTCCGTCATGGCCGGCGAGCCCGCTGGCTGCCGCTTGAGGTACCAGTAGATCGAGAGGGCGATCAGGAGGCCGGCTACACCGCCGACCACCGCCCACGGTGCGAACTGCATCACTCTCTCCCCATCGTCACTTGGGCCCGGTGTCCCGGTTGAATCGGCTCATCGCCCGCTCGATGCCCTCGGCCAGCCAGCAGTCCACGGCCTCGGCCATGGGATCAAGGAGCGTCATCAGCGTGTCCCACTCGTCCCGCTCGAACTCTCCCAGCACGTAGTCGCTGAGATCCTCCGCGCCATCGGGCATCGGCCCGACGCCGATGCGGAGCCGCGCGTAGTCCTGCTGCTGCAGCGCCGCCTCGATGCTCTTGAGCCCGTTATGCCCACCCGCCGACCCGGCACCGCGGAGGCGGAACCGGCCCACCGGCAGCGCGACGTCGTCCACCAGGATCAGGAGATCGCGGCTGGCATCGAATTCCGGAAACACGCGAAGCGAGGCCAGCGCGGCCCCGCTTCGGTTCATGTAGGTCGTGGGTTTGACGAGCAGGACGTCCTGCCCCTCGCGCCGTCCCGCCGCCACGCGCGCCCGCTCCCCGCGGCGGAAGGCGCCGAGCTCCCAGCGCTCCGCCAGGTGGTCGGCCAGCAGAAACCCCGCGTTGTGCCGGGTGCGCCCGTACTCCGGCCCCGGATTGCCGAGCCCGATGATTGCGCGCAGCGCTCAGCTCTTCTCTTCGGTCTCTTCCTCGGGCTTCGGCTTCCGGATGAGCTCCGGTTCCGCCGGCGCCTCCTCGACCACCGGGGCGACGACTTCCTCGGCCCTCGGAGCGACGACCGTGCAAATCGGGGTGTCGCCATCCTCGAGGATTTCGCCCGTGGCAAGCTGGATGTCGCGCACGAAGAGCGAGTGCCCGATGGTCAGCGCGTTGACATCCAGGTCGATGTGATCGGGAATGTCCGCCGGCAGCACGCGGATCTGGACATCCCGGTGCATGAAGTCGAGCACGCCGCCGAAGTTCCGTACCCCGTCGGGGATGCCGACCAGCCGAACCGGGATCCGCACCTCGACCTCTTCGTCGGCGTGGATCTCGTAGAGATCCAGGTGCAGGACGGTGCTCGACCGGAGGGCGTCGCGCTGGATCTCGCGGATGAGCGCCTTGACCGGCGCGCGGCCGTCGACCGAGACGTCGAGTACCGTGCTGGCCGTCACGCCCTGGAGCGTCCGCCCGAGCACCGTGGCGTCGATGGACAGCGCTTCGGGCTCGCGCCCGTGACCGTAGATGATTGCGGGGACCTGACCGGCCCGGCGGAGGGTGCGAGCCGAGCCGGTGCCGGTCTGATGGCGCGAGGACGCCACAAGTGTGACCTGTTGTGCCATGATCCGATCCTTCGTGGTGGCGGACGCCCGGCGGGCATCCTCAATCGAACAGCGAACTCACGGACTGATCGCTGTGGGTGTAACCGATCGCCTTGGCCAGCAGGCCTGCGATCGACAGGACCTTGAGCCGGTCGAACCGCCGCTCGGGCGGAATGGCGATCGTGTTCGTGACCACCACTTCCTTGACCGGTGAACCCATCAGCCGCTCCACCGCCGGCCCCGATAGGAGCGCATGCGTGGCGCAGCAATAGACGTCGTTGGCGCCGAGCCGCTTCAGCGCGTGCACCGCCTCGGACATCGTGCCGGCGGTGTCGATCATGTCGTCCGGGATGACGCAGTCCCTGTCGGCCACTTCGCCGACCACGTTCACGACCTCGGCGATGTTGGCCGACGGGCGGCGCTTGTCGATGATCGCCAGAGTCGCGTTCAGCCGCTTGGCGAATCCGCGCGCCATCTTGGCCGAACCGACGTCCGGCGCGACCACGACCGGGTCCTTCAGCTGCTTCTGCCGGAAGTGGTTCACAAAAACAGGCGCTGCATAGAGATGGTCCACCGGCAGGTCGAAGAACCCCTGCATCTGGTGCTGGTGGAAATCCATCCCGAGTACCCGGTCCGCCCCCGCTGCCGATACCATGTTGGCCATGAGCTTCGCACTGATGGCCACCCGCGGCTGGTCCTTGCGGTCCTGGCGGGCGTATCCGAAGTACGGGATCACCGGCGTGACGCGCGCGGCGCTCGCCCGCTTGGCCGCGTCCATGAGGAGCATCAGCTCGATGAGATTCTCGGCCGGGGGGTTGGTCGGCTGGATGATGTACACATCCCGGCCCCGGACGTTCTCATCGATCTTGACGAAGATCTCGCCATCGGCGAAGCGCTTGATGGTCAACTGACAAAGCGGCTGCCCGAGATGCTGCGCGACCTCCTCCGCCAACGCCCGATTGGCGGTGCCGGAGAGAAGCAACATCTGGCTGCGCTCAAGCGAGATCTGAGTCATAAATAGAGCCCCCAAAGCTAGCGGGGGGTCCGCATCGAGTCAACTCACGCACTGACAAGGGGATCGCGCGTCGAACGGAGGGGAAAATTGGCCCTGGTGGATTCGAACCACCATTCTCAGATCCAAAGTCTGATGTCCTGCCATTGGACGAAGGGCCAGCGTCACAAAATGTAAAGACTTGCGGCAATTGAAGAAAGGACCGCCCATCGCCTCTCAGTCCTCAGTCCTCAGTCCTCAGTCCTCAGTCCTCGGTCCTGCTGTCCCGGTCTCGATCAGCGTTCCGTGCTTCCGCCCTAGCATCTCCCGAGCGTCCGCGCGGTCCCGCCCCGACCGATAGACCGCCAGGAGTGCCGAGCCCGAGCCGCTCATCCGGCACAAGACGGGTCGCGTGGCGACCAGGGCCTCGAAAGCGGCGTGGACTGCGGGCTGCTTCCCGAAGACGGCCGCCTCGAAATCGTTGCCGGACATCCTCGCCACGTCGCCCCAGGTCCGGAGCGAGTCGGGCTCGAGGGCGATCGCGCCCCGGCGGCCGCTCGCCCGCGTTTCGTCCACCCACTGGTACGCCTCGGGCGTGGAGACCCCGACCGGAGGGACCAGGAGCAACACCGGAGCCGGTGGGAGGGGGGGCAGGCGGATCATGCGTTCGCCACGGCCCCACGCGAGCGCGAGCGGAGCCCCGCTCAGGAAGAACGGCACGTCGCTGCCGATGTGCGCCGCGAACTGCAGCAGCTCATGACGCGGGACGGCCTCATTCGCGAGCCGGTTGACGGCGATCAACGCCGCGGCCCCATCGCTGGAGCCGCCTCCAAGGCCGGCCTGGGCAGGGATCCGCTTCTCCAGCGCGAGGTGCACGCCGAACCGGCGGCCGGTCGCGTCAAGCACGCGTTCGGCCGCCCGGACGGCGAGGTTCTGCGCCGCCGGTCCCACGGCGGTGCCCGAGACCTCGATCGTCACGTTCCCGGTATCGGTGCGGCTCGCGGTCAGCGTGTCGGCCAGATCCACCAGGCAGAACAAGGTCTCGATGCCGTGGAAGCCGTCGGTTTCACGGCTCAGGACGCGGAGGAACAGGTTGACCTTGGCCTTCGCCTCGAGTCGGACCGTGTCCTCAGCCATCGCGCAGCGCCTCGGTCCGTGCGGGAGCGAACCCGAGCCCCGTCCTCGTGGCCGACCAGAGGCCGAGCAGGGTGATCGGGATGAATGTCGTCACGTGGTAGGTCAGGGCGTAGGCGGCCGCCTGGCTGGCGCCGACCCCGTAGAGTCCGAGCACCGCCGTGATGACCGCCTCGAACGGGCCGACATAGCCGGGTGCCGACGGCAGGGCGATGCCGAACACGAGAATCCCCTGAAGGACGACCGCTCCCACGAAGCCGACGGTGAGATCGAAGGCCCGGAACATCAGGAAGAACGAGAGCGCATTCACCAGCCAGAGCACTACGGACAAGGCGATCACAGCCGTAAGGCGGCCGGGCGAACGGAGCACCCCAAGCCCGTGCCGCACCCCTTCGATCGCCTCAACCAGCCGATACGCGAGGCGGTCTGACCGGATCAGCGCGCGCACCACGCGTTCCGCCGCGAGCGGGAAGGCCACCACCAGGCCGGCACCGAAGAGGGCGACGATTGCAAGTGCGCCCATGGTTGTCGCGGCCTGCCGCACGGGAATCCCAGCCAACGCGACATCGGTTGGCAGCCCCGGCAGCAGCAACGCGGCGGCGAGCAACCCGACCACGGTGAGCGCGTCGAAGACCCGCTCCACGGCCACCGACGACAGCGAGGCACTCAGTCGGGTGTCCGTGAGGCGGCTCGCCGCGACCGCCCGCACCAGCTCCCCGGCACGGAATGGCAGCAGGTTATTGGCGGCAAAGCCCATGCTGACGGCGTGCCAGAGCGGGAGCCAGGCAAGGGGGCCTCCGTCGGCGCGGCGCAGGAGAAGGTGCCAGCGGACCAAGCGAATGGGGAACAGCGAGGTGGCGACGAGCACCGCTCCCAGGAGTGGCACCGGTCGAACGGCGCGCACGTAAGCCACGGCCTCGTCCAATCGCGCGTTGCGGAGGGCCCACCAGAGCAGCACGGCGGACACGCCGAGGGCGAGGACGATTTGCCCCACCCGGGCGCGCGCCACGCTCAAACCGCCGGCTCGATGGCCAGTGGAACGAGGTCGAGAAGCTCGTCGAGAAGGGGGCGGACGCCCGCGAGATCAGCCCCTTCGCGCAGGCGGACGACGATGACCTGGCGCACTGCATCGGCGCGGCGGAGCGCCGCCCCGCCGCGGTAGAGAAGGGCGCCAATGTCGAGCACGGGCGGCGTCTCGGGTGCTGGCGCGGGTGCCGGTCCGGGCCCGCCTCCCACCAGGAGATCGAGCGAGGACACGGGTCCGTTCCCGGTTGCCACCAGGCGGCTGTAGGTGAGAAAGCTCCCGGCGAGGGACGCGTCCTCCGCGACCGGAAGTGCGACCGGGGCGAGCGATTCGATCGGCACGACCGGCTCCTCCGGCTCGCGCGTCCCGGGCTGTGCGATCGGCAGCTGTTCCGTCGTGACCCGCGCCACGAGGCTCTCGAGATCCAACGCAACGGCTACTGGATCGCTCTCCGGCGTCAGCCCCCGGAGGAGTGCCCCGGCCGAGCGGAGTACGGCGCTGAGGCCGCGCGGCTCCCGACCGGCGGCGGTATCGGCGATCGCCTGGCGCGCGGCGGCGCCGAATCGTTCGAGGGCGGGCCCAATTCCGGTGGTCGTGCCAAGCCGGGCGGACTGCAGCGTGCCGGAGAGTCCGAACAACCGGAGGTGCCGCTGCGTGGCCGATGTGGTGCGCTCGAGTTCGTCGGCCGCCTGGGCCAGGAACTCGCCGTGGCTGACGAGCTCCACCGAGCCGAACGACATGGCCGCCAGGGGCTCCGGCGCATTGCCCAGGGTGACGATGCTCTTTGTCCCGTCGGGCGCGAGGGTCGCGATGTCCACGACGTCGCGCTCCGACAGAAAGCGCTGCAGCAGGAGCCCCGCGAAACGGCGGGCCTCGCTGGCATCCGGCTCGGGCCGGCCCTTTTCCGCCACGTCGCGGGAGGCCCGGGTGAGCGCCTGCGCCGCGGCGTCGAAGACTTCGCTGACGCCCTCCGGCGGAGCCCAGCTCCGGGTAAGGTCTCCGACGGCGACTTCCAGACTGTCGAGCAGCTCGGGGAGCGGGGAGAGATCGGCGAGCGCGGCGAGCCCGCGCAGCGACTGCATCCGTCGCAGGATGTTGTGGAGCGGCTCCCGCGCGTCGGGCTCCGCCTCCAGCGCACGGGCGGCGCGATCGAGCGCGCTCGCCACCAGCGCGCCTTCGCGCGCGACGAACGCCCGCACCCCGGCGTTCAGCTCGCCGACAGGCGCAGGCGGACCCGGGCGGCTCCCCTCCGGGGGACGGCCACTGATCGCCTCCAGGCTCTGGGCGACCCGCTGCGCCCGCATCTGGTCCTCGTCCGACCAGTTCCGCGAGCGCCGGACCAGCAGCTTCAGATCCTCCACCGCCTGTCCCACGACCTCGGCCAGCGCTGCATCCCAGGCGCGCGTGTGCTCCCGGTACGAGCGGGCCACGCCCTCGAGACCCGCGGCGGCGCGGGCGACCTGGGGCTGGTTGGCCATGAGGGCGGAACCGCGGAGTGCCCGGCTGAACCGGACGAAGTCCTCCGGCGGCGGGCCGCCTGGCTCGCCGGCCAGCTTCGCCAGGTGCTCGAGATACTCGCCGGCTTCCAGCGCGAAGAAATCGATGGGGCCGAGAGGAGCGGACATGGAGGGTCCGGTGGAGGGGATATCGAAACGTAAGGCGAAACGTCGGAACTGAGAAGTGAGATCCCTATGGCCTGGTTCGGGCGCCGATCAGAATCTCCTTCATTTCACGGACCGCCGTTTCGATGCCGTCGAACACCGCCCGGCTGACGATGCTGTGCCCGATGTTCAGCTCCTCGATTTCCGGAATGGCGGCCACGCGATGCACGTTCGCATATGTCAGGCCGTGGCCGGCGTGGACGGCGAGACCGAGCTCCCCGGCGTGGCGCGCAGCGGCCTCCAGCTCCTGAAGCGCATCGGCGGCTTCCGGCCAGCGCCGGGCGTAGCGCCCGGTATGCAGCTCGATCGCGGGGACGCCCAGATCCTTGGCCGCGTCGATGGTGCCGAGGTCGGGGTCGATGAAGAGGCTCACCCGGCACCCGGCCTCGTCGAGCCGCCGGATCGCCGTCCGCAGCCGGCCGTCTCGGTGGCTGACCCGAATGCCGCCCTCCGTTGTCACTTCCTGGCGGCGTTCCGGGACCAGGGTGGCCTGGTAAGGGCGCACCTGGCAGGCGATCTGGAGGATTTCATCGCTCAGGGCGAGCTCGAGGTTCAGGACGCTCCGGACCCGGCCCGCCAGGGCGAACACGTCGCGGTCCTGGATGTGCCGCCGGTCCTCCCGCAGGTGCACCGTGATGCCGTCCGCTCCGCCGGCCTCGCAGCGCTCAGCGGCCCGGACCGGATCCGGTTCGTCGGTCTTGCGCGCCTCGCGGAGCGTGGCGACATGATCGATGTTGACGTACAGTCTGAGCCGAGTCATTGCTCGCACCCCGTGCGCCGGATTACGTTTGAGCGACACTTCTCCTGCGAAGCGAGCGCCCCGTGAAGCACCGCTGGATGCCCGTGATGCTGCTCCTTGCTGCCTGCGCCGGGGGCGCCACGCCCGAGACCGCGAATCCGAGCGCCAGCCCGGAATCCGTGGTCGATAATTTCCTGCAGGCCGCCAAGGACAGCAATCTGGCCCGGATGGCGGACCTGTGGGGCACGGCGAGCGGCCCCTCGAGCCGTACCCACCTGCCGCCGGATTACCAGAAGAGGATCGAGATCATCCAGATCTACCTCGATCACGACACGCGGCGCTTCATCGCCATGAGCGACATCGAAGGCGAGTCCGACCAGAAGCGGGTGCTCATGGAGCTCCGGCGCGGCAACTGCGTCAACCGGGTGCCGTTCGTCGCGGCCAAGCTGTCCAACGGGACGTGGCTGGTGCGCAACGCGGATATCGCCACGGTTGGCAATCCGGCGCGGCGGTGCGACGAGCGCGGCAACCCGATCTGACCGACGGGAACCCCGGCGGCGGCGCAACGTTCTATTCAGTGAGCTCGAGGAGAATCCCGGCGGTGGCCTTGGGGTGGACGAACGCGATGCGCCGACCGCCGGCGCCGGCACGCGGGACCTCGTCCACGAGACGATAGCCGGCCGCGCGGCACGCCGCGACGGCGGCGTCCAGGTCCGGCACTCGGTAGCATACATGGTGAATGCCCGGGCCGCGCCGGTCGAGAAATCGGGCGATGGGGCTCCCGGGGTCCGCGGGCTCGAGCAGCTCGACTTCGGACTCGCCGAAGGGCAGGGAAACGATTCGCGCGCCATCGGCGAGCTCCGGCTCGTGGGGCTCGAGGCCGAGGATCTCGCGATAGAATCGCAGGGCATCGCCGATGTCGTTGACGGCGATCCCGATATGCGCGATGCGGGCGGTGTCCCTCACATGGATGCTCCGGCGTCAGATGGTCAACGCGACAAACTAACCGTGGGGTGGCGTCACGCACACCCCGCTGCATTCCAACTGGAGAGTACTTTGCTCATGTCCCACAATATGGTTGCCGTCACCGACAGCTCCTTCTCGTCCGAGGTCGAGCAGGCCAAGGGCCTGGTCCTGGTGGATTTCTGGGCCACCTGGTGCGGCCCCTGCCAGATCGTGGCGCCGGTCCTCGACCAGCTGGCGCAGCAGTATGCCGGCAAGGCCAAGGTGGCCAAGCTGGACGTCGACAACAACCAGCGCACGGCCATGCGCTTCAATGTCCGCTCGATTCCAAGCATTCTGTTCTTCAAGGATGGCAAGCACGTGGACACGGTTGTCGGTGCGCTGCCGAAGGCCAGCATCGAATCCAAGATCCAGCAACACCTCGCGGCCTAGGCTGCCGCCCCCGGGGCCGCCCGCCGCGGCGGCCCCGCCGCACGAGGTCCTATGCGCGCCAGCGCCACCCGCCTGTTGCACTCGACCATCCGGCTGAGCGACGTGGCCTACCCGGCATCGAATATTCTCCTGGCTCGCACCCGCCTCGCCTACGTCCACATCGACAATCTGATCTCGTTTGCCAAGCGGGATCGCGATGGCCGGGTCGACGCCTATCTCCTCGGCTATTTGCCCGATGAGCTGGTCCTGCTCTTCTTTCAGAAGGGCGAAGTCGTTACAGCCGCCGAAATCGGCGCTGAGCGCCGGGGGGTCCTGCCGATCCAGGAGGCAATCCGGCGACTCAAGTCGGACCCCGAGCGGGGCGAGGCGGCCTATTGCGCCGCGCCAACAGAGCAGCTCCAGATGATGTACCACGCGTGCGCGGCTCCGGCCGAGCCGTGGCTCCTCGATTCGCGGAATCCCGAGCAGATCTTCCCCAGGCTCGCCGCGGAGGGCTTCGGGGGCGGGCTCGAGATCATCTCGAACGGACGCGTGAACTACCTGACCTTCGACCACGGTCGCTTCGTAAGCGCCTTCCTGTACGCGCGACCCGAGGCTGAGCCGGTTTCGGCGTATATCCAGACCCTGTTCTCCCGGGGCAGCGATGGTGTGCTGCCGGAGCTCGCGGTCAGCGGCATGACACACGCCCCGCCGCTGCCCGCCCAGGCGCTTCCGTCCCAGGTGCGCATGTATCGCGAGGTGTTCGCGCGCATCGCTCACGCGATGGAGGTCGAATTGCCGGCCGACGGGGTCCGCCGGGTGGACCGGGCGACCGCCGGCCTCATCCAGACGCATCCCGCACTGGCCACGTTATTGCCGGCGAACACGACAGATCCCGCGTCGCTCGCGGTGTCGTCCGGCGCGCTGACCGCCGCGCTGGCGGGCTGGGCGGCGGCCCTGCTCGGTGAATTGGAGATTGTGTCCCCGGGGAGCGGGCCTCGCGCGCTCCGCGAGGCGACCCGCGATCATCGCCACATCCTCCAGGGCGCCGGGTTCTACGACCAATTTCCGTGGAGCCTCAACTGGTAGCCCCCGCCACGCTCTACGTTGTCGCGACCCCGCTCGGACATCTCGGAGACCTCACGACGCGCGCGGCGGAGGTGCTGCGCGCAGCGGACGTCGTGGCGGCCGAGGACACGCGGCGGTCCCGCACCCTGCTCGAACACCTCGGCGCCTCGCCCCGGGTCGTCAGCTTTCACGCCCACTCGGACGCCGGGCGGACGGAGGAACTGCTCGGCTTGCTCGCTGAAGGCAGGAGCGTCGCGCTGGTTACGGACGCCGGCACACCCGGCGTGAGCGATCCCGGCCCGGCGCTGGTGGCGGCGGTGCGGGCGGCCGGCTACGCGGTCGTCCCCATTCCCGGACCGTCGGCCGCGGCGGTGGCACTCTCGGCCGCGGGCCTCCCGGCCGACCGGTTTCTGTTTCTCGGGTTTCTCCCACGGAAGGGCGCGGATCGACGGGAGCTGCTCGCCCGCGCCGCCCGCGAACCGTGGAGCATCGTGTTCTATGAGGCGCCGGGCCGGTTGGTGGCGCTCCTGAGGGATCTCGCCGAGGTCGCCGGCGAGGCCCGCCACGCGGTCGTCGCGCGGGAGCTCACCAAGCTGCACGAGGAATTCCGGCCGGGCACGCTCGCCGAGCTTGCGGCGTGGTACGAAGCCCACGATCCCCGGGGCGAGATCACGCTCGTCATGGCCGGGGCCCCGGCGGCGCCGCCGGTGATGGACGCTGAGTCCCTGGCAGCGGAGGCGCGCCGGCTGCTCGGCGAAGGGCTCAGCCGGAAGGACGTCGTTCGCAGGTTGACGGAATCTTCCGGCCTTCCGCGTAATGACATCTATCGCCTCGTGGTGGAGTCGTCGTGAATCTGCCGGCCTGCCTCGTAACATTGTTGTGCCTGAGTGCTGCCGCGCCCGCCGTCCACGCGCAGGGTGAGCCGATCACGATCGGACGCCTGCACTACGACGGTGGCGGTGACTGGTACGCCAACCCCTCGAGCCTGCCGAACCTGCTGTCGGAGATCGGGAAGCGAACCGGACTGCTCGTCGAGGCCAGGGAACGAGTGGTCACCCTGAGCGATCCGGGCCTGTGGGACGTGCCGTACCTGTACATGACGGGACACGGCAACGTCCACTTCTCGGACGCGGATCTGGCGACGCTCCGACGCTACCTCCTCCAGGGCGGCTTCCTCCATGCCGACGACAATTACGGCATGGACCAGTCGATCCGCCGCGAGATCGCGCGGCTGTTCCCCGACCGGCCGCTCGTCGAGGTGCCGCTCGATCATCCTGTCTACCGGCTCGTGTACCCCTTTCCGAAGGGCATACCCAAGATCCACGAGCATGATGGCAAGCCCGCCCAGGGGTTCGGGATTTTCATCGACGGGCGCCTTGCCGTCTACTACAGCTATCAGTCGGACCTGGGCGACGGGTGGGAGGATCCCGACGTTCACAAGGACCCGCCTGAAGTCCGGGAGGCGGCGCTGCGCATGGGCGTGAATCTGGTGGCCTACGTCGTGGGTTACGGCGGATGACACCCGTCGCCACTCGCGAGGCGCTCGAATCGCTCGCTCGCCCGCTCGCGGGCCGGGCCCTGCTTGGGCGGGGTGGGCTCATGGCGGGCGCGGTGCTCGGCGCGCTGGGTCTGTCGGCCTGGCTGGCCAGGCTCGACCTGATCCGCGGCCCGTTCTGGGTGCCCGCGGCGTGGCTGGCGGCGTCGATCGCGGCCGGACTTGTGGCCTGGCGGTGGCGCCGCGAGCGCACGGCACATACAGCCGGCGGCGTGGCCCGGGTGCTCGAGCAGCTGGGAGCCTGGCGCACGGGGGCATTGACCGGCCTGCTCGACCGTGCGGCGCCGGGCACAAGCGAGGAGCTGATCGGAGCGGCGGATCGTTCGCGAGCCGAAGAGGTGCGTGCGCGTGGCGGGGCCGTACTCGAACCGGTGAGCCAACGGCTCCGGCAGCGGCAGCGGCAAGGCGGCTGGGTGCTCGCTGCCGGCGCGGCGCTGCTCGTCACGGCCGGGCCGCTGCGGGGCGCCGCTTCGGCGCTCTGGCACCCGATCGGCGCTCTGGAAACGGCCGTGGCCCCCGTCAGGCTGAGCGCGAGCGCGTACGCGCTCAATCGGGGCGAGGCGGTGACTCTGACCGTACGCGCACCGGGCCGGCGCGACGCGATGCTCTGGACCCGTGCACCCGGCGAAGGGTGGCAGGGACGCCCTGTCCGCCTCGACAGTGCCGGGCTCGCACGCGTCGCCACCGGGCCACTCCAGGCCGATCTCTACGCCCGCGCCACCAGCGGCGGGCGCTCCTCCGACACGGTGGAAGTACACGTCCGGCTGCCGGCGTTTCTCACCGGCCTCACCGTGACCGCGCGGTATCCGTCGTATCTCGGCCTCGAGGACGAGCCGCTGCCGCTCGACGGCGATTCCATACCCATTCCAGAAGGCACACGCCTGGCAATCGCAGGGAGTGCCACGACGCCGCTGGCCGCGGTCGTGATCCGCCGCCCGGGAGGAGTGGACTCCCTATCGGTGACCGGCGAGTCCTTTCGCGGCACCGTGGTCCCGCGTCGGGACGGGCGAGTACAGGTTCGTCCTCACGACCGCGAGCGGGGCTCCACTCGCCGGCGAGGAAGTGAGCCTTCGGTTCCGCGTCCTCCCCGACAGCTCGCCCACGGTGGACATACCGGTCCCGGGCGCCGACACCCTGGCTCCGCTCGGCCTCACCGTCCCGATCGTGCTCGACGCGCACGACGACCATGGGCTCGTGAGCGCGACCCTGGTGAGCCGCCGGGTGAGCCGGCTGGGCCTGGTCGATCCCGAGCGTCGAGACCCGGTTCCACTGCCGACGCGCGTCGACCGCGCGCTGCTCCCCTTCACGCTCGAGCTCGGCCGGCGGTCGCTCCTGCCCGGCGACACGGTTCGGTACTACGCCCTCGTGACCGACAACTCCCCGCGCAGACAGGTCGGGCGTTCCCGCGAGTACGTGCTTCGCATGCCGACGCTCAGTGAAGTCCGCGCTGCGGCGCAAGCCGCCACGGAGGCGATGTCGGGGCAACTGGACTCGCTGGTCGCGGCGAGCCGGCAACTGGAGCGAAGCACCGAGGACCTGGCCCGCGAGCAGCCCCGGAGCGGGGAAGGCACGGGGCGCGAGGCAGAGCGCAGCATGACGTTCGACGAAGCGCGGCGGGCCGAAGCGCTCGCGGCGCGACAGGACGAGCTGGTGCAGCGGGCCGAGGAGCTGAAGGACGCCATGGCCGACCTGCAGCGCGCCGCCGAGGCCGCCGGCCTCAATGATCCGGAGTTCCAGCAGCGGTTGCAGGAGATCGCGCAGCAGCTCGAGCGTGCCCTCACGCCCGAAATGCGCGAGGCGCTGGAGGAGTTGCGACGTGCGGTTTCCGAGCTCGACGCCGCCCGGACCAAGCAGGCGCTGGAGCAAATGGCGGAGTCCCAGCAGCGACTCCGGGAAGCGCTCGAGCGGAGCCGCGAGCTCTTCGAGCGGGCCGCCCAGGAAGGCGAGATGGCGAACCTCGCCCAGGAGGCCCGGGACCTCGCCGCCGAGCAGGAACAGTGGAACCAGGCGGTCGAGCAGATGGACAGCACCCGGGCGGCAATGGAAGAAGAGGCGCTCGCCCGGCGCACCGACTCGTTGGCCGCGGCGCTCCAGACGCTGGCCGATCAGATCTCCCCCGGCGACAGCGCCGGCGACAGAGCGGAACGCCTCGAGCAAATCGCGCAGGCGGCGGAGCAGGCGGCTCAACAGATGTCGGAAGCGGCCCAGTCAGCGCGCCGGGCCAACCCGGGCCAGGCCCGGCGCCACGGCCGGCGGGCGCTCGAACAGCTGCAGCCCCTGGCCGAGCAGCTCGACGGGGAACGGCAGGAATTGCAGGACGAGTGGCGGCAGGAGGTCATCGACGCCATCGATCGATTGCTCACCGAGACGAGCCGCCTCGCGGAGCGCCAGCTGGAGGTCTCGAAGCGGCTCCGTGAAGGGGCCGCGCCGTCGGCGTATCGCGCCGAGCAGGGAGCTGTCGAGGAGGGCGTGCAGAAGCTCGGCGAGCAGTTCCGGGACGTCGCCGGGAAGCACGCGCTCGTCCCGCCCCAGATCGGGGCGAATCTCGAGACCGCACGACGGCAGATGCAGCAGGCGCGCGAGGCCCTCGCGTCCTCCACGCCGAATCCTCGTGAGGCCGACGAGCGCTCCGAGGGGGCGGTGGATGCGCTGAACGCCGCCGCGTACCAGATGCTTCGGGCCCGTGGTGAAGTTGCCGGCTCCGCCTCCGGCACGGGGCTGGCGGAGATGATGCAGCAGATGGCCCGGCTCGCCCAGCAGCAGGGGCAGTTGAGTCAGCAGGGCGCGTCGTTGCTCCCGATGGTCGGGCCCGGCGGGGCGCAGGAGCAAATGCGTCAGCTGGCCGCACAGCAACGCGCCCTGGCCGAACAGCTCGAGCGCATGCGCGCGCAGGGAAATTCGCCGGGCGCGGCGGAGCTGGCCGAGGAGGCCCGCGATCTCGCGCGCCAGCTCGAGGCGGGCCGACTCGATCGGCGCACAGTCGAGCGGCAGGAGCGACTCTACCGGCGGATGCTCGACGCCGGGCGGACGCTGCAGGGTGAGGAACAGGACGAACAGAAGGAACGCCAGAGTACGACCGCCCGGGGCGACCAGGTCCGGCTGCCCCCCGCGCTTCGCGCACAACTCGAAGACGAGGCCCGCCGCGTCCGGATGCCCGCCTGGGAGGAGCTCCAGCGGCTTTCGCCGGAGGACCGCCGCCTCGTGCTGGACTATTTCCGTCGCCTGACAGAGACCCCGGCTCCATGATGCGGCCCATCCTGATTCTGCTGGTCATGCTCGCGATGGGCACCCGCGCGGAGGCCCAACGGGATGTGATGGCT
The DNA here is from genome assembly GCA_963817575.1 of uncultured Gemmatimonadales bacterium. Lineage (GTDB taxonomy): Bacteria > Gemmatimonadota > Gemmatimonadetes > Gemmatimonadales > GWC2-71-9 > DASTCF01. The sequence continues at coordinate 163,651 of CAWFOY010000011.1, forward strand.
CGCGCGTTCGACCTCGAGCGCCGCGGCGACCTGTCCGGAGCCGCCGATGCCTATGCCGAGGTGCTGCGCCAGCGCCCGGAGGATCTCTCCGCCCTGCTGGGACTGGAGCGCGCGCTTACACCGCTGCACCGGCAGGCCGAGCTCGTGGACCCGGTACGGTTGCTCCTGGCGCGGACACCCGACGCGGGCGCGGCCTACTCGGTAGGCCTTCGCGCCTGGGCGGCCGCCGGAGAGCCGGACAGCATTGCCTCGATGGCCGAACGTTGGGCCCGGCTTGAGCCGGTCGAGGAGGCGCCCTACCGGGACTGGGGTGGCGTCCTGCTCGAGCAGCGCGATCGCGCGGGCGCCCGAAAGGCATTCCTCACAGGGCGTGAACGGCTCGGCCGCCCGGCTGCGCTTGCGCCGGAGCTTGCGCAGCTTGCACTGGCGGACGGCGATTACGATACGGCGGCGCGGGAGTGGCTCCTCGCAATCAGTGAGCTTGCCGGGTACAAGCTGGCTGCGACCACCTCACTGGCTCGCACCCCGCCCCCGCGGCGGGGTGACGTGCTGCGCCAGCTGGAGAAATCGCCAGGCATCGGGCGCCGGCTGGCGGCGGAGCTTCGCGCCCGCTGGGGCGACCCCGAGGCGGGCTTTGCACTTCTGATGTCCGAGCTGCCGGCCACCAATCCCGCCGCGCTCGACGCACTGCGACAGTTCCTCGACGCGATGCGCGCTGAAGACGGAAAAGCCGCCCGGCAGGTGCGCGGGCAGGTGCTCGAGGAGATGGCGGCGCGGAGCCTCGGTGCCTCCGCCGCGCGGACCCGGCTGGAGGCGGCGCGGGCCTACGCCGACGGCGGGGATCCTGTCGCCGCGCGTCGCATGCTGGCGCTGCTTGCCGCGGACCGCGCAGCCCCGCCGCAACTTGCCGCGAGTGCCGCGGCCACCCTGGTTGGGATCCTGGTGGAGGAGGGCGACGTGGCCGGGGCGGAACGCCGTCTCAGCCAGCTCGGGGGAACGTTCGATGCCGAGGAGCGTGGCGTGCTCCAGCGTCGGGTGGCCTTGGGGTGGATCCGGAAGGGAGATCTCGATCGCGCGGAGACGCTTATCTCGATCGACAGCACCGTGGAGGGCCTGGCGCTCGCAGGCCGGATCCGGCTGTACCAGGGCGATCTCGCCGGCGCCGCGGATCTGCTTCGGTCGGCGGGACCGTTCGCCGGCACCCGCGAGGATGCGACGGCGCGCACGGCGTTGCTGGCCCTGATCCAGCCCATCGAGCAGGACTCCCTCCCCGAGCTCGGTGGGGCCCTCCTGGCCCTGGAACAGGGAGACACCACGGGCGCCGTGCGCGGTCTCCAGCAGGTGGCAGGCGAGCTGCCGCCCGCAGGCGGCGGGGCGGAGCTCTACCTCTGGGCCGGCCGGATCGAGGCGGCCCGCGGACGCGCCAGCGAAGCCGAGCGGCTGCTTCGACTCGCCTCCGCCATCGAGGCTCCGGCCACGGCGCCGGCCGCAGAGCTGGAGCTGGCCCGCCTGCTGCTGTCCGCCGGCCGGACGACCGAAGCCACCGGACTCCTGGAGCACCTGATCCTCTCGTGGCCCGGTAGTGCGGTCGTGCCGGAGGCTCGGCGGCTGCTCGATGCCATCCAGGGCGGAGTACCTCAGACGTGATACGGCGGCGCGAGTTTCTCCTGGGGGCAGCCGGCCTGCTGGCGTCGGCGCCGATCCTGCGGTGGACCGGCGGCCGAAGCGCGGCGGCGCCCTGGTTGCTGGTGCCGATGGACGATGCGCAGGCGAACCACTTGAAGGCCTACGGCGTGGCCTACCGGGTCCTGGAGCGAGGGGGCCGCGCGGAGTGGTTTCTGAACTACCGGGGCGGCTCGTTCCTTCTGCCGGGGGACGGTGCCACGTCGCGCGACGCCGCACTGGGCGGCGTGACGGCGGAGGCCCTGGACGACGGCGTTCTCACCGGGATCCGCGCCGACCTCCAGGAGGGCAACATGGACTCGGTGCCGTTGGAGAAGGCGCCGCGGGTGGCGGTCTACGCGCCGCCCAACGCCGCGCCTTGGGACGACGCCGTCACGATGGCCCTGCAATATGCCGGCATTCCATTCTCGAAGGTGTGGGACGGCGAGGTGCTGGGCCCGGGGCCGGGACTGGCCCGATATGATTGGCTGCATCTGCACCACGAGGACTTCACCGGCCAATACTCCAAGTTCTATGTGAATTACGCCGGGGCGGCCTGGCTCGCCGAGATGGTTGAGCAGAACAGCGGGATCGCCCGGACCCTCGGCTTCCCGTCGGTGCCGGCCGAAAAGCGTGCGGTCGCCGAGGCGATCGCGGCCTACGTCGAGCGGGGAGGTTTTCTCTTCGCCATGTGCACCGCGACAGAGACGCTCGACCTCGCCCTCGCGAGTGCAGGGGTGGACATCGCGGCGGCGTACGCGGACCAGACGCCGATGGACCCGAACGCCGCCGCCCGGATGGACTGGAGTCGTGCGGTCGCCTTTCATTCCGCGCAACTGGAGTTGAGCCCGACGGTGTCCCAGTTCTCGGACATCGACGGCCACCAGGTCAATGCCCTTGCCCGGCGTCAGCCCCTGGGCGCATTCAGCCTGTTCAACTTCAGCGCGAAGATCGACCCGGTGCCGACCATGCTCGTGCAGAACCATCGGCAGGTGATACCGGACTTCTACGGACTGACGACCTCGTTCATGAAGAACCGGATCAAGCCGGGGGTGACCGTCCTGGCCGATGAACCGGGTGCGCCGTGGGCAAAGTATTTGCATGGAGAGCGGGGTCAGGGGACCTGGACCTTCTTTGGGGGTCACGACCCCGAGGACCCCCAGCACCAGATCGGCGACGCCCCGACCGATCTTTCCCTGCACCCGCACTCGCCGGGCTACCGGCTCATCCTGAACAATGTCCTGTTTCCGGCCGCGAAGAAGAAAGAACTCAAGACCTAGCGCTCGCCGGCAGTTGCCCGATGCGGCACGTCTGGGTAATGTGCAACAGCACATCGCTCCCGGCCCGTCTCCCGCCCCCTTCGCCCTCCTTCCACCACGAAGCCCCATGCGACCGACCCTACTGCTTCTCGCCTGTCTCCTCGTACCGGCGCGCATCGTGGCTCAGGCACCGCGTATCAGCCCGGCGGGGGACCCCTCGGTCCGGAGCGATACCATTTATCGACTGGTGGTCAATCCGAAGGAGCATCCGCACGAGACGGCGGTCTTCCTCCTGGATGACGGCGTCATCAAGGTCGAGGCAGACGGGCGCGAGACCCGAACCTTCAGGCAGGTGGTGCAGATCTTGACGGCGGACGCGGTAGAGGACTTTGCCGAGCAGTCGTTCAGCTGGGCGCCGGGGTCTGAACGCTTCACGCTGAATTGGATCCGGGTGGTGGCGCCGGACGGCACCATCATCACACGCGAGCCCTCACTCATGCAGGAGAGCGACGTTCCCGCGTCGATGGATTCGCCGGTCTACTCGAACCGGAAGGTGCTGCGAGTCTCGCTGGGCGGCGTGGCGCCGGGCACTATCGTCGACTACAGCTACACAACGGAAAAGGTCAGGCCCTGGCTGCGCGGCGACTTCTACCAGTGGTGGGGGATCAGCACCGGCTTGAGCGTCGGTCGGTCGCGCCTGATCGTCGATGCGCCCGCGTCGCTGAAGCTCCGCATCAAGGAAAACAACCTGAACTTTGCGCGCCGGACCGAGGTTGTCGGGGGCCGGCAGGTCCTCACCTGGGCGACGGGCGACCTGCAGCGGCTCACGCCCGAGCCCTACGCAGCCGACTCGAACGGCGTCTACATGTCGGTCGGGCTCGCCTCACCGCTCGAGTGGGCCGACGTCGGCGACTGGTACGGTGCCCTGGCCAAGGGACGATATGACCTCCCCTCGGAAGTTCAGGAGCGCGTCAAGGGACTGGTCCGGAACGCCCGCACCGCGCGGGATACGGCAGCCGCGATTCAGCGGTGGGTCGCGCAGGACATTCGCTACGTATCCGTCGCCCTGGGGCTGGGTGGCTACCAGCCGCGCACGCCGGCGGAGGTCGTATCGACCGGGTTCGGCGACTGCAAGGATAAGGCGACGCTCTTCGTGGCCGCGCTCCGGTATCTCGGGTTCGATGCGGCGCCGGTGCTGACCAACGCCAGCGCGGTCGTCGAGCGGGAGCTGCCGACGCTGGAGCAGTTCGATCATGCCATCGCCTACGTGAATCTGCCCGAGGGAAGGATTTACACGGATCTCACCGTTGCGCTGTTGCCGCTTGGCATCCTTCCGAGTTACGTGCAGGGGGAATTCGGTCTGGCGGTGCACCCCGACGGCGGCACGGAGCAGGTCGAATTCCCCATCGAGTCGGTTGGGGAGTCGCTCACCGAAACCCGGCTGGTCGGGCGCATCGGTCCCGAAGGACGATTCAACGGACTCTACGAAGGCAGGTATTCCGGTGCGCGGCAGGCCTCGATGCGCTCCGCGTTCGAGAGCCCGATGGATTCAACCGAGCGGGCCAAGTTCACACGCCAGGTGGCGCAGCGGTGGTTCGACGGCGCCAGGGGCGACAGCCTGGTCGCCTTCGAGGGCAAGGACCTTGAGGCGGAGCCGAAAATCACACTCGCCATTCGGGATGGCCGCGCGCTTCGCCGCTCCGGGGACAAGTGGATTCTGGCCAACCCCCTCGGCAGCATGTCGGAGATGGCCGGCGCCGCGGATGAGCTCGAGGGGCGCCCGGCCCGCCTGTTCCCGATCGATGCCCGCCGGGTCATAAACAGCGAGACTGAGGTCACCGAGCTGAGTCTGCAGCTTCCCGAGGGCTGGCGGCCCCAGCTTCCGAAGTCGGTGCAGGCCCAGAGTCAGTTCGGAAAGTACGAAACGACGTATGCCTTCGAGGGAGGCGTCCTTCGGATGGTTCGGCGGATCTCGGGTTCCCGCGCCGTTCTCCCCCCGGAGGGGATCGGAGAGCTGGTGACCTGGTTCCGCCAGATCGCCGAGGACGATGCCCAGTACATCCTGATCGAGCCCGCCCCCTCGCCGTAGGAGCTCCTCGCTCGGACCCGATGACGCCGCTCGCCACCACGCCGACCGCCCGCATCGCCCCATCCGCCCGCGCGATACTGGCGGACGAGATCACGCGCGCGGCTGGCCGTGAAGTCTCTTTCGTCGCAGATGTCGAGAACGGGGTGGTGGTGACGGCCCGGGCGGTGGCGAGAGGTACGGTGGATATGGTGCTGGCCCTGCCGGGCGTTGCTGCCCGCGGGCAGATGTGCCTGCACAACCACCCAGGCGGCTTTCTCGAACCCTCGCAGGCCGACCTGTCCGTCGCGGCGCAGTTGCACGATGGCGGCGTGGGTTTCGGCATCATCGACAACCGGGCCGAATCGCTCTACGTGGTCGTCGAAGTGCCGCGAGCGCGGGAGACGGTCCGGCTGGATCCATACGCGATCGTGGCCTCCCTGGGCGAACATGGCCCGATTGCCGGTGTGCTGGGCCAGTATGAGGATCGCCAGAGCCAGCGTGACATGGCGGCGTACATCGCCGACGGGTACAACGACGGCGGAGTGCTGGTTCTGGAGGCGGGGACCGGGGTGGGGAAGTCGTTCGCCTACCTCGTGCCGGCGCTGGCCTGGGCCCGGGCGAACGGCGAACGCACCGTCATCAGTACGAATACGATCAACCTGCAGGAGCAGCTCGTCGGCAAGGACCTGCCGATGCTGCGGAAAGCCCTCGCGACTCCCGACTACACGCCCAGCTTCGCGCTGCTCAAGGGGTGGCGCAACTATCTCTGCCTGGCGCGCCTCTCACATGCGATGGGGGCGCAGCAGAGCCTCCTGGAGCCGGACCGACAGGCGGAGCTCGTGGGCCTCGCGGAATGGGCCGCCCGGACCTCCGACGGGACCCTCAGCGACCTCGCCGTTCATCCCAGCACGGAAGTCTGGGACGAAGTCAGCGCCGAGGCCGACCTCTGCACCCGCCTGCAATGCCCACACTTCGACAAGTGCTTCCTCTTTCGCGCCCGCCGGAAGGCCGCCGAAGCGGATGTAGTCGTCGTGAATCACCACCTCCTCGCCGCCGACCTCGCCGTGCGCCAATTGCAGGACAACTGGGAAGAGGCGGCCGTCCTGCCGCCCTACCGGCGGCTGGTGCTCGACGAGGCCCACCACATCGAGGATGTCGCCGCGAATCACCTGGGGACGCAGGTGACGAGCCGCGGCGTTCACCGGCTCCTGGGCCGCTTCGAGCGGAACAAGAAAGGGCTGGCCCCGTCCCTGATGCACGAGCTTGCGGGGCGCGGCGACCTGCTGAGCCGCGCGAGCCTGGACCTGCTCCGCGAACGTCTGCTGCCGGCAATCGGCGACGCGCGGCGGGCCGCGGACCAGCTCTTCCTGCGGTTGCACGGGCGCCTGGAAGAGGCAGCCGGCGGCCAGTTGCGGCTCACGGACGAGTTTTCGGAGGATGCCGTCTGGGCCGACGGACTGCGGCTCGAGCTCGACGCCCTGCTCGGCAGTTTCGATCAGCTCAAGGGCCACGTCGAGACGATCTCAGACCGGCTCTCGCAAGTGGAGTCCACCGAGCGGGGCGACCAGCTGCTGCAGGAGATGCGCGCCGTGGTCCGGCGGCTCGAGGCCACCTCAGACGGGCTCAACCGCACGCTCCGCCCCGGCCCGGCCGGCCCGCCGCTGGTGCGCTGGATGGAGCGCACCGGACCCCGGCGCCAGCAGGTGCTCCTGGCGGCGGTGCCGCTGGACCTGGCTCCGCTGCTGCGGGACCTCCTCTTCGAGCGGATCGAGACGGTGATTCTCACCAGCGCCACGCTCGCCGCCGGCGGAGATTTCGAGTTCCTCGAGCGGCGGCTCGGACTCGCCATGCCGCCGTCGCCCGTGACGACACGCGAGATCTTCCCCTCGCCGTTCGACTACCCGTCGCAGTGCCTGTTCGGCGTGCCCGACGACATGCCCGACCCCCGCGACGATGAGGCCGCGCACGACGCGGCCGTGGCGCACGTCGTGACCGACCTCGCGCACGCGGCGGACGGAGGGCTGTTCGTGCTGTTCACCAGCCACGCCGCCCTCCGCCGGGTCGCGTCCCAGCTCCGGGGAATGCTGGATCCCCGCTGGCCGTTGCTGGTGCAGGGAGAAGGGGCGCGGGACGCCCTGCTCCGGCGCTTTCGCGATGCGGGCAACGCCATCCTGCTGGGGACCGATTCGTTCTGGGAAGGGGTGGATGTGCCCGGCCGGGCCCTCCGGGCCCTCGTGCTCTGCAAACTGCCGTTCAAGGTGCCGAGCGAACCGCTCACGGCCGCGCGCCTGGAGCGGCTCGTCGAGCAGGGGGAGGATGGTTTCATGAACTACCTCCTCCCGCACGCCGCGCTCAAGCTCAAGCAGGGGTTCGGCCGCCTGATCCGGTCAGCACAGGATGTCGGGGTCGTGGTGCTGCTCGACCGGCGCGTCGTCACCAAGCGGTACGGGCCGCTCGTGCTGTCCGGCCTTCCGCGTGCCGACCGGATCATCGCCCCCTGGGCCCGCATCCGGACCCGCTGCGAGGATTTCTTCGCCCGGCACGGCATTGGGGCGCTCGAGTAGCCATCCCGCTATCGTTCAGGCGCAGCAGACGGACCCCGTCGAACCCAGGATGGAGTGAGTCAGCGACATGATCGAGTTCAGCGCGCGCCTCGGCGCCCTTCCCGGATATCCGCTCGCCGAGCTTCCCGCCATCAAACGACGCCTCCTCTCCGAAGGCATGGATGTCATCGACCTCGGCGCCGGGGACAACGACACCCCTCCGCCCGAAGTGGCCGTGCGGGCGCTGCAGCGCGCCGCCGAGGACCCGGCGTACAGCAAGTACGGTTTCCAGCAGGGGCTGGCAGAATTTCGCCGCGCGGCCAGCGACTACATGCACCGGCGGTTCGGTCACCGGCTCGATCCGGTTACTGAGACGCTGCCGCTGATCGGGTCGAAGGAGGGGATCGCGCACCTCCCGTTCGCCGTCGTCAATCCCGGGGATGTTGCCATCGTGCCCGAGCCCGGGTATCAGGCCTACCTCGGCGGTACCATCCTCGCCGGCGCCGAACCGTTCATCGTCCCGCTCGAGGCGCGGCACGAGTTCCTCGTGCCGATCGACGAGATTCCAGCGGCTGTGCTTCGGCGCGCGAAGCTGCTGTTCCTCAACTACCCGAACAACCCGACCGCGGCCGTGGCCACGCATGACTATCTGGATCGCGTGGTAGCCACCTGCCGCGAGCACGACATCCTCCTCGCCTACGACAACGCCTATTGCGACCTGACGTTCGACGGCTACCGGGCGCCCAGTATCTTCGAGATTCCCGGCGCGCGCGAGGTCGCCATCGAATTCTTTTCGCTGTCCAAGAGCTTTTCGATGACTGGCTGGCGGCTCGGCTGGGCCGCCGGGCGCCCCGAGTTGATCGCCGCGCTCACCCGGGTCAAGTCGTATATGGACACCGGACCCTTCCTCGCCGTGCAGCGGGCAGGGGTGGATGCGCTCGACCATGCCGAGGCGCTGGTGGAGCCGATCCGCCGCGAGCTACAGCGCCGGCGGGATGCGGCGGTCACCGCGCTGCGCGGTGCGGGATTCCCCGTCGAGTCTCCGAAGGGCGCGATGTACCTGTGGGTGGCGCTGCCGGCCGGCCTGGCGTCGGCGGCCTTCGCCCGACGCGCCCTTGAAACGCATGGAGTGCTGGTTCTGCCGGGGAGTGCGTTCGGTCCGGCCGGCGAGGGCTTCTTCCGGATCGCGCTGACGGTCGGTGTGGCCCGGCTCCAGGAGGCGGTGGAGCGCCTGTCCCACGCCCTCGAGGCCCTCCGGGGAGCGGAGGTTGCCGCACAGGCCTGAGTTGATCCCGCCCCGGCCGCAGGCGTGGCCGGTCTGGGCGATCGCACTGAGCGTCGCCGTGCACGGCGTGCTGTTCCTGACGCTGGCGGTCTATGGCCGGCTTCCGCGAGTGCCGCCGCATGACGCAGGGTTGATCGTCCTGCTCCCGGTCATCGAAGACGGGCCGCGCGAGGCGACGATGCCGCGCTTTTCCCGCGCCGAGGGCCAGGGCCGGTTAGGTTCGCCCGGGGGGGCGGTGGTGGCGGCCGTCCGTCCGGCCCGTCGCGCCGCACCAGCGCTGGGGCCCGCGCCGGCGGCTGCAGTGGGCGCCGGACGGGCGAGGGGGCCGGTGGCTCGCCTCGGCCCGAGTCTCGGCAAGGGAACCCTCTGGGTTCGCCCGCTCCCGGTCGCGCCAGGCGAGTTGGCCCGCCGTGTCAGGCGGAGTCACGCCGAGCTCACGGACAGTGCGGTCAAGACGATCGTGCAGGCGTTTCTGGATTCGATTGCCGGCGAGCCCGGGTCGGACCGGATCAGGATGCCGGACTGGACGACCACGCTGGGCGGCAAGAAATTCGGGCTGGATCCGCAATACCTCTACATCGCGGGTCTCAAGATCCCCGCCGCCGTGCTGGCGCTCCTGCCGATCCCGACGGGAGGAAACGAGGCGTACGCGCTCGACCATCAGTCGCAGCTGATGCGGGAAGATCTCTACCGGGCGGCGCGGAGGGCGGAGACGGTGGCCGACTTCAAGGAAGCGGTCCGCGAGCTCCGGGAGCGGAAGGAGCAGGAGCACCAGTTTAAGAAGGCGCAACGCGAGCCGCCACCGTCCGATACCGTGCACGCCGAGGTACGCTGATGAATCGGAGCCCGCGCCGCGTTCCGTCCCTCCAACCCGTTACGATCCTTTCCCTCCTCCTTTCTACGGCCTGCTCCACCCAACCAACAAGCCCTGTGATCGTCGGGCCGCTTGCGATCGACGCCCGCCTTCCGGCGTGGTCGATGGCGCTGCCCTCCGAGGTGGCAATCACCGAGGTGGCGGTGCAGGTGCTGGAGCCGGCGACCCTGGCAGTGCGGGCTACGACGCTCGCCCCGTTCAATCCCGCCAAGGACACGCTAGTGATTGCGATGCCGGTCGAACTGCGGCAGTCGGTGGAGACGCTCCTCGTCAACATCGGCTATTTCGGGTCGACCGGAGCGCCTGTCTTCCAGGGATCCGGGCCGGTGGAGGTGACCGCAGGGATTCCGGCGCAACCGGCGAAGATCCCGGTGTCCTACGTCGGGCCGGGCCAGGAGGTCCGCTCCATCGGCATCACGCCGCGACAGGTCGGCGCCGCCTTCGGTGAGACCGTGCTCTTCGACGTGCTGGGCTCCGACTCGATTTTCACACCGGTGTTGACGTTTTATGCGGGATGGGAGACTTCCGCCGCCGACTTGCCGATCGACGCCTACGGGCGCCTCAACGCGCCGTCGCGCCCCCTGCTGGCCATGATCCGCGCCCACACGCCAACCGCGATCGGGCTGGTGCGCGATTCAACCGAGTTCTATGTGGATGCGGATGGGTTCGGATTGTTGCCGACTTCGGTGAGCGTGCAGGTGGTGCGGAGCACCCAGCTGCGGCTCTTCGACCGGAACCGCGGGGGGATCAGCGTGACGGTGAACGGCGTCCTCGATGGAACACCGCTGTTCGGTTTTGCGTCCGTGGACGGAGACGTGTTTTACGTCGCGCCCTCGGTGGTCCCGTCCCCCGCCACCTTTCCGGTCTGCGCGACCTCGGTGGTCGCGCCCTCATCCACGGCGTGCACGCAGGTGACAGTGACGCCCTAGGCAGCCGAGCGAAGGCGCGCCAGGCTCTGCTGGCGGCCAACGACCGCGAGCAGCTCATTCACCGGCTCCGACACCGTCGATCCCGTCAGCGCGACCCTCACCGGCTGCATCACATCGCCCAGCTTGAGTGAATGCGATTCCGCCACCGCCTTCAGGTCACCAAGCAGGCGGTCGGGATTCCAATCGGACTCCGGGATGGCCTCCAGCGCCGCGACCACGGTCCGGAGATTGGCCGCATAGGCCGGACCCATCTTGGCGACCAGCTGCTGTCCCCGCTCGTCCCGTGTTGTCCGTGCCCCGTCCAGGCGGACCGCCACCTGTTCCGCGATGTGGAGGATGGTGCGTGACCGGGCCTTCACCGCGTCGATCACAGGGCGGAGGTCGCGATGATCGAGGGCGATCCCCATCCGCTCGAGCTCCCTCCGGGTCGGCGCGAGCAGCTCGTCCGCCGAGAGTTGCGAGAGATACTGGCCGTTCATCCACTCGAGCTTCGCGGTATCGAAAACGGCGGGCTTCTTCTGGATTCCCCCCAGCGAGAATGCCGCGATCATCTCACGCTCCGGGAGGATCTCGCGGTCGCCGCCGGGGGACCAGCCGAGCAAGGCGAGGAAATTCCGCATCGCCAGCGGAAGGATGCCCTGGTTCTGGTAGTCGCCGACCGCGGTGGCCCCGTGGCGCTTGGAGAGCTTCTTCCCGTCCGCGCCGAGAATCATCGGCACGTGGGCGAAAACCGGCGGCTCGTTGCCGAGGGCCCGGTACAGCGCGATCTGCTTGGGCGTATTGGAGACGTGGTCGTCGCCACGGATGACGTGGGTGATGCGCATGTCAATATCGTCGGAGACGACCGCCAGGTTGTAAATCGGCGTGCCGTCGCTGCGAAGGATGACGAGGTCGTCGAGGTCGTGACCCTGGAAGCTGATGCGTCCGTGGACCGCGTCCTCCCAGTCGATCTCGCCCTTCGGCATCCGGAATCGGATGGCGCTCGGAGCGCCCCGCGCCAGGCGGGCAGCCACTTCGCCGGCAGGGAGCCGGTCGCAGCGACCATCGTACCTGAATGCCGCCTTGCCGGCTGCCGATGCCTTTCGCTGCTCCTCGAGGTCTGCCGGAGTGCAGAAGCATCGGTAGGCCTTGCCCTCGGCCAGCAGGCGCTCGGCATCGGCACGATGGCGCGGCCCGCACGCGCCTTGGAAGATCGGGCCCTCGTCCCAGTGGAGGCCGAGCCAGGCCAGCCCGTCGAGAATCACCTGCGTGTGCGCGTCCGTGCTGCGTTCCCGATCTGTGTCCTCAATCCGGAGGATGAACACCCCGCCGAGCTTCCGGGCGTAGAGCCAGTTGAACAGCGCCGTGCGAGCGCCGCCGACGTGCAGGTATCCGGTGGGGGAGGGGGCGAAGCGCACTCGGACGGACATCGGCCCACCAAGGTGAAAGGACTGAGGACTGAGGACGGAGGACGGTGCCCAGTCCTCGTCACTCAGTCCTCGGGAGCGGAGTGGGGGGGATTCGAACCCCCGATAGGAGCTTTAGACCCCTATAACGGTTTAGCAAACCGCCGCCTTCAGCCGCTCGGCCACCACTCCAACGCGCGAGGAAACTGCCACCGGAGAAGGGTTTACGCAACCCTGCGGGGCTGCGTGCACGCCGCTTCTGCTGGCGCGTCTCCCTGCTATCTTACGCCCAGACCCCTCCTACGGTGGAGCCCGTTCATGCGCATGAGAATGTGGGCACTCGGCTTGGCCGGGGCCCTGGCCGCGGGCGCGGCGGCCTGCTACCCCGACCGGGTCGAGGATCCGGGTGACTACGACTCGATCGTCACCAACTTCGACGCCGACGCGACCTTCAGCGACATCACCACGTTCTTCATTCCAGACAGTGTGATCCACCTCGTGCCGGGTGGCGACACGGATGACATTGACCGGACCTTCGACGCTCTGATCCTGACGAAGATCCGCGACAACATGATTGCCCGCGGGTACACCGAGGTTCTGGACCCGCTCATTACCGCGCCGGATGTCGAAATCCAGGTCGTGGTGACGGCGACCGACAATACCGGCTACACCGGCTGGCCCTGGTGCACGGAATTCGGCTGGGTGTATCCGTGGGAAGGCTGCAGCGGATGGGGCATCGACTACCCGTCGGGCGTCGTCTCCTATGAGTACGCGGCCGGCACTCTGGTAATGCAGATGCTGGATCTTCGCGATGTCACCCCTGGCGTGGGCAACTTCCCGGCGACGTGGGTCGGATCGCTCAATGGGGTTTACACCGGCGGCTCGACGTCCGATGTGCAGGCCCGTATCAGCGACGGCATCAATCAGGCGTTCATACAGTCGCCCTATATCGAGAAGGCCGAGGCCCCATGACCACCAGACTTCGCGGCATGCCGCTCGCCGTCGCGGTGCTGGCCCTGGCCTCCGCGACTCCCGCCCGCGCCCAGGTGCTGATGGGCGCCACGTACAGCTGGTCGCTCCCGTCCGGCGACCTCGAACCCTTCGTGGGGAGCAGCAGCTGGCTCGGCCTCTCGCTCGAGGGCCGGAAGTTTATCGGGACCCATACCTCCGTCGGCCTTTCGCTCGGATGGAATGAGTTCTACGAACGGACGGATGATCCCCTGACCATCGGAAACGCCACGATCACGGGCGACCAGTACCGCTCGGTGAACGTGTTCCCACTATTGGTGACCGGCCACATCTATTCCAAGGCCGGCGAGACCATGCAGATGTACCTTGGATTGGGGGCAGGGGCGTACTATATCCGCGAACAGATGGATGTCGGAACCTACACGATCGAGAAGACGAGTTGGGTGTTTGGTGTGGCGCCCGAGGCCGGCGTGCGGATCAACGCAAAGTCAGACTTGCAATTCGCCGTGTTCGGCCGGTACCACTATCCGGTCGAAGCCGGAAGCTTCCTGCCGGACGATCCGGCCTCCATGCAATACCTGAGCGTGGGCGTGATGGTGCTGTACAAGAAATGACGCCGGCACAGCGGGGCGGGGCAGGCCGCCCCGCCCCCGCTCTGCGGGCCTGCGCTGGCCCTAGCGCCTCTCGAGGACCAGCCGCCAATGATCGAGCAGCTCCCGCTCGAAGCAGACACTGTTCGCACTCACCCCTGAGGCAAAGGCAAGCCGAAAATCCCGGCTCGAAAGGTAGCGGGGAACAAGCGACAGCTTGAACAGCGCCTTCCTGAAGCTCCTTGTGGCAAAGCGCGTGCGCCACTGGCGGATCGTCTCCATATAGTCGGTCCGGCCGTTCTCCGCCGCGACCAGGCGAAAATACGGTTCCGCCGCGCGCGTGATCTGCTCACGTCCGTAGGGGAGCCAGGATCCAGGAAAGAGCTTCGTCATGAGCCCGAGATACCACGCGTCGGAGTGCCGCGGCGCGTGGACATTCACTTGGCCGACTGGGATCATGTTGCAGCCGAACACCATCGTCTGGAGGAAGAGACGTCCCCCCGACGGCAGCACGCTCGCGACCCGGGCAAACAGATCCGTGTAGCTCTGGTCTTGTTTCCCCGCTTCGAATTCCTCGAGCGAGCACAAGTGCTCGAACGCGCCCAGGCTGACCGCCGCGTCGAAAGTCCCGAGCGTGTCCCGGGAGAGCGCCCGCATGTCCAGGAGGTGGGCCTCGAGCCCGTTTCTGCGGCATGCAGCTGCTTGCGCCGACGAGAGGGTCAAGCCGACCCCCGTTGCGCGCCTGCTCCGGATGAAGTGGAGCATGGCCCCCCAGCCTGATCCGAGGTCGACAACCCGTCGTCCCGCATCAATGCCGATGCTCTTGGCCACGAATTCGTGCTTGCGCCGCTGCGCCTGCTCGAGCGTCAGCGAAAAGTCACCGTCGTACTTGGCCCCACTGAAGTCTGCCAGCTCCCCCAGGCTCAATCGGACGATCCGGTCGGTCAGGGAATAGGTGAATTCGAGATCGGAACGGGAAGCCAACGTCGGCTCCGGCGACAGGGGTGAGCGAGCTGCAGTCCGATACGGCCCCAGGGAGAATAATATCGATCTCGGAACGCGCCTGCGCCCTGGCTCCGGTTCCCTCTACATGGTGACGCGTCGTGCGGTCAGCAGCCATCGAAGGCGCTCGCCCCGCCGCCTGCCATTCGCGTTGACAGTCCTGGTGGATCGCCGCATGCTTCACGCATGGCAGTTGAGATGTGTGGCGTTTCCCGCAGCACACCGTGACGGCATTGGCGCTGCGCGTGACCGGCCAGGCGTGTACCAAGCGGGATAAGGCGAGGAAGGTATTCCGCGGCCTTGAGGCGGGCGTCTGATGCCGCGGACGGCACACCTCGAGGTATCGGAAATGCTCGCCCGGCTGCCCGGACCTTCGGGCGAGCGCTTCGTGGAGGGGTTTCGGCACGGATCGCTTACAGTTGAGCTCTACGCCCCTCGCGGCCGGGATCCGCAGTCTCCGCATACGCGGGATGAGGCCTACGTCGTCGCCCAGGGGCGCGGCGTGTTCTGGGACGGTAGGTCCCGGAGGCCGTTCGGTCCCGGCACCTTCCTGTTCGCGCGGGCGGGACAGCCCCACCGTTTCGAGGACTTCACCGACGATCTGGCAGTCTGGGTACTTTTCTATGGTCCGGACGGCGGTGAGCTGGGCCCGTCGCGGCCGGACGCACCTGGCACCGGGGACAACCTCCAGGAGGATCGATGACCAAGCGGGACGACCAGCGCATCGCTGCACTGGCGAAGAAGAACGCGGCCAAGGAAGCCCCTCCGACCGCGGAGAAGGCGGCACAGTACGATGATACGCTTCGCAGCCAGCCGCCCGAGCAGGATGCGGAGACCAAGCGCCTGTTCAAGGAGATGAAGCGGCGGGAGTTCTAGGCCTCCCGCCCGGAGGTTCGATGCGTCCCGCGACTCGCTACGTCGACGTCCGCGCCAAACAGCTCAAGCGTGGCACCCGAACCGAATTCTCCTTTTGGATTTCGGAGCCAGTCATCCCGATGGTCCGGCGATGACCCCCCGTCCGATCGGCCTGGTAGCCGTGGTCGTCCTCCTCGCGTCCGGGGCGGCCTGTATGGACCGCTCCGCGACGACTTCGCATGATTCCGCGACACAACCTGCCGTCGGATCAGCCACGGACTGGACCGTTCACCTTCACGGCGCCGGCCCGATCCGGTTCGGGATGAGTCTCGCCGAGGCACGCCAGGCGACGGGAAACGTTCTTGGGGGAGGGCAGGGGGCGGTCGGCTGCGCCTATGTGACGCCGCCCGAGGTGCCGCCGGGGATGGAGTTCATGGTGGAAAACGCGCGAATCGTCCGGGTAGACATCGATTCCGCCGGCCTGCGGACGGATCGTGGCGCCGGAGTGGGTATGACGGAGACGGACATCGGACGGCTGTATCCCGACGGACTCGTCATCCAGCCCCACAAGTACGACTCGACCGGGCACTACCTCGTTTACGTGCCGAGGGAACCCGCGGACTCGCTGTACCGCATGGTATTCGAGACGGATGGCCAGCGCGTCCTCCGCTTCCGCGCCGGCCTGAGGCCGGCGGTGGAATACGTCGAGGGCTGCTCCTAGCGGCGGTCAGGGCTGTTTGGGTGCTGGCTTGACCCGGCTCGCCGCGGCCGCGAGCGCATCGGCCAGGTCGCCGTGACCGTTCGCGGTGGCGACCTCCGCGGGAGTCTGGCCGGCATCATTGGGCCATGTCGGGTCGGCTCCGGCGGCCAACAACGCCATCGCAGCCTCAGTCGCGCCGGCCTCGGCTGCGTGGTGCAACGGTGTAAATCCCGTCAGGTTCGTCGACTGAATCCCAGCTCCGCGGGCGAGGAGGAGCTGGATCGCAGTAACATGATTGTTGAGTGCGGCCCAGTTGAGGGCCCGGCGTCCGTTCCGGCTTCGGCGCAGGTCGAGCGAGTCGATTCGGGCGCCGTCGTTGAGGGCCGTGGTGATGGCGGCGGTGTCACCCGCGATGGCCGCGTCCCACAGACGGGACTGGGCGTCCGGGTCGGCTTGGGCAATCGCCGGTGCCGGCCCGCTGATGAGGAAGAATACGGCAAGCGGGACGGCAGCCAGTGAACGGCGCGGGGACATGGGAGCTCCGGACGAGGGTGGGCTCAACTTCCCTGTTGGACGTGCGTCAGGCCGACAAGGTTGCAGGCGGCCAGCCTATCGTCCGGGAGGATCGTCCGGCTCCGGACCCCACTGCTGCCGCGGGATGCCCGAGACCGTTGACAGCCGCCAACGAGACTGGAGCGCCCGCCCGGCCCCCTCCGTGTGATCACCGGGGGTCAGCGTGAGACGCAGCACCTGGGCTTGCTGTCCGGACAGGCGTTTTATCAGCGCTTGTTGATCCGGCGTGAGCCTCAGTTCGATGTGTTCGGGGATGGTCATGGGCGCCTCGGGGGACAGTGAAGGAGTGGGCATCCTGATTCTCGCGGCCTGGGTGCGGTATCGTCTGCGAGCCACGCAGGCAATCGGGCTACCCCTGCTGTGATCGGACTGTTACGGTTCATCGTCTCCGTGGGCGTTCCCCGTGATTCCGCCGATGTGTCGCTCCTCGTGGGAGGCCCATTGCACAAGCGCTCGTTGCTCGCTGGAATCGCCTTTCTGGTCACGCTTGGCTGCGAAAACGCGACGGATCCGGTACTCTCCGGTCAGTGGGGTGGCCCGGACGCGAGCTTGACTCTGGCGGCTTCCGGCGGCACGGTCGAGTACGCTTGTGGCGGTGGCACGATCGACCCGGGCTGGACCCTCTCGCATGATGGCCGGTGGACGGCGATCGGCGAGTACTTCTCCGGGGGTGGCCCGGTACCGATCGAGGGACATCCCCCGCATCCCGCCACCTATGCCGGCAAGCTCCTCGGCGATCGTCTCACCTTTTCCGTGACCGTGACCGACCTCGACCAGGTGCTCGGCCCATTCACCGTCGAGCGAGACCAACCCGGGGTCTCGCTTCAGTGCCTGTGAGGTTCAGGGGGACCCGATGAACGACGAACTCTTCAACCTCGAACTCCGGAAGTTCCTCAAGCGGTTCGGGATCACCGCGCAGCGCGAAATTGAGCGGGCCGTGGATGCGGGCGTGAAGCACGGCGCCCTGAAGGGCACCGAGGTGCTGCCCGTCCGCGCCACCCTCACGATCCCCGGAGTTCTGGCAGAATTCCAGATTGACGGCGAAATCGCGCTCGCGGAGACGGGGACGTCAGGGTCCTGATTTCCACAAGCCCGACAACCCTGTACGCCGTCGGCCCGTCCAACCCATCACTTCCCCTCTACGACGTCACCCGCCTGAGCCCCGGAGGGGGGTCGGCTCTTGACAAAAAACTACAGTTGTAATATTACATGTGTAGACCCCGTCCAGGACCGCCGATGCCCGACGCACCGCATCTGACCGATCTCCAATCCGCCATCATGCGCGTTCTCTGGGACCGCGGCGAGGCGACCGTGGCCGATATCCATGCCGCGCTCCAGCCGGAGCGAGGCCTCGCGCTCACGACGATCGCGACCATGCTCTCCCGGCTCGAACGGCGGGGCATCGTGAAACACCTGACCCAGGCCCGACAGTATGTCTACTACCCGAAGGTCTCCGAGCGTGATGTCCGCCGCTCGATGGTTGCCGACCTGACCGAACGGCTGTTCGATGGTGACGTGGCCGAGCTGGTGAGTCACCTGCTCAATGCCCGCGAGTTGAGCCCAGGCGATCTGGAGAAGGTGAAAGAACTGATCGCGAGCCACGAGGCTCGCACGGAGGGATCCCATGAGGACCGCTGATGTCATCGCCTGGCTGATGACCTATTCGCTGCACAGCACACTCTTGCTGGGCGGCGTATGGGCGCTGACCCGACGCGGAGTAATCCGGTCGCACCAGCTCCGCGACTTGTTCTGGAAGACGGCGCTGATCGGTGGCCTGGTGACGGCCACTGCTCAGTCGGCCCTGCTCCGGTACGTCGGCGAAGGTGGGCTGCCGCTGCCCGCCGCGCGCTCCTCGCTGGTGATTCCCCGGGCCGACCTCCCGATGCCCCTCAGGCAACTTCGCTCCACCACCCGCCACGTTGAAGCAGCTCCGACCGAAGGGTCTGCGGGAGCCGTGGATTGGACGGCCCTGCTGCTAGGTGTGTGGTCGCTTGGCGCGGTGTTTGGCCTTGGCGCCTTCGGACTTGGGCACCTCCGGCTGTCGCGCCGGCTCGGTCGCCGTGAGACGGTCGACGATCCGGTCCTGGTGGCGGCCCTCAACTCGCTCCGGACGGAAGCGGGAATCCGTCGACCCATACGTCTCACGTCGTCGCCCGCCCTCGGCAGCCCGGTGGCGCTCGGCCGTTCGGAAATCTGCCTCCCGGCCGCAGTGATCGCGACGCTCGATCGCGCGCAGCAGCGCAGCGTGCTTGCGCACGAACTGGCGCACCTTGTCCGAAAGGACCCCTTCTGGCTCGCGGCGTCCTGTGTCATCGAGCGCGGGTTCTTCTTCCAGCCATTGAATCGGGTGGCCCGGCGTGAGCTGCAGGAGGCGGCGGAGTATCTGTGTGATGACTGGGCCGTCCGCAGCACAGGATCCGGTCTCACCATGGCCAAGTCCCTGATGCACGTTGCCGAGTGGATGCACGGACGCCCCAGCCCGGTGCCGCTCGCGGGAATGCTGGAACGACCCTCCCAGCTCGTGGCGCGCGTGCGCCGTCTGATTGATCACCGCGGGAGCATCGAGGCCCGTCGGAGCTGGCCGATTCCGGTTGCGTGCGGGCTGGTGCTGGTAATTGCCGCGGTCGTTCCCGGGGTGGCCGGCTCCCATGCGGCCGCGCAGGACCCGGCCGTGATCGTCCACCCGAAGCCGATGGTCGACGCCGGCGAGCCGGCTGATCGCGGCCCCCGCGGGTCGGGACCGGTGCTTGCGAACGGTGACCTCGACCTGCACCTGGGTATTCCGGAACTGGCGCGTGAGGGTGCGGCCGCCGCTGAGCTGGCGTTGAAGCACGGAAACACACCGCCAGATTCTACCATTGTCGCCGCGCTGATCGCCGCGCTCCGCGACAGCGACGCCGGCGTCCGCCAGGCCGCGGCCCGGTCGCTCGGCAACCTGGAGGATCCGCGCGCCACCGAGGCCCTCATCGTGGCGATTCGCGATCCGGATGTGGAGGTCCGCCGTGCGGCCGTCTCGGCGCTGGGCAACATTGAGGATCGGCGCGCCACTCCGGGGCTGTCGGCCGCGCTCAAGGACGCCGACGCCGAAGTTCGCCAGTCGGCTGCCTCGGCGCTCGGCAATATCGAGGATACGGCCGCGGTGCCGGCCCTCATCCGGGCCCTGAGTGATGAGTCACGGGAAGTGAGGAAGTCAGCCGTCTGGGCGCTGGGACAGATGGAGCTCACCACGGCGCCGCCCGAGGTCATCGCGGCCATGCGCGACCCGGACCCTGAAGTGCGGGAGTCCGCCGTCTGGGCCGTGGGGGAAATGAACGATCCCCGCGCCGTGCCGGGGCTGCGTGCGCTTATGGACGACGCCGACGCCGACGTGCGTCGAGGGGCGGTGGAAGCGCTCGGCAAGTATTCACGACGCCGCCGCGAAGCAGGCACTGCTCGATGCGATGAACTCGAAGGATGCAGAGGTCCGCCGGATCGCCGCGGAAGCGCTCGGCGAGCGGAATTGACCTAAGGAGAATCGATGGCAACCAGTCAGGTGAGATTGCTCGCGGCCGCCGCGTCGCTCGTATTGATCGGCGGGGTGGTGGCGGCCCAGTCCACACGGAACCGGGTCCGGGTGCGAACCGGCCCCATCAACGTCAATACGGTAGTCTCGATCCCGTCGCTCGCCCATTTGCGCGGCGATGACGACCGGCCGGGACCAGATTCCGCGCAGGTCGTGGCCCTCCTGGCGGGCCTGGGCCGGGCCGACCCGGTGGTGTGCGAAATGGCAGTGGACAACCTCGGGAATTCGTGGGGGGGCTGGGCGCGGCGGGAAATCGGCGCGCTCCAGGACCGGACGCCGGCGGCCGCCGGCCGCGAAGCCTACGAGGGTCGGGTGAAGGATGCTGCCGCCGTGCGGGTTCTCGGCGGGGAACTCGGGAATCCCAACCCGTGCGTCCGGCGGGCCGTTGCGCGGATGCTTGGGGAGAGCTCCAACCCCGATGCACTAGCCCGGCTCCGCACCGCATTCCGCTCAGGCGATTCCCGCACGCGCGAGGCTGCGGTGCACGGCCTGGGGATGGCGGAGGACGCGGCATCGTTCGACCCGCTGGTCAAGGCGCTCAGGGATGACGACGCCGCGGTGGCGCGGATGTCGGCGTGGGCGCTCGGCGAAATCGAGGATCCTCGCGCGGTGGACCCGCTGGCCGCACAGCTCCGCGCGTCGGACCGCGGCCTTCGACTTGCCGCGGTCTGGGCGTTGGGGGAAATCGAGGATGCGCGGGGCGTGAAGCCGCTCCTGCCGGTGCTGCGGGATTCCGATCCCGCGCTCCGCGTGGCCGCGGCGGAAGCCCTGGGCGAGATCGAGGACGCCGGGGCAGTCGACGCGCTGGTTGAGACGCTGAAGGACGGCGACGAATCGCTGCGCCTCGCGTCCGCGAACGCGCTGGGGGAGATCGAGGACGCCGGGGCGGTGGACGGCCTTCTTCGTTCGCTCCGCGACAAGAGCGAAGCGGTGCGGGCCGGCTCGGCCCACGCCTTGGGAGAAATCGAGAGTCCCCGCGCGGCCGAGGGACTCGCGGCGGCTCTCTCGGATGCTGATCTCGGCGTCCGCCTCGCCGCCGTGCACGCATTGGGAGAGCTTGATGATCTATCCAACGCGCCGACCGGGCTCGCATCCGCACTGAAGGATGCCAATCCGGAGATGCGGGAAGCCGCCGCGCGCGCGCTCGGGGAGATCGGCGATCAGAGTACGTCGCCGGCGCTGGCTGCCGCCTATCGCGCCGACGAGCGGGTCGAGGTTCGCCGGGCGATCATCGAGGCACTGAGCGAAATCGAAGGCGTCAAGGCCAGCGAGGTGCTGGTGGCGGCGATGAAGGATCCGGATCCCGAGGTGCGCCGTGCCGCCGCCGATGCACTGGGAGACCGGGACTAGCGAAAGCCGCGCGGGATGGCGCATCCGCCGGGGCGGGGTAGTTTCTAGCGCGCGGGACCCCCTGCGCTGGAAACCGTCCCGGAGGATTCACTGCGGCTGGCCTTTGCCGTCCTGGCCCTGATCCAGGCCTCCCCCGGCGCTGCGCCCCAGGGCGCCCAGCCGCCCGACGTGCGCTACCGGCTCTTCGCCGCGGTGAATGACTCGACCGGCGTGGTGCGGGGCACGGCTGAAATCCGTTTTATCAACCTCCGCGCCGATACCCTCAGGTTTCTCACCCTCTCCCTCGGACATAACGCATTCCGCCCGGGCGCCGCAGCGTGGCCGGCTGGGGAGAGTTCCGGCCGCTGGGCGACCGGATATCAGCAGCTGCTCGACGTTCGCCTCAACGGCACAGCCGTCGTCCCAGAGTGGCCCCGCGCGCCCGACAGCAGCATGGCGCGGTTGCCGCTCTCGCGCCCAATGCTCACCGGCGACACCATCGTCCTGACGCTCGGCTGGGAGGCGCGGCCTCCGGCCGTGCCGGGGCGCACCGAAAGGCGGGGGCGGAGGATCGACCTCGTTGCGTGGTATCCCCGGCTGATGGACGACAGTTCCGGCACCGATGTGCCGATGCCGGCGCTCGCCACGTTTCTGCTCGAATTGGACCTGGCCAGCGACCAGGTGGTCGGTGGCACCGGCGTCCCGACCTGCGGGGACCCCGGTTGGGCCGCGGCGGCCAACCCCGATCGCCCGCCACCATCGCTGCAGCGCGACTGGTACGGCTTCGCCAGAAGCCAGGGGAGTCCCGCCGCGACTTGTAATGGCGCCGGGCCAGGCCGGAAGCGCGTCACGTGGTACGCCGAACACGTGACCGAGGTCGCCTATGCGCTGAGCCCGACCTTCCGATATGAAGAAGGGGACATCTTCCAGAAACCAGTGCGGGCGCTGTACGAGGCGGGCGGCGAGCGGACCTGGGGCGCGGGGCTCGCCACCCGGCGCACTGAGACGGCGCTCGCGTGGACCCTCGAGGTCGCAGGGGAGTATCCCTGGCCGCAGATCACGGTGGTGGAAGGACTCGGCCCCGCCGGCCGGGCCCTCCCGATGGTGATGCTCGCCGAGGCGTCGAGCCAGGCCGCCCTCCTCAACCTGATGGGCCTGATGATCACGCAGCAGATCCTGCCCGGAAGCGCGCACCCGCTCGCCGTCGGCGGGGCCGCGTTTCAGGCGGCGTGGTTCTTCGAGAAGCTTGGAGGCCGCGGGTACTACTCGCGCATCGAGCGCGAGATCCTCGACTGGGACCTCGACGGGCTGGCGAGGTCCGGCGAGCCGCTGCCGCCAGCAGGTTCAACCTCTCCGTGTAACGACACCTTCTGCCGCCGCGCTGAGTTCATGTTCCATCAGCTCCGATGGTGGGCCGGCAGCGACTCGACCCTTCGAGAATTGTTCCGAACGCATATCGCGCGTCACCAACTGTCCCCCGCGATCCCCGGCAGCTTTCAGGGGCTCGCCCGAGAGCTCATCCGCCCCCCGCCGGATCCGCTCTACCGGCAGTTGCCCCGGGGTGGGGTTCTGTACGACGACGCCGTCGCCGGAGCGCGCCGGGAGCGGCTCGCCGACGGCCAATGGCGCACGACCGCGGTGCTTGAGCGGCGGGGAACCGGGATCTTCCCGCACACGGTCTGGGTGATCGCCCAGGGGGATACGGGCAAGGTGCGCGCGCCTGGGACGGCACGGCGGGAGTCTGTCACGGTCGTGACTCGCACACAGCCGCAGCGTGTGGTGCTGGATCCGCTCGTGCGCAGTCACGACTGGAACATGCTCAACAACCAGCGCGTGTTCGGATTCTCACCTTCCGCACTGCTGCTGGCTCCGCATCGCCCGTCTGAGTCTTATGTGGACCGCTACTTCTCGCAGCGATCGGCGCGCGACCGGCTGACCAGAGGATGGGCTCCCACCATCTGGTACAACGATGTTGGCGGCTGGACGTTCGGCATGCGGGTGCGGGAGGACTATCTGGACCGCTTCGAACAGAACGAAGGCTGGGCGTCGCTCAGCACCGGCTGGGGGCCGGAGGGAGGCCGGAACGATCTCAACGGCCAATTGCGGCTGCGGAACCCGGTCTGGCTCAGGGCGCAGGGCTGGTCGCAAACCCTGGGCGCCGCCTGGGTCGAGGGGCGTGCGGCGGCCGGGCTGGGTGTGGTGCGCGAGTTCCGAAAGGGGCTGGCGGACTCGACGGTGAGATCCATCGGCCTCGGCGCGCAGTGGCTCACCGTGACGGACGCTGCGTACGTGGACCCCGAGTTCTACGACAATGCCGGCACGGTGGAGCTCGCCCTGAGCGGCACCTTCGCTCGAGCGGCGACCGCGTGGCCACTCAGGCTCGAGGTGAGCCTTGCCGGCGGGTACGGGTATCCGAACGAGGAGGCCGGGGCGAGCGTGGGGGGATATGGGCGAGTCAGTCTGAGCGGCTCCATGCGCCACCCGATCGGAAAGGCGATCACCGTGGGTGCGCGGGTCTTCGCGGGTGGGGTCTGGTCGGGTGACTCCGTCCTGCGGCAGCGTCGGATGTACCTCGCCGGCGCCGATCCGTACCAGCGATTCGAGAGTCCATTCCTGCGCTCACGCGGCTCGCTGCTCACGGAGTCCCGGATGAACTACCACGCCCCGGGCGGTGCGGGTGTCCGCGGCCTGAATTCCAGGGTGAGCAGCGATCAGACAATCGGAGCGACGCTCGAATTCGAATACGCGGTGGTCCCGCGGCCGGTGATGGGGCTGTTCAGCCGGATCGCTGTCGCGGCGTTTGTGGACGGCGGCTTGGGCAACGGGGACCTCGCCTCCGGCGGCGACGGGCTCGAGACCGTGGGAGACGCGGGCGTCGGCGTCCGCATCGGCCACCGGCTCGGGCAGACGACCTTCCAGACCAGGTTCGACTTTCCGCTCTGGGTAAGCCGGCCCGCCCTCGCGCAGGACGACCATCCCGGGCAGCCGATCGGGTTCCGCTGGAGCTTCAGCTTCGTCCCCGCGTTCTGAGCGGGATGGTCACATCAGGGGCCGGCCCAGTCGCGCGGCGCCACGCTGGAATCCCGTGGGTGGTGGAATCAGGGCATCGAGCAGGTCCAGATCGTCGATCCAGACACTGAGCGTCATGATGAGCCCGAAATCCACCAGGCTCACCACGCCGGACCAGCCGGAGAGCAGGACCGACGCCTCGCCATCCATGAACATCGACCGATAGTCCTGGTTGGTGGACCCGATCATCAAGAAGTACATCACGCGCCCACGCTCCTCGGGGGAGAGGGTCGCGCTGAAGTTCGCCTGCAATTCCTCGCTGGCGGCGGCGAGGGCCTGCGCGGCCTCCTTGGGGTCGACGGTGGGGTCGGCGAGCGGAATCAGGTAGGCCTGCAGCACCTCGGCCATCTCCGGGCGAGCCACCAGACTGTCCCAGCCCTCACGCGAGGCGAAGAAGTTCGCCTTGAGGTGCAGCTTGGGCATGATCTCTCCTGGCGGCTTCACTCCGCCGGCAGTTGCGGGGAGCAGTTCGTCCACGTGTTTCAGGAGAGTATCGACATCGGCGTGGAGAGGGAAAAGCCGGCGAAGAAATGGCGTCCGCCGCGCATTCTCATACGCCGCCTTGAACCGGGCCCCGACCTGGTGGACGCCGATGCCGGGATTGTAGATCCCGGTCTTGAGCATCCCACCCGCCGCTTCGAGCTCGGGACCGAATTCCTGCTGCAGCACGATCAGCCGCGCGAAGAGATCGTGGGCGACCGCCATCTGCGGCCACCCTGAACTCGGCGCGGCGGCCAGCGACGGTGCCACGAACAGCACCCGGCAGCCGCGGAACGCGCTGCCGGAGAGAAGGGCGGCGTACAGGGCGCTGCCCCACAGCGAGTCGGGTACCTTCAGCACGGAACCCCGCGGCATCAGGCTGAACAGCGTCGCCTTGGCCACATTGACCTGCTTCTCCTGGAAGCCGGTGAGGTTGTGCAGCTCGACCGCCCGCTGATCGCGGCCCCCCTGTGCGCGCAGTCGCGCCCGTTCCGCCTCCACCGCTGCGCGATAGCCGTCCGCCATCGGGTGGGGTCGCAGCGGGTACGGAATCTTCTCCCCCGTGATGCCCTGACTCTCCAGCAGCCGCCTGGCCTGGGCCTTGAGGGACAGCACTGCCGGCCCCTGGACCTTGATGGCGCGGTCTTCCCAGGTCGCTCCGACGTAATGTTCCCCGACCCCCATGCCCGTGTAAATCGCCTCGCCCTGATAGGGGTCGGCCTCCGAGATATCGTAGAATGCGATCTTGCGGTGATCGCGCATCCAGTTGTCGGACATGCCGGCCACCGGTACGACCTGCCGGCTCCAGAACGACTGGTCGGGCGGATTCGTGATGTTGACGTGCACCTTCACGACGTTTCGGAGCCACTGCCGGCCGTACTGATGCGCCTCGGCCTGCAGCAGCCGGGAGTCGGCAACCGCCTCGCGGAGCCGTTCCTGGGCCGCCTCGAGGGTGTCCGCGATGGCTTCGTAGCCCGGCGGCAGGCTGGGCGCGGCCCCGAGCGGATTCTCGA
Organism: uncultured Gemmatimonadales bacterium; assembly: GCA_963817575.1. Classification (GTDB taxonomy): domain Bacteria; phylum Gemmatimonadota; class Gemmatimonadetes; order Gemmatimonadales; family GWC2-71-9; genus DASTCF01. Next base: position 189,798 of record CAWFOY010000011.1, read on the forward strand.
GCAGGTCGAGCCACAGCCGGCCCTCGTTGACCCGGTAGTAGTGCTCGTCAAGGAAGATCATGAAGACGGGCATCTGCTTGCGGGTCTCATACTCCCGTACGCTCGCGGTGAGCGCGTTCAGGTACGCGTCGACGACGTAGCGAAACGAGCTGGCGTCGGGGAGACCCGCGGCGTTGCGGCCACGGAAATCGTGGATCCAGAGGACGTGAAAGTCCTTCGCGCGATTGATGGACTGAATCACCTCCGTCTGGAACTGATCGTTGATGAGATACTCGACCCGGTTGCCGTCGGTGAATGTCACCCCGGTCGCCGCCTCGAGGATCGCGTCAAGTTCCGCCTGGGTGTCGTGATCCTCCGGGCGCAACCCCAATTGGAGGGGAAGCCAGACGACGCGACTGTCCCCCCACCGGTGCAGGGCCTCGCCTTCAATCTCCCCGATCGACTGGAGGACCTGGTCGAACACGTACAGGAGGGCGTTGTCGCGCTCGGAGGGAAGCGATGGGATGGAGACGACGCTGCGGGCGAAATTGCCGCGAGCGTGCGCCGCGAGGCCGGCAAAGGTCGACTTGGTGCGCCACTGGCCGAGGAGCCGGTTGTAGGGATACAGCACGTGGGTGCGGAGCATCTCGCGGGCGTTGGCGGCCGCGAGGAGACCGTCGGGGGTCACACCACCGACCGGCAACACGCTGTCCGACGCCGCCATCGAGAAGACCCGATCGAGCTCGGCGTGGTAGGCCCGCACCACCGCCTCGGTCTGGAGCCCGGGCCCGTGGACGCCCGGGAGCGACGGCACAGCGCGCAATTCCGCCAGCAGCGGGGCTAGCGCCACCCGGGGATCGGCGTCCGGGTAGTCCAGATACGGCACGACCAACTGCTCGATGCGCCGCGCCGCGGTGCGAATATTCGTGAGCGCCTCGTCGTACCTCGAGGCCTCGGGCAGCGGTGGGGGCGCCTGCCCGGACCGGACCGGGACGTCAACCCGATCGGACCTCGGCCGTGTGTGCCCTGCAACCGGCTGTCCGAGCGGAACCAGGACGGAGGCCCGTGCCGCGCCCAGGCTGCCCGCGTTCCACTCGAAACGCAGGAGCGTCCCGGCGCCGAAGATGCCGCCGCGCCGTACGGCGGAGGTTACGCCGAGGATGAAGCCGGCCCGGTTGTCGGGGATCCGGTAATCGACTCCGAGCGACAGATGGAAGGGAATGAGCTGAACGAGGGCGCGGACGCCGCCCTCGGGATTCTCGGCTTCCATTCCACCATACGCCTCGACCGAGGCGGCCAGCGGAGCCGCGATGGGGTTTCCGATCTCCCGATTGGCGCCCAGGAAGCCGTACAAGACAAGACTCGACGACTGTCCTTGTCGCCAGTCGTAGCCGAGGCTTCCGCCGGTGTAGAGCCCGGCGCGCGAGGGCTGTCCCAGCGAGGTGGTGATCCCGCCCTGCCAGGGTGGGAGGGAATCCTGCGCGTGGAGACACGCCGGCGGCGTGGCGGCAGAACACAGCCAGCCGCCGACCGCGAGCAGTCGGCGCAGATTGAAGGAGCTCATGGATGGGGCACGGGCCGGGGGCGGCCGGTGCAGGCTGGACAAGCTTACCGTTCGAGTGGCGGTTGCGGAAGGAAGGACGGCGTGGGTGAGATTCGAACTCACGGAACGGTTTCCCGTTCGGCGGTTTTCAAGACCGCTGCCTTAAACCACTCGGCCACCACGCCTAAGCGGGGAATATAGGTCCGACCGGCGACCTTCGGCGAGCGTGAGGGCACGCGCCAGTTCCCTGTTGGCGCGCCGTCCCTCAGCCTGCCAGATTGGTAGGGTCCCGTTCGCTCCCGGACCCATTCCGAACCGCTTATGCGCCTGGCATTCCAGGGGACGTCCGCCGGTCTCGCCCTCTTTATGCTCTTCGGGGCACTCACGCCCCGTAGCCTCGTGGCGCAAGGAGACTCCTTCACGCCCGAGACGCGGGAGCAGATGAAGGCCAGCGCGGCCCTGCGGCCCCCGGACTCGTCCCACTCTCCGAAAGGAATCGAGGGCGGGAGTGCACGGGCCGATTCCACGTACAACTGGAGCGCGGCCTGGATCGGGCTGGGTGTCGGGGCGGTCGTGGGCGCCGCGGTGGGGCTGGGAGCGGCGGAATCGGCCGAAATACCCACCGAAGGCGGCATGGTGCTTGGCGCGCTGCTGTTCGGAATCTTCGGCTTCTTCGTTGGGTATGCGATCGGCAACCACGACTAGCCTCCGCGCCCCCTGACAACACGACGCCCCGGTCTTCTATTGCGGACCGGGGCGTCGCGCGCATTCCGAATGGATCTCCGGAGTCGATCCTGCTCCTACGGGTTGCGTGTGGCGGTGGTCCAGAGGCGCTTTGTCGAATCGGCATCGGTCGTCACATAGTGCGCGACCATCGGGCCCGTAAGCTTGCCATCCTTGAGGTGCAGGACGCCCGTGGTGGTGACCTGCACGCCCTTGCGCAGCACACTTTCGAACGGCCCCATGCTCGTCAGGAGGCTGTCGCCGGACACGGTGACGCTCATCGGAACCGGGTCCCTGCCTGGAAGCGACATGGTCCACGCCGCCGCGTCTGCGGATGCGGTGATGGTGCCGTTCACCAGCACACTGTCGCTGCCCTCGGCCGTCGTCTGCGATGCCCACGTCCCGGCAAGCGCCGCCAGGTCGATCGATGGAGCGGGCGGCGGGGGGGCTTCAGCGGCGGGCGGAGTTTCGGGCTTGGAGCAGGCCGCAGCGAATGCCGCGGCAAGGATCAACGCAACACGACGCATTCCAACCTCCTGATCGCAAAGGACGCTGCCGTGGGCCCCGCGCGCCCCACCGGCGCTGGCAAACTACGGCCTCCGCCGGGAGTCGGCAAGCAGGCCCGCTCCGGCATCGGCGCTGGCGGCACGAAGCAATCCGACGGCCTAGTTCCGCTCGCCTCGCGCGATGTTGTCCATCACCGCCGCCGCTACCGAGTCCGCGCGCGCCCCCTCGTCGGGAAGGCCCTGGGCGGCGAAAATCTGCCCCGCCTCGCGGTAGATGATCAGGTAAACCTGCAGGATCGACGCCGACGGCACATCGACCCAGCCCCGCGGGCGGGCGCGCGTGGCGGTCGGCCATCGGTAGGTCTCCCACAGCAGTTTGCGCGTCGTCGGAACGTCCACGAATCCCAGGCTGTTGGAGAATACGATGCCAGCCCCTTCCTTGATCGGGGCGGGCATGAGCTTCCGGACGAGCCCGGTCGTCAGCAGGAACGCGCTGAGCCCGAGCGTCTGGTCCGGGTAGTTGCCGTCGCTCCAGCTGAAATAGATGGGGCGCTTGCCGAGATTGTCGCGAATGAGTCCGATGGATGCGATGTCCTGCAGGGTCAGGTAGTCGTTCCCGAACGCGATGATCAGGCTGTCGAGCTGGACCCCGCTGTTCTTCTTGACGCCGATCGCCTCAGGCAGGCTGTCGAGCTGACCCTCAGTGAGGCTCAATACCGAACCCTCCGGTCTGCGCGGCGCGGCCGTCGTGCCATTTCCGGCGCGGCCCGAATCCCCCAGGTGCAGCTGGGGCTCCGCCGTCCCGGGTTGCCAGATCTTCGCGGCCTTCGCGGGCTCGAACTCCGGAGTCTCGCGTCGGCGCAGCTGGCGCAGGTGCCATCGGGTGTTCATCAGCGAGAGGTTCGCCAGGGTGACATCCCGCCGGACCCCGAGGACCTCCTGCGCATACCAGAGGGGAAAGGTATCGTTGTCGCCCGCGGTGATCAGGATGCCGTACGGCTCGACCGACTCGAGCATGTCGATGGCGACGTCGCGGGCCAGGTATTCGTGCGCCCGGCTCGCGGTCGTTCGGTTGGCCAGCAGCGGAATCGCGGCAATGAGCAGGACCGGCGCGGCCGCCCGCCACCGCAGCGGTTCCTCCATCCGGGTCGCGAGCAGGTCGGCGATGGTGCGCATACTCGCGCCGAGGCCGACTGCGATCAGCACGCCGAAATAGGCGAATGAGGCGATGAAGAAGTAGTCGCGCTCGCGAACCTCCCGCGGGAGGTCGCGCTCCGGGTGCATCGAGAAGCCGTACTTGAAGTTCAGATAGTAGATGAGGGCGACCGTGAGGGTCCCCAGCATGGCCGCCGCCGCGATTCCGGCCCTGCGGTCCTTGCGGAGCAGCTCCCACAGGCCAACCAGCCCGAGAGCGGCGAAGATTCCTGCGAAGAAGCCCCGGAACTGGCTCCAGTCGCGGGCGAATTGCCAGGTGAAGTACTGCCAGTAGTTGCCTACCTGGGACGAGAGATCCGCCTGGCGATCCATTACCGAGGGCTTGGCGTACTGTACCCGATTGAGCACATCCCCTAGCGCCTGGCTGAAGAAGCCGACCGGCTCGCCCTCGTTGATCGGCGGGAACTGCGCCGCGCGGATGGGCAGGAACAGGAAGTTGATCGAGATGCCGATCAGGATGGCCAGCACGACGCCGCCGATGACCCACGGCCGCGTCACGACCCGCCAATCGGTCCACAGGATGTAGATCGCCACGGCCGGTGCGGCCAGGACGCCCATCAGGTGGTTGGTGGACGACAGCGCGATGATGTAGGCGATCAGGATCACCCAGCGATCGCGATGGGGACCGGGCTCGTCATCGCCCCAGTGGACGGCGAGCCAGGTGACCAGCGCGATCGAGAGCACGGAAACCGTGTACACCTTCTCGTTGACGGTGGACTGGTTCCACACCGTCCAGGAGGTGGCCGACACCAGCACGCCTGCGAAGGCGGCCGCGAGCCGGGCCCAGCGCACCGGAACGATCTCCCGCATCCAGCGTTCGGCCACGAGAAACCAGAGACCGGCCGCTGCCGCGCCGGTGAAGGCCGCGAACAGGTTGATCCGTTCGGCGTAATCCGCGGCCAGCGGCAGCAGGCCCCATGCGTGGGCCATGATCACGAAGAGCGGATTGCCGGGTGGGTGGGGGATGCCGAGCACCTTCGCGGCCGCGATGTACTCGGAGGTATCCCAGAACGCGGTCGTCGGGGCGAGGGTCGCGAGGTAGATCGCGAAGACCACACCGCCCGTCAGGGCGGCCCAGCTCCAGGGAGTGGCGGGCCTGGTGGGCGACACGGACGCTCCGGGGCTCAATGCCTGAACTGCCGTTTGCCGGTGAGGACCATCGCCATCCCGTGGCGATCGGCCGCAGCGATGACATCATCGTCGCGCACCGAACCCCCCGGCTGGATGATGGCGGTGATGCCGGCCGCCGCCGCCTCCTCGACGCCGTCTGCGAAGGGAAAGAACCCGTCGGACGCGAGCACGGCTCCCCTGGGATCGTGTCCCTGCTGGCGTGCCTTGTGCACCGCCAGGAAGGAGCTGTCCACGCGGCTCATCTGCCCCGCGCCGATGCCGATGGCCATCTCGCCCCGCGCGAGGAGAATCGCATTCGACTTGACCGTACCCACGGCCGCCCAGGCGAAACGGAGGTCGCTCCATTCCGCGTCCGTGGGCGACCTGCCCGTGGCGACGCGCCACCCGTCCTCGGACGCGTCGAATCGGAAGCGGTCCTGGACCAGAAACCCGCCGCGAACGCTCTTGTAATCGAGCCCGGCCTCGCCGTGACTGACCGGCAGCTCGACCACCCGAAGGTTCTTCTTCCGCGCCAGCGCCTGCAGCGCCTCGTCGTGAAACGACGGCGCCACCACCACTTCGAGGAACAGGTCCTGCATCCGTTCGGCGGTGGCCCGGTCCACCACGGTATTCAGCGCCACGACGCCGCCGAAGGCCGATTGCGGGTCGGTGGCCAGCGCCCGCGCGAAGGCCTCTGCGGGCGTGCCGCCGACCGCAATTCCGCAGGGAGTCGTGTGCTTGATGATCGCGCAGGCCGGCCGCACCGGCCAGGCGCTCACAGACGCCATCGCTGCATCGAGGTCCAGGATGTTGTTGAACGAGAGTTCCTTGCCCTGACGCTGCTTGAGATCACGGATGCCGCGCGGCTCCTCGGTGACGTACAGCGCGGCGCGCTGCGACGGGTTTTCCCCGTAGCGCAGGGGCAGCATCTGTTCGAGGGAGCCGCCGAGACGGCTCGGAAGGCCGTCTTCCAGCGGCGTGAGAAACCGCGCGATCGCCGCGTCGTAATCGCCGGTGTGCGCGAACACCTTTGCGGCGTAGGCGCGGCGGCACTCGACCGGGATCGTCCCGGCGCGCAACATCGCGAGGACCTCGGGATAGTCGGTAGGCTCCACGACGGGCAGGACGAAGTCGTAATTCTTGGCCGCCGAGCGGAGCATCGACGGTCCGCCGATATCGATGTTCTCGATCGCGTCCTCGAACGAGACGTCCGACCGGGCGATCGTGGCGCGGAACGGGTACAGATTCACCGCGACGAGATCGATCGGCACGATGCCGTGCGCCTCCAGCGTGCGCATGTGCTCGGGGAGATCTCGCCGGGCGAGCAGCGCCGCGTGAATCATCGGGTGCAGCGTCTTGACCCGACCATCGAGCATCTCGGGCGAGCGAGTGACCTCTTCTACAGGGAGCACCGGCACGCCGGCCGCGCGGAGGGCCGCCGCCGTGCCACCGGTCGAGAGGATCTCCCATCCCAAATGGACGAGTCCCTGCGCGAAGGCAACGATGCCTCGCTTGTCGCTCACGGAAATCAATGCCCTGGGCATGCGGCTCTCATTCAGCTCCTGCGGGTGGTACGGTGTCGGTCAGGGGCACCGGGCGCCCGGCGCGGGCGGCGGCCAGCACAACCGCAGGAAGCAGGCGATGCTCCACCTCGAGCACGCGGGCAGCCAGCGAGTCGGGCGTGTCGCCCGCGAGCACCGGCACCCGGCGCTGCGCGAGGATCTCGCCTCGATCGAACTCTTCGTCCACCAGGTGTACGGTGGCTCCGGATTCAGTCCCGCCGCTCCGGAGCACCGCCTCGTGCACGCGGCGTCCATACATGCCGGGCCCGCCGAACGTAGGCAGGAGCGCCGGGTGGATGTTGATCATCCTGCCCCGGTACTTCGCAATCACGCCGGGGGGCACGAGCTTCAGGTATCCCGCGAGCACGACGAGGTCCACATCCCGGCGCCCGAGCCGCGTGATCCAGTCCGTCGTGTCGGCCGGATCGGCGAGTACCTCAGCCGGAACGCCGGCCCGCCTGGCGCGTTCGAGGCCTCCGGCATCGGGCCGGTTGCTGAGCACCAGCACCACCCGCGCGGGGGCCTCGCCCTGCAGGGCATCGAGGAGCGCCTGAAGGTTGCTCCCGCCGCCCGAGACGCAGACGGCGACCCGGCATGACATGGGCGGGAAAAGTAAGGGGGCGCGCGGTCCCGCTGTAGTGGTGATCAGCGGTTGCGGATCTGCTCGACCGCGTGCGCGAGATCCCGTGCCACACCATACCCCGCGCGAATCGCGTCGGCGGCATACGCCTCGCCGGCGCCGGTCCGGACCAGGATGCCCCGACCGCCGAGCCGATGGACCGCCTCGAGATCCGTGAGCCGGTCTCCGACCGCCCAACTGCGCGCCAGGTCGAGGCCGAGCTCCTCCGCGGCCTGCCGGTAGAGCAGGGTGCCCGGCTTCCGGCAGTCGCAGGGTCCGGAGATCGCCGGGTAGTGCGGACAATGGTAGGTGGCATCGAGGGACCCGCCCTCGGCCGCGAGCAGCTCCTCGATCCGTTGCTCGACCGCCCGATACTCCTCCGGCAGAATCAGCCCCCGCGCAATCCCTGACTGATTGGTGACCACGACGGCCGCGATCCCCGCCCGGTTGAGCTGGGCGATGGCGGCCGCAGCCCCGGGGAGGAGCACCACATCCGCGGGATCGCGCAGGAATCCCGGATCCTCCACCACGGTGCCGTCGCGATCGAGGAACACAGCAGCGCGACGGGCCGGCGGGTCGGCGGACCTGCGGGCCGGGGTCCTGGTCACTCGGATCGGGCCGCGGCGACGGCATCCGCGAGGTCATCGAAGCGATCCTCCGGAAGGGTCCGCGGATCGAGCAGGACCAGGCCATCGGCCACGCGGGGAACGACGGCGGGTGTCCCGAGCCGGAGCGCGAGCGCCATCCGCTCCGCACCCTCCGCCCCCGGCTCGAGGCAGACGAGCGTGGTCGGCAGCCGGGCCGCGGGGAAGGCGCCGCCCCCCGTCGCCGAGCTGCCATCGGTGAGGCGGGGAAGCGGCGAAGCGGGGAGCCGAGTACGAATGGCCTCGGCGAGTGCCTCGGCTCGACGGCGGAGCTCCCCGGCTGACATGGTCAGCATCCGCAGCACGGGGATCTCGCGGAGCGCCGCCGGCGGATCCCGGTACAACTCGAGCGTGGCGCCCAGCGCGGCGAGCGTGAGCTTATCGGCCCGTGCCGCGCGGGCGAGTGGATTCGTGCGACAGCGGGCGATCGCAGGGCGCGTGCCTACCAGGCACCCGGCCTGGGGCCCACCGAGCAGCTTGTCCCCGCTGAAGATCACGAGGTCGGCACCGGCGGCGACCGCATCGGGGACGCGCGGCTCCTGATTCCAGCCCCCAGGGGGTCAGGTCGGCCAGCAGCCCGCTCCCGACGTCGCAGATGAATGGGAGTTGGACGGCGTGGGCCAGGTCGGCGAGCTCGCGCGTGGTGGCGGAATGAACGAACCCAACCTGCTCGAAATTCGAGCGATGCACCTGGAGCAGCGCGCCGGTCGCCGGGCCCACCGCCTCGCGATAATCGTCGAGATACGTCCGGTTCGTCGTGCCGACTTCGCGGAGGCGGGCGCCGCTCCGCGCGAGGATGTCCGGGATCCGGAAGGCGCCACCGATTTCCACCAGCTCCCCGCGCGAGATCACGACCTCCAGGCCCCCGGCGTGCGCGTTGAGGGCGAGGACCAGCGCGGACGCGGCATTGTTCACCACCAGCGCGTCCTCGGCGCCGCAGAGTTCGATCAGCAGGGACCGGCAGTGCTCGCCCCGGTGAAGCCGGACGCCGGCCGCGAGATCGAACTCGAGCGTGGAATACCCCTCCGCGACCTGCGTCAGGGCGTGTATCGCGCTCGCGGCCAGGGGCGCCCGGCCCAGGTTCGTATGAATCACCACGCCCGTCGCGTTGAGCACCGGCCGGAGGGATAGATCCGCGCGCCGCGCCACCCGCTCCGAGACGTCATCCGCCCAGTTGTCCGGCGGGCCGCCACGCGAGTGGCGGGCCGCCTCGATCGCCTCACGCACCGCGGCCAGGACCACGGGCCGCGGCGCGACGGCGACGAGTGCGGCCACTGCGGGCTCCTGCAGGAGCCGCTCCACGGAGGGGAGGCGGCGGCGCGGATCGTCGGTCATTTGGACGGTGGCGCCGGTGGTGCCGGAGCAGGGACGGCCCGGAGCGACTCCGGCGCGACCTTGATCGTGTCCGCCGGAACCGGCCTGGGTTCGGGCGCCGTCAGCGTCTGGCGCGCGTCGGCCGGGGCGAGATTCGCATTGCGGATGCCGCGGATCTCGAGCAGGTACTTGGCGCCGGCGGTCCAGGGCGAGGCGACCCGCAGCCAGAGTTTGTCGGACAGTGGCTCGCGCACCGGAACCGGGGGGCGGGTCGTGTCCGCCCCGGCCCGGACTGTGTCGGCCGGCACCGGCGGCTGGAGGGGACGCTCCCGCAACGCGGGCGCGAGCGTGTCGCGCGGGGTGGTGTCGGCTTTCGCCTTCGCCGGATACAGGCTGTCGTGTATGCGCTTCGGCAGCAATGAGATCACGGGCACCGGCGTGGAGTCGGGGAGCCGTACCAGTCGCACGACCGATGAATCGAGCCGCTGGGCGGGATCGAGCGGTTGGCTGAAGCTGACCATGCCGGTCAGCGAGTCCGTCACGGCGATCGCCGTGATGCGGGGTCCGATCGTATCGTGCGGGAACGCCCAGAAGGTGGAGACGGTCGTCGTGTCGCCGGCCACCCGCACCGTATCCCACGCCTCGCGACCATCCCGCCGCTGGTTCTTGTTCTGGTCCACTACGCCGTAGGTGAGGTACTCACCCGCCGGGAGCGGTCCGAGGTCGAACCACCCCGCGGTGTCGGCGAGCGTCCTGTAAGGGAGGCTGTCCGGCAACAGGATCGCGACGACCAGGGCACCGCGGGCCGGCCTGGCTTGCGTCCAGTCCATGATGCGGCCCCTCAGGCGGGCCGTGGGCGTGGGTGCGCCGGTGCTGAAGGTCACTGTCGTGGACGCGTTGCTCCGGTTTCGCCTCAGGTCCACCACCCCGGCCAGCAGTTCCACGCGGTACACCCTGCCGGGCTTCCAGCCTTCCGCCGGCTTCACCGTGATGCGGCTTCGCTTCCAGCTGACATCCGGCACCCGGTCGGTCGGGGAAAGCAACACGAGCTTCTCGAGATCTCCGGTGCCGAATCCCATACTCGGGCTCGACCCCTCGGAGACGGTCTCGTCGAATATGAACTCGACCTCGCCGTCGAAGTCGCCGGGGACAGTGGCGGAGTCGGGATGGGTCGCGAGCAGCCTGGGCGCCGCGACATCACGCGGGCCTCCCGGCGGAGGCTCGATCCGGGCGCAGGCCACAATGAGGAAGAGCAGGACAGCAGGGCAGTGGAGCTGAATTCGTTGGACAGCCGCAATGCTAATCCCCATTCCGCCCGCCAGTCCGCCGGGAGGCGCCTCCGCAGCCGAGCAGGTCCAGCTTCGCCGCCAGGGCATCGGCCTGCTCCCCCCAGCTCGCGAGCTTGGTCCGCTCCGCTTCCACCACGGCGGCCGGCGCGCGGGTCACGAACTGCTCGTTGTTGAGCTTTCGCTGCTGGCCGTCGATGAGCTGGCGGAGACGGTTCACCTCGCCGCCGATGCGGGTGCACTCCCGTTCGATGTCGATGGCGTCGCCGAGCGGCACGAACAGCCCGGTGCCGTTGCTGAGCACGGCGTGACCTCCCGGCTCCGCCGGAGGCGGGCCGAAGGAGACGTCCGCCACCTTGGCGAGCCGCTGGATGGTCCCGAGCTCGGAAAGCACGGAGGGAAGCCGCCGCTCGAGGCGCAGCCGGACGGACGCGCCGGGCTGGATGCCATACTCCGCACGGATCTGGCGCACCGCGCCTACCACTTCCTGCACCTGTGCGAAGTCCCGGAGCGCGGCGCCGTCGGCGGCACGGACGTCGGGGAGCGGCCACGGTGCGGTGCTGATCGAGGCCTCAGGAGGTCGCCCCGGCATCCGCCTCCACAGCGCTTCCGTGACAAACGGCATGATCGGGTGCAGCAGGCGCAGGGCCACATCGAAGGTCTGCGCGGCCACGGCGCGGGCGACATCCCCGCCGGGCTGGTCGCCGTAGAGCCGTGGCTTCACCTGTTCGATATACCAGTCGGCGAGATCGCTCCAGAGGAAGTGATAGATCGCCCCGGCCGCCTCGTTGAGCCGGTAGCGCTCGTAGGCCTCGGTGGCGGTGCGCACGGTCGCGTCACAGCGCGCGATGATCCAGCGGTCGGCGAGCGCGAGTTCCTCGGTGCGCACGACGCCCGGGGAGCGGCCGGCGAGCGGCCGGGTTCGCCCCTCGAGGTTGTTCAGGATGAAGCGGGCCGCGTTCCAGAGCTTGTTGGCGAAATTCCGCCCCGTCGCGAACGATGTGTCGAGGTCCTTCGGGTCCAGGATCAGGTCGGTGCCTACCGCCATTCCGGAGACGACGGTGTACCGGAGCGCGTCGGCGCCGAAGCGCTCCACGACCTCGAGCGGATCGATCCCGTTGCCCAGTGACTTGGACATTTTCCGGTGCTGGGTGTCGCGCACGGTGCCGTGGAGATACACGGTGTGAAACGGCACATCGCCCATGAACTCGAGCCCGGCCATGATCATCCGAGCCACCCAGAAGAAAAGAATCTCCGGGGCCGTGACCAGCGCATCGCCCGGGTAGAAGGCACGGAGGTCCTCGGTCTCGTCCGGCCAGCCGAGGCTCGAGAACGGGACCAGCCACGACGAGAACCAGGTGTCCAGCACGTCCTCGTCCTGGCGTACTGACCCGCCACACCCCGGACAGGCCTCGAGATCCGTGCGCGCGACGCTCGTGCGGCCGCAGCCGGGCGCGTCGCAGTACCACACGGGAATCCGGTGTCCCCACCAGAGCTGGCGGGAAATGCACCAGTCGCGGATGTTCTCCATCCACTGGACGTAATCGTCACCCCGCCGCTCGGGGATGAATCGCACGCGGCCATCGCGATAGGCCTCCAGCGCCGGCCGGGCGAGCGGGGCCATTTTCACGAACCACTGTTCGGAGAGCCGGGGCTCCACCACGGTCTCGCAACGGTAGCAGCGGGCCACCGCGTGCCGGTGCGGCTCGACCTTTTCCAGCAAGCCGAGCGCCTCGAACTCCCGGACCACCATCCGGCGGGCATCGAAGCGATCGAGGCCACGAAACCGTTCCGGAACGTTTTCGTTGAGGTGCGCATCGGGCGTGAAGATGTCGATCGCCGGGAGTCCGTGCCGCTGGCCGATCTCGAAATCGAGCGGATCATGCGCCGGCGTGACCTTCACGGCACCGGTGCCGAATGCGGGATCGATGCCCTCGTCGGCCACGATCGGGATACTGCGATCGGCCAGGGGCAGGAGCACCCTGGTACCAACCAGCCGGCGGTACCGCTCGTCGTCCGGATGCACGGCCACCGCGGTGTCGCCCAGCATCGTTTCGGGCCGCGTCGTGGCCACCGTCAGGAACCCGCCGGCCTCGAGCGGATAGCGGAGATGCCAGAGGTGGCCGTCCTGATCCTCCTTCTCCGCCTCTTCATTGGACAGGGCGGTCAGGCAGCGCGGGCACCAGTTGATGATGTAGTTCCCGCGGTAGATCAGCCCCTTGTCGTACAGCCGCACGAAAACTTCGCGCACCGCGCGCGAGAGGTCCGCGTCGAGCGTAAAGTAGGTCCGGCTCCAGTCGCAGCTCGCGCCGATGGCCTTGAGCTGGTCGAGGATCGTCGCGCCCGTCTCGTTCACGTGCTCCCAGACCCGCGACACGAAGGCCTCGCGGCCGACGTCGAAGCGCGTCTTTCCGTCTTTCTTCGCAATCTCCCGCTCGACCACGTTCTGGGTCGCGATGCCGGCGTGATCGGTCCCGGGGAGCCAGAGGGCCTCGCGGCCCCGCATCCGCTCGAAGCGGACCAGGACGTCCTGGATCGTGTTGTTGAGGCCGTGCCCCATGTGCAGGTTCGCCGTCACATTGGGCGGCGGCATCATGATCACATACGGCCTGGCGCCCGAATCCCGGCGGGCGGTGAACAGCCCGCGAGCCATCCACCATCGGTAGAGGTCGCGCTCGATCTGGGCCGGATGGTACTGCGGAGAGAGCGGCTCGGTCATGCGGACTGCGTGGCCGGGGATTCGTCCGGGGGAACGTCGAAGTCGTCCTCGCCGTGCACGAGAATGCTGTTGATCACGCTGTCAATGCCGGGTAGCGAATGGATGAGTCGCATGGCTCGCGTCCGGGTGGGGCGGTCCGGAACCCAGCCGGACAGCTCGACGGTGCGCCCGGTGACCAGGTTCGCCTTCAGGCCGTGCGGCTGCAGGCGGGGGTCCGCGTCGATTGCCTCGGCGGCTGCCCGAACGAGGGACGGGCCAGGTGGCCCCGGAATCTCGGGCCCCAGCATATCGCTGCCGATGCGCGCACGGGTGACTCGACCCAGCCACTGGCCGGTGAGGAAACCCGTCACAACGCCCGCCCCAAAGCCAATCGCCGACCAGCCCAGGGCCTGGCCCCGGGTCAACCGCGCCCGATTCACGCCGTTCGCTCCTCGTGCAACTGGGGTGTAAGACGTGTTAAGTTAACACGTTCGAACGTGAACTCGCACCCATCTCTTCCCACCTTTGGCAGGTCGTTCATGAGCGATGAGCGCAACCGGATTCCCGTGTCCGACCTCGGCCGCTGGCTGTTCATCGCCCTCATCATCGTGGTCGGCGTCATTCTCTATTTCGTCTACGCCCCTCGGACTGGCGGCGCCGCGCGCCCGGTCGAGCAGGAGATCGTCCCGTGAGCACGATTCGCCTCACGCTTCCCGACGGCAGCGTGCGCGAGGTGGCGCGGGGAGCCACGAGCCGGCAGGTCGCGCAGTCCATTGGTCCCGGACTCGCGAAGGCGGCGATCGCCGCGCGCGTGGACGGCCAGGTCAGGGACCTCGACCGGCCACTGGAGGCCGATGCCGCCTTCACCGTCCTGACGGACAAGGATCCGGATGCGCTCGAAGTGCTGCGGCACTCCGCGGCGCATGTGCTGGCCACGGCGGTGCGCGAGGTGTTCCCCGGCGCCGGCATCGGGTTCGGCCCGCCGATCGAGGACGGCTTCTATTACGACTTTGATGTGCCGAGGCCGTTCACGCCAGAGGACCTGGAACTGCTCGAGCAGAAGATGGGCGAGGTGGCCCAGCGCGATTACCCGTTCGTCCGCGAGGTGGTGGACCGCTCGGAAGCCAACCGTCGGTTCGCCGATGACCCGCTCAAACTCGAGCGGATCAGCGAGCTCGGCGATCACGAGGTGATCTCGGTCTACACCGACGGCCCCTTCCAGGACCTCTGTCGCGGTCCGCACGTTCCCTCGACCGGGCGCCTGAAGCACTTCAAGCTGCTGCACGCCGCCGGCGCCTACTGGCGCGGCGACGAGCACCGGAAGATGCTGCAGCGCATCTATGGGACGGCGTGGTTCAGGAAGGAAGATCTCGAGGGCCACCTGCACCGGCTCGAGGAGGCGCGGAAGCGGGATCACCGGGTCATCGGCCGGCAGCTCGACCTCTTCTCGATCCAGGATGTGGTCGGACCGGGGCTCGTGTTCTGGCACCCGAAGGGCGCGATCGTCAAGTGGCTGCTCACGCGGGCGGTGGAGGACGATAACGTGCGGAGCGGCTACGACCTCGTCTATACGCCCAACATCACCCGGGAGGAGCTCTTCCACATTTCCGGACACTTGCCGCTCTATGCCGAAAACCAGTTTCCGGCGATGGCGGCCGGGGCCGGGGAGGCCGAGGACGTGCAGTACCGCGTGAAGCCGATGAACTGCCCGATGCACGCGCTGATCTTCAAGAGCCAGCAGCGCAGCTACCGGGACCTTCCGGTCCGGCTGAGCGAGGTTGCCAATGTATACCGGAATGAGCGGTCGGGTACCCTGCACGGATTACTGCGCGTCCGGGGCCTCTCGATGGACGACGCCCACATCTTCTGCATGATGGACCAGGTCGAAGACGAGATCTACCTCTGCCTGGACCAGGTGGACCGGCTGATCCGCGAAGCCTTCGGGTTCGAGCTCGACTTCGAGATCTCCACCCGGCCGCCCGAACGACTCGGCGGGGACGAGGTGTGGGATCGCGCGGAGGCGATGCTGCAGCGCGCCCTGGAACGGAAGGCGATCCCCTTCCGGATCGACGCGGGCGGCGGGGCGTTCTACGGGCCGAAGATCGACATCAAGTTCCGCGATGCGATCGGGCGACTCTGGCAGGGCCCGACGATTCAGCTCGACTTCAACCTCCCCGAGCGGTTCGAGTTGACCTACACCGGGCCGGACAACCGGCCGCACCGGCCGGTCATGATTCACCGGGCGATTTACGGGACGCTCGAACGGTTCACGGGCAACCTGATCGAGCACTTCGCCGGGGC
This sequence comes from uncultured Gemmatimonadales bacterium, assembly GCA_963817575.1. Lineage (GTDB taxonomy): Bacteria > Gemmatimonadota > Gemmatimonadetes > Gemmatimonadales > GWC2-71-9 > DASTCF01. The sequence goes on from CAWFOY010000011.1 coordinate 205,298, forward strand.
GTTCCCGGTGTGGCTCGCGCCGGAGCAGGTGCGGGTCATCCCGATCAGCGATGCCCAGGCCGATGCCGCTCGGCACGTCGGAGCGGATCTGAAAGCGGCGGGAATCCGGGTCCACGTGGATGATCGCGGGGAGACCCTCAACTATCGGATTCGCGAAGCCGAGGTCCAGAAGGTCCCCTACATGGCGATCGTCGGGCAGCGCGAGGCGGATGCGGGCACCGTGGCCATACGCGTGCGTGGGGCAGGGAACAAGCAGGAGATCATCCCGGTCCCCGCGTTCGTGGAGCGCGTGGTGGAGAAGGTGAATCGAAAGGCGCTGGATACGTAGTCCCTGCCCATCCGCTCCCCTGCTGAGTATTTTGGTGCGGTTCTCTCCAGCGAGCTTGTGTGTCCGACCAGTTCACCCCGGTTATCGTGGCGGCTGTCCGCACGCCAGTCGGTCGCTATCTTGGTGGCCTATCATCATTTAGTGCCCCACACCTCGGGTCAATTGTCATTAGAGATGCCCTGCGGCGTGCCGGCGTGGACGGCGGTGCCGTCGACGAAGTGATCATGGGTCAGGTCCTGCAGGGTGGCTCGGGTCAGGCCCCGGCCCGGCAGGCGATGATCCATGCCGGCATACCGGGTCTCGTGCCCGCCCTGACGGTCAATAAGGTGTGCGGCTCGGGCCTGAAGGCCGTGATGCTCGCGTCCCAGGCGATCAAGGCGGGCGATGCCCAATGCGTGGTGGCCGGCGGCCAGGAGGCGATGTCCGCGTCGCCCCACTACGTCTACGGGATGCGGGCCGGGATCAAGGCCGGCAACCAGACGATGGTGGACGGGATGATCCACGATGGTCTCTGGGATTCGTTCGGCAACAATCACATGGGCGCCTACGCCGAGTACACGGCGAGCAAGGCCGGAGTGACCCGACAGGACCAGGACCAGTTCGCGTACGACAGCCATCGGAAGGCGGTCGCCGCGATCGAGCGAGGGGAGTTCAAGGCCGAGATCGTGCCGGTTCCGGTGCCGGGGAAGGGCGGGGCAGTCACGAACGCGGACACCGACGAGGGGCCGCGGAAAGACACCAGTCTGGAGACGCTGGCAAAGCTCAAGCCGGTTTTCCAGAAGGACGGGACCGTGACGCCAGGGAACGCGCCGGGCCTGAACGACGGGGCGAGCGCACTGGTCGTCACGTCGCTGGCGTTCGCCAAGGCGCACGGCCTCACGCCACTCGCTCGGGTGACGGCCTACGCCACCGGCGGTGGCGAGCCCAAGGAACTGTTCTTCGCGCCGATCCTCGCGGTCCAAAACCTGATGAAGAAGACCGGCACGACGATCGGAGACTATGGCCTCATCGAGGCGAACGAGGCCTTCGCGGTGCAGGCGCTCGCCAACGGGCGGGCGCTCGGCTGGGACTGGTCCCGCGTCAACGTCCGCGGTGGCGCGGTGGCACTGGGACATCCGATCGGTGCGAGCGGGGCACGCGTGCTGACCACCCTGTTGTATGCGATGCGAGACCGGAAGGTCTCGACCGGACTGGCGACCCTGTGTCTTGGCGGCGGCAACGCCGTGGCCCTCAGCGTGGAGGCGATGTGAGCACCAGGCCCGAGATCCAGCCTCTCCCGCGCACCGCACCGGTGCCGGTGACCGGCCGTCGCGTTGCCGCCATTGCCATCGGCGCTGCGCTCGTTGCCGTGGCGGCGCAGGTCGAGATTCCGATTCCGCTGACGGTCGTGCCGATGACGCTGCAGGATCTCGCGGTCCTGGCGGTGGGTGGCCTGCTCGGCCCGGCCGCCGGCGCTGCTGCGCTCGTGACCTACCTGACAGCGGGGGCGCTCGGATTGCCGGTGTTCGCCGGCGGAGGCGCCGGCTTGCTGCACCTGATGGGACCGACCGGCGGCTACCTGTTGGCGTTCCCGGTCGCCGCAGCGGTGATGGGCGCGCTGGTCGGACCGAGGCCCCGGTTCTTACGGGCGCTCGGCGCCGCGGGCGTCGCGATGGCCATGGTTCATATCGGCGGTGTCGCCCAGCTCGCCGTCCTGACCGGCGATCTCGCGACCGCCGTCCGCCTCGGCTCGGTGCCGTTCCTCGGAGTGAGTACCCTCAAGGCCGGCCTCGCGGCTGCGCTCGTCGCCGGCGTGCATCCCACCGTCTCGAAACTCCTTTGACCGGCCCGGGCGGTTCCGCCAGCGTGCGGATCCTGAAGGCGGTCGGCTGGTCAGTCGCCTTCGTCGTGGTCGGCTTGCTCGTCGGACTTCCTTTGTCCGTGGCATTCGCGTACCTCCTGCGCGGCACCGAGGCCAAGCTGTGGCTGAGCCAACCCGGCCCGCTGCAGGCGGTGGTGCAGGGAGTCGGCCTCGTGGTGGGATTTGGTCTCTCCACCTGGCTGATCGGGATCAAGGGCGCGAAACTCTCGTGGGCCACCCTGCGCTGGACCGAGGTCGGACGATCAGGCACTGGATTCGGCTCCGGGCTCGGAATCGGAGCCCTCGCGGCCACCCTGGCGATGGCGCTCGGCCTCGTGGCGGCACGGGCTGCATGGTCCGGCGACGACGGCTCCCTGCTGGACTGGACCGGCAACACGCTCGCGACCGCCGGCGCGCTGGCCCTGCCCGCGCTCAGCGAGGAGATTTGGTTCCGCGGCGTTCCGCTCGTGCTCTTCGCCGCAGTTCTCGGGCGCTGGCCCGCCATTCTCCTCACTGCAGTCCTCTTCGCTGTGTCTCATGCCGGGAATCCGGAGGTCACCCCGCTTGCCCTCGCCAACATCGCGCTGGCGGGGGTTTTCCTTGCGATGGCGTTCTACGCGCCCGGCGGCATCTGGACAGCATGGGGTGCCCACCTCGGCTGGAACATGGCGCTGGCGGCGCTCGGTGCGCCGGTGAGCGGTCTCCCGTTCCCTGATGCGCCCTTCCTCGATTACCACCCCGGCGGGCCTGCGTGGCTCTCCGGCGGCAGTTTCGGTCCGGAGGGAGGGCTGCTCGCTTCTGCGACGCTCATCGGGGCAACCGCGGCCATGCTTCGGTGGAGCCGAAGGGAGCCTCGATGAAGCACGCCGCCGTGGTCGGCGCCGGCACCATGGGCAACGGGATCGCGCACGTCTTCGCGCAATACGGCTGGCAGGTGGCGCTGATCGACGTCGCCGAGCCCGCGCTCGACAAGGGGCTGGCTACGATCAAGGGGAATCTCGAGCGCCAGGTCAAGAAGGGAGCCCTGAGCGCGGAGGATGCCGCAGCCACCCAGGCGCGCATCACGCCCTCGACGAAGCTCGAGTCGGGTGCCACGGCGGAGGTCATCGTCGAGGCCGCGACCGAGAGTCCCGCCCTCAAGTTCTCGATCTTCGAACAGATCGACCGGATCGCGAAGCCGGGGGCGATCCTGGCCACTAATACCAGCTCGATTTCCATCACCGAGATCGCCGCGCGGACAAAGCGCCCGGCCCAGGTCATCGGCATGCACTTCATGAATCCGGTGCCGGTCATGAAGCTGGTCGAAGTGATCCGGGGTCACGCGACGAGCGATGCGACGGCCGGGTGGACGATGGAGACCTCCCGCGCGCTCGGGAAGACGCCGGTCGAGGTCAACGACTACCCGGGGTTCGTTTCGAACCGCGTCCTGATGCCGATGATCAACGAGGCGATCTTCTGCGTGATGGAGGGCGTGGCGACCCCGGAGTCCGTCGACACCGTGATGAGACTCGGGATGGCCCACCCGATGGGACCCCTCGCGCTGGCCGATTTCATCGGACTCGACGTCTGTCTTGCGATTCTCGAAGTGCTCCATGGCGGGTTGGGGGACGACAAGTACCGTCCATGCCCTCTGCTCCGCCGGATGGTGGCGGCTGGGTATCTCGGCAAGAAGAGCGGCAAGGGGTTTTTCGACTACAGCGAGAAGTAGGAGTGAGTTACATGGACCTATTCGAATCCATCGCCGCGCACGAGCACGAGCAGGTCGTTTTCTGCCACGAGCCGACCTGCGGGTACTATGGCATCATCGCCATTCACGATACGACGCTCGGTCCCGCCCTGGGCGGGACGCGGTTCTGGCAGTACGGCTCGACCGACGAGGCGATAACCGACGCCCTCCGCCTGGCCCGCGGTATGACCTACAAGGCCGCGGTCGCGGGCCTGAGCCTCGGCGGCGGGAAGTCGGTCATCATCGGAGACAACAAACGGCCCGACCGGGAGGCCGTTTTCAGGGCCCACGGCCGGTTCGTCGAATCGCTGGGTGGACGGTATATCACAGCGGAGGACGTCGGCACCAGCCCGGCCGACATGGAATTCGTCCGCTATGAGACGAAGCACGTCTCCGGATTGACCGGGTTGTCCGGCGATCCTTCCCCCGTCACAGCATACGGCGTGTACGTCGGCATGAAGGCGACGGCTAAGGCGCAATGGGGGAGCGACAGCCTCACCGGGAAGACGGTCGCGGTGCAGGGGTGCGGCCACGTCGGGCAGTGGCTCTGCACCTACCTCAGTGAAGAGGGGGTCAAGCTTTTCGTGACCGACGTGGATCCGGCCAAGGTGAAAAAGGTCGTGGAGGCCACCGGCGCCACCGCGGTGACCCCGGATGTTATCTACGACCAGAAGGCCGACATCTTCGCCCCGTGCGCCCTCGGCGCCATTCTCAACGACGACACGCTGAAGCGGCTCAAGGTCGGCATTATCGCCGGCGGGGCCAACAACCAGCTCGCGGAGGAGCGCCACGGCGACGCGCTGGCGGCCAAGGGGCTGCTCTACGCGCCGGACTACGTCATCAACGGTGGCGGGCTGATCAACGTCTACGGCGAAATCCACGGCTGGAGCTCCGATCGCTCGAAGAAGAAGGCCGGGGAGATCTACGACACACTGCTCCGGGTGTACGATCTCGCGAAGCGTGAGAGCATCCCGTCCTACAAGGCGGCGGACCGCCTGGCTGAAACCCGGCTCCGGGGCGTGGGCGGCATGCGGCCCCTCTGGATGCCGAGGTAGGCGAGTCGATGGGCAGATGGGCCGATGGGCAGAAACAACGGCCGCCCATCTGCCCATCCGCCCATCCGCCCATCTAGATTTGACTCATGCGCGAAACCATCCCCATCGCCGCGGACCACGCCGGCTACGAGCTCAAGGAGCGACTCAAGCGCGAGCTCACCGCCCTTGGCTACGAGCCGCTCGACCTGGGCACGAACGGCACGGAATCCGTGGATTATCCCGACTTCGCGCACCCGCTCGCCTCGATGGTCGAGCGCGGCGAGGTGCAGCGCGGCATCCTGACCTGCGGGACCGGCCTCGGGATGTCGTTCGCTGCGAACCGGCACCACGGGGTGCGTGCGGCCGTCGTATGGTCCCCGGAGGTCGCGCAGCTCGCGCGCGAGCACAACGACGCGAACGTGCTCGTGCTCCCATCCCGATTCGTGACTGAGGAGGACGCGGTGGAGATCCTGCGACGCTGGCTGACAACTCCGTTCGCGGGCGGCCGTCACGTGAGGCGAGTGGCCAAGGTGGATGAGGAGGGCGCGTGAAGCTGGATCACACCGCCGCGCTGCCGCAGGGGGACCCGATCGTGGCCGCGCTGGTCGACCGGGAGCTGGAGCGGCAACGGAACGGGCTGGAGTTGATCGCCAGCGAGAACTTCGCGAGCCGCGCCGTCATCGACGCGATGGGCACTCCCCTGACCAACAAGTACGCCGAGGGCTATCCCGGCCGCCGGTACTACGGCGGCTGTGAGGTCGTCGACGAGGTCGAGCGGCTGGCGATCGACCGGGCGAAACAGCTCTTCGGCTCGGAGCATGCCAACGTGCAGCCCCACGCCGGGGCGCAGGCCAACCTGGCCGCGTACATGGCGCTGGTGCCGCCGGGTGAGCCGATCATGGGGATGTCCCTGCCGCATGGCGGCCACCTTACCCATGGTGCCTCCGTCAACCACAGCGGCATCATCTGGCGGGCGACGCAGTACGGCGTGAACCCGGCCACGGGTCGCATTGATTACGACGTCGTCCGGAGCCAGGCGCGGAGGGACAGGCCGAAGCTCATCATCGCCGGGGGCAGCGCGTACTCGCGGATCATCGATTTCGCCGCCTTCCGGTCCATCGCGGACGAGATCGGTGCCTACCTCGTCGTGGACATGTCCCACTTCGCCGGACTCGTCGCGGGCGGTATCTACCCATCGCCCGTCCCCCACGCGCACGTCACCACCACCACGACCCACAAGACGCTCCGTGGCCCCCGCGGAGGCCTCATCCTCTGCGGCGAGCCGCTGGCCAAGCAGGTGGACAAGTCGGTGTTCCCCGGGGCGCAGGGCGGGCCGCTGATGCACGTCATCGCCGCCAAGGCGGTGGCCCTCGGCGAGGCGCTGACGGCCGATTTTCGCGCCTACGCCCGGCGCATCGTCGCCAACGCTGAGCGGCTGGCCGCGGGGCTGATGGATCGGGGGTTCGCGATCGTCTCCGGCGGCACCGACTCCCACCTCATGCTGGTGGACCTCCGATCCAAGGGGCTCACCGGGAAGCTCGCCGAGCAGCTCCTCGGCCGGGCCGGGATCACCGTCAACAAGAATACGATTCCCGATGACCCCCAGTCGCCGTTCGTGACGAGCGGCATCCGCCTGGGCACTCCTGCGCTGACCACGCGCGGAATGGGGCCGGGCGAAATGACCCGCATCGCGGAACTCATCGACCGGGTCGTGACCCGTCAGGACGACGCGTCGCTCGCAGCAGTGCGGGCGGAGGTCGAGGATCTCGCGGCACAGTTCCCACTGTATCAACGGGCCCGCCGGTGAGTGACGTGCAGCTGGCCGCCGACCTCCTCACCCGCATCCGGGCCCGCGGGGGGCAGTTTGACGAGCGCTCCTATCTCTTCGTGCTCGGGGCCATCGAGTACCTTCAGGGGCGTCTTCCGGCCCGGCGCCATGTCGCGGGGGCGGAGCTCGCGTGGGCCTGCCGCGACCTCGCGCGCGAACAGTTCGGGCTTCTGGCTCCCCAGGTCCTCGGGCACTGGGGGCTGACCACAACGCGCGACATCGGCCGGATCGTGTTCACGCTGGTGGACGTGGGGCTGCTCATCACCCAGCCCGGCGACAGCGAGGCGGACTTTGAAGGCGTGTACGAATTCGATGCGGCCTTCACCGATGGGTATGAGTGGCCTGACGTGCGGGCGCGGGACCTGGGGATCTAGCGCGGGAGGGACGATGGAAGGGACTGACTGGCCGGCCTGCCAGAAATGCTCGCAGGGGAAGCTCATTCCCCTCTCCGATTACGGGCGCGAAGGCGCACCGATCACCTACAAGGCGTGGGTCTGCACCAATCCCGAGTGCGGGTTCAATCTCCGCATCGATAACGGCGAGATCTCGTTCGGGCGGGTGATCGGGCAGTCCTACAAATAGGAACGAGAGAGAAGGACTGGGGACTGGGGGCCGTGCCCGGACCCTAGATTTGCCTCAGTCCTCGCCTCTCGGTCCTTCCCAACTCCATGCCGATCCCCGTCATTACTCCCACCCAGTCCGCCGCCTGGGACGAGGCCGCGGACTCGGCCGGAATCGCCCGCGCGACGCTGATGGAATCCGCGGGCCGGGCGAGCGCTGCCGTGCTGGCCGCGCATTACGGGGCGGCCATCGGGAACGGTGTCCTCGTCGCGGCAGGGTCGGGCAACAACGGCGGCGACGGCTGGGTGCTCGCCCGGGCCCTGCACCGCGCGGAAGTTCCCGTCTGGGTCGCTCCGCTGACGGGCCAGCCCTCTCCTCTCAATACGTTCATGACGGACCTCGCCCGTGCCGAGGGCGTGCGTGAGGTCCTTCCCGACGGGCCGTGGCCCGGCATCGGCCTCGCCGTGGATGCCGTACTCGGCACCGGCGCCCGAGGCGAGCCGCGCCCGGCCGCGGCCGCGCTACTCGACCGCCTTCGCGAACTCCGAGTCCCCATCGTGGCCCTCGACGGGCCGAGCGGCGTTGATCTTGGCACGGGGACAGTGCACGGACCGGCGCGCGCGGATCTCTCGATCACGTTTGGCGGTCTCCGGCGAGGCCACCTCCTGGCCCGCGAGCAGGTCGGGGCGGTCGTTGTCGTCGACATCGGCCTTCCTCCGGCTGAGCCGGGCTGGCCCGTGCTCTGGACCGATGCCGTCGCAGCCGGATTCGCACCGCCATTCCCGGCTGGCATCCACAAAGGGGACCGCGGACGGGTCGTCGTCGTGGGCGGAGACGCCGGGATGACCGGTGCAGTACGTCTCGCCGCGCGGTCGGCGTTCGCAGCCGGCGCGGGCCTCGTGCACGCCGTGGCTCCGGAAGCGACCGTGGCCGCGCTCACTGCCGCCGAGCCCGACCTTCAGACCTTCTCTCACGCATTCGACGCGCCGCCGACGCCCGCACTTCTCGAACTCATCCAGCGCGCAGATGCTGTCGTCGTCGGCCCGGGACTTGGCCGCTCGCCGACCCGGAGAATGTTCATCGTCGGGCTCCTCGCCGGGGCCCGGTGCATCGTGCTCGATGCCGATGCGCTGACCGCCTTCGCGGGCGCGCTCCCGGTGCTTGGTGAGCTGGCGCACGGTCACTCCGTGCTCCTCACTCCTCATCCGGGAGAGTTCCGCACGCTCTTCCCACACCTCGGGGCGCAGCTCGATACCGATCCGTGGGGAGCGGCCGAGGCCGCCGCGGCAGAGACCGGCGCGACCGTCCTCCTCAAGGGAGTGCCCAGCGTGGTGGCGCGGACCGGGCAGCCGATCCTGACGCTGGCGGCGGGAACGCCGGGACTCGCCACGGGCGGCAGCGGCGATGTGCTCAGCGGCCTCGCGGGTGCGGCACTCGGCCAGGGAATGCAGCCGGAACATGCCGCGGCCTTCGCCGCACAGGCCCTCGGCCGCGCAGGCGAGCTGGCCGCCCGGCGCGTCACCGCGCGCGCGATGCGGCCAATGGACGTTATTGCCGCGCTGCCGGATGTGTGGCGTGCATGGGCGATACTGCGGACGTCACCACCCGGGACAAGACTGCCCGTGCTCGTCGAGCTGGAGAAACCGGAAGGCTGATACCTTTCCTCCATGCTCCGCCCCTCGCTGATCCTCGTTCTCCTCGCCACACCGCTCTCCGCGCAGGTCTCCCGCGACTGGCGGCCGGAAGATCGGGTCATCATTGGAGACTGGAGCCGGATCAACGCGGTCGCCGCATCACCGGAGCGGGTGTTCGCAAGCTCCCCAACCGGCCTCCTGGTGTGGAACCCGCTCTTCCGTCGGTGGGAGGGTCCGTTCGATCCGCCGGTGCGCGGGATGCTGGAGCGCGTCTTCGTCGGGCTCATCGATCCGCTCGACAACTCCCTCTGGCTGGGCCGTCCCGACGGCTGGGTGCATTACCAGCCCGACATCCGCCTGTGGGAGCTGGGCACGGTTCCAGGCCGGGTCATGGAGATCGCGTTCGACATGGCGGCGCCAGCCGAAGGGCTTTTTCTCCGTACGACCGCGGGATGGTTCATCGCGCCCAGGGGGGCGATTACCGGGCAGCCGGGCCGGCCACCTCAGCAGCCCGTACGCCCGGGCACGGTTGAACAGGCTCTTGCCGCGAATCCGGCGCTGCGCATGACTGCCCCGCAATACCTGCTCGATCCGTCCCTCCGACCGGCCCAACTGACCTCGGCAGCGCGCTCGTTCGACAACCTGGGCTGGTACCTGGGCACCTCAGGCGTCGGATTGCTCTTCATCCAGGACGGTGCGGCCCTCCCGGAGAAGCTGACGTTCGGGCTGCCCGGCACCATCGCCGGAGCCGTGGTTGCCGTGCCGGGAGGAGTATGGGTTGCCACCGACCGCGAGCCATCGCGCCCCACCGCACTCACGTTCGTCGCCGAAGACTTGAACGAATTTCGCGTCGTCACCGGCCCGGCCGCGACGGGGCTCCGGTTCACGCAGGTGCGGCGGCTCACCGCCCTCGGGGACGCGCTCTGGGCCGCAACCGACAACGGAGTCGTGCGTTTTCCCCTCCGAGACGGCGGCGATCCGCTCCAACTCGACGAGTCGGATGGGCTGCCGGACAGGCGGGCATTGTCGATCGGCTCCCGGCGCGGTGTGCTGGTTGCCGGCACGCTCCACGGCCTGGCGCGTGTCGTTGACAGCGTGCGTTTGGAACGCGTTGCCCCACTGTTCACGGACGCGGCGATGGCCGTGGCCTTCCAGGACGACTCGATCTGGGTCGCGACGCCGCTGGGCCCGCTCGTCGCAGTTCCCGACCGGGAGAATCTCGTTCGTCCCACTGGCCTCGAAGAGTCGGCCGCGCTCCGGCAGCCCATCTATGACCTTGCGTGGTCCGGGGATACCCTGGTGGCCCTCGCTGCCGATCAGCTTCTATGGAAGGACCCAGCCTCCGACCGTTGGACCGTGGGTGTCCCCTTCTCACAGGTTCTGGGCCGGCTCCGGCGTCTGGTGCCGCAGGGGGACGGATTCTGGGTCGCGGGCGAGCGCGGAGTGGCTTTCACGCGGCTCGGCCAGGCGGCAGAACGTCCGCTGTTGGTGGATGGAGACCTTCCCGGCGAACCCTATGATCTCGCGGTCCAATCGGAGTACCTCTGGGTCGCCACGTCGGAAGGCCTGGTCCGGTTCCGGATGGGGGAGATCCGGCCGTGAATCATCTCCCGCTCGGTGCCGGGCCGGAGTTCGACCGGATCCGCGCCATTCAACGCGAGCTCGGTGGCACCGGGTGGGAACTCGGCGACGATTGCGCCATCCTGCCGCCGGGCCGCCGGCAAGTGGTGGTGAGCACGGACCTGAGTGTCGAGGGCGTTCACTTCCGCCGCGACTGGCTCTCCCTCGAGGAGATCGGGTGGCGCGCTGCGGCGGGAGCGCTTTCCGACCTGGCCGCCGAAGGGGCGTCCGCCGTCGGCGTCCTCGCCAGCGTGGGCGCGCCCGCCGGAACGGATGCCGATGCCCTGGCTGAGCTGATGCACGGCGTGGGCGCGGCCGCGGCGCGCGCTGGCGCCCGGGTGCTGGGTGGCGATCTCAGCACAGCACCTCAGCTGGTGGTGGACATTGTCGTGCTCGGGCGAGCCGCGCGCCCGGTGAGGAGGACCGGCGCCGAACCGGGTGACGGGCTCTGGGTCACCGGGACGCTCGGCGGCGCACGGGCCGCACTGGAAGCGTGGCGCGCAGGCCGGGTGCCAGGGATGGATGCGAGAATCCGGTTCGCGCATCCGGAGCCGCGCCTGGCGGCTGGACGCTGGCTCGCACGGCACGGCGCGAAGGCGATGATCGACCTGTCGGATGGTCTGGCGGGAGACGCGCGGCACCTCGCGGCGGCATCCGATGTCTTCATCGAGATTGACCTCGCGCTGGTGCCGCTCGCGCCGGATGTGCCCGAGGCAGCTGCGGCCGTCGGGGAATCCGCCGAGGCGTTCGCCGCCCGGGGCGGGGAGGACTACGAGCTGCTGGTCGCCCTCCCTCCCGAATTCGGCGGAGACGCCGCCCGCCGGCTCCGGCGCTCCACCGGCGTCACCCTCTGCCGAATCGGCACGGTATCCGCGGGCGAGGGAATCCGGCTCGCGCGGGGAGGCATTGAAGTAGACCTCCAAGGGTTCGATCACTTCCGGTGACTCTTCTTCGGGGAATCTGGTTTCTCCTCACCGTCCCGCCGCTGACGATCTTCATCGCCTCGTGGATCATCCTCGCCTCGTGGGCGGGTGTCCGCTATGAGCCCCACGGACTCTACGACCGGCTGGTGCGGCGTTGGGCCGGGTGGCTGGTCCGCCTGCACGGCATTTCCCTGAGCGTCATCGGACGCGAGCGGCTCGACCCGAACCAGTCGTACGTCTTCGCGTCGAATCACGAGTCTTTCGTGGACATCTGGGCCCTGGTGCTGGCGATCCCCCACAGCTGCCGCTTCGTGGCGAAGAAGGAGCTGCTGAAGGTCCCCTTCTTCGGCCCCGCGATGGAGGACGCCGGACATATCTCCATCGATCGCAAGAACCTCCAATCGGCCTTCAGCTCCTACGATCAGGCGGCCGAGGCGATTCAGAACGGCCTTTCGGCAGCGGTCTTCGTGGAGGGGACCCGGAGCCGTGATGGGGTGATGCTGCCGTTCAAGAAGGGCCCCTTCGTGCTGGCCATTCGCGCCGGAGTCCCCGTCGTGCCGGTGCTGATTCGCGGCGGGTTCGAGAACCTTCCCAAAGGCTCCATCGCGGTGCGGGGCCTGCCGATGAGCGTGCACTTCGGTGAGCCGATTCCGACGGACCGGCTCACCTATGAGGATCGCGATGCGCTGAGCGCGAAATGCCGCGCCGCGATGGAGGAGATGAAGGCGCGTTGACCGGGGCGGGGGCCGGGAGTAGCTTGCCCCCGCGTTCGTGGCTTTCAGCGACCAGCGACACGGGACTTTATGTCTACCATTATCGAAGTGCATGCGCGCGAGATCCTCGACAGCCGCGGCAACCCGACGGTCGAAGCCGAGATCACCCTGGCCAGCGGAGCCACGGGGCGGGCGGCCGTGCCGAGCGGTGCCTCGACCGGCGAGCACGAGGCGGCCGAACTGCGGGACGGTGACGAAAAGCGGTATATGGGGAAGGGCGTCCTCGATGCCGTTCGCAATGTCAACGAGGTAATCGGGCCGAGGCTCGAAGGAATGCCGGCGGACGACCAGATCGCGATCGACAGTGAAATGCTCGACGCGGACGGCACGCCCAACAAGAGCAAGCTCGGCGCAAACGCCATGCTTGCCGTTTCGCTCGCGGTGGCGCGGGCGGCGGCCTCGGACAGCGGGCTCCCGCTCTACCGGTATCTCGGCGGCCCGATGGCCCACATCATGCCCGTGCCGATGATGAACATCCTGAATGGCGGCGCCCACGCGTCGAACAACGTGGACGCGCAGGAGTTCATGGTCGTCCCCATCGGGGCGGACAGCTTCCCCGAGGGCCTGCGCATCGGCGTGGAAGTGTTCCACGCGCTGAAGAAGGTGCTCACGAAGATGAAGCTGTCCACCGCCGTCGGCGACGAGGGTGGGTTTGCCCCGATGCTGCCGAGCAACGAAGCGGCGCTCGACGTGGTGATGCAGGCCATCCAGGCCGCGGGCTACCAGCCGGGCCGGGACGTGGCGATCGCGCTCGACGTGGCGGCGTCGGAGCTCTACCAGGACGGGAACTACGTCTTCAAGAAGGGCGACGGCAGCACGCGCTCGGCGGCTGAAATGGTGGAGCTTTACGCCCAGTGGGTGGACCGCTATCCGATCGTCTCGATCGAGGACGGCCTGGCCGAGAATGACTGGCCCGGCTGGCTGCTGCTCACGGAGAAGTTGCACGAGCGGGTCCAGCTCGTGGGGGACGACATCTTCTGCACGAACGTGGACCTGGTCGCCAAGGGCATCGAGGAAGGGATCGCGAACGCGGTACTGGTCAAGGTGAACCAGATCGGGACCCTGACCGAGACGCTGCAGTGCATCGAGCTCGCCAAGGGCAGCTCCTACGGCGTGGTGATCAGCCATCGCTCGGGCGAGACCGAAGACACCTTCATCGCCGACCTCGCCGTGGCGTGCGGAGCCGCGCAGATCAAGACCGGAAGCGCGAGCCGCACTGACCGGATCGCCAAGTACAACCAGCTGCTGCGGATCGCGGAGGAGCTGGGTGAGGTGGCGCACTACCCGGGTCGGGACCTGTATCCGCTGTGAGCCGCGCGCGCCTCGCCGCCCTGGTCGTGTTGATCCTCGCGCTTGTATTCGCGGTGCAGGGCGGGGAGTACAGTACCTGGGACTGGCTCGAACTCCGGCGGGCGGAGGCACGGGAGAAAGCGGCGGTGCAGGTTCTGAGGAAGATCGTGGACTCGCTGGAGAAGGAAGCGGTCGCGATCGAGCGAGACCCGCGGGTGCAGGAACGCGTCGCGCGCGAGGCGTTCGGCATGGTCCGCGAGGGTGAATTCCTGTACCGGATTGTGCCGCCCAGGGAACCTTGAAAACGAGGGCCGGCGGGGGTAGGATTGGCGCCGCGGCAGGGTAGCTCAGGTGGTTAGAGCACGGCACTCATAATGCCGGGGTCGCGGGTTCGAGTCCCGCCCCTGCTATGCCCCCGACAGGGGGCTTCTTATTGGGGCCTCGGCCTTCGGCTCGAGTCCCGCCCCTGCGTTGCACACGGAGGCTCCCCCTCGGGCGTCCGCTATTTCTTGACGCTTACGGGACGCCGACCTAGACTCGGCGGAGTGTTCGTCGCCCCCAGATCGAGGCCGTTTTCGACGAATCCCCGAGGCCGATATGTTCCCCACCCGCGTCCGATGTCTCCTCGCTGCCGTACTCCTCACCGCAGTTACTCCCGCCGGCGCCCAGCAGCCTCGGCGCCCGCAGGTTCCCGCGACCCGCACGGTCGATACGGTCACCGATTACCACGGAACGCGAGTCGCGGACCCATACCGCTGGCTGGAGGCGGTTGAGAGCTCCGAAGTCGCCGCGTGGGTGGCCGCCCAGAATGCCGTTACCATGCCATACCTGACGGCCCTGTCCGGCAGGGACGCGCTCAAGGAACGGATTACCGCACTCTACAACTACCCTCGCACGGGGGCGCCGTTCTGGGAGGGAGGACACTGGTACTACTCGAAGAACTCCGGACTCCAGCGTCAGAACGTCTGGTACACGCGCGCGACGCTCGACGGCGCCGAGCAGGTGGTGATCGACCCCAACCAACTCTCGCCCGACGGATCGGTCGCGCTCTCCGCGTTCGCGCCGGCTCCGGACGGCAGGCACGTGGCTTATGGGCAGAGCGAGGGCGGAGCGGACTGGATGACGCTCTACGTGCGCTCCCTCTCGACGGGCAGGAACACCGCCGACACCCTTCGCTGGGCCCGGTTCACCGGCCTCTCGTGGACCCAGGATGGGAAGGGCTTCTTCTACTCCCGGTATCCGGAGCCGCCGGCCGGCGAGGCCCTCAAGGCCAAGCTGGAGCACCACACCCTCTACTACCACCGCCTGGGTACGCCGCAATCTCAGGACATGAAGATCTACGCCCGACCCGACCATCCGACGTGGTTCATCTTCGGCGGCACCGACGAAACGGGGCGTTTTCTCTTTGTCTATACATCGAAGGGAACGGACAAGAACGAGGTCTACGTCGCGGATCTCGGGGATCCCAGGCGGCCGAATGTCCGGGCACCGATCCGACCGGTCGTCACCGGGCATGACGCGAACTATTCCCCTCTCGGTGTGGCTGGCGGGCGGCTGTACATCCTGTCGGACAAGGACGCGCCCAATCGCGAGATCGTGGCGGCGCCGGTTGCGACGCCTGACCCGGCACACTGGGCAAGGGTGATCGCAGCGGGCGAGATGCCGGTCGAGGGCGCGTCACTCGTCGCCGGCAGGATCGGTACGCTCTCCCTCAAGGACGTAGCCTCGGTCGTCCGGCTCTACTCCCTCGATGGCAAGCTCGAGCGCGAGGTGGCGATGCCAGGACTCGGAAGCGCGAGCGGGTTGATCGGACGCTTCGACCGGCCCGAGCTCTTCTACACGTACACATCGCCGCTCACTCCAGGCACCGTCTACATGTATGACGCCAAGACGGACGCCAGCCGGCCATTTGAGCCGCCCCGACTCACCTTCGATCCCTCGCGCCTCGAAACGGAGCGTGTGTTTTACACTAGCCGCGACGGCACAAGAGTACCGATGTTCATCACGAGGCGGCGGGATGTGACGCAGAACGGCGACAATCCGACGATGCTCTATGCCTACGGTGGTTTTTCAGCGAGCATGACGCCGTTCTTCAACCCCGCCGTGATCGCGTGGGTGGAACAGGGTGGCGTATACGCCGTGGCCAACATCCGGGGTGGCGGCGAGTACGGGGAGGCGTGGCACCAAGCGGGGATGTTCGAGCGGAAGCAGAACGTCTTCGACGACTTCATCGCGGCCGCGGAGTACCTGATCCGGGAGAAGTACACATCGTCGCCCAGGCTGGCGATCAACGGAGGCTCCAACGGCGGCCTCCTCGTGGGCGCGGCGATGACCCAGCGCCCGGACCTGGTCGGGACGGCCGTGCCACAGGTCGGAGTGATGGACATGCTCCGGTACCACGAGTTCACGGGCGGCGAGGCCTGGGCCACTGAGTATGGCGCGGCAACGGACTCCACGGCGTTTGCCTACCTTCGGGCGTATTCCCCACTGCACAACATCAGGTCAGGCATTTGCTATCCGGCAACCCTGCTGACGACCGCCGACCACGACGACCGGGTGGTGCCCAGCCACTCGTACAAGTTCGCGGCCGCTTTGCAGCAGGCTCAAGCAGCCGCGCCGGCCTGCGACAGGCCCGTGCTCATCCGGGTGGAGGCGCAGGCGAGCCACGGGTACCGCCCGCTCGACCGACGGATCGCAGAGCAGGCGGACATCTGGGCCTTCGTGGCGTATCACACCGGGATGACCCTGAGGCCTGCAAGCACGGGCAGCCCCTGAGAGCAGGGTGCCCGATCGCCATTCCTAGGGCCCGTCTCCGAGCCCCGTGTGTACCATCCGTGGGCTTGCGGAGTCTGTATGACCAGAGGTGTCCATGGGACTCGTCTCTCCGGCCGCAGTCAACCTCCTTCTCACGATGCAGGCCGCCCAGGACCGGCAGGCGGCGGTCTCGGACACCGTCCGGGACGATGAGTCCGGCGCCCGAATCACGATCTCTTCGTCCAACCCACCGACACCATATCTCCTTGCGCTCAGCTCAAAGGGAGGCATGCCATGACGTCGCGTTTGCTCTCATCCATGGCGGTGGCGGCCGCGGGCATCGTCGCCTGCCAGGGATGCAATGACAGCTCCAACGGCCCGGCGTACGATCCGGACATTCCGACCGAATGGGCCGCCGCGGTAACGAACGAATGGTTCCCCCTCGTGCCGGGCACGACCTATGAGTTCGAGGCGACCACCAGCGATGGACTGGAGGAAACCACCGTCGAGGTACTCGCCACGACCAAGCTGATCATGGGGGTCACCGCCACGGTCGTGCACGACTCGGTGACGCTGGATGGCGAGCTGATCGAGGACACCTTCGACTGGTACGCCCAGGACGCGGCGGGAAACGTCTGGTACCTCGGCGAGGACACGAAGGAATACGAGGGGGGCGTGGTCGTGAGCACGGAGGGCTCATGGGAGTGGGGAGTCGATGGTGCGCTTCCCGGCGTCGTGATGTGGGCCGATCCCTCAGCCTACCTGGATCAGGCATACCGGCAGGAGTTCCTGAAGGGAGTGGCCGAGGACTGGGGCAAGGTCGTGGCCCTGGACCAGGCCGTCGACGTGCCGCACGGCAGCTTCACCGGCTGTGTCGAGACCGAGGATTGGAGCGGTCTCGAGTCGGGCCCGCACGAGCACAAGTTCTATTGCTCCGGCCTTGGTGTGACGCTCGAGGTCGGAGGCGGCGGTGAGCGTACCGAGCTGGTGGACGTGACGGCGCCCTGACGCGCTACACCTTCAGGAAGGTTCCCCGCTGCAGCTCCTCGAAGGCCTGGCGGAGCTGCTCCTGGGTGTTCATGACAATCGGGCCGTACCAGGCCACCGGCTCCTCGAGCGGCTTGCCCGAGACCAGCAGGAACCGGATGCCGTCCTGGTCGGCCTCGACCGTGACCTCGTCCCCCCGGTCGAACAGCACGAGGGAGCGGTTCTCCGCCTCGGTGGGTGGAGTGGTGTCCGCCCAGCCGACGCTTTCCGTGGGGACTGCGAGCGGCCCCGACGCGTTGCAGAACTTGCCGGCCCCCGCGAACACATAGGCGAAGGCGTGGCGCGTCACCTCTACCGGGAGCGTCTTCCGCTTGCCCGGCGGCACCGAGACGTCCAGGTAGGTTGGCTCCGCGGCGATCCCGTCCACCGGCCCGGTCTTCCCCCAGAAGCTCCCGCAGACCACTCGCACGCTCGTGCCGTCGTCCTCCGTGACAAGCGGAATGTCGCCCGACTTCACCTCTTGGTAGCGCGGCGCGGTCATCTTGAGGGCCGAGGGGAGGTTGGCCCAGAGCTGGAATCCGTGCATGCGGCCGTCCCGGTCGCCCTTCGGCATCTCCTGATGGATGATTCCGCTTCCCGCCGTCATCCACTGGACATCGCCGGCGGCGATGGCGCCCTGGTTCCCCATGCTGTCGCCGTGCTCGACGGTGCCCGCGAGGACATACGTGATCGTCTCGATGCCGCGGTGCGGATGCCAGGGGAAGCCAGCCAGGTAATCCTCCGGCCGCTCATTCCGGAAGTCATCCAGCAGGAGGAACGGGTCGAATTCGGACGTGTTGCCGAAGCCGAACGCCCGGCGCAGGTGGACCCCCGCGCCCTCGAGTGTCGGCTTGGACTTGATGAGTCGCTTGATCGGTCGGATGGACATGGTCGGCGCGCATCCTTCACGTGTCTCGGTAGGTTCCTGCCCTCAGGGGTCCTGCCCGGAGCATTCCCGGTGAACGTACTCGGAATCTAACCCACCTCCCCGGCGGGTCGCGGTCCACGCGCCCGATTCATTAAGAAGCCCTCATCACCCATTCCCCGTCCCTTCAATTGCCAGCGGCAATGTTGGCTATAGGGGTATCACCCCGCACCGTGTCACGTTGCCCACCTTATCCTGTTATCCCGCCGGCCAGTTAGCAGGGCGGGGCCGGTTCCTGCTCGGAGGCCCGATGGTGCGAGTGTGCGCCGCAGGTGGAGGCCGTGGCCTGACGTCGCGAAAGGCGGCTGCCAGTTCCGCCCGTGTCCGCAGGTTCCCATGAAACGCGTCGATCGGAGGACGTTTCTCAGGCGGTTAGGGGCCGTGTCTGCGGCCTCCGCAGTTTCTGCTGCCGTGCCCGGCATGGCGCTTCCCACCGCCGGCCCGGTCTGGAAGCGGGCACCATGCCGGCTTTGCGGCGTCGGCTGCGGGTTGCTCGTGGGCCTCGAGAACGGGCGTGCGGTGGCGGTGAAGGGCGACCCCGACTCGCCGGTGGCCAAGGGACTGGCCTGCGTGAAGGGTTATCACTCGATCGAAGCCCTCTACGGCCCCGATCGAATCAGACGGGCCATGGTCCGGCGGGGGGGCAGGCTGGTGGGCGTTCCACTGCACGAGGCATTCGACCTCGTGGCGCGCAAGCTTCGCGAGACAGTGCAGCAGCACGGCAAGGACAGTATCGCCCTCTACGGGTCAGCCCAGTGGTCCATCCCGGATGCCTACATCGCCTCGAAGCTGTTCAAGGGGGCCCTCGGCACCAACAACCTCGAGACGAGCGTGCGCCTGTATGCCGCCAGCGCGATGGCGGGCCTCCAGGCCAGCTTCGGCCTCGATGGCGCGATCGGGAGCTATGAGGACCTCGACCACGCCGACGTCGTCGTCCTGTGGGACATCAACCTCGCCGAGACCGACCCGGTGCTCTTCTCCCGGATCCTGGAGCGCAAGCGCGTTAATCCTGCGGTTCGCATCGTCGGCCTGTCATCGCGCACGACCCGCACCAGCTACGCGATCGACCAGACCCTGCTGCACGTGCCACACACGGCACTGGCGATCGCCAACGGAATCTGCCAGGAAATCGTGACCCGGAAGTGGCAGCACGAGGAATTCCTCAATCGGCACGTCGCCTTCAAGCGCGGCAGGACGGGACTGGGCCTCGGGTCGGCGGACGGGGCACTCGTCGAGGATGAGCCGATCGACGCCAGCTGGGACGAGTTTGTGGCATTCCTCGCTGATTATCGGCCCGAGCAGGTCGAGAAACTGTCCGGCCTGGCGGCAGCCGACATTCGCTGGCTGGCGTCCCTGTATGGCGATCCACAGCGCCGGGTGATGTCCGTGTGGGGACGTGACGTACATCAGGACGTCCGTGGCACCTGGACCAACAACGCGCTCTACAACCTCCACCTGCTGGTGGGGAAGATTGCGACACCGGGCAACGGCCCACTCGCGCTTACCGGCCAGCCGAGTGGCGGGTGCGCGGTGCACGACGCCGGCACGCTGACGCACACGCTTCCTCGCGGGGTGGTGCAAAACGAAGCGGACCGCCAGCGCGCGGCCGGGATCTGGGGTGTTGCAGTCGACAAGATCGATCCGCACCCGACCGCTCCGGCCCTGTCGATGTTCCGCCGGCTCGAACAGGGCGATATCCGGTTTCTCTGGATCTCGGCAACCAATCCGATGGTCAGCCTGCCGAATCTTGACCGATACCGGCGGGCTGCGGCCCGTCCGGACCGCTTCCTGGTCGTTTCGGAGACCTATCCGACGCCGACGACCGACGTGGCCGATGTCGTGCTTCCAGCGGCGATGTGGTTCGAGCGCGAGGGCGTGTTTGCCAACGCCGAGCGGCGGATCCAGCACTTCGAGCAGATGGTGGCGCCGCCCGGCGACGCGACCAGCGACGCCTGGCAGATGGTCGAGGTCGGGCGCCGCCTGGGCTTTGCGCAGCTCTTTCCCTACGAGCCACGCCGATACGTCTCTCAGATCTGGGACGAATACAGGCGCTTTCATGAAGGGTCCCCGGGTGCGTTGCCGCCCATCGCGGCGCTGCGCGCACAGGCGGGGGTCCAGTGGCCGTACGCTGCCGGCCGCGAAACCCGCTGGCGGTACAGCACCGCCGGAGATCCCGCCGCCGACGGCACCCACGGCCGCTTCGATTTCTACGGCCACGCGGACCATCGAGCCTGGATCTGGCTCCGGCCCCACGAACCACCGGCGGAGGCACCGGACCGCGGATTCCCGTTCTGGCTTTCCACCGGCGAGGTGCTCGAGCACTGGGGCGCCGGCTCGATGACTCAACGAATCCCGGCCCTTCACCGCGCCCTGCCGCACGCCTACGTCGAAATCAACCGCGAGGACGCGAGCGAGCTCGGCATTCGCAACCGGGAGCGGGTGCGCCTGGTGAGTCGGCGCGGATCGCTCGATATCGAGGCACGCGTCGACTATCGGTCCCAGCCTCCGCGCGGCTACCTCTTCGCTCCGGTGTTCGACGAGGCGGAGCCGATCAACCGGCTCATGCTCGACGCGTACTGTCCGCTCTCCGGGCAGCCCGATGGCAGCAAGTGCGCCGTGCGCGTGGAACGGCTGGCGGCCAGGGGAGCCCCATGAATCCCGAGGGTCCGCGTCCCGCTGCCGTGGCCATCGGCCTGCTCCTGCTCGCCTCCGCGGCGACCGCGGTGGTCGCGGCGATCGTAGCGGCCAGGCGGGCGCCCGAGCCTCGGCACGAGGCGCCGGGGGTCGCCGCCGTGGCGCTGCTCGTCCCCCCGGAGGCGCCGATCCCGGCCGAGGCTGATGTGTTCCGGACAAGGGGGGCGATGCTGGCCATCGAGCCGGCCTTCCCCCGGGAACGCAAGGCGCACCCACGCACCCGGGCCACCTATCGCTTCCTCCGGGCCTATCCCGGTGCACCGCCGCGCATTCCGCACGCGCTCAGCCCGGAGGAGTTCCGCACTGGGGTCTGCGCATCGTGTCACGAACGGGGCGGCTACTCACTGCGCTTCGCGGCCTACGTGCCGGTCACGCCCCATCCCGACCTGGGCATGTGCCTGCAGTGCCACGTGGGCGACGACGGCGTGATGGGACTCGCTTCGGCTGCCGCCGATCCCAATTCCCGCTGTCCGCTCTGCCACGGCCCGAGCGGCGGCAGGCCCCGACCCGAGGCCTCCGCAACTTTGCCGACCACGGTGTGGCCCACGCTGGTCCCGACGATTCCAGGACGGTTGCCGCCGGCTATCCCGCATGACCTCCAGCTGCGCGGGAACTGCATGGCCTGCCACGCGGGCCCCGCGGCGGTGGCTGAACTCCGCACGTCGCACCCGGAGCGCGGCAGTTGCCGTCAGTGTCACGTGGCAGCGGATTCGGAAGCGGATGCGTTCACGCACCGGCCGTGGGACGGCGGCGGAACCGGGGCCGCACCGTGAACCGGGGCCCATTCCGAGTGGCAGCGCGGTGTGCCGCGGCGATCTGGCTCGCTTCCGCGTGCCGGGAGGGTCACGAGGCGCTGTGGGATCAGCCGGCGCCCGGGCCAACCGTGGCGGTGGCTGACTCCGCGGCGGTGGCACTGAAAGCGGCGCTGGAGCCCGGCGCGCTGGCTTCGGTTCGGGCGGCCCCCGTGCAAGGGTGGACGGGCCCGGGAGACCGGCCGTTCGAGGTGGCGCTTCGGACCGCAGAGCCAGAGGCCGGCCAGGCGCGCCGGTTCGGCGCCATCACTCTGCCGATCGCCCTTCGGCGCGCGCCGGCAGGCTTGAATCAGTACCCGTGCACCTCCTGCCATGCGGGTGCGAGAGTGCGGATGGAGGCGCGCCGCGTCCCTGACGCGCACGACAACATCCGGCCGATCCACCCGGACACGAGTGGCGGTGTGTGCGCCACGTGTCACGCGCCGGAGAACGCGGAGCTTCTGACCCTGATGGGTGGTAAGCGCGCCACGATGGACCAGAGCTATCGGCTCTGCGCGCAATGCCATTTCGCACAGGCCGATGCGTGGGCGGGCGGCGGGCACGGCAAGCGCCTGGACGGCTGGCAGGGCCGTCGTGTCGTGCTGGCCTGCACCGATTGTCATGATCCGCATCACCCCGCGCTTGAACCGCGAATTCCCTTCCGCGCCCCGGTGATCGAACGGATACGGAGCAATGGGCCATGACTGACGATCCCGTCGGCGACGGCTCGGAGCGCGGCGAGGTTGGCGGCCTGCTGCAGAAGCCCGTCGATCGCCGGGTCGCCCTTGGCATGATCCTGGGTGGTGCGGTGATCGGCGCCCAGGCCCTGAGCGCCTGCGCGCCACTGAGCGGTGAAACACCGGAAGCACGCGCGGTGCGGGTCCTCGCGTGGCGGGAGTACATCAAGGGCAATTACCGCTTCATGACCGAGGAGGAGCGGGCTGAGACGATTGCGCGGCTGGAGAAGCTGGCGGAACTCAAACGCGGCGAGGATGTGACGATCCAGTCCACCGACGCCCAGCCCGGGGTGGTCTTTGGATATGCCTTCAACATCTCGAAGTGTCAGGGCTTCCGAAGCTGCGTCGAGGCGTGCATCAACGAGAACAACCTCGATCGCCGCGCGGAAACTCAGTACATCCGCATCTTCGAGATGGAGGAAGGGGAGGTCAATTTCGATCTTGGTGACGCGACCTTCCAGCACGAGGTACCGGCCGAGGGCCATTTCTACATTGGGACCCAGTGCTTCCAGTGCGCGAATCCCCCATGCACCAGAGTCTGCCCCGTCGGCGCCACCTGGCAGGAACCGGATGGCATCGTCGTCGTCGACTACGACTGGTGCATCGGGTGCCGGTACTGCATGGCCGCCTGCCCGTACTGGGCCCGCCGCTTCAATTGGAGCGCTCCTCAGGTCCCTGCGGCCGAGGTCAACCCCAACCAGCACTATCTCGGCAATCGGGCGCGCAAGAAGGGCGTGGTCGAGAAGTGCACGTACTGCATCCACCGGACCCGGCAGGGCCGGCTCCCTGCCTGCGCCGAGGCCTGTCCTACCGGCGCGCGGGTGTTCGGGAACCTGTTGGACCCCGACTCCGAAATCCGCTGGGTCCTGGCGAACAAGCACGTGTTCCGCTTGAAGGAAGACCTCCAGACGGAGCCGCGGTTCTGGTATTTCACCGACTGAGGTGATCGTGCACCTGGGACCATTCGTGCGCAGTGCGCTGTACTCGGCGACCACCGGAGGCCGCCGCTACCACGTGTGGATGGGCACGCTCACGCTGCTCATGCTCCTCGGCGCGTATGCCTACTCGCTCCAGCTGCGCTTTGGCCTCGGCGTCACCGGGATGAGCGACCACGTGAGCTGGGGGCTCTACATCTCCAACTTCACCTTTCTCGTCGGGCTGGCCGCAGCCGCCATGATGCTGGTCATGCCGGCGTACGTCCTGGAGCAGGTGGATTTCGGCCGGGCGGTGCTGCTGGCCGAAGGGGTGGCGGTGGCGGCGCTCGTCATGTGCCTGGCCTTCGTGGTGGTGGATATCGGCAACCCGCTGGCCGGCTGGCATCTGATGCCGGTCGTCGGGTATCTGAACTGGCCTCGGTCGCTCCTGGCGTGGGACGTGATCGTGCTGAACGGATACCTGGCCCTGAATCTGGCCGTCCCGTTCTACCTGCTCTACAATCGCTTCGCCGGGCGCCCGCCGGCCAAGAGCAAGTACCTCCCCTGGATGTACATCTCGGTGATGTGGGCGGTGAGCATCCACCTGGTGACGGCCTTCCTGCTCGCAGGCCTGCCCGCCCGGCCGTTCTGGAATACGGCGCTCCTCGGCCCGCGTTTCCTCGCGTCCGCGTTCACCGCGGGCCCGGCGTTCATGATCCTGCTCCTCTGGTTCGTTCGACGCAACACCACCTACTCCATTTCTGAGAGCGCCCTCGCCAAGCTCGCGCTGATCACGACGGTCGCGGCGCAGATCAACCTCGTCATGCTCATCTCCGAGCTGTTTTACAAGTTCTACTGGCCCACCGAGCATGGGATCAACGCCAGGTACCTGTTCTTCGGCCTCGACGGCCACCACGCACTGGTGCCGTGGGTCTGGACCGCGATCGGCCTCAACGTTCTCGCCACGGGCGCGCTCATGATTCACTCGATCCGGCGCGACCCCCGCTGGTTGATGCCGGCCTGCGCAACGCTCTTCATCGCCGTCTGGGTCGAGAAGGGACTCGGCCTGGTGATCCCCGGCTTCATCCCCTCGCCGCTAGGCGAGATCGTCGAGTACACCCCCTCGTGGGTGGAGCTGGGCGTGACCATAGGGATCTGGGCCATGGGCTTCTTCGTGCTGACGGTGCTGGTGCGAGTGGCGCTGCCGATCGAGATGGGCGAAGTACGGAGTCCGTACCTGGAGCCACCGCAGGCGGAGCGGGGGAGACGCCCCCGCGCCACGCGCGCACGCTATGAGGAGGTCCGGCCTTTCCGGACACGGTGACGTGATGACCGGCGACACGCCGGCTGACTCTACTTCCACGAGGTGATGGACATGATCAGAAACAGGCCGAGTGACACCCGATATTCGCTCGCCGCTCTTGCCGCGGGGCTGATAGGTGCGGCCGGGCTGGCCGGCGCACTGTTCCTCGTGGGACTCGCGCCGCCGCTGGCCGCGGTGGCGGGCCTGGGATTCGGAGCGCTGCTGGCGGCTTCGATCAAGTACACCGACCAGTGGGAAAAGGCGGTGCTGCTGCGGCTCGGCCGGTACCGCGGGCTCCGCGGGCCCGGATACTTCGCCATCGTGCCGATTCTCGAGCGTGTGGCCTACATCGTCGATCAGCGCATCCGGACCGCCGCGTTCGGCGCCGAATCGTGCCTGACCCGCGACACGGTGCCGGTGAACGTCGATGCGATAGCATTCTGGATCGTGCGTGACGCCGAGCGGGCCGCGCTGGAGGTGCAGGACTACGACGAGGCGGTCATCCTGTCGGCGCAGACCGCGCTGCGTGACGCCATCGGCAAGCACGATCTCGCCGAGTTGATCCAGTCCCGCGTGGAGCTCGGGCACGGGCTCAAGGTGGCCCTGGAACAGAAGATGGCGAACTGGGGGATTCAGGTGCAGTCGGTGGAGATCCGCGACGTCATTATCCCGGCGGCGCTGGAGGATGCGATGTCTCGTCAGGCGCAGGCCGAGCGGGAACGGCAGGCGCGCATCATCCTTGGCACCGCGGAGACCGAGATCGCCCACAAGTTTGTCGAGGCGGCGGACGCCTACCGCGACCACCCGGCCGCGATGACCCTGCGGGCTATGAACATGCTTTACGAGAGCATCGTGAAGCGCGGATCGCTCATGGTAGTACCGTCGGGCCTGGCGGACTCGTTGAATGTCCCGTCACTCATGGGGGCGATGGGCGGGTTCGGGCTGGTGCGGCGCGAGGGCGGCGCCGAAGCCCCCGTGGCGATCGGTGGCGGCCCGGTTCAAGCCGAGGACGCAGTGCAGGCTGTGGCATCAGTGCCGCGCAAGGAGCACTGACGCCTAACCGACGGGCTCAATTCCCCGGGATGCTCGGCCCGTGACACGCGGCGCACCTCTGGGGATTCCGGCGCCGCAGCCGCTCGGCGTCGAATCCCGGGCGGCGTGAGGATTGAAGCTGCGGCCGCCCGTAGGAAGGGGATCAGTGCGCGTCCTTCACGCGGGTGATCACCGCCTCCAGCTCCTCCGGAGCCCGCTTGCGGCACTCCCGCTTGAGGTCCTCGGTATCCGCGGCGAGGAACTCTCCCAGGAAACTGTCGGTCGTGATCTCGAAAGCCGGCATGTCCTTCTTGGCCGCCGTGTTGGAATAGAGCGCGATCACCGCGCGCTCGTCGAACCGGTAGAACGAAAACGTCGGATACCGGCTGAAGAGCCAGACTTCGGCGGGTTTCCCGAACTCCCGGGCCAGCCGGGCGAAGTACCGGTAGGCATCGACCACCATGGCGGAGATCAGCGGCCCATCCTCGAAGTGCCGGCCGAGCGAGTACATCAACTCGTGGTTCTCGAGATCGGGAAGGAACACCTCCAGCCGTGTGTTCTCGCGGCCGAGGAACGCCTGGAGCGCGGCGGCGTGATTCTCGCGCCACCGGCGGGAATGGATGAAATACAGCGTCATCGTAGTCGAGGAGCCGATGAGCTCCTCGAAGCGCTGGATGAACCTGGCGAAGGGCGCGACGCGCATAATGCCGGACGGCGGCTCAGATGGCGAAGTCATTCTCTCCTCGGACTGAGCATCCGGGAATCTGGCACCCGAACAGTGCGGGGAGCAAGCGGAGCCCCGACTGGGACGCCGGGCCGTGCAACATCGCAGTGACCTAGCCTTGGCGACTGCCTCGTTGACCGCCAGGCCTGGATGAGTCCCATCAGGCTGACGCCGAAGATCGCTCCGCTCGCGAACAGCAGGATGAAGTCCACCGCGCGCACGTGCGGGGCCGCACGCTGGGCGGTGACGAGCCCGATGATCATCGGGATGGCGAAGATGGCGGCATGCCGGCGGGCGAGGGCGGTCATCAGAGGCTCCTCTGGGTCACGCAGTTGGCGACCAGGGACCCGACCCGCGGAAGCTCCATAGGTCCGGTCCCAAACGAGTATTTCACTGTAGAGAACCGCTCCTCAAGCCGTCCCCGCCGACTCCCCGTAGATCCAACCCGTCAACCCGCCGTATACCACGTGACCCAGGAGGCTGCCGGCGAGGAGCTCGACATCACCGTTCGAGAAGACTCCCCCACCGACCATTGGCATGAACGCCAGCTGCGCCCCGACGAAGACCAGGACCCCGTAGAGCACCCCACGAACAAGTGGTTTGCCGGGGAGCCGCCGGTCGAAGACCGCCGCGTAGATCAACGCCAGCACCACCCCGAAGAGAAAGTCGATGATCCATCCGACGGCTGGTCCGATTGAGAGGTGCGCCGACGCGAGCCCAAGCGAGGTACTCAGAATCTGCCCGATGGCGATCTTGGGCAAGCCGATCGAGGGTTCGACCAGCAGCAAGCCGGTCATGGCCCCGGTTGCGACGAGGCCAGCGGCAGCCGCACGCGTGGCATTCATGCGGATCTCCTGGGTATGGTGCGCTCGGTCCGGCTGGGGCGCCTCCGCAAGCGCAGTCCGTTGGCTCCACTCGTCAGGGCTTGGTCAACCCGTGGCTCACCGAGTACACATAGGCGGCGACCACAAACACTTGCGCCTCGGTGATCCCTCCGGGGTGCGGCACCATGAGAGTGCCTGACAATCCGTTGTCGATCCGGTCGACAATCGAATCGAAGGTGCCGCTCACGTGCCGCCAGCCCTGGCCAGTCAACGCCGGGGCAATCGGTCCTCCCTGAAGTTTCGCGCCATGGCAGCCGGAGCAATTGCCCTTGCCGTGAAAGATCATTCGCCCCGCCTCGACCATGGCCGGGCTGAGCAGTGCGGAGTCTGGCTTCGCTCCCTTCGCCGTCGTGTCCACTACCTGTGCCTCGGCCGGCCGCGTGCCAAGCGCGATGAGCCCGCACACCAGAGCAGCCAGCAACATCCGGTTCATCATGAAGCCGTGGAAGAGGTTCGGGCGACTGGCAGATTGTAGGTCAGCCATTCGAGAAAGACAACGGCGCGTGAACTCAAAGGCTCGAATGGAGGCGAACGAGACTCTGGAGGAAAGCTACGGTTGGCTTCACGCTGGCCTCAGAAAGGGATGCCACCGCCGGGGAAGTCCCAGACCACGGGATCGACCGACACAGGGCTGTACCCCGCTGATCCAGTGGAGGGCAGCGCCAATGGAAGCCCGAAGACCACCGGCTTCATCGGCGAGCTGGACTACGATCCCTGGGAGAATGTCCGACTCGGCCTGCAGTACACGGGCTACGGAAACTTTAACGGAGGCTCGACCGATTACGACGGGTCGGGTCGGGACGACTCAGACAACAACACGCTCCTGTTGTTCGCGTGGCTCGCTTTTTAGGCGGAATCCTGCAGGGCGTCGCTGAAGCCACGCGGGGCCAGGCCCCGGGGCGTGGGTACGCGGGCCAGGCTGCAGTGGTTGCTTCGATACGGCCTGGGCCTCACTCACACCCCTCCCGCCAGCTTTTCGAACCTGGGATTCCCGCGGAGCGGCGCGAAGGTCGGATCCAGCTTGAGCCACTCCGCAGAGAGGTGGTACGGCATCTTGAGGACCCGCTCGAGCAGGTCGATCGCCTTCTGGTTCTCGCCGAGCGCGAGGTAGGCCCGCACTGCGACGTGTTGACTGTACACGGCGCTAGCATCGTATTGCCCGGTCTTGATCAGGAAAAGAGCGTGATCAAGCGCGGCGGTCGCCTCGGTTCGGCGCCCCGCGTAGGCCAGCAGCAGGGCGTAGAGTACCGCCGGTTGTGGATCCGTAGGGGCAGCTCGTGCCTGCTCCTCCGAGATCGGAAGCGCCGAATCGGCATAGGCGCGGGCCTGGGCGAACTCGCCTCGGGTCCAGTACCCGGTCGCGAGCGACTGTCCCCACCAGGCCCGGTCGTCATCGAATGCGCCCGGTGTGAGCCGGAAGAGCAGCAGCTGCTCCGGCTCGTCCAGCGTCCACGACATCTCGAAATACCCGCCGAAGTACGCGACAATCTCTGGCGCGGACACCCCGGAGCTGATCGCCGAGCGGATCACGTTCCGCGCTCCCGGCAGATCGCCGGATGCCACGTAGGATACGACCTGCCATTGAATGAGCCGGAGATTCGCCGGCTGCAGGCTCAGCGCCGTCTCTCCGGCACTGATCGCTTCCGGATAGCGGTGAAGGTAGACGAGTGCGGCCTGCACGTCCCGCAGTGTAGCGGGGGAGCGCGGGTCGAGCTCGCGGAGGCGCTGGAGCTTGGCCAGCGCGCTCTCGACCCGTCCGAACGAAATTTCCTGGTTCGCGACCAGAGCGAGAACCTGTGGATCGCCTGGTGCCGCCCGGAAGGCAAGTGCGGCCTCCGCGTCCGCCCGCTGCGGGTCCCGCTCGACGAGGAGGTAGTAGCGTGAGGCAGCCACGTGACCGGCCGCTCCGGCCGGATCGAGCGCGACCGCGCGCTCCATCGCCTCCTGCGAACGCGCCTTGGACGCGGGATCGCGACTCCCGCTGAAGTACACCCGCCCCATCGACATGCTCAGGGCCGCCCAGGCGTCAACGAAGGTGGAATCGAGCGCCACCGCCTGCTCGAAGTACGCCGCTGACTGGCGCTGGCTCCGCGCGCTGAGGTCGGCGATGGCTCGACCCTTGAGGTAGAGCTGCCAGGCCGCGAGGTTGGCTGTGGGTCGTTCGGCGAGATCCTGCTGTTCCTCCGTGCCGAGCGCCGCGCCAAGCGCGCCGGCCACCCGCGTCGCGATCTGTGACTGGACTCCAAACACGTCCGTCAGGTCGGTGTCGAAGGTCTCCTGCCACGTCGTTGCGCCCGTCCTGCCGTCCACCAGCTCGGGCACGACCTGCACGCGTCGGCTGCCCGCCTTTGTGGCCCACCGGACCCGCCCGAGCAGCAGGTAGTCCACCTGGAGCTCGCTCGCGATCTCCTTGGTGGACTTGGTGGTATTCCGGTACTGGTCCACGCTCGTGGACGCGATCACCGTGAGCCCCCGCACCCGGGCGAGCTTGCCGCGGACCTCGTCCGCGATGCCATCCGCGAAGTACGCATCGTCAGCTGCGCCCTGATTCTGGAACGGGAGCACCGCCACCCGCGCCCCGCCGAGACTCGCCCGTGCGGCGGCTGGCGCCCGAACTGCCAGGATGGTGGCCGTGGCCGCCCAAAGTGCGAGGGCCATTACCCCGCCGAGCGCGGCATTGCGCCAGGTAAGCCAGCGGTCGAGTGCCGCCGGTTGCGCCCCCGTGCGCCGGCGGCGGTCGGCCGCCGCCGTGAGGGCCAGAACCGCGGTGCCCGCCACGAGCAGTCCCACCGCCAGGAGAACGACCCTGTGCGGCAGCCCCCAGCGACCCGCCATATAGGCCAGAAGTCCGAATGCGATGAGCGCGACCGTGCCGAATACCGCCCAGACCCGGCCGCCCTTGGGCGGCGCAATGAGCGCGGGCTCGCTGGCACTGCTCCGGGTGCCGGTCTCTATGCCGGAAAGAGCCTCGGCAAGCGATGCGGCACTGGGGTGCCGGTCCGCGGGACTCTTCGCCAGCGCCTTGGAAACGATGGCCTCCAGACCGACCGGCAGGCCCTGGCGGGTTTGGGTGAGCGGCGCCGGCGCCTGCGTCAGGCTCCGCCCGATGATCACCTGCGCGGTGGCCCCGGTGAACGGGGGCTCACCGGCCACCATTTCGTAGAGCACGGCGCCGAGGGCGTAGACATCGGTCCTGCCGTCCACGTCGCGGGCCCCCGTGGCCTGCTCGGGGCTCATATACTGCGGCGTGCCCACCGCAAGTCCCGTCTTGGTAATCGCCTCGCCATCTCCACCCACGGCGCGGGCGATGCCGAAGTCGGCCACCAGCGCGTGGCCCTCGTTGATCAGGATGTTGGCGGGCTTGATGTCTCGGTGGATGATGCCGCGCCGGTGCGCGTAGGCCAGCGCTTCCGCGACCTCGCGGGCGAGCCGAATCGCGTCCTGCACCGGGAGCTGTGCCTCGCGGCGGAGCCGGGCCTGCAGCGATTCGCCCTCGACGTACGGCATCACGTAGTAGAGCAGGCCGTCGACTTCACCCGAATCGTGCATCGGCAGGATGTGCGGGTGATTGAGCTGCGCCGCGATCTCGACCTCACGAAGGAAGCGATCCGCGCCCACCGTCGCCGCCAGTTCCGCCCGCATCACCTTCACCGCGACCTTGCGGTGATGCTTCACGTCTTCCGCCAGGAAGACCGTCGCCATTCCGCCCTCGCCGACCACCCGCTCGATCCGGTAGCGGTCGCCAAGCACGCGGCGGACTTTCGCCACCTCGATCTCGCCCGTCGGCATCGTGCGCGGCGGCACGCCTGGATCCGTGGGCGTGGCCTTGCCACAGTGCATGCAGAATTGCGCCTCGGTGGGCAGCGGCGTGTGGCACGCGGGACAGGCACGATCGAGAACGGTCATCGCGCTCGGGTCCAATGGATTGAGGGCTGGATGCGGCGGCGATTGGGCAGGGAAGGGTCGCCGACCTCGCTTAAGATACTGTGCCGCCAGACATTACGGAATGGCGTCGCTTGCGATCTCACCCGGACTGACGGATGTTCCTCCGAATTCCCGAGCTGAAATGCAGCCTATTCCGAGTCACCCTCCGTGTTTGTGAAACGGGACCGCGACACCGTGGTCCTGGTCGCGATCGCCTGCCTCGCCTCGTTCCTCGTGGGCGGAATTGGGCGTCTGGCCCTCGGGCCCGCCCTGACGGCGTGGGACGAGGCGGTGATGCGCTGGGTTGCCGTACGGCGTGATCCGCTCACCGCAGGATGGATGGGGGTACTCTCGGCGATCGGCGCAGGGAACGTCGCGATCCCCGCGGGCATCGGCCTGTGTCTGATCCTGTGGCTCCGACGCTGGCATCGGGCGGCCCTGTGCTTCCTGGTGACCGTGCTGAGTGGCTGGGCGCTGAACGGGCTCCTGAAATGGGGCTTCCAGCGCCATCGCCCCGAGGTCATCGACCGCATGGCCGGCGCCGGATGGTATTCCTATCCTTCCGGCCACGCGATGCTGGCCCCGTTGGTCTTCGGCCTCGGCCTCATCCTCCTCACCCGCCGCTCACCGTCGCCTACCCGTCGTGCGCTTGGCCTTGCCCTTGCTGTGCTGCTTCCGCTCGGGATCGCGTTCTCGCGCGTCTACCTCGGCGTGCACTACCCGAGTGACGTGATCGGCGCACTGCTCGCCGGGACCGGATGGGCGGCGCTGGGTGTGGCCGTCTACGGGCCCTTGGAACCTCACCCTCCCAGTCCCCCACTCGTGCATTCTCCCTCTCCGTCACGCGGAGAGGGGGACGGGGAATGAGGCCAACTATTCGACCGGCAGCTCCGCCATCCGGCTCCATTCAATGAAGGAACCATCGTACAGGCGGGTGGAGTATCCGAGGTAGCGTGACACGAAGTAGAGGAAGCTGGCCTGGACCCCCGTCCGGCAGTAGGCAATGACGGTATCGCCCTGCCCGGCACCCTCCAGGCGGAAGCGGCGCTCGAGTTCGTCGCGCGGTAGCACTCGCCCGGTGGCATCGAGCAGGGTCCGCCAGAAAATGCTGTGCGCCCCCGGGATGTGGCCGGGACGAACTACGCCGGTGCTCGGACCGCCGGCAAATTCTGCCGGGGGGCGCGCGTCGAAAACCGCAACGGTGGAATCGTTCAGGTGCGCCCGGACCCATTCGGCATCGGCGAGGAGCTGTGGATCCGGCCGCGGAGTGAAGGAGCTTTGCGCGAACGCGGGAGGCGCAGTGGAGAGCGCCCCTTCCGCCTGCTTCCAGGACTCGAGGCCCCCATCCAGAAGGGCGACTCGTCCCGACTGACCGAGGTACTCGAGGGTGAAGAAGAACCGGGCCGCTCCGAGCGGGTCGCCGGTCACGATCACGCGCCCGTGATCGCCGATTCCGAGGGATTCCATCACCGAGTCGAGCACCGCCACGGGCGGCAGCTCGTTGGGGAGGCCGTCGCGCTCGATGACGATCGCGGAGAGCGGGACAAACCGGCTGCCCGGAATGTGGCCCGCGTCGAATCCGGCGCGATCGCGGTCCACGTGAATGACGACGAGGTCGGGCTGGGCAAGATGCGCCGCGAGCCAATCGGCGGAGACCAGAAGTGTATCTGGGGATGCGGCAATGAGGCCGGCGGCGACCAGACCGAGGAGGGACATGGCTGCAATCTACATGGGGGTCCCGTTGCCGGCTCGCGGATCCTGCTGCACCTTGGGGCCATGACACCTGCGGCTCTCGATCTCGAAGCAACCCTCGCCACCCTCGGCCGAACCCCTGCCGTGCTTCACGAACTCCTGGCCGACGTGCCAGACGTCCTGACGGCGCGTCGCGGGGACTCCGGCGAGTGGAGTGCCTTCGACGTGGTGGGGCACCTCATCGACGGCGAGGAAACGGACTGGGTTCCGCGGGCCCGCATCATCTTGATGCAGGGACCCGATCGCCGGTTCGTCCCGTTCGACCGCTTCCGCCATCTCGAGCGCAATCGCGGGCGCACCCTCGCCGAGCTGCTCGATGAGTTCGCGTGGCTTCGGGAAGAGAACCTCGAGACCGTTCGCACCTGGCACCTCACCCCAGGCCAACTCGCGCTCACCGGCGAGCATCCGGAACTTGGCACAGTCTCACTCCGGCAGCTCCTCGCGACCTGGGTAGCCCACGACCTCGGACACGTCGCGCAGGCCGCCCGTGCGCTCGCGGCGCCGTTGCGCGACGAAGTCGGTCCCTGGCTCGCGTATCTCCCCGTTCTCCGGCAGCCCCCATCCGGGAGCCCTTCCTGACCACTTCGCCAAAGCGCGGGAGTGATCCTGAGCACAGCCTGTTGGCGCTGGGGGCGCTGGCGCTGACTGTGCCCGCCTACTGGGTCCTGCGTCGGGTGATGACTGCCGACACGCCGGCGGAGACGGGCTGATGGAGCGGGGGGAGTTTCCGTCGTTGGTCGCGCATCTGCGTTGGGCGGATGAACGTGTCTGGGAATCGCTTGCGCGGGTCGGCGATCCGCCCGCGAAATGCGTGGGATTGTATGCCCATATCGTAGGAGCCGAGGAGACCTGGCTCGCGCGGATCAGGGGAACTCCGGCGCGCATAGGCGTCTGGCCGGATTGGCCGCTCGAGCGGGTGCATGAGATGGCGGCGCAGGTGCACCGGGAATTGAGCATGCTTGCCGCGGCGACTGAGTCCGACGGTGGAGCCCGCGAAGTGGACTACGTCAACAGCGCGGGGCAGGCCTTCCGGTCGACGGTGGCGGACATGCTCCGGCAGGTGGCCCTCCACGGGTCCTATCATCGAGGCCAGATCGCGATGCTGCTGCGTGCGGAAGGCCTCGTGCCGGAGCCCACCGATTATATCGCGTTCGTGCGCGGCGCACCCGCGGCGACCCGGTTGCCGCGCGACTGAACCGGATTTACGGCTCGAAGACTTCCTCGATCCTCAGGCCGAAGAGTCGGGCGAGGGTAAACGCGAGCGGCAGGCTCGGCTCGTACTTCTCCGTTTCGATCGCGTTGATCGTCTGACGGGAGACGCCCGCCCGCTCGGCCAGCTCGGCCTGCGTCCACGCCCGCCCGGCCCGAAGCACACGCAACTGGTTCTTCACTGGTATCGCCGCCGTGCCAGGGCCAATCCCCCCAGATAGAACGCCGGCAGAAACGCCCAGACGTGGCGATAGCTCCAGTCGTCCATCGAGAGCGTGGTGGCGAGCTGAAGGAGGCCGAGCGTCATGAGGAGCAACATCGTCACGGGGAAGGCCACCGCAAGCGCCTCCAGGTGGATTCGCCGCTCGAGCTCGTCGGCCGCGCGAATGTGGCCGATGAACGTCCAGAGGAACCAGGCGAATGGCGCGACTGGAAGGAGCGCGGCGGCGATTCGGATCCCCGGAGCGAGGTCGCGCAACTCGAGTACTCCGCGCGCGGTGAAGAAGCAGAGGATCCAGAGCCCGGCCGTGAAGGGCAGTGACCGGCCGGCCCGGCGGGCAGCGGAGGGATTCGTCACGGTGGCCTCCTGGGATTGTGTGATGCAGCAGTGTAACGCATAGTTGACATAATGTCAAGTATGCTTTACGTTCGCTCTTCACAGGCCCCTTGCGACTGGTCCAGCCTGACCGAGATTGGGGCCATGTATACGATTATCTGGCGGTTCGAGGTGCTCCCCGCGGCCATCGCAGAGTTCAAGGCGATCTACGGTCCCGAGGGCGAATGGGTGCGGCTCTTCCACACCGGCCGGGGATACCTCGGCACCGAGCTCTTTCAGCACACCGTGAACGAAACCCACTACGTCACGGTGGATCGCTGGGAGTCCCGTGAGGCGTTCGAGATGTTCCGGGCCCGGAATCTCCACGCCTACGCGGAACTCGATGCCCGGTGCGAGCGTTATACGGCTTCGGAAACCCTGCTGGGAGAGACCGAGGAATGACTGCCGAGACTGCCACGCTGGGTGGGGGATGCTTCTGGTGCCTCGAGGCGGCCTACGGGCAGCTCAAGGGGGTTGAATCCGTCACGTCGGGCTACGCGGGCGGAACCGTGGCGGATCCAACCTACGAGCAGGTGTGCACCGGCACCACCGGTCACGCCGAAGTGGTGCAGGTCCGATTTGATCCTGGGATCGTCACCTATGCAGATCTCCTGAACATCTTCTTCAGTATCCACGACCCGACCACCTTGAATCGTCAGGGCGGGGATGTCGGTACCCAATACCGGTCCGTCATCTTCTGGCATTCGGACGCGCAGCGTGACGCGGCGGAGGCCGCCATCCGCGAAATCTCACAGGCCGGCATCTGGCCCGACCCGATCGTCACGCAAGTGGTAAAGCTCCCCGCGTTCTATCCTGCCGAGCAGTATCACCAGGGCTATTTTGGCCGGAACGGCACCCAGCCGTACTGCCAGGTGGTCATCGCGCCCAAGCTGGCGAAGTTCCGCAAGCAGCATTTCGACCGCCTGCGCGCCCCGCTCGTCGAATCCTAGCCGCTCGCCGGCCTCGGGCTTGTTCGCCGCCCGAGGCGTATGATAGGTTCCACTCAGCGGTCTCGCTGGTCGTCGACACATCACCTGCTTGTCCACCCAGCCAAGGCGCCGTTATGACACGTGCCGTCGTGTGGTCGTGCCTTCTGCTCGCCGCCGTGCCCCTCGCCGCGCAGGAGTCTGCCGCTCCGGCCTCGGATGTGAGTCTCCCCATCTCCGGCCCCGTGATGGTTCCCACAAGTCTCAACCCGTTCGTGGCTTCGCGGCCCCCTGCGCCGCCCAGGGCGGAGTCACGACTCGTCATCCCGGACAGCGTCGGGTGCCCCGATTGCGACCCCCGGCAGAAGCGATTCTGGCTCGCGAGCGCCGAGCTGATGTCGGTCCAGCTGCTCCCGTGGGGCCTCAACCACTTCGTCCGCGATGCGGAATGGGCGGACATCTCCTTCAAGTCCTGGGAGGACAATCTCGAGAACCCATGGCAGTGGGACGACAATCAGTTCCTGAACAACCAATTCTCCCATCCGTATCACGGCGCCATGTACTTCAACTCGGCGCGTGCCAACGGTTACAGCTTCTGGGGCTCCTTCGCGTGGCCCTTCGCGGGGAGCATGATGTGGGAGCTCTTTGGCGAGTCGTGGGCACCCTCACCCAATGACTGGCTCAACACAAGCCTCGGCGGGATTTCCCTCGGCGAGACGCTCTGGCGGATGTCGTCCCTGACGCTCGACAATACAGCCACCGGATCGGAGCGGATGTGGCGGGAAATCGGGGGCGCCGCGCTGAATCCGGTGCGCGGCTTCACCCGGCTGGTGCGTGGCGAGGTGAACGACGTCGGTCCCAATCCCGAGGACTCTCGCCCGAGCAGGATTCAAGCCGCGCTCGACGTCGGGTACCGGCGCATCTCGACCGACGGGGAGCCCGGCCTGTCGGAGGGAAGCGCGGACGACCAATGGAACATCGGCTTGTCGCTCAGCTACGGAGACCTGCTCACGGATGTCCGCCGCTCGCCGTTCTCCTATTTCCAGATTGATGCCGAGCTGGCCGGCCCGGGCGATCAGCGGAAACTGACGCGCCTGTCCTCGAGAGGCAGCCTCGCCGCCTGGCCCCTCGATCATGCGAGCCGGCACCAGTTCGCGGTGATGATGTCGTACAACTACTTCGACAACCCCGCCTTCACCTTCGGGGGCCAGTCGGCGCACTTCGGGATCCTCTCCCTCTGGGGGGATCGCGAGCGACGGAAATTCTGGGTGGAGACCGAAGCCCTGCTGACGGGCATCGCGATCGGCGCGACGCGCTCGGATTACTACCAGACGATCGAGGGGCGCAACTACGACTATGGCACCGGAGGGGGCGGCGCGCTCAACGCCCGCGCCCATTTCCACAACCGCGCCAGCCTGCGCCTTGCGTACGCCGGGTTCTATATCAATACGATCGACGGCGCCGATTCCAAGCACTACCAGGACGTCTTCACGGTCGAGGGGCGGGTGCGCCTGACCCATCGCTTCGGCCTCGGCGCCCAGATGTCGCAGTACAATCGCACCAGCGAGTACGTCGGCCTGGCAGATGTCACCCAGCACAGCACGCTCGCCCGGGTCTTCGTCTCGACGGCCATTCCGCGCCTGGAGGACTGACCATGACCCCGCGCTTCCTGGCTCTTGCGGCTTCCGCGGCGCTCCTGACGGCCGGCTGCAACGATGTCGTCACCCAGATCGGCCCCGAAAACGATCCGACGGTGACCAATGAGGTCGGGACCTTCCGCTACGAGGCCCACGACCTCGACGACGTGCACGAGGAATTCAGCTTCATCTGGCAAAACCCCGGCACCCAGGCCAAGGTCCTGCACCGCGGCTTCGTCCCGCACGGATCGAACATCATTGTCATCCTGGATGCCGACGGGACCGAGGTCTACCGGCACGACATGCTGTTCGAGGTCGACGATGTGACCGCCGTCGGTGTCCCTGGCGACTGGACCGTTGAGTTCCTGCTGCACGGCACGACGGGCCGAATCGACATGCAACTGGAGACACTGCCCTGATCACCCGCGCCGCGCTGGCGTGCCTGCTGCTGGCGCCGGCGCTGCTGCAAGGTCAGGCACCACGGCGCGCGCGCGAGCTCGGCGTCGCGCCCGGTGTCTATCCGCCCGGACCGGTCAACGCCATCACCGACGTGGCCGGGGTCCGGGTGGCCCACCGCACGGTTGTCCTGGGCGATTCGGTCCGCACCGGGGTCACCGCCATCCTGCCGCACGGGGAAAATCCCTTCTTCCTCCGGGTGCCTGCTGCCGTCGTGGTCGGCAATGGATTCGGAAAGCTCGTTGGATCCACTCAGGTAAACGAGCTGGGCGAGCTCGAGACGCCGATCCTCCTCACCTGCACCCTGTGCATCTGGAAGGCGGCCGACGCGCTTGCGGCGTGGATGCTTGCGCGCCCCGGCATGGACGCAGGTCCGCTCAATCAACCCGGTCGTCGGGGAGACGAACGACGGCACCCTGAATGCCATCCGGTCGCGCCCGATCTCGGCCGAGGACGTGCGGGCGGCGCTCGACTCCGCGAGGCCAGGTCCCGTCGCGGAGGGCAGCGTCGGGGCGGGGACTGGAACAATTGCCTTCGGCTGGAAGGCCGGGATCGGCACGTCATCGCGACGGTTGCCGGACCGAACCGGTGGATGGACGGTGGGGGTGCTGGTGCAGAGCAACTTCGGCGGCGTCCTGCAGGTGCTCGGAGCACCGCTGGGCCAGGAGCTCGATCGCGGGGTGCCGAGAGATGCTCCGGGGAGGGGGGCGGATGGCTCCATCATCATCGTCGTCGCCACCGATGCACCACTTGGCGACCGCAACCTGGGCCGCCTCGCGGAGCGGGCCCTCATCGGCATGGGGCGAACCGGCGGCAGCATGTCCAACGGATCCGGCGACTATGTCATCGCCTTCTCCAACGCGCCGGCGGTGCTTCGTCGCGTGAGCCCGGAGGGCGAACGCCAGCCGGCTCCATCGGGTCCCGAGCTCGGCAACGATGCGATGTCGCCCCTCTTCCAGGCGGTCATCGAGGCCACGGAGGAAGCGATTTATAACTCGCTCTTCATGGCCACGCCCGTGACGAGCCGGGGCCGCACGGTCCAGCCCCTGCCGCTCGAGCGGGTCGTGCCAATCCTCCAACGGTACGGTATCGGCACCCGGTGACTGTCTGCGGGATTCGCTGCTGCTGTCACTCCGTCCGCCGGGTCCACAGCGCGCAGTCCTCAGTCCTCGACGCTCACTCGCTGCCCGGAAACACGACGACACTCTCCATCCCGTCCGCTCCAAGACTCGCGACCCCGAAGAACCAGTTGTCGATGACGAGCCCGTCGAACCGGTGCGACGTGACCGGTCCGACATCGAGCGAATGCGCCCACACCGGCGCGTCGGTCTTCCGCCAGTACACTCGGTAGCCGGCGACCGCCGAGGAATCGTGAGGCGGCTGCCAGGTAAGGGTCGCTGCCGGTTGCACTGCGCCACTGATTCGGACGGTGCGCGGAGGGCCCGGCGCCCAGGCCAGGGACGCCAGCACCGCCGCGTCCAGTGCGGTGACCCGTGCGACGTATCGGAAGTTCACGCCTTCGAGCACGTCGCCGTACGCGATCCCGTTCTCGGTCCTGATGTTCTGGTGCTGGCGTGTGTAATCCTCGTGTCCCTCCGTGAATCGCACCGCCGGAAATCCCTGGTCGGCAAATGACCGGTGGTCTCCACCGCGACCGAACCGGTCCAGCCGGTAAATCACCCAGACATCGAGGTCGGGAAGGTACCGGTCGCCGACCGCCTTGACGTATCGCGCCAGTTGCCGCGAGGGCCCGTCGACCTCTCCACCCGTGAACCGCCTCCGCCGGCGCTGCTCGTCCGTCTCAGTCGGCGACGTACCATCCGAGAACACGCGAACCATCCGGTCGTCCGTGACGCCGTCGGCGCCCCGTGTATTTCCGATGATGTCGTTGTTGAGGACGGCCTCGAGACGCCATCCTTCGGCTCGAGCCCTTCGGGCGAGCGTCTGACTCCCGAGTAGTCCGCTCTCCTCGCCGGCGAACGCCGCGTACACGATCGATCCCCTGAAGCGCTGACCGGAGAGCACGCGGGCCGCCTCCAGCACGGCCGCCGTCCCGCTGGCATCGTCGTTCGCGCCGGGGGCGGAGTCCCGCGCGTTCATGGCGTCGCTCACCCGGCTGTCGTAATGGCCGCTCACCAGGACGTACCGGTCGGGGTCGCCCGTCCCCCGCTGGATGGCGATCACGCTGACCACGTTCGTGGGGTCCGGCACGCGAGGGAGCCCTTGGTAGACCTCGGACTCATAGCGCACCTCGAGGCATCCGCCGCAGGCAGCGGAGATGCGCTCGAACTCCGCCTTGATCCATCGCCTCGCTGCGCCGATCCCCCGTGTCGCCGAGAGCGTATCGCTCAACGCGTGCCGCGTTCCGAAGCCGACGAGAGCCCGGATATCGGCCTCGATCCTCGCGGCTGAGACGGCAGGGATGACGGCATTGATTCGTGGATCTCCGCCGGCGGTCCGGCAGGAGGCTGTTCCGGCGGCGGCCAGGAGAAGCAACGGGATGATGTGGCGCACCACGAGCTCCGCGGTCAGGTATGGTCCTGAAGCTACTCGGCGCCGGCCGTCTTGCCGAATCCGACGGCCTCGACAATCTTGCAACCCAGGCTCGGGCATCCACCCCCGCTCCCCTTCCGGAGGCTCCGTGACACGGTCGCAGTCGCGTCGCATGCTCATCCGGACGCTCGCCGCGGTGACCGCCGCCGCGTGCACGAAGCCGATTCCCACCACGACATATGTCTGCGAGGGCGGTGACTCCCTCATCGTTGGATTCGCCGCATCCCACGCCGAGCTGCGCCTGCCGCCCGACAGGGTGGTTCGGCTTCCGGCCGTCCGATCCGCCTCCGGCGTCCGGTACAGCGACGGTCGGTATACGGTGCACTCCAAGGGTGACGAGGCCCTGATGGAGCAGGGCGGGGAAGTCGTGCTGCGGGACTGTCTCAAGGTTGGCACCGCGCGGCCGGACACGGCACTCACCCCCGCCCGTGCGGTGGCCGAGGCGGACGCGATCGACCGGCGTGTCGCCGCGATCGTGCCTCAGGAAAAAACACTTGGCCGCGAACGGCGGGGCTGGGATCCGCGCATCGTCCGTCTATGGAGCGACGCAGGATCGCCCATCCTGCTCACCGTCACCGAGCCCGACGACTCCGGCCGGATGACTGGGCTTTCTTCCTACTACTTCCGTGAGGGACGGCTCGCGTTCGTCCATGGGCCGCTGAATCGCTACGTCTTCCGTGACACGGTGCTCGTCTTCTGGGTGGACGATTCCCTCAGGGCCCTCACGGACATCCCGCCCAGGGACCTCGAGTCCCGCCAGCAGTTTCTCTTGGCGGAGGTGCGACAGTACCTCGCGATGTTCGGCGTCGAGACCCCCACTGAACCCGGTGTCACGCCATGAGCAACTCCTCACCGCATACCGTCGGTTCCATCGGGTGGGTGGACGTGACCGTCGAGAATCCGGAGCGGCTCCGCGATTTCTACCGGGCGGTGGTCGGCTGGGACGCGGGAGAGGTGCCGATGGGCGGGTACGCCGACTTCACGATGCACCCGCCGCGCAGCACCCAGCCGGTGGCCGGCATCTGTCATGCACGCGGTGGCAATTACGAACCCGCGCGGTGGCCGGCGGCGGTGCGGTCAGGACGTGACAGGTCGTCGGTTACTGGGGTCGTCCGTCTGCGGCAGGGGAGTTGCGACGTGAGAAGGGCCCGAACCGGAGCGAACTGGTCATGACACGGCGTCTCCAGACGTATGAAGCCGACAATATCATCGTCACGTTCGATCCGGAGGTTTGCATTCACTCCGGCAACTGTGTGCGAGGCCTGCCCGCCGTCTTTGATGTGCGACTCAAGCGATGGGTTCGGCCGGAGAACGCGTCCGCGGAGGCGGTAGCCGATCAGATCCGTCGGTGCCCCTCGGGCGCGCTGCAGTATCAACTGAAGTCGGATCAGACCCCGTAATGGTCGGTTCACCGCAGCTCATCGCATCGCCGAGGAGGTCGCGCCTATGTCAGTTTTGCGCCGTGCCCTGTTGACGCTGGCGCTCGCCAGCGCGAGCGCCGGTTTCCTGCAGGCCCAGTCGACTGCATCGGAGCCGGCATCGGCTTCACCTGCCGCCACGACCGCTGCGGCGTCCTCGCAAATGGAGGCCACCGCCCGGCTGCAGGCGAGCGCCCCTGCGGAGTTGGC
Organism: uncultured Gemmatimonadales bacterium; assembly: GCA_963817575.1. GTDB lineage: Bacteria > Gemmatimonadota > Gemmatimonadetes > Gemmatimonadales > GWC2-71-9 > DASTCF01. The sequence goes on from CAWFOY010000011.1 coordinate 247,319, forward strand.
CGCCGAGGCGGTGCCGACGCCGAACGAGGCGGCATTGGTGGCGTCGAGCGGCGATTCCCACACGGGCGAAGTGCTGATGATCGTCGGCGCCGCGGGGCTCATCACGGGATTGATTATCGACGAGGATGGCCTGACGGTGGCCGGCGCGATTGTGGGACTGGTCGGGCTCTACATGTACCTGAAGTGAGATTGGAAGCCGCGCAGGCCCCGTCGGGTTTCCCGGCGGGGCCGTCGTGTGTTCATTGTGGTCACTGCGCCGGCGGAGGTCCGCCCTGCATCCTGGTGCGCATCCGTTCGCGCAGCTTCGCCACATTCTGATCGAAGACCGGCTGTTGCTTGACCGTGAGGACCGCCCGGATCGCGTGCTGTTGCTCCTGAGCGAGCGCGCGGAACTTCGCACGGTCGGCCTCGGACGGCGGGGAGCCCGGGGTCATCTCCGGGTACTGGGCGCGGTACTTGGCAGCGATGGAATCCACCTTGGCCTGTTGGGCCGCGCTCAAGGTGATTCCCTCGAGCAGCATCGCCTGCATGCGCGCCGGACCCCGCGCCGGCGGCCCGGCGGGAGTCTGGGCTGAGGCGGTGGCAGCGATGCCGAAGGTGACGGCGAGCAGGGCGGGGAGTATGTAGCGACGCATCAAGTCCTCCAGGGGGTCGAAGCCAGCGACGTTGAACTTCCGTGCTACGCGCCGGCGGGATCGGTTGCTGAACACCTCATGTACTACATGACATAATATCACTTATACAACTGCAATATAGGAAGTTACGGTTTGCCAGATCATCTAATGGTTCGGCGGAGCGGCTTTCGGTACCGGCGCGACATCGCCCTGCTGGCACTGGTGTTCGTCTGCCCGTGGGCCGTGGTGTCTCGTCTGTCGGCGCAGGAGGCGGTCTATCGAACCGCCCGGTGGGAGGCGGATTCGCTCGGCAATCACCGCGCGGTGGTACATGTGCGGAAGCCGGCCCTTGCCGTGAGGATCCGCCTCCCGTGGCGTCGCCGGGATCTCGAGCCCGAGACGAAAGGCGTGTGGGTGGTGGATGCCCGGACTGGATCGCGGGTTGCGAACGTCGCCGTCCTGACCATCACTCGGGAAGCCGGAGAACTCGCCTTCGAGCCGGTCTCCGGCCCGGGCGAATACTACGTCTACTACATGCGGTACACCGGTTCCATCCGCTCGAACTACCCGAAGATTACTTACGTCGGACCCGATAGCACCGCCGACAGCGGCTGGCTTGCCCGGGCGGGGCTCGGGGATCCGGCCCGCGCGGCGCGCGAGGCACGCAAACTGCCCGCGGCGGAGCTGGTCGCGTTCGAGGCGGTGGACGAATTCAACCGGATGGATCCGATGGAGGTGATTGCGACCGCGGAGGAAACGCGCCGCCTTCTCGGCCGACAGGGGAATCCGAGCTGGCTCGTGTTCCCCGAGGAGCGCCGCTTTCCGATCCGCATGACCACCGACCTCCCATCGCGCTGGCTCCGGCGCGGGAGTACGGGCGCGTTCCATGGGTCCGCGGCGCGTGGCGAGTTCCTGGCATTTCAGCTCGGCGTGTGGGCGGCCCAAACCCGGCTGGAGGACGTCCGGGTCGATTTCGGTCCACTGAGCGGGCCCCGAGGCGTGCTCGCCGCCAGCGGGTTCCGGTGCTTCAACTTCGGGGGTGTGGACTGGCAGGGACGCGCGTTCACCACGCGCGTGGACGTGCCGGAAGGACGAATCCTGCCGCTCTGGTGCGGCCTCCAGGTCCCGCGCTCGACGGCAGCCGGGCGGTACGCGGGCTCCATGACGGTGCGCGCCCGCGGGCAGGACCCTGCGCCCGTCGCATTCACCATGGACATTTCCGGTGACACGATCCGGAACGCCGGGGATGACGATCCGTCACGCCTGTCCCGGCTTCGCTGGCTCGACTCCCGGCTGGCCGCGGATGATGAGGTGGTGGCGCCCTACACGCCGGTGACGGTGAGGGGAGACACGCTGGGCATTCTCGGGCGCGAGCTCCTCCTCGGTCAGGACGGCTTACCGGCCGCCATTCGGAGCTACTTCACCATCGAGATGACGTCGATTGGCCGGAGTCCGCGCGAAGTGCTGGCGGCCCCGGTCCGTCTCGTCGCGCTGGACAGCGCGGGACGGGAACTCCCCCGCATCCCCGTGGAGCGAAGCATTACGCCGGTCGGCCCCGGTGCCGTCGCGTGGACCGCGTCCAGCCGTGCCGGGCCGCTGGAGCTCGCCATCGACGGTCGTCTCGAATTCGATGGCTACGCGGCCTTCAAAGTGGCTGTCCGCGCCCGTGAGGCCGTGAGCCTGCGCGACATCCGACTGGAGCTTCCCATCCTCCCCGACGTGGCTCGCTATGCGATGGGGCTCGGCCTCCGGGGCGGCGGCGCGCCGGGCGTCTTCGATTGGACGTGGGACTCGACCCGAAACCAGGATGGCGCGTGGCTGGGTGACGTCAACGCCGGATTGCAGTTCAGCCTGCGCGACGACAGGTACTCGCGGCCGCTCAACACCAACTTCTACCTGTCGAAGCCGCTGGTCATGCCGCGTTCCTGGGCCAACAACGGCAGCGGTGGGTGCCGCCTGCGCGGCGGGAAAGAGGCCTATCAGGTCATCTGCTTCAGCGGTCCCCGGACCATGGCTGCGGGTGAGGTGCAGTACTACAACTTCCAGCTTCTTCTCACCCCATTCCATCCCCTGCAGACGAAGGCCCAGTGGAGCACGCGGTACTTCCACGCCTACGTTCCGCTCGATTCCGTTGCCAGGATGGGCGCCAACACCGTCAACGTCCACCACGCCACCGCCATCAATCCCTGGATCAACTACCCGTTTCTTGCCAGCGACGGGCTCAGCGCGTACGTGGACAGCGCGCACGCGCGCGGAATGCGGGTCAAGATCTACTACACCGTGCGCGAACTGACCAATCACGCGCCGGAGCTCTTCGCGCTCCGGAGCCTCGGCAGCGAGGTGATCGCCCCCGGCCCCGGCGGCGGCTTCTCGTGGCTGCAGGAGCATCTGGGAGACGATTACATCGCCGCGTGGCACGTGCCCGAGATCAAGGACGCTGCGGTCATCAACACCGGCATCTCGCGCTGGCACAACTTCTACGTTGAGGGATTGCGGTGGCTGGTCGAGAATACCGCGATAGATGGACTGTACATCGACGACGTGGCATTCGACCGCAGTATCATGAAGCGCGTCCGCAAAGTCCTGGCGCGGGGCCGGCCCGCTCCACTCATCGATCTCCACTCTGCGAATCAGTTCAACCCGCGCGATGGCTTTGCCAACAGCGCGAATCTGTACCTGGAGCATTTCCCCTACATCGATCGGCTGTGGTTCGGCGAGTACTTCGACTACAACGCGCCCCCTGAGTTCTGGCTCACGGAGATGTCCGGCATTCCGTTCGGCCTGATGGGCGAAATGCTGCAGGACGGCGGGAATCCCTGGCGCGGCATGTTGTTCGGCATGACCAGCCGGCTGCCCTGGTCCGGGGACCCCCGGGTGCTATGGCGATTCTTCGACGAATATGGGATCGCCGACACGAGGATGATCGGGTTCTGGGTCCCAGGACAGCCGGTGCGCACCGGGCGATCCGACGTGCTCGCGACGGTCTATCAGGGACCGACGCGGAGCATCATCGCACTCGGGAGTTGGGCCACGGACACCGTGAAGCTGCGGCTGGAGATCGACTGGGCGCGGTTGGGCCTCAATCCGGGGCGCGGTCGAATCGCCGCGCCGCCATTGCCGGGGTTTCAGCCCGAGGCCAACTTCCGCCCGGGTGAGCCGATTGCCGTTGCCCCGGGGAAGGGGTGGCTGCTTGTCCTCGAGGCATCAACATCACCCTGACCCATTACCTGGAGCCCCCGATGGATGAGATGCGAGATCTCCTGAGGCAGAAGCTCGCGGAGCTGGAGCAGGAGCGGGATGAGTTGCGGGTCCGGCTTCATCTGGCCAAGGCCGAGGCGCGCGATGAGTGGGACAAGCTGGACGCACGGCTTAATGAACTACGGGCCAGGCTGGACCGGGTCGGCGACGAGGCGGGAGAGGTCTTCGAGGACGTTGGCGAGGCGGCCAAGCTGCTCGGGGACGAGCTCAAGACCGGCTTCGCGCGGCTCCGCCGCATGCTGTGATGGTGTGGCCGCCGGTCCCGGCTCGCTCCGCCTTCCTGATATGGGGCGCAGCCGCGTTTGTGCTCTGGACGGGGCGCTGGATGAGCGCCGGCACGTCCGGGCATCCGGCCCGGGCGGCCCTGCACGCCGTGCTCACCTGGGCGCTGTGGTGCATCGCTGCCGCGGGATTCTTCCTCCTGGTCCGCTATGATGCCGCCGCCGGTTTCCGCGCCGCCCTCCGCGCCGTCGGCTTCGATTGATCCCGCGCGCCGGTCGCGCGCGCTGGCCCGACTGCTCGATGAGAGCCTGCGCATCCCCGGAACGCAAATCCGCTTTGGGCTGGACCCCATCTTGGGACTCGTGCCGGGACTCGGCGATGTGATCACGACCGGCGTGGCCATGCTCATCGTGGTGGACGCCGCCCGCCTGGGAGCGCCGCCGGCCGTACTGGCCCGCATGGTGGGCAACATCATGGCCGACGCGGCGATCGGCGCGATCCCGGCCGCGGGCGACGTGCTCGACGTGTTCGCCCGCGTCAACTCCCGGAATCTGGCTCTCCTGGACCGCCACCTCGCCGCGCCTGCGGCGGTGCACCGCGCCAGCCGCCGGTTCCTGTTCCTGCTCGGTGGGGCCGTCGTTGTCGGGTTCGTCGCACTCCTCGCCCTCTCGCTGGTGGTGTTGCGCTGGCTCGTCGGCCTCCTGCAGCCGTGAAGGCGGCATCTTTCCCGATCGGACACCCATACATAGCTTTGCAGAGGCATCGCCATCCACATCCACCCTGAAAGGACGGGAACCATGGGCTTCATTTCCTGGATTGTCATGGGCTTGGTGGTCGGCGTGCTGGCCAAGTGGATCATGCCGGGCAAGGATCCGGGCGGGATCATTGTGACGATCATTATCGGGATTGTCGGCGCGATGGTTGGCGGGTGGCTCGGGTCTCTCCTCGGGATCATCGTCGCCCCCGGCTGGAGTCTCAGCAACATCGCCATGGCGACGGTTGGCGGTCTGTTATTGCTCTTCATCTATCGGAAGCTCAAGAAGCCGGCAGCCTGAAGTCCGTCCTCCTCCTCGGCGCCACAGGACTCGTTGGCCAGGCCTGTGTCGAGCTCCTCCTGCGCGAGGAGGAGTGCCGCCGGGTTGTGGCCCTCGCCCGGCGGCCCCTGCCCAATGTCGACCCGGCGCGGCTGCACTGCGTCGTGGTGGATTTCGAGCACCTGGATCGGGCCGCCGATCAGTTCAATGTTGAGGCGATCATCTGCGCCCTGGGCAGCACCATGCGGCAGGCGGGGTCGCGCGAGCGATTCCGCCGGGTGGACTTCGACTACCCTCTCGACGCCGCCCGTTTGGGGCGTGCCCAGGGGGTCGCTCACTTCCTGCTGGTCAGCGCGCTCGGCGCCAATTCCCGGTCCCGCGTCTTCTACAATCGGGTGAAAGGGGAGCTCGAAGAGGCGCTCACCGTCCAGGGCTTTCCGTCGCTCACCATCGTCAGGCCATCCTTGCTCCTTGGCGCGCGCCGGGAATTCCGCCTCGGCGAGCGGATCGCGAAACGCCTTGCGTTCCTGGCGCCGGCCAGAATTCGGCCGGTGAGCGCTCGGGCGGTCGCCGCGGCGCTCGTCGCCTCGGCCATGAACCCGGCGCCCGGGCGCACCGTCCTGGAGTCGTCGGAGATCCGCGCCCGCTATGAAGGCTGACGCCCGGAAGCGGGCGGATTCCGGATCACAGGCCGCATCGCCTCGAGCACGAGATTCGGCTTCGGGCGGGCATCACCAGGGTGTGGACTCTGCTGGAAGACCCCGACGAGATCCGGAAGTGGAATCCCGAGATCCGGCACATCACCCCGGCGGCTGGCGGCGGCCGGTTCGGTGTGGGAGCGACGTTCCGGCAGCGGATCCGGATCGGATTGTTGCCTACCACCTGCAAAGGTGAGGTCGTCGCATCCTCCCCTGAGCGACGGCAGGTGGTTGTCGTGCATCACGCCTTTTTCAACCTGACGATCGAATACCTGCTGGAGGCGGTGGGGGAGAACACGCGGCTCCGGTGCCGCGCACTCATCGAGGGCCGGGGACTCGGGGCGGCGATGCCCAGCGCGCACATCGAAGAGGTGACGTTCGAATTGCTCAAGGAGCACCTCGAGGCGCTCAAGGCCCTGGCCCAGCGGCGGTGAGGGGCAGCACTCGTCACCGCGGGCTCGCCGGGATTAGGATTCCTTGAGCTGAAGCTCCCGCTGCCGGAGGTGATCCATGCCGCCGAACCCGTTTCAGGTAGCCGGCCCGGTATTCGTCGCGATCGGCACCTTCGTTTTCGTCACCGTGCTCTTTCTCGGGATGCTGAGTGAGTGGCATCGCCGGGCCTCGGGGAATCGCGGGCGGTAACCGGGGTCCGGGAAATGCGTATCGCGATCGTCGGGACCGGCAACCTGGGTGGAGCCCTCGGCCTCCGGTGGACGGCGGCGGGGCACGATGTGACCTACGGCTCCCGCGAGCCCACTTCGGATCGGGTGCAGGAGCTCGTTCGACTGGGAGCCGGGCGCGCGCGCGCCGTGCCGGTGCCGCAGGCCGCCCGCGAGGCGGAGGTGATCGTCCTCGCGACGCCGTGGGGCGGAACCGAGGCCGCCCTTCGCCAGTTGGGGCCCATCCCCGGTCGGGTCCTTGTCGACGCGACCAATCCGCTCGCGCCCAATCTGAGCGGTCTCACGCTCGGTCATGACAGCTCGGCGGGCGAACAGGTGGCGGCGTGGGCTCCGGGGGCTCGGGTTGTGAAGGCGTTCAATACGACAGGGGCGGGCAACATCGCGGCCCCGAGGTATGGAGACCAGGCGATCACGATGTTCCTGTGCGGCGATGACCCTGCGGCGAAGGCCACGGTCATGGGTCTGGCGCAGGACATGGGCCTCGAGCCGGTGGATACCGGTCCGCTGACAATGGCCCGATATCTGGAACCACTCGCCATGCTCTGGATTTCCCTCGCCTATCTACGCGGCATGGGACCAAACTTTGCATTCAAGATCCTGACACGCTGAGCAACTGGAGTCTGATATGCGGACTACTCACACCATCCGATTCGCCGTGCTCGTCGCCGCAGCTCTCGGCCTGGGCGCCGCGGTGAGTCGCACTCCCGCGCGGGGCGAGGCAAAGCCCGCCGTCATGACCGTTTACAAGCTGGCCAGCTGCGGTTGCTGCGCGAAGTGGGTTGACCACATCAAGGCCGCCGGAATACAGGTCAAGACCATCGACGTGGAAGACCTCTCCGAAATCAAGGCGGGCTCGGGGGTACCCAGCCCGCTCCAGACCTGCCACACCGCCGTGATCCAGGGCTACGTCGTGGAGGGTCACGTGCCAGGAGACGTGGTGCAGCAACTCCTCCGGGACAAGCCGGCCATCGCAGGGGTCGCGGTCCCCGGGATGCCGCTCGGCTCCCCGGGCATGGACGGCTCGCCGAAACAGCCGTACGATATTATCGCGTGGGACAAGGCGGGGAAGACACGGGTCTTCGCGCACCGGTGATCCGGACCGGGCGCCTGACACGCCCGGAGGACGATCCCGGCTTCCAGGCACGGCGTCAGCAGGCGGACCTCGCCGCCGAAGCCGTGCGCCGAAGTTCCGCATGGAAAGCGCTCGGCTGGTTTTGTGGATTCCAACTCGGGGGCGCCCTGCTCGGATTCGCGAGCTTCCATCCAACCAACCTCGAGCTCGCGCGGGCGATGCTTCTGGGTGCGTACCTGATCGGCAACGCCGGGGGCTTGCTGGCCACCTGGCTCGTCTACTTCCGTCGCGAGCGGCGTGGAGACTGGTGAAGGGGGAGACCATCCTATCCGGAGATCCAATGCGCCGCATTCAGCGTCTCGCCCCGGCTGCCGTCTTGCTGTTCCTGCTCCTCCCCGCCTCCTCCCTTGCCTCCCAGTCCCGACTCACGTGCACCGCGCCGACCTACCGACAATTCGACTTCTGGATTGGTGAGTGGGAAGTGCGGCGGCCGGACGGTGTGCTGGCCGGCGCCAACGTGATCGACACTTTGCTTGGCGGTTGCGTTCTGCGTGAACGCTGGAGCGGCTCCCGAGGGGGCCACGGCACAAGCCTCAACAGCTGGAACCGGATCGATCGCAAGTGGCACCAGATCTGGGTAGATGACTCGGGGTTGTTCCTGGAACTCGAAGGCGGCCTCGAAGGCGACAGGATGGTGCTGTCGGGTGGCCTCCCGTTGGCAAGCGACTCGAGCAGGCTTTCCCAGCAGCGCGTCACCTGGACGCCGCTGCCCGGTGGCAACGTCCGGCAGCTCTGGGAGGCATCAGACGACGGCGGCCGCACGTGGGCTCCGGTGTTCGACGGGGTGTATGAGCGCAAGCACTGATCCGGACCGTCTCGTGACGTCGCGTGCGCGCGGCAGAGCGATCCTCGCGGCGGCTTGCCTCATCGGAATGGCCCGGGCGGCCGGCGCGCAGGACCTGCGAGTCCGCGTAGTGGAGGCGGAACCCCCGATTCCAGTTTCCGGCGCGCTGGTCCTGCTGCTGGACCGGGAGGGCATGGAACAAGGGCGTGGTGTGACCTCCGAAGCCGGCCGCGTGTACTTCCGGGCTCCGGCGCCGGGGGCTTACCGGATTCGGCTCCTCCGGATCGGGTACATCGCGTGGGAATCATTGGTGCTGGAGATAGAAGGCGAGACCCGCGACGTTGAGCTCCGGGTCGCGTCACAGCGCGTGGTCCTGCCCGACGTCATCGTCGTAGGACGTTCGCTCTGTGGGGCCAGGAATACGGGCGATGCCGCGACGATGGCACTCTGGGTGGAAGCGCAGAAGGCCTTTGGCCTGGCTCGGGAAACGATCCTGCGCCGGCGGCTGCGCTTCCGGTCGGTGGAACAGATCGCTGATCTGGACAAGGATGGGCTGGTGACCGCGGAGCGGCCATCGTTGCAGCCGTCGGGCCTCACCAGCTGGCCGGTCCGCGCCCCGGCCGTCGAGAGCCTGGCCGCTTACGGATTCGTCACGCAGATCGAGAACTTGATCGCGGGTCCCACGTGGTATGGCCCGGATCCGGAGGTTCTGCTCTCGGAGTTCTTCCTGGAATCGCACTGCTTCCGCCCGGTCCCCTCCGATTCGGGCACACCGGCAGGGTGGGTGGGGCTGGGATTCGAGCCGGTTCCAGATCCGCACAAGCCCGACATCCGGGGGACGATCTGGATGGATCGCGAATCCGCTGAGCTGCGGCGGCTGGACTTCTCCTACGCGATGATGCCGTCTTGGGCCGTGCATGCCACGGCCGGCGGGCGGCTCGAGTTTGCCCGGCTTCCCGGAGGATTGTGGATCGTGCAGCGGTGGACCCTGCGCGTCCCGGTGCCCGAGGTCCACCCCGGCAACGATCGTGCGAAGCTCCACGGGTATCAGGAAACCCGCGGCTGGGTCGAGGTGGTGTTGTCGGAGCGGGGCCAGGAACTGGCCCGGTTCGACCCCTAAAGCCTCGATCCCACCGCCCGCGGAAGGATATGTTTCCCGGGACGTTCGCCGAGAACACCGATCCCGCCACACCGGGGTGTCCATGCTGGCCGCGCTCATCATTTTGCTCGCCGCCTCTGATACCGCACCGCCACCCTTCGCCGCGATCTTCCCTGGCATCGCCCACGCGTGCGCGCTGACGCACGATGGTCAGGCGTGGTGCTGGGGACTCAACCAGTACGGGCAGGTTGGCACCGGCTCCCGGACGACCGGGGAGGGAACCGAGCACGCGGCGGTACCGGTCGCTACCACACGGCGATTCCGCACCCTCGCGCTCGGGGCTTTGCATACGTGCGGCCTCACCACCGACGGAACGGCTCTGTGTTGGGGCGACAACACCGACGGGCGGCTCGGTGATGGCACCCGGGACAACCGGCTGCTCCCGACCCAGGTCAAGACCGGCCTGCGCTTCGTCGCGATGACCAGCCGCCGCGGCACTACCTGCGCGCTGACGGCGGAAGGGGCCGCCTGGTGCTGGGGCTTGGGCGACCAGGGGCAACTCGGGATCGGCGGGCGCTGGGAACGTCGATTGCGTACCAGTGAGCCGGTCGCGGTCGCGGGTCCCGTGCGATTCACCGACATTCAGTTTGCTTCGAATTCGGCGTGCGGGGTTTCCACAGACGCCCGGCTCTACTGCTGGGGAATGCTCACGTTTCCCACGGGGAAGCGGTGGGTGCAGACGTCGCCCTGGCTCGCATCTCCCGATTCCGGCTGGACCGCGGTGGCGGTGATGGATGACTCGATCTGCGGCCTGCGTGGAACGAGCATTGAATGTTGGGGGGCCAACCGCGACGGGGAGGTCGGTGATGGGACCTACAGCCGTCGGAAGGCCTTCACGGCGGTGGAAACTGACCTGGAGTGGTCTGGGCTGTCCAGCGGCTGGAGGCATGTGTGCGCGCTTGATGCGCAGCGGCACGCGTGGTGCTGGGGGTCCAATTACGCCGGCCAGCTCGGCACCGGCGAGCGCCCGGCGTCGATTCCCAGCCGGAAGCTTCCGGCGGCCGTGCTGATGGAGTCCGCCTTCGTCGCTCTGACCGCCGCCGGCGGGTATACCTGCGGACTCACTGCGAGCGGCGTGGCCTATTGCTGGGGCGATAACGGCACCAGCCAGTTGGGCGGCGGCGACTGGCGTATCGGATGGCGCGCCACGCCCGCCGCCGTCCGCGCGCAGTCTCCGTGACTCCATCGGCGCCAGTTCCGGATCTCGAGACGCGATTCCTCGCAGCCCTCAGGCGATCCGCGCTCCCGGCGGATTGGCGACGGCTCGTTGTCGCCGTGTCGGGTGGGGCCGACTCTCTCGCCCTCCTGCATCTGTTCCACGCCACCCGAAGCGAGCACCGGCTCGAGCTCGTGGTCGCCCACGCGGATCACGGCATTCACCCCCGGAGCGCTGACGTGGCGCGGCAGGTCGAGACCCTCGCCACTGCCCTCAGGCTTCCGGTCCACGTCGGCCGCCTCTCACTGGGCGCTGGCACCAGTGAGACTGCCGCACGCGCGGCGCGTCACGCATGGCTCGAGAAGATCCGGCTGAGCACCGATGCCGACGGCATCGCGCTGGCCCACCACATGGACGATCAGGCCGAAACCGTGCTGCTCCGCATCCTCGCGGGCACTGGACCTGCGGGGCTCGCCGCCATGGCACGGCGCCGCGGCGTTCTCTTCCGGCCGCTCCTCGGAATCCGCCGGTCGGAGCTGGAGGCGTGGGTACGGGAGCGGGGAATCGAACCCTGGGACGACCCGGCCAACCGGGACCCGACGCACAGACGCTCCTGGATCCGGGTGGAGATTCTCCCCCGCATCGCAGAGCGGGTGCCGGATGTCATTTCACAGCTGGCCCGCGTCGCCCGCTACGCGGCCTCCGACCGAGCCGCCTGGGACCAGGTATTGGACGTGTTGCCCGCACTCGACGTCCGGCTCGAAGCCGACGGCGCATCCGTTGCCGCCGGCCCGGTGGTCGAATATGATTCGCCACTTGCGCGCGCGGTGCTGCGGGCAGTCGCCCGTCGGGCCGGACTGGCGCTCGGTCCGACACGCGTGCGACGGGTGCTGGATCTGGCCCGCAAGGGCGCGAGCGGGCGGTTCGTGGAACTTGGGGCCGGCTGGTGCGCGGAACTCGCGTTCGGCCGGCTGCGTTACTTTCGGACCCCCGAAGTCCCCGGGCCGGTGGCACTCGCCGCCGCCGAGGGGTCGCTCTCCTGGGGAGGCTGGAAGATCAGGTGGCGGTCGGAGCGTGCACCTGCCCGGCAGTCCCGCGACGGCCCCGTGGCGTGGTTCATCCCGGAGGACATGCTGGTGCGCGGGCCGGCGAGCGGCGATCGCGTGGTGCCGCTGGGTGGTACTGGACACCGCCCGGTCGTGCGATGCCTTCAGGATGCGAAGGTGCCTCGTGGCCGACGGGCCGGCTGGCCCCTCGTGGTAGTGGGCGGAGAGGTGGTGTGGGTAGCGGGAATCTGCCGGGCGTCTGCCGCGGTGCCAGCCGAGGGGGAGGAGGCCGTTCGTGTCGAAGTCGACGCTGGATGACATGCGGCGCCGAACTGGCGGTCGCAGCGCGCGGGCGATCGTTTACGATGCGGACCAGATTTCGAAGCGGGTCCGCGAACTGGGCGCCGAAATCGCCGAAGCTTACCCCGAGGGCGACCTGCTCCTGCTCGGGCTGCTCAAGGGGTGCTTCATTTTTCTCGCGGACTTGGTCCGGGCGATCGAGCGGCCCCACCAGGTGGATTTCCTGATCGCGAGCAGCTACGGGGCGGGGAAGGTCTCCAGCGGGAACGTCCGGCTGCTGTACGACCCGGAAACGGACATCGGCGGCAAACATATCGTCGTCGTTGAGGATATAATTGATAGTGGGAGGACCCTGAAGCAGCTGATGGAGCTGCTTCGGGCGCGGCGACCCGCGAGCCTGGCGATCTGCGCCCTGCTCGACAAGCGGATTGCCAAGGAACCACCGCCCGAGCTTCGGTTCGTGGGGTTCCACGCGCCCACCGCGTTCCTGGTCGGCTACGGCCTCGATCACGCGGAAGAATTCCGGCACCTCCCTTACATCGCAGACCTGGATTGAATGAATGGCTGAACGCATACCACCCCGCCCGCCGGGATCGAATTGGACGAACCTGAGCAAGAATCTCGCGCTCTGGCTGCTCGTGGGCCTGCTCGCCCTGACGCTGTTCCAGGTGATGAGCCGGCAGCGCAGCCCCTCGCAGGAATTCACCTACACGGACTTCGTCCGCCAGCTCGAGGCGGGCAACGTCATCCACGTCGTCGTGCTCGACGGCAAGCGGCTCGAGGGTGACTTCCGGACCCCGGTCCTTCAGAATGAACGGGCGGCCAAGAGCTTCACGGTTCTGCTCCCGTTCGCGGACAGCGAGTCGTTCCAGAAGCGCCTCGAGGATTCGGGCGTCACGATCGAGGCCCGGGAATCCCGGGGCGGCTTCACGGCGTTCCTGGTCAACTTCCTGCCATGGATCGTCCTGTTCGGACTCTGGTTCTTCCTGCTCCGCCAGCTCCAGGCCGGCGGCAATCGCGCATTCTCGTTCGGGAAGTCGAAGGCCAAGCTGCTGAGCGGTGACACGCCCAAGCTCACCTTCGCCGACGTCGCCGGGTGTGACGAGGCCAAGGTCGAACTGCAGGAGATCATCGAGTTCCTCAAGGACCCGCAGAAGTTCACCCGGCTCGGCGGTCGCCTGCCCAAGGGCGCGCTGCTTGTGGGGCCGCCAGGCACCGGGAAGACCCTGCTGGCCAAGGCAGTCGCCGGCGAGGCGGGCAGGCCGTTCTTCTCCATGTCGGGCTCGGACTTCGTGGAAATGTTCGTCGGAGTCGGCGCCAGCCGAGTGCGCGATCTCTTCGAGCAGGGGAAGGTGCACGCGCCCTGTATCATCTTCATCGACGAAATCGACGCCGTGGGCCGGCACCGCGGTGCCGGGCTCGGCGGCGGTCACGATGAGCGCGAGCAGACGCTGAACCAGCTCCTGGTCGAGATGGATGGTTTCGAGTCCAACGACGGCGTCATCCTGATCGCGGCCACAAACCGGCCCGATGTGCTGGATCCGGCACTGCTTCGTCCCGGCCGGTTCGACCGGCAGATCGTCGTGGATTCACCGGATGTCCGGGGGCGGGAAGGCATCCTGCGGGTCCACACCCGGAAGATCCCGCTGGCGGCGGATGTCCGGCTCGAGGTGCTCGCCAAGGGAACTCCCGGACTCGCCGGTGCTGACCTGGCGAATCTCGTCAATGAGGCGGCGGTGCTCGCCGCGCGGCTGAACAAGAATCTCGTGGCCATGGAGGATTTCGAGGCTGCGAAGGACAAGGTCATGCTCGGCGTGGAGCGCCGGAGCCTCCAGCTCACCGAGGACGAGCGGCGCCTGACGGCGTACCACGAGGCGGGGCACGCGATCGTCTCGCTGCAGATTCCCGGGCTCGACCCGCTGCACAAGGTCACGATCGTCCCGCGGGGCCGGGCACTGGGCCTCACGACGTGGCTCCCCGAAGAGGACCGGCACAACTACACCAAGTTCTTCCTGGAAGGAAGGCTGGCCTCCGCATTCGGTGGGCGGGTGGCCGAGGAGCTGGTCTTCGGACCGGAGAAGGTCACCACCGGCGCCGCGAACGACATCGAGGTGGCGACCAACCTCGCCCGGCGCATGGTGACGCAATTCGGCATGAGCGACAAGGTCGGCGTGATCGCCGTGGGCGATCGCGAACAGGAGATCTTCCTTGGCCGCGAGATCGCTCAGCGGCGCGAGATTTCGGAGCGCATGAGCGAGGCCGTCGACGGTGAGATCAAGCGCCTGCTGGACGAGGCCTACGCCCGGGCCCGGGTGATCCTCCTCGAGCACCGGGAGACGCTCGACCGGATGGCCGAGGTGCTCCTCGAACGGGAAACGATCGACCGGGAAGAAGTCGAGGCGATTGCGCGGGGAGAGACCTTGCCCCCGCGCGATGCTCCCTCGCCCCCCGCCGGTCCGCCGCCGGCGCCGGCCGCACCGCTGCGCTCCGCCCCGGAGTCGCCCGGGCTGGGACCGGTCCTCGGCGCGCCACCGGTTAAGCCCGCCGGGGCGTGAGAGTCACGCCGTTCGTCCCGCACGCCCCGGCGGTGCTCGCGGGCGTGCTGCGGTCGGGCGGTTGGGATGAGTGGAAGGCCGACGCGGCTGCCCAGGGGACCGAGGTAGCCGCGTTGCGCATTACCGGACTCGATGCAGGCGTGATCGAGGAGTTGGTCCGATACGCGGGGCGCGCCCTCGGACTGGAAGTACAGACCGGCGAGACATGGGCGGTGATCCTCGGCACCCGGGCACGGCTGCAGGCGCTTGCCCGCCCGTGGATCGGCCCCCCTGGGCTCGCGGATCTGGCCCACCAAGTCGGCCTGGCCCTTCCTGTCGAGCTGCCGGTGCTGTGGCCCACCGCCCGGGGCACGGTCCCGCTGGAGCAGCCCGTGCTCGTCGGCATCCTCAATCTCACTCCGGACAGCTTCAGTGATGGCGGCACTCTTCCGTCGGTGGAGGCGGCGGTCGCGCGCGCCGAGCGCCTGCTCGAGGACGGCGCGACGGTGCTCGACGTGGGAGGTGAATCCACCCGACCCGGGCGGCCCGATCCCGTGCCCGAGGCCGAGGAATTGGGCCGGGTGCTTCCCGTCGTGCACGCGCTGGTACGACGCTGGCCCGCGCTCCTGGTCTCCGTGGACACGGTGAAATCCGGCGTCGCGCGCGCGGCGATCGATGCGGGCGCCGCCATCATCAATGACGTGTCCGCGTTTCGGCTCGACGCCGGGATGGCGGGCATCGCCGCGGAGACCGGCGCGGGCGTCGTGCTGATGCACTCGCGCGGTGGCGTCTCCGACATGGCGACCTACGAGCACGCCGAGTACGGCGGCGATATCGTAGGCGCGGTCATCGCGGAACTTCGCGCCTCGATTGACCGCGCGACCGTGGCCGGAGTTCTCCCCGACCGGATCGTCATCGATCCCGGGTTCGGCTTTTCGAAGACAGCGGAGCAGAATATCTTGCTCGCCGACCAACTGGCCGCCCTGCGGGCCCTCGGGCGGCCGATTCTCGTCGGTCCGTCGCGGAAGCGGTTTCTGGGCACGATCACCGGGCGCGATCTGCCCGATCGCGACCGGGCGACGGCGGCACTCTGCGCGCTGGCGTATGAGCGCGGAGCCCGCCTGTTCCGGGTCCATGAGCCCGCGGCCGCAATCGACGCGCTGAGAATCGCCCACGCCCTCGGAGAAGCACAGTGACGCCGTCCGATTCCCGCAGACCGCCCTACGGCGCCGCGCTCGTGGTGGTCGCTCTCGTACTGTCGGGGTATGTGTTCACGCTCGGCCCGACCGTGACATTCTGGGATGCGGGGGAGCTGATCGCCTCGGCCCGGATCCTCGGCATCCCTCATCCGCCGGGCACCCCGCTGTTCGTGCTCATCGCGCATGTGTGGGGAATGATCATCCCCGCGGCCGACTACGCATGGCGCCTCAACCTCCTGAGTGCCTGTTTTGGCGCGCTGGCGGCGGGGTTCTGGTTTCTGCTGGCCCAGGAGACGCTTCGACGCGCGCTGCCCGGGCTCGAGGGGCGCACCGGCGACGTCATCGCGTACGGAGGTGGAGTCTCCGCCGCCCTCATCTCGGCGTTCACGTTCACCCACTGGCAGAACTCCAATGAGACCGAGGTCTACAGCGTCGCGGTCTTCACGATCGCCCTGATCTGCTGGCTGGTCTTTCGCTGGCGGGCGGCGCGTGGCACGGATCGCGCGACCCACCTCCTGCTGTTGATTGTGTACCTCGGTGGCATCTCGATGGGCAACCACTTGCTCGCGCTTCTCGTCGGGCCCGCCGTGGTGGCTGCCCTGGTCGCCGCGCTCCACGCCACGCCGGCCACGGATGCAGGAGAGCGCCGCCGGGAATGGGCCCAGGTCGCCGTGCTCGCCGGGATCTGGGCCTTGCTCATCGGCCTCGGGCTCGGCAGCACCGCCCTCATCATTCTGGGCGCGCTCTGCTTCATTGGGGCCGCGAGCTTCGCAGCTGCTGCCGGAGCGCTTCCGTTCGCCCTCCTGACTCTCGCGATTTCGGCGGTCGGGGTCACGACGTACCTCTTCCTCTATATCCGGGCGGGCCAGAAGCCATTCCTGAATGAGGCAGACCCGTCCAACTTCGAGGCGCTGCTGGCCGTCATCCGCAGGGCCCAGTATCCACCGCGAACCCCGCTCGATGATCCCACGGTCCTCCACGGCCCGGAGAACCCGGGCAGGACGGTGGGCCTCATCTGGCTCCAGCTCCAGAACTACGTCCAGTATTTCGACTGGCAGTGGGTCCGGGGCCTGCCGGGCCGCATTGCCGGTGCGGTGCCGCTGCGCATCTTCGGCACCGTGCTGTTCGCCACCCTTGGGATCCGCGGCCTCCTCGCCCAGCGCCGGGGCGACCGGGCCGGGTGGTGGCTGCTGGTTACGCTGTTCCTGATCACAGGGCTCGGGCTTGTCGTCTACATGAACTTCAAGCCGGGGGCGAGCCTCGGCTACGATCAGTATCCCGACTCGAATGATCACGAAGTCCGCGAGCGCGACTACTTCTTCGTGGTCAGCTTTCTGGTGTGGGGAGTCTGGGCGGGGATGGGTCTCGCCACCATTGTGCGGGCGGCCATGGAGCGGGCCGCGAGGGGCGGGCTTCGCGTGGCGGCCGCAGGGCTCTTCGCCGTCGCGCTCGTTCCGATGGTGGGCAATCTGCGCGCCGCCGACCGGCGCCATGGGGCGGATGCACGGCTCGCCGCCGATTTCGCATACAATCTGCTCAATTCGGTCCCCCCGTACGGGATCCTCTTCACGTACGGCGACAACGACACGTTCCCGCTCTGGTGGGCCCAGGAAGTCGCGGGCGTCCGGCGGGATGTCACCATCGTCTGCCTCGCCCTCGCCAATACCGATTGGTATGCGCGCCAGCTCAGGGAGAACCCCGCGCGCCCGTTCGACGAGGCGACGGCACCCGCCATCTGGAAAGGGCGCAATCCGGTCCGGCCGGACTGGCCGCTTCACACCATGACGGATGCGGAAATCGACGCCGCCGTCCCACAACGGCTCCCGCAGGCAATCACCGTCAACTACGGGCCGTTCATCCAGACCTATCCGTCCGGTTCGGTGTTCTACACCAACGATTTCATCGTTGCGCGCGTGCTCCAGCAGAACCTCGGCCGCCGGCCGATCGCGTGGTCGGTGACGACCGGGAGGGACTTCCTCGGACTGGATCCCTACCTGGTGCAGCAGGGTCTGGTCTTCCGGGTGGAAACCGCCGTCCCCGACTCGACGACGCCGGGACTCGACAGCCACCGGCTCGCTGGGTCCCTGCTCGACGTGCCGGTCACCGACCGACTCCTCTGGGAGACCTACCGATACGGGGCGATGCTCCAGCGGCCGACGACCGGGCTCGACGTGACCAGCCGGTCATTCGCCTCGACGCTGAGCCTCCCTGCCGCCCAACTGGCGTATGCCTACCAGAGCCGGGGCGACCTGGCGCGAATGGTCGCCAATCTCGAACGGGCCGGCCAACTCTCGCCGAATCCGGCCATAGCGGCGGCGCTCGCGCAGCTCCGGGTGGACCAACTGGCGGCTCCGCCGGATAGCAATTAGGCCCAAACCATTCTATTTTTGAGAGTTATGGAATTCCCCGACCTGCCTGCGCGACTGGCGCAGGTGAGGGATGCAATCGCGCGCGCGCAGCAACGCGGGGGCTGGAATCACGCCGTCCGGATCGTGGCGGTGACCAAGTCGTTCGGGGCCGAGGCGGTTCGCGCCGCCGTGGCGGCGGGGCTCACGGCCATCGGGGAAAACCGGGTGCAGGAGGCTCGAGCCAAGCAGGATGTGCTCGGCGATGTCGCCGCCGAGTGGCACCTGATTGGAACGCTGCAACGCAACAAGGTCCGTCACGCCGTCGGCCGGTTTGCGCTGATCCATTCGGTGGATCGGTCCGATCTCGCGAGGGAGCTCGACCGGCGCGCCACCGATGGGCGGCCACAGCGGATTCTGGTGCAGGTCAACTGCTCCGCCGAACCGCAGAAGGGCGGGGTGGAGCCCGGTGAGCTGGCACCGCTGCTCGATGAGATTCGTTCGCTGAGCCGGCTGGAGCTCGCCGGCCTCATGACCATGGCGGAGCTCACCGACGACGAGTCGGTGCAGCGAGCCGCCTTCGCGAAGCTCCGAAGCCTGCGCGACGAAGGCATCCGGGCCGGTCACGCGCTTCCCGAGCTCTCGATGGGGATGTCCGGGGATTACCCGGTGGCGGTCGAGGAAGGAGCCACGATGGTGCGATTGGGCACGGTCCTTTTCGGAGGGCGCCTCGCATGACTGACGACACGTTCTCGCTGACCCCGCACGACATCCGCTCGCAGGAGTTTCCGCGGGCATTCCGTGGCCTCGATCCAGTCCACGTGGAGGCGTTCAAGCAACGCATCTCGGAGGAGTTCGAGCGCGTGCTCCGCGAGCGTGCCCAGCTCGAGGAGCGCCTCCGAAACTTCCAGGAGCAGCTCCGGGCGTTCCGCGACCGCGAGCGGGCGATGAATGAGGCGTTGCTTGCCGCCCAGCAGCTTCGGGTCGATGCGGAGGCCCAGGCGCAAAAGGAGGCCGAGGCCATCCTCCGCGAGGCGAGAACCGACGCCCTCCGGGTGGTCAATGAGGCCCAGCTGCAGGAACGCCAGCTCCGTGAGCGCTCGGAGGGCGTCAGGCGGCAGTTCGTCGCCTTTCTGGCCAACTTCCGTTCCCTCCTCGAACGGCAGCTCGGGGAGGTCGACGGACTGCAAGCGTATGCCCAGACGGCGGCTCAGGCGCAGGCCGAGCTGGTCTTGAAGAAACAGGCGTGATGCCGGCGGGATTGCTCTCCAGCCGCATCCACGACGCGGTGGAGGCTGTCAGGTCCCGGGCCCCGGGCTTCGATGCCGATGTTGCGCTGATTCTCGGCACGGGCCTCGGCGGGTTGGCATCCGCGATCGATGTCCAGGCGCGCGTGCCCTACGCGGAGATCCCCGGATTCCCGCTCTCGACGGTCGAGTCGCATGCTGGCAGGCTCCTGATCGGCCGTCTCGGTGGGCGCCGGGTGGTGGCGATGGAAGGCCGCTTCCACCGGTACGAGGGTTACCCGCTGGAGGCCATCGCGTTTCCGGTTCGTGTCATGCATGCGCTTGGGGCTGGGATCCTCGTGGTATCGAACGCCTGCGGTGGATTGGATCCACAGTGGCGGGCCGGCGACCTGGTCCTCCTCACCGACCATCTGAATCTGCTCGGCGGCAATCCGCTCGTTGGCCCGAACGATGAGAACATCGGACCGCGGTTCCCGGACCTGTCGACGGCCTACGATCCCGAGCTTCGGAACCTGGCCCGGGAGACCGCGCGCGCGTGCGGGCTCACCCTGCGCGAGGGCGTCTACGCCTCCGTGGCGGGACCGTGCCTCGAGTCGCCGGCCGAATATCGGATGCTTCGCACGATGGGCGCGGACGCCGTGGGCATGTCCACGGTGCCCGAGATCATCGTGGCGCGGCATGAGGGTCTTCGTGTGGTCGGGATCTCCGTGGTTACCGATATGTGCCTGCCCGATTCCCTGGAGCCGGTCGCCCTCGGGCGCATCCTCGCCGTCGCGCAGGGGGCCGAGCCGGCGCTGAGCCGGCTCGTCACGGGGCTCGTGGAGCGGTGCGCCTGATGGCGTTCCCCCCGCTGCCGGACCTGGGCGCCGACAAGCTCGAGCTGGAACTGCTCGAAACCTGGCGGGCCGAAGATCTCTTCCATCGCACGATGGCGGCCGGCGAGGGCGGGCGGCCCTTCGTGTTCTTCGAGGGACCGCCGACCGCGAACGGACGACCCGGCATTCACCACGTGATGTCGCGGACCATCAAGGACCTCATCTGTCGCTACCAGGCGATGCAGGGCCGGTCGGTCACGCGCATTGCCGGGTGGGACACCCACGGGCTGCCGGTCGAAATCGAAATCGAGAAGCAGCTCAAGCTGAGCGGCAAGAAGGACATCGAAGCTTACGGTGTGGAACGGTTCAATGCCCTCTGCCGCGAGAGCGTCTTCACGTACCAGTCCGAGTGGGAGCGCTTGTCCGATCGGATTGGGTACTGGCTCGACTACGAGCATCCGTACATCACGTGCAGCAAGGAGTACATCGAGAGCGTCTGGTGGATCCTCCACCGCCTCCACGAGCGCCGGCTCCTGTACCGGGGCCACCGCGTGCTGCCGTACTGCCCACGCTGCGGCACGGTGCTTTCGAGTCACGAACTCGCGCTGGGGTATGAGGAAGTCCGTGACAAGGCGATCTACATCACCCTCCCACTGGAAGACGGATCGGGCCGCGAGTTGGTGGTGTGGACCACGACGCCCTGGACGCTGCCGTCGAATGCTGCGGTGGCGGTGAATCCGGATCTCGAGTACGGCGTGTACGCTTACGCCGATGCCGAGACGGGCGCCGCGCGGAAACTGGTCGCCGCGGTTCCGCGCGCCGCCGCCATCCCCACGCGCGGCGTCGGGCACCTTGATCAGGGCAGGCTGCTGGAGACGGTGAAGGGATCCGCGCTCGTCGGAAAGCACTATCGCCGGCCCCTGGACGTCGTTCCGCTTCCGTCCGACCGGGTCCACAGCGTGATCGTTCCGGGCGATTTCGTCCGCGCCGACGAGGGGTCCGGCCTGGTGCACATGGCGCCGGCATTCGGCGCGGATGACTATGCCACGGGCCAGGCTAACGGTCTCGCGATGCTCCGGCCGGTCGCGGCCGACGGCACCTTCCAGGGCACCACCTGGCCGGAGCTCGAGGGCCGCCTGGTGACCG
Organism: uncultured Gemmatimonadales bacterium; assembly: GCA_963817575.1. GTDB lineage: Bacteria > Gemmatimonadota > Gemmatimonadetes > Gemmatimonadales > GWC2-71-9 > DASTCF01. The sequence goes on from CAWFOY010000011.1 coordinate 268,688, forward strand.
CCGACGAGACGAACGAGCTCATCACCCGGAGGCTCAAGACCGAGGGTCGGCACCTCCACACAGAGCAATACATCCACAGCTATCCCCACTGCTGGCGCTGCCAGAGCAAGCTGATCTACTACGCGCGCGATTCGTGGTTCCTCCGCACGTCGGCGCTGAAGGATCAGATGCTGGCCCACAACGCGGGCGTGCACTGGCATCCTCCCGAGGTGGGCTCGGGCCGGTTCGGCGAATGGCTGGAAAACAACGTGGATTGGGCCCTCTCGCGCGACCGCTACTGGGGCACACCGCTCCCCGTGTGGTCCTGCGACCGTGACGCTTCGCATGTCGAGGTGGTCGGGAGCTATCGCCAGCTCGCCGAACGCTGGGGACAGCCGCTGCCGGACGCGTTTGATCCGCACAAGCCGTTCATCGATCGGTATGAATGGAGTTGTGCCTGCGGCGGGCAGATGCGACGGGCACCCGAGGTCATCGACACCTGGTTCGACTCCGGATCGATGCCCTACGCGCAGTGGCACTACCCGTTCGAGCACGAGGCCGAGTTCAAGGCACACTTCCCGGCCGACTATATCTGCGAGGGCGTGGACCAGACCCGTGGCTGGTTCTATTCGCTCCTCGCGATTGCAACAACTGCCTTCGACGCGCCGGCATACCGGAACGTCATCGTCAACGAGCTGATACTCGATGCCGACGGCCAGAAGATGTCGAAGAGCAAGGGCAACGTCGTCAATCCGTGGGAGATGCTGGCGGAATTCGGGGCCGATGTGGTGCGGCTCTACCTGATCGTCTCGAGCCAGGTGTGGCTGCCCAAGCGATTCGACCGGCGGACAATTCCCGAGGTCGCCGGCGGCTTCCTGAACACCTTCCGCAACACGTACCGGTTCTTCGCGCAGTATGCCGGGGAGCGGCAGCCCGGAGCGCCGGTAGCCGAGACCGCGCTTGCCGATCGGTGGATCCTGAGCCGCCTGGCTGCGACGGTGGACGCGGTGCACGCTGCCTGGTCCGAGTATGACGTGACCGCAGGAACCCGCGCGATCATGGATTTCGTGGTGGACGACCTCTCCAACTGGTACGTTCGTCTCAATCGTTCCCGCTTCTGGGCGCCGGACCGCGAGGCGGATCCGGCAGCGGTCTCGACGCTGCACAAGTGCCTGGTTACGACCTGCCGGTTGCTGGCGCCAGCCGCCCCGTTTCTGGCCGACTGGATGCACCGCGCGCTTACTGGAGGGACCGTGCACCTGGCCCGCTTTCCCGAGAGCGGGGCCCCGCGTGACGAAGGGCTGGAACACGGGATGGACGCCGTGCGCCGGCTGGCGTCACTGGGCCGGGCCGCCCGCGAGGAGGTTCGGATCGGCGTCCGGCAGCCGCTCAGCCGGATGCAGGTTGCCGTCCCATCCGGCGTCCGCGGACCCGGGTTCGACGACCTCCTCGAATTGCTGCGGCACGAGGTGAACGTGAAGTCGGTGGAGGTCGTGGCTTCCGACGCTGCACTGGTGCGGCTCCGGGCGCGCCCGAACTTCCGGTCCCTCGGCCGTCGCTTCGGGAAGCAGACCCCTGCGGTGGCCGCGGCAGCCGGTCGCCTCTCCCCCGACCAGCTCCGGGCGCTTGAGGGCGGAGGCAGGGCGGTGCTCGACGTGGACGGGGAGCAAGTTGAGTATCTTTCAGACGATGTGATGGTGGAACGGGCGGTGACCAGTGACCTTGTCGTGCAGAGCAGCGGGGCGTACGTGGCCGCCATCGACCCTGCGCTGACCGACGAGCTCCGCCGCGAAGGATTTGCCCGCGAATTGGTCAACCGGATCCAGCGCCTCCGGAAGGAGGCGGGGTACGAGGTCACGACGAGGGTTCGGCTGGCGGTGGACGGTGCGCCGGCCGTGCTCGAAGCAGTCCGGGTGCACGCGGCGTTCATCCAGAGGGAGACACTGGCCCGCCGCCTGGAAATCGGCGAGCGCGCCGGCCGGCCCGATGCCGAGCAGGAAATCACGCTGGACGGGCTCACCGCGGTCGTGGGAATTGAACGCTGGGATGGCGATCGGCCCTGAGGCCGGCAACAACCTACGATGGAAGAGGCATGAACAAGAAGCAGATTTCGTATTTCGAGAAGCGATTGCTCGAAGAACGCGAGCGGGTCATGAAGGAGCTTGGGCATTACGACGAATCCTTCAACTCCACGCTTCAGGGCGCCGATGGCGACCTTTCCTCCTACTCATTCCACATGGCTGACCAGGGCACCGACGCCATGGAGCGCGAGAAGCAGTTCCTGATGGCCTCCAAGGAGGGTCGCTATCTCTGGCACGTGAACCAGGCCCTGCGGCGGCTCTACAACAGCCCGGATCGCTTCGGGACCTGCGAGACGTGCGGTTCGGAGATCAACTTCGAGCGCCTCGACGCCCTGCCGCACGCGCGGCTCTGCATCAGCTGCAAGGAAAAGGAAGAGGATGCCAAGCGCCGGTGACCGGCGCCTCTTCCTCGGCACCGCGCTGGGCGTATTCGTGCTCGACGTGGGGACGAAGGTCCTGGCGGAGATGCACTTGCTCCGGACTGCCGGGATCAGCGTGGCCGGCGAGTGGTTCCAGCTGCGTCTGGTCTACAATCCCGGTGCTGCGTTCGGGCTCCATCTCGGGGAGTATTCACGGTGGATCTTCCTCGGGCTCGCCGTCCTCGCGGTCGTCGTGCTCTCCCGGATGTCGCGGGACGCCCGTCCCGGAGACCGCTTCCGACAACTCGCGTTGGGACTGCTCGTAGGCGGGGCGGCGGGCAACCTCCTGGACCGAATCCGGAGCGGCCGGGGTGTGGTAGACTTCCTCGACATCGGGGTCGGCGCCCTCCGGTGGCCTACCTTCAACGTCGCGGACATCGCCGTCAGCTGCGGGGCAGTGGCGCTTGCCATCTCCTTGTGGCGCGAGGACAGCCGGGAGGCCGAGCGCGAACCCGCCTCGGCGTCCTGAGCGCCCGCGATGGGCGACGCCCGCCGGTTCACAGTCCTGGCTGACGGTACCGAACGCCTCGATCGCTTTCTCGCCGACCAACTTCAGCTCTCCCGGACCCAGGCTGCGCGGCTCGTGGCCGACCGCCGCGTGGCGGTGAATGGCGTTGTCGCCCGGGCGTCCCGCGTGCTCGCCCGCGGCGATGACGTGCTCGTGACCCTGCCCGAACTCGAGCCCCCGCGCGAAATCCGCCCGGCCGACATCCCGCTCCTCGTGATCTACGAAGACGAGCACCTGGCCGTGATCGACAAGCCGGCCGGCCTGGTGGTCCATCCCGCCCCGGGGCACTGGGACGACACGCTCGTCAACGCGCTCGTGGCGCGGGGGACGACGCTGTCGGGTGGGGCAGCAGGCCGCCCGGGGATCGTCCACCGTCTCGACCGCGACACCTCGGGCCTGATGCTGGTGGCCAAGACCGATCTTGCGCACCGGCGGCTCGGTCACATGCTTGGTGAGCGCCGGATCCGCCGGGTATATGCCGCGCTGGCGTGGGGCCACCTCGACGAAAGTCCCACGATCATCGATGCCCCGCTCGCGCGGCATCCGACGGATCGGAAACGGATGGCGGTGGTCTCCACCGGTCGGATGGCGCGGACCGACGCCTGGGTGGTGGCCCGGTTCGGCGTGGCGGACTTGCTCCGGCTGGAATTGCATACTGGACGCACGCACCAGATTCGCGTTCACCTGGCCCACATTGGCCATCCGGTGGTGGGGGATCCTGTCTACGGAGCCGGCGGAAGCCGGCGGATATCAGGTGCGGCCCGCGCGACGGCAGAGGCGGTTGAACGGGCCTGTCCCCGACAGGCGCTACACGCGGCGCAGCTGGCGTTCCGACATCCAGTGAGCGGAGATGCAATGGATTTCACCTCCGAATGGCCCGCCGATCTGCAGCCGGCGCTCAGTCGTGCGGCGGGCGACGCCATTTCTGTTGCCCAATCTGCCCCCCTTCGGTATCTTCTTTTCTTTAATAGAGATGGCTGACCCCCGGACGGTTCGCGTGGTGCTGTTCCAGGTGGGTGATCTGGCGTGCGGCGTCTATGCGGCGACCGCGCACGAGATCCTCCCCGCCCAACCTGCCACGCGCATCCCCGGGGCTCCCGCCGCCGTTGTCGGGCTGATCAATGTGCGGGGGGCCCTCCTGGCTGTCGTGGACGCCCACCGGCTGCTCGCCCGGGTGCCGGATCCGGCCCACGAGGGGGCGATCCTGGTGCTGACGGCCGCCGGGCGGCGCATCGGACTGGCCGTGGGCCAGGTCGATGACCTGATGGAACTCCCCGCCGCTGACCTCGAGTCACGAGCGTCGCTGCCCGGGGTGGACGTGCGACTGGTGAAGGCCGTGGGCCGTCGCGACGATCGTCATTTCGTTGTCCTGGATACCGAAACCCTGCTCGCGCCGTTGCTCGTTCCATTGGCCGGTGGCGAGCGTCCCTTGTCCCGAACTGCGTGACGCCCGGGGAGAAATCTGTGAGCCACACGGTCCTGGTGTGCGATGATGCGATCTTCATGCGGACCATGATCAGTGACATCCTTACTCAGGCAGGCTTCGAAGTGGTCGGAGAAGCCGAGACCGGGATGCAGGCCGTCGAGAAGTACAACCAGCTCAAGCCCGATCTCGTCACGATGGACATCGTCATGCCGGACATGGGCGGGATCGACGCCGTTCGTGAAATCTGCCGCGACAATCCGGACGCCAAGATCCTCATGTGCAGCGCGATGGGGCAACAGGCGCTCGTCGTGGAGGCGATCCAGGCCGGCGCCAAGGACTTCGTCGTGAAGCCCTTCCAGCCTTCCCGCGTGCTCGAGGCCGTACAGCGCGTCCTCGGCTGACGCGATGGACCTTTCCCGGTACGCCGCCCTTTTCCTCGCCGAGAGCCGCGAACACCTCGGCGCGTGCAATCGGCTTCTCCTTGAGTGGGAACGCGATCCGTCGGCCAGGGAACCGGTCGACGGCCTGTTCCGCGCCATCCACACGCTGAAGGGCATGGCGGGCACGATGGGCTACGGCCGCCTGGCGGACCTGGCTCACCACGCCGAGCACCTGCTCGACAGTCTCAGGTCCGGGCGGGTGGTGGCGACGGCCGCCACGGTGGATCTCCTCCTCCGAGCGGTGGACCAGCTGGAACGCGGCGTCGAAATGGCCGCGACCGACGGCGACGCGCAATTCGATGCCGGAGACCTCGGTGAGGTGCTGACCGCCGCCGCGGACGAGCCGGCCGCGGCAGCGCTCAAGGTGGGGAAGAAGGGAAGGCGGGCTCAGGTGCCGCCCGTGGTCGCCGCGCCGGTTCGGGATGTCGGCCGCGTGGTCCAGGTCGAGGTACGGGCCGGAGCCATCATGCGCGGGGCGAGGGCGTTCCTCGCGCTCCGCCGCGCCGAGGCGTTCGGGGTGGTAACCGGCGTGGTGCCGCCGCCCGCGGCCTTCGAGAGCGACTCATTCGACGGCCGTTTCAGCTTCCGGCTGGAGTCGGAAGCGTCCGACACCGACATCGTCGACGCCATTCGCGCGGCCGGCGATATCGAAGCGGTCACGATCGGCGCGGACGTCATGACGACCGCGGAATGGCAGGTCCCGTCGGCGGCGACCGGTGGAGTGTCGGCGCGCGCTGCCGATGCCGCCGCCCGGAGCGGCCAGGTCAGGGTAGACCGCCGGCGCCTCGATGCCCTGATGAACCAGGTCGGTGAGCTGGTGGTGGCGCGGAACCGCCTGCTCGAGCTGGCACAGGCCGAGCCGGGCGGCGAGCTCGAGGCGCTGGGCACGCGGATCAGCCGGCTGGTGTCCGACCTGCAGTCGGAGATCATCCAGGCCCGGATGACACCCGTCTGGCAGGTATTCGACCGGTTCCCGCGGGCTGTGCGCGACCTCGCCCGGCAGCTGGGCAAGCAGGTGCGCTTCGAAATGGAGGGCGAGGGGATCGAACTGGACCGGGCGATCCTCGACGAAATCGGCGACCCGCTGCTCCACGTGCTTCGCAATGCGGTGGATCACGGGATCGAACCCCCGGAGGAGCGGGTTGCGGCCGGCAAGCCCGCCGAAGGAAGGGTGACTCTGTCCGCCACCCGCGAGCGCAGCAGTGTCGCCATCCGGATCAGCGATGACGGCCGCGGCATAGACCGGGCGGCGATCCTCGCGAAGGCCAAGCGGGAAGGAGCGGCCGCGGCCGACCTCGAAACGGTCAGCGACGACCTGCTGCTCAAGATCATCGCCCGGCCGGGGTTCACGACCGCCGAGCAGTTGAGCAGCGTCTCCGGGCGGGGCGTGGGCATTGACGTCGTCCTGACGCGGGTGCGGTCCCACGGCGGCACTGTGGAGATCGCCACTGAACGGGGGCAGGGGACGACCTTCACGCTTCGTCTCCCAATCACCCTGGCCATCCTGCGGGCGTTGCTCGCGCGGGTGGGTGAGGAGCGCTACCTGCTCCCGCTCTCGTATGTGGCCGAGACGGTGGAGTACGACACGCAGCCGGTCACAGCGTTCCAGGGGCGTGAGGCGCTGGTGCTCCGGGACCAGGTGATTCCGACCGTGCACCTGCGCGAGCTGCTCGGTGTCGCGCCTGGCGAGCTGCCCCTGCGCCGGCCGGGACTGGTGCTCGAGGTGGGCGATCGCCGTTCCGCCGTCGTGGTGGATGCGCTGCTGGGCCAGCAGGAAGTGGTGGTGGAGCCATTCGAAGCCCCGCGCGGGACGCCGCCGCTTTTCAGCGGCGCCACGATCCTCGCCGATGGCTCCCCGGCGCTGATTCTCGACGCTGCAGCCCTCGTGTAAAGGGGATGAGCATGGAAGACGTCCGCGATCTGAAGGAGCTGCAGTTCGACGCCTTGAAGGAGGTGGCGAACATCGGCGCCGGTCATGCCGCGACCGCCCTGTCGCAAATGACCAACAAGAAGATCATGATCTCCGTACCCGAGGTGACCGTCACCGCTCTCGAAGACACGGCCGAGGTTCTGGGTCAGCCGGACGAAGTGGTGGCCGCGGTGCTCATGCACATGATGGGCGACCTGACCGGTCGCACCCTGCTCATTTTCCCCGAACCGGCGGCCCGCGCCCTCTGCGACATCCTCCTCCGCCGCGCGCCTGGCGCCACGAAGGACTTCGGCGAGATGGAGCAGTCCGGGATCAAGGAGGTGGGCAACATTCTCAGCAGCGCCTACCTCAATGCCCTCAGCGACTTCATGGGCATGATGCTGGTGCCGTCCGTGCCCAGCCTCGTCGTGGATCAGAGTGCTGCCGTGCTGACGTCCACCTACCTCAACTTCGGCACCGAGCGCGATTACGTCTTCTGCGTCGAGACGGAATTCCAGTTCGAGGGCGGCCCCTCCGATCAGTTGATGGGGCACTTCCTGCTGCTGCCCGATCTCGCCTCGCTGCGGGCCATCTTCGACGCGATCCGCCTCGGCTGACGCCATGGATGGTCCGGCGCTGTCTGAACGCGACCTCGCGGTCCTCCGGTCGTTTGCACGCCGCATTGATCCTTCCGACGCCGGGGCCCACAACAACCTCGGCGTTTTGTATTACCAGAAGGGGCTCGTCGCCGAGGCCATCGCGGAGTTTATCCGGGCGCTCGAGCTCGATCCGCGGATGCAGGTGGCCCAGGGCAACCTGGAGATCGCCTATCGCGCCACGGGGTACTACGACCGCCGCGTGGCCGAGATCCGGGAGCGGCTCCGGAAGGAGCCGGGGGACCGCGAGGCGCGCTGGGAGCTGGCTCGTGCGTACGGGGCCCTCGGCCACATGGACGAGGCGGTCGCCGAATTCGAGGCGCTGCTCGCATGGCATCCCGGCGATTTGCCCGCCCTCCTCCAGCTGGGGCTCGCGGAGAAGTCGCGCGGCCGCGTCGAGGTGGCGGAGGAATGGTTCCGCCGCGCCGCGGACGGGGATCCCGACAGTCCGGTGGCGCTCTTCTATTACGGTGAGGCCCTCTACAACCGCGGCCTGAACGACGCCGCGCTCGAGACACTCCGCCGCGCGGTGGCGCAGAACCCCGACTACGCCGACGCCCACTATCTCCTCGCCTTCGTGCTGGGCGACTTGGGCCTCCATGAGGAGGCGCGTGCCGCGACCAAGCGCGCCATCGTCCTCAACCCGACCCTCGCCCGCGCGCACGCGAACCTCGCCATCGAGCCCCCCACCGACGGACCGCGTCCGGCACGCCAGTCGCTCGTGGATGCGATGCGCCCCGCGGTGGCGGAAGGTGGCGTCCTGGCGCACTACAATCTCGGCCTCGCTTTCCGGCAGAAGGGCTACTACGTCGAGGCGCTGCGCGAATACCGGCTCGCGCTCGAGCACGGTGAGGACCGCCGCCTCACCCTGCAGGCGATGGCGGAGGTACACCTCCTGCGGCGGGACCTCTCGGCGGCGCTCGAGCTGTACGATGCCCTGGTCGAGGAGCACGCCGACAGCCCGAAGATCTGGAACGAGCGCGGCGTCTGCCTGCACCAGGCAGGACGCCGGGAGGGGGCGCGCGAGTGCTACGAGCGGGCCGTCTCGCTCGACTCCGATTACGCGCTCGCCTGGAACAATCTCGGCGTGCTGCTGACCCACGACCCGTCCACCGGCGAGGCGGAGGCCGGGTTCCGGGCGGCGTTGCAGGTGCGACGGGGACTGGTCGCCGCCCGGCTCAACCTGGCCCTCCTCCAGTTCCAGGCGCGGCGCTTTGCTCTCGCACTCGAATCGTACCGGGCCGTGCTCGCGGAACACCACGAGAACGCTCAGGCCTGGAACGGGGTTGGCTTGGTGCTGATGGAGTTGCGGCGCTATGCGGATGCCAAGAACGCCTTCGCGCGGGCCGTCGACGCGTCGCCCGATTACGCCTCCGCGCACTACAACCTGAGCTTCACGCTCAGCCAGCTCGGCGATTTCGACGGCGCGCTCCGCGCCACGCGGCGCGCCCTCGAGCTGGAGCCCTACTATATCCAGCAGAAATTCCAGCTGACAATCGACCTGCAGTACGAAGATCCGATGATCTCGATTGTCCCCGAGATCTCCGCGGACGTCACCGCGACGGAAGTCGGCGAGGAGTTCGTCTTCGACCCCGCGCTGCTCGAAGGGATCTTTGGCGAGCTGGCGCCGGAGGCGCCCGCCCCGGCGCCTGAACGCGGGGCCGAGGAGTCGGCCCTGGCGCTGGCGCGGGACTATATCAGCAAGGGGCTGCTCGAACTCGCCTCCGCAGAGCTGACCCGCGCGATCCAACGGGGCGCCCCGGTCACCCGGGCCGCCGTGCTCTTCGGCGACCTGTTCAGCAAGCGGGGACTCCATGGCGAGGCGCTCGAACGTTACCGCGAAGCCCGGGCCGCCGAGCCGGCCGACGCCGATGCGTTGCTCGGTGAGGTGCGGGCCTTGCTCGCGCTCGGGCGGGCCGAGGAGGCCGCCGGGCCGGCCGAGGGCCTGGCCCGCCTCGCCCCCGGCAATGTTGAAGCACTCGTCGCGTGCGCCCGCGTGCGGCTGGCGAGCGGAGATCCGGTGCGCGCGCTCGACGCGCTGCGGGAGGCACAGGCCAGGGCTCCCGGTCGTGCCGACCTCCTTCAGCTCCAGGCCGGAGTCGCCCGCCGGCTCGGGGAGCGCGAAGCGGCGCTCGAGGCCTACCAGGGCGCCCTCCAGCTGGATGGGGGGCTGGTGCAGGTCTGGCTCGAGCTGGGATCCCTCGAGGAGGAGCGACAGAACTGGACTGCCGCGCGGGTGGCGTACGAACGGGCGTTGGACCTGCTGCCCACGTACGCCGACGCGGCGATGGCGCTTTCCCGCCTCCTCAGGCGGGTGGATTCCCCCCACGCGGCCGTGGCGCCGCTCATCCCCATCCTCGCGGCCGATCCGTACGATCTTGACGCGCTCCTCCTCCTGGGCGAGGTGCTGCTGGAAGAGGGGCGGGTGGAAAGGGCGCTCGAGGCGTTCGAGCGCGTCCTCAAGTTTGATCCGGATTCGGCGCCGGCGCGGCTCGCGTACGGAACCGCGCTGGTCCGGGCACGGAGGTATCAGGAGGCGTCGGCCCAGTGGGAGCGAGTGGTGAACGCGGATCCCGGCAGCCCGCTCGCGGCGGCGGCTCGCACCCAGATCCGCTCGACGCGGGATTTGGTCCACATATTCACCGGCAAGACGGGGTAGGTCGTGGCGATCGAAGGCCCACTGAAAGAGCTGCACATCCACGACGTCTTCCAGCTGCTCGACCTGGGCCGGAAGACGGGCATCCTGCGCGTCACCTCCGAGCTGCGGCAGAATGCCGGTGTGGTCTATTTCGACGAAGGTGCCGTGGTTGCCGCCGAGATCCGGTCGAACCCCCATCCGCTCGGGGCCCTGCTGCTCCGAGCCGGCAAGGTGAGCGAGGAGGACCTCGCCCGCGCGATCGCCGTCCGCGCCAGCCGGGATGGGCAGCGGCTGGGGGACGTACTGGTGGAAATGGGGGCCCTGACGCGGCGCGAACTCGACCGGCAGATCCGGGTCCAGGTCGAGGAGGTCATTTTCGAGGTGATGAGTTGGTCGGAGGGGTACTTCTCGTTCGAGGAAGGCCGCATCCCGGCGGGCTTCGGGGACGCCACGGTCCGGATTCCCACCGAGTCACTGCTCATGGAGGCGGCGCGCCGGATCGACGAATGGTCTCGCATCGAGGCCAAGATCCCGCATCTCGGCGTAATCCCGCGCTTCACGGGCTCGCCGGACGAGAACGGGGGTGTCCTCGATCTGCTTCCGTTCGAGTGGGAGGTGCTGGCTTCAATTGACGGCCAGCATGATATCCGGGAGCTCGCCGAGCGACTTGGCCGCTCGGAATTTGATGTGGCGCGAACGCTCTTCGGCCTGGCGACCGCAGGTGTTATCGTGCTGGAAGAAGCCGTCGCCCAGAGCGTGGAATCGGCCACGGTCCACGACCTCGCCGTGCTCGTGGCTCACGCGGAGGAATCGCTGCTCGTGGGAGAATTCGCGCACGCCCGGCTCACGGCAGAGGAGGCGGTGCTCGCGTTCCCCGACGAGGCGGCGGCCCATCTCGCGCTCGGAAGGGTGCTGCTCGCGGAAGCGCGCCTGGAGGATGCCGCGATGCGCCTCGCCCAGGCCCTGGAGTGCGACGCCGGCAGCGCCGCGGCGCTCCGGCTGCTGGGCCTGGCGCGCGCGGGGCAAGGGCAGTTTGCGGAGGCGCTCGATGCCTGGGATCGCTGGCTCGCGATGGAGCCGCTGCCGGTGGGGGAACGCGGGCGGACCGAGCTCATGGAACGTCTGCGGGGTGCGGCCCGCACGCTGAACGATGCCCTCGGAGGTCGCCGTGAGCAGTGAAGACATCCGGGTCCTGACGTCGCAACTCGCCGCCGATCCGTCCAGCCTGGTGTTTCTCCCGCTGGGGGAGGCCCTGCGCCGCCGGGGACAGCTCGACGCGGCGCAGAAGGTCGCCATCGCAGGCCTGACCCGCTATCCGGATCTGGCCGATGCGCATGACCTGCTGGCCCGGGTGCTCGGGGACCGGGGCGATCTGGAGCGCGCGTTCGACGAGTGGGACATCGCGCTCCGACTCGACCCGGGGCACGCCGGATCGCATAAGGGGATCGGGTTCCTTTACTTCGTGGCGGGCGACCTCCACCAGGCGCTCGGCCATCTCGAGGCGGCGCGCGCCGCCAATCCGGAGGAGGAAGGTCTCGATGCGGCCATCGCTCGGGTGCGTGAGGCGCTTGCGGCGGGCGGCCCGACGGGGGGAGGGGATCCGGTGGCTGGTTCCCATCCCGCGGATGCGCGCCGTGGGGTCGAGGCTCCGACCCCCGAGCCTGTCCCGGCGCCGGGCGGCGCGCCGATGCCCTCCCTCTTCGAGGGGCTGGAGGGCGCCGACGACGGCTTGCTCCTGCTGGACGCCAAGGGTCTGCGACTCGCGGGCGGCTTGAAGAATCCCGGCGGCACCCAGGTGGGGGATGCCGTCGCCGCCCATCTCGCGGGAGTGTTCAAGGACGCCTCGCGGGCGGTCCGCCTCCTGGGACTGGGCGCCTGGAAGAGCGTCGCGGCCGAATCCGCCGATGCGAACTTCTACCTGGCAGCGCCTACGCCGGAGACGCTTCTGCTGCTTTCTCGCGATCCGGGCGTGCCCATCGGACGCTTGGCACGCCTCGCCGATCGCGCGACGGAAACGGCTCGGGCCTGGCTCGCGGGGTCGGAGTGACCGCCGGAATCGGAGCGGCGCTGGAGCCGATCACACGGGTGCGGGGGGTGCGGGGTGCCATGATTGTCTCGGCCACCGAGGGGATCGTTGTGGCCGAGTCGGTCATGGAGGGGGTGGACGCACAGGCGGTCGCAGCGCTCGCCGCCGGCCTGGCTGCGCGGCTGCGCCGGGCCACGGACGCCGCGGGCCGGGGCGCGCCCGTCTTCATTCATCTGGAGGCCGAGGCCGGCGCCATCGTGGCCGTGCCGGGAGACCGGGACTTGCTGGTCGTCGCCGTGACGCAGGCCGACGTGAACGTCGGCCTGGTCCGGCTCGAACTGCGGCGGGCGGCGGACCGGCTCGCCTGATGCGCGTCATCGAACCGTGGGTCGCCGAGCCGCTGCAGCGGTTCCTGGCCGAATCATCGGCGCGCCTCGCCCTGCTGATGACCGCCTCGGGCCAGGTGGTTGCGCAGCACGGGTTCACGAGGGCGCTGGACGTGATGACCGCCTCCGCGCTGGGCGCGGCGATCGTCGCGTCGACCGAAGAGCTGGCACGGCAGATGGGCGCAGGCCCGTTCCGGGCGCTCTCGCACCAGGGTCAGGCCCAGGGACTCTTTCTCTCCGCGTTCACCGTGCCGCGGGCACGCTGGATCGTCCTGGTCGTCTACGATAGCGACAGCTCCCTCGGGCTGGTGCAGCTGTTCTTCGACGAATTGGTGCGTGAGTTGCAGGCGGCAGCGCCCGACGGCGAGGTGCCGCGCGAGGTGCTCGCCGCCGATTTCGAGAGTGAACTCAACGCGAGCCTCCGCTCGCTTTTCGGACGGTAGGCGATGCCGCTCGTCAACTTTACGACCCGCGAAATCACCTGCAAGATCGTCTATTACGGCCCGGGACGGTCGGGCAAGACGACGAACCTGCAGTACATTTACGGCCGGGTGCCCGAGGGCAGGCGCGGCCGGATGGTGTCGCTCGCCACGCAGTCCGATCGGACGCTGTTCTTCGATTTCCTGCCGATCGATCTCGGGAGCATCAGCGGATTCACCACCCGCTTCCAGCTGTACACGGTGCCGGGCCAGGTCTATTACAACGCGACCCGCAAGCTGGTGCTGCAGGGGGCGGACGGCGTCGTATTCGTGGCGGACAGCCAGGCGCGCCGCTACGATGACAACCTCGAGAGCCTGCAGAACCTCCAGGAAAACCTGCTGGCCCAGGGGGTGGACGTCAGGGCGCTGCCCCTCGTGTATCAGTACAACAAGCAGGACCTCCCGCGGGATCTCATCCTCAATCACGTGGAGCTCGACGACGCGCTGAATTTCCGGAGCGTGAAGAGTTTCGGTGCCGACTGCCTGCACGGTCACGGGGTATTCGAGACGCTCAAGGGCATTTCGGAGCTGGTGCTCAAACGGCTCGCGGCAGGGAGCCCGGCCGCATGACGGGCCTGAGCCCGCAACTCCGGTTCGACGGCTTCGTGGTCGGTGGCGCGAACAGGCTCGCTGCAACCGCCGCGCGCGCCGTGGCCGAATCGCCGGGCGCCGGCTACAACCCCCTCTTCATCTACGCGAAGCCCGGGCTGGGAAAGACCCACCTGCTCATGGCGATCGGCCACGCGGCGCGGGCCATCGATCCCGCGCTGGTGGTGGAATACATGACGCTCGACGACTTCGTCGAGGCGTACCACACGGCCGTGGGCGCAGGGCAGGGCGAGACCTATCGCCGGCGGTTCGTCGAGGCCGGCCTCGTCCTGCTCGATGACGTCCAGTTCCTCACCCAGCGCCGGGAAACGCAGGCGGAGTTGATCCGCCTGATCGACCAGATGCAGTCGGCCGGGCGCCAGATTGTGCTGACCAGTGACCGGCCCCCGTCCGAAATCGAGGCACTCGACGAGCGCCTGCTCCGCCGGGTGGGTGGTGGGCTGGTGATCGACATCGCCGCACCGGATTACGAGACGCGAGTCGCGATCCTGCGCCGGAAGGCCGACGAGCGCGGCGTCGTATTTGCGCCCGGCGTGCTCGAGGCCATCGGCGCCCTCGCCATCGACAACGTGCGCGAGCTGCTCGGCGCGCTGAATCGACTCGTCGCCTTCCAGGCAGTCAGCGACACCCCTCTCGACGCTGCGCAGGCCCGGCTCCTGCTCGGGGTGCGTGGACCCGCCCCGGACGCGCCGCCGCTGGGGCTCCCCTCCGGAGGAGATGGCGCCGACCCCGCGGTCGCGGCGCCCGCCTCGAGGCCGGCATCGCCACCCGAGCCTGCGGCAGATGAATTCGGCGCGTTTCTCTCCGAGGTGGCCGATACACTCACCCGCCAGGTCGAGCAGTGGCGGCGGCGCATCGAGGAGGCCATCCTGCGGTGGGAGGGCGAAGGCTTCCGGGTGGATCGCCTGCGCGCACTCCTGGAGCGTGAGCTCGATACGGATCCGGCGGCAGCCATCGCGGGATACGAGCAGGATGTCGAGCGGCTTCGCGAACTCGAGGGCGGATCCCGCGGGATCTCCGAAGAGCTCGCCGGATCGGCGGTGTTCCGGAACCCGGATGACCTGGCCGCGGCGGAGGCCGCGCTCGCGGGGGCAAGGGAGGGCACCGCGCCGCCTCCGGCGCCGGAGGCGCTCTGGTCCCTCGACGACCTCGTGGAGTCGGAAGGCAACCGCCTGGCGCTTCGCTCCGCACGCCACGTCGTCGACACTCCGGCCGCCGAGACCAATCCGCTCGTCGTGATCGGTGGAGCCGGGGTGGGCAAGACGCATCTGCTTCACGGCCTCGGAAACGCCCTGCTCGCGCGCCCGGGAGCGGTCGTCGCGTGCCAGGGCACCCAGGATTTCGTCACCGAGCTCATCGAGGCGATCGAGCGGGACCGGGTCGCTGCCTTTCGAAATCGCTACCGCCGGGTCACGGCATTTCTCCTGGACGACTTCCAGTTGATCGCCGGCAAGGAGCGCACGCAGGAAGAACTGTTCCTGCTGTTCAATCATCTGCATGAGCGCGGTGTGCAGATGGCGTTCACCTCCTCCGTGCCGCTCAAGGCAATGAGCGGAGTGGAACCGCGCCTGATCAGCCGGCTGAAGGGCGGCCTGCTCGTGGAACTGCCGCCACCGGAACGCGTCGTGTGCCAGGCCGTGGCGACGCGGCTGCTGACGGCACGGTTCGGGAAGGCGGATCCCGAGTTGGTGGGTTACCTCGCCGGGAGGCCGGTCGAGTCGATCCGCGCCCTGCAGGGCCTGGTGCAGAGAGTGGTCGCGGCGGCGGACGGCAGTCACGAGGAGCCCTCTGCCGCGCTCGCCCGCGAAGTGATCGAAGGGGTGACGCCGCGGCCCGCGCGCCCCGTGGGCGCGCCGCGGAGCAGCGGCGTGGTGGCGGGTACCTCCGGGGGCAGCAGAAGCCGGGAGAAGATGGTCTGGGACTGGCCCGATGCTTCGGAGCGCATCGCAGAGGAGTGGCGCTGATGGCCATCAAGGGCAGCCTGAAGGAGGCGAGTCTCCCCGACGTGATCCAGCTCCTGTCCATGGGGCGGAAGACCGGCTGCCTGGCGGTCGCCCACCGCCAGAACTTCGGCTACATCTACTTCGAGGACGGGCGGATCACGTTCGCGTCGATCGTGAATCGCCGGGACCGGATCGGTGATATGCTGGTCCGAAGTGGCCGCATCGCCCATGAGCAGCTGACTCAGGCCGTCGACCGGCAGGAACAGCATCAGGAACGCAAGCTGGGTGAAATCCTGGTCGAAATGGGGTTGGTGACGCGTGCGGAGCTCGAGGTGCACATGCGGGTGCAGGTCGAGGAGGCGGTCTATTTCCTGTTCACCTGGAACGCGGGCACGTTCAACTTCGAGGCGGGTGTCCGCCCCGAGCGAGAGGACTTCCTCGTTTCCATCGGCCCGGAATCGCTGCTGCTCGAGGGTGCGCGCCGAGTGGACGAATGGAGCCTCATCGCCAAGAAGATCCCTTCGCTCGATATCGTCTTTCAGGCCGACGCCGCCCGGGTGGCGGCCTCGGGCGTCCGGCTCTCGGAGGAGCAGGAACAGGTCCTGCCACTCCTTGACGGCACCCGGGACGTGCAGGAGATCGTGGACTCGACGGGGCTGGTCGAGTTCGAGGTGGGAAAGGCACTCTACGGCCTCATCACAGCCGGATTCGCCCATCGCGTGGGCACCTCGGCGGCTGAGACCTCCCAGTCTCGCGTCAACGACGCGCGCGTGGAGGAGCACCGCAATCTTGGCATCGCATTCTACCGGACGGGAATGCTCGATGAGGCCACGCGTGAGTTCCGCCGGGTGGCCGAGCTCCGTCCAGCGGAGGCGAACGCCCCATTTCACCTGGGGCTGATCGCGCTGCGGCAGGCGCGGTGGGAGGAAGCGGCCGACGCGTTCAGGCAGGCCGTCGAGAAGGGCGGCGTCCGGCCTGCCGCGCTGCACAACCTCGCGTATGCGCTCGAGCGGCTCGGCCGCCTGGCCGAGGCGGAAGCCGCGGCCGGCGAGGCGGTCACGCGGGCGCGGGAGGACGCGCGGCTGATGATCGGGTGGGGCATCATCGCACTGAAGCGTGATGATTACGAGGTGGCGCAGGGGCGCCTCATGCGGGCGCGGGAATTGCTGGGCAGCAAACCCACGCCACCCCTGTGGTTCTGGGCCGCGGCGCTTGCGGCCGCGGGACGCGGTGACCTTCCCGGCGGCCTCGCCGTCGCCCGGGAGGGGGTGGAACGCTGGCCTGCGCACAGCGTGCTGCGGAACAACCTGGCCGTGCTGCTCGAGACCGCTGGAGACTTGGCCGAGGCTGAACGGGTATTGCGGGCAGCGATGGCGGACGAGGCCACGCTGCCCCAGCTCTCAAAGAACCTCGGGGACCTGCTCTATCGGGCCGGCCGCTTCGAGGAGGCCCAGGAAGCGTATGACCGCGCCGCCAAGCTGGCGCCGGAACTGGGAGACGATCTCTACTTCAAGCTGGGCAATCTCGCGTTCAAGCGCCGCGATCGCGAGCGTGCTCGCGACTGTTGGCAGCGGGCGGCCACGCTGAATCCAGCGCACCAGCTGGCGCGGGCGAACCTCGAGATCCTGGACGTCCCGGCGTGATCGCCGGCGACGAGGCCAGCTTCCTGGCTCTGACGCGGAAGGTGTCGCGGGACGCCGGTCTTGCCCTCGACGCCTACAAGGACAAGTGCCTCAGGCGGCGGATTGCAGTCCGGATGCGCGCCTGCGGTGTCCACACCTATTCGGATTACCTGGCGTGGCTGGACCGGCACCCCGAGGAATACGAGAAGCTGAAAGACGCGCTCACCATCAACGTGACGCGCTTCTATCGGAACCCGGAAACCTGGGACCGGCTCCGGAAGGACGTGGTGCCCCGGTTGCTCGCGCGCCGCCAGGGTCGCTTCACGGCGTGGAGCGCCGGCTGTTCCTCGGGCGAGGAGGCGTACACCCTTGCCATGCTGTGTGTGGAGGCGGCGGAGGCCGCGGGGCATCCGAGCTGGGCGGATCGAGTCCAGATCGACGCGACCGACATCGACCGCGATTGCCTGGCGCGGGCGGCCGAGGCGCGGTATCCCGCGCAGGCGTTCAGCGAGGCGCCGCCGGAGCTCACGGAGCGGTACTGCGAGCGGGATGGGGACCACCAGGTGGTGTCCGATCGCGTTCGGCGCCTGGTCCGGGTGCGCCGCGTGGACCTTCTCCTCGAGCCTCCGCCCGGCAGTGGCTACGATCTGGTACTCTGCCGGAACGTCGTCATCTACTTCGACCGCCCCACGCAGGAACGCCTGTTCGCACTCTTCGCCGGCGCGCTGGCCGCAGGGGGCTTCCTCGTGCTCGGCAAAGTGGAGACCCTGCTGGGGCCGGGCCGGGACCAGCTCACGCTCTATGACGCGCGCGAGCGCATCTTTCGGCGGCCCGAATGACGACGCGCGAGATTCACGTTCACGTCGCCGATTTCAAGGTCGGCGGCGCCGGAGACACGCTTCTCACCATCGGCCTGGGAAGCTGTGTCGCGATCATGCTGCACGATCGGGAGGCGACCGTGGGCGGGCTCGCGCACGTGCTGTTGCCGTCGCCATCCCTGAGCCGGCGGGAGCAGAATCCGGGGAAGTTCCCGCAGAGCGCGATCCCGCTCCTGGTGAGCGAAATGACCGCGGCAGGTGCGAATCCGAGGCGGATTACCGCGCGTATCGCGGGCGGCGCGTCGATGTTCCAGAATCTGCAGCCCTCCGGCACGGTCCAGATGGGGGAGCGGAATGCGGTCGCCGTTCGGAACGTGCTGGGGGAACTCAACATCCCGCTGGTCGGCAGCGCGATCGGCGGAGACTACGGGCGCACGGTGCGGTTCTTCATCTCGGACGGCCGCATCGAGGTGACCGCGGTCCGCCGGGGGATCGAGCATCTCTAAGCTCCCCACCGTCCTCATCACGGATGACAGCGCGCTGTTCCGGCGGCTGCTTACCGAGATCATCGCCGGCTCGGGCGAATTCCGGGTAGTCGGCACGGCGCGCCACGGCCTGGACGCCCTCCGCAAGGTCCACGAGCTGCAGCCTGACCTGGTCACGATGGACCTGGAGATGCCGGAGCTCGATGGCCTCGGGGCGATCGGGTATCTGATGTCCGAGGCGCCGCGCCCGATCGTGGTCGTCAGTGCCTACGCGGGACCCGGGACCGCCGGCGCCATCCGCGCGCTGGAGCTTGGTGCAGTCGAGCTGGTCGCGAAGGAAGCGGAACGGAGTGCCGAGTCTCGCCACCGATTCGCCAGTCGGGTGCTGGCTGCGCTTCGGGCGGCCCGTGCGGCCGACATCCACCGGTTGCCGGTCCTGGCCCGGCCGGCGCGTCCCGAAGCACCGACCCGCGCCTACACACTGCCCGGACGCGCGCGGTTTTGCGTGGCCATCGCGGCGTCGACTGGCGGCCCGCGCGCGCTCGCGGAAATCGTCCCGCGGCTGGCCCGCGGGCAGCATGCCGGCGTCGTGATCGTGCAGCACATGCCGCCTCGCTTCACCCGGAGCCTCGCGGAGCGGCTCGCGGCGCAGAGCCGGCTTGCGGTGGTGGAGGCCGAGGACGGCGTGCCGCTGGTGTCGGACACCGCCTACATCGCTCCGGGTGATTATCATATGCGCGTGGAATCGGGCCCCGACGGGCCCGCGCTCACCCTGGATCAGTCTCCCGCGGTCTGGGGTGTCCGCCCCGCGGCGGATCCGCTCTTCCACTCCGTGGCCCGGACCTTCGGCAGCCGCGCCATTGGGGTGGTGCTGACCGGCCTGGGGCGGGACGCCGCGGAAGGACTTCGCGCGATTCACGATGCCGGCGGCATCGGTCTCGCGCAGGACCGTGAGAGCGCCACCATCTTCGGCATGCCCAATGCCGCCCAGCAGGCCGGCGGGGCGGACCACGTGCTCCCGATCTCCCGGGTTGCAGGAATGGTAACGGACCTGCTGGAACGGATGAATTCCGCGTGAGTGCCACCGCCGCGCGCCGCTACCTGCTAGTCAGGATCGGGGGCCGGGAGGTCGGTCTGGCCATCGAGCATGTGCTCGAGGTGGTCGACCTCGCCGGCACCTTTCCCGTCCCCGCCCAGGAGCCGGCGATGCGCGGGGTGGTGGATGTCCGAGGCCGCCTCCTGCCGGTCCTTCACCTCGCCGCCATGTTGAACGGGAGCGAATGCCCGGCTGCCCGGAGTGACGTCGGCATCCTGACCCGAGTGGGTGGCGCACTGGTCTGCCTCGAGGTCGAGTCGGCGGATGCGGTCGTGTCCGAGGCTGTCCTGCCCATACCACCGGGCGAGCGACTTCCGTGGGCGGCGGGGGTAGCGCAACGCGATGGCACTCTCGTGCCGATTCTGGACATCAAGGCGCTCGGAGCCCGGCTCCAGAGCGCGGGAGCCAGCGCATGACGAGCGGCGACGACATCCAGGTGGTCATCTTCCGCACAGGAACCCAGGAATTCGCCCTGGAGATTTCTCAGGTCGAGCGCATCCTTCGCTACCAGCGGCCGGCCGCGCTGCCCAACGCCCCGGACTTCCTCGAAGGCGTGATCCCGTACGGCGACGGCGTTGCTCCCGTAGTCGACCTCCGGAAACGGCTCGGGCTCGAAGCGCCGGTGCTCGAGGACACCCGCCTCATGGTCGTCATGGT
Source organism: uncultured Gemmatimonadales bacterium (assembly GCA_963817575.1). GTDB lineage: Bacteria > Gemmatimonadota > Gemmatimonadetes > Gemmatimonadales > GWC2-71-9 > DASTCF01. The sequence goes on from CAWFOY010000011.1 coordinate 288,865, forward strand.
CGACGGCCAGCGCGTCGGCATGCTCGTGGATCAGGTCCGTGAGGTCGCGCGGATCGACAGCCGCGCCGTGGCGGCCCCGCCGCCGATGGTGCGCGGCCTCGCGGCCAAGTACATCGCGGGAGTTCTGACCATCGGCGATCGCACGATCGTCCTGCTGCACACCGGACGCCTGTTCAGCACCAAGGAGCGGGTCAAGCTGGAGGAGGCGGTCGCGTGAATGACGGAGGGACCGGCGCGCTCCGTGAGGAGTACGCCGCGATCGCCGCCCGGCTCGAGCAGGCGCAGGGCATGGTCGAGCGAGAGTCTGTCAAGCGGGAGATCATCGGGTACTTCAAGCGGGTGGACACGGCGCTCGGCGAGCTGACGCAGATAAAGGAGCAGGTCCGCGCCCTTGTCGAGCGGTACAAACAGCTCGCAAGTGATGCCGACACGGCCCAGGCCCCGCAGTTCACCGGCGCGCGTCCCGTAGTGCAGGCCGACCATCTCGGCGCCTCGACCTTCATCGAGAAAGGCTGGAGCCTGATTTCGCTGGGGGACTATGCCGGGGCGATCCAGGCGCTGCAGCGGGCCCTCGCGCTGTCGCCAAACGAGATCCAGGCGCACTCCCTTCTGGGGTGGGCGCAGATGCTCGCCGAAAACTACGATGAGGCGCTCGCGACATTTTCGCGGGTGCTGATGAAGGAACCGGCCAACGCCCTGGCACGGATCAACGTTGGCTATATCTGCCTCAAGAAGCGCATCTTCGGCGAGGCGATCGAGCACCTGTCCAAGGCCATCCGCCTGGACAATGACCGGAAGGCCACACTCTACGCCCATTTCTACCTCGGGCTGGTGTACCTTGAGCGGGAGATGTTCGAGGACGCCGAAGCCTTCTTCCGGAAGTCGCTCACCCTCGGACCCAACCTGATCGAAGCCTATTACGAACTGGGGCGGACGCTCTGGTTCGCCGGCCAGCGGGACGGCGCACGGCAGGTGTGGACCGACGGACACAAGGCGAACAAGTTCAATCCGTGGGGCAAGCGCTGCCGCGAGATGCTCGAGCTGGTCGCCTCGGGAGGTGAGGTCCCGCGTCAGTCGCCGGCCTGATCCTGATCCTGGCCCTCCAGCAGGGCGTTCCCGAAGCAGTGCAGGTCGGCCGGATCACCGTTGTCGCCTGGCCGGGCGAGCGGGCCCGCGCCATCGCGCTCGCGGAACTGGCCGACCGGCCAACCTCATGGCCGGGACTCGGCCGCCGGGATCCGGGCCCGCTGCGGCTGATCGTCGCCCCGGCGGATCGCCTCGACGCGCTGAGCCGCGGGCGGCTTCCACCGTGGGGCGCGGGGCTTGCCTATCCGTCCGCCCGCACCATCCTCCTCCGAGCGGATACCCCTGATCTCGTGGCAACCCTGCGGCACGAGCTCGCACACCTCGCCCTCCACCAGGCCGTCACCGTCCGACTGCCACTCTGGTTCGATGAAGGGTACGCCACGTGGGCATCCGGTCAGTGGGATGTCTTCGACCGGCTCTCGATCAATCTGGCGGTCGCCCGCGGAGAGATCCCGACCCTGCGGGAGCTGGACGCTGCGCTGAGGGGGTCCCGGGTCACCGCGGATGCCGCGTATGCACTCGCGGCATCGGCGGCGTTGGAGCTGGCACGACGGAACCCGACGGGAACCCTGGATCCGCTCCTCGCGCAGCTCGAGCGGGGCACCGGTTTCGACGAGGCGCTGCTTGCGACAACCGGAATGGACGCCGAGCGCTTCGAGGATGCCTGGCGCCGCAGCGTGAGGACCCGGTTCGGACTCTTCACCTGGCTGGCCGCGACCGGATTCTGGTTCACCGTGTCCGGGTTCGTCGTCCTCGGCTACCTGCTGCGCCGTCGCCGCGATCGGCCACGGCGCGTAGCCCTCGATGCCGGCTGGGAGGTCCCTGACTGGCAGGCGGGCGAGGAAGGGCCTCCGGGTGGCGTCCAGGCGTCCACCGGACAGGACAGTAGGCCCGAACTCCTGTCTGCGGAAGAGGGTAGCGCGGTTGACCAGAAAGGACCGGACCGCTAGCATTTACGACTTATGCCCAATCCGCCCGCCCCGATGCCGTCGAGACGTATCCCGCTTGCGCCGCGCAACTTAGCGATTCTGCTCGTCGCCGCCGGGTGCCTCGTGGCGGGGTACTTGCTCTTGAAGGCGGGGAGCACGAGTGCCGCGGCCGTGTTGCTCGTCCTGGGGTACTGTGTGCTCTTCCCGCTCGGGATTGCTTTGTAGGTGGGAGGGCGGCTGATCCGAGGGCGAATAGCTCAGCCGGTTCAGAGCGCCTGCCTTACACGCAGGAAGTCGGGGGTTCGAATCCCTCTTCGCCCATGAATATCGCCGGTGTGGTGCCGGCCTCTCGGGGCCGTTCTCGACTTGGAGGCATTTCAGGAATGCGACTGACCCGACTTTCGACCACGCTCGCGGTAGCCACGCTCGTCGCCGCGCCCGCGTTCGCCCAGATTCCGTCGAGCGCCCGACGACTCGGACAAGTTGGCTCGACGGCACCGAAGCTCCTGGTGGCGACGCCGCACGCCTTCACGAGCACCGACTCGCTTCCGGCGGTGCAGACCGGGAACGCGATGCGCCTGCGCATGGAAAAGGTCGTCGGCACGACATACCAGGTCGTGCCCGTCAAACAGATGAATGAGGCGCTGCGTCAGTACGGGTATCCGGACGACGCGATTCTCCCGCCGGCGGTTGCCCGGCGGTTCGCACTGGAGCTCCAGGCACGGGCCCTCGTGTCGTCCACGTTGAGTAAGTCAGAAAGCGGGAGATACGTCCTCACGGCCCGCCTGGCCGGCGTCAACGACGATGCCGGAAACGTCGTCGTGGTGACCCAGGACCCGGGCCAGACGCTCGAAGCACTGGGCCAGAAGGCGGCGGACAAGTTCACCGCGGCGGTCAAGTCGGCGGAAGCGGCCAAGGCCTGCATCGACCAGCGTGCTACCAAGGCCGACAAGGCGGTGGAAGCGGCGAATAAGGCCATCGCGACATTGCCGAATCACGGTCTTGCCGAGTATTGCCTCGCCCAGATCGCCCAGGATCGGAAAGCGCCGCCCGCCGAGATCGTCACCCACCTCCAGAATGCGGTGAAGGGCGACCCCCAGAGCCTGCCGGCCTGGACGGCGCTGGCCACGCAGTATGAGTCGCGGGGCGACAGCGCGAAGGTCATCGATGCCTTCCAGCAGATGCTGCTGGCCGCACCGACCAACCAGGCCCTTCGGGAGACGGCCTTCAAGCTGTTTCTCCAGTACGGGCACCCGGACGCGGCGGTCGATGTTGCGACCGAGGGACTCAAGCTCGACCCGACGAACGCCGATCTCTGGGATCTCCTCAGCAACGCCCACGCGACGGCCGGCAACTTTCCCCCGGCGATCGACGCGTTGGAGAAGGTTTATGAGAACGATCCTTCCAAGGCCGACTCGACCTATTACCTGAAGATCACCGTCTTCGCCGCGGCGCAGCCCGACACCGTGCGCCTGCTCAAGTGGGCCCGGCTGGGGGTGGACAAGTATCCGGAAAACGTAACGCTGCTGGGACAGCTCGTCACGGCGTACAGCCTGGCTGGGCCGGCGGACAGTCTGGTCGCGACCACGACACGGCTCATCGCGGTGGACACGACCGCGGTCACTCCCGCGCTCGCCGCCGCCAAAACGCTCGCGGAACAGAAGAAGGTCACTCGGGCACTGCCGTTCACGGATTTCGCGGTGCGGTACGGCGACGCCGATGCGAAGGAGAACGCAGCCGCGATCCTGACCAACGGGGCGGTGCCGATGCTGCAGCAGCCCGGCCAGGACCTGCCGGGCGCGGCCGAGACGCTTCGCCGCGCCGTCGCGGCGGCCAATCCGAGCGGGCGCGTGGCGCCCAGCGCCAACTATTTGCTCGGGCTTGCGACGTTTTTCCAGGTGCCGCCGATCGACAAGCAGGCCGAGGCCACCAAGTCGTGCGACCTTGCGCGACAGGAAGACACGCTGCTGAAGGAAGCGGAGAGCGCGCTCCGGCTCGGCCGGGCCACGCGGCCGGAGGAGGCCGACAAGAATCTCGGCTTCATCCAACAGTTCAAGCCACGCGTCGCTTCGATGCTGTCGGCGTACTGCAAGTAAGACTACCACCGGGCGCAGGGGGTCCTTATATTCAGGCGCTCTGCACCAGGGGCTGTAGCTCAGCTTGGTTAGAGTGCCGCACTGTCACTGCGGAGGTCGCGGGTTCGAGCCCCGTCAGCCCCGCTCCTGGTAACCTTCGCACCCCGCCCATGACAACGGACGGGGTGCGCTGTTTTCTCCTGGCATAGACGCAAGGCGTGACGACTTACCACAGTCCTGTTCTCCTCGACGCTATCCGCGCCGCGGCCGAGGGCGCCCACCGCGCAGTGGATGCCACACTTGGCGACGGGGGCCACGCCGCGATGCTGCGGGACCGGGGCGCCGAAGTCCTGGGGATCGACCGCGACCCGGAGGCGATTGCCCGCGCGCGCGCGCGACTCGGCGAGGAGCGCCTGACGTTCCTCCACGCAGCCTACGCGGATCCCGCTGCCCTCGAAGCGATCTCCCTGTTCCGCCCGGATTTCATCCTGCTTGACCTCGGGGTGTCGTCTCGCCAGCTCGATGACGAAGCGATGGGGTTCACCTTTCGCCGGGGTGCGCCGCTTGACATGCGGATGAGCCGGGTCGGGAAGGGAGCCGCCGACCTGCTCAACACCGCGGCGCCGGAGCGGCTCGAGGAGATCTTCGCGGATTACGGCGACGAAAGGCGCGCACGGCGGATGGCCACAGAAGTCGTGCGGCGCCGCGCGCGCGGCCCCTTCACCACGAGCGACGATTTCGTAAACGTGATCCGGGCCGTGCTCGGGCCGCGATCCGGCCCGAGCGACTTCGCCAGGCTGTTCCAGGCCCTCCGCATCGCGGTGAATGATGAGCTGGCCGGCCTCGCGCGCGCGTTGCCCGAGTTCCGGGCCGTCCTGTCTCCCGGCGGAAAGCTCGCCGTGATCAGTTATCATTCAGGGGAGGATCGCCTGGTCAAGCAGTCATTTCGCGAGTGGGCCGCTGCGTGCATCTGCCCGCCGGGCCAGCCGATCTGCACTTGCCGCGGGCGGCCACTTGGCCGGGTGGAGCCCCGCAAACCAGTGCTGCCGTCGCCGGCCGAAGTCGCGGCGAACCCCCGTGCCCGCAGCGCACGACTCCGGATCTTCCAGGTGGCCGATGACATTTAAGGGTCGTCACTGGGTGGTGATCTGGCTGGCGGGCTTCCTCGTCGTGGCGACGATCGTCCAGCTTCGCCAATCATCGGCGTTCCGCTCCGCCCGGGCGGTGGCGCTGCTGCGGCAGCAGCGCACGACGCTCGAGTCTCAACAGGCCGAATTGGAGCGCCGAATTCGCGAAGCTTCAAGTCGTCAGGTACTCGGCACCAAGGCTGAACGGGTGCTGGGGCTGCACTTCCCGGCGGATTCGGAGCAGGCGCTGCTGCCGCTCGCCGAGCCGCGCGGGGCCGGCAGCCGCTGATGGCCCGCGCACGGGCCCGGATCGGACTGCTGCAGGCTTCCCTCGCGCTGGGGTTGCTCGCGGTGGTCGGGCGGGCGGCGCAGGTCCAGATCTTTCAGGGGAGACGATGGGCCGCGGAAGCCGAGGAAAGTCGGACGGAAGTGAAGCGGCTGGAGGCGCGTCGCGGCACCCTCTACGATCGGAACGGCCTTCCGCTCGCCGTCACTCAGGAATTCTACCGGGTGGGGATCGCGCCGAGAGAAGTCACCGATCCCACGCGGCTCACACGGGTGGCCGTTCGCCAGCTGGGGATCCCGGCCGGCCCGCTGCGTCGCGGGATCGCCACCGGCAAGCCCTACCTCTATTACTACGGCCCGTTCACGGCCACCCAGGTGGCACCCCTCCGCACCTTTCGCGGTGTCCACATCGAGGGCGACTTCCTCCGATTCTATCCGGCGCGCCAACTTGCCCGGAAAGTCGTCGGCGGCCTCGATACGGAAGGGAACCCGGCCTCCGGCCTCGAGCGGGCGCTCGGATCATATCTGGCCGGCACACCGGGCGAGGCGGTCGTGCTGAAGGACCGCCGGGGGCGCAGGTATGAATCCCCGGGCCGTCTCCGCAGGGATCCCACGCCCGGGCAGGACGTGGTCCTCACGATCGACGCGGAGCTGCAGGACATCGCCGAGCAAAGCCTGGCGGACGCCATCCAGGAGGCCGGGGCGCAGGGCGGAGACGTGCTCTTTCTCGATCCGCGGACCGGGGAAATCCTGGCCGTAGCGTCTCAGTGGGATGGGCAGCCGGATCTGATGGCGTTCACCTCGCCGTTCGAGCCGGGGTCGACGGCGAAGCTCTTTACGGCGGCGGCGTTGCTGGCCCTGGACCGGGTGGACAGCACCGACACGGTCAGCGGCGAGAACGGCCGGTGGATCATGTCCTTTGCGAGTGGGGATACGCGGCTGCTGGTGGATACCCACAAGGAGCCCGGCCAGCTTACGCTTGCGAAGGCGATTGAGGTCTCGAGCAACATCGCGATGGCCAAGTTCTCCCAGCGGCTCAGCACGCGGGAGCAGTACGATCAGTTGAGGGCGTTTGGGTTCGGCAGTCCAACCGGGATCGAGCTGCCCTCGGAATCGCGAGGGGTCCTTCGACGCCCCGACCGGTGGCGGCCCGACTACAGCGGAGTCAGCCACGCCATTGGATACGAGTTCGAGGTTACCGCGCTGCAGCTCGCACTGGCGTATGGGGCCATCGCGAATGACGGAGTCCTGCTCTCGCCGGCGCTCGTCAGAGAGGTGCGCGCCCCGGACGGCACTATTCTCTACCGCCATCGGCCCGAGCCCGTGCGCCGCGCCGTCACACCGGAGGTTGCCGCCCGCCTCCGGGAATTCCTGCGCGGCGCCAGTGGCCGGGGTGGGACCGGCAGCAGGGCGCAGCTCGGAAGCTACGGCGTGCTGGGAAAGACAGGCACCTCCCGGCGCGTCCGGGACGGCCGGTACGTTCCGGGCGAGTACATTGCGTCGTTCGCGGCCATGTTCCCGGCGGAAGATCCCCAACTCGTCGTCGTGGTGAAGATCGACAACCCGACGGAGGGAGGGTACTACGGCGGAGAGGTCGCGGCGCCAGTCGTGAGGGTCATGCTCGAGCAGGCGCTCTCCTCGCGCCGGGTCGCGCTGGACCGGTCGCGACTGACCCTGGGTGAGTCCGACGACCCGGCGACTCCGCGCCGAACGACTCCGGCTCCGGTGGCGAAGCCGGTCGTCGTGCCCTGGCCACCCCGGCCTGACACGGGCCGGCGGCCGGACGTGGCGGTGCCTCGCGTGACCGGCGCGAGCGTGCGCGAGGCCGCCCTCGCGATACACCGCCGCGGGCTCCGGGTGGTGTTGCAGGGGCAGGGACGTGTGATGAAATCCGAACCGGCGGCGGGCGAAACCGTGAGCGCCGGCAGCAGCGTGACTATCCTGGCGGAATGACGATGCCCGATTTGACCACATTGCTGGACGAGCTGCGCCGCGAGGCACTCCTGATCCGGGCTCCCGAGAGCCCCGCGGCCTGGACCGGCGTCTCGGCGGACTCGCGGGTGGTCGCTCGAGGCGACCTGTACTGTGCGGTTCGCGGAACCACGGCGGACGGGCACCGCTTCGTCCGGGATGCCGTAGCGCGGGGTGCCGGCGTGGTGATGGTCGAGGAACCGGCGAATGCCGGGGTTGCGGAGATCGTAGTGAGCGATGGCCGTCGCGCGGCGATCGCCGCCGGGCGGGTTTGGTACGGCAATCCGGCGGCATCGCTGACCATGATCGGCACGACCGGGACCAACGGGAAAACCACGACGACCGGACTCGTCCGCCACCTGTTCAATGCGAGCGGCCAGGCGGGAAGCATCGGCACCCTCGGCGCGTTTGACGGGTCCGGGAATGAGGTGCCGTCGACGGCGGGCAGCCTCACCACGCCGGGACCCATCGATCTGCAGGCGACGCTGGCGGAGCTCCGGACCCGCGGCTGCACCCATGTCGCGATGGAGACGTCCTCGCACAGCCTCGATCAGGGGAGACTCGACGGGATCTCGTTCGCCGCGGGCATCTACACCAATCTCACCCGCGAGCACCTGGACTACCACGGGACGATGGCGGCCTATCTCGCTGCGAAGCTCCGCCTGAGCTCGCTGTTGGGGCTCGACGGCATAGAGGTCGTGAACGCCGACGACTCGAGCTGGGCAGCCATCCCGGCCCGGGCCCGGCGTGTCACGTTCGGAGTGACGGGGCACGCCAACGTCCGCGCCGAAGGCGTGGTCCTCGCGGCGGGCGGGAGCCGCTTCCGCTTGACCGGGCGATTCGGTGCGGCGGAGGTGGAGATTCCCCTGCTCGGCGAGTTTAACGTCTCGAATGCGCTGGCCGCTGCGGCGTGCGCACTCGGGCTGGGCCGGCCGCTGGCGGAGGTCGTCGAACGCCTGGCCAGCGCCCCACAGGTGCCGGGCCGGATGGAACGGCTCGCGGGACGCCCGGTGGTGCTCCGGGACTACGCCCATACTCCGGACGCGATGGAGCGCGTTCTCGCGACGCTTCGACCCCTGACCGCCGGGCGACTCATCCTGGTCTTCGGGTGCGGAGGCGATCGGGATCGCGGCAAGCGGTCGATCATGGGCCGCCTCGCCGTGGCGGGCGCGGACCTCGTGGTGATCACCTCGGACAACCCGAGGACCGAGGATCCCGAGCGGATCCTGGATGATATCGAGGCCGGCATGGGGTCCACACCCCACCTGCGTGAGCCCGACCGTCAGACCGCGATTCAACGCGCGCTCGCCGAGGCGCGGGACGGGGACACGGTGCTCCTGGCGGGGAAGGGCCACGAGACCTACCAGATCATCGGCCACGAGAAGCAGCCGTTCGACGAACGGGCCATCGTGCGCGCCGAACTCGGGGCCGATTGATGGCCTGGACGGCCGTCGAGGTGCGCGCCGCGCTCGGACTTCCAACCGGGAGCGCCGGCGAGCCCGCGATCACCGACATCTCCACGGACACCAGGAGCATCGGGCCCGGGGCGCTCTTCGTGGCGCTGCGCGGGGAGCGGTTCGACGGCCACGATCACCTTGAAGCAGCAGCCGCGGCCGGTGCAATCGGTGCGGTGGTCCGGCGCGGCACGGCGCCGGTGGCCGGCCTCCGCCTTTACGAGGTCGACGACACTCTTCGGGCCCTCGGATGGCTCGCCCGGGCCCGGCGCCGGCATCTGAAGGGCCCGGTCGTCGCCGTGACCGGAACCAACGGCAAAACGAGCACGAAGGAGCTGCTCGCGGCGGCTCTCCGGACCCGCTTCGTGACCCATGCCACGCGGGCGAATCTGAACAACCTGGTCGGCGTGCCGCAGACGATTCTCGAGGCGCCTGCCGATACGGAGGCGATGGTCATCGAGGCCGGCGCCAGCCTGCCGGGCGAGATCGGCCGCTATCGGGAGATCATCGAGCCGACCATCGCCGTGATCACGAATGTCTCGCCCGGCCATCTGGAGGGCTTCGGCTCGCTGGAGGGGGTGCTGGCGGAGAAACTGGCGCTGGTGGACGACGTCCCCCTCGCGATCGTGGGGACCGAGCCGCCGGAGCTGGCCAAGGGGGCACGCGCACGGGCGCGCCGGGTCATCACCGTGGGCCTCGAGCACGCCGAATTGAAGCCGACTGCGGTCGTCCTCGACGCGGGGGCTCGCGCATCGGTCACCGCAGATCAGATCACCTTCACCCTGCCGCTCCCAGGTCGTCACCTTGCGGCCAACGCCATGCTGGCGTGGGCGGTCGCGAAGGACCTGCAACTTGATCTCCGAGCCGTGGCGATGGCCTTCGAGCGCCTGGCGGTGCCGGGTGGCCGCGGGGAGATCCTCGAGGCCGATGGCCTGACCATCCTCAACGATTGCTACAACGCGAACCCGCTGTCATTCCGCGCCGCCATCGCCACCGCGCAGGCCATGCGAGGCGGGCGCCGACTGGTCTTCGTGGCGGGCACGATGCGCGAGCTGGGCACCGAGGCCCCGCGGCTGCACGCAGAGATCGCGGCGGACCTGGCGCGGCTTGAGCCCGACGTTCTGGCGGCCGTTGGCGAGTTCGTGCCGGCGCTCATGCCGCACGCGCCGGCGCTCGGAGAGCGCCTGGTCACGGCGGAGGACGTCCCCGAGCTCGGCCGGCGACTGGTTCCACTCCTTCAGGGGGACGAGCTGGTCGTCCTCAAGGCCTCTCGGGGAGTGGCGCTCGAACGTATTATTCCGGTGCTCACCTCGCGCCCGGTCCCCGGCCACTGAGGACGGATGTTCTATCACTGGCTCGCCCCGCTCGGCAAGGAATTCCTGCTCTTCAATCTGTTCAACTACATCGGCTTCCGGGCCGCGGGCGCCGTCGTGACCGCCCTGCTGGTCTCATTCCTCGTGGGCCCGCCGGTGATCGCCCGGCTGCGCGCCAGGAAGATCGGACAGGTGATCCGGGCCGAGGGACCCGCCAGTCACCAGGGGAAGCGGGGCACCCCGACGATGGGCGGGCTGATCATCCTCCTCGCCACGATCGTTCCGACCCTTCTCTGGGCCCGGCTGGATAACCGGATGGTCGTGGTGGCCGTGCTGGCGACATTGTGGATGGGTGCGATCGGGTTCCTGGACGACTACTTGAAGATCGTGCAGGGCAGGTCCCGGGGACTGGTCGCCAAGTGGAAGCTGGCCGGCCAGTGCACCTTCGGCCTGGCGCTCGGGCTGTACCTCCTCTTCTTCCCCGTCGTGCCCGTAGCGACGATTCCGGCGACGGCGACCACCGTGCCGTTTTTCAAGTACTACGTGGTGTGGTTCGCGCCCGTGATGTTCATCCCCTTCGTGATCTTCATCATCACTGGCGCGAGCAACGCGGTGAACCTGACGGACGGCCTCGACGGACTGGCCACCGGGCTCACGGCCATCGCGGCGGCCGCCTTCGCCGGGTTCGCGTACATCTTCGGGCGCGTGGACTTCACAAGTTACTTGAACCTGTTCCACCTGCCCGGCGCGGGCGAGCTCGCGGTCTTTTGCGCCGCCCTCATGGGCGGTGCCCTCGGCTTCCTGTGGTTCAACGCTCATCCTGCCGAGGTCTTCATGGGTGACACCGGCAGCCTGGCGATCGGCGGTGCCTTTGGCACGGTGTCGATCCTGCTCAAGGCCGAGTTCCTCTTGGCGCTGATCGGGGGTGTATTCGTCGCGGAGGCGATCTCGGTCCTGCTTCAGACCGGGCTCTACCGGTACTTCAAGCGAACGCGGGGCCGGGAGTATGCCGATGCGCACAAGGTCTTCCGGATGGCGCCGCTGCATCACCATTTCGAAAAACTCGGGTGGGCCGAGACGACCGTGGTCACGCGGTTCTACATACTGGGCGTCTTCTGCGCGCTGGTGGCGCTGGCGACTCTGAAGCTCCGGTGATTCTCGACGGGTGGCGCGATCCGGGCGTGGAGGTGGCGGTCATCGGCCTCGGGAAGAGCGGCGTCGCTGCCACTCGGCTGCTGCGCCGCCATGGCGTTCGGGTCTATGCCTCCGACGCCGGATCGGGCGAAGCGCTCGAGGGACAGGCGGCGAGGCTGCGTGGGGAGGGGGCGGACGTATCGCTGGGAGGCCATGATCTGCCCCGGATCGCCCGGGCGGTGGCGGCGGTGGTCTCCCCGGGTGTGGCTCCGGACGCGCCACCCGTCGCGGCGGCGAGAGCCGCTGGTGTGGCCGTGGTCGCCGAGGCGGAGCTGGGGCTTGCGAGCCTCCCCCGAACCCAGGCACTCGCGGTGTCCGGCACGAACGGCAAGACCACCACGACCGCGCTGACGGCGCACCTGCTCGCCGCGGGTGGGCTCCGCGCCGCAGCGGCCGGCAATATCGGCCGCCCTCTTGCAGAGGTCGCCCTCGAGGTCGATCCCCCGGACTGGCTCGCGGTGGAGCTTTCGTCGTTCCAGCTCCATGACATGCCTGGGCTCCGGCCCGCGGCCGGTGTGCTCACCAACCTCTCCCCCGACCATCTCGATCGTTACCCCGCGCTGGCGGACTATTATGCCGACAAGGCCCGGCTCTTTCGGAATGCCGGCGCGGAGTCCGTCTGGATCACCAACGCCGACGATCCCGAGGTGCAACGGATGGTGGCCGGCGTCCCCGGGCGCCACCTCCGCTTCTCGCTGCAGGGCGCGGCGGACGGCTGGTACGACCGCGACCATCGGGTGCTTCGCCTCGGGGACGACCAGCTGCTCCCGCGCGAGGAGCTGATGCTGCTTGGCGATCACAATGTGGCGAATGCGCTGGCCGCGGCGTTGGCCGCCCGGGTCGCCGGCATTCCGCTGCCGGCACTCGCCGGCGGCTTGCGAAGCTTCCGGGCCCTCCCGCACCGCCTGGAACCGGTGCGCGAGGTCGACGGTGTCCTGTGGATCAATGATTCCAAGGCGACCAACATCGCGTCGACTGAGGTTGCGCTGGACGCCCTCGACCGGCCGTACGTCCTGCTGCTCGGCGGCCGGCACAAGGGTGAGCCGTACACCCGCCTCGCACCGCGGCTCACGCGGAACTGCCGGGCGGTGGTGGCCTATGGGGAGGCGGCGCCGCTGGTGCTGGCCGATCTCGCAGGGAAGGTGCCGCTCGTCCAGGGCGGGGACTTCGCCGACGTGTTGCGCCGGGCTCAATCCCTCGCGCGGCCGGGCGACGCGGTGCTCCTCTCCCCCGCGTGCTCCAGTTACGACATGTTCCTCAATTATGAGCAGCGCGGCGCGATGTTCCGCGCGGCAGTCGAGGCCATGTGACCCCGCCCGTCGTCCGCCATCCGGGCGAGCTGCGCTGGGAGACCAGGCTGCTCGGGGTCGTCACGGCCACGCTCGTGGTGTTCGGCATCGCCAACGTGTACGGCGGGCTGAGCATGCAGACATCGGGGCTCCGCCTTGCGCTCAATCAGGTAACCGGCGCGCTGATCGGGCTGCTCCTGCTCTCGATCGTCTCGAGGATCGACTACCACCTGTGGCGCCGGTTGGCGTGGCCGATCCTCTTCGCAACCATCGTCCTCCTTATCATCCCGCTCCTCCCTGGAACCCAGGCGATCGCCCCGACGATCAACGGCGCGCGGCGCTGGGTGGATATCGGGCCGGTGAATTTCCAGCCGTCCGAAGCCGCCCGCCTGTCCGTCGTGCTCTGGTGCGCGATGCTGGCCGCCAAGAAGGGCGAGCAGGTGCGCCAGTTCAAGAAGGGCGTGCTGCCGTTCCTGCTGGTGCTCGGCCTCATCTCGGTCCTGATTCTGCTGGAGCCGAACCTCTCGATGGCCACGCTGGTCGGTCTCCTGGGCGGAATCGTGCTGTTCACGGCCGGCGCCAAGATCGGCCACTTTCTCATCGTCGGCCTGGCCGCCGTCCTCCTGGTGTTCCAGAAGATCCAGGCGGCGCAGTATCGGGCGGCGCGCCTGTCCACCTTCCTCAATCCTGGCGACGGCACGGATGCGGCCAGCATGCAGATCCATCAATCGCTGGTGGGCATCGGTTCGGGGCGGGTGTTCGGCGTGGGATTCGGGGAAGGGCAGCAGAAGCTGTTCCTTCCGTATGCCTATTCGGACTTCCTGTTCAGCACGATAGGCGAGGAATGGGGCTTCATCGGCATTCTGCTTGTCGTCCTGCTGTTCGGGCTGTTTATCTGGCTCGGTTTCCGGATCGCGCGCACGGCGCCCGATCCGTTCGGCCAATACCTGGCGGCCGGCATCACCGCGGCGATCGGGCTGACGGCGGTGATGCATATGGCGGTGTCGCTGTCGCTCATGCCAACGACCGGTCTCACCCTGCCATTCATGTCCTACGGCCGCTCCAGCCTCGTGATTTCGCTGGTCGCCACCGGCATGCTGGTAAACGTCGGCCGAATGCGCGGAAGGCCACCGCGCGGCGAGCGGGTGACGTGAACGGTCCGGCCGGCGCCCGGCGGGCCACCGTGCTCATCGCCGGTGGAGGCACCGGCGGGCACCTGATGCCCGCCCTCGCGCTGGCAGACGAGCTGCATCGCCAGGCCCCGCACATTGAGGCAGTCATCGTCGGCGCCGATCGCGGGATCGAGGCCTCGCTCCTGCCCGCGCGCGGGCGCCGGTTCGCGCTCCTTCCCGCCGAGCCGCTTTATCGGCGCCAGTGGTGGCGGAACCTCCGTTGGCCGGTGCTGGCCTTGCGACTGCTGCGCAGAACCGGCGAGCTGCTCGAGCGGGAGTCGCCGGCCGCGGTGATCGGGACCGGGGGCTACGCCTCGGCGCCCGTTGTCTGGCTGGCGGCGCGTCGCGGAATCCCCACGGCCGTGCAGGAGCAGAACGCCGTTCCAGGTCTCGCAACCCGGCTCCTGAGCAGACGGGTGGATCACGTGTACCTGGGCGTGCCGGAGGCCCGGGCGCACATTCGTGTCGGCCAGGCCACCCAGGTCTTCGATACCGGCAACCCGATCACGCCCCCGGATCGCGGGCGTCGCGAGCGGGCACGGGCGCGGTTCGGTCTGCGGGATCAACGGCCGGTGGTTCTGGTGACCGGCGGGAGCCAGGGTGCGGTGGCCATCAACGATGCCGTCGCGGGATGGTTGGACGGCGGCGGAGGGGAGGGCCTCGCCCTGGTGTGGGCAACTGGTCGCGGATCCTACGCGCACTACGCGCGGTTTCACCATCCGCCCGACGTGCACGTACTCGACTTTCTGGACCCGATGGCCGACGGCTACGCGGTGGCGGACCTGGTGGTGGGTCGCGGCGGGATGATGACCTTCGCCGAATTGTGCGCCTGGGGCCTGGCCAGCATCCTGATCCCGCTCCCAACCTCGGCCGCGGATCATCAGGTTCGCAACGCGCGCGCCATGGATCAGATCGGTGCCACTCGCGTGCTGCTCCAGGAGGAGCTCACGAGGGAGCGGCTGGGCGCCGAGATCCAGCGGTTGCTGACGAATCACGAGGAGCGGGAGGGAATCGCACGTCGGGCCGCGTCACGCGGCAAACCGGAGGCATCCCGCGAGATTGTGTCACATATTTTGACACTTTTCCGTTGATCCGCGCTCTTTCGCAACTTGTGGCATCATTTTACATTAGCTCAATTCCAATGGCCCTTTTCGCCCCCTCGGACCCCCGGCCCGTGCATTTCGTCGGCATCGGCGGGGCCGGGATGAGTGCCTTGGCGCTCATTGCCCGTCGTCGCGGGGTGGCCGTGACCGGATGCGACATCGACCCGACAGGTGCGGCGGACCTCGCCGACCTCGGCGCCGAGTTGCACCAGGGTCACGATCCAGCGCACGTGACCGGCGCCAGGGCTGTGGTGTACACCGCCGCTGTCTCCGCGGAACATCCCGAACTCGCCCGGGCCCGAACTCTCGGCATCCCGGTGGTGCCGCGAAAGGTCGCGCTCGCGGAGCTCGTCTCGCACGGGACCGTGGTGGGAATTGCCGGAACCCATGGCAAGACGACCACCACGGTGATGACCACCGAGGCCTTGGAGGCCGCCGGGCTCTCCCCGACCGGACTCGCCGGGGGACGAGTCGGGCACTGGGGCGGCAACGCCCGCCCGGGCGGCGACCAGCTCTTCGTGGTCGAGGCTGACGAATACGACCAGGCGTTCCTGGCGCTCAACCCGTCGGTCGCGGTGGTCAACAATGTCGAGGCAGACCACCTCGAATGTTACGGCTCGCTCGCGGCGCTGGAGGAAGCCTTCGCGGTGTTTGCGGGCCGCGCGCGGCGGGCGATCGTTTCGGCTGACGATGCCGGGGCAAGGCGCCTCACGGAGCGGCTCGGTGCCGCGACGGTGCGCTTCGGCTTCTCGCCGGATGCGGCGTTCCGGATTCACAACGCGCGGCAGACGCCCGACCTGACGACGGCGAGCGTGTCGGTTCCGGGCGGCGCGCCGGTGACCCTCCGGCTTCGGGTGCCGGGGTTGCACAACCTGCGAAACGCCACCGCGGCGCTCGCCGTCGTGCAGGCGTTGGGCGGCCGGTTCGAGCCAGCGCTCGAGGCCCTGGCGGAGTTTCGTGGTGTGGGCCGCCGGTTCGAGCGCCTGGGAGAGTTCGGTGGAGTCGCGCTGGTAGACGACTACGCACACCATCCGTCGGAGCTGGCCGTCACACTCGACGCCGCGCGCCAGGCGTTTCCGGGCCGGCGGCTGGTGGCTGTGTTCCAGCCACACCTCTACAGCCGGACCGCGGCACACGCCCTTGCCATGGGCCAGGCGCTCGCGGCGGCGGACCTCGTGTTCATCACCGAGATCTACGCCGCACGCGAGCAGCCGATGGCCGGGGTCAGCGGCGCGCAGGTGGCTGAGGCCGCCAGGTCCGCCGGGGCCGAGGTCGTGTTCGAGCCGTCGCGGGCCGGCTTGGGCGGCCGTGTCCGGGAGGCGCTGAAACCCGGCGATGTCGTTCTCACGCTGGGTGCCGGGGACATCACCCTGCTCGGTCGCGAGCTGGCCGCGTGGCTCAAGGCCGCCTGAGCCGCCTTCGCGGTCCGGCGGTGAGGGTGGCCGCAGCGATTCTGGCCGGGGCCGTCCTCTGGATCGGTGCTCCGGTCGTGTTGCGCCGGCTCGACTTTTTCCGGGTCCGGCGGGTGGAATTGCAGGGGGTGCGCCAATTGGCGCCGCGCACGGTGACCGAGGCCCTGAAGCTGCCGCCCGCGATCAGTGTCTTTGACGACCTGAAGCCGTATGGACGCAGGGTTCGGGCACTTCCGGGAGTAATCGGGGCGAACATTCACCGCCGGCTGCCGGGAACCCTGGTGGTCGAGGTCACCGAGGTGGAGACGATCGCACTTGCGACGCGCGGTGGCCGGCTGGTGCCGATCGGGGTCGACGGCAAGGTACTGCCATTCGATCCGGCGCAGTTCGCGCCGGATCTGCCGGTGGTGGACCGGCCCGATCCGCTGGTCGCGAAGCTGTTGGGCCGCGTACGAGACGTGGACCCTGACCTGTTCGCGCGGGTGGTGACCGCGGCGCGCGTCCGTGACGACGTCGTGCTCGATCTGGGTGGGCGACGGCTGTGGCTGCGCCCCGATGCCTCAGCGGAGGTCATGCGTGCAGTGATGGCGGTCGAGCGAGACCTCGGCAGGAAGGGGCGCGGATGGGCGGAACTGGACGGCCGCTTCGCGGGCCAGGTGGTGGTGCGGTGGCGGGGCGCGTGAGCGCCGCCCCGCAGCGACTCGTCGCGGCGCTCGACCTCGGATCGACCCGCGCGGTGGCCGTCATCGCCGAGGCGACCGGCGATGTCC
Source organism: uncultured Gemmatimonadales bacterium (assembly GCA_963817575.1). Taxonomy (GTDB): domain Bacteria; phylum Gemmatimonadota; class Gemmatimonadetes; order Gemmatimonadales; family GWC2-71-9; genus DASTCF01. The sequence continues at coordinate 306,045 of CAWFOY010000011.1, forward strand.
GGGAACCGCTGGCGCGCATTCTCGGCGTTGGCGTGGAACGAAGCGCCGGGGTGCGCCGGGGAGTCGTTCGCGACCTCGAGGAAACGACCCGCGCGATTACCAAGGCGATGGCGGACGCGCAGCGGATGGCCGGCGTGGAGGTCGGCAGCGTGTATTGCGGGATCGCCGGCGAGCACGTGGCCGGGCGCAGCTCGCACGGGATGGTGTCGGTGACAGGAGACGAGATCCGCACCGGGGATGTGGCGCGGGTAAACGACATGGCGAGCAACGTGTCATTCGGCCGGGACCACGAACTGCTCCACGCGATCCCGCAGGACTACATCATCGACCAGCAGCCGGGGATAAGTGAACCGATCGGCATGAGCGGCTCACGGCTCGAGGCGGAGGTATACCTGGTCACGGTGCTGTCGAGCGTCCTGCAGAACCTCCGCCGGGCGGTGGAGCGCGCGGGATTCCATGTCGGGGAATTCGTGCTGGAGCCGCTCGCTGCGTCGCTTGCGGTCCTCACCCCCGACGAGCGGGAGCTGGGCTGCGCGATTGTCGAGCTGGGCGGCGCGTCGAGCAACGTGTCGATCTTCCAGGGTGGAAAGATCCGCCACACGGCCTCACTGCTCTGTGCTGGCGGCCACGTCACAGCGGACATCGTGCACGGGCTGCAGGTCACCCAGCAGGATGCCGAGCGGCTGAAGGAGCGGTTCGGCGCGGCGTACGAGCCGCTGGTGCCGGAGAGCGACGTGATCCAGCTGCCGAGCACGCCGGGGCAGGGCCCCCGTAGCGCGCACCGTCGCGTACTGGCGCATATCATGCACATGCGCCTCCAGGAGGTGTTGGAGTACGCGCTGGATGAAATCACCCGGGCCGGATTCCACCAGCGTCTCCCCGCCGGGGTAGTCCTGACCGGCGGCGGGGCCCAGGCGCCCGGGACGGTCGAGCTTGCCCGCGAAGTCTTCGCAATGCCGGTGCGCGTGGGGTCGCCCCGCCAGGGGCTGACCGGGCTCGCGGACAGCGTTGAATCGCCGCGTATGGTGGTCGCGGCCGGCCTCGCGCTGTACGGCGCGCGGCAGCTGGCCCTCGGCAGCGGCTTCGGCAGCGGCGGCCGCAAGGGTGCGAACGTCGAGAAGTACCTGGCTCCCGTCAAGCGGTGGCTCCAAGATTTCTTCTGATCCGCGCCTGAGAGGATACCCATGATCTTCGAACTCGAGGAATCGGTCACGCAGCGCGCCAAGATGAAGGTCCTCGGCGTGGGTGGCGGCGGTGGCAATGCCGTCAACCGGATGATCGAGGAACGCCTGCAGGGCGTGGAGTTCATCTCGGTCAACACCGATGCGCAGGCCCTCACCGCGTCCAAGTCGGACGTGAAGGTGCAGATCGGCAAGCGGCTGACGCGCGGCCTCGGTGCAGGGGCCCGGCCGGAGATCGGACGCCAGGCCATCGAGGAGAACAAGGACGAGGTCATCGCGGCCGTCCAGGGCGCCGATCTGGTCTTTGTCACCTGCGGCATGGGCGGCGGCACCGGCACCGGCGCCGCGCCGATCGTGTCGCAGGTCGCGCGCGATATCGGGGCGCTGACGGTCGGCATCGTGACCAAGCCGTTCCTCTTCGAAGGTCGAAAGCGGATGCGGCAGGCCGAAATGGGCATCGCGGAGATGCGCAAGAACGTGGACACGATGATCGTCGTGCCCAACGAGCGGCTGCTGGCGGTGGTGGGGAAGGGCATCCCGTTCCAGGACGCGCTTAAGAAGGCGGATGAGGTGCTGCTCCACGCCACCCAGGGCATCGCGAGCCTGATCACTTCCACCGGCATCATCAACGTCGATTTCGCTGATGTGCGGACGATCATGCAGAACGGCGGCGCGGCGCTCATGGGAACCGGCGTCGGCCGCGGCGACAACCGGGCGATGGAAGCTGCCCAGCAGGCGATCTCCAGCCCCTTGCTCGACAACGTCTCGATCGCCGGGGCCACCGGCGTGCTCATCAACATCACCGGGGGTGCCGACCTCACGCTCGGCGAGGCCACCCAAATCAGCGAAATCATTCACGACGCCGCGGGCGATGAGGCCGAGATCATCTTCGGCGCGGCGACGGACCCCGCCATGCAAGGCGAGGTCCGGGTCACGGTGATCGCGACCGGCTTCGATCGCGCGCTGGCCGGCGAAGGCGGCCCACGGCTCGCGCCTGCCAACGGTATCCTGACGTTCCCGGCCGCGCGCCGGCCGGCCACCCCCGCGCCGGTGTCGCAGCCCGGTGTCCAGCCTGCGTCGCCCCGGCGTGGCAGCGCGCCGCCAGAAGTCCCCGACATGGAAATCCCCACCTTCATCCGCCGGCAGATGGACTGATGCGGCGCATCCGCCTCGCGGTACCGTTTGCCGTGCTCGGGGTCGGGGCCTGGTTCGGCCTGACCGACAACTGGCCGTGGCAACGGCTCTACGTGGCAGCGCCCATCGTGGTCGAAGTCGCCTATGAGCAGTTGGCCGACACACTCCGCGGGGGCGAGACGGTGGACGAGTTGCTGGCGCGCCAGCGCGTGCGGGGCATCGATCTCCAGGACATCGCCGACCGGTTCGGGTTCGATCCACGGCGGGTGCGCGCCGGGCTCGTCTTCAACTTTGTCCGCCCCCGCGCCGATTCTGTCCCGTCCGGCTTCTCGGTTCGCACCGGCCCGGAACAGCGACTGCGCTTCGTGCACGCCGCGGGGAGTTGGCAGGCCGAGTCGGAGCCGATCGCATGGCGACCCGAGGTAGTCCGTATCGAGGGGCCGATCGACAACTCGCTCTACCTTGCGCTCGATGCGCAGGTGGCGGACGAGCTGCTTACCGCGGGCGAGCGCCAGCGGTTGGCGTGGGACCTTGCCGACGTCTACGCATGGTCGGTGGACTTCACGCGGGACATCCGCGCGGGTGACACCTTCCAGGTGGTCCTGGAGCGGGAGATCTCGGACGAAGGGGAGATCCGTTTCGGGCGCGTCCTGGCGGCTGACCTGCAGGTCGCGGGGAAGCGGCTTACCGCCTTCCGATTTCAGCTGGGGAACGGCACCGCCGCCTTCTATGATGCCGAGGGGCAGTCCCTGAAGCGGGCGTTCCTGCGGGCACCGGTCCAGTTCAGGCGGATCAGTTCCAGCTTCAATCGCGCGCGCCGGCACCCGGTGCTGGGGATCACCCGGCGGCACGAAGGAATCGATTACGCCGCCGATGTCGGGACTCCGGTGATGGCCGCAGGGGACGGCGTCGTCCGCCAGGCCGGGCGTGCCGGCGGCTACGGCAATCTGGTCGAGATCCGCCACGCGAACGGCATCGTGACGCGCTACGGTCACCTGAGCCGCATTCTCACCCGTCCCGGAGCGCGCGTGACTCAGGGCCAGGTCATCGGACGGGTCGGGGCCACCGGACTCACCACGGGCCCGCACCTGCACTATGAGTTCCGGGTGAACGGCGCGGCGCGCGATGCCCGGCGCATGGACCTGGGGGAAGGCGCTCCTGTGGCGCGAGCCGAGCGGCCCAGTTTCGAGCTGGAGCGGAACCGACTGACCGCTCTGCTGTACCCGGTGCCAACCTCCGAGATGGCACACTTCGGCAACTAGGGCCCCGAATCCTCCCGCTGTTGCTCCCGTAGGGCCCTCCGAGCCCACCCATGCTGATCGTGCTCGTCACCCTCGCCGCGATCCTCCTGGCGGTCTTCACCTACCTTCGCCTCGAAGGCCTGTCCCGCCACGCGTGGCTGCCGATCGGCTGCCGCGCGCTGTCCGGCACGGCGCTCGGCCTCCTGCTCGTCAACCTGAGCTGCCCGGCCTCGGCCGATCGGCGTCCCCCCTGGTGCTGCTCGACGCCTCCCTCAGCATGGGCGCAGCCGGAGGGCGATGGAAGGAGGCGGCCGACACCGCCCGCGCACTGGGCGAGGTTCGGATGTTCGGCGATGGGCGGGACGCCGCCGATAGCACTCCGTCCCGAGGTGCGAGCCGGCTGGGACCGGCGCTGTCGGCCGCCGCCGCGACGGGCCGCCGTATCATGGTATTGACGGACGGCGAAATCGAGGACGCTGGCGAGATCCCCGCCGACCTTCTGTCGACGAGCGGCGTGCGGCTGTTTCCGAGAGACTCCGTCGCCGGTCTGGGGATCGGCTGGGTCGATGCTCCAGCCCGCGTGACCGCCGGGGATTCGCTCGTCGTGACGGTGGAACTCCGGGCCACTGGAGTGTTCGGTCAGGATTCGGCTCCCGTCGAATTGCGCCTCGCCGACCGCGTGCTGGTGCGAAAGCGGGCGACGGTCACCTCCGGGGGGATCGTCCGGTACCGGCTTGCCGCTACCACGCGAGGGCTTCCGTCCGGCACTCACATCTTCAACGTCGCCATCGCAGACCGCCCTGACGCTGAACCGCGGGATGACCGGCGGCGCTTCGCGGTGACGATCCTGCCGACCCCTGGCATCGTGCTTCTTGCCAGCCCCGGCGATTGGGACGCGAGATTCCTGTATCGCGCCGCCCGCGGAGTGGCAGAGCTGCCAGTGCGAGGCTACGTGCGGCTCGCCCCGAACGGGTGGCGCCGGATGGACGATCTCGCGGCGGTAACCGAGAACGAGGTCCGCGCCGCCGCACGCGGCGCCGACCTCCTGGTGCTGAAGGGAGCGGCGGTGACCTACGCCTCGGGGTCGAGGGCTCGAGGTCTGCTGCTGTGGCCCGGTGGCGCGGAGGCCGATGCGGGAGACTGGTATTTCAGCGTCGGTGCAGGCAGCCCCGTCGCCGGGGCATTCGCTGCGCTGCCGCTCGATTCGCTTCCGCCCGCGAGTCGGGCGCGCGCCCTGACGGCGGGCGAGGGTGAATGGATCGGACTGACGGCGCAGGAAGGGCGCCGTGGGTTCGCCCGCCCGGTGCTGGTCGGCGGCGCGGACGGCTCCCGTCGCCGGATTACGGTTGGGGCCGACGGGCTCTGGCGGTGGGCCCTGCGCGGCGGTTCGACGGAACAGGCGTATCGTGCGCTGGTATCGTCGGTGATATCCTGGCTGGTCGCCGGCCCCGATACCGCAGCGGCCGACCTCCGGCTCGTGCGGCCGGTGGCCGACAATGGCACTCCACTGGTCTTCGAGCGACAGGGTGACCCGAGGCCGGTGGCAATAACTCTCGAGGGCCCCGGCGGTCGCATCCTGGATACCCTTCGCTTCGATGGCCGGGGCCGCGCATCGCTGTGGCTGCCGCCGGGCGAGTACCGCTACGTCGCGAACGCCGCCCGGCCGCTCCGCGGTGTCGCGGCCGTCGACGAATGGTCCGAGGAGTGGTGGCCACGGCCGGTGCGAATCCGGGAACGTCCCATGGCACCCCTGACCGCACCGGGTCGGCGATCGTCGCGGGAAATGCCGTGGTTATTCCTCGTCATCCTGGTTGGCCTGGCAGGGGAATGGATGGCTCGTAGGCGCCTCGGCCTGCGCTGACGGCCCCGTTAGATTTGTGGCATGCTGACCCTCAGGCTGCGCGAATCTCTGGCCGCCACCGCCCTCATGCTCGGGGGCGCGGCAGCGCTGGCCGGCCAGGCCCGGGAGCTCTCCGGCGACCCGATGACCAACGCAGGTGTGGTGCGCGCCTCCGCTCTCGTGGACTCCGTCTTCATCGATCGGCTGATCCCGAGCGCCACGGCAGGCGCGGGCGATTTCGCATCGCACCTGATAGCGAGACTCGGCGTCGTTCCGATTCCTGTGGACCTCCGCTTCCGGGTACTGGCGGACAGTCAGCGGATCCTGCTCCGTGGCCGCAGCACCGACTTGCCAGCGGCCGCGAGGGCGGAACTGGGTGGGTTTCTCCAGTGGGTGCCGCCGGAGTCCGTAATCGAGGCCGAGGTGACACTCCTCCCCGTCGGCCTTCGCGGAGTCCGGTTCCATCTCAGGGCCGTCTACGTCGACGGTGTGCCGGTTCCCGACTTCGTTCTTCAGAGCGTCATGACGGAGGTCGGACGGCGGTACCCGGCGCTTACATCTACGGGCAGGGACCTCGTGGTGCAGATCCCCGAACGGGCCCGGATCATCCTGACCCCAGCCGGCGTCGAGCTGCTCGGCGCTCCCGCCCCCGCGCCACCGGGCCCCTGAGGGTCCGGCACCCGCTCGGCATTATCTTCGCAGCCAATGGCGTCACGACTCGGCGGCCCACCCCGGAATATCTGGTCACGCCTTAAGCGGCTCGCCCTCACCGATGTCGGCGCGCTGCTCCGCGGACTCAATGCGGATGACCTGGAGCGCCTGGAGCAGGTCCTGCTCGAGGCGGACTTCGGCGTGCCCGCGACGCTGGCGCTCGTGGAGGCCCTCGAGGAGGAGGTCCGCCGGGGGCGGCTCAAGACCGAGGGGGATCTCCGGCGTGCTCTGGAGGCCCGCATCTCCGCGATCGTGTCGGGACCCGCTGAGCCCGGTCGGATCGCCCGCGCAGCGGGGGCGGGACCGACGATCGTGCTCGTGGTCGGGGTGAACGGGGTGGGGAAGACCACGACCGTGGCCAAGCTGGCACACCGCCTCAAGCGGGAAGGCCGCACGCCCCTGCTCGCCGCGGCCGATACCTATCGTGCCGGCGCCGTCGAGCAGCTCGAAGTGTGGGCCTCCCGGCTGGAGCTTCCGTGTGTGTCGGGCGCCGCGGGAGGTGATCCGGCGGCTGTCGCATTCGATGCAATCGACGCCGCCCGGTCGCGCGGTGCGGATACCGTGCTGGTGGATTCCGCCGGGCGGCTGCACACTCACGAGGGCCTGATGGAGGAGCTGCGCAAGGTGCACCGGGTGATCGCGCGAAAGGTCCCGGGGGCACCCCATGAGACGCTCCTGGTGCTCGACGGCACCGTCGGGCAGAACGCGGTGCAGCAGGGGCGTCTCTTCGTCCAGGCGGTCGCGCCGACAGGCGTGGTGGTGACCAAGCTCGATGGCAGCGCGCGCGGCGGCGCCGTGATCGCGCTGCGGCGGGAGCTCGACCTGCCCATCCGGTTCGTCGGGCTCGGCGAAGGGCTGGACGATCTCGAACCGTTCGATCCTGCGGCGTTCGCGCGAAACCTCGTGAATCCCGACTGAGGCCTGGAGTTGCGCCTCGACACTCCGGTCAAGTTCCTCAAGGGGATCGGTGAGCGGCGCGCCGAAGCCTTCGCACGGCTCGGGGTCCACACGGCGCAGGACCTCCTCTGGCATCTTCCGCACCGATACATCGACGCTTCGACGGTGACGCCGCTCGCCCGCGCCAGGGTGGGCGACGACGTCGCCTGCGTGGGCCGGGTGGTCGACAAGGGTGTGGTCCCGACTCGCCGGGGCCTGCGCATCTTCCGCGCGGTGCTCCGCGACGACTCCGGCGTGCTCGAATGCGCCTGGCCCGGGCAGCCGTTCCTCGACCGGAGCATCCAGGCCGGACAAACGCTCCTCGTCGCCGGGCCCGTCCGCTTCTACCACGGCCGGCAGATGGTGCCGCGGGAGCATCTCGTCCTCGCCGACGCGGGCGAGGAGGCGGGCGCCGCGGCGGGCCGGGTACTCCCCGTCTATCCGGCCACGGAGAACCTGAGTCACAAGGTGATCCGCTCTCTCGTGGAGCGGCACCTCGAATCGCTCATCGGGTTGGTCCACGACATCATGCCCGCCGACCTCCGGGAACGACTCGCGTTGCCGCTGCTTCCGGACGCCCTGCGAGCGGTCCACAGGCCCGGGACGATCGCGGAGGCCGAGCTCGGCCGCAGGCGGCTGGCCTTCGACGAGCTCTTCGACCTGCAGCTGATGCTGGTTCGGGCCCGAACCCTTGCCAAACGGCAGCGCAGCGGGATCACGTTCGAACTCAAGCGCGATCTTACGACCCGCCTGCGCGAAACGCTCCCGTACCAGCTGACGGACGACCAGAAGCGGGCCGTCCGCGAGATCACCGGCGACATGACGGCGCCGGAGCGCATGCACCGGCTGCTGATGGGTGATGTCGGAACCGGCAAGACAGTCGTCGCGCTGTTCGCAATGCTCCTGGCGGTCGAGAACGGATTTCAGGCCGCGCTGATGGCCCCGACCGAGCTGCTGGCGGAACAGCACGGCCGGACCCTGCAACAGCTCATGGCGAAGCTCGAGCTCGTTCCGGAGCTCCTCCTCGGACGGATGACCGCGGCCGAGAAGACGGCGGCGAGGGCGCGTCTCGTCAGCGGCGGGGCCCGGGTGGCGGTGGGGACGCACGCCCTCCTGCAGGAGAGTGTGCGCTTTCACCGGCTCGGCCTCGTGGTGATTGACGAGCAGCACCGGTTCGGGGTGGAGCAGCGCGCCGCGCTGATCGGCAAGGGTGCGGTGCCCGACGTGCTGCTGTTGTCCGCCACGCCGATTCCCCGGTCCCTGGCCCTCACGCTGTACGGCGATCTCGACGTCTCGCAGATCCGGGAGCGGCCTCCGGGGCGGGGAGAAGTGCGCACCGCGCTTCGGGGAGAGCGGCATCGGGAGCGGGTTCTGGATTTCATCGCGGCACAGTGCCGCAATGGACGGCAGGCGTATGTCGTGCTGCCCGTGATCGAGGAATCCGAGAAGGCCGACCTCCGGGCGGCGACCACGATGGCAGAGGTCCTGGCGGCGAGGTGGCCGGACCTCCGGGTCGCGCTGGTGCACGGACGGCAGAAGCCCGAGGAGCGGGACCGCACCATGCGCCGGTTCCGTGATGGCGAAGTCCAGGTTTTGGTGGCCACCACCGTGATCGAGGTCGGCATCGACGTGCCAAACGCGACGGTCATGCTCGTAGAGCACCCGGAACGCTTCGGTTTGGCGCAGCTGCACCAGCTTCGGGGTCGCATCGGCCGGGGCGCCGGCGAGAGCCACTGCATCCTGCTCACGGGTGGGTCCGTGCCGGAGCGGCTCAACGCCTTTGCGGCGACGACCGATGGGTTCGCAATCGCCGAGCTCGACCTGAAGGAACGGGGCATGGGAGACCTGATCGGCGCGCGGCAGTCCGGCGGGGTCGAGGTGCGTCACGCCCGCCTGCCGGACGACACCGACCTGCTCACCCGCGCCCGGGACCTCGCGGCCGAGGTGCTGGCTCGTGATCCGCTGCTCCAGCGGACGGTCAACCAACCGTTGCGGCAGCGGGCCCTCGCCCGTTACCCGCGCGCGACGGAGTTGTTCAGGGTGGGGTAGCGGTGTAGACTCCATCGCCCACGACCACCTCTCATCATCCCAGATCCCATGTCCTTCGCGCGTATCAACGAGCTCCACGAGCATGTCGGCCGGACGGTTGCCGTGCGGGGGTGGGTCGCCACCACCCGTTCCAGCGGCAAGATCGCCTTCGTCGTGCTCCGCGACGGTTTCGGCTTTCTCCAGGCCGTCTTCTCGAAGCGGGAGGTCAGCGAGGAGACGTGGAGCCGGCTGGCCGCCTTGACGCAGGAGACGTCGGTGGCGGTGACCGGCGTGGTGCGGGCCGACGAACGGGCGCCCGGCGGGCACGAGTTGACCGCGACGGGCCTGGAGATTCTCGGGGCAAGTCACGAATATCCCATCACGCCGAAAGAGCATGGCACGACGTTCCTCTTCGAGCACCGGCATCTCTGGCTCCGGAGCCGGCGCCAGGTCGCGATCGCCCGGGTGCGCCACGAGGTCGTGCAGGCGATCCGCGACTTTTTCTACGAACGGGACTTCGTCCTGGTCGACACGCCGATCCTGACCGGCGCCATCGGCGAGGACGCCGGCAATCTCTTCAGCACCGACTATTTCGATCTTGGAAAGGCCTACCTCGCGCAGACGGGGCAGCTGTACGTCGAGGCGGCGGCCGCGGCGCTGGGCCGGGTGTACTGCTTCGGCCCGACCTTCCGGGCGGAGAAGTCGAAGACCCGGCGCCATCTGACAGAGTTCTGGATGGTGGAGCCGGAGGTGGCGTGGAACGACTCCGACGCCAACATGCGGCTGCAGGAGGAATTCGTCAGCTACATCGTCGGCCGGGCGCTGGACCGCCGCCGCGAGGAATTGAAGGAGCTCGAGCGTGACACGGCGCCCCTCGAGCGGATCGCACCGCCGTTCCCGCGCATTTCCTACACCGATGCGGTCGCGAAGCTCAACTCCCTCGGCTCGGACATGGTGTGGGGCCGAGACCTGGGTGGTGATGACGAGACACTGCTGGCGCAACAGTACGATCGCCCGGTGTTCGTGTTCAACTATCCGAAGGGCGTGAAGGCATTTTACATGAAGGAGAATCCGGACGATCCGCGCACCGTGCTCAACAACGACTGCCTGGCGCCCGAAGGGTATGGGGAGATCATCGGGGGATCACAGCGGGAGGATGATTACGACCGCTTGCTGGAACGGATCCAGGCCCAGGGACTCGATCCGGCGGCCTATCAATGGTACCTCGACCTCCGGCGGTATGGCACGTTCGTGCACGCAGGATTCGGACTCGGCCTCGAGCGCACGGTCGCCTGGATCTGCGGCAATCCCCACATCCGCGAGTCCATCGCGTTTCCGCGGCAGCTGCATCGGCTTTATCCGTAGCCTTTCACCTCATCCCACAGCGCGTCGAGCTTGGCAAGCCCCGCCGTGTGGAGGTCGATTCCGCGCGACGCCGCCAGCGATTCCACCGCACGGAATCGCGTGACGAATTTCCGGTTGGCCCGATCGAGCGCCACGGTTGGTGGGGCGCCTGCCTTCCGGGCCAGGTTGACCACGGCGAAAAGCAGGTCGCCGATCTCCTCCAGCAGCTCGGCCGACGCCGTCGGCCCGGGCCGATGCTCGGTGTACGCACCTGCGGATCTCTCCGGCTCCTGATCCGCCAACCCGCCTACCCGCGGACCCGCGGACAGATGCTCTTCGACCTCCTCGATCTCCTCCTTTACCTTCGCCAGGGGCCCGGCGACGTCCTCCCAGTCGAAGCCGACTGAGGCGGCGCGTTCCTGCAGGCGGAACGCCATCAGGAGCGGCGGGAGGGTCGGGGGCAGCCCGTCGAGCGTGCCCCGGCTGCGCTCCCTCCGCTTGAGGTGTTCCCAGGGTTGCGCCGGCCCGATGTCGAAGAGGTGTGGATGGCGACGCCGCATCTTCCGGATGAGCCCGTCCGCCACCTCATCCGCCGTGAATTCCCTCAGTTCTTCCGCAAGCACGAATTGCCAGGCGAGGTGAAGCAGGAAGTCGCCCAATTCGTCCCTCAAGACCTCCGGGCGCCCATCGCCCAGCGCCTGATCCACCTCGAGCACCTCCTCGACCAGGTACGGGCGGAGGGTTTCGCGAGTCTGGGCACGGTCCCAGGCACACCGCGAACGAAGGTCGCGCACCATTGCCATAGCGCGTCCAAGCGCTGAATTCTCTTGCATTTATCCTCCTTGCCCGGTATCATACCCGCCGTCTCGTGAGCGCGTCAAACCCGGCCCCGCCGGCCCGTGCCTGGGCCGACATCGATCTCGGCGCCATCGTCGCCAATGCCCGGACCGTCGCCACGGTATCCGGTGCTCGTCTCCTCCCCATGGTCAAGGCCGATGGTTACGGTTTGGGCGCGCCGCAGGTGGCGCGCGCCCTGGAGGCGCTCGACCCCTGGGGGTATGGCGTCGTCTCGGTTGCCGAGGCGCTCGAGCTGAGGCATGCGGGGATTCACCGCCCCGTGCTCGTCGTCGGCCTGTGCTCACCGGCGGAAGACGACACCTGCCGGCATCTCGGCTTCAGGCCGACCATCTGCGACTTGCCCGCTCTCCTGCGCTGGACATCGGGTGGCCAGGCGCCGTTTCACCTTGGCGTGGACACGGGCATGGGCCGGATGGGGATCCCCTGGTACGAGACCGCGACGCTTCGGGAGACGCTCTCGCTGGCAGCGGCGGCAGCAGGCTGGGAAGGGATCTTCACCCACTTCCATTCTGCAGACTTCGATGTCGCCGCCACGGCCGAGCAGTGGCAGCGTTTTCAGGGTGTGCTCGAGAGAATGCCGCGCCGGCCGGCGCTGGTTCACGCGGCGAACAGCGCGGCGGCGCTGGCGGGAACCGATTACGCCGCCGATCTGGTGCGGCCGGGCATCTTCCTGTACGGCGGCGCAATTCCTGGGAGACCGGCGCCTGCCACCGTCGCCCGCCTCCGCGCCCCCGTCGTCGCCGTCCGGCGGCTGCGGGCGGGGGACAGTGTCAGCTACGGCGCAACCTGGCGCGCGAAGCAGGCGACGACGGTCGCCACGATCGCCGCCGGTTATGCCGATGGGCTTCCGCGCTCGCTCAGCAACCGCGGTCAAGTCGAGCTCGATGGAAGGCTCCGGCCGATTGTCGGGCGGGTCACAATGGATTTCACGATGGTGGATGCGGGCGACGACCCCGTGTCGGTCGGAGACGTCGCTACGATCTTCGGCGGCCGGATCACCCTCGAGGACCAGGCCGGGGCCGCGGGGACCATCTCGTACGAACTGTTAACCGGACTCTCACGCCGTGTCACGCGGCGGTACGAGGAAGCGTGATGAACCAGCATTTCGCCTCGCTCGTCCTCGGGCTCGCCCACCAGGCCGATAGCGCGCTCGCGGGCAACCTGCCACCGGGCGCGGAATCCATTGGTGCGGTGGACGCCCGGCAGGTGGCTCAGGCCCTGATCGACACACTCGGCATGCTGGAGCAGAAGACTGCAGGCCGGCTCGAGGCCGACGAGCAGAAGTTGCTCACGGAGGCCCTGACGAGCCTCCGGTTCCGCTTCGTCCAGACAGAGCCCCGGCGTTGACCCGTCGCGCCGCGCTCATCGTCCTCGACGGACTGGGAATCGGTCAGGCTGCGGACTCCGCGGAGTATGGCGATACCGGGAGCAACACGCTGGGCAATACGCTGCGCTTGGTTGGCGGTCTTTCGCTCCCGCACCTCGAGTCGCTGGGACTCGGGTGCTGCGGCGACCTGGTGGGGGTGCGGCCGGTGCCGACACCGCGCGCGGCGTGGGGCATCTGCCAGCCGAAGAGCGCAGGGAAGGACTCGACGACCGGTCACTGGGAGCTGTGTGGACTGATCCTGCCGCAGCCGTTCCCGACATATCCGGCGGGCTTCCCGGCCGAGGTGGTGGAAGAATTCGGTCGAAGGACCGGCCGGGGTGTGCTGGGCAATCGCGCCGCTTCGGGCACCGCCATACTGGACGAGCTGGGCGAGGAGCACGTCCGCACCGGCAAGTGGATCGTTTACACATCCGCGGACAGCGTTTTTCAGGTGGCCGCGCACGAGGAGGTCGTCCCGCTCGGCGAGCTGTACGAGGCGTGCCGGATCGCGCGCGAGCTGCTGCAGCCTCCGCACGGCGTCTCGCGGGTCATCGCCCGTCCGTTTGTTGGGACTCGGGGCGCCTGGAGCCGCACGAGCCGCCGGAAGGACCTGAGTCTTCCGCCGCCGGGACCCACACTCCTCGACCGGCTGGCGGATGCTCACATCCCGCGTGTTGGCATCGGGAAGGTGGACGATCTCTTCGCCGGCCGGAACATCGACAGCATCCACACGGCCACCAATGCCGAGGCGTATACCCTCATCGAGGGATCGCTGGTGGCGATGCGTCGCGGTCTGCTCTTCGCGAACGTGATCGAATTCGACCAGAGCTGGGGGCACCGGAACGACGCCCGGGGGTTCGCGAGAGGACTGCAGGAGCTCGACGCAGCGCTGCCCCGCCTGCTCGACCGGGTAAGAGAGGATGACCTCGTTATCTTTACCGCCGATCATGGCAACGATCCGACCACTGCGAGCACCGATCATTCACGGGAAGTCGTACCCATGCTCGCGTACGGTGGAAGAGTCCGCCCGGCTGCGCTCGGGGAGCGCACGACGTTTGCCGATATCGGGCAGACGATCGCCGATTTCCTGGGCGTGCCGGCGCTGCCGGCCGGAACGTCCTTTCTGAAGGAGATCTGGAATGGCTGACCCGCTGGCCGCCGCTGCCCGCGTGGCGCAGGCCGAGGCCTACGCACCGTATTCGCATTACCGTGTGGGCGCCGCGCTCGAGACCGAAGACGGGCGCGTCTTCACGGGGTGCAACGTCGAAAACGCCTCGTACGGCCTGACGGTCTGTGCGGAGCGCAATGCGATCGCGGCGGCGGTCTGCGCCGGGGCGCATCGCTTCCGCCGCATCGTCGTCACGACCGACAGCGATCCCCCGGCCTCGCCGTGCGGTGCCTGCCGCCAGGTGCTTGCGGAGTTCGGTGCCGACCTCGAAGTGGTGTCGGTCGGTCCGGCTCGAACCCTGCGCTGGCGGCTCGAGGAGCTCCTCCCCTCGGCCTTCGCCAAGCAGCAGCTCGACTGACCCCGATCCCGATCGCCAATCGCATGCACCGACTGACGAGCCTTCTCCTCGCCGGCCTCCTCTCCGCCGGCCTTGCGGGTTGTACCGAGGACTTGACGACGCCCGGCAGCTGCCCGCAGACCTGCCCCGGCGGAATCGCCCAGATCCTCGACACGGTGATCTACGCCGTGCCCGACAGGGATTCCAGCTTCGTGGGCTACCAGGATGCCGGCGGAGGGTCGGCCCTGCTGGTCTCCGCGGGCCTGCCGGCGGGAGAATTCCGGTCGGTCATCCGTTTCGGCCGCCGGCAGGACTCTCTGGTGATCGACGACACGCTCCGCGCCTACACGATCGACTCGGTGGCGCTCGTGATCGGCGTGGCCGGCCGCGACTCGCTGCAGGGAGGGACCTGGCTTCACCTCTATCGAATGCCGGCCGCGGTGGATAGCACCGTGACCTTTGCGGATGTGGAGGCGATGTTCGCCCCGGAGAACTTTGTCGACAGCGTGCAGGTTCCGGACACGCTGCATTCCGGCACGGTGCGCACCGTTCTTACCGGGGCAGCGCTCGATCGGGTGGAGATCCCGGCGGCGGACACCGGGGTGCTCGCCCTGGCCGTCCGGATGTCGGCGCCTGCCGCAACCGGCGTCCGGATCGGCAGTCATCTCGCGGGTTCGCTGGTTCCGACGTTCTTCACCTACGCCAGCGCGACGGTCGCGGACACGGCAGTGAAGCGGACCATCGCGCGATCGCCGTCGTTCACGACGTTCGTCGAGCAGACCCCGCCGGTGACGGATCCTGACCTTCTGGTCGTCGGGAGCGCCCCATCCGCCCGCGCCATGCTGCGGTTCGCGCTCCCGCCCGGCATCCGGGATTCCGCGCAGATTCTCCGCGCCATCCTGCAACTGCTGCCGGCCCAGGCGGTCCCTGGGTTGCCGAACGACCCGGCGACTCTGCAGGTGCGGGGGGTCCTGAAGGACCTCGGGGCCAAGTCACCCCTGATCGGGCTGCTCTCCTCCGTCGGGACCCTCGAGACCGGCGTCACGGACACGGTCGAGGTGGAGGTGGCCAGCCTGGTCCGGACCTGGCAGGTCGAGAACCCTGCGGCCGAGGCCTTGATGGTGATCCTCCAACCCGAGGCCGCCAGCTTTACCCGGCCGGTGTTCGGTTCCACCCGCGCGGGCCCGGGCGTGCCGCGGATCCGGATCACCTACGTGCTTCCCTTCGGCTTCCAGGAGCCCTGAGTGCGCCGCACCATCATCCTGGCCGCAATGTTCGCGATGCCCACCCTCGCGGCGGCTCAATCGTCGCAGTTCGGCATTCGCGGTCTCGGCATCCCGACCCGGCCGATCTCGGCACGAGCCGCCGCAACCGGCGGCAGCTTTGCCCTGTTCGAGGCCGAGTCCGGCACCAACCCGGCGGCTATCACCGGCGCGCAATCGCTTCAGGCCACGTTCAACGCCCTCCCGAACACCAGGACGAGCACGAACCCGGGCGGCGAAGGGAGCGCCAACACGGTCCGTTTTCCCTACACCGCAATCACGAATCGGATCAAGAACACCAACGTGTACATCAGTGCGGGTGTCGGCACCTACGCGGATCGGGACTACTCGGTCACGACCAGCGACACGGTGGTGGTCGACGGCGAGCCGGTGGGATACGATGACGAGCTGACCTCCAAGGGTGGGGTGGCGGACATCCGGCTCGCGGCCGGGTACCGGCCGTCGGCCAAATGGGCGGTCGGATTCGGGTTCCATTTCATCACCGGCTCCTCCCGCATGGAGCTGCGGCGCGACTTCAGCGATTCGACGTTCGGCCAGGTGTCCCAGCGGTCGGAGATTTCCTACAACGCCATCGGGGTCTCCGCCGGCAGCGTGTACCGGCTCACGCCGAAGCTGCTGCTCGCGGGGACGTTCCGGGTGAACGGGCAGGCGGACGTGGACCGGGACTCGACCAATGCGTTCAAGGTGGCGCTTCCCTGGTCGGTCTCAGTCGGGGCCCAGTACATCCTCTCGCGCCGCGCTACCCTGGCGGTGCTTGGAGAATTCACCGGCTGGTCGGCTGCCAACGATGACCTGCTGGCGGTCGGGGGCGTCGGTGCGGAGGATACCTGGCGCGCGGCGGCCGGCGCCGAGCTCGTCACGAGCGAATCCGCGCCGAACAAGTTCCCGCTCCGACTCGGCGTGCGCGCGGGGTCGCTTCCGTTCCTTCTGTCACCGGGGGTCCAGGCCACCGAGTTCGGGGCTTCCACGGGAACCGGACTGCGCATCGCGAAAGGGCGGGGATCCCTGGATCTCTCACTGGAGCGGGTCTGGCGCTCGGATGACGCCGACTTCAGCGAGACGGCGTGGATTCTCGGCATCGCAGTTACCGTCCGGCCCTGAGCGACCGTATCTTTCCTGCCATGACCCGGCGCATCTACCTCGAGACCTACGGCTGTCAGATGAACGTGGCCGATACCGAGCTCATGCTCGGCATCCTGGCCCGCGAGGGCTACACCCGGACCGACCGGCCCGATGACGCCGATGTGATGCTGGTCAACACGTGCGCCGTCCGGGACAACGCGGAACAGCGCGTCATCGGCCGCATGGGGGAGCTCCAGCGCTTCAAACGCCCTGGCTCGGTGCTGGGGGTCGTGGGGTGCATGGCCCAGCGCCTCGGCCCGGAGCTGCTGGCGCGGGTGCCACGAGTGGACCTGGTCGTGGGGCCGGACGCCTACCGGAACCTGCCCGAACTCCTCAGCCACGCCCGTGGCGGCGAACGGAAGGCGGACGTCGCGTTTCGCTCCTGGGAACACTACGAGGACGTGCCGCCGGTCCGGGAACCCGGACCGACGGCGTTCGTCACGGTCCAACGCGGTTGCGATTACAAGTGCACGTTCTGCATTGTCCCGTACACGCGCGGCACCGAGCGGAGTCGCACCTTGCCGGACGTGATGCGGGAGGTTGCGGGGCTCGCCGCCTCGGGCACGACAGAAGTCACCCTGCTCGGCCAGACGGTCAACAGTTATCATGATGGCCGGCATGACTTCGCCGACCTGCTCAGGGCGCTCGGTGGCGTGGACGGTATCCGGCGGCTCCGGTTCACGAGCCCCTACCCGACGGACTTCACTCCGCGGGTCCTCGAGGCGATGGCCGCGACTCCAGCGGTCTGCGAACACGTCCACCTGCCCGTGCAGAGCGGCTCGAATGCCGTGTTGCGCCGCATGCTGCGGCGGTACACCCGGGAGCGTTATCTCGAGGTGATGGCGGATTTGCGCTCGGCGATTCCTGGCATCACCTTCTCCACCGACATCATCGTCGGCTTTCCGGGGGAGACCGAGGACCAGTTCGACGAGACGCTGAGCCTCGTGCTCGAGGCCCAGTTCGATGATGCATATACGTTCCGGTACTCCCCGCGGGAGGGGACGCCGGCTGTGCGGCTTCGCGACCATGTGCCGGACGAGGCTGCCGCCACGCGGCTTGAACGGTTGATCGGGACGGTGCGCGAGGTATCTCGACAGCGGAACATCACGCGGGTCGGCAGTGTGCACGAGGTGTTGGTCGAACGACCCGCGCGCCGCGGCGGCCTCATGCTGGGCCGCACCCGTGGCAATCATCTTGTCCTGCTGGACGTGCCGGAGGCCGCCATCGGGGAGTACCGCAGCGTGCGGCTGACGGGAACGACGGGGTCAACCTTCACGGGGTCGGTGCTGACCCCCCAGCTGGCGGTGCTATGATTCAGAATCTCGTCGAAGAGCACGTAATCGCGGCCTACGATCAGCTGCGGCCTCACTTCCCCGAATTCTGCGGGTGTCCTGTCTGCCGCGGGGATGTCCTGGTCTACGCCTTGAACCGGCTCCCCGCGCGGTATGTGGCGAGTCGGGAGGGCACGGTGATCACGGAACTGAACCTGGACAAGGACCAGTCCCGGGCGACCATCGACGTGGCCGTCATGGAGGGGTTCCGGAAGGTGCACCTGGCTCCGCGATGCGGTCGCGCCCCCGCACAACCCGCCTGACGGCGAGGCGGCCCTGAGGGCCGCACCCGTTGTCTGGCTCGTTATCGCCTTCGAGGCCGGTCTCGCGACCGGCCTCGCGCGTTTTCCGGCCCTGATGGTCGTCCTTGTCGCCTGCATGCTGATTGTGGTCGGAAGCCGCCGGCGCCAGGGTGTCGCACTGGCCGCGGCGGTTTTCGCGGGCCTGCTGTCGGCGGCCGCGCGCTGGAGCGGGAGCGCGGCGAGTGTGCGGCCCGGCTTCCTCAGGGTGAACTGGTACTGGTCGTGCGGACCGCCGAGCCGGTCGATTCCGGCGGTTCGCGATCCCGGGCCAGGCCTGTCGAGGCCGGTTGCCGGGGAGAGCTGGCGGCGCGCTGGCCGGGCCACTTTGCGGCGCCCGCCGGGGTCCTCGTCGAGGCGACGGCGCGGTGGCGGCCGCGACCCGGCCGGTTCGGGCGCCCGAGCGGCATCCTCAGCGTTGCTTCGGCGCGGGTGCTGCGAGCCGATCCGACCGTCTCCGAGCGGCTGCGCACCGCCATTCACGAATCGAGCCGTCGGCTGTACGGCACAAGGGCACCGGTCGTGGACGCCCTCGTCCTGGGGAGAACGGCCGACGTGGATCGGGGCCTCATGGAGAGTTTCTCCAGTTCCGGCCTGATCCACCTGCTGTCCATCAGTGGCTTCCACGTTGGGTTGCTCGCTGCATGGGCGTACTCGCTCCTCCGGCTTGCGCGCGTCGGCGCCTCCCGCGCCCTGGTGGGCGCTGCCTCGTTCGCCATTCTCTACGTCGCGTTTCTCGGATGGCCGGCACCGGCCACGCGCGCTGTGGCCCTGGCGGCGGCGCTGGCAACCGCGCGCGTGCGGCAGCGGCATCCCCAGCCCGGAGCAGTCCTCGCATCGACCGCCCTCGCCGTGCTGCTGCTGGATCCCTGGGCCGGGCTCGACCTGGGGGGCTGGTTATCCGTCTCCGCCTTGTGGGGCGCGGACACGCTCTCCCGGTGGGTCGTCCGACGAGGGGGACGGGGCGTGGGCTGGCGTACCCTCGCGGCTTCGACCGGTGCCACCCTCGCCACGGCTCCGATTACCGCGGCGGCGCTCGGCACGGTCTCGGTCGTGGGAATTCTGCTCAACTTCGCCGCGATCCCGATCGCCGCCGTGGCCGTCCCGGCGGTCGTCGCAAGCCTCGCACTTGCACCGGTGCTCCGCCCACTGGCAGAAGCGCTGGCCGCCGGAGCGGGACTCGGGCTCTGGGTGTTGGAGTCGCTCGCGCGGACCGGCGCAGCCATCCCCCACGGCCACCTCGTGATGGCGGCGGGTCCCAAGGCCGCAGTGCCCTGGCTGCTGCTGCTTGGCTTCGGGGCTTGGACGATCGGTGGGCGGAGCACGCTCGCGGAGGCGGGGCGGCGCTCGCTCCTGGTCGCCACGGTGGGGGTCTGGGCGTCCCTGGTCGTGCTTGGGGCACCGCGGGCTGACGGGGGCTCCGGTCTCGCGTTACATTTTCTCGACGTCGGGCAAGGGGATGCGGCCGCGATTCGCACGCCAGGCGGCCATTGGCTTCTGGTGGATGCCGGCCCGCGAACCCCCGGCTCCGATGCCGGCCGCAGCGTGGTCGTGCCCTTCCTGCGCCGGCACGGCGTTCGCCGCCTCGAGTTGATCGCGCTGTCGCACGCGCACGCGGATCACCTCGGGGGTGTTCCGGCCGTGCTCGATCGCCTCCCGGCCGCGGAGGTGCTGGATCCGGCCGCGCTGACGGACGACCCGCTCTACACGTCGTTTCTCTCGCAGCTCGAGGAGACGGAGACGGCCTGGGTGCCGGCGCGCCGGGGAGACGCGTTCGACCTCGACGGTGTGCGATTCCGGGTGCTCCATCCCGACACGCTCTGGTCCGGATGGGGCACCGACCTGAATGAGGACTCCATCGTGCTGCTGGTGGAGTACGGCCGGTTCCAGGCGCTCCTCAGCGGCGACGCCGGGTTGCCGGTGGAGACGGCCCTGCGTGGTCATGTGGGTGCGGTCGAAGTGCTGAAGGTGGGACACCACGGTTCGCGCGGCGCGACCGGGGAGGCATGGCTTCGCGAGCTCCACCCGGTAACCGCGGTCATCAGCGTGGGCGAGAACCGCTATGGTCACCCCTCGCCCGAAGCGCTCGGGCGCCTCGCGGCGGCTGGTGTCGAAATCTGGCGGACGGATCGCGAGGGCACAGTTTCTATCTCCACCGACGGCGAGTCTTTCACGGTCCGGGCCCGGCGAGGCTCAATGACTCATCCCGCGAGCGACCCATGATGCGGAACACCGCGGTCACGACCATCGAGCGCTTCATCATCGATCAGGAGCAGAAGTACCCCGAGGCGACCGGGGAGCTCTCCAACCTGCTCTATGATATCGCCCTCGGAACCAAGATCATCGCCGCGGCCACCCGGCGGGCGGGGTTGGTCGAGGTCCTCGGGGCCGTGGGATCCATCAACGTGCAGGGCGAGGAGCAGCAGAAGCTCGATGTCTTTGCCAACGAGACACTGAAGAACGCGCTCAACCATACCGGTCGTGTCTGCGTGATGGCCTCCGAGGAGGACGACGCACCGATCCCGATTCCTCCCGAATACCCCGCCGGGAAGTACGTCGTCCTGTTCGACCCGCTCGACGGCTCGTCCAACATCGATTCCAACGCCTCGGTCGGGACGATCTTCAGCATCTACCGGCGGGTGTCGATGGAGGGGCGCGGCGTTCTGGCCGATGTTCTCCAGGCCGGGCACCGCCAGGTCGCCGCCGGTTACGTGCTCTACGGCTCCAGCACGATGATGGTCTATACCACGGGGCAGGGAGTGCACGGCTTCACCCTCGACCCGACGATCGGCGAGTTCCTGCTGTCACACCCGAATATCAGGATGCCCGACGTCGGGAAGTACTACAGCGTGAACGAGAGCAACTACGCCCGCTGGAGCCGGGGCGTGCAGATGGCGGTCCGCGGATTCCACGGCGACACTCCGGACCGGATCAGCGGGAAGAACAGCCGCTACATCGGGTCGTTCGTGGCGGATTTCCACCGGAACCTGGTGAACGGCGGGATCTTCCTTTATCCGGCCGACACCAAGAATCCGGACGGGAAGCTGCGGCTGCTGTACGAATGCAGTCCCATCGGGTTCATCGCCGAGCAGGCAGGCGGGTCCGCGACCGACGGCGCTCGACGGATCCTGGACATCGTGCCGGAGTCGCTGCACCAGCGGGTGCCGCTGGTCATCGGGTCGAAGGCGGATGTCGAGTTCGTCGGCCGCACGATCTGGGAGTACGAGAAATCTCCCGACGCCCCGGCCGAACGGCGCATGCGGGGACCAGTCGGGAGATGAGCTGGCCACGGGCCACTCCATGAGCGCTCCGGATCGGATGTCCGTCTACCATCCCGCCGACTGGACCGGCGACCCCGCCCGCGACCTCGGCGAGCCCGGCCGGTTTCCGTTCACCCGCGGACCGTATCCGACGATGTACTCGGAACGGCTCTGGACCATGCGCCAGTATGCCGGGTTCGGGACCGCGGAGGAGACCAACGCGCGCTTCCGGCACCTGCTCGCCGCCGGACAGTCCGGCCTCTCGACCGCATTCGATCTGCCTACCCAGATGGGGCTCGATTCGGATCACCCGCTCGCGGAGGGGGAGGTCGGTCGGGTCGGAGTTGCCATCGACACGGTGGACGACCTGGCGGCCCTCTTCGACGGCATCCCGCTCGATCGGGTCACCACCTCCATGACCATCAATGCCACGGCGGCGATCCTGCTCGCGATGTACGTGGTCGTCGGCGAGGAGCAGGGCGTCGATTACCGCGCCCTCGGCGGCACCATACAGAACGACATTCTCAAGGAGTACATCGCGCGGGGCACGTACATCTTCCCGCCGGCCCCGTCCCTCCGCCTGATCGGCGACATCTTCCGCTTCGTGGCAGCCGAAGGGATGAACTTCAATCCGATCTCGATCAGCGGCTACCACATGCGCGAGGCCGGCGCCACGGCTGTGCAGGAGGTCGGATTCACCCTCGCCAATGCGCTCGAGTATGTCGGCGTCGGCCTCCGGGCGGGCCTCGCCGTGGATGCGTTCGGTCCCCGGCTCTCGTTCTTCTTCGCCGCCCACAACAACCTCTTCGAGGAGGCAGCCAAGTTCCGGGCCGCGCGGCGGCTCTGGGCGCGGCTCGTTCGGGAGCGGTTCGGCGCGAACGACCAGACCGCCCGGCTCCGGTTTCACACCCAGACGGGCGGCGTGACCCTGCAGGCCCAGCAGCCCCTTAACAACGTCGTCCGGGTCACCGTGCAGGCGCTGTCAGCCGTCCTCGGAGGCACCCAGTCACTGCACACCAACGGATACGATGAGGCCCTGGCGCTTCCGACGGCGGAGGCGGCCACCCTCGCCCTCAGGACCCAGCAGGTGATCGGTTACGAAAGCGGCGTGGCGGATGTGATCGACCCGCTGGCGGGAAGCTACTACGTGGAGTGCCTGACCGACCGGATCGAGCGGGAGGCACGCGCACTGATCGAGGAGGTGGATGCGCTTGGTGGGGCCGCTGCCGCCGTGGCCCGGGGCTACTTCCAGGAGGCGATTGCGCGGAGCGCGTGGACACTGCAGCAGCGCCAGGAGTCCGGCGATCAGGTGGTCGTGGGTGTCAACCGCTTCGAGGAAGACGCTCCGCCCCCGGAAATCACGTTGCCGGATTTTGCCGAGCTGGCACGCCGGCAGCGGGATCGCCTGGCCAAAGCCCGCGCGAGCCGCGCCCCGGCCCGGGTGTCGGCCGCGCTCGACACCCTCCGCTCGGCGGCTGGAGCAAACGAGCCCATGATGCCACCGATTCTCGAGGCGGTCCGGGCCCGGGCGACGCTGGGCGAGATCAGTGACACCCTGCGGCAAGTGTGGGGAACGTATCGCCCAACGGCCTAGCGCCAATCCGATCAGCCAGCGAATTTGGCGCGCCGGTCCTCAGTCTTCAGTCCTCAGTCTTCAGACCGACCCCTGCTTGAACCCCTCCCAACCATCGGCTAAGTTTAAAGCTTGGCGTTACTTACACCCGGTGGAGCGGATGCCGACCTACGAGTATGAGTGCCCCGAAGGCCACACCTTCGAGAAGTTCCAGAAGATGACCGACAAGCCGCGGGCCAAGTGCCCGACCTGCGGCCGTTCGGCCGCCCGCAAGATCTCCGGTGGCGCAGGCCTCGTGTTCAAGGGTAGCGGCTTCTACATCACCGACTACGGCAAGGACGGCAAAGGACCGCGGAAGGCCGAATCGACCGGCGAAGCCGCGAAGCCGGAAGCCCCCGTTGAGAGGAAGCCCGACACGAAACCCGCGCCGGCGGAGAAGCCGAGCCGCGGGAAGAAGGCCGCCGGTGAGTGAGGTCCTGCGGGAGGCGCTGGCGCGGGTCGCGGGGCAGCTTGGCGGCGACGGCGCGGCCTGGGTGCTCGAGCGGCCGCGCGAGGCCGGCCACGGCGACCTCGCGACCAATCTTGCCATGGTCCTGGCCAAGGCCCAGAAGGCGCCGCCCCGGAAGGTGGCAGAACGGGTGATCGCCGCGCTGGACCTGCCCCCGGGCGTGGTTTCCCGGACCGAGATTGCGGGACCAGGATTCATCAACTTCTGGCTCGCGGAGGACCAGCTCGCGGCGTCGCTGCGCACCATTATCGCGGCGGGGTCGGCGTATGGCCGGCACGACTTCGGTGCCGGTGTGAAGGTCAACGTCGAATTCGTGTCCGCCAATCCGACCGGGCCACTGCATGTCGGCCACGGCCGTGGCGCCGCGCTGGGCGATGGGATCGCCGCACTCCTCGAATGGTCGGGTCACACCGTTACACGCGAGTTCTACATCAACGACGCCGGAGTCCAGATCGACCGGTTGGCGCAGAGCCTCTGGGCGCGGGTGCAGCAGGCGGGGGGGCGCCAGGCGGAGATTCCCGAGGGCGGATATCACGGCGATTACCTCAAGGAGGACGCGGCCGAAGTGCTTGCCCGTGAGGGCCCGGCTTTCGCGGACCTGCCCGCCGAGCAGGGAATCGCCCGCTGCCGCGAGCTGGGGCCGCTGCTGCAGCGCGAGCAGCAGGATCGGGACCTCGCCACGTTCGGCGTGCGGTTCCGCGTCTTCTTCTCCGAGCAGTCCATCTATGACCGGGGCGGGATCGAATCCACGCTTCGGCTCCTGCACGAGCGCGGCCTCACGTTCGAGGAGGACGGGGCCCTGTGGTTCCGCACCTCCGCCTACGGCGATGACCAGGACCGCGTGCTCCGGAAGCGGGACGGCAGTTACACATATTTTCTACCGGACATCGCCTACCACGTGGACAAGCACGATCGTGGATTCGATCGTGTCATCGACGTCTGGGGCGCCGATCACCATGGCTACATCCCGCGGGTGCGGGCCGCTTTGCGCGCGCTCGGGTATCCCGAGGACTTCTTCACCGTGGCAGTGGTCCAACTGGTGAAGGTCGTGAGGGGTGGTGAAGAGGTGAAGATGTCGAAGCGTTCCGGGGAATTCGTCACCCTGCGCGACCTCTTCGAGGAGGTCGGCGTCGACGCGGCCCGCTACTTCTTCCTCATGCGCCGGAGTGATTCGCAGTTCGTGTTCGACGTGGACCTTGCCAAGAGCCAGACCGAGGAGAATCCGGTCTTCTACGTCCAGATGGCACACGCGCGCATGAGCGGCATCTTCCGGGTGGCAGGGCTCGATCCCGCGAGCCTCAGCGGTGATGCGCGGGTGGAGGCGCTGCCGACAGAGGATGACCGCGCGCTGCTCAAGAAACTGACAGTCTTTCCGGAAGTGACGGCCCGCGCCGCCCGGGAACAGGAACCGCACCGGATCACCGGGTACCTGGAGGAGCTGGCCCGGCTCGCACACGCCTGGTATCACAAGTGCCGGGTGCTGGGCGAGGCCCCGGAAATCGAGCAGGCCCGCCTCACCCTCGCGCGCGCGAGCCGGATCGTGCTCGCGAACGGGCTCGGCCTTCTCGGGCTCTCCGCCCCCGATCGGATGTGAACCGATGAGCCTCCTTGTGGTCGGCAGCGTCGCGCTGGATTCGATCTACACACCATTCGGGGAAACGGCGGATGCCCTCGGGGGTTCGGCGGTCTATTTCAGCGTCGCCGGCTCCCTCCTCCATCCGGTGCACGTCGTCGGCGTCGTCGGAAACGACTACCCGATCGCGGAGCTGGAGCGGCTGGCCGGACGCGGCATTGACTGGTCCGGGGTCGAACAGGTGGACGGCGAGAGCTTCCGCTGGAAGGGGAAATACTCCTACGACCTGCAGAGCCGGGAGACGCTCGAGACCCGGTTGGGTGTGTTCGCGCACTTCCAGCCCAAGCTCCCGGCCGCCCAGCTCGACGCCAAGTTCCTTTTCCTCGGCAACATCGATCCCGAGCTGCAGCACAACGTTCTCGATCAGGTGACGGCACCGAAGCTCGTGGTGTGCGACACGATGAACTACTGGATCCAGCGGAAGAAGGACACGCTGCTGGAACTGCTGCGGCGGGTCGACATCCTCATGGTGAATGACAGCGAGGCGCGCGAGCTCTCGGGTGACTGGAACATCCATCGGGCGGGCCGGTGGATCCTGGCCCATGGCCCCAAGCGCGTGGTGATCAAACAGGGCGAATTCGGCGCGCTCCTGCTGGAGCCGGGGCGCGCCTTCTACGTGCCGGCATTCCCGCTGGAGGACGTGTTCGACCCGACCGGAGCCGGTGATGCGTTCGCTGGCGGTTTCATGGGCTACCTCGCCCGCGCCGGCGCGGACGACGGCGACGACATGCGCCGCGCCATGGTCTACGGCGCCGCGATGGGCTCCTTCGCAGTGTCTCAGTTCGGCATCCGCGGCTTCGACGGCGTCACCGACGTGGACGTGGAGAAGCGGGTTCGCGCCTTCAGGGACCTCACCCACGTCACGATGGCGGAGCGGGTGCCATGACCCACCCCACCGAGGCGCGACGGTACGCCGCCGCCGGCGTCGATCTGGCCACGGCAGAGACGGCCAAGGAGCGGATCGGCCGCGCGGTGGCGAGTACCCGGACCGGGCTCTCCGTGGGCGAGGTCGGGGCGTTCGGCGGCATGGTCCGGGTTCCCAGCGGCATGCGGCAGCCGACGCTGGTAATGAGCACGGACGGGGTCGGGACGAAGGTGCTGGTGGCGCAACAGGCGGGGCGCTACGACACAATCGGCGAGTGTCTGGTCAATCACAGCGTCAACGACATCCTGGTGCACGGCGCCCACCCGATCGCGTTCATGGACTACATCGCGGGAGCCGGACTCACGGTGGATGTCCTCGCCGCGATCGTCGAGGGGGTAGCTCGTGGCTGCCGGGCCCACGGAATGGCGCTGGCCGGGGGCGAGACCGCACAGATGCCCGGACTCTACCAGCACGGGCACTTCGACCTCGCGGGGACGATCGTCGGCGTGGTCGAGGAGGCGGAAGCCCTGCACGGCGACCGCGTGCGCCCGGGCGACGTGCTCATCGGCTATGCCTCGACCGGGCTCCACACGAACGGCTATACCCTCGCGCGGGCCATCGTCGCGGACGCGTTGCATTTGGACGTCACCGATCATGTTCCCGAGCTCGGGGTGACCGTGGCGGACGCCTTCCTCGCGGTGCATCGAAGTTACGCGCGGGCCGTCCGGCCCGTGATTGGCAGGATCCACGCGCTCGCGCACATCACCGGGGGAGGGATCGCCGGCAATCTCGTCCGCGTCCTGCCCGGGAACGTGGAAGCCGTCGTGGATCCGGGAAGCTGGGAGTGGCCTCCGCTCTTCCGGCTGCTGCAACGGGCCGGCGCGGTCAGCCTGGCGGAGATGCGGGAGGTGTTCAACCTGGGCGCGGGATTGATCGCCGTCGTCCCGGCCGGGGCCGTGGCGGAAGTGCGCGAGGCGGCCCGCGCAGACGGCATCGACAGCTGGGTGATGGGCGACGTGCGCGCGGGGAGCCGTGCGGCGCGCTTTGCGGATTGAGGGTGTGGACTTGGCTGTGACGGAAGCGGCCGCCATGCAACGGGCGCTGGACCTGGCCTGGCACGGGTGGGGCAGGGTGCACCCCAATCCGCTGGTGGGGGCGGTCGTGCTGGACTCCGGGGGATCGGTTGCCGGGGAGGGCTGGCACGCCGAATTCGGCGGGCCCCACGCCGAACGGGTCGCGCTGGCGGCGGCCGCAGGACGGACCCAGGGCTCGACGCTGGTGGTGTCGCTGGAACCGTGCTCGCACCAAGGCAAGCAACCGCCATGCACCGAGGCGGTTCTGGCGTCCGGCGTTCGCCGGGTGGTGTTCGCCCACGAGGACCCGAACCCGGATGCCCGGGGAGGATCCGATCGGCTGCGGGAGGCCGGCCTGGACGTCTCGGGCGGGCTGCTTCGTGAGGGGGCCGCCGCCCAGAACGCGCCCTTCTTCCACGCGCTCAGCCGGCCGGACCGGCCGTGGGTTGCGTTGAAGCTCGCGACGTCGCTGGACGGACGCCTCGCCGACTGGCAAGGAAGGTCGAGGTGGATCTCGGGACCCGATGCGCGGGAGTTCGTGCACTGGCTCCGCGCCGGCGTGGATGCGATCGGCATCGGAGGCGCGACCGCCCGGGCCGACGACGCCACGCTGACCGTACGCGGCCCCGTCGAGCCCCGGGTGGTGCCGAGGCGCGTCGTGTTCGACCGGATGGGGAATCTCCCGGCGACCCTCACCCTGCTCCGGACCGCGCGCGAGATCCCAACCAGCGTCGTGGCGGGTCCGCTGTTGAACAGCGACCGTGCGGCAGCGCTCGAGGCCGCCGGTGTCCAGCTGGTCCGCTCCGCCGGGCTCGCCGACGGGCTCGCCACCCTCCGTCGCCAGGGAGTGCGGTCGCTTCTGGTCGAGGGCGGTGGGCAGCTCGCCGGTGCGCTCCTCGCGGACGGCCTGGTGGACCGCTTCTACTGGGTACAGAGCCCCCTCTGGCTGGGCGAATCCGGCGTGCCGGCGATGCCCGGCCTTCCCGGTGTCGACCTCGCACAGGCCGAACGCTGGAAGGTCGTGGAGCGGCGGCCGTTGGGTGAGGACACCCTGCTCGTGGTGGATCGCCGCTGATGTTCACCGGCATCGTGACGGCGATCGGCACGGTCGCCGAGGCCCGCGCAGAGGCCGGGGGGCGGGCGCTGGTGATCACGGCGTCATATCGCGGGATCGCACCCGGCGAAAGCATCGCCGTGGACGGGGCCTGCCTCACAGTGACGCGCCGGGAGCGCGGCGGGTTCGCGGTTCATGTGGTCCGCACCTCGCTCGACCGGACCAAGTTCGGTGCGCTCCGGCCGGGGCGCCGGGTGAACCTCGAGCGCGCGCTCCGCGTCGGAGACCGCCTGGGCGGGCACCTCGTCCAGGGGCATGTCGACGCCGTCGGCACCATCACGCGAATCGCCGACCGGGCGGATGCCCGGCTGGTGGACATCCGGGTGCCGGCGGCCATCGCGCGGATCTGCTTGCCGCTGGGCTCGATCACGGTCGATGGCGTGAGCCTGACGGTGAACGCGTTCCCGGGACGGCGCGTCGTTCAGGTGGCCCTGATTCCGTATACCTTACAGCATACGACCCTCGGAGACCGGCGTCGCGGCGACACGGTCCATCTCGAGGGCGACACCATCGGCAAGTACGTGGCGGCCCTGCTGGCCCGGGCCCCCGAGGGCATATGACGTTCGGCACGATTGAGCAGGCGATCGAGGACCTGCGGAACGGCAAGCTGGTGATCATCGCGGACGATGAGGACCGTGAGAACGAGGGCGACCTCGTCTGCGCGGCCGAGCTCGTCACGCCCGAGACGATCAATTTCATGACCCTGCACGGACGCGGACTGATCTGCCTGGCCCTCACCGGCGAGCGCTGCGACCAGCTCGGCCTGCCGCAGATGGCGGAACGAAACACCGAGGAGCTCAGCACCGCGTTCACCATCAGCATCGATGCCGAGCGGCGATTCGGCGTCTCGACCGGCATTTCGGCGGCCGATCGCGCGGCCACCATTCACGTGGCCATCAACCCGGCGACGGTGCCCGCCGACCTCCGGCGGCCGGGGCACGTCTTTCCGCTCCGCGCGCGGCCGGGCGGTGTGCTGCAGCGCGTGGGACAGACCGAGGCCAGCGTGGATCTCGCCCGCCTGGCGGGGCTTGCCCCGGCCGGCGTCATCTGCGAGATCCTGAGCCCGGACGGCACGATGGCCAGGCGCCCCGAGCTCGAGGTGTTTGCCAGGACGCACAACCTCACCTTCATCACGGTGGCGCAGCTGGTCGCCTACCGGCTGCAGAAGGAGAGACTGGTCCATCGCGTGGCCCAGGCGCGGCTCCCCACCAATTTCGGCGAGTTTCGCATCATAGGATACCGCAATGACGTGGACCAGGCCGAGCACATCGCGCTGGTACACGGCGACGTGGATGGCAAGCGGGACATTCTCGTGCGGATGCACTCGAAGTGCCTGACCGGTGACGTGTTCGGGTCGCAGCGGTGCGACTGCGGGCCGCAGCTGCACGCCGCGATGCGGAAGATCGGCGCGGCCGGTGCAGGCGTGATCGTGTACCTCGACCAGGAGGGCCGCGGCATCGGGCTGCTGAACAAGATCCGCGCGTACGCGCTGCAGGACGGCGGCGACGACACGGTCCAGGCAAACGAGCGCCTCGGCTTCGCGCCGGACCTGCGGAATTACGGCATCGGTGCGCAGATCCTCAGGGATCTGGGCCTCTCCTCGATTCGGATCATGACGAACAATCCGCGCAAGCTCGTCGCCCTGGACGGGTACGGACTGGAGATCGTCGAGCGAGTGCCGCTGATCGCCGATCCGACCGATGAAAACTCCGGCTACCTGGCCGCCAAGCGCGACAAGCTCGGCCACCTCTTCGCCCACTGATTGATGCCTGAATACTCCGGCCGGCTCGGCCCGGTGGGCCGCGTCGCCATCCTGGTCAGCCGCTACAACGAGGTGGTGACGGCCCGCCTGCTCGACGGGGCCCGGGCGTGCTGCCGGGAGGCCGGAATCGCCGACCGCCATGTGGACGTGATCTGGGTGGCGGGAGCGTTCGAGCTTCCCGCGGCGGCTGAAGCGGCTGCCCGCACTGGTGAGTACGCTTGTCTGGTGGCACTCGGGGCGGTGATCCGCGGGGAGACGCCCCACTTCGAATTCGTCGCCGGTGAGGCGGTGCGGGGGCTCGGTGAGGTCGCACTGCATCACGCCGTGCCGGTCGCCCTGGGCGTGCTGACCGTGGACACGATGCAGCAGGCGCTCGACCGCGCGGGGGGGGCCGCCGGCAACAAGGGACACGAGGCGGCGGAGGCAGCCATCACCACCGCGGATGCCCTCCGCCGGCTTCGGACGGCTGATGCTCCGGCCTGAGACCAAGTCCCGCGCCCGCGCGCTCCAGCTGCTCTACGCCTGCGAAGTGACCGGCACCGAAGCGGTGCGCGCCGGCGCGGGCCTCGCTCGACTGACCGGCCCGGAGCCGGTCGTCTTCGATGGCGCGGAAGCGCTCGTCGCCGGCATTCTGTCCACGCGCGACATCCTGGACCGTCTGGCCGCCGACGCGGCCGAAAACTGGCGGCTGGACCGGATGGGCGTGGTGGAGCGCAACATCCTCCGGATTGGAATCCACGAACTGCGCGCCGGGTCGGTCCCCGCCAAGGTCGCGATCGACGAGGCGGTTCGGCTGGCACACTGGTTCGGCGGGCCCAAGTCTCCCGCGTTCGTGAACGGAGTGCTGGATCGCGTCGCCCATACCCTCGGCCGCCTGTGAACATCCTTGTCGTCAACTGGCAGGATCGGCTGAATCCGCATGCCGGTGGAGCGGAGATCCACCTCTTTGAACTGTTCACCAGGCTGGTCCGGCGCGGACACCGGGTGCGGCTGGTCTGCTCGGGTTGGCCGGGCGCCGCCGAGCGGGAGGACGTGGACGGAATCCACGTGCAGCGCTCCGGTGGTCGGCACACATTCGCGCTGACAGGGAGGCGCGCGGTGCGCCGCGCGCTGGCCGCGGAGCCGGCCGACATCGTGGTGGAGGACATCAACAAGCTCCCGCTCTTCCTGAGCCGCCTGACCACCGCGCCCCTCTGCGTCATCGTGCCGCATCTCTTCGGCACCACCGCCTTCCAGGAAGTACCCTGGCCGATGGCCGCGATCGTCTGGCTGGCCGAGCGGCCGATTCCGCGGGCGTATCGGCGAGCCGGGTTTCATGCCATCAGCGAGAGTACGCGTGACGATCTGGTTGCGCGCGGAGTCGCCCGGGAGCGGGTCCGGGTGATTCACCCGGGAGTCGATGCGTCGCGCTATGCACCGGATCCCACGGTCCCGCGCAGCAATCCGCCCTCCTTCCTCTACATGGGTCGCCTGAAGCGGTATAAGGGAGTAGACTTGGCCATTCGGGCCCTGAGCCACGCCCGGCGTCGGCACCAGGGCCTTTCGCTCGATATCGCCGGAACCGGCGATGACCGGCCGCGTCTCGAGCAGCTGGCCGCTCGACTCGGCGTCGGTGAGGCTGTC
This sequence comes from uncultured Gemmatimonadales bacterium, assembly GCA_963817575.1. GTDB lineage: Bacteria > Gemmatimonadota > Gemmatimonadetes > Gemmatimonadales > GWC2-71-9 > DASTCF01. The sequence continues at coordinate 337,635 of CAWFOY010000011.1, forward strand.
CGGTTTCACGGCTTCGTGACCGAGGCGGACAAGCTTCGGATGTTGCGCAGCACCTGGGCGAATCTGTTCCCTTCGCCGAAGGAGGGGTGGGGTATTACCGTTGTTGAAGCGGCGGCTTGTGGCACGCCATCCCTCGCCTCGGATAGCCCGGGGTTGCGGGATTCGGTGCGGCACGGGGAGACGGGCTTCCTGGTTCCCCACAACGATGCCCGGGCGCTGGCCGAGAGAATGCTCGAGCTGGCCGCCGATCCGGGGCTGGTCGCGCGCCTGGGCGCGGCGGCGCGCCGATTCGCGGAAGCCCATACCTGGGAGCGTGCGGCCGATGCGACCGAGGCCCAGCTCCGGGAACTGGCAGGCGTCACGTAGACGTTCCTCAATCGGGAGGAGTGCGATGCAGATTACCGTTTCCGCGCGCCACTGCGAGCTGACCGACGAGCTCCGCCAGCGCGCCGAGGCGATCGGCGAGCGGCTGGCGGGCCTTGCTGCACGACCGATGGATGCCGTTGTACTCTTTGACATGGAAGCCGGCGCGCCGACGGCGGAGATCCACTTCCGCGTCGCGCGTGAAGAATTGATCGTGGCCGTGGGAGATGGACCGGATCATCGTTCCGCGCTCGACCGCGCCGAGGAGAAGATCCGCCGGCAGTTGGACAAGCCGGGGGTCCGCCGCCGGAAGCCCCGGAAGTCGAAGGAGGTCGACCAGGTGTGACGTTACGCCTTCGCGACCTGGTCACCGCTCGCCGCGAGGCCCTCCAGCTCGAGCCGCTCACCGGGCAGCTCGGGCTGGACCGTCTCCTGCCCCAGGCCGAGGTGGCCAGTCCCGGCCTGGCCCTGGCGGGATACACGGCCCGCTTCGCCCCCGACCGTATCCACGTTCTGGGCGAGACGGAGATCACCTACCTCGACGCGCTTTCGGCCGCCGAGCGCCGTCGGGCGCTGGAAGGGTTCTTCGCGTTCGATCTGCCGGTCGTCTTCGTGACGAAGGGGCTCCAGGTATCGCCGGACCTGCTGACGATGGCGACCGCGCGCCAGATTCCTGTGATCCGAACCGCGCTCAAGACGGCCGAATTCTACCGGCGGATCAAGCCGATTCTCGAAGAGGCGTTCGCGGCGCGAACAACCCTGCACGGTTCGCTTGCAGACGTCTACGGTGTCGGCCTTCTGTTCGTGGGGCGCTCGGGAATCGGGAAGAGCGAGTGCGTCCTGGACCTCGTCGAGCGCGGCCACCGTCTGGTCGCCGACGATGTGGTGCAGGTATCGAGGCGCGGGCACGACATCCTGATCGGGCAGGGACACGAGCTGGCCCAGCACCACATGGAGATTCGCGGCGTCGGCCTGGTCGACATCCCGGCGCTCTTCGGGGTCCGCGCGGTACGCCAGCAGAAGCGGATCGAAGTCGTCGTCCAGCTCGAGGACTGGGACAATGCCAAGGACGCCGAGCGCACGGGCCTCGGCCAGCAGGAAGTGGAAATCCTCGAGGTCAAGCTTCCCAAGGTCGTCGTGCCACTCAATCCGGGGAAGAACCTCACGGTGATCTCGGAAGTGGTCGCGATGATGCACCTGCTCCGTTATTCGGGAGTCGACGTCGCGGCCGCATTCAACGAGCGGCTGATCCGGCGGATGAAGGAGCAGCGCGGCATCAAGGCATATCTGCAGGAAGACTATGAGTGACACGTTGCGCGGCGTCGTGGTCTGCCACGGCGCGCTGGCCGGCGCGCTGGTGGACGCGGTGGAACGGATCACCGGGCTCCGTGGTCTGCTGGTCCCCGTGTCGAACGCCGACTGCGACCGGGGCGGCCTCGAGGAACGGATCTCGGCGGCAATCGGCGGCCAGCCGGCGGTGGTGTTCGTGGACATGCCGAGCGGATCATGCCTGATCGCCGCCCTGCATCGCCTCCGGGATCAGAACGGCATCCGCATCGTCACCGGTGTGAACCTCGCAATGCTCGTGGACTTCGTCTTCCATCCGGGCGGCCTGCCCGCCGAGGCAGCCGACCGGGCGGTGAGTGCGGGCGAGCGCGCCATCCGGATTCCCTGATGCCGATTGAGCTGTATCGCATCGACGATCGCCTTATCCACGGTCAGGTGGTGCTGGGCTGGGGCCGGAGTCTCGGCGCCCGGTTCATCGTCCTGGTCGACGACGACGTCGCTGCGAGCGGATGGGAGCAGGATCTCTACCGCATGGCACTCCCGCCGGACATCGAGCCGTATTTCGTCGGGGTGACAGAGGCCCGCACGCGGCTGCCGGGCTGGGCGGCCGATCCCCGTCCAGGCATCCTGCTGACGGGCCGCGTCGAGACCATGGCCGCGCTCCTGGCGGGCAATGGAGGCCCGATACCGGGCGTGAACCTCGGCGGGATTCACCATCGTCCCGGCCGGATCGAGCGCCTCCCGTACGTGTATCTGACCGATGACGAGCTCCGGGCGCTCAAGGCGCTGCGGGCGAGCGGGGTGGAAGTCACGGCACAGGATGTCCCGACCACTGCGCCCGTGACTCTGGACGCCCTCGGCTGACCCCCGTGACCGGAGCCCCGCTCGAATTGGCCCTGCTGCTCCTGTGGGGCACGGTCGTCGGACTCGACCTCGTGAGTGTGCCCCAGGGCTTGCTCGCCCGGCCGCTCGTGGCCGCGAGCATCGCGGGATGGCTCGTCGGCGATCCGGTCGCGGGAATGCGGGTCGGTGCGCTGCTCGAGCTGTTCGCCCTGGATGTGCTTCCGGTGGGGGCGAGCCGCTATCCCGAGTACGGCCCGGCGGCCGTGGGCGCCGCGCTGCTCGCCGCGCATCAGCCGTGGTCCGTGGGTGTCGGGGCCGGCGGGAGTCTTGGCCTGCTGATGGCGGCCGCCGGAGGGTGGAGCCTGCAGCGCCTCAGGAAGGCGAACGCCAGGCTGGTGCAGGCCAATGCGGCCGCTCTCACCACGGGAATGCCGGCGACGATCCGCCGGCTGCAGTGGACGGGCCTCCGCAGGGATGCTCTCCGCGCCCTGGTGGTCACCGGCGCCAGTCTGGCGCTCGCGCTCGCCGGCCGCGCCTGGCTGCCGGTCGCCGATGTTCCCGGCCGGTTACTGACGGCAGCCCTGGTGGGGGCCGGAGTTGCCGCGGCACTCACGGGAGCGTGGCGCAGCGCGGGGCATGGTCGCCGGCTTCGTTGGCTTGGGGCGGGTGTCCTGGCCGGCGCGCTCGCGGGACTTCTCCTGTGAAGGGACGCACGCGGGCCCTCGCGCGACTACTCGCGGTGCAGGGTGTCTGGAGCTACGAGCGCATGCTCGGCATCGGCATGGGATACGCAGCCGAGCCGCTGCTCCACGACCTGCAGTCGATCGATCCGGCCCGGCACGCCGAGGCCACAATCCGGTCGGCGGAGTTCTTCAACAGCCATCCGTATCTCGCCGGGCTCGCAGTGGGTGCGGCGAGCCGCGCCGAATACGATGGGGTGCCGGGCGAGCAGATCCGCCGCTTTCGCACTGCGCTCTGCGGGCCGCTCGGCGCGCTGGGCGATCAGGTGTTCTGGGCGGGGCTCGTGCCGGGAATCATGGCATTCGCGCTGGTCGCGATTGCGCTCGGAGTCGGCGGGTCGGGGCTCCTTGTGGCGCTCGTCGGATACAACGCGATCCGGCTCCTGGCGACGGTCTGGGGGCTCCGGACCGGCCTGGCCGCAGGGCTCCAGGTGGGGACCGCCATCAGCGCGTCCTGGCTTCCACGGGTGGCGTCACGCATTGGCGCCCCCGCGGGTTTCCTGGTCGGCGCGGCGCTCGCGCTCATCGCGGCCTGGTTTCTGGTCCCGCTGGGCAGCGCGGGTTTCGGTGTGGCGGCCATCACCGCTACGCTGGGTCTCGCGCTGGCAAGATGGGGTGGGACGAGGTTCACCTCGCTCCGCTTCGGGCTGATGACGATCGGACTCACCCTCCTCTGGATGAGGTTCGCGCCATGGCCGTGACCGAACGCGAGGCGACCATCGTGAATCCGCTCGGACTCCACGCCCGACCGGCGGCGCAGCTGGTGAAGCTGGCGAACACCTTCGCCTCTCACGTTGAGGTCGTCAAGGACGGGATGGCGATCAACGGGAAGAGCATCATGGGTGTGATGATGCTGGCCGCCGAATGCGGCAGCGCGATCATGTTCCGGGCTGACGGCCCGGATGCGCAACAGGCGGTTGATGCGCTGGCCGGCCTCGTCGCGCAGGGCTTTGGGGAATCATGAACACACCGCACCGCCTGCAGGGGATTGGGGTCTCACCCGGCGTCGCGCTGGCGCCGGCGATGGTCGTCCATTGGGGCTTCCCCGACGTGCCGGACCGCACGGTGGATCCCGGCGAGATCGAAGGTGAGCTCGCACGGCTGCACGAGGCGGTGCGGGTCGTGGTCGGCGGGCTGGAGGGACTGCGGGATCGTGTCCTCGAACGGGGTGGCGTCGAAGAGTCCCGTATCTTCGACGCGCAGATCATGATGGTTCAGGATCCGGAATTCCTCGGCGAAGTGGAGACCCTGATCCGCAAGAACCACTTCAGCGCGGAGACGGCGTACGAATTCAAGGCGCTCGAGTTGCGGAATCTCTGGGCGGGCTCTCCCTCGGCCCGGTTGCGCGACCGCCTGGCCGACCTCACCGCCACGCAGCGGCGGGTGCTGCAGATCCTGATCGGGGAGCCCGAGCGCGAGCCATGGTCCGACCAGCCGACCGACCAGGTGATCGTGGTGACCCACGAGCTCTCGCCGGGGCTCACGGTGCAGCTCGACCGGGAGCACGTGGCCGGTCTGGTGAGCGTCGAGGGCACCCGGACTTCGCACGCGGCGATCCTGGCGCACTCGCTCGGCATCCCGGCGGTGATGGGCGTGAGCGGCGCGCTCGAGCTGATCCACCAAGGGGCGATGGTCCTCATCGACGGCCAGAGCGGCACGGTGATCCTGAGCCCGAGCCGCGCCGAGCTCGAGGACGCCCGGGCCCGGATGAGCCGGCGCCATCGCCTGGAGCTGGAGCTCGAGGCCACGGTCGCCGCGCCGGCCACAACGCCGGATGGCCGGACGCTCACCCTCTACGGCAATGTGGACCTGCCAGAGGAGATCGAACCCGCCGTCCGACACGGCGCGCAGGGCGTGGGGTTGCTCCGCACGGAATTCCTGCTCACCGGCCGCGCGACGATCCCGACGGAAGACGAGCAGACCGACTACTTCCGCCGGGTCGCGCTGGCCTTTCAGGGCAAGCCCGTCATCATCCGGACCTTCGACCTGGGCGGCGACAAGTTCCCGGCCTCGTTCCAGGCCCCCACCGAGGCGAACCCCTTCCTCGGCTGGCGTTCGATCCGCGTCTGTCTCGACCAGCCGGAGATCTTCCGGCCACAGCTGCGCGCCATTCTCCGCGCGGCGGTCGGTCGCGATCTGCGGGTCATGCTGCCGCTCATCACCCGTATCGAGGAGGTCCTCGAGGCCCGCGAGATGCTCGAGGAAGAGGGCGCGGCGCTTGCCCGCGAAGGGATTCCGGCCGCGGCGATGGTGCCGGTTGGCGTGATGATCGAGACGCCGGCGGCGATCATCATGGCGGACCGGCTGGCGGAGATCTCGGACTTCTTCAGCGTCGGGACCAACGATCTGACCCAGTACACGATGGTGGTCGACCGCGGCAATGCGCGCATGGCGGACCGCTTCACGACCAACCATCCGGCCGTGGTTCGCCAGCTCGCGACTGTCCGGATCGCCGCCGATGCCGCCGGCATCCCGATCAGTGTCTGTGGCGAGATGGCCTCCGAAGCGCTCTCGGCCGTGCTCCTGATGGGGCTCGGGTACACCCAACTCAGCGTATCACCGCCGTCACTGCCCCTCCTCAAACAGGTCATCCGGACGGTGCCCGCCACCGTGGCGGACGCCGCAGCGCAGGCGGCGCTGTCGGCCCGTACCGCCGACGAGGTCCACGCTGCCCTGCAGGAGGCCGTCGGCAGTCACCTCGACCTTGCGCTGCTGGATCCCGGTGCCGCGTTGCCGGGACGGAAGCGCACCACTAGCTTCCGCACGATCGCCGGCAGCTCTCACGACTAGCATTGGGACTCATGACTCCCTCCCGTTTTCCACCGAAGCGTCACGTCTTCACGTCAGAGTCGGTCACCGAGGGTCACCCCGACAAGGTGGCCGATCAGATCTCCGATGCCGTGCTCGATGCCATTCTCGCGCGGGACCCGCACGGCAGGGTCGCCTGCGAGACCCTGGTCACCACCGGCATGGCCGTGGTCGCAGGCGAGATCACGACGAAGACCTACGTGCATATCCCGGATATCGTCCGGGCCACGGTCGAGCGAATCGGGTACACGGACGCCTCCTACGGCTTCGATTCGCGGACCTGCGCGGTGCTGGCGTCGATCGACCGGCAGTCCCCGGACATCGCGCAAGGCGTCGACGAGGGCGCGTCGAAGTCCCAGGGGGCAGGCGATCAGGGGATGATGTTCGGCTACGCCACCCGGGAGACCCGGGAACGCATGCCCCTGCCGATCGTCCTGGCCCACGCGCTTGCGGAGCGGCTCGCGGCTGTCCGGAAGGGCCTGCGCGGCCTGGACCGGATCGAGTGGCTCCGGCCGGATGGCAAGTGCCAGGTCTCGGTGGAGTACGAGGGAGATCGGCCCGTGGCGGTGAAGACCGTGGTCGTCTCCACCCAGCACGCGGAACACATTGGCCGCCGGGAGCTTCGGCAGTCCACCATTCGCGCCGCCGTGATCGAGGAAGTCATCGAGCCGGTCCTCGAGAAGCGGGGTCTCGCTGGCCGCCGGCCGAAAATCCTCGTCAATCCGACGGGCCGCTTCGTCATCGGCGGCCCTCACGGGGACGCGGGGCTCACCGGCCGGAAGATCATCGTGGATACGTACGGCGGGATGGCACGGCACGGGGGCGGAGCCTTCAGCGGCAAGGACCCGTCCAAGGTGGATCGCTCGGCGGCGTATGCCGCACGCTGGGTTGCCAAGAACATCGTTGAGGCGAAGCTGGCGCGCCGGTGCGAAGTGCAGCTGGCCTATGCGATCGGCGTCGCCGAGCCGGTTTCCGTCATGGTAGACACGTTCGGCACCGGGGTGCTTCCCGATCCGCGGATCGAGCGGATGGTCGCGCGGGTCTTCGATCTCACCCCGAAGGGCATCATCGACGCGCTCAAGCTCAAGCGGCCGATCTATTCGCCGACCGCGACCTATGGGCACTTCGGTCGCAAGCCGGCCACCATTCGGGTGGAAGGCCGGACTCAGCACCTGTTCACCTGGGAGCGCACGGACCGGGTGCGCGCCCTGCTCGCGGAGGCGAGGTAGCGGTCCCATGATCGAAGTGACGGTCGCGCACCTCGGGCTGGACCGGAACACCAACAGTCCCGTGGTAATACTCCGCGAGAAGGACGGCCAGCGCGTCCTGCCGATCTGGATCGGCCCCGCCGAAGCGAGCGCCATCGCGATGGAAATGCAGGGCGTGAAGGCGCAGCGGCCGATGACGCACGATCTCCTCAAGCAGGTCATCATGGGCCTGGGCGGCGCCCTGCTCCGCGTGACCATCACCGGGGTCCGGGAGAACACGTACTTCGCGGAGCTCCTGCTCCGGCGCGAGGATCAGATGATCCAGGTGGACGCGCGCCCGTCGGACAGCATCGCGCTGGCCCTGCGGCTGCGCGCTCCGATCTACACCACCGACCAGCTGCTGGACCACACCGCCGATGAGGGTGCCGAGCCCGCCCCGGAACGCCCACTCGACGCGGAAACCCTCAAGCAGTACCTCGAGAAGCTCGATCCCGAAGATTTCGGCCGCTTCAACCCGTAGCGCCTGCCTCCTGACCGCGTTGGCCCTGGCAGTCACGCCGCTTGGGGCGCAGGCACCGGGCGTGGTGGCTGGACGCGTGCTGCGTGTCAACGGGGTCGACACCATCCCGGCCGCGGGCGTGTTCGTGTCGCTGCACCGCATCGGCCGGACGGCGCAAGGGGTCGTCGACTCGGTGCGGACGCCGGATCATGGCCGTTTCAGGTTCCGGGTGCGGCAGGATACCACCGCCGTGTTCCTGGTGAGCGCCCGCCACGCAGGCATCGAGTACTTCTCCGATCCCGTCCGGCCGGGCCGCGATACGGCCGTGGTGCTCGTCGTCTCGGATACGTCATCCACCGTCCCGTTGGTTCTTTCCGCGCGTCACGTGATCGTCGGACAGCCGGACGCGGACGGCAGACCGGTGCTGGACCTGGTGACCCTGGCGAATCGCACCAGCGCCACCCGAGTGGCGGCGGACACGTTGAGCCCGACCTGGAGCCTCGGCCTGCCCGCCGGCGCGCGGAATCTCGAGGTCGAAGAGGGAGACGTGAGTCCGACCGCCGTGGAGCAGCGCGGCGACTCGGTATACCTGTTCGCGCCCGTTCCGCCGGGACGCAAGCACCTGATGATCGGCTACCGGCTTCCAGTGGAAGGGAGTGAATTCTCCTGGCTGGCGCCCGCGGACACGTTCGACTTGTTCGTCGAGGAGGAGGGGGCATCGATTCGGGGCGGCGGCCTCGTGGCTGTGGGCCCGGTGGAGCTGTCGGGCAAGCGGCTGCAGCGGTGGACCGCCGCCCCGCCCGTGCCAGGCATCGTCGTTGTCCGCTTCGGATCGCCGGGGGGAGCGGGCCGGGTGCTGCTCACGGTGCTCGTTTCCACGACGGTACTCGTCTTCGCCGGGCTCGTGCTGATCATGGTGCTCCGGGCACGCGCCGGCTCCGTTGCCGGCGAGAATGCCCGGCCCGACCCGCTGGAGGAGTTGGTGCGGCTGGATGCGGCCTACGCGAACCGTGAGGACCAGCTGCCGGCGTCCGAGTGGAACGACTATCTCAGGCGGCGTGCGGCGCTCAAGTCGGCGGCCGAAGCCGCCCTTGCGACCCGTCATCGCCGGTCCTAGGTTTGCCTGAGGACAACTGATTTCATTGCGAATGGGGACGCTCGGAAGCCGGTGTAACACCGGCGCGGCCCCGCCACTGTAACGGGCACGAACTCTCCGCTCAGCACGCCACTGGGAGACCGGGAAGGCGAGCGGAAGCCCGAAGCCAGGAGACCTCTCCGTTCGCGCCACCACGCATTCCCTCGGGGGAGGGAGCGGTGGCGTGCCCGGCCTGCCAGCGCCGAGTCCCGCCCATCTTCACCCTCCGAAGATGGGCGGTTTCCGTTGCGGCCTGTTCGCCACCTCCTGAAGCAAGTCTGTTTCGCGCTCGCCGCCTCCGGGGGCGCCGCCGGTTGCGGCCCTGCCGCGCCCATGCCCGGATCGATCCGGATCGTGGACGACGCCGGCGACACCGTCGCACTCGCGCGACCGGCCCGGCGGGTCGTTTCGCTGATTCCCGCCAGCACCGAATTGCTCTTCGCCCTCGGCGCCGGGGCGCAAGTCGTCGGACGGACGACCTGGTGCGACTATCCCGTGGAGGCCCTTGCCGTCCCGAACCTCGGCGACGGCCTCCAGCCCAACCTCGAAGCGGTGCTGGCCGCCACGCCGGACCTGGTGGTGCTCTACCACTCCACTCAAAACGCCGCCGCGGCGGGACAGCTGCGTGCCCACGGCATCGCGGTCGTGCAGCTCGCCACCGACCGGCTCGCGGATGTGCCTCGGCACGCACGGACATTGGGCACGCTGCTGGGGCGGGCGGAAGCCGCGGATTCGCTCGGTGCGCGCTATGCCCGAGCCCTCGCCGGGGTCGATGCCACCGATTCTGGCGGCCCCTCGGTGCTGATCCTCGCCTGGGACCAGCCGCCGATCGCGATCGGGGCGGGAAGCTTCCTGAGTGAGCTCGTGGAACGGGCCGGAGGGCGGAACCTCTTCGCCGACCTGGCCTCGGCGTCTGCGCCGGTCAGCCTCGAAGCCATCGCGGCGCGCAATCCCGACCTGATCCTCGTCGTCGGGGAGGAGTCGCCCGGATTCGCCGGGCGACCCGAGTGGCAGGCCGTACGCGCGGTGCGCGAGCGGCGATTCGTGCGGGTACACGGGTCGGAGTTCAGCCGGCCCGGTCCGCGGAGCCCGTCAGCCATCCGCGCACTGCGCGCGGCCATCTCTGAAACGCGGTCGGCGGCGGCGCGATGAGTACCAGCCGGGTCATCGCGCTGCTCGGCTTCGTCGCGGTCGCGTTCGCCGCCGGGCTCTCCCTGGGCGCGGTGTCGTTGGGCCCCGGCGTGTGGGCGGACCTCGTTCGGGGCGCACCGGATGGGGGCGCGGCGATCCTCCGCGATGTCCGGCTTCCGCGCGTGGTGCTCGCCTTTCTCGTCGGCGGCGCCCTGGCGGTCGCGGGAGCAGGCCTGCAGGCCATCGTCCGCAACCCGCTGGCGGATCCGTACCTCGTCGGACTGTCCGGAGGCGCGGGACTCGGCGCGGTGCTCGCCATTGCTCTCGATGCCGGCGGGGCCTGGGCGGTGCCCTTGGCGGCATTCGCCGGCGCCGCCGGTGCCGTGGCTCTGGTATACCGCTTGAGCCTGGTCGCCGGCGGCCGGCTCGATCCCTACGTCCTCGTGCTCGGGGGCGTGGTGGTCGGCTCCTTCGCGGGAGCGCTGATGAGCGCGATCATCACTCTGTCGGACGCGGCAGAGCTCCGGAGTGCCGTGCTGTGGCTGCTCGGTGGATTCGGCCTCGCGTCGTGGCGTGCGGTGGCCGTGTTCGGCGTATATGCCGTGGTGCCGCTCGCCGTGCTGTTCGCGAGCGCGCGGGCCCTCGACCTGGTGGCGCTCGGCGAGGAGAGTGCGCAATACCTCGGCGCTGACGTCGAGCGGGTGAAGCGTCGCGTCTACCTGTCCACGGCAGCGTTGACCGGGGCGGCGGTCGCCGTGTCGGGGGTGGTCGGCTTCGTCGGGCTCGTCGTGCCACACGCGATGCGTCGCCTCTGGGGCCCGCTGCATCGCGGGCTGCTCCCCGGCGCGTTCCTGGCCGGCGGCGCGTTCCTCGTCCTCGCCGATGTGATTGCGCGCACGACGTTTCGTCCGCAGGAGCTGCCGGTCGGAGTCGTGACCGCGCTGGTCGGCGTGCCGGTCTTTGCCCTGCTGCTTCGCCGGAAACTCGCATGATGCTTCAGGGGACGGACCTCGCGGCCCGGTACCCTGGCGCGCCCCGCCGGGCTCTCGACGGCGTCACGTGCGCGCTCGAGGCGGGCCGCCTGCTTGCGGTCGTCGGCCCGAACGGAAGCGGCAAGTCCACCCTGGTGCGCGCGCTGCTGGGACTGGTCCCGCTCGAATCCGGCACGGTGTCGCTGGACGGCCGGCTGCTCGTGGAGTGGTCGCGCCAGGACATTGCCGCTGCGATCGGCGCCGTGAGCCAGCGCGAAGAAACGCTGTTCAGCCTGCGGGTGCGGGAAGCCGTGATGCTCGGCCGCTATCCGCGGCTCGGTCCGCTCGCGCCGGAGTCCGCGGCGGACCACGACGCCGTCCGCCGGGCGCTCGAGCGCTGCGACGCGTGGGACCTGCGGGATCGGCGCACCGATACGCTGTCCGGCGGAGAGTGGCAGCGGGTCAGGGTGGCCCGCGCGCTGGCGCAGGAGCCCCGGGCCCTGCTCCTCGATGAGCCGACGGCCGCGCTCGACATCCGGCACGAGATGGAGCTCTTCGAACTCGTGCACGACCTCGTCAGCGGGGGGCTTGCCGGGTTGATCGTGACCCACGAGCTCAACCTGTCGGCGCGATATGCCGACCGGATGATCCTGCTCGATGGAGGCCGGGTGGTCGGCGATGGCGAGCCTGCCGCCGTGATCACCGGCCGGGTCCTGGCGCCGGTGTTCCGCTGGCCCCTGGCCGTGACGCCCTGGCGCGATGGGTCGCCACAGGTGGTTCCGCTCAAGCCTTCCGAGGCGGAGTCGTGAAACCCGGTTGGATCGGGTTCACGATGCTGGCGCTCGGAGCGACCGGCCTCGGCGCCCAATCACCGGCGGAAATCAGAGGCCGGATCGTGGAGGCCGGCACAGGGGCGCCCGGTCGGCGGGGCACGCATTTCGGCCGGAGCCTCGGGCGCCACCTCCGCCGCCGACGGGCGCTTCGTGCTGGGAGCGCTCCCTCCGGGACGGCTCACCCTGGAGGTCGTCAGCGTCGGCTACCGCCCCTATCGGGAGGACCTCGACCTCCTCCCAGGCATCGCGCTGGAACGGACGGTGCAGCTGGTTGCGGCGCCGGTCCAGCTCGAGCCGATCGTCGTCCAGGCGCCGGGGGGCGCGTCTGCCTCGCTTGACCACGAGGAACTCGTTCGCCGGGGCGCGGATCTGGCCCGTGCGCTCGACGGATGGGAGGGCGTGGTGGTCCGGCGGACCGGACCTTCCGGGCCCGCGTCACCCCAGGTGCGCGGCAGTGCGCCGGATGAGGTGCTCGTCGTCGTCGACGGATTCGCGCTCAACGATCCGCTCACCGGGCGGGCCGACCTGGCGCAAGTGGCCTCGCGCGACGTCGCGACCGTGCGACTCCTCCCGGGCGCGCGCACCTCCAGCGCGGGCGGTCGCGCGATCGCGGGCGTGATCGAAATCACGTCGTACAACGATCCGCAACCCGCCGCGGCTGCCTGGGGAGGGAGCCATGGCGCCGCCGGCGCGGGCGCGACCGGTGAGGTGTTGGGGGTTCACGTCTTCGCCAAGGGCGAGCGCAGTCCGCGCGACTACCCGTACGAAGTCCCGGCCAATCGCGGCAGCGGCGAGGCCGTGCGGGCGAACACCGGGGGTGATCTCTGGCAGCTCTCCCTGAGGAAATCCGGTGGCACCGAAGTACAGCTTCGCGGGTCGGCGTCCGACCGCGGCCTGCCTGGCCCAGTGGGCAACGAGACACCTCACGCGTCGGCGCAGGAGCGTTCCGTGTTCGCCGGGTTGCGAGGGACCGGGGCGCTGCGCTGGGGTCTGTTCGGGTCCGGACTCTACACCAGGGCACAGGATGCCCAGCCACCGATCGGCGCCCCATACGATGTCGAGACGCGGGGCTGGAGCGCCGGCGGCGAGGCCGAATGGCAGCGCCCGCTGCGTATCGCCGGTTGGCGGGGGTCGGGGGTGTTCGGGGGCGATCTCCGCGTTGATGAATATGGTGGCGACGCGCTGGAAGGCCCGGCGCGGTGGAACCGCGCGGGGCTGCACGCCGGGGCCACGCTCGCAAGTGACGAGCTGAGCGCCTGGACGCTGACGCCGGCGGTCCGCCTGGAGCAGTGGACGGGGGCGGAGCGCCCGGTGCTCAGCGCGCGCCTGGATGCGGCATGGCATCAGGCGGGCTGGACAATCAGCGCTTCCGGCGGGAACGCCGTCGTGGCCCCGCCGCTCGCCGACCTCTTCTTCCGCGAAGGCGTCGGGGTGGCACTCAATCCCGATCTGCGGCCCGAGCGAGTTCGCTGGGAGGCGGAGCTCGGTGTGTCGCGGGAGTGGCCGGCATTCGGGCGCAATGCCCGCGCCTCACTTCGGGCGTGGTACGGGCGGGTGGATGATATGATCCTGTGGGCTCCCGGTGTCAATTTCGTCTGGAGCCCGCGCAACCAGGATGTGGTCCGGCGGGGGGTGGAGGGAATTCTGGCCGTGGCACCCGCGGCCACCCTTCGGGTCGAGGCGCAGGCCGCCTGGACCCCGGTGACCTACGACGTTCCGGACGGCCCCCAGGTCCAATACCGCCCCCGCGGGACCGCGGCCCTGTCGGCGACCTGGTCGACCGGGAGCTGGTCCGCCGACGCGCGATGGCACTGGATCGGCGAACGCTACCCGAACCCCGGTGGCGTCAATCCGCGCCCGGCAATGGCGCTGGTCGATGCCGGCGTGGAGCGCCGCATCGGATCGCAACTGCTCGTGCGCGGGGACATCCGCGACCTGCTGGACACTCGAGCTGAATTCATTGCCGGGTATCCGATGCCCGGCCGCTCCTTGCTGATCACTCTCACGATGGACTGGCCATGAACCATTCCTCCGCTGCCGCCCTCCGTGCGTTCGTCCCCCTGGTGATGGCGCTCCTCACCGGTTGCGCCGATCCGGAGGCATCGCTCCCCCCGGCCGAGGATGTACTGCTCGTGGTCAACTCGATCGAGGCTTCCCTGAGCGTCGTCCCAGTCGGCGCGCCGGACAACGCGATCAAGATCCCCCTCGGCGGAACCACGCCGACACCTGTCGGCGTGTCTGCCTTCGGCGCGTATGCCCTGGTGCCGATGGGAGTGGACCACAGCGTGGCGGTCGTGAACCTGCAAGCCGGCGCTGTCGAGCGGACGATTCCGCTCGCCGCCAATTCCTTTGCGACCGGCTCCGCCATCGTGGACGATTCGATCGCCTACGTCGCCAACCCGGGGTTGAACACCGTGACCCGGGTGAACTATCTGACGGGGGACACCACGAGCGTCGAAGTCGGCGTGTATCCGCAGGCGGTCGTCTATACCCGAGGAAAGGTCTTCGTGATCAACGGGAACCTCGCGGACTTCGCCCCCGCCGGCGAAAGCTGGATTACCGTCATCGATCCGGTGACCGGGGCACGCGCGTCGGGCATTGACTCGATCCCGCTTCCCGGTCCCGGCAACGCCCAGTTCGCAGACGTCGGCGGCGACGGCCTGCTCTACGTGATGAATACCGGCGACTACAGCAACGAGGGGCGACTCTCCATCATAGACCCCGTGGCGCGGGTCGAGATCGCAAACTTCGGAGGGTTCGGCGCCGGCCCCGGCGCGATCGCCTCCGATGGCGGAGAGCGGCTGTTCGTGAGCTCCTTCTTCGAGGGGTTGATGGAGTTCAATACGACGACCCGAACGGTGGTGCGTGGGGCGGGGGACGGCGTGGCGATACCGGAGAACTCCGGGGTCGCGGTGGACAACGATGGACGGATCTACGCGTTAACCGGCGGATGCGGAGGGGGCGGCGGCGGCACCGCGCATGTCCTGCGGGACGACCTCAGCGAGAGCCGCACGATCCCGCTCGGCGTGTGCGCTACGGGGACCGCCCTGACGGGGATTCCGCCGGAGTAGATTCCGGGCATGCCTCCGGTTTCCACGCCCGCGATCGTCCTCGGTGCCATCCGCTTCAGTGAGACCTCGAAGATCGTGCGTCTCGCGACCCGGGACCTCGGCATTCAAAGCGCGATCGCCAAGGGCGCCCTGCGCCCGAAGAGCTCCTTCGGCGCCTCGCTCCAGGCGCTGAGCGAGGGTCAGGCCCAGCTCTACCTCAAAGAGTCGCGCGAGCTCCAGACCCTGGCGGCCTTCGACCTCACGCACCTGCGGGTCGGGCTTGCCGCGGCGCTCCCTCGGTACGCCGCGGCATCCGCCCTCGCCGAAGTCGTGCTCCGGTTCGCGCCTGCCGCCGCCCACCCACCCAGTTACGACCTGCTCAGTGGCGGCCTGACGCTGCTCGAGACCGCACCCGCCGAAGCGGTGGACGTGCTCGGCCTTCGCCTGCTATGGCGGCTGATCAGCGTCCTCGGGTTCGCGCCATCGCTTGATCGTTGCGTGCGGGACGGCGTGGCCATCCCGCCCGACGGGCCGCTGGCATTCAGCGCGGGGGAAGGCGGCGCTCTCTGCACGAGCTGTGCGGCAGGGCACGGAGCGACCCGTCTCACTGCTGCCGATCGCGCCGACCTGGTCGCGCTCGTCCGCCCCGAGGGGGACCTGCCGACATTGGATGCCCGTCACACGGCGGCGCATCGCCGCCTGCTGGGGCGGTTCCTCCGCTATCACCTCGCCGACGGCGCCGAGCTCCCCGCTCTCGGCTTCTGGGAGCAGCGCCCGTGGGAGTCCGCGTGATCATCGGAACCGCGGGGCACATCGACCACGGGAAGTCGGCACTCATTCAGGCGCTGACCGGACGGCCGATGGACCGGCTGGCCGAAGAGCGCAGGCGGGGCATTACCATCGAGCTCAATTTTGCGCCGCTCGACCTCGGTGGCGGCGTGCTCGCCGGCGTGGTGGATGTGCCCGGCCACGAGGATTTTGTCCGCACGATGGTCGCGGGCGCCGCAGGCGTCGATGTGGCACTCCTGGTCATCGCGGCGGACGAGGGCATCATGCCGCAGACCCGCGAGCATCTCGCAATCCTCGAGCAGCTCGGCGTTCCGGCCGGCGTGCCGGTGCTCACCAAGGCCGATCTGGTCGAGCCGGACTGGCTCGACCTCCTCGCGGAGGAGGTGCGATCGGTGCTCGAGTCCTCGCCGGTGCGCTTCAGCGCAGTACAGCGCGTCTCGGCCCGGACCGGGGAGGGAATCGAGGCAATTCGCCGGATGCTGAGACAGCTGGCGGGGGAGGTTTCCCCGCGCAGCGCGTCCGACGCCTTCCGGATGCCGGTCGACCGGGCCTTCTCCGTGGCGGGCGCGGGCACCGTCGTGACCGGCACCGTCTGGACCGGCAGCGTGGCCATTGGAGCTCCGGTCCGGATCGTCCCTGGCGATCGCGCCGCCAGGGTCAGAACGCTCGAAGTGCATGGCGGAGCCACTGACCGCGCGCGCCCGGGAACCCGCACCGCGATCGGGCTTGCCGGGGTGGACCGCTCGGAGATCCGGCGCGGTGACGTGCTCGTGATGGGGGACCTCCCCTGGTCGGAGACCACCGCGCTCGACGTCGAGATCGCCCTGCTTCCGGGGGCTCCGCGGGCACTCCAGGCGCGGACCCGCGTCTGGCTCCACCTCGGCACCGCGGCGGTCCTGGCCCGCGCCCACCCACGCGGGCAGGTGGAACCTGGCCAGCGCGGACTCGTGCGTCTCGTGTGCGAGTCCCCGATCCTCGCCCGGGGTGGGGATCGGTTCGTGCTCAGGAGCTACAGTCCGGTGCTCACGATCGGCGGAGGCACGGTCCTGGATCCTTTTCCGCCTCGCAGGCGCGCGGTGTGGCCCGAGGATCTGAACTCGGCGGATCCGGGTCGCCGTGGTCGCGCATTGCTGCTCCGGCATCCCGAGGGGCTGACGAGCGGCCAGTTGGCGCTGGCGCTGGGCGTGGCGGCCGGCAGCATCGCGGGCCTGTTTGCGACGGACGATACGGTCCGGGAATCTGGGGACCGATGGGTGTTGGCCCAGGTCCTGAACGAGGCGATGCGGCGGGCGGCGGAGCGGCTGGCCGCCTACCACGGCTCCCATCCAACGGCGCCGGGCATGCCGGCCGAGACGCTGCGTCGGGAGCTTCGGGAGCCCGCATGGATCGCCGAGTCGGCGATCGCGGCCCTCACCTCGGAGGGGCAGGTGGTCCGGGAACTCGGGCTGCTCCGATTGGGCGGATTCTCCGCGGGGATCGCGGGAGGAGAGGCGGCGATCGACCGGATCGTGGCCCTGGTGGCGGCAGGCGGATTGATGGCGCCCGACGTCCCCGAACTGGAGCGCCGAACTCAGCAATCCGATGTCGGCGCGGCGCTCCGCGTGGCGGCCGCCAGCGGGCGGGTCGAGGCCGTGTCACGGGATTGGTATCTGACCCGGGAGGCCCTGGAGGAGTTCGTGGCGGGGCTGCGGGCGGTCGGAACCGCCGGTGAGATCCGGGTCGGCGAGCTCAGGGAGCGAACGGGCCTCTCGCGAAAGTACCTTATACCGCTGCTCGAGTGGGCAGACCGGCGCGGCCTGACGCGACGTGTGGGAGACGTGAGGCGGCTCACTTGACACGGAACTCGAAGTCGCCCCATCTTTGCTATTGCTTGCGCTAAGTTCACAACTGTCAATCGTTTCGCCGGAGGTGCCTCCACCAGTTCCAACCTTTGTCCGAGAGAGGTCGCTCGTATGGCAGGCCGCGTCTGGACGGGGCTGCTGCTCGGGCTGCTGGTGCTGGGGGTGACCACCCCGGGGGCAACGCAGGAGCGGGCGCCCCCACGCGCCTTCGAGCTCGGGGACAACTACCCCAACCCGTTCCACCCGGCCACGTCAATTCCGTTCACCCTGCTTCCGGAGGCCTGTACTGACGGGCACGCCCCCACGGTAACACTGGAGATCTACAATGTGCTGGTGCAGGTGGTGGCCGTTCCGGAATTGCAGACCGGCGGTCGCGAGCGTTTGAGAGGCCTGCGCCTCCGCTGCGGATCCTACGTGGCCTACTGGGACGGGCGCCTGCTCGAGGGTGAACGCGAAGTGACACCGGGGGTGTACTATTACCGATTGACTGTGGACGGTCAGAGTCAGGTCAAGAAGATGATCGTCCGCAGGGAGGCAAGAAACTCGACTGATTAGTTCGAGTCGGCGAGGGGCACCTTCCAAGGTGTCCCTCGTTTCACTTCGCGAGTCAACCACGACTCGCGAGCTGTCAAAAAGGCACACTTCCGTGGTACACGACATGCCCCTCACGGGCGCACTATGCTGAGACCCGAACGGTTGACGCTGAAGGCACAGGAGGCGTTCCGGGAGGCGGGGGAGGAAGCCCGTCGCCGGGGCAATCCCGTGCTGAACGATGCCCACCTCTTCGCGGCGCTTCTCGCGCAGGACGAAGGGGTGGTCCAGCCGCTGCTCCAGAAAGCGGGCCTGAACGTCGCCGCTCTCCGCGAGGAGGTGGAGCGGGAGCTCGCACGGCTGCCTCGCCAAGAGGGGGCCGCCGGGGAGCCGAGCTTCAGCCGCGAGCTGCACCGGGTCTTCGACCGCGCTGAGGCCGAGGCCAAGGCCCTCGGTGATGCATACGTCTCCACCGAGCATTTGCTGCTCGGCTTGGTGGAGGAGAAGGGCACCACCGCCAGGACCCTGCTCGGCGCGCAGGAGGTGGAAGCCGGCACGCTCCGGGAGTCCCTCGCGGGGGTGCGCGGCTCGCATCGCGTGACGGACCAGTCCCCTGAGTCGCAGTACCAGGCGCTCGAGCGCTTCACGCGGAACCTCACCGATCAGGCCCGGAAGGGAAAACTGGACCCGGTGATCGGGCGGGACGAAGAGGTTCGGCGCGTGATGCAGGTGCTTTCGCGCCGTACCAAGAACAACCCGGTGCTCATCGGCGAACCCGGGGTGGGGAAGACGGCGATTGTTGAGGGGCTCGCGCAGCGCATCGTGAACGGGGACGTGCCCGATTCGCTCCGCAACAAGGACATCGTCGCCCTGGACATCGGGCAGCTGCTGGCGGGTGCCAAGTACCGGGGTGAGTTCGAGGAGCGGCTCAAGGCCGTGATCAAGGAGCTGACGTCCGCCGAAGGCCGCTTCATCGTGTTCATCGACGAGATGCACACGCTGGTTGGTGCCGGCGCCGCCGAGGGAGCGGTCGACGCGAGCAACCTGCTCAAACCGGCGCTGGCGCGGGGCGAGCTCCATGTCGTCGGCGCCACGACGCTGGACGAGTACCGAAAGCACGTCGAAAAGGACGCGGCGCTCGAGCGCCGGTTCCAGCCGGTGCTTGTCGGCGAGCCGAGCGTCGCGGACACCATCGCGATCCTGCGCGGCCTCAAGGAACGGTATGAGGTCCACCACGGCGTCCGCATCACGGATAACGCTCTAGTCGCCGCGGCCACGCTCTCCGAGCGATATATCGGAGATCGCTTCCTGCCGGACAAGGCGATCGACCTCGTGGACGAGGCCGCCAGCCGCCTCCGGATCGAGATCGACAGCCTCCCCCAGGAGATCGACGAGGTGGAGCGGCGGCTGGTGCAGCTGGAGATCGAGCGCCAGGCCCTGCTCAAGGAAAAGGACAAGGCCGGCCGGGAGCGGCGGCAGGCGGTGGAGAAAGAGATCGCCGCGCTCAAGGAGAAGAGCGTCGCCATGAAGGCGCAGTGGCAATCCGAGAAGGAAGCGATTCAGGAGTTGCAGGCGCGCCGGGCCGAGGTCGAGTCGCTTCGGGGGGAGATCGAGCTGGCCACCCGCCGTGGCGATCTGCAGAAGGCGGCCGAGCTTCGGTATGGACGGATTCCGCAACTCGAAGCGGAGCTCCAGGAGCGTGAAGCGAAACTGCAGGCGGTTCAGGCCGGCGCCAAGTACCTGAAGGAGGAGGTGGACGCCGACGATATCGCGGAAATCGTCGCGAAGTGGACCGGGATCCCGGTGTCGAAGATGCTGGAATCCGAGCGGGCGCGACTCACCCGCCTGGAGGAGGAGCTGGGCCGGCGCGTGGTCGGGCAGCATGCCGCCGTGACGGCCGTTGCGAATGCGGTCCGCCGGAGCCGCGCGGGGCTGCAGGATCCGAACCGGCCCACCGGGTCGTTCATCTTCCTCGGGCCCACCGGCGTCGGGAAGACCGAAACGGCCCGGGCACTCGCCGAATTCCTGTTCGACGATGAGCGCGCGATGGTGCGGCTCGACATGTCGGAGTACATGGAAAAGCACGCGGTGGCCCGGATGATCGGGGCGCCGCCCGGATACATCGGGTACGAGGAGGGTGGCCAGCTCACCGAGGCGGTGCGGCGGCGGCCGTACAGCGTCGTCCTCTTCGACGAGATCGAGAAGGCCCATCCGGACGTCTTCAACGTCCTGCTCCAGATCCTCGACGACGGCCGGCTGACCGACAGCCAGGGGCGAGTGGTGGATTTCCGGAACACGGTCATCATCATGACATCCAACCTCGGAAGCGCCGCTATCGTCGAGGCCGGCGCGGCCGTGGACGATCGCGCCTGGGCCGAGACCGAGCGGCTGGTGCGGGAGCAGCTCCGCCAGCATTTCCGTCCGGAGTTTCTCAACCGGGTGGACGACGTCATCGTCTTCCGGCAGCTGGGGACCAGCGAAATCCGCCGCATCGTCGACCTGCAGCTCGGGCACCTCGGGAAGCTGCTGGCCGCCCGGAAATTGACGATCCAGGTGTCGCCGGAGGCGGCGGATCTGCTGGCCACCCTGGGGTACGACCCGGTGTACGGCGCGAGGCCACTCAAGCGAATCATCCAGCAGCGGCTGCAGAACCCGATCGCACTGGAGATCCTCGAGGGCGTGTATCACGAAGGCGAGACAATCCGCGTCGAGCGGGCGGGAGACGGCCTCCGGTTCGTGCGCATGCCTCCCCTCGAGGCCGCCAGTGCGTAGGGGCGGCCTCCTGCCGGCCGACCACATATGGATGGAAGCCGCGATCCGGCTGGCCCGCGCGGCCGCGGTTCGCGAGGAAGTGCCGATCGGTGCCATCATCGTCCGCGAGGGACGGGTCATCGCCGAAGCGAACAATGAGACGATCGCCCGGAGGGACCCGACCGCGCACGCCGAGATCCTGGCCATCCGGAAGGCGCTCGAGGCCGTGGGCGAAGACCGCCTGCTGGACGCCACCCTGTACGTCACGCTCGAGCCGTGCGCGCAATGCGCCGGTGCGATTGTGCTTGCCAAGGTCGGACGGCTAGTTTTCGGAGCGTGGGACCCCCGGGCCGGCATGGCCGGGTCGGTTCACGACCTGCTCCGGCATCCCCGGCTCAATCACAGGCCCGAGGTCTACGGCGGAGTTCTCGAGGAGGAGTGTGGCGAGACGCTCAAGCAGTTCTTTCGTGCGCGCCGTTAAGGTCCCGCTTCTCGCAGGGCTCGCGGTCGCATTGGCGGGAGGGTGCCACCCGCCGCCGCCGATGGGTCCGGTGCGGCTCGAAGCGAGCTGCCAGGATGTCACGACGCTTCAGGGCCCTGCGGACGTCGAGACGCCCGTGCGGTGGCTGGGGCCTGCCGCGCCGGACGACGTGAACAGCCTCACGGCCTGGTGCGCCGAGGTCGGACCGGCGCTCGTTGACGCGCGGGGCAGGCGCCTCGCGGGGGACGCCGTCAGTCGCCTCGCCGTCATTTCGTGGAATACTCACGTTGGCCGGGGAGACGTCGGAAGGCTGCTGGACGACCTCCAGTCGGGTCGGCTGACCGGCGGCGAGCCGATCCACGACTTCGTCCTGCTGCTGCAAGAAGCCGTCCGGGTGCATCCTCAGGTGATGTCGAGGTCCCGCGGCGGGGAAGGCGTGACCGACGATCATGCCTTTCGAGACATCGCCGATTGGGGCCGCGAGTTGGGCCTCGCCGTCTTCTACGCTCCCTCCATGCGCAACGATCAGCCGCCGCCGGCAGGGGCCGAGGCCGATCGCGGCAACGCGATCCTGTCCACCCTGCCGCTGAGCGAGCTTCAGGTCATCAACCTGCCGTTCGAGCGCCAGCGTCGCGCAGCGCTGCTTGCGACCGTGCAGGTGCCGGACGGACCCGCAGGCCCGGCGGCGCTGCGTGTCGCATCGGTCCACCTCGACGTCTGGCCCGCGCTCTTGCCCTCGCTGGTCGATCCAACCCGACGGTTCCGCCAGGCCGCCGGCCTGCTGGAAGCAGCCGCCGCCGACAGCTTCCCGGTCCTCATCGCTGGTGATTTCAATACGGCGTCGGCGCGGGACCCGCTTATTACCAGCCTGCGGAAGCAATTCCCCGAATCGGCTCTCCCGCCATCCTGCAAGACCAAATACCTGTTCTGCACCGACTACATCTTCCAGCGCCTCGCGCCGTCCTGGGTGGCGACACCCTATCGGATCCTCGAGGATAAGTACGGCTCCGACCATCGGCCGCTGGTGATGGTGGTGACGCGCGCGGCGGTGGCGCGCCAGCGGGATGTGGCGCGTAATCCCTGAGTTGACCTGCAACCCGGCGCCCCGCTAGCTTTTCCCGCCCCAAGGGACAGGTGTCCGAGTGGCTGAAGGAGCCGGTCTCGAAAACCGGTAAACCCGCAAGGGTTTCGAGGGTTCGAATCCCTCCCTGTCCGTCGACTGGGAGGACTGAGCGAAACGAGTCCTCAGTCCTCAGTCTCGTTCATCGCGGTCGCCGCGCGGGGATTCAGAACCCGCCCTCCGAAACGAAACTCGACACCACCCCGCCGTGATCCGAAGGCCAAAGCGTAGTTGGCTGCCCCAGGCCGTCCGTGGTCGAGAATCGGTCCCCCGATTCGTCACCAACCACATCGAGCTTCATCGTGGATTCGACCCCGGTTGTCGGCCCGAACCCACGGAGTAGCACGAAGTCGATCCGCTGGTCGAGAGTTGGAGCTGGATTCTGCAGGTCCGCGGAGTGACAGCACGTCTCACCGCCCGTGTCCGACCCGCCGAAGAGCGTCCAGGCATCCTGATAGCCGGCCTGCTGGGTGAGCAGGGGGTAGCTCGGCGTGGCCGACCCGGCGGGCGCGTCGGAGTTGGCCGCCGAGTTCAGATCGCCCACGAGAAGCACCGGCAGGTCCTCACCGGCGAAGATCGCCGCGAGCTCCTGGCCCTGTGCACCGTTCAGGAGTCCGGCTGCCGGCCCCTGGGTTTCGAGGTGCGTGTTCACGAACCGAAGCTCGCGGGCACCGACCCGTGCGGTCGCAGCGGTCCAGCCGCGCAGAATGAAGAACCCGCCGCCCAGCGGTGCGAGGGTGCTGTAGACCGCCCAGGTGGGCTCGGAGGTCGCGACGTCCGCTCTGGCGAGGATCGCATCGCTGTCGTGGTAGCGCACCAGGGCGGGGCCCGGCTGAAAACCCTGGGTCGGATCGGGGACGATCGCGAAGAGCTGGAAATCGGTGAGGGACGATTGGACCACCGCCCGATAGTCGAGGCCGCGGGCCTCCAGGGCGGAGAGCAGCAGGGCGCGGAAGTCGTACTGCACCAGCTCGCCCGCCCCCGGATTCGTGAGGGAAAGCAAGGAGTATGTCGTCACCTCCTGCAACCCGACGAGTGCCGGGCGGGAGCGCGCGATCTCGTCGGCCAGTGCCTCGGCCCGTGCCGCAAAGTTCGTCTGCAGGACGTCGAGCCAGGCTTGTGAAACAGTCGGCGCGGCGAATGCGGCAAGTTCCTCGGGAGTCGGCGTGGGATCGGTCGCGAAGTAGGTGGCGATGGCCGCGGCCACCGGGTCGAAATTCGCGCCGAGATACAGATTGCGCGTCATCACCGTGATGCCGCGATGACCGCTTGGCGGGGGGCTCGCCCGGAAGTCTGGGGCGAGGGCGGGCTCGGTGTCTGCGCACCCACCAATCGCCAGCACTCCGACGAAGGCGAGTGCCACTGAGGGAAGGTACCGCATAGATTGCTCCGGGAGGTGGGGCGTCGCCCGAACCTCCGGCCCGGTTCACCCCCTGTCAAGAGGCCCTTTGCCGATTCTGCTGACGATTCTGGTCGGCTCAGTTCAACTGCCGGCGGCACCAGGCGCTTCCCTGTTGGCCGAAGGAGCCCGGTGTGCGGCCACCGGCTTTTGCCCGATCTCGACCACCGTGCCTGCACAGGGACCGCTGTTCCTGGTCAGCGGCGTTTTCCTCCTCCTGCTCACCGGCTGGAGGAATCGCGGCTCCAGCCGGTGACGCGTGCGCTCACAGCTCGCTCGAATCCTCCTGCTGGTCCTCCTTCCGGCACCCCAGGCACTCGGCGCCCAGCAGTGGACTGTCGAGACTGGCGGCGGCGCCGCCTCGTTCGAAAACGAATCCGCGATCGGTTCCGGCTACCTGTGGGGTTCCTGGCAGGGTGGGCTCGGCCCCCTTTATGGACGAGCGGGACTTGGAGGCACAGGGTTCGAGTCCGGGGCGAGCGGTCAGGCTGCGGCCGATCTCTCGTGGCTGGGTGCGCCCCTTGGTGGGGCGAGTCCGTGGCGATTCGAACTCCGGGCGGGAGGAGCCGGGGTGCGCGGGACCGACGACTACCTCGCCGGACAGGTGCAGGGGGAATTCCGGTTGCACGGGATCTGGCAGCGGGGCGGGTTCTGGGGTGGGGCGATTGCCGGGCGGGGCTGGACGGACCTTGATCCGGAGGGTCGCCCCGTGTCCGGGCCGGCGCTGGGCGGTTGGATTCGTGGGTCGAGGGCGACCGCGGCACTGACGCTCTCCGGTACCCGGCTGGACGAAGAGTGGTATCCCGAGATGGGGTTCCAGCTCGCGTGGAGCACCGGGCGGATCGATGCGTCAGCCGTGGTCGGTGCTCGCGGCGAATTTGGCGCCGATCCCGCCATCGGGTGGGCGGGCGCAGCGGCAAACTGGTGGTTCACCGAACATTGGGCTCTGGTGCTTCAGGGCGGAGGGTTTCCCGCGGACCCGGTCCAGGGGCTCCCGCGAGGGGCGTCACTGTCCCTCGGGCTCCGGCTCTCCAATCGCCGATCTCTGACGCTTCGCGAGCTTCCCATCCAGCGTCCGATCTCCTTCATCGCGGGCGAGGCCACACTTCGGTTCGAACTGGACCAGGCGACCACGGTAGAGATCTATGGGGACTGGACCGGGTGGGAACCGGTGCCGATGACGCGCGACGGTGCGCGGGGATGGATGCTGCCGGTTCGATTACCCAGCGGGACCCACAAGTTCAACTTGCGCGTGAATGGGGCGCGGTGGGTCGTCCCTGAGGGCGTCCGGCGCGAGCCGGACGGATTCGGTGGAGAGGTCGGAGTGCTGATCGTGCCGTGAGGGTGAAGCGCGCGGCTATTTCTTCTTGCTGCCCGGCGCCTTGTCCGACCGGCCCGGCGGCGACGGGGGAGGCCCCGCGTTCGCGGGCCGCGCTCCGCGACCCCGGGTCGCGCTGCCGAGCGCGTCGATCGGAGACGCGCCGACTCGCAAGGCGACATCCATCCGGGCCGGCAGGTCGGACAGCGCATCCACCGTCGCCCCGCCTTCGAGGAGCGTCGTCACAGTCGCGAGCGCCGTGCCGGTGGGCACGCCGCGCTGCACCAGATCGCCGAGCACCGCCATCGCCATGAGAAGCGGCCCGTCGGGTGCGGAGGTGTGGGCAAGTGTCGCCACCTCGTTGGCCGCGATACCGCGACGCCGCGCATCGGCCGCAGCGATGACCAGTTCGTCCGATGGTGCCGCCGCCCCGGGGCTCCTCACCAGTAGCCGCGCCTCCCGCAGGTCGTCCGCCATCCGCTCGACGGCGCTCACGATTCGCGGTCCGGCGATCTGCTTGGCCGAGCCTTCGAGCGCCTTGGCTTCGAGCGCACGGACGGGAAGGGAATCCCGCCTGGCCGCCTCGAGTGTAGGTGCCAGCGCCTGCAGCGTGACCGCATCGAGTCGCGTGGCGAGCGGGTTCGCGCCCTGGGCGCCGGCGGTGCCCGCCATTCCCGCCAGGAAGGCGAGGCCGAGGAGAGCTCGCATCGTCAACTCCTCGCGGATGGGAGGATCTCGGGATCGGTACCCGGCACGATCAGGAGACTGTTCTCATGGCCGAAACCGTCCTCGACCCTTGAGCTCGCCCCCGGATCGGCCATCCACTCGCGGCCATCGACAACGAACGCGTAATGGTGGACTCCGGCGGGCAGCTGGATCTCGCCGGCCCACTCTCCACTGGGGAGGCGACTCAGGGGAACCCCCTCGGGCCGCCACTCCAGGAAATCCCCGGTGACCACAACGGTCGACGCGCCCGGTGCTTCGAACGTGAAGCGGATGGTGCGGAGCGGGATCTGAGGTCCGACGACCGGGCTCACTGCGGCAACCGGGACGACGCGGGAGTCGGGAGACGGCAGCAGCAACCAGGCGAGGGCACCGACCACGGCCGCGAGCCCCGCCGTAAGCGGGCTGAGCCGGGGCGTACGGAACCAGTCCCAGAGGCGGCGCCACTTCGGCATCGGCTCGGCCTGGATGATCGCCTCGACCCCCGAACGCAACGACGGGAGCCGAATCGGCTCCCGATCGAGCGCGGCCACCAGACCTTCAAACTTGAGTGCTTCCTCGCGAAGGGCCGGGGGAAGGTCGGCGAAGGGAAGTTCGCCGTTCAAGTATCGTGTGAGGTCTTCGGGCTCGCGCTTCATTCATACCATCCGTTGAGTCGTTCCCGCAGCAGGCTCCGAGCGCGGAGCAGTCGCATCTTCAGGGCCGGAAGGCTGGACCCAGTCATCGTTGAAATATCTTGTAACGACTTGTCCTCAATATACTTAAGTACTATGGCCTCACGTTGTTCATGAGATAGCCCTTCCAACGCTTCCTCCACCTTCCGTCGCACCTCGTCGCGTTCCGCCCCGCGGCTCACCAACTCTCCCGCCTTCGGATCCGGCAGGATCGGGCTCAGAGCCTCGGTCCGGCGGCGGCGCTGACGTGCCAGGTGCGTCTTGCACCGGTTGCTCACTATCGAGAAGAGCCACCCCTTGAAGTTATCTGGCTCCCGGCAGCGGTGCAGGGAGCGGTACGCCCGGATGAGGCTCTCCTGAATAATGTCCGCTGCGTCTTCCTCGCTTCCCGACATGAACCGTGCGTACCGGGCGAATTCGTCCTGGTAACGGTCCACGAGCAGTCCGAAGGCCTCCGGCTGACCATCCAGAACCCGTCCGATGACCTCGGAATCCGAAAGCGGGTTCGTCAGGCCATGTGCCAAAGAGACCCCCCGGGTGTGATGTGAGTCACTGTAAGTTCCTCCGCAGGGCGCCGAGATCGAGCACGGGGAGTCCCCCCTCGGTCGGCACCATGATGACCAGATTGCTGGAACCCTTCATGTCGTGCAGCACTTCGAGATACTGCTTGGTCAGGGCCTCGGCGGTGAGCGTCACGTTGAGCAACCGTTGCTGGTCGCTCTGGAGGCGCGCCACCTCGACCCGGTGTTTCTCGGTTTGAATCTGCTGCTCCTGGGCGATCTTGTTGTTGATCGCCTGGACGACCTGCGGAGGCGGTTCGAGATTCCGCAGGAAGAAGGCGGTCACGATCGCGATGCGGAACGGCTCGCCCCCGGCCCGGGGCCGCGTCACGAGCGCCGAATCGACCTCGGCTTCCATGGTCAGCGCGATCGCATTCCGCTGCGAGATATCGTTGATCGAGTATTGCACCATTCCGTCGCGGATGCCATTCCGAATCGCATTGCGGACGACATTCTGGATCTGCGGCTCAGCCCCGATCTCGAGGAACAGGCGCGGCGCGAGCTGGGGGTCGATCTGATAGCGGATCGCCGCGTCCACCTTCATCGACATCTGCTCCCCGGAGAGCGCATCCATCCGCTCGGCCTCGACGCCCGCGGCGGGGAACTGCTCTTCCCGTGTCGAATACCGTTCCACCTCTGACCACGGGGTGATCAATCGGATGCCGGGCAGGAGGGGGTGTGGATCGACCGTCCCGAAAGCATGGCGCACGCCGACCTGGCCCGGCTCGATGACGACGAGCCCGGCCGTCACCAGCAGGAAGGCGCCGAACGCCAGACATCCGAGACCGACCGAGCGGACGACGCTGCCGCCGGCCGAGGGCCCCCGCGCGCGGAGTCCGGCGGCGGCCACCAACACCAGCATCCCGATCACCAGGACGATGAGGCCCAGCACCATCCGACCCATACGGACTCCCGCGGTTAGGGGGTCTGGGTAAGATACGTGTCAGGGATGTGTCGACCAGTTCGGTGCAAAACACGCCAGGGAGCGAGGCGGAGACAATGACGCAGGTCACAGGCCCGGGCGGGGGGCTGCTCGCCTCCACCGGACGTCCGACCGAGGCGGAACTCGAGGATTCCCGGAAGCGGGTGCGGGTCGCGGCATTCGCCCTTGGCACGGTCTGGGTGGTGATCACCCTCCTGATCGAGGTCGTGGGGCGTTTGCTCGGCCAGGGCGTGGGGGCGAGCGTCGCCCACCTGTGGCCAGTGCCCGGCCGCTATCTCGCAATGGCGGGGCTGACCCTGGCCCTGGGCCTCGGGTTCGCGACTGACAGGCTCGCGTCGCGGCCGAGGCTCGTTCGTGATTTGGGTCTCATTGTGATGGTCGCCACCTGCGCTCTGCTGGCGGTTCTCGAGACCTGGGCCCCCGTGCGCGCACCGGGGCGCCTTTCGTGGGTTTGCCTCATCATCCTGCTGTATCCGTCCATCGCCACCGACTCTCCGGGACGGATGCTGGCCACGTCGCTCGCGGCGGCCGCGACGGTGCCTGCGGCATTGTGCTATGCCTGGTTGCGCGGCGTGCCGATGCCGGAGGACGGGTTCCGTGTGCTGCTCCTCGTCGTGCCGCCCTTCCTCGCCGCGGCACTTGCCGTCGTGCCGGCCCGGGTGATCCGGCGGTTGGGCAGGGAAGTGCGGAAGGCGCGCGAGATGGGGAGTTACCGCCTCGGTGCGCTGCTCGGTGAGGGCGGAATGGGAGAGGTGTACGAGGCCACCCACCAACTCCTGGCCCGGCCGGCAGCCGTGAAGCTGATTCGGAGCGATTACCTCGGCCGTATCGACACGGAATCGGCGCAGAGCGCCATTGAGCGGTTCCGCCGGGAGGCGACGGCCGCCGCCATGCTCAGGTCGCCACACACGATCGAGCTGTACGACTTCGGCCCGACGGGCGATGGCAGCTTCTACTTCGCCATGGAGCTCCTCGAAGGCGTCAGCTTCGAGGGACTCGTACAGCGATTCGGTCCGGTCCCGCCGGAGCGGGTCTTGTACCTGCTGCGTCAGGCTTGCCTGTCGCTGGCCGAAGCGCATGCGCACGGGCTCGTGCATCGCGACATCAAGCCGACCAACCTCTACGCCTGCCGGATGGGGCTCGAGGTGGACTTCGTCAAGGTGCTGGATTTCGGCCTGGTGAAGGAGCGGGCGCCCGAAGCATCGGAGGCGTTGAAGCTGACAGCGGCGGACGCGCTCACCGGAACGCCTGCCTTCATGGCCCCCGAAGCCGCGCTCGGAGATCCGGATATTGATCACCGGGTGGACATCTACGCGCTGGGATGCGTCGCATACTGGATGCTCACCACGCAGTTGCCGTTCAACGCCGCAAACACCATCCAGATGCTGTACAAGCAGGCCAACGAATCACCGAAACCACCCTCGGCCAACGCGCCGCAATCGGTGTCGGCAGCGGTGGATGCACTGGTGCTTGACTGCCTCGCGAAGGCACCTGGGGATCGACCGGTCGACGCACTCACCCTGATCGAACGAATCGACGCATGCGCAGTGCTGGAGCCGTGGACTCCGGCCCGGGCCCATGCCTGGTGGGATCGGCACCTCCCGGCGAGTATGCCGCTGACTCCACCCCCTGCGACTCGGGCCGATCGTGGCGACTGGATCCGGTTTCTCAAGGCGCCGGTCTCGTAACCGTTACCGAAGGCTCTCTCAGGGTCGGTTCACGGCGCCTTCACCGGTGCCGAGTAGGATTCACGAAGGATGCCGACCACCTCTTCTCTTCCATTCGCAGACCGGCAACGGGCCGGCAGGGTGCTTGGCGAGGCCCTGGAGGCCTGGCGCACGTCTTCGCCGGTCGTACTTGCCTTGCCGCGGGGTGGTGTGCCGGTGGGGTTGGAGGTCGCCCGCGCCCTTCGGGCCCCGCTGGACGTCCTCGTCGTCCGGAAGCTGGGGGCTCCGCTCCAGCCCGAGTTGGCGGTCGGGGCCATCGCGGCCGGGGTGACGTTCGTGGACGCTCGAATGGCGGCGGCCACCGGTGCCACGGACGCGTACCTGGCGCGATGCATTCAGGAGGAGCGCCGGGAGCTCACCCGTCGGGAGTCTGCCTACCGCGGGGATCGCCAGCCCGTCGCGGTGACGGGCCGCACGGTCATCGTCGTCGATGACGGACTGGCGACGGGGGCGACCGCTCGTGCGGCCGTCCGGACGTTGCGCCTGGCGGGCGCCGCTCGCGTGATCGTGGCCGTGCCGGTCGGCTCGCCGGACAGCGTCGAGTCCCTGCGCAACGAGGCGGACGCGGTCGTCTGCCTGCACACGCCGCCGTGGTTCCGCGCCGTGGGGGAGGCCTACGGTGATTTCTCGCAGACCAGCGATGCCGAGGTCCGCGCCTGCCTCGAGGAGGCGGAGCACTGGACCCCGGCGCCGAGTGAAGGGCGGAGGGATGTCACACCTCATGGTTGACGCCGTCACGCGGCGTGAAGTCCTGGTCCCGCTCGCGGGCGCGGCATTGCCGGGCCTGCTGGACCTCCCCGACCAGCCTCACGGCCTGGTCGTCTTTGCTCACGGCTCGGGCAGCGGGCATCGGAGTCCGCGCAACGCGATGGTGTCCGAACACCTGAACGAGCACGGGCTGGCGACCCTCCGGTTCGATCTGCTCACCGCGAGGGAAGGCGATCAACGGGCACTGGTGTTCGACATATCGCTGCTCGCGGACCGGCTGCGCACGGCGACCGCATGGGCGGCCACCCAACCGGGGCTCGAGAGCCTCCCGCTGGGGTACTTCGGCGCGAGCACGGGTGCCGCGGCGGCGCTGGTCGTCGCTGCCGATCCGGATACGCCGGTGCGCGCGGTCGTTTCCCGCGGCGGACGTCCCGATCTCGCGGATGGGTTTCTGCCGAAGGTGACAGCGCCGACCCTGTTGATCGTCGGGGGGCAGGACGATCGGGTGGTGGGGCTGAACGGGGTCGCGCTGGAGCACCTGAGCGGCCCCAAACGGCTGGTAATTGTGCCCGGGGCCACGCACCTCTTCGAAGAGCCCGGCGCGCTTGAACAGGTGGCCGAGCTCGCCGCCGCGTGGTTCGATCGGTATCTGATCGCTTCCGCCGTTGACGCCCCTCGCCACCACCACTAGAATGCGCCGCGGTCGCCCCGGCCCCACGGCCGGCGTCACCGGGACAGGTGCTCGAGTGGTTGAAGAGGCACGCCTGGAAAGCGTGTGAACGGCTAACCCCGTTTCGAGGGTTCGAATCCCTCCCTGTCCGTCGCTGCCCTTCCACGCTTCCGGTGAATCCCCACATCCAACTCGAGGGTTGACCTGCGGCCGCGTTGCGGCCTCGGTCCCCTCGCTCGCCCGGCGAGCGTCGGGTCGAATCCCTCCCTGTCCGTCGCTGCCCTTCCACGCTTCCGGTGAATCCCCACATCCAACTCGAGGGTTGACCTGCGGCCGCGCTGCGCCTCGGTCACTTCGCGTTCCCCCTCCGGGAACCAATCCCCGGGTCCGGACGTATCTTCAGGGTACCTCTCGATTGCGAGGCCCCCGGATGCTCATTCGCCAGGGCGATGAAGTCCCTGCTTCGGAAATTACGCCGGAATCGCTCTACCTTGGCCGGCGGGAGTTCATCGCGGCCGCGGGCGGGGCGGCGCTCTCGGCGATGCTGCCCACGGGGCTCCTGTCGCGCGGGCAGGGGAACGATGACCCGACGCCCTACGACGTCGTCACGACGTACAACAACTACTATGAGTTCGGCACCGGTAAGGACGACCCCTCCCGGCTCGCCCGGACGTTCAATCCCCGCCCCTGGTCGGTCGAGATCGCCGGCGAGATCAAGCGGCCGGCGACCTACAATCTGGACGACCTTCTCCGGCCCCACCCTCTCCAGGAACGGGTCTACCGGCACCGCTGCGTCGAGGGCTGGTCCATGGTGGTTCCCTGGCTCGGCTTCCCGCTGCGGGACCTCGTCAAGCGCCTGGAGCCGACGACCAGGGCCAAGTACGTCGAATTCACGACCCTGCACGCCCCCGACCGGATGCCGGGACAGCGAAGCACGATTCTCCCGTGGCCGTACGTGGAAGGGCTGCGGATGGACGAGGCGTTGCATCCGCTCAGCCTTCTCGTGACGGGGCTGTATGGCAAGGCGTTGCCGAACCAGAACGGCGCACCGCTCCGGCTCATCGCACCCTGGAAGTACGGGTTCAAGGGGGGCAAAGCGATCGTCCGGATACGGTTCACCGAGACGCCTCCCCGCACGACCTGGAACGAGGCTGCGCCGGAGGAATACGGCTTCTATGCCAATGTGAACCCGACAGTCGATCACCCCCGCTGGAGTCAGGCGAGGGAGCGCCGGATCGGGGAGTTCTTCAAGCGCCAGACGCTCATGTTCAACGGGTATGCGGATCAGGTGGCCGCCCTCTACTCGGGCATGGACCTGCGGACGTACTACTGATGCCCGCGACTCGCGCGCGGCTCGTGACGTTCGTGGTCAAGCCGCTGTTCTGGCTGGTAGCGCTCTTCGTCCCGGTGCACTTGGTTCTGGGCGCGGTCCGGGCGGACCTCGGCGCCGACCCGGTCGAGACGATGCAGATCTGGACGGGCAAGGGAGCCCTGATCGGCCTGTTCGTGACGCTCGCAATCAGTCCGATCCGGAGGCTCACGGGCTGGAATGAGCTGATCCGGGCTCGCCGCCTCGCGGGGCTCCTGGCCTTCTTCCTTGCCACGCTGCATTTCCTCTCCTACATCGTCTTCGACCAATCGCTGTCCGCGACCGAGATCGCGAAGGACGTCCGCGAGCACCCCTGGGTGACCGCTGGGTTCACGGCCTGGACGTTGCTCGTGCCTCTCGCTCTCACATCGACCACGGGGATGGTGCGGCGGGTGGGTGGACGAACGTGGCGTCGCATCCATCAGCTGGTGTATTTCGCGGCTGCAGGCGGGGTCCTCCATTTTCTCTGGCTGGTGAAGAAGGACGTGACCACGCCGGTGCTTTTCGGCTTGGTACTGCTCGTGCTGCTCGTGGCCCGATTGCCGACCCAGGTCCGCCGGCGCGGCGCAGCGAAACCCGCAGTGGGGGCGCGGACGGAACCTGCTTGATTCACCCGGAGCCCCCGGCTACCTTCCGCCCCCGATGCCCTCTCGCTCCCTCCTGCTCGACGAGCGCGCCATCGCCCGGACCCTCCAGCGCATGGCGTCGCAAGTCGTCGAACAGAATCGGGGAACGGAGGGCCTCTTGCTGGTCGGGATCCAGCGGCGTGGCGTCGAGCTGGCCGAGCGGATTGCACGTCTCGTCGAGGCGGCCGAGGGGGTCGACATTCCGCGGGGCAAGCTCGACATCACGCTGTACCGCGACGACCTGCAGGCGATCGGTGCCCGGCCTGTCGTCGGGGAGACACGGCTGCCCGGCTCGCTGGATGACCGCACGGTCGTCATCGTCGATGACGTGCTCTACACCGGGCGCACGGTGCGCGCCGCCCTCGATGAGTTCGCGGATTTCGGCCGCCCCCGGCGGGTCCTGCTCTGCGTCCTCGTGGATCGGGGCGGGCGCGAGCTCCCCATCCAACCCGACATCGCCGGCCTGACGATCACGACCCGTCCAGGGGACCGCGTGGACGTCTCCATCTCCGAACTGGACGGCCGCGACGCGGTCGAACTGGCCCGTGGCGACTGAGCCGGCCGCCCCCGCGCTCGGCAAGGACCTGATCGGTCTCGAGACGCTCACGGCCGACCAGATCCGCCTCATCCTCGACACCGCCGAGCCGTTCAAGGAAGTGAGCGAGCGCGCCATCAAGAAGGTGCCGGCGCTGCGCGGCAAGACCATCGTCAATCTGTTCTTCGAAGCCTCCACCCGCACCCGCATTTCGTTCGAATTCGCCGAGAAGCGGCTCTCGGCCGACACGGTGAATGTCGCGTCGGCCGGCTCCTCGGTCTCGAAGGGCGAGACACTCGTGGACACCGCCCGGAATCTCGAGGCGATGCGGATCGACATGGTCGTCATACGGCACGGCTCGTCCGGGGCGGCGCAGTTCCTCGGCGAGCGCATCGCCTCCAACGTGATCAACGCGGGCGACGGCAAGCACGAGCATCCGACGCAGGGGTTGCTCGACCTGCTCACCCTGCGTGATCGTTTCGGCTCGATCGCCGGCCTCAAGGTGGCCATCTGCGGCGACATCCTTCATAGTCGTGTGGCGCGAAGCAACATCTGGGGACTCACGAAACTCGGCGCGGAGGTCGCGGTGTGCGGGCCGCCGAGCCTCCTGCCGCGGCAGGTCGAGGAGCTTGGCGTAACCGTGCTGCCCCGGATTGAAGACGCGATCGCCTGGGCCGACGCGCTCAACGTGCTCCGGCTCCAGCTGGAGCGCATGCAGGCTGGCTTCATTCCGTCGCTCCGCGAGTACAACCGGGTCTTCGGCGTCACCCGGGACCGGCTGGCCCGGGCACCAAAGGACCTCGTCATCCTGCATCCGGGTCCGATGAACCGCGGCGTCGAGATTGACTCGGATGTCGCCGATGGACCATTCAGCGTGATCCTGCCGCAGGTGACCAACGGGGTGGCCGTCCGGATGGCCGTCCTGTACCTGCTGGCCGGCGGCACGACCGCCGCGAGCGCCGCCGCGCGCGGAGAGCCGGCGTGAATCCGATCCTGATCCGGGGCGGCCGCGTGATCGACCCGTCACGGGGAACGGACGGCCTGGCGGACGTCTACCTGTCCGACGGCCGGATCGAGGCGGTGGGGCGGGGAATCGTGCCGGAGGAAGGTGCCATCATCGTGGACGCCGCCCACAAGGTGGTCGCGCCCGGGCTGATTGACCTTCACGTCCACCTGCGCGAACCCGGCCAGGAAGACGTCGAGACCGTTGCCACCGGCGCCATGGCCGCCGCCGCCGGGGGGTTCACGGCTGTCTGTGCGATGCCGAACACCGATCCGGTCACGGACAACCAGGCGGCGGTCGGATTCATCGTGAGCCAGGCGCAGAAGGCGGCCAAGGCACGGGTCTATCCGATCGGCGCCATTTCGCTGGGCCAACGGGGCGAGCAGCTTGCGGAGTTCGGCGAGCTGGTCGGCGCCGGGGCGGTGGCCGTCAGCGATGACGGCAAGCCGGTGGTCTCCAGCCAGCTGATGCGAACGGCGCTCGAATACGCCCGGACCTTCGGCATTCCGGTGGCCGATCACTGCGAGGATCCGACCCTCGCCGCGGGCGGCGCAATGCACGAGGGCCTGGTTTCGACGCGACTGGGCCTCAAGGGAATACCGGCCGCGGCGGAAGAGATCATGGTAGCCCGCGACATCATCCTCGCGGAGCTTACCGGCGGGCACGCACACCTCTGCCACATGTCCACGCGTGGGTCGGTCGAGCTCATCCGGCGCGCCAAGGAGAAGGGCATCCGAGTCACCGCCGAGGCCACGCCGCATCACTTTTCCCTGACGCACGCGCGGTGCGAGAGCTACGACACGAACGCGAAGATGAATCCCCCCCTCCGGGAGCCCGAGGACGTCGAGGCCATCCGACGGGCGCTGAAGGACGGGACGATCGACGTGATCGCCAGCGACCACGCCCCCCATCACTATGATGCCAAGGAGCGCGAGTTCGATCTCGCCCCGAATGGGATTCTCGGACTGGAGACGGCCCTGGGAGTTGCGATCCGGAATCTCGTAGTGCCGGGTGTCCTCACCCTCTTCGAATTGATTGACCGGATGAGCACCGCACCGGCCCGGGTCTTCCACTTGCCGGGAGGGACGCTCGCAGTCGGCGCACCGGCAGATGTGATGGTGTTCGACCCCGCCGTGGAGTGGGTGGTCCGGCCGGAGACCTTCTACTCCAAGAGCCGGAACACGCCATACGGCGGCGAGACGCTCACCGGCCGGGCCGAGGTCACGATCGTCCGCGGGCGTGTCGTCTTCGATCGCACTCGAGGGTAGGTGGACAGGCGCGACGCGGCTCGGGCGATCGTCCGCTGCGGGCGCAGACTCTGGGAGGCGGGGCTCATCGCCGGGGTCGACGGGAACATCTCGGTCCGCCTGGATGCCCGGCGTCTGCTTGTGACCCCGCGCGGCATGCCGAAGGCAGATCTCCGTCCGGGGGATCTGGTCACCGTGGACCTCGCCGGGAACC
Source organism: uncultured Gemmatimonadales bacterium (assembly GCA_963817575.1). Taxonomy (GTDB): domain Bacteria; phylum Gemmatimonadota; class Gemmatimonadetes; order Gemmatimonadales; family GWC2-71-9; genus DASTCF01. The sequence goes on from CAWFOY010000011.1 coordinate 373,732, forward strand.
GGGTTGCGGGATACCACCTTCCCACTTCTGAATTAGATTTGCATCTGAGGATCTATCGCAGCCGTCCGGAGACCGGTGCCGTCGTGCATGCGCACCCGCCGGCGGCGACCGGACTCGCCGTTGCCGGAGAGTCACTTTCCGCAGACCTGTTGCCGGAACTGACCCTGCTCTTCGGCGAGGTGCCGTTGGTGCCGTATGCGACTCCCGGCACACCGGCGCTCGGCGATCTGGTTGAACCGTGCGTCCCCGGCCACGAAGGCTTGTTGCTCGCGAATCACGGCGCGGTGTGCTGGGGCTCCGACCTCCGCATCGCGCAGATCCGGATGGAGAGCCTGGAGCACGCCGCGCGCATCCTGCTCGCGGCACGGGCTGCCGGACGGGTCGGGCGGCTCTCCCCGGCCCAGGTCCACGAACTCGCGCAGATGAGAGGACTGCCTAGCTATGGCCAAATCCGCTCCGCGCCCCGCCAATCCCGTCGAGGTCCTCCTCGAAGAGCGTAATCGGTACCAGATGTGGCTCGCCCGGCTGGACCAGGCCGGCTCGAGCGCTCCGCCTGCCGTCCGGGATCGAATCCGCGATGATTATCACCGCCGCCTGGGCGAGGTGATCGAGCAGCTGCGGTCGCATGCCACCGCGGTGGCGGAGCAGCTGGGCGCGCTGCTGGCGCGTCAGGCCGAGCTAAGCCAGCGCGAGAGCGGCGCACAGGAAACGCTGGCGGAGGCGGAGTTGCGACACGCGGTTGGGGAGTACGACTCGGGCGAGTGGGATCGTGCCCGTGGCGAGAATGAGCGGGTCCTTCTCGGCGTGCGCGAGGACCTGTCCCGGGTCGGGGATGATATCGATCGTCTGCGGGAGGTGCAGGAGCTCATCAGCGCGCCGACGGCTCCAGCGCCCGTACCGGTCGCTCCAGCGGCGCCGCAAGCCGCCATGCCCACGCCAACCGCCCCACCTGCTCCGGAGACAGAGGACTGGGAGCCGGAGTTCCCGCTGGCGGAACCCTCGGAGTCGCCCGCGGCCAAGGCGCCGCCGGTCGGGGCGCCCAAGTTCACCCCCAGGTCGGGACCGGCGAAGGGGAAGGAACTGCCGCCGCGAACGCTGCCATTCCCCGCCAAGACGCCCGAGCCGGCGGCGGACGAATTGGCGTTCCTCAAGTCCGTCAGCGACGAAGCGATCCTGCCCAAACGCACCAGCGGCAGCACGCCCCGCGTGACCGATCCGGGAATCCAGCCGGGCGAGCCGCCGGCGGGCATCCCGGAGTCGGGCTCGCAGAAGAGCGTCATCGGCGGTGACCGCCCGAGCCAGTCCGGGATTCCAAAGACCCTCAAGTGCGGCGAATGCGGAGCGCTCAACCGGCCGACGGAATGGTACTGCGAGCGCTGTGGCGCGGAGCTGGCGGCGTTGTAGACGGGCGGAGGGGAGGCGGCGGAAACAAAGCGGGGGCGCCGATGGTCTCGGGCCCCCGTTGCCTAACGAACCGGATCAGCGGTCGCCAATCAGCCTTTCTTCGCGGCGGCCCTGGCGAGGCGGCTCTTCTGCCGGGCCGCGGTGTTGCGGTGCACCAGATTCTTGCGCCCGGCTCGGTCGAGCAGGCGTGCCGCCTCGGTGTAGGCCTCCATCGCTTCGGCCTTGGTGGCGACCGACCGGACCCTCTTGACTGCCGTGCGCAGCTGACTCCGCTGGGCTCTGTTGCGGGCCGTGCGGGACTTGGCTTGGCGCATACGCTTCTTGGCGGACTTGATGCGGGGCACAGCGACCTCTTGAAAATGTTGCCGGGAAGGGGCTGCCGCCCCCGGAGAAGCAAGCGACAAACGTAGTCGGATGAGGTCGCAAGGTCAAGCGGGAAGCGGCTTTGACTTGTTTGCGCCCGGGTGAGTATTGTTCCGCGCGCCGCAGCCTGCCAAGCTTCCTGAATTCCTCCTTTTCCATCGGACGCCGGTTGGAACAGACTTCCGCGATCACCCTGCCTGAACCGCCGACCACGGCCCTGGGAGCTTCCCCGGCCTTCGTCGTTCAATTGGACGCGTTCTCAGGCCCGCTTGATCTGCTGCTCCACCTCCTGCGGGAGGAACAGATCGAGATCGCGGACATTCCGATCGCACGGATCGCAGATCAGTTCCTGCATTCGATCCACGAGCTCGGACTCAATCAGGCCGCGGACTATCTCGAAATGGCCGGGCGCCTGCTGCGGCTCAAGGCCCAGATGCTCCTCCCGAGACGAAGCGAGGAGGAAGGGTGGGAGGATCCGCGGGCCGAGCTCGTGCGCCGGCTGCTGGAGTACCAGCAGATTCGCGAGGTGGCGCTTTGGCTCGGAAAGGCCGCCGAGCGGCGCGCCGAACAGTATTCGCGCGGGTACCTCCCCCCGCCTCTCGCCATTCCGCCCCCGCCGTTGCGGGTGGACCTGCTCGAGCTCCTGCAGGCGGTCGAGCGGGTGATCGTGGCGATTCCCGACCCGGTGCTGCACCGCGTCGTGCCGCGCCCGCTCGACGTGGAAGGGGCCACCCGCCGGCTCAACGCCCTGCTCGATGAGCGTTCCGAATTCGGATGGCTCGAGGCGCTGGGGCCGGCCCCCACGATTACCGATATTCTGTCGACGCTGCTCGCGCTCCTCGAACTCGCGCGCGGCGGTGCCCTGGTCCTCCAGCAACCGGCGCCATTCGCGCCGATGGTGATCCGCCGTGACGCCTCTCGCCCAACTGATTGAAGCCGCCCTCTTCGCGGCGGCGCGGCCCCTGACGGTCGAGGAACTCGCGATCCTCGACTCCGATGCCGAGCTCTCCGACGTCCGTGCCGCTCTCGGCCAGCTCCGGGAGGTGTACGACTTCAACCAGCATGCCATCGAGCTGGTTGAGCTGGCCGGCGGCTACCAGCTCCTCACCCGTGCCGCGTTCGCGGCGGCCGTCGAGCGGGCGCAGTTCGCGATCCGTGCCCCTCGCCTCACGGCCGCCGCGCTGGAGACGCTCGCGGTGATCGCGTACCGGCAGCCGGTGGGCCGGCTTGAGATCGAGGAGATTCGTGGAGTGTCGGCCGGGGGCGTGCTGCGCTCCCTGCAGGAGCGCGGCCTCATCGAGGTGGTCGGACGGGGTGAGGCGCTCGGGCGCCCGCTCCTGTACGGGACCGCCCCGATGTTTCTCGAGGTCCTCGGCCTCAACGACCTCGGCGACCTTCCACGCACCGAGGAGCTGACGATCGCGCTGCAGCCGCCGCGCCCGCTGACTGACGACACCCACGATGCCGCGGCATACGTTCCGGCGGAGTCATGAGTGAAATGCGCCTGCAGCGGGCCCTGGCCCGCGCAGGCATCGCGTCGCGGCGTGCCGCGGAGGAGTTGATCCGCGCGGGGCGCGTCCGCGTCGACGGCAAGGTGGCGGAGCTGGGATCGAAAGCAGACCCGGATCGGCAGAAGATCACCGTGGGCGGGAAGCCCATCCGGATCGTGCGCCGCCGCTGGCTGGCGTTCCACAAACCGCTCGGCGTGGTCACCACCGCCAGTGACGAGGAGGGCCGCCGGACGGTCTTCGACTATTTGAAGGATCCGGCAGGACTCACCTACGTCGGCCGGCTCGACGTGATGACAACCGGCTTGCTCCTGCTCACGACGGACGGCGAGGCCGTCCATCGCCTCACGCATCCCAGGCATCGCATTCCACGGCACTACACCGCGCTCGTGCACGGCCGCCCGACCGAGGAGGTGGCCACACTGGTACGAACGCGAATCGAGGTGGATGGCCGGCCCGTAGTGCCCCAGGAGGTGCGCGTGCGGCCAGGCAAGGACGGCCGGAGCATCTTGGACGTGACGCTGACCGAAGGTCGCAACCGGATCGTGCGACGGTGGTGCGAGGCCATGGGTCTCAAAGTGGAGCGCCTCGCACGAGTCTCGTTCGGGCCGGTCCGCCTGGGTGACTTGCCTGTCGGACAGGCCCGGCCGCTGACGCCGAAGGAGGAGGAGGCGCTCTACAAGGCTATCCACCTCGATCCTGCAAGCGAGTGATCCGCGGCGGCCGTGCCGCCCAGCCCCCTTTGGAGGAGAAGACCCGCATGCCCGCTCAGCAGGCACCCCCTGCCGCAGCCGCCGACGGCCGCATCCCGCTCGCCGTGCAAGAGGTGTCCCGACGCGTCGTCGGCCAGGAGCTCATGGTCGAGCGGCTGCTCATCGGCCTGCTGACCGGCGGCCACGTGCTGCTGGAAGGCGTGCCGGGCCTCGCCAAGACGCTCGCCGTCCGGACTCTCGCCGAGATCATCTCCGCGTCCTTCTCCCGGATTCAGTTCACGCCCGACCTGCTGCCGGCCGACGTCATCGGCACGATGGTGTTCGACCAGAAGAACCAGGAATTCCGCGTCAAGAAGGGCCCGCTCTTCGCCCACATCATCCTGGCCGACGAAATCAACCGCGCCCCCGCCAAGGTCCAGGCGGCGCTTCTGGAGGCGATGCAGGAGAAACAGGTCACTATTGGTGGAGCCACGTTTCATCTGGCCGAGCCGTTCCTCGTGCTCGCCACCCAGAATCCGATCGAGCAGGAGGGTACCTATCCGCTCCCCGAGGCCCAGCTCGATCGCTTCATGCTGAAGGTGAAGGTGGGGTATCCGAGTCGGGACGAGGAGCGCGAGATCCTGCTGCGGATGGCGGGTGGCGTCCCGATTCCGGTGCAGAAGTTGCTTGACCCCGCCACCATCCTGGCGGCGCGCCAGGGCATCGTGAACCTGTATGCCGACCAGAAGGTCCTGGACTATATCGTGGATATCGTCCGGGCGACCCGTGAACCACAATCGGTGGGCCTGCCGGATCTGAAGCAGTTGATCGCCTTCGGGGCCTCGCCCCGCGCTTCGATTGCGCTTGCCCAGGCCGCGCGGGCCCACGCGTACTTGCGGGGCCGCTCCTATGTGGTGCCCGAAGATGTGCGGGCGCTCGCCGGGGATGTCATGCGGCACCGCATCGTGCTCACCTTCGAGGCGGAGGCCGAGAGCGTGGACACCGATGTGGTCATTCAACGGGTGCTGAATGCCGTTCCGGTGCCCTGAGGCCCCAGATTCTCAGCGCCCCGCCCTCCGCTCCCGATCCTCGCCCATGAGCGTCGTATCTCCCGAGGTTCTCCGCCAGGTCAAGGCCATCGAGCTTCGGACCCGCGGGATCGTGACGTCGCTCTTCGCGGGCGAGTATCGCTCCACGTTCCGCGGGCAGGGGATGGAATTCGCCGAGGTGCGCTCGTACGAGATCGGCGACGACTATCGGACCATCGACTGGAACGTGTCGGCGCGCCTCGGCCATCCCTACGTGAAGACCTTCACGGAGGAACGCGAGCTCACGGTCCTGCTGGTGCTGGATCATTCCGGCTCCACCCGGTTCGGCGAGCCCCAGACCAAGTCGGCGCTGTCGGCCGAAGTGGCCGCGGTGCTGGCCCTGGCGGCGGCGCGGCAGAGCGACCGCGTGGGTGCGCTCCTCTTCTCCGACCGGGTCGAGCAGGTGGTTCCGCCGCGCAAGGGACGGAAGCATGCGCTCCGCGTCATCCGCGATCTGGTGGCATTTCAGCCTGCGGGCAGGAAGACGGATCTGGCCGCGAGCCTGTCGTATGCCCTCCGGCTGCTGCACCACCGCAGCATCATCGTGGTGCTCTCGGACTTCCTCGCGCAGGGGTGGGAACGGCCGCTGCGCCGGCTCACCGCACGCCACGAAGTGGTGGCCATCACGGTGGATGAGCCGCGGGAGCGCGAGTTGCCGGCCTCCGGGTGGCTCGAACTCGAGGACGCGGAAACCGGCCAGCGGGTGCTCGTGGATGCCGGGAACCGCGAGGTGCGGAGCCGCCACACGAGTCTGGCCGAGCGGCAGCAGGCCGACAGGCATCGCGCGCTCGCAGCGGCAGGCGTCGATCACCTGGCACTGGTGACCGGCCAGGACTACACATTGCCATTGCGTCGTGCATTCGCCGCGCGCGCCAGACGCATCCATCGCGGATGACCGCGTTCGTTCTGGGGGTTCTCCTCCTTCAGGCGCAGGCTCCCCAGGTCGGCGACACGATCTGGCTTACACGCTCCGTCGCCGCCGATGGGCGCGAAGTCCGGGCCCCTGCCTGGCAGCCGGAGGGCGCGATCGAGGCCTTGGGACCGGGCCTCGTCGTTCAGCGCGGAGAGAACGTGGAGGTCCGGTACCCCGCGGTCGGCTGGCTCCCCGGCAATCACGTGGTTCAGGTGCCGGGTCCAGTGCTCGTCTCACCTGACGGCGCCACGGACACGCTTCCCGCCCAGCCCGTCACCATCACCATCGCCAGCGTGCTCCCGGACCTGCCGGGTGATGCGCTCCCGAAGCCCCAGCCCGAGGCCGCGCTGGTCCTCCGTCCCGAACGGACGCCGGTCCCGCTGATTCTCCTGCTCGCCCTGTCCGGGCTCCTTCTGCTGCCGATTCACCTGGTCTGGCGGCGTCGTGGACCGCCACCCCCACCCGAAACAGTCCCTGCCGGGATGGCAGCGCTGGTGCCCGACGCGACCCGCTGGGCGGCGGCGGGTGAGTTGCGCGCGGTACTGGCCGTCGCAGGGGCTCGCCTCCGGCGCTCGGCCGCAGACGCACCCGGCACGGAAGCAGAGGCGCTGCTCGAGGAACTCGAATCGGCGGCCTACGGGCCCGTGCCGCCAGCCGACGCGCCCGAGCTCGTCGCCCGGGCGGAGGACATGCTCACCCGACTCCACAGACCGGGCCACGGATGACAGTCGCGCGCCCACTTCTGCTGCTGTTGCTGCTTCCACTCGCGTGGTGGTGGTGGCGGCGACTCAAGCACCCCACGCCCGGCCTCGCCTACAGTGATGTGTCCCTGCCCGCCGCGCTCGGCCGCCGCCCCTGGTGGCTTCGACTTCCCCCGCTGCTGCGCACGACCGCGATGTGCGCGTGGATCGTCGCGGCTGCCGGCCCACGCATCGGGGGCAGCAAGGTGGAAACGAAGAAGGAGGGAATCGCAATCGTCATTGCGATCGACATCTCGAGCAGCATGTACGCGGAGGATTTCGCTCCGTCGAACCGGCTCGAGGTGGCCAAGGCGCAGGCGATCGGCTTTGTCCGCGGGCGATCCGCGGACCGGATCGGGCTGGTGGCTTTCGCGGCCGAGGCGCTCACGCAGGTCCCGGTGACGCTGGACTACCCCGTAATTGAGCAGGCGATCACTCAGCTCCGCATCGGGAGTCTGGAGGACGGCACCGCGATCGGCACCGGGCTCGCGACCGCCGTCAACCGGCTGCGACGGGCGCCGGAGAAATCGAAAGTGGTGCTGCTGCTGACCGACGGCGAGAACAACCGTGGCCTGATCGATCCCCGGACCGCCGCCGCGACGGCGGCGGCATTCGGCATCCGGGTGTACACGATCGGCGTCGGCACGATCGGCGAGGCACCGATTCCGACCGGACGAAGCGCGACAGGGTTCCGCTACGAAATCCTCCCGGTGCGGATTGACGAACCGTTGATGAAGGAAATCGCCCAGACCACGGGAGGCCGGTATTTTCGCGCCACAGACAGTGAAGCGCTGAGCCGGATCTTCCGTCAAATCGACGAGCTGGAAAAGACCCCGGTCCAGGTGACCCGGTATCTCCGCTACGAAGAACGGACGAAGTCGCTCGTGTTCATTGGGCTCGCCTGCCTCGGACTGGAGTTGTTGCTGACGACGACCGTCGCGGTCCGGGTCCCATGATCTTCGACTCCACGCTCCTCCTGTTCGCCGCGCCGTTGATCGCCATCGGGCTCGGACTGGCGGCGTGGGTGTCCCGCCGGCGCCGGCTTGCTGCGACCACCGCGTGGTCCCGCGCGCTGGGCCGCGCGGCCCGCGCCACGGGACGGGGCGGGCCCTGGTTGTTGGGCGCCTCCGCCCTCGCGGCCGCTCTTGCCCTGGCGGGCCCCCGCGGCGGCCGAATCTCGGCTCAGGCGCAGGCGCAGGCGCTCAGCCTCGTCTTCGCAGTGGACATCAGCCGTTCCATGCTCGCCGAAGACGTGGCCCCCAACCGACTCAAGCGGGCCATCGGCGAGGCCCGCCGGCTCGTGCAGGACCTCAGCCAGGACAGGCTCGGCCTGATCGCCTTCGCCGGCCGCAGTTACATCCTCACGCCCCTGACGGTGGACGGAGGGGCTGTCTCGCTCTACCTGGATGGCCTGGACCCGGACATCGCGAGCGAGGGCGGCACCAACCTGACGGCGGTCCTCATCCAGGGGCGCGACCTCCTGGAGGCGACGACGGAGGTCTCGGACCGCGTCCTGGTGGTCTTCAGCGATGGTGAGGGTCATGACTCGCTGTCGAGCGCGATTGACGCCGCCGAGCAGCTCCGCGATGCCGGTATCCGGCTGATTCTCGTGGCGGAGGGGGGCGCGCGCCCCGTGCGGATCCCGATCCGCGACGCGAGCGGAACGCTGCTCGAATACAAGCTCGACGACAATGCCCAGGTCGTCGAGACCCGGCTCCACGAGGAGACCCTCCGGGCCATCGCCGACGCCGCGGACGGCACGCTGGTGCCCGCCACGCTTGCCGATCAGGCCGGTGCTGTGCGGGAACTCGTCGCCGCCTTCAAGCGGAGCCCGAGCCGGGAGACGCGTACTGCGGACCTGCGCCCCCTCGCCTGGATTCCGGCCCTCCTTGCCGGACTGCTCCTGCTGCTGCAGACCCTCGGCAGGAGTGGTGCGGCGCTTGTCGCCGTGGCGGGACTGTCGCTCCTGCCGGCGGGCGCGGCAGCGCAGCGGCCGTCGGCGGGTGCGCGCGCGATGAGCGCGGGCGATCCCGCCCGGGCCGCGGTCGCGTTCCTGCACGAGGCGGAATCCGGAGCGACACGCGATACGGCGTACTACAATGCGGGGACGGCGGCGCTCAAGGCCGGGCGGCTCGATGTCGCGCGCCGCGCACTCCTCGAGTCGGCCAGGTCGCCCGATCCCGAACTTCGCTATCGCTCGCTTTACAACCTTGGCGTGGTCGGCCTCCGGGCGGCCGAGCAGGACTCCACTCAGCGTGACACCCTCCTGGCGGAAGCCGCCGGACATTTGCGCGAGGCGCTCCTGCTCGCGCCGGGATCCGAACGGGCGAAATGGAATCTCGAGCTGGCCGAACGCCGGCGTCCGCCTCCTCCGCCTTCCGGCGGCGGCGGGCAACAGCCCCCGCCTCCATCCGGCGGGCAACAACCGCGCCCGCCCGAGCCCCGCCCGCCAGAGCGCGGGCTCACCCAGGAGCAGGCAGAGCAGATTCTGGGCTCGGTGGAGCGGGAGGAGCGGGCGACGCGCAATCGCCAACTCGGACGGCTCTCCGGCGGATCGGGAGGGACCAAGGATTGGTGACCCTCCTGGCGCTCGCACTCCTTCAGCAGGCCCGGCCGCCCGAGCTGACCGTCTCGCTCGACCGGGACCGGGTCGCAGTCGGGGAAGAAATCCGCCTGACGATCCGCGCCCGCAGCCCGTCGGATTCTCCCATGGAGATCCGGCTCGGAAGCCTGGATGGCTTCGTGATCATCGGCCGGACTGAGGCGACGTCCGTCACCCGGGACCCGGATGTCTCCCGCCTCAAGACGATCGACATTCAGCTCCGGGCCGCGCGCGCCGGGAAATGGCGACTCGGGCCCTTCCAGGCAAGGCAGGATGATGAGCTCGCACAGGTCGACGCGCTGACCGTCGAGGTGACCGAGACCGGCAGTGCGGCGGTCGCCGCGGCGCTGAATCCGCGCATCAAGGCGCTGCTCGAGCGTGCCCGCCCGCCGAACCGACCCGGCGAAGTTGGGTTGTCGATTCTGCTCTCGAACGACTCGGTGATGGTCGGAGAACAGGTGGATCTGGTTACCGCGGCGTGGTTTCCCCGCGATCTGAGACTCCAGCTCCGGCGTGCGCCGACGCTGGTGCCACCGACCGTGCAGGGAATGTGGAGCTACCCGCAGCCCGTCCCGGTCGGCATCGCCGCGAGCCGGAGAATCGGCGGCGTATGGTACGATTTGTTCGTTGCCCACCAGATCGTCTTCCCGGTCAGAGAAGGACGACTTCTGGTCGCGCCGGCCCAGATGCAGTACAGCGTGCCGCTCGCCCTCCAGTTCTTCAGTCAGGAGGAGCGTTACTCGCTCACCAGCGACAGCGCCGTGGTAGTTGCCCGACCCGTGCCGGCCACCGGCCGTCCCGCGGGGTACGGCGGGGCGGTCGGCACGGACCTGACGCTGGAACGGGTGATCACGCCTCCGGCCGCTCGCGCACGAGAGCCCGTGCGTGTCGAGTTCATCGTCCGCGGTCGTGGAAACGTGACGCTGTGGCCTCCACCGGCGGTATCGTGGCCATCAACTGCCCGCGCCTACGCGGAGGTTGTCGAGGAACGGCCGGAGACTCGCGACGGCCGTGTCGTCGGCAGCAAGGCATTCCGCTATTCCCTGGTGGCGGATTCGGTGGGCACCGTGGCCCTGCCTGCCGTGAGCTACCCGTACTTCGATCTCGGCACGCGCACGTTCCGCATTGCGGGAGTCGAACCCGCGGCCCTGCCCGTCGCCGCGGGGAATCCGACTGCGACGGCAGGTGCCTTGCCGCCGGGATTGCTGGTCGCTCGAGGGATGCCGCTCAGCCGGCAGGTGGCTCGCCTCCTCGGTCCCGCCGGATGGCTGGTGCTCCTGTTCCTGCCCCCGCTGGCGTGGGCCGGCTGGCGTGCGATGCGCCGACGCCGCCCGAAGGTCCTCGTGCGCCCACCGGCCCGGGACCTCCGAAGCGCGGAGCGGGAGCTCGAGCGGCTGCTGGAGGCCTTCGACCCGGACGCAATCAGGGTCGCGGAATCCGGCCTCATCCCCGGGCTCCGAGCCGCCGGACTTGACCTGGAGACCGCAACCCGGATGGTCGCGCTCCGACGCCGGCTTCGTGACCTGCGGTATGCTCCGGCCATCGAGGCGGACGCGGCACCCGCTCTGGAGGAATGGGAGGAGCTGCGGGAAGCGCTTGCCTCCGGGTCGCACCGCCGGCGGGGGACCAAGCATGGACTGGTGGCGGGACTCTCCCTCCTTGTCCTCAGCGCGTCGACCGCCGTCGCCCAGCGCTCGGCGGAAGACTTCTACCGACAGGGAATGGTGCAAGCCGCCGCGTCGGCATTCGCAATCCGCGCCGAGGCGCAGCCCGAGGTTGCCGCGCATTGGTACAACCTCGGCGCCGCTCAGTTCCGGCTCGGCATGGCGGGTGACGCCTCGGCCGCCTGGCAGCGAGCGCTTCGACTCGAGCCCCGTAACGCGACGGTGCGGCGTGCGCTCGCAATGACACCGCCGCCCGATCCGGTATCGGCCAGTCGATTGTGGATTCCGCCCGTCGCGCCGGACGAACTGGCGCTCCTGGCCGTTGTACTGTGGTTGGGGGCCTGGATCGGCCTGGTGACGCGCCCGCGTCGCCAGCGGGCCTGGATGTGGCTCGGCGCGCTTGCGCTGGGACTAGGCGGCACGGCGTGGTGGCTCGAGGCGAGATTCACGACGCCGGTCGCCGTGGTCCGAACCACTGCTCAATTCCGGGTCAGCCCCCACGAAAGGGGCTCGATCGTCACCGAGCTCCGTGAGGGCCAGGCGCTTGTGCCGGTCCGGACGCTCCACGGATGGCTGATGGCGCGAGATCCCGGGGACAGGCTCGGATGGGTGCGCGGGGACGCCGTGATCATCGTGTCGAGATAGATTTCCGCTATGCCTCGCCGAATTGCCATCTTGCCCGACGCCGTCGCGGATCAGATCGCTGCAGGCGAAGTCGTCGAACGCCCCGCCTCCGCCGTCAAGGAGCTGGTCGAGAATGCGCTCGATGCCGGCGCGACGCGGATCCGCATCGCGATCGAGAATGGCGGCAAGACCCTGATTGAGGTCACCGATGATGGGTGGGGAATGGGGCGGGAGGATGCGGTGCTGGCGCTCGACCGACACGCGACGAGCAAGATCCACAGCGCGGCGGACCTGACGGGTGTCACGACGTTCGGCTTCCGCGGCGAGGCGCTGCCCGCCATCGCCTCGGTCGCCCGGGTCTCGCTCCAGACGGCTGAGGAGGGCGGCGATGGCACCGCGCTCCAGGTCGTCGGTGGGCGGCTGGAAGAGGTCGCTGAGGTAGCCCGCCAGCGAGGCACTTCGGTGACGGTGCGAGGGTTGTTCTTCAATACGCCGGCCCGCCGGAAATTTCTTCGCTCGGCCGCGAGCGAGAGCCGCGCGGTCTACGAGACCATTGCGACGCTGGCGCTGGCGAATCCCGCGACGGGATTCGAGCTGGCCCAGGACGGCAGGGTGCGGCTCGCCGTGCCTGCCGGGCAGGACGAGGCCGAGCGGCTGCAGGCGGTCTGGGGTCCGGATTTGGTCGGCACCCTGGTCCCGCTCCGCCACGCCGCCGGGGCGTTCCTGATTGAGGGCTTCGTCCAGCGTCCCGGTGACGCGCGACCGACGGGTCGGCGAACCCAATTGTTCGTCAATGCGCGCCCCTTCCGCGATCCGTTCCTGATCCGCGCGGCGGAAGCGGGGTATCGGGCCGCGATCCATCCCGGCGACCGTCCCTCGATGTATCTCCGGATCTCGATCCCCGCGGACGAAGTGGACGTGAACGTCCATCCGTCGAAACTCGAAGTCCGTTTCCGCGATCGCATCGGGCTCGAGCAGACCATCGAGGATGCGGTCCGACAGGCGCTCGGCGAGCTGGTCGCGGCGGTGCCGGTTGGGGATTGGCGGCCGATGCCGATGCGCCCGGCGGATTCCGGGACCCAGGGTCTTGCGCTGCTGCTCGACGCCCTGGCGCCAGCCTCGTCCGAGCAGCCCGCACCGGTGGAAGCGGACGCCGCCGCCGGGTTCGCCGGCCCGCTGGTCCAGCTGTTCGACACCTACCTTGTCTACGAGGTCGCGGAGGGCGTGGTCTTCGTCGACCAGCACTCCGCCCATGAGCGCGTGCTGTACGAGGACGTGATCGCGCAGCTGGCCGGGGAAGGGGCGCCGTCGCAGCGGTTGCTACTCCCGGCGCCCGTCGAGCTCACCGACGAGGAGATGGATGCGCTGGAGCAGCACCGGGATGCGTTTGAGCGGGTCGGATTCCTCGTGGAAGCCTTCGGCGGGCGGAGCGTCGTGCTGCAGGCCGTGCCGGACCCGCACCCCCGGTTCGATGCCGTCGCGTGCTTCCGCGCGATGGCGGCGGACCTCGCGCGCGGCCGCTTCGGCGGCTGGGCGAACCCGCTGGAGCGCTTCGCGGCCACGTACGCGTGCCGGGCCGCCGTGAAGGCGGGTCAGCGGCTGGGTGACCGCGAGATGCGCGAGCTGTTGGTCAGGCTCTTCGCGACCAATCTCCCGCCGCACGACGTGCATGGCCGTTCGACCATCGTCCAGCTTCCCCGGGAGGAACTTGAGCGCCGGTTCGGTCGGCGATAGGGTCCCCGTCATCGTCGGACCGACCGCAGTCGGCAAGACGGCGGTGGCACTCGCACTCGCCGCCCACTGGCCGCTCGAGGTCGTTTCCGCGGACTCACGTCAGGTGTACTGCCGGCTCGACATCGGCACGGCCAAGCCGAGCCGGAAGGAGCGGGTGCGCGTCCCGCACCACGGGCTCGACCTGGTGGAGCCCGGCCATCGCTACAATGCGGGTCGCTTCGCGGCCCAGGCGAGCCGGTGGATTGCCGACATCCGAGGCCGCGGGAACCTGCCGGCCGTGGTGGGAGGGACGGGGCTCTACATCCGCGCACTGATGGACGGGCTCTTCCGCGAGCCGCCACTCGACGCCGGCCGCCGGAAGCAGCTGGAGGCCTCACTGGCCACCTGGCCGGCCGGGGAGCTCGTGCGCTGGGCCGGGCGCCTGGATCCGGGGTTCCGTGGCGGGGGACGCCAGCGCGCGATGCGTGCGATCGAAATCGCGCTGCTGACCGGGCGGCCGCTCACCTATTGGCAGGCCGCGGCCCGTGAGGGGCGCCGGTTCCGCCCGTGGTACGTGGTGTTGAGCGCGCCGAGGCCGATCTTGCACCAGCGCATCGCGCGACGGGCGGAGGAGATGGTGCAGCGGGGGCTCATCGAGGAGGTCGCGGCGGTGCTGAGCGAAGGCCACGGGCCGCATGCGCCGGGCCTGGACGGCATCGGCATCCGCGAGCCGGTGGAGTATCTGCACGGACTGCGCACCCGGGAGAGCGTGCCCGAGGCCATCGCGGTGAGTACGAGGCAGTACGCCAAGCGCCAGGAAACGTGGTTTCGTCACCAGCTCGAGGGGGAGGTCCTGCGGCTGGACGCGACGCGTCCACCGGAGGAGCTCGCGGAGGAGATCGCCGTGGCCTGGAGTGCGACATGAAGATCGGGGTTACCTGCTATCCGACCTATGGCGGCTCCGGCGCAGTCGCCACCGAGCTCGGCCTCGAGCTCGCCCGGCGGGGACACGAGGTGCATTTCATCACCTACGCGTCACCCTTCCGGCTCCGTGGCGGTTTTGCGGAGCGGGTGTACTACCACGAGGTGGACACCAGCATCGGGCGCTATCCGCTCTTCGATCACTACCCGTTCACCCTGGCCCTCGCCTCCCAGCAATACGAGGTGGCTCGGCGCGAGCATCTCGACCTGCTGCACGTGCACTACGCCATACCCCACGCGACGGCGGCCTGGCTGGCCCGCGAGATGCTGGCTGCCGAGCATCCGATCAAGGTGATCACGACGCTGCACGGGACCGACATCACGCTGGTCGGCCAGGAGGCAAGCTTCTATGCGATCACGAAGTTCTCGATCGAACGCTCCGATGAGGTGACCGCCGTCTCCGCCTACCTGCGGGATGAAACGTACCGGGCGTTCGGCTGCGTTTCCTGCGACCTCAAGGTGATTCCGAATTTCGTGAACCTCGAGGAGTATCACCCGGTCGAGTCCCCAGCGAGGGAAGCGCTCGCGCCTGCCGGGCATCGCATCATCACACACACCTCCAATTTCCGCGAGGTCAAGCGCGTCAAGGATGTGGTGCGCATCTTCGGGCGGATTAGGCGGGCCGTCCCCGCGACGCTCCTCATGATCGGCGACGGCCCCGACCGCGCGGATGCCGAGCGGGAGGCGCACGAACTCGGAGTCGAGCGCGATGTCCGCTTCCTGGGCCGGCTCGACCGCTTGGTGGATCTGCTTCAGGCCACCGATCTCTTCCTGCTGCCGTCGCAAACGGAATCGTTCGGGCTGGCCGCGCTGGAGGCGATGGCCTGCGGGTCGCCGGTCGTCGCATCCCGCGCCGGCGGCCTCCCGGAAATCATCGAGGACGGGGTCACCGGGATCCTCGAGCCGGTGGGCTCGGTCGAGGCGATGGCCCGGCGCGCGGTCGAAACGCTCAGGGATCCCGCGCGGCACCGCGCCATGGCCGAGGCGGCGGTGCGCAAGGCCCGCGAATTCTCCGCCGACGAGGTGGTCCCCAGGTACGAGGCACTGTATCAGGAGGCGCTGGGCTGAATGGAGCCGACGACGCTCCTCAAGGCGGCCGCCCTGGGCCTGGTCGAAGGCATCACCGAATTCATCCCCGTTTCCTCCACGGGCCACCTGGTCGTCGCGGGTGAGCTACTGGCGTTCACGGGCGAGCGAGCGAAGACCTTCGAGATCTTCATCCAGCTCGGCGCCATCCTGGCCGTGGTCTGGCTGTATCGCGGCCTGCTTGTCAGGGTCGTTCGGGGCCTCTCGCGGGTGGAGGAGGATCGCCGCTTCGTCCTGAATCTCGCCGCGGGGTTCCTGCCCGCCGCGGTCGTCGGGTTCCTGACCCATTCGTGGATCAAGGCGCACCTGTTTACGGTGCCGACCGTCGCCGGGGCGCTCGTCGTCGGCGGGTTCGCAATCCTCCTGATCGAGCGGACCCGCCCGACCGTGCGGGTGGCCCGGGCCCAGGATCTCACCCCCGGAACCGCTTTCGTGATCGGCGTCGCGCAGGTGCTCTCCCTGTTTCCCGGCGTCTCCCGCTCGGGGGCGACCATCATGGGAGGGTATCTCCTCGGACTCTCCAGGACCGCCGCCACGGAGTTCTCGTTCTTCCTCGCGATCCCCGTCATGGCCGCCGCGACGGTGTTCGATCTCGCCAACAGCTGGACCACGCTCACGCCGGCCGATCTACCGGTTTTCGCGGTCGGGTTCGTGGTGTCGTTTCTGAGCGCGGTGGTGGTCGTCAAAGCCTTCCTGGGTTTCGTGGCCCGGAGGGACTTCACGCCGTTTGCGTGGTACCGGATCGCGGCCGGCGTCGCGCTCCTCGTCTGGTGGCGAGCCGCCGGCGGATGAACCAGGTCGCCACCGGAATCCGCCTCGGAATCGTCGGGTCGGTGCTTGACGAAGTGCACGCACTCGGCTCCCGCGGCGCACCTGACGGGACCTGGGTTGTTGCCGTCGAGCAACGGGAAGGGCGGGGGAGCCGCCGCCGCACCTGGCATTCCCCGCCGGGAGGGCTTTGGCTCGGTATCCTCCGTCGAAATGAGCGGCCGGACGGCCTGGATCTGCTGAGTCTCCGTGCGGGGCTCGCAGCGGCGGCCGAGCTGGAGCGACTCGTTACCGGGATCACGATCCGGCTGAAGTGGCCCAACGATCTCATGCTCACGGACCGGAAGGTCGGTGGCATTCTGTGCGAAGCCCGCTGGAAGGGAGCGACGCTCTCGTGGGTGACGATCGGGTTCGGATTGAACGTTCGAAACCCGATTCCGGCCGAGGTGGCCGACAGCGCCGTCGCACTCGCGACCGGCGGGGTGGAATCCACCGCGGAGGCCCTCGCCGGCCCTCTGGCATCGGTTCTGGCGGCGGTGGACCTGTCGAGCCCGCGACTCAGCCCCGAAGAAATCGCAGCGTTCACCCATCGCGACTGGCTCCTCGGTCGGACCATTGAAGTGCCGCTCTCCGGAGTGGGGTCGGGGATTCGATCCGATGGCGCGCTCGGCATCCTGACCCCGCTGGGCGCGCTCGAGTACGTCCGCTTTGCCGCCCCGCCCGCCGGCCCATAGATTCTTGCCATGCTTCTCGCCCTGGATATCGGCAACACCGAAATCACGGTCGGCCTGTTTCAGGGTGACCGGATCACGTTTCACTGGCGCCTTACCACCAATCCCGACCGCACGCCCGATGAATGGGGCGCGGCCATCGGGGCCTTCCTGCTGCACGCCGGACATTCGCCAAACGAGGTCCGTGCGGCGATCCTGGCATCGGTCGCGCCCGGAGTGACGCGCAGCCTGATGGCGGGCGTGCAGGCCTGTACTGCGTGCCTCCCGGTGTCGGTCGATCCACGGTCCCCTCTGCCGATCACGCTCGATGTGGACGAGCCACTGAGCGTGGGTGCGGACCGGATCGTCAACGCGCTCGCCGCGCTCGAGCTGTTCCACGCGGACACTGTGATCGTCGATTTCGGGACCGCCACCACCTTCGACTGCATCACGGGGGATGGGCGGTTCATCGGCGGCGCGATCATGCCCGGGCTCCGAACGTCCGCGGATCAGCTGACCAGCCGGGCGGCGAAGCTGCCTGCCACCGAGCTGACCCCGCCCGAGCGGGCGATCGGACGCCGCACCGAGGAATGCATTCAGGCGGGCGTGCTGTTCGGCGCGGCCGACGCGGCCGATGGGATGCTTCGCCGGGTCTTCCGAGAGTGGCCCACCCCGACGCCGCCCAAGGTCGTCGCGACGGGCGGGCTCGCCGCGATCGTGGCGCCGCACACCGAGCTCATCCACGATGTGAACCCGGATCTGACCCTCGTCGGATTGCGAATCGCCGCGCGCCACCTCGGCTTGCCCCGGTAATGCCGGCCGGGACGGCGGAACCCTCCGGCATCAGGCGCCTCGGCTACCGCATCCTCGGACCGCGATTCGATTACCTCCTCCACATGCGACCGGCCGAATGGCCGATCATGGCCGCGCACACGGCGCTCGGCTACGTCCTGGCGGTCGGCTGGAGCGGCGTCGCGCACGGGCAGCATCTCGGGCCGGCTCTGCTCGGGATCGCCGCCTGGGTGTTTGGACTGAATGCCGGCACGCTCGCCGTGAATTCCGCCTTCGACAGGGACGACGGTGACATCGGCTATCTGCGCCATCCGCCGCCCCCTCCACCCCATCTCTTCGGATTCGGGCTTGGCCTGATGCTCCTGGGGCTGGCCGCCTCGCTCGTGCTGCCGGGCCCGTATCGCCTCGCGTATGTCGCGTGCTTCCTGCTTTCGCTGGCGTACTCCGCACCTCCGGTTCGCCTCAAGGCCGTGCCCGGGATGGACTGGCTCATCAACATGATCGGATTCGGTGCCCTCACTCCATTCGCAGGCTGGGCCGCCACGGGCCGGCCGCTGGATTCGGGGGCCCGGCTCGTCTTTGCGGGATTCTGCCTGCTGTTCGGGGGATTGTATCCGTTGACGCAACTCTATCAGGTCGAGGAGGACCGCCATCGCGGAGATCGGACCCTCGCGCTGATCCTTGGCCCGCGGACAAGCCTCGGTGTCGCGATTCTCGCGACGATCGGCGCGTTTCAGGCGTTCGCCCTGAGCGCCGTGATTCGCGGGTGGCTCAGCCGAGGTGAGCAGTGGCGGTGGTTCCTCCTAGGCGGTGCGCTCGCGGCCTGGCTCGCCGTCCTGCTGCCGTGGCTGGCGCGGAGCACGCGCCTCTCGCCCGTCGGCACACCAGCGGGGGATGTACCTCGCGCTGGGGGCCTGGGCCCTCACCGATCTTGCGGTCCTGTTCGGCTGGGCAGGGTAGCGCACCCTTGGCCCCAACACCGCCGGATGCGTATACTTTGGCGTTTCCTCACGCTCCTGGAGTCGGCATGAGTTCCGCTGTTCGCCCCGACGTGGCTTTCGATTCGACCGACCTGCCCCACGTGGTGCGGTGCGCCGTCCGGCTCGCAGTGTTCGAGGCGGTCATCGTGGCCGCGCTTTCCTTCGTCACGCGCTTTCTGAGCGGCCCGGCGGAGTTCGCGCTGGGAGCCCTCGTGCTGGTCGCGGGCGTGGGCGTCGTGACCTTCCTGCCGGGCCGCTGGACCAATGCCCGGACCATCGAAGGGATCGCTGGCGCAGCGGGGATCGGCCTCACGGCCGCCGTGGTCTTCCTCGTGATCGACGTGTCCCTGCTGCAGCCGCTGGGGATGTACACCAACCGGTGGCATCAGATCGGGGGCGGCAGCAATTGGTGGTATCACCCGGTCTGGTGGATGGTCGGCACCTTCCTGCCGTGGATGGGCGCACAGATACTTGCGAGCCAGGCCCGGAGGACCGGACGGGTGTCCATTCCCGCGGGGCTCGTCATGGCGCTCGCGGCGACTCTCGTGTGCTGGCTGGTCGGCGTACTCCTGCACATCCCGGGCGCCGCCTGGACGCTCGGAAGCTTCGGTGTCGCGTGGCTGCCGGGCGTGACGGTCGCGGCGATTCTCGGAGCCTTGCGCGCCCGCCGCGGTTGAGCTAATGCGCGTCGGACGGGTGCTCGTCCGCGTGGTCGGCTGGCTGCTGACACCCTTCGTGGTGTTGGCGGCCTCTTTTTTCGGCGCGGTGGTGGGGACGCAGCTGGCGTCCATCCTGCCGAACCCCACGCATGGCCTGGTGCTCGCCACCGTCGCCGGCGGCGCGGCCGGTTACGTGACCGCCCATTACTGGCTTCGATTCCTGCGCCGCTCGCCCCGATTGCAGCACGCCCTGCACGTCAGCCCCGACGGCACGCCCGACACCGCCGAGCTCGCTGCGGTCGGGAGCCAGGACGAGGAGTCGTGAGGCACTCCGTGGCCGGCGTGCTGCTGGCGGTACTGGGCGGCGCGTGCGGGCGGGCGCCTTCGGTGCCGGCTCAAGGCGCGCGCGCCGACTCCCTCGCGGCGCGGTTTCCGTCGCTGCCCGATTCGCTCGTGCTCACGGCCCCGGACGGAAGCGAGGTCTGGTTCACCCAGGCGCGACTGGGGACCGACAGCGCGGGCAGCTCGTGCCTCGAGCGAGGGCTCGAGATCCGGCGACAGGGCGCACGCACGCTTGTTCCGCTGCTGATGACCGGCCAGGCGCCCGAACTGCGTAACGACTCCACGTTCCGCGCGCGCATCTGGCTCGATTGCCGTCCCGGCAACACCTACGACGTCGACTTGCGCACCGGCCGGCCGACGCGGGTGCAGTGAGGCTCGCCTTCCTCCGGCGCACCGCGAGCGTCGTGCTTCTCACCTGCCTTGCCGGAACTCCCGTTCTGGGCCAGGGCGTCGGTGTTTCGGCCGGCTGGTACCTGACCGAGCCGGATGGCTGGCTGGATCTTTCCGTCGGGTTCTCCCGCAAGCTCACGGGCCCCATCGGCCTCACGTTCCTGGGCACCTGGCTCAATCCTGCCGAACGATCGGACGGCGACCTGGTCGGCCTCGGCGCGGACCTGACAATCTCCCAGGGCGGGAGCCCGGGACCCTACCTCGTCGGTGGACTGAGCGGTGGGGTCGGGCTGCACGGCGCAGACGCCCTCTGGGGTTCCTGGTCGGCCGGCGCGGGATACGAGTTCCTGGTCCTTGGCTCCGTGCGCCTCGGCCTCGAAGGGCGTTGGCGGGAGCTGTCGATCGGTGACGATGGCAGCCCGGAAGTGGCCATACGCCTCGGTTTCGGCGGCGGCGGGCGCTCGAGTTCCTCGCCCGCACCGGCGGCGCAGGCGGCGCCGCCACCGATTGTGGGCGCTCCGGTGCTCGCCGCCAAGGCAGCCGATCCCGCTCCCATTGAAGTGGATGACTCCGCCCCGCCAGTGCCGGAAGCGCCCGGCACGGCAATGGCGTTCGCGGTCGTCGCGACCGCCCGCGAGGTGATGGGGACTCCGTACCGGTGGGGTGGCCGAGGGCAGAACGGAGAAGGATTCGACTGTTCCGGACTGATTCAGTACTCGTTCGGACAGCACGGAATTTCGTTGCCGCGCACCAGCACCGAGCAGGCTCGTGAGGGCGTGGCAGTCGAGCGGCGGCTTGAGTCCCTCGCTCCCGGCGACATCCTCACCTTCTCGAACACGCGGGACCGGAAACGCATCACCCACGTCGGGCTGTACGTGGGTGACGGGGAGTTCATCCATAGCGCCACCAAGGGCGTGCAGATCAGCAGGCTGAGCGCAGACGATCCGTACGGCCGCTGGTGGTGGAACCGGTGGGTCGGGGCGCGTCGCGTCGCAGGAGGGACCTCCCCTTAGTGCTTGTGCTCGCCGCCGGGGGCCGGAGGCTGAGCGGTTGGTGGCTTCGCC
Source organism: uncultured Gemmatimonadales bacterium (assembly GCA_963817575.1). Taxonomy (GTDB): domain Bacteria; phylum Gemmatimonadota; class Gemmatimonadetes; order Gemmatimonadales; family GWC2-71-9; genus DASTCF01. The sequence goes on from CAWFOY010000011.1 coordinate 394,815, forward strand.
GGCATCTCGTGCCCCGCGTGTTCGCCCTGCTGCGTTCCTTCCTGGCCCGGGCCCGGCTTCCCGATCTTCTCCAGCGCCGCGATGTCCTTCAGGATGTTCGGATCGTTCGGGTTCAGGACCGGCCACTTCGAGTAGTCGTCCGGCACGAACGCCGCGGCCATCAGGCCCATCGCCCCGTCGGGAATCGTCCGCCCCTCCGGATTGTCATAATCCGCGCGCACCCGGTACCGCCGCCCCCCGCGAAGGCGGATCCCGTCCCCGGTGATTCCGAAGTACTTCGTCGGCATCTTGAGGAGCCGGCCCCCGGCATCCTTCTGGGCGTCGAGGCGCACGATGACCTTGCCGGTCGTCGCGTCCTCGAGCTGGACGAATTCCCCGTAATCGTGCATGTGTCCGCCCGCCGCCAGCATCCGCCCGCCGACCGGAAGGGTGAACTCGTAGCTCTTGGTCGAGCGCCCCGGCGGAAGGTCATAGCTGTCCGTCTCGCCGATCTCCAGGAAGCTCACGTCCATGTAAAGCGGAAGCACATCGAGCGGGCGGGGTGAGAGGTTCTTCGGCGACCATTTGAGCCGGACGCGCAAGTACGCTCCCTCGATATCCGCCTCGCCCGTGTTGTTCCACGCGACGTACATCCCCAGGCGATAACCCTGCTGCATCGGCATGCCGATCGACTTCGGGACGATCACCGTGCCCGTTTCGCTGCCGGCCGCGACCATGCGCTCGACCGCAGGGTAGAGCAGCTGGCGGCGGTCGAAATTCATGACGTTCATATGGTGAACCAGCCGCTGGTCCAGCAGCTTGCCGCCGGCGTCCGACACCTCGAGCTCGAATCCGCGGAACCAGGCTTCGATTGGCCACTCGAACCTCAGCAGGGGGGATGTCGTGCCTTCCATCTGGTGCATCTGGCCGTGATCCATGCCCTTGGGCATGTGCGCGATGCGGAACGGCCCCGCGGTCACCACGACCTCCCGGCGCGATGAATCGACCTCGACTCGAAGCGGGACCGAATCGACGCGCGGCGCGGCCGTGAGGAGTGGGAGCATCAGCAGGCAACTGGAAGCAGTCAGCATCGCGGTCCGGTCCGGAGAACGGTGAGTCGATCGGGTGCGGGCACAAGGTAAACGAGGGGAAGCCGAGCGAGCAATTGGGAACGGGATGCATGGAATCCCCGAGCCGCCAGGTTTGACAGCCGACTTGCCGTTACGCCAGTCGGCGGCGCAACCAGTCGGCCAAAATGGCCTGGCACTCCGGCCCGCCGATTGCCAAGTCCGTGGGGGCGCTTGACATGCCCGGGCCCAGGATTAAGTTCCACCCCAGTCTGGCACTCCTCGGTAACGAGTGCCATTACATTGCTGCACAATAGCTTATACCACCACTCTTCAAGTTGTCGGAGGCGGGAGATGTCCACTGCAACCAAGACCAGGACAAAGCTCAAGATCCACCCCCTCGAGGATCGTGTCGTAATCATGCCGGCCGATGAGACCGAATCCATGCGCGGCGGGCTGTACATCCCGGACACGGCGAAGGAAAAGCCGACCCAGGGCGAAGTGATCGCTGCGGGTCCGGGCCGGATGGAGAAGGGCGCACGGGTGCCGATGGAGCTGCACGTCGGCGACAAGGTGCTCTATGGCAAGTACAGCGGAACGCCGTTCCAGCTCGGGGACGACGAAGTGATCATCATCAAGGCCTCGGACGTTCTCGCCAAGATCAGCTGAGGCGTCCGTACTCACAGGAGACACACCATGGCTTCCAAGGAGTTGCTGTTCAACGTCGACGCCCGCGCCAAGCTCAAGAAGGGCGTGGATCACCTCGCCGAGGCGGTGAAGGTCACCCTCGGCCCCAAGGGCCGGAATGTCGTCATCGACAAGAAGTTCGGCTCGCCGACCATTACCAAGGACGGCGTCACCGTCGCCAAGGAAATCGAGCTGGCCGACCCGGTCGAGAACATGGGCGCCCAGATGGTGAAGGAAGTGGCCACCAAGACTTCCGACCTCGCCGGCGACGGCACCACCACCGCGACGGTGTTGGCCCAGGCGATCTATCGCGAGGGCCTCAAGAACGTCACCGCGGGCGCCAACCCGATGGAACTCAAGCGCGGCATCGACCGCGCCGTCGAGAGCATCGTGGCGGAGCTCAAGACGGTGTCCGTCACCACCACGGGCAAGAAGGAGATCGCGCAGGTCGGCACCATTTCGTCCAACAACGACGCTGAGATCGGCAAGCTGATTGCCGAGGCAATGGACAAGGTCGGCAAGGATGGCGTGATCACGGTCGAGGAGGCGAAGGGTCTCGAGACCACGCTGGAGACCGTGGACGGCATGCAGTTCGACCGCGGCTACCTCTCGCCCTACTTCGTCACGGACCCGGAGAAGATGGAGGCGGTGCTCGAGACCCCCTACGTCCTGATCCACGACAAGAAGATCTCGGCGATGAAGGACCTGCTGCCGGTGCTGGAGAAGGTCGCGCAAACCGGCAAGCCCCTCCTGATCATTGCCGAGGACGTCGAGGGCGAGGCGCTCGCGACGCTCGTCGTCAACAAGCTCCGCGGCACGCTGAAGGTTACGGCCGTGAAGGCGCCGGGCTTCGGTGACCGCCGGAAGGAGATGCTGCTCGACATCGCCAAACTGAGCGGCGGCAAGGTGGTCTCCGAGGAGCTCGGCTTCAAGCTCGAGAACGCGGCGCTGTCGGATCTGGGCCAGGCCAAGCGCATCACGGTGGACAAGGACAACACCACCATCGTGGACGGCAAGGGCAAGCACGAGGACATCCAGGGCCGCATCAAGGAAATCCGGGCGGCCATCGAGAAGAGCACGAGCGATTATGACCGGGAGAAGCTGCAGGAGCGGCTGGCCAAGCTCTCCGGCGGTGTCGCAGTAATCAACGTGGGGGCAGCCACCGAGACCGAGATGAAGGAGAAAAAGGCCCGGGTCGAGGACGCGCTGCACGCCACCCGTGCGGCGGTCGAGGAGGGCATCGTGCCGGGCGGCGGTGTCGCGCTGCTCCGGGCCCAGGCGGGGCTCGAGAAGATCCGCGGCCTCAGCGATGACGAGAAGATCGGCGTGGAAATCGTGCGCCGCGCCGTCGAGGAGCCGATCCGGGTCATCGCGACCAACGCGGGCGTCGAAGGCTCGATCGTCCTGGCCAAGGTGAAGGAGTCGAAGGACAAGAATTTCGGCTACAACGCCGCCACCAACGTGTTCGAGGACCTGGTCAAGGCCGGCGTCATCGACCCGACGAAGGTGACGCGCACCGCGCTGCAGAACGCCGCGTCGATCGCGGGCCTGCTCCTCACGACCGAGTGCGTCGTCGTCGAGAAGAAGGAAGAGAAATCCGCGCCGTCCGGTCCGCCGGGCGGTGGCATGGGCGGGATGTACTAACCAGCAGGAGTGTCCAGTCGGACCGGCGGGCGGTGGCTTCGGCTACCGCCCGCCGTTCCTTTCAGGGCTCCACAGGCCGCGGCGAATTGGACACTGCGGGCGTCGAATTGTCCCGCGGACGAGACACGCAGGTCGATCCACGAACCCCTGCCGACGGACCGTACGCGGCATTATCCTTGCCCCTGAATCGCGTCCAACTATACACCGGAGTCCTGCCCGTGTTCCGTTTCACGCTCCTCACCGCGGCACTGAGCCTCGCCGCCGTACCCGCCGCCTCGCACGCCCAGGCGGCTGCGACCCAGCCCGGGGCCGTCCACGGTACCTGGCGCGTCGAGGGCAGCGCAATCAAGAACAACGGCCCGCGTGAAGTGATCATCCGCGCTGACAGCAGCGCGAGTTGGGGCAAGGAGACGGTGCGCTGGCGGCTGCCGAGCGAGGGCAGGATCATGATCGCCCTCGGCGGGGAGTGGGAGACCTACCGGATGAAACTGAAGGGGGACAAGCTGACGCTCTCCGGCGGGGACCTGACCGAGCCGATCACCCTCAAGCGCGCGGGACCGCCCACGCCACGGCCGGGTGGTGTGCCGATCCCGGCCGATCCCGATACCGAGAACTAGCCCGGGTCAGGCGAAGAGTTCAAGCGCGCCACGGGCCGGCACCGGATACGGGCCGACCGGCGCACCCTGCCGGGCGACATGAACGACCCCGGCATATCCCGCCGACATCAGCGCAGGCTCGACCGTGGCTCGGGCCTGCGCTTCCGTATTGCACCGTTCGCTCAGATGCGCCAGGACGACGATCCGCAGCGCCGGATGCACCAGCTCGGCCAGCAGCTCGGCGGCGGCCCGGTTCGAGAGATGCCCGCCGGCCCCGGCGATCCGTTGTTGCACCGCGGGCGGGTACCCGCTCGTCCGAAGCAGCACGTCATCGTGATTGGCCTCGAGCACCAGTGCACTGCGACCCCTCAACAGGAATCGCACGGCGGCCGTCGGCCGCCCCAGGTCGTACGCGATCCCGACACTTCGCCCGTCACCGGTGCTGACGGCGAGCGCAAGCGGCTCCGCGGCATCGTGACTCGTGATCGCCGCCTCGATGCGGAACGGCCCGAGCTCGACCTGTGCCGTCATCGTCAGCGGGAAGTGCATCGCGCGCCCACGGCGTGCCTGGAGCGCCGTCCAGGTGCCCGGGCTGCTCACCACGGGCACCGCGAAGCGGCGTGCCAGCTGGGCCACTCCCGCCGCGTGGTCCCCATGTTCGTGGGTGAGCGCCACGCCTACCAGCTCGCCGAGATCGAGGGTGGCCGCGCTCGCCCGGCGCTCGATTTCGCGGGCGCTGAACCCCGCATCCACCAGCAACAGCTGCCGCTCGGAGCGGATCGCGAGGCAGTTGCCCCGGGAGCCCGAACCGAGGACGGTAATCTCCGTCACGGGCCGGCCAGGCGTCGCCACGTGGCGCGGAGGGAGTCGGCGCGCTCGGGAGTGAGCTCGACCTGACGCCTCGGCAGCACCCGCCCGGCCACGGTGAGGAAGCCGTCCTCGGTGACCCGGTCGATGCCGGCGACGCCCCACGCGAATGCCGGCACGTGCCGCGGGACCGTCGGACCGAACACATTCGCCCCGGCGCCCACCACCGTGCCGGTGCCGAGCATCGTGCCGATGGCAGTCTTGGCGTGATCCCCGATCAGGCTGCCGAGGAATTGCCGCCCGGTCTCGATGCGCTGATCCCCGAGCTGCAGGCGCACCTCTCCGTAGGTGTTCTTGAGGTTGGACGTCGTGGTGCCGGCGCCCAGGTTGGCCCAGTGACCGATGACGCTGTGTCCGACGAACCCGTCGTGCGCCTTGTTGCCGTAGCCGAGAAAGACCGAGGCGGCGATCTCTCCGCGCAGCCGGCACTGGGGTCCGAAGACGGAGCCGCGGAGATCGCCGCCGAGGGCGATGCTGCGCGGACCGAGATAGAGCGGACCCTCGAGCCGCGTGCCCGCGCGCACTTCCGCCCCTTCATCGAGCACCACGGCACCGTGCCGCACATCGAACACGACGCCCGGCTCGACTTTCGCGCCCATGATGACGACTTCGGCCGGATCCCCGAGGACGACGCTCCCATCGGGAATCTCATCTCCACCCTGGGCGAGGAAGTCGGCACAATCCGGCGGCAGCAGATGCTCCAGTGCCGTGAGGAGATCATACGCCCCGTGAAGCACGAGTCCGTCAATCTCCGTGGCCTCCCCGGCCTCGTGCGGCTCGTCCCACTCCTCACCGGGCTCGACGATCCAGGCCACGGTGGTGCCTTCGTGGACCAGCCGCCGGATCCCCGCTGCGACCTCGAGCGGCGCCCCCGACGGCGCGAACCAGCTCGCGGCGACGATCGCCGGCCCCCCAATCGGGTGCGGTTCCTCTACCGGAGGCTCGGCCCCCTCGTGGAATCCCGCCACATGGTGTCCGAGAATTGACGTGGTGTCCCGCTGGAGCACCGCCTCCCATCGTTCGCGGATGAGCCAGAGTCCGGCGCGCAGCTCGGCGATCGGCCGGGCACCGGTGAAGGGGGCCCAGGCCGCGCCGGGATCCGCGGGCTCGAGCAGGTACAGGACCGGTTCAGACATCGCGAACCTGTTGGGGCAGGGTATCGAGGACCTGCTTGAGATTGGCGGCCTCCGTGCGGCTCAGCACGAGGATCCGTCCGTTTGCATGCACGACGATGACATCCCGGACGCCGCTCAACACCACCGGGTCTCCGTCGGTCCACACGACGCAGTCGTGGGCATGATGCGCGTAGGCGGGACCGACCAGGACATTGCCCATCGCGTCCCGCGGTCGCACCCGGGCCAGCGCCTCCCAGGTGCCGACGTCGTCCCACTGAAACGCGCCGGATACCACGGCGACCGCGTTGCTGCGCTCGAGCAGGCCGACATCGATCGAGACTGCGGTGACACCTCGAAAGAACGCGGCGACGTCCGCGCGCTCGAGGTCCGTGAGATGCGGCGCAATCTCCGGCGTATGGCGCCGGATTTCCGCCAGCAGCCGCGTCGCGGTCCAGGCGAAGAGGCCGCTGTTCCACAGCGCGCCGGATGCGATCAGGTCGAGAGCGAGCGCCGCATCCGGTTTCTCGACGAACCGGGCGACCTTCCGGGCCGATGCATCGAGATCGGGCCCGGGGATGATGTAGCCGTACCCCGTCTCGGGTCGCGACGGCACGATACCGACGGTGACGAGGCGATCGTGACGCCGCGCCGCTTCCAGCGCCGCAGCAGCCGTCCGCCGGAACGCGGCGCCGTCTCCGATCACCCAGTCGGCGTGCAGCGAGAGCACTTCCGCCTCGGCGTCCCGGCGGGCCGCCTCGTGTGTCGCCCAGACCAGCGCCGGGCCGGTGGATGCCGGGCGCGGCTCCACCAGGACGTTCTCGGCTGGAAGGCGTAAAGCGTCGCGGATGGGTCCGGCGAGCGATTCGCCGGTGACGACGAGGACCCGTTCGGCCGGAACCAGACCCGCGAGATGGTCGAGCGCCTGCTCGGCGGTCGAGCGGGCCCCCGACAGCGGCAACAGCTGCTTGGGATGCTTGGGTGTGCTGAGCGGCCAGAAACGGGTGCCCGAGCCCCCGGCGAGGAGAACTGCCCACCTCATCCGCGAATCCCTTAGACCAGCGCGGCCACGGCGGGCGCGTGCTGGCGAAGCGTGAAGAGCAGCTCGCCAACATTCCGGTCCGGCGACACAAGAAGAAGCAGCGAGGTACCGCCCCGCAACGGGGCCAGCACGGCGCGACCTCGCTCGTACTCGACGACGGCCAGCTGGGACGCTCCCCGATTGGTCGCGCTGCCGAGCCGCTCGACGGCACGCACGAGTGTGGATGTGAGCGCCGCCAATTCGTCTGCATCCACGGTGGTACCCGCCTGGTGCACCGGGAGGCCATCGTCGCTCAACAGCAGCACGGCATCGACACCAGGAAGCCGGGCCAGTGCCTGAACGACCTCGTGGATCGTCGCCATGCGGGGTGCTCCAATGGTGGGTGAGCGGGCCTGCTCAACGTAGGTACCGACATGAGCGAAGTCAAGAAATGACGGTGGGTTGACCCACTTTGCGACCCCTGATAACCTTCCTCCCGCATGCGCCTCCGCCCCGCCGGTTTCGCCTTCGCCCTGATGGCACTCGTCGCAGCCTGTGACGATCCCAATCAGCTGGCCGATGCCACCATCCCCAACGTGGTGGATACGGTCACCATCAGCGCCCTCGAGGGCACGCCGGTCACCTCCCCGAGTGCCTTTTCGGTCGCCGACAGCCGCCCGGTCCGCACCGACCTGACGTCCGCGTTTGACTTCGCCTACAACGTGGACGCCACCACCCAGCACGTGTTTCTCACTCTGGAAGTGCTCGGCCTCAGCAATACGTCCGGCTCCGGCCCGGGGCTGCAGCACACCGGCCAGACCTTCGACGAGATCACGCGCGCGCCGAGCGACGGCTGGGTCACGAACGATACCGTCTCGGTGGCGGTGGGCGACGTCCTGTACGCCCGCTCGCGCATCGTCTGCAGCAACCTGGGTGTGCCGCTCTACGGCAAGCTCGAGGTGCTGTCGATCGACGATGCGCCGGGCGTCCGGACCATCCGCTTCCAGGTCCTCAGCAACACCAATTGCGGATACCGCGGTCTCGAACCCGGAATACCCAGCGAGTAACACTCCGTGATCGACTTGAAGCGGCTGCGCCAGGATCCGGCTGGGGTTCGGGCGGCGCTCGCCCGGCGTCTCGATCCCGCCTTGAACGGCGTGGTGGACGAGCTGCTGGGGCTCGACCGCCGGCGCCGCGACCTGCTGACGCGCGTGGAGACGCTCAAGGCCGAGCGAAACGCGGCCAGCGAGGAAGTCGCGCGCCGGAAGCGCGCGCGCGAATCGGCCGACGAGCTCATGGCCGCCCTCAAGGCCTCCGGGGAGTCGGTCAAGGCGCTCGACGCCGACATCCGCGACGTGGACCAGCGGATCGATGAGCGTCTGCTCGGCCTCCCGAACATCCCCCTGCCGGACATCCCCGACGGGGACGCGACCGCCAATACGGTGCTTCGAGCCTGGGGCACGCCACCGGCGCTGCCGTTTACACCGAAGCCGCACTGGGAGCTGGGGGCCGACCTCGGCCTCCTCGACCTGCCACGCGGTGCGAAGGTGACGCGGCAGCGGGTTCCCGCTCTTCACCGGCATGGGCGCCCGCCTGGTGCGCGCGCTCGCGAACTTCATGCTGGACATACACACGCGCGACCACGGATATCTCGAGCTCGCGCCGCCGCTGCTCGTGAATCGCGAGAGCCTGCAGGCAACGGGACAGCTCCCCAGGTTCGAGGAAGAACTGTATGGTGTCCCGCGGGATGGGCTCTACCTGCTTCCGACGGCGGAGGTGCCGGTCACCAACCTTCATCGGGACGAGATGCTCGACGGAGCGGACCTCCCGCTCGGATATGTCGCCTTTACGCCGTGCTTCCGCCGTGAGGCCGGCGCGCACGGGAAGGACACCCGCGGCCTCATCCGGGTGCACCAGTTCGACAAGGTCGAGCTGGTCCGGTTCGCGCGGCCGGAGGAATCGCCGGCGGAACATGAGCGGATGACCGGCCACGCGGAGACCATCCTGCAGCGGCTCGGGCTGCCGTACCGCGTGGTCGCGCTGGCCGCGGGCGACACGGGATTCGCCAGCGCGCGGACCTACGATCTCGAGGTCTGGGCGGCCGGGGTCGGCGCGTGGCTCGAAGTGTCCAGCTCATCGACCTTCACCGATTTCCAGGCCCGCCGGGCGAATATCCGATTCCGCCCCGCGCCCGGCGCGAAGCCGGAGTTCGTCCACACGCTGAATGCATCCGGCGTCGCCTTCCCGCGGACGATCATCGCCCTGCTGGAGAACGGCCAGCAGGCCGACGGCGCAGTCGTGCTCCCGGACGCCCTGGCGCCGTACCTGGGGACCGACCGACTCGTCCCTCGTGCCTAAGGACTCCTTCCGCCGCCTGGCGCCGAGCATCGTCGTGGTGCTCGCCGCGCTCCTCATCGGCCTTTCCCTCGGCACCGGTCTGATCATCGCGCGCCACCTGCGCGACGACGCCCGCAACATCAGCCGCCTGTATTCCGCCGTGTTCGCTGGCCTCAACGACCCGCGCCCCGGGGCGGAGGCGGAAGCCCTGCTCGAGCTGGGAGATCGCGTCAGGCGCCAGGGCCTGCCGCTCATTGTAACCGACGGCGTCGGGCGGGTGACCGCGGCGGCGAATCTGCCGTTCGACGCCCCGTTGGACGATCCGCGCATCGCCGAGTATGCGCGCGCGCTGGACCGGCTCAATCCGCCGATCACGGAAGAGGGCGTGGGCACGGTGCACTTCGGGCCGATGCCGGCCCGCCGCCAGCTGACCGCGCTGGCCCTGCTCCAGGCCGTGATCGTGACGCTCATGGTGGCGGTGGCTTATCTGGGCTACCGGAGCGCCCTGGTGGCGCAACGCGAACGGCTCTGGGTCGCGATGGCGCGCGAGGCTGCCCACCAGATGGGAACACCGCTGACGAGCCTGCAAGGCTGGATCGAACAGGTACGCGGCAGGCCGGTTCCGCCCCCGGACCTCGCCGAGCATCTCGCGGCCGATGCGGAACGCCTGGAGCGGGTGGCACAACGCTTCGAGCGCATCGGCAATCCGGCGCGACGCGAGCCGATCGGCCTCGGTGCCCTCGCGGATCGGGTGGCCGGTTACTACCGCCCCCGGCTGCCGAGGCACGCCAACCCGATTGACCTGCGGGTGGAAGCGCCGGGGCCCGGCCCGACCGTCCTGGGAGATCCGATCCTCCTCGAGTGGGCGCTCGAGGCGCTCGTCAAGAATGCCATCGATGCTCTGAAGGGCCGCAAGGGCACGATCATTCTTCGCGTCGGGGTCGAGGGCGAGCTCGGAGTGCTGCGGGTGATGGACGACGGGCCGGGCGTGGATTCGGACATTCGCCGCATCCTGTTCCAGCCCGGCATCACCACCAAGTCCGGCGGGTGGGGCATCGGGCTCGCGCTCGCATACCGCGTCGTGCACGAATCGCACGGCGGTGAGCTGTCGCTCGAACCGGGCGACGCGGGCGCCACCTTCCGCGTCGCGCTTCCGCTCCAGACTCAGGTGGCCGACGCATGACGGGCTTCCCTTTCGGGTCCCTGAATCCTGCCCAGCGGGAGGCGGTGGAGCACGTGCACGGACCGGTGCTGGTGCTCGCCGGCGCCGGCTCGGGCAAGACGCGGGTGCTCACCACCCGGGTGGCGCACCTGATCGAGTCCCACGGAGTGCCGCCCGACCGGATCTTCGCCGTGACGTTCACGAATAAGGCTGCCGGTGAGATGAAGGAGCGGATTGGCCGCCTGCTCGGCCGCGACCCGTCGGGCCTGTGGATCGGCACATTCCATTCCCTCGGCGCCCGCCTGCTCCGACGGGAGGCCGAGCTGCTGGGCTTCACCCGCCAGTACACCATCTACGACGAAGACGACCGCCTCAGCTTCATCAGGCGGCTGATGGAGCAGCGGGGCCATTCCACCCGCGCCTTCGCCCCGCGCGCCGTGCAGGCGATCATTTCCGCTGCCAAGAACCGGATGACACCGCCTTCCGAGGTGGCAGCGGGGGCCACCTGGGATCCCCTCGTACGGGTAGCGGCCGACGTGTACGGCGCGATGGGCCCGGCACTCCGCGCCGTGAACGCGATGGACTTCGACGACCTGCTCCTGCATCCGCTGGCGCTGTTCCGGGAGCATCCCGACCGGCTGGAGGCGTACCGCCGGCGATTCCAGTTCGTCCTGGTGGATGAATTCCAGGATACCAATCGCGCCCAGTATGAACTGGTGCGCCTCCTCGGCTCCCACGGGAACGTGTGTGCGGTCGGGGATGACGACCAGTCGATCTACGGGTGGCGAGGCGCGGAAGTCCGCAACATGTTGGACTTCCAGCGGGACTTCGCCAATGTCCGCCTGGTGCGCCTGGAGGAGAACTACCGTTCCACGCAGGTGGTGCTGGACGCGGCGAACGCCATCATCGCGGAGAACCGGACCCGTATCGGGAAGACGCTCAGGACAGCACGGCAGGGCGGAGAAGCCGTGACCCTCCTGGCCGCCTCGGACGAACGCGACGAGGCGGAGTGGATTACCGGCGAGCTGCGGCGCCGCGCCGAGCAGGCCGACTGGGCATTCCGCGAGATGGCGGTCCTCTACCGCACCAACGCGCAGTCCAGGGCGCTCGAAGAATCCTTCCGCCGTGCCGGCGTGCCCTATCGCCTGGTGGGCGCGATCAGTTTCTACGACCGCCGGGAGGTGAAGGACCTGCTCGCGTACCTCCGCCTCGTCGCCAACGAGGCGGACGACGAGGCGTTCCTCCGCGCGGTGCAGGTGCCGCGGCGCGGGCTCGGCGAGTCATCCCTCGCCACCCTCATGGAAACCGCGCGAACCTGGGGCAAGCCTCTGCTCGCCACAGCGGCCATCGCGGACCGCGTCGCGGACCTGCGGCCGAACCTCCGGGGCGCCCTGACGGGATTCGCGGGCCTCATCGGTCGCCTGCGGACCGCGGCGGAGAAGACGCCGCCGGCGGCGCTCCTGGAGGAGCTGATCCGCGCCCTCGACTACGAGGCCTACCTGCTGCAGGAAGGGCCGGAGGGTGCCGACCGGTGGGACAACGTCCGGGAACTCGTTGCGAGCGCGGCAAACTGGTCGGAGGTCGTGCCGGCTGACGACGATGAGCCGGGCACGCCGCTCGAGCGATTTCTCGCCGAGGCGGCGCTGGTGACGTCCCATGACTCCATCACCGGAGCCGAGGAGGGCGTCACGCTGATGACGCTCCATACGGCGAAGGGTCTCGAGTGGCCCGTGGTCGTGATGGCGGGCCTCGAGGACGGGCTGTTCCCGCTCGGGCGGGCGGAGGAGCAGCCGGACGGGATCGAGGAGGAGCGGAGGCTCTGCTACGTCGGGCTCACGCGCGCCAAGGACAAGCTCTACCTCACGTTCGCCCGAAGCCGGCGGCGGGGCGGGGAGCTCCGGCACGGCCGCCCCTCCCGGTTCCTGGACGCGCTGCCGCCGGGAATCCTGGACGAAAGACGCACCGCGGTGGCGGCGTGGGCGATCAGTGGTAGCCGGATGGGCGGATGGGCGGATGGGCAGCGGTACCGCAGGGCGGCCGTACATCCGGTGGGTCAGGCCGATGTCACTGCCCAACCGCCCATCCGCCCATCCGCCCATCCTGAGGAGATCTCCCAGGACACCCCCCGCTATGTGCGCGGTGAACGGGTCCGCCACCGGCGATTTGGAAGCGGGACTATCCGGGGACTCACGGGCGCCGGGCGCGATCTCAAGGTGACGGTTCAGTTCGACGACGAGGAAGTCGGCCAGAAGCAGTTGCTCGTGGCCTACGCAGGACTCGAGCGGGATTGGGAGAGCGCATGAGCATCGGCTCCAAGGACGTTCTGCATGTCGCGGCTCTCGCGGAGCTCGACGTGCCGGAACCGGAACTCCAGGCCCTGGTCGAGCAGCTGGGGCGCATCGTGGATTATGTCGCCCGGTTGAACGCCGTGCCGGCGGGCGAGCAGGCCGCGCCGTTTCTCGCCGGGCCCCACGCCACGCCGCTCCGGGAGGACGAGATCCGACCGGTGCCATTGGCGCGGGGTCCGGAGGCCATCGCACCCGAGTTCCGCGACGGGCTCTTTCTCGTCCCGCGCCTCGGCGCCATGGAGGACGAGTGAACGCGGTGGCTACGATCGCCAGCGCGGTCGGGAGCGGCCGGACGAGCGCCGCCTCCGCTGCGCGGGAGGTCACGCGCCTCCTGGCCGAGGCCGACGCGCGGGGCCTGAATGCAACGCTGCACTGGTCGGCCACTCAGGTCGCCCGCGAGGCCGACGAGGTGGATGTCCGCATCCAGACCGGCGCAGCGGTTCTCCCGCTGGCCGGCGTGCCGGTGGCACTCAAGGACAACATCGTCACCACGGAGGCGCCCACCACGTGTGGGTCGCGGATTCTCGAGCGCTACGTCTCCCCGTTCGAGGCCACGGTCGTCACCCGGCTGCGTGCCGCCGGTGCGTTGATCGCGGCGAAGACGAACCTCGACGAATTCGCCATGGGGTCGTCGACCGAGCATTCCGCATTCGGCCGCGTGCGGCATCCGATGGATCCCGACCTGGTGCCCGGCGGCTCGTCGGGTGGATCGGCGGCCCTGGTGGCGGCCGGCGTGGTGCCGGCCGCGCTGGGATCGGAGACCGGCGGATCCGTGCGCCAGCCGGCGAGCTTCTGCGGCATCGTCGGCGTGAAACCCACCTACGGCCGGGTGAGCCGGTACGGGCTCGTCGCCTTCGGCTCCTCCCTCGATTGTATTTCCGTCTTCGGCCGCACCGTGGATGACGCCGCCCGGGTCCTCGCCGTGATCAGCGGGCTCGATCCGCACGACGCCACGACGGTCGATAAACCGACTCCACCCGCGGCGGTGGAAGCGCGCCCGCTCGCGGAACTCCGGATCGGACTCCCGCGCGAATACCTGCCGGACGACCTGCACCCGGGCGTGCGCGCGGGAGTGGACCGCGCCATCGCGCGGCTCCGCGCCCTGGGCGCCACCGTGCTGCCGGTGTCCCTTCCGCACACGGCCTATGCCGTGCCGACCTACTACGTGCTCGCTCCGGCGGAGGCCGCTTCGAACCTGGCCCGGTACGATGGCGCCCGGTACGGCAGCCGGCAGGCCGGGGCGGCCGGCGACCTGCGCGGGCTCTACCGCGCCACCCGCGGCCAGGGCTTCGGACCGGAGGTACGGCGGCGGATCCTGGTCGGCACATATGTGCTGAGCGCGGGCTACTACGACGCCTATTACCGCAAAGCCCAGCGGGTGCGCAACCTGATCGCGGCCGACTTCTCCCGCGCGTTCCGCGAGGATCGCGTGGATCTGCTGCTCACGCCGACGACGCCGACGCCGGCATTCCGGGCCGGCGAGAAGACCTCCGATCCGGTGGCGATGTATCTCGCCGATATCTTCGTGTGCGGCGCGAGCCTGGCCGGGCTGCCGGCCATGAGCCTTCCGGCCGGCCGCTCCGGCGGGCTGCCGGTGGGCGTGCAGCTCATCGCGCCGGCATTCGGCGAGACCCGGATGCTGCAGGTCGCCGCCGCGCTCGAAGCGGTGCTGCGGGGCGATGAGGAGGTCCGGTGATGGGCTGGGAAACCGTGATCGGGCTCGAAGTGCACGTGCAATTGAAGACGCGCTCGAAGATGTTCTGCGGGTGCAGCACCGCCTTCGGCGACCCGCCCAACACGAATGTCTGTCCCGTTTGTCTCGGGCTGCCCGGCGCCCTGCCGGTGCCGAACGCCGAGGCCATCCGCCTCGCGGCCCGGGCCGCGATCGCGCTGGGCGCGGCCGTGCATCCGGCCAGCGTCTTCGCCCGCAAGAACTATTTCTATCCCGACCTGCCCAAGGGCTATCAGATCACGCAGTTCGATCAGCCGCTGTCCACCGGCGGCGAGGTCGTGTTCGAATCGCCAGAACGGGGGCGCATCGCGTGCTCGATCACCCGGTTGCACGTGGAGGAGGACGCGGGCAAGTCCCTCCACGACCGTTACCCGGGCAAGACGGCCATCGATCTCAACCGGGCCGGCGTGCCGCTCGCCGAGATCGTCAGCGGAGCCGACCTTCGGTCACCCGCGGAGGCGCGGGCCTATCTGACCGCGCTGAAGCAGATCCTCTTGTATGCAGGGGTGAGCGATTGCAGCATGGAGAAGGGGAGCCTGCGGGTGGACGCGAACCTGTCCGTGCGGCGTCCCGGTGCGGAGCAGCTCGGCACCAAGACCGAAATCAAGAACATGAACAGCTTCGCCAACGTGGAGCGCGCCCTCGAGGCCGAGAAAGCGCGGCAGGTGGCGTTGCTGGAATCGGGTGGACGGGTCGACCAGGTGACGCTCCTCTTCAATGCCGTGACGGGGCAGGTGAGGCCCTCGCGTTCGAAGGAGGAGAGCCACGATTACCGGTACTTCCCGGATCCGGACCTCCCGCCGCTCGTGCTGGAGAGACGCTGGATCGACGAGCAGGGCGCGGCCCTGCCCGAGCTCCCGGAGCCCCGCCGGGGACGCCTCATCGCGATGTACGGACTCTCCACCTACCATGCCCAGGAGCTCACGCTCGAACGGTCAGTGGCGGACTATTTCGAGTCTGTCGTCGGTGCGGGCGCCGACCCGAAGGCGGCGGCGGGCTGGGTGCTGGGCGATGTGATGGCGGGTTACAACGCCGACGGACACTTTGCGGTGGGGCCCGAGCAGTTGGCCGAACTGATCGGGGCCATTGGCGACGGTACGGTCAGTCACCAGGCCGCCAAGCAAGTCTTCGTCGCGCTGAAGGGCGTTGTCACGATGACGTCCCCTCGCCTGCTCGCCGCACGCCTGGGCCTCGTTCAGGTACAGGATTCCAGCGCGCTCGAGGGCTGGGTGGATGAGGTGCTCGCAGCGTTTCCCTCGGAAGTGCTGCGGTTCCGCGGCGGCGAGACGAAGCTGCTGGGGTTCTTCGTGGGGCAGGTGATGAAGCGAAGCGGCGGGAAGGCGGATCCCAAGGGCGTGCAGCCGGTGCTGCGGAAGAAACTGGCGGGCGAGTAGTCAGTCCTGTTTTTCCTCCCCGCCGAGCAGGTCCTCCAGCACCCGATCCACGACCTCCGACACCTTGCCGGTCAGGACGGTCATCAGGACGTCGCTGGCTTCCGCCGCGAGGTCCTCGGGGTGTTTGCGGTCCTTCGCGAGGCGGACGATGTTGCCGAGGTAGACCGGCACCGCGGCCGACGGATCCTCCTCATCCTCGTCTTCGTCTCCCGAGCTCGATTCCTCCTGCTCGAACGCCGGGCCCGGTACGCTCGCCCGCCATGGTTCGTTCTCCTCGCCCTCCTCCTCGTCCGACATCGGGAAGCGGTCGGCCGGCAGGAGCGCGAGGAGCCGGCACTGGAGCCCGGGGGCCTCCTCGAACGCGACCAGCCCGAGGTGAACCGGATCGTCGAAGAGGTGGAATTCCCGGAGCTCGTCGAGCGCCTCGCTTGGCGCCACCCGGCGGCCGACCAGCCGGTCGCCGATGAATGTCCCAAGACAGACGGAGCCCTCCGGCGTCCGATCGTCCTCTACCGCCTCCACCCGGAGCTGCACCGGCGTGCTCGTCGCGACGAGAACGCTCGGCTTGCCATCTGATTCGCCGCTGGGGAGGCCGAGATCCTCAGGCCGCATCGCTGTCCTCTCGGGACCGGCCCGATTTCGGTGGTCCGGGGTGGGATTCCTCCCAGGGCCTGACGTAGGTCAGTTGTTTCCAGAATGCCAGATCCGGTGAACGCGGCAGGCCGAAGTTGCGCTCGGCGGTTTCATGCAGGTGCGTCGAATCCCTCCGGCCTCCCTGGATAAGCGCCTCGCGCCGCATGACCTTCGCCGCCCGGAGCGGCACCGCACCGGCGGGATCGAGCCGGCGCGCGGCGGGTGCGTCGTCCGCCAGCGTCTCCATGATGTACTCGTACGACAGCGCCATGTGGCGGGAGATGTCGGGGTCCGACAGATCCCACCGGCTCCGCTCGCGGGCCATCCGGAAGGCGCGCTGCCAGCTCCGGGTCTCCACGAGGTGCACCATGCCGCGAAAGATCCTCCGGTTGGTCCGCACACTGAAGATCGTCGGCGAAATGATCTGGTCGAGATGGCCGTCGGCCGCCGTATGCTCCAGTTGAATGACCTCCTTGGCGGTGCGGGCGTACCCCGGGCCCAGGTGCGTCTCGAACCGGCTTTCCCAGTACGCATGGCCGAAGCCCTGCGTCGTGCTGGTGATCGCGAGCTGTCGGGGCACGAAGTAGTTGTGGGCCACAGTGTCGGCGGCGAGATGGGAGAGGTAGCCCAGGCCGAACGCCCGGAGTGCGTCGGTGGGCGCAAGGTCGTGGATTTCCTGGCCTACGTGCCAGTGGTGGCAGTGGCGGCTTACCGGGGCGAAGTTCTTCGCGATCGTGCTGTCGGCGGCGATGTTACCGTAGAGGAAGTCGTACGGGAACGCGCGGATCAAGTCGGCGATGGTCGGCGGCAGCAGGTGCGCGCTCGAGAGCACTCCCTGGGCGAGATAGATGTGCGTGCCGGGCGTCCACGCAAGCAGGGCATCCGGCAGGATCAGCAAGGCCAGACCGAGGGCGACGAACGCGGTGGCCACCCGGCGCGGGTTCACCGCCGGCGCCTCCGGAGCACTCGCCCCAGCACCGCTGTCGAAAGCCGCGCGGCGCGCAGGGTCGTGGCGAACCGCAGGGCGGTCTCCTCCACCTCGTCGTGGACGACCTCGACCAGGGCGTCGAAGTTGTCCAGCCGCTCGCTGAGCCGGTCGACCCCGCGGTCGAGCTTCTTCCGGATCCGCCGCGAGGAGGCGAGATACGCCTCGCCCTCGTCCCTGGCGAGCTGCGCCAGCTGCTGACCGTTCTCCGCGAGCCGGCGCGCACCCCTCAGCACTTCCGACAAGTCCGCATTGAGCGCCTTCAACGCCCCCGCCATCTGCTCCAGCTGGTGTCGGAGCAAGCCCAGGGTCAGCCCGATCGCGAGGGCGATCGCGATGAAGGATATGGCCATGACCACGAGCGAGAGCGCCACCGTGGTGCCGACCCAGCCCGTGTCCATCGTGGCCTGCAGCGTGAGCATCAGCATTGTGCCGTAAGATGGCGGGCTGCGGGGACAAGCGGAACCCCGGCCGCGCTTGACGCGTTCGAAGGGGCGGGTGAGGTTTGGCCCATGCCTCCTCGCTTCCTCGTCCGCGGCGGTTCACCGCTGCGCGGCACGGTCCGTCCTGCCGGCAACAAGAACGCCGCACTCCCGACCATCGCCGCCGCGGTCCTGGCGGATGGCCCGATCGAGCTCGACAACATCCCCCGCATCCGCGACGTCGAGACGATGCTGGCGCTCCTGGCCGATCTCGGCGCCGTCGTCGAATGGATCGGCCCGAATCAGGTCCGCATCGACGCCCGAACCGTGGAAAACAAGCCGCTCGATCCCGGCCTGTGTGCGCGGATCCGGGCGTCGATCCTGCTCGCCGGCCCGCTGCTCGCCCGCTTCGGCAAGGTGACGTTGCCGCCACCCGGAGGAGACGTCATCGGCCGCCGCAGGGTGGACACCCACTTCCTGGCGCTCGAAGCGCTCGGCGCCGAAGTGAACGTCGGCGATCAGTACAAGCTCGAGGCCCGCCAGCTGGTCGGCGCCGACATCTTCCTCGACGAGCCGAGCGTCACCGGCACCGAGAACGCCTTGATGGCGGCGGTGATGGCCCAGGGTCGCACCGTCCTCCGAAATGCCGCCGCGGAACCGCACGTGCAGGACCTCGCCCGGCTGCTGGTGGCAATGGGCGCGCGGATCGAAGGCATCGGCGCCAATGTGTATGTCATTGAAGGCGGCAATCCCCTCCACGGTGCGTCCTACACGATCGGGCCCGACCACATCGAGATCGGCAGCTTCATCGGGCTTGCCGCCGTCACCAACGGCGCCATCACGATCGAAGGCGTTCGGGGAGACGACCTCCGCGGCACGCTCCTGGGGTTCGATCGGCTCGGGATCCGGCCCCGGCTCGACGGGCAGCTTCTCTATGTGGATGCCGACCAGGAGCGCCGCATCCGGCCCGACCTCGGCGGGCATGTGCCGAAGCTTGAAGATGGGCCGTGGCCGGCGTTCCCCGCCGACACGATGTCCATTGCGCTCGTGGCGGCCACCCAGTGTGAAGGCCTGCTCCTCGTCTTCGAGAAGATGTTCGAATCCCGGATGTTCTTCGTGGACAAGCTGATCGGGATGGGGGCGCGAATCGTCCTGTGCGACCCGCATCGGGCGGTGGTCTCCGGACCGTCCCAGCTTCGCGGCGGAACGGTCGAATCGCCCGACATTCGCGCGGGCATGGCGATGCTTCTCGCGGCCCTGGCGGCCGACGGCACCAGCATGATCCACAACATCGGGCAGATCGAGCGCGGCTACGAGCAGATCGATGCCCGGCTACGCGCACTTGGCGCCGCGATCGAACGGCTGGACGACTGAGCACCCGCGTGCACCCCGGAGAGCTCGCGACACCGGTTCTCGGTGAGGTGCCCGTGATCGGGGGCGAGGTGCCCCGGCTCGAGGTACCGGACTGGCGCGAGCACTACGGCGTCGTCGCGGGCATTACGGCGCGGGGCGAGCAGATCCCCGGTTTCGACCTTGGATTGTGGAGCGCCCAGCCGGTGGCGGATGTCATGCGGCGCTGGGCATCGTTCCGCTCGGCAGAGCCCGGATTCTCCGCGGTGTGCCTCGGCAATCAGGTTCACCGTACCGAGGTCGCGTGGCACGACCGGGGACGGGGGTGGATCATCCTCGACGGCGTGGACGGTCACGGGACCGACGCGCGAGGACTCCTGCTCACCGTGACGGTGGCCGATTGCGTCCCGGTGTACCTGCTGGACCCTGTTCGTCAGGCAGTGGCGCTCCTGCATGCCGGATGGAGGGGCGCGAGTGGCCGGATCCTCGAGCGCGGAGTGCGCCTGCTCGCCGGGCATGCAGGAAGCGTCCAGTCTGACATCATAATGCACTGTGGCGTAAGTATTTGCGGAACATGCTATGAAGTAGATTCTCAGGTCTTCGACGCCTTCGGGCTCCCGACTCCCGCTGGGGGCAGGGGGTTACTCGACCTCAGGGCGCAGTTGGCCCGGCAAGCGACTGAGCTCGGCATCACCACGGTCACGGCGTCCGCCTGGTGCACGGCGCACGACCGCGCGCGGTTCTTCAGCCACCGGGCCAGCGGTGGCGCGGACGGACGCCTGGTGGCCTACCTCGGGATGCCGCTGCTCGGCTGACGGCTCCAATTGACGGCCCCCCGATGCCGGGGTATCATTCCGTGCTGTGGGGGCCGCCTGTGTCGGGGCCGACTGACGATGTGGGGGAGTTCCCCCACATTTTTTTTCCGCCTCTCGGTGTGTCCCACGACGCGATTACTGCTGCCCTTCGCGACCTCGAGGCCGAGCCCGGCTTCGGGCTCCCGGGTGGCATCTGAACCGTAGGGGAATCACGATGGCGAGTTCGACCGAAATGTTGGCCGCCTTCCGCGAGCTGACCAACGCGAAGCAACTGGAGCGCTCGGAGTTGCTGGACCTCTTGCGCGACGGAATCCAGGCCGCGCTGGTCAGGAAGTTCGGTCCGACGGTCAAGTTTGAAATGACGGTGGACGAGCTCCAGGGAACGATCCGCATCACCCGCCTCCGGCAGGTGGTGGAGGCCGTCGAGGACCCCGCCTGGCAGGTGGCGCTGGAGGAGGCGCGGTACGAGGACCCGGAGTTCCAGCCCGGAGACATGCTCGAGGAGGACATTCCCTTCGACGCATTCGGCCGCCTTGCCGTCCAGGCCGCCAAGCAGCGCATCATCCAGCGGGTGCGCGAGGGTGAGCGCGCCCGGATCCGCGACGAATTCACCAACAAGGTCGGCGAGCTGCTGAGCGGCGAGATCCAGCAGATCGAGCGCGGCAAGCTCGTCATCATGCTGAACAAGTTCCGCGAAGCCGAAGCCATCATCCCCTACCGCGAGCAGAATCACCGCGAGCATTTCCATCAGGGCGACACCATCCGGGCCGTGCTGAAGCGGCTCGAGGAGACGCCGAAGGGCCCGCGGCTCATCCTGTCGCGCGCCGACGGCCTCTTCGTGAAGGCCCTGTTCAAGCTCGAGGTGCCGGAAATCCAGCAGGGCATCGTGGAGATCCGCGGCATAGCGCGTGAGGTCGGCAGCCGGACCAAGGTCGCCGTCATCTCGCGCGATGACGCGATCGACCCGGTCGGGGCGTGCGTGGGATTGAAGGGCTCCCGGGTCCAGGCTGTGGTCAACGAGCTGGGCGGCGAGCGGATCGATATCGTGCCCTGGTCGCCGGATCCCGAGCGGTTCGCCCGGCTCGCCCTGGCGCCGGCGCGGGTGGCGCGGGTGTTCGCCGATCCCGCCGCCAAGACGATCAACGCGGTGGTGGACGAAGACCAGCTCTCGCTCGCCATCGGCCGGAACGGACAGAACGTACGGCTGGCTTCGGAGCTGACGGGTTGGAAGATCGACCTCTACTCGAGCCGTGAGTGGCTGGAACGCGGCGGCGAGGGCCCGCTCTTCGCACCGCTGCCGCCCGAGGAGGAGATGGCGTCCCAGGTGCCCCTCGCCGAGCTGGAAGGGCTCCCGCCGGAAATCACCACGGTCCTTGCCAGCGCAGGCCACGCGATGCTGAACGACCTGCTGGATTTGGAGCGGGACGATTTCCTCCGCATTCCGGGCATGACACCCGAGATGGCCGACCAGCTCGTGGGCTTTCTGTCCGAGCTCACGACGGAGGAGAACGGCGAGGAGCCGGCGCCGCCGTCGTGAGCCGGGGCGTCCTCGGCCTGTTGGGGCTGGGGCTCCGGGCTGGCGGCCTCGTCATCGGCGTGGATGGCGTGCGCCGGGCGCTCCAGGCCGGACAGGTGCGGTGCGTGGTGGTCGCGTCCGACGCGAGCCCGCGCGCGCGCGACAAGGTGGTGCGGCTGGCGGCAGCCAACGACGTGCCGCTGGTGCAGGGACCGGACGCCGCGGCGATCGGTGCTGGGTTGGGCAGGCCGCCTGTCATGGTGGCCGGAGTGCGGGACCGCGCATTGGCGGACGGCCTGTGTCGTCTGGCGCGGGGGACGTCTCAGGAGGAATGAGTGGTCAAGACCCGAGTGCATGACCTGGCGGCCGAATTCGGCATCCCTTCAGAGCAGCTCATCCAGCTGCTGAAGGACATGAACATCTTTGTCCGGAGCCATCTCTCGGCCCTGGAGGATGCTCAGGTGTCCGCGGTGCGTGTCCGCTGGGAGCGCGACAAGCGACGCTCTGCCGAGGAACCGAAGCCGAAGAAGGGCCGCCGCAAGGCGGCGGCGGTCGAGCCCGCACCGACGCCGGCCGCGCCGGCGCCCGCGCGGCGCAGGCGCACTGCGGCCGAGGTCGCGAAGGTCGAGGCCGAGGCGCAGGCCGTCGCCGACGCGCAGGCCGCGGCCCTCGCGGCGTTGGAGCAGGAGCGCGAGCGCACGAAGGAGGAGGCCGCCGAGGCGAATCGCTCGCTGGAGGAGCGGGCCCGGGAACTCTTCAAGGATCTCCCGCCGGTCGAAACCGAGGCCGAAGAGCGCGAGGCCCAGCGGCTTACCGCGCAGCAGCTCTTCCCGGATCTGGGATCAGCGCCTCCGCGGGCGCCGGTGGAGCAAAGCCAGCCCGGCGCGCCGGCGGCGCCACTGACACCGGGACGGCGCCCGTTCATTCCGCCCCGTATCCAGCGTCCCGCCCCGGCCAGCGCGTCGAGCCGGCCCTCGGCCCGCTCCACCGGCGCTCCGTCGAGGGGACCGCGCCCGGTGTTCAGCAGCGGCACCGTCCCCACGATTCCCGGCCGGAGCGCGCCCAGCGAGGCGCCGAGGCCGCGGGAGTTTGGCCCGGACGCGAAGAAGGGTGAGTTCAAGAAGGGCAAGAAGAAGCGCGGGCGGAACACCGTCGATCAGGAAGCGGTGAGCGCCAATATTCTCAAGACGCTGCAGGGAATGAAGGGTGGCAAGCGCGCGCGGGGCGCCCGGAGCGATGAGCCCTCCTACCGTGACGTGCTGGCGGGCCGGATGGCCGAGGAAAAGGAGAAGGAAAAGACCCGCATCCGCGTGAATGAGTTCATCTCGGTGTCGGAACTCGCCGAATTGATGAAGATCCCGTCCAGCCAGATCGTCCAGTTCGCGTTCAAGGAGCTGGGGCTGATGGTGACCGTCAACCAGCGGCTCGATTTCGACCAGATCGAGCTCATCGCGTCCGAATTCGGGTTCGAGGCGATTCGCGAGTCCGAATACGCCGCCGAAATGGGCCACGAGGAGGTCCCCGACGCGGCCGAACTGCTGCATCCGCGGCCGGCGGTCGTCACCATCATGGGCCACGTGGACCACGGCAAGACCTCGCTGCTCGACTACATCCGCAAGGCGAACATCGTGGCGGGCGAGGCGGGCGGCATCACGCAGCACATCGGCGCCTACCACGTCGTCCTCCCCGACGACCGGCGCATCACGTTCCTCGACACCCCGGGCCACGAGGCCTTCACCGCGATGCGGGCGCGCGGCGCCCAGGTGACGGACATCGTCGTGCTCGTCGTCGCGGCGGACGACCAGGTGATGCCGCAGACCGTCGAGGCGATCAGTCACGCGCGGAACGCCGGCGTCCCGATCATCGTGGCGATCAACAAGATCGACCTGCCCTCGGCCAACGTGCAGAAGACGATGCAGGACCTGCTCCAGCACAACGTCGTGCTGGAGGAGTTCGGCGGCCAGGTACTCTCCGCCGCGGTGTCGGCGAAGAAGGGCACCGGAGTGGACCAGCTGATGGAGAAGATCCTCCTTCAGGCCGAGGTGCTCGACCTCAGGGCCAACGAAGACCGCCCGGGGCAGGGCACCGTGCTCGAGGCCACCCTCGATCCGGGGAAGGGTCCGCTCGCCACCATCCTGGTGCAGCGGGGCACCCTCCGCGTCGGTGATGACTTCATCTGCGGCAAGTTCTCCGGCCGCGTGCGGGCGCTGTACGACGAGCGGGGGAAGAACGTGAAGGAAGCGGGCCCGTCGATCCCGGTGCAGATTCTCGGCTTCGACGGCGTTCCGTCCGCCGGGGACTCGTTCCTTGTCGTCGCCGATGCGGCGGAGGCGCGCGAAATCGCCCAGAAGCGGCAGCGGCTCGAGCGCGAGGCGCAGAACCGCCGCGGCCAGCGGGCCGGCACGCTCGAGGACTTCAGCCGGGCCCTGAAGGAAGGCGAGACGTCGACCCTGCCGATCATCATCAAGGCCGACCAGGGCGGCCCTGCCGAGGCGCTCGCCGATGCGCTGGCCCAGCTCAGCACGCCGGAAGTGCGGGTGGACGTCGTCCACCGTGGCGTGGGTGCCATCAGCGAGAGCGATGTGCTCCTCGCCAAGGCGTCGAGCGCCATCATCCTCGGGTTCCACGTGCGGCCCGACTCGAATGCCCGGGCCGCCGCCGAGCGCGAGCAGGTCGACATGCGGACCTACCGCGTCATCTACGAGGCCGTCGACGACGTGCGGAAGGCGCTCGAAGGCTTGCTCAAGCCCGAAGAGAAGGAGACGATCCTCGGCGAGGCCGTGGTCCTCCAGACGTTCAAGGTCAGCAAGGTCGGCACCATCGCCGGATGTACCGTCAGGAGCGGGGTCATCCAGCGGACCGCGAAGGTGCGGGTCATCCGCGATGGCGTGCAGGTGTACGAAGGCGGCCTGGGCAGCCTGAAGCGATTCAAGGACGATGTGCGCGAGGTCCGCGAGGGGCTCGAGTGCGGCATCGGGATCGAGAATTACAACGATGTGAAGGTTGGCGACCGCATCGAGTCGTACCGGATGGAGGAGATCAAGCGCACCCTCCAGCCGAGCGCATCCACCGGCGCGGCCTGAGCCATGAAGGGATCATCCCGCCGGCCGGAACAGGTGGCCGAAAACATCCGGCAGGTCATCGCCGACGCGCTGACCCGCGAGATCCGTGATCCCCGCGTGGGGTTCGTGACGATCACCGGCGTGGAAGTCACCAACGAATTGTCGCACGCGCGGATCCGGTTCAGCGTCACCGGAGACGAGGAAGCGAAAGAGCGAGCGCTCGAGGGGCTTCGGAGCGCCGCCGGCTTCCTGCGCTCCCGGGTCGCCAAGGCGCTGACGACCCGCACTGTACCCGAGCTGCATTTCGAGCTCGACCGCGGGCTCGACCACGCCGCGCGCATCAACCAGCTGCTGGCGGAGATCAAGCGGGAGGGCGAGGGCTGATCGGCGCACTCCTGGTCGACAAGCCGGCCGGACCCACATCACACGACGTCGTGGCCCGGGTGCGGCGCGCGCTCGGCGTCCGCGCCGTCGGCCACACCGGCACTCTCGACCCGTTCGCCACCGGATTGCTGGTCGTCCTGATCGGACGCGCGACGCGCCTCGCGAGGTTCGTCGAGGCCCAGGCGAAGACCTACCTCGCCACCGTCAGGCTGGGACAGCGCACCACCACCGACGACCCGACCGGGGAGCCCGTCGGCGATGCGCGGGACGCGAGCCACCTGGGTCGTGCCGAAATCGACGCGGCGCTGCGCGAATTCACCGGCACGCGGCCGCAGCGGCCGCCCTCCTACTCGGCGCGACGCGTGGGCGGCGAGCGGGCCTATGCCCGGGCCCGCCGCGGTGAGGTGGTGGAGCTTCCGGAGACCGAGGTGACGGTCTTCGGCCTCGAGCTGGTCTCGGTGGAGCCGCCCCGCGCGACGTTCCGGGTCACGGTGAGCGCGGGGACCTACGTGCGGGCCCTGGCGCGCGATCTGGGCGAGCGGCTCGGCATCGGCGCCCACCTGGAAACGCTCCGGCGGGAATCGGTAGGTCCACTCCGCGTTGAAGACGCGGTTCGCCTGGAGGCCGTTGGTCCCAAGACGCGGGTCTGGCCGGCGAGTGCGGTGCTGAGCCATCTCCCGATGGTAACGGTGGATGCGCAGGGCAGGGAGGATGTCGTGCACGGGCGTCCCGTGCCGGGCACGGTGGTCGGGACGGCTGCCCTGCTGCACGGCGGAGTGGTGATCGCGGTCGCGGAGGGGGACGGCGCATGGCTCAGCCCCAGGGTGGTCCTCGAGACGCCATGAGCCCGTACCTCCCGATGCACCCCGAGGGAACGGTGGTCACCGTCGGCTCCTTCGACGGGGTGCACCGGGGGCACGCGGCGGTACTCCGAGAGATTGCGGAGCGGGCGCGTGCCGCCAGGCGGCACAGCGTGCTCGTTACGTTCGACCCGCATCCGCTTGCCGTCGTGAATCCGGCGGCCGCTCCACCCCTGCTGACGACCGGCCCCGAGCGCCGCGAGATCCTGGCCCAGACCGGCCTCGATTACGCCGTGCTGCTCCGGTTCGACCACCGGCTCGCGGAACTCGCGGCCGAGGATTTCGTCCGCGAGATTCTGCTTCGCCGGTGCGGCATGCGGGAGCTGGTGATCGGGTACGACCACGGCTTCGGACGCGGCCGCCAGGGTGACGTGGCCATGCTGCGCCGGCTCGGGGCCTCCGACGGCTTCTCGGTGGACGTCGTCCCGGAAGTGCAGGTGGACGGGCATCCGGTGTCCAGCACGATGGTGCGCCGGGCCGTGGCAGGCGGGGACCTCGACCGGGCGGCGCGCCTGCTGGGACGCCCCTACTACCTGACGGCGCAGGTGGTCCCGGGGGATGCCCGCGGCCGGACGATCGGTTTTCCGACGGCGAATCTCGGTCGGGTGCCGAGCCGGAAGCTGCTGCCGCCGGATGGCGTGTACGCCGTGCGGGTCGAATGGCGGGGCGGGCGCGCCAACGGCATGATGAACCAGGGGGGACGACCGACCTTTCAGCAGGGCGATCGGTCCCTCGAGGTGCACCTCCTGGACTGGGAGGGGCACCTGTACGGAGAGTGGCTCAAGGTCGAGTGGGTGGCGCGGCTCCGCGACGTGCGCCGCTTCGCCTCGGCCGAAGCACTGCGGGCGCAGCTCGAGCGCGACCGCCAAGCGGCGCGCGCGGCACTGGCCGGCGCGCCAATCAGACCCCCGACCACCTGATCCAGGTTGACCTAGCGACGATGTTCTCAACCATCCGATCCCGAATCATCACCATCGCGGTGCTGGTGGCGCTCTGCGTCTTCAGCCTCGTCCCGCGCAACACCACGATCCGGACTCGCGGCGCCGATGGCGCCATGCGGGACACCACGATCACCCGGGTGCCGCTCAAGTATGGGCTCGACCTCCAGGGCGGGATGCACCTGGGTCTCGAGCTCGACCAGTCGAACCGGCTCTCCACCGACGTGGACCGCGACGTCGGCCTGGCCCTCACCGTGCTCCGGAAGCGGGTGGACGAATTCGGCGTCCAGGAACCGCTGATCCAGCGGGTCGGCAAGGAGCGGATCGTGGTGGAGCTGGCAGGGGTCCGGGATCCGCAGCGAGCCATGGACATCGTCCAGAAGGCGGCCTTCCTCGAGTTCCGCATCACCGACCGCACGGGAGCGCTCGAAAAGGCGATCCCCGCGATGGATCGGACGCTTCGAACTCTCGGGGTCGGGGCTGCCCCGGGCGAGACCAAGCCGAGCGCGGTCCAGCAGCTTCTCGGCGGTGATTCGGCCGCAGCCGGCGCCGACTCGTCGGTGGTCACTGACGGCATCCTGGCGGGCCTCATCCAGCTGGGCGCGGCCGCCGGCACCGGCGGGATGCCCGGCGAGTACATGGTGCCGGAAACCGCCTTCCCGCGGGTGGACAGCATTCTCCGGATTCCGGAGATCGCCCGCCTGCTGCCCCGAGGCGTAGAATTGCGATGGGCCTCGTCGCCTCTCAGTGTGGGGGTGCAGTCGTACCGCTTCCTGTACGCCCTCGAGGACAAGCCGATCATCACGGGCAACCGCCTGGTGGACGCGAACGCGCAGATCGACCCGCTCACCAACGGCTCGATCGTCGTCTTCGACCTCGACCGGGCCGGGGCCCGCCAGTTCGGCAATGCGACGCAGCAGCACGTCGGCGATTACATGGCGATTCTGCTCGACGACCGGGTCCAGGGCCGGCCGCCGGTCATCCAGAGCCGCATCGACCGGCGGGGCCAGATCACGCTCGGCAACAAGACGATCCAGGAGGCGCAGGACCTCGCGCTTACGCTCAAGGCGGGCGCGCTGCCGGTGCCGCTCAAGATCGTGGAGCGGGTGCAGATCGGGGCAAGCCTCGGCGCCGACAGCATCCGCCAGGGCGTGACGGCGGGCGTGGTCGGCACCGCGCTCGTGATCCTCATCATGATCGGCTACTACCGCCTGAGCGGCGTGCTCGCGGTGGGCGGCCTGGCCTTCTACCTGCTGTTCGCGATCGGCGGGCTCGCGATGATCGACGCCACGCTGACGCTGCCCGGCCTGGCCGGCCTTGTGCTCTCGGTCGGCATCGCGGTGGATGCGAACGTGCTGATCTTCGAGCGGATCCGGGAGGAGCTGGTCCACGGCAAGACGGTGCGCCTCGCGGTCGATGAAGGATTCCGGCACGCGATGAACGCAATCGTCGACTCGAACGTCAGCACCGTGCTGACGGCCCTCTTCCTCTTCCAGTTCGGCACCGGGCCGGTCAAGGGCTTCGCCGTGACGCTCATCATGGGCATCATCGCGTCGATGATCACCGCGGTGTTCGTGACCCGCACATTCTACATGATCTGGCTGCAGCGGCGGCCGGACCTCACTACGCTGAGCATCTGACGATGACCCGATTCTTCGCGAACGCGAACTACGACTTCATCGGTTTCCGGAAGTACGCCTATGGCCTCACGGCCGCCGTCCTGATTCCGGGGCTCCTGTGGCTCGCCGCGATCGGCCTCAATTACAGCATTGAGTTCACCGGGGGTACCCTGATCCGGATCCGGAGCGAGCAGCCGCTTGACGCAGGCCGGCTCCGAAGCGCCCTGGATGCCCAGGGCATTCACGGCGCCGAGATCCAATCCTACGGCAGCGAGCGCGAGTACACGATCCGGGCCCGGGTCGCCAAGGCCGGGACCGACGCGAACGACACCGAGGCGACCGCCAACGCGGTGACCGCCGCGCTCGACGCCGCACTCGGGGCAGGGAGCTACACGGTGGGAAAGACCGAGGCGGTGGGCCCCAAGGTGGGTGGCGAGCTCCGGACCAAGGCCTTCCTGGCGATCTTCCTCTCGTTTTTCGCCGTGCTGGCGTATCTGGCATACCGGTTCGAATGGCGCTTCGGCCTGGCGGCGGTCGTGGCCACCTTCCACGACATCCTGGCCACGATCGCATTCATCGCGGTCATGCGGCTCGAGGTCAGTCTGGTGGTCGTGGGCGCGATCCTCTCGATGGTCGGCTACTCCCTGAACGATACGATCATCATCTTCGACCGGGTGCGGGAAAACCTGCACAAGTACAAGCGCGACGACTTCGCCTCGATCCTGAACCGCTCGATTAACGAAACCCTGCCGCGGAGCGTGCTGACCCACGCCACGACACTGGTCTCGCTCCTCGCCCTGGCGGTGCTCGCCGGGGAGGTCATCCGGCCGTTCGCGCTCGTGATGTTCTTCGGCGTCTTCACCGGCACCTTCTCTTCGATCTACATCGCGTCGCCGGTCCTCATGTGGATCGAGCACAAGTGGCCGGGCGCCGACGCCCGCGGCGTGAAGGGCACCGCGCCGCGCGCGGCCACGAAGGTTCAGCCGGTCGGCTGAGCCCGTGCTGGTCGACTCGCACTGCCACCTCGGCGACCAGGCGTTCGCAGCCGACCGCGCCGAGGTTGTCGCGCGGGCGTGGGCCGGCGGGGTGGGGCACCTGATCGTGATCGGAGAGTCTCCGGCCGCGACGGCGCTCGGCCTCGAGCTCGCGGCGGCGGATTCGCGCATCTCCACCACGGCAGGCGTCCACCCGCACGATGCGCGCTCCTGGACCGACGACACCGCGCGGTGGCTGAGCGGGGTGCTCAGCGACCCGCGGATCGTCGCCTGCGGCGAGATCGGCCTCGACTACCACTACGATCACTCCCCCCGGCCAGTTCAACGGACCGTATTCGAACGGCAGCTCGAGCTGGCGCGCGATGCCGGCAAGCCGGCGGTCATCCATGCCCGGGAGGCCGACGCCGACATCGCCGCGATGCTCCGGGCCCAGCCGGCGGTCCCCGTGGTCCTGCACTCCTACAGCAGCGGCATCGAGCTGTTCCGCGTCGGCATGGCGCTGGGCCATTACGTCTCCTTCAGCGGGATGGTCACCTTCCGCGGGTGGGAGCTGGACGACGCCGTGCGGGAGGCACCGCTCGAGCGGCTGCTCGTCGAAACGGACGCTCCCTATCTGGCCCCGGTGCCGTTCCGCGGGAAGCGGAACGAGCCGGCGTGGGTCAGCCGGGTCGCCGAGCGCGTGGCGGAGGTCCGCGGAATGCCGGTCGAGGAGCTCATCACCGCGACCGGCGCCAATGCCCGGCGCCTGTTCGGCCCGCGGGTAGGCGCCGCGTAGTTCACCCGGCATTCCACCCGCGTCGATCGCGGGTTACGTTCACCGTCTGATCAGGCCCCTGTGTCACCTACCGCGGAGTCTGCGTGACGAGCACCGTCCCCACCGACATCGCCATCGCCCAGGCCGCACGCCTGCGCCCCATCGCCGAGATCGCGGCGGAATCCGGACTGGGCCCCGACGAATTCCTTCCCTATGGCCGCTACAAGGCGAAGATCACCGCCGAGGCTGCCGCCAAGCGGCCGCCGAAGGGACGGCTGGTCCTGGTCACCGGCATCAATCCGACCCCGGCCGGCGAGGGGAAGTCCACCGTGACGGTCGGCGTGGCCCAGGCCTTCCGCCGGCTCGGACACAAGGTCATGGTGTGCATTCGCGAGCCGTCGCTCGGCCCGGTGTTCGGGGTGAAGGGCGGTGCCGCGGGCGGAGGCTACGCGCAGGTCGTCCCAATGGATGAAATCAACCTGCATTTCACCGGGGATTTTCACGCCATCACAGCGGCGCACAACCTGTTGTCCGCCATGCTCGACAACCACATCCATCACGGCAACGCCCTTCACATCGACTCCCGCCGCATCACCTGGCCCCGCACGATCGACATGAACGACCGGGCCCTCCGGCACATCGTGGTCGGACTGGGCGGGCTCAACGGCGGGCCGACCCGCGAGGAGCGTTTCGTGATCGTGCCGGGCAGTGAGATCATGGCGATTCTTTGCCTGGCCACCTCGCTCCCCGATCTCGAGCTGCGCCTGTCGCGCATCATCGTGGGCCTGACGCGCGAGAAGAAACCCGTCACCGCGGGCGACCTCAAGGCGGCGGGCGCGATGACACTTCTCCTCAAGGACGCCCTCCTGCCGAACCTCGTGCAGACCCTTGAAGGCGGCCCTGCGCTGGTGCACGGCGGGCCGTTCGGCAACATCGCCCACGGGTGCAACTCCATCGCGGCCACCCGGCTCGGCCTTGGCCTGGCCGACCTGGTGCTGACCGAAGCCGGGTTCGGCGCGGACCTCGGCGCGGAGAAGTTCTTCGACATCAAGTGCCGCATGGGCGGCCTGAATCCCGAAGCGGCGGTTGTCGTCGCGACGATCCGGGCCCTCAAGATGCACGGCGGCGTCAAGAAGGACGCGCTCGGTACGCCGGACGTCGCCGCGCTCGCGCGCGGCATGGTCAACCTGGAAGGCCACGTCCGGAACGTGCAGAAGTTCGGTGTCCCGGTCGTCGTCGCCCTGAACCGGTTCCTGTCCGACAGCCCCGAGGAAATCGAGGCCGTGCTCTCCGCCGCCAGGGCCTGGGGGGCCCGCGTCGCGCTCAGCGATGTCTGGGCCACGGGCGGTGAGGGCGGGGAAGCGGTCGCCCGGGAGCTGCTGGCGGTGCTCGCGGAGGGCAAGTCCCGATTCAAGCCGATCTACGATACCGCCCTGCCCATCAAGCAGAAGATCGACATCGTGGCCCGGGAGATCTACGGCGCCGACGGCGCGGACTTCACGCCAGTCGCCGACCGCTCGATCGCGCAGTGCGAAGCGATGGGCCTCGCCGACACGCCGGTCTGCATCGCAAAGACGCAGTACTCATTCAGCGACGATCCCACCAAACTCGGCCGCCCCTCGGGATTCCGGATCACCATCCGCGATGTCACCCCATCGGCGGGCGCCGGGTTTGTCGTGGCGCTCGCCGGCGAGATCATGACCATGCCGGGGCTGAGCAAGACGCCGGCCGCCGAGGCGATCCGCGTGCACTCCGACGGCCGCATCGAGGGCCTCTTCTAATGCGTACGATTGCGACTCCCGATGCGCCCAGGGCGATCGGGCCCTACAGCCAGGCCATGCTCACCGGGGGACAGGTCTTCACCGCGGGCCAGATTGCGCTCGATCCCGCGAGCATGGAGCTGGTCCCCGGTGGAGTGACCGAACAGACCGAACGCGTCATGCAGAACCTCCGCGCCATCCTCGAGGCGGCCGGGAGCGGCATGTCCTCCGTCATCAAGACGACCGTGTATCTCATCGACATGGGCGACTTCGCCGCAATGAACGAGGTCTACGCCCGGCACTTCGGGGACCACCGTCCCGCGCGCTCGACCGTGGCGGTGGCGGCGCTGCCCAAGGGAGCACGTGTGGAGATCGATGCAATAGGTATAAGAGAAAAGGACTGAGGACTGAGGACTGAGGGGGGCGGATCGGGCCTGGTGGCTTGGCCGGTCTTCAAAACCGCGACGGAGACGCCTCCGGCGGCTCCGGTGGGTTCGATTCCCACACGCTCCCGCCACTTCTTCGAGGACTGAGGAGCCAGGCCTGCGGACTGACACGCTTCTCATCCTGAACCCCGCCGCCGGCCACGGGCGCGGCGGGAGGCTCCGCGAAGAGATCCGCCGCGCCTCCGAAGCGGTGTGGGGCCAGGTCTCCGTCGAGATTACCGCCCGCCCCGGACACGCGGTTGAGCTCGCCCGATCGGCGGCGCAGGACGGCGCGCGCCGCGTGCTCGCCGTGGGCGGCGACGGGACCGTGCACGAGGCGGCGAACGGCCTGCTCCAGAGCGCCGCGCCGACGCTTCCCGTGCTCGGCGTGATTCCTGTCGGCACCGGCAACGACTTCGCCAAGATGACCGGCACCTCCCGGCACCACCCGATGCAGGCGATCAAGCGGCTGGCCGGGGGCACCGTCCGCCGGTTCGAGGTGGGGCTCGCCTGGGGCGAGTACTTTGTAAATTCCCTCGGGGTCGGTCTCGACGCAAACGTGGCCGAGCGGGTCAACGGGTACCGGCATTGGCCTGGCGCGCTGGCCTACGCGGTTGCCGCGGTGCAGGCCATCGCCCATCGAAAGGCGCGCCTGCTCACCGTCGAAACGGACTCCGAGCAATGGGAGATCCCGACGACCGTGCTTGAGGTGGGAGTGGGTCCGTGCTGCGGCGGCATCTTCTACCTGACGCCGGATGCGAAACCAGATGACGGACTGCTGGATGTATGCGTCATCGGCAAATTCACCGGGTGGTTCTTGCTGCGGCACGGGCACACGGTCCTTCGCGGGACACACACCGCGCTCAAGGAGGTCCGGATGGCGAAGGCGCGCCGCCTGACGATCCGCGCGACGGACGGCCCGCTGGTGGCGCACCTGGACGGCGAGATTCGCGCACCGGGCAGGCAGGAGCTTGATATCACCCTCGTGCCCGCGGCGCTCCCTGTGATGTGTGCACAGCCGTGAGGAAGCTCCTCGTGAGATGCGGGAGAGCCGCACTTGTCCTTTCAATCGCGCTCGCGGCCCCCCTCGCGGCGCAGGATCCCCCCCCGCCAAATCCACCGCCCGCGGCACCGTCGACAGATAGCATCGCGCCCAAACCACCGGTATCGCC
Organism: uncultured Gemmatimonadales bacterium; assembly: GCA_963817575.1. GTDB lineage: Bacteria > Gemmatimonadota > Gemmatimonadetes > Gemmatimonadales > GWC2-71-9 > DASTCF01. Next base: position 428,451 of record CAWFOY010000011.1, read on the forward strand.
GTTCGGCGCGTTCTGGCGCTCGCTGCTCATTCCGGGCTGGGGCCAGGCGAAGCTCGACCGCCATGTGTCAGGAGCGATCTTCCTGGCCGCTGAGGGGTTGGCACTCGGAATGACACTCAAGGTGAACCAGGAACTGCAGTACCTTGAGGCGACCGGCTCCGAGCGGACGGACGCCAAGCAGCAGGAGTTGGAGGACTGGCTCGTGATCCTCGGCTTCAATCACCTGATGTCCGCGCTCGAGGCATACGTCGCCGCGCACCTCTGGGATTTCCCCGGTGACCTCCAGATTCGCGCCGGGCCCGGCCGCGTCGGGGGCGGCGTTTCCCTCCCGGTGCACATCCCGTGAACCGGGCCCCGGTGGGAATCTTCGACTCGGGCATTGGCGGGCTCACGGTGGCCCGGGCGATCTACGAACGGCTGCCGGCGGAGTCAACTCTCTACTTCGGTGACACCGCGCGGGTGCCCTACGGGCCGAAGTCGCCGGACACCGTCCGCCGCTACAGCCTGGAGATACTGCATTGGCTCCTGGCGCAGGGTGTCAAGGCCGTCGTCATCGCGTGCAACACCAGCACGGCCCACGCACTGGATGCGCTGCGCGAGGAATCGCCCGTCCCGGTGCTGGGGGTGATCGAGCCGGGGGCGCGCGCGGCGGTGGCGGCCACCCGCGGCGGCGGAATAGGCGTCATCGGAACCGCCGGCACCATTACGAGCAACGCATACGCGCGCGCCATTCGGAAACTGCGGCCTGGACTGCGGATCGAGCAGGTGGCCTGCCCGCTGTTCGTGCCTCTGGTCGAGGAAGGCTGGTTCGAGCACCCCGCCGCCGAATTGATCGCGCGGGAGTATCTCGCGCCGATGATCGAGGCCGGCATCGACACGCTCGTGCTCGGATGCACGCATTATCCGCTGCTCAAGCCGCTCCTTCGCCGGGTCATGGGCGAGGATGTGGCGCTGATCGACAGCGCCGAGGAGACGGCGCGCTCGCTGGAGTCGGCCCTTATGGAGAGTGGTCTGCAGGCGCCCGACGGCGGGACGGCGACGCACCGTTTTGCCGTCAGTGACGACCAGGCCCGCTTTCTTCAGGTGGGTTCGCGATTCCTCGGGGAGCGGCTCGGCCATCCCGAACTGGTGCCGCTCGGATGATGCACCGCTGCCGGCTCACTGCCAGCCGCGCTACCTCCACGTCCTCAGTTCGGCGTCCGAATCCGTAATCACCGCATACCGGTATCCGTCCATCCAGGCGCCCGGATTCACATACTGCCGGCCCGGCACCGGTTCGGAGAGGGCGGGGCGGTGCGTGTGGCCCATGACGACGCAGTCCGGTCCGGAGGCGCCCGCGAGCCTCCGCTCCGCCCACTCGCGTTGACGGATGGCAGCGCGGTCGAGGATCTCCTCACGCCGGGTCGTATTGCCGAGCGAATGGCTCATTCGATCGACCAGCCAGAAGCCGACGTCGGGGTGCAGCAGCCTCCACATCGCGATCGCCAGCGGATGGCGGGTGATGCGGTGCATCATCTCTGCTGACCAGTGCGCCTCGGTCAGGCCGTCGCCGTGCACGGCGAGGACGGCGCGGTGGCCGACCTCGATCGTCATCTCGAGCGGGGCGAAATCCACACCCAGGTCCCGTTCCCAGAACTCCTCGCCCCACCGGTCGTGATTGCCGCCGACCATCACAACCGGGATGCGGCGGCGCAGGCGCCGGATCTCGGCGGCGACATGAAAGCTCTGGCGCGGAATGACTCGGCGGTAGGCAAACCAAAAATCGAACACGTCGCCGTTGAGGAGCAGGCAGTCGCCGAGGGTGGGGGCCTGATCGAGGAAGCCAAGCAATGCCTCCTCGACCTCCGGCGAAGTGGCGCCGAGGTGGGCGTCGGACAGGACGAGAAGCCGGTGACCCAGCACGCCCGAAGATACCGGGCGCCGAGGGTCACTCGCAAGCGCTTGTGCTGTTTGACTTTCCGTCCATGCCACCCGTAGCTTGCCCCCAGTCCGCGTCATCGGGAGCCCATGCCGACTGCCGTCTCCGAGCTGCTGGTCCGCGTCAACTACTCCGAAACCGACCAGATGGGTGTGGTGTACCACGCCCGGTACGTCGTCTGGCTCGACATGGCCCGCACGGAGCACCTGCGGCTTTCCGGAATGACCTACCGCGAGCTTGAGGAGCGCGGGTTCTTTCTGGCCGTGGGGGAGTTGACCATGCGATTCCGCCAGCCGGCCCATTACGACGAGGTGGTGCGGGTGCGCTGCTGGGTTCGCGAGGTAGCCTCCCGCCGGGTGACGTTCGGCTATGCGCTGGAGGCCGCCGAGTCCGGCGGACTGCTCGCGACCGCCGAGACCAGGATGATGTGTCTCAACCGGAACTTCTCCCCCACCCGGATCCCCGACGACGTGATGAAGCTGCTGCACGTCGTATCCGATCCGGTTCGCATCTGACCCCGGACTCACATGCGTCTGTTCCCTGCGTTGGCGATGATCACCGGCTGCGCGACTCTCGTGGGAGCCGCTCCGGTGGCGGCCCAGGATCCGGCCCTGGTGGAGGCAGTTGCCCCCTTGCTCCAGGCCGAGGATGCGCGCGACTGGCGTCCGGAGCGATTCAGGGCCGGACTGGAGTCGCCCGAGGCGCTCGTCCGGCGCACGGCCGCGCTCGCGGTCGGGCGCGTCGGGGATCTGCGTGGCACCGCTCTGCTGGTGCCGTTGCTGCAGGACCCGGATTCGAGCGTGCAGCCGATCGCGGCATTCGCGCTCGGATTGCTCCGGGATAGTTCAGCGGTGGGGCCGCTGATCGCGCGACTCGGTGCGCTTCCCGCGCCGACGCTCCCGACAGCGGAGGAGATCATCACGGCGCTGGCGCGCATCGGCGGAAATCGAGCCGCAGGAGCGATCGCCGGCATTCTCGACAACAGCCTGGCGGTCTCAGTCACGGAGTACCGGGACGTGCTCGTGCGACAGGCGGCGCTCGAGGCCTGGCGCCTTGGAGCGTCCGGCCCGGCCCGCCAGCTGGTCGCGCTGGCGCAATCCGAGGACGAGGAACTGCGCTGGCGCGTCGTCTATTCCCTGGCCCGGCTCCGCAGTCGCGAGGGAGGCAACATCCTCGTAGCGGCGCTGACGGATGCGAACAGCCTCGCTCGTGCGTTCGCCGCCCGCGGCCTCTCGATGAGTGGTGCCGAGGCGATGGCGGTGCCGCAGGATGCCGCGGTGGATCTGCTGTCCCGCGCCGCCCAGGACGATTTGCCGGGGGTCCGGATCAACGCCCTCCGCGCGCTCGGGACTTACAAGCGCCCGGCGCTCGCCGAGAGGCTGGCGGTGGCATTGCAGGACCCTGTCCCGAACGTCCAGGTGGCCGCGGCCCAGTCCCTTGGCGATGTGGGTGGGCCGGCTGCCGTCGCCCAGCTCGCCAGGGTCGCACGCGAGCGGAAGGGAAGCTTTGCCCTGCAGCGCGAGGCGCTGCTCGGGCTCGCGCGGACCAGCGCCGACTCGTTCTCGGCGCTCGCCGGCGCCTGGCAGGCCAGTCCGCGCTGGGAGGAACGTGCCGCGGTGGCGGAGGGATGGGGTTTGGCCACCGGTGCCGGCGCAGGGCCAGGTCGCATCACCGGGGTGCTCACGGACCGGGATGGCCGGATCGTCGCAGCCGGCCTGCAGGGATGGGCGGATGCCGTGAAGGGCCCCGATTCGGCGCTGATGGCGGCGGCGCGCGGTCTCTTGGATCATCCGGATGCCGCGGTACGGTCGGTGGCCGCAGACGCCATCGCGCGGGGACCGGTGGCCTCTGACTTGCCCGCACTCACCGCCGCGTTCCACCGTGCCGCCAGGGACTCCTTCCCGGATGCCGCGCTGTCCGCGCTGGGGGCGCTGCGCGCGCTGGCAGAATCCTCCGCGGAGGCGGCGAGCGAAGTGGAGGCCCGGTTCATCAACGCGGTGCCGAGGCCGTCGGACTATCAGGTGCGCGCCTGGGCCGAGCAGCGGTGGCCCGCAGTGTCGGAGCGGTGGGGCCCGGCGTACCCGGTTGAGACCGGCCGAACCCTCGACGACTACCGGGACCTGGCACGGCAATTCGTTGTGGTGCCCCAATCCCCGGCAGCGTACCCGCACGTGTTCATCGAGACCGACCAGCGCGGTGTCATCGAGCTGGAGCTGTTCGGGCCCGAGGCGCCGCTCACCGTGTCGAACTTCCTGAGCCTCGTGGACCGTCACTTCTTCGACAACGGCCGGTGGCACCGCGTCGTCCCGAACTTCGTCGTCCAGGATGGCGATCCGCGCGGCGACGGCTGGGGCGGCCCGGGCCGTGCGATCCGCGACGAGATCAATCCACGCCGGTACCAGGCGCTGGTGGTCGGCATGGCACTATCCGGCCCGGATACCGGCGGCAGCCAGTGGTTCATCACCCTGAGTCCGCAGCCCCACCTCGACGGCACCTATGCGGTGTTCGGCAAGGTCGTGAGCGGCACGGCGGCACTCCAGCGCATCACTCAAGGGGACGGAATCCGGACGATCCGGCGGTGATCACGACCCCGAATCGAGTGATAACTCAAGATGCCACAACGCTTTCTGCTTGACCGGCGGAGGGCCGCTTCCTATCTTGGGCTAGTGCTTCTGGCGTGCGCCCGGGGGGGCCCGGAGCTGCCGAGCCCGGCCGCCTTCCGGTCGGTCGAGGCCGGCGAGGTCCGAAAGTGGGTCGACGGAACGGTTCCCGCCGACCGACGCATTCTCCGGTTCAAGTGGCTCTTCTCCGATGGTGAGGCCTCCCTGGGGGGGCGGGGCAGCGTGAGGATCGCCCCTCCCGATTCGCTGCGATTCGACGTGGCGGGCCCATGGGGCATGGGAACGGCGGCGGCCGTCGTGTTCGGCGAGGCAGCGGAGTGGGTCCATCCGCCGGATATCATCGCGCGCCTGCTGCCCAATTACCCGCTGATGTGGGCGATGTTCGGCGTCGCCCGTCCGCCGGCGGAGGACGCTCTGCTGCGCGGGCTCGCCGACTCGACGGTGATCGCCTGGCAGGCGGTCGACGGGGCCGACACCGTGACGTACATGCGAGTGCTGGGATCCGCGTCGCGACTGCGCGCGGAGGTCCGACGCGCCGGGCAAGTCGTCGGATGGGTCGAAGCAAAACTTCACCGGGACGGAACGCCCGTATCCGCCCGGCTCAGCGTGCCTTCGGTGCCGGCCCGATTGGATATCACTATTGTCGCGATTGACTCCGCACCACCGTTTCCGCCTTCTCTCTGGGGGCCTCCCGCTCCTTAGCGTACTGCTGACGGGCGGGTGCTACGGGTTCGCGGGCGGCGGTCTGCCCCCGACGGTCAAGACGGTCGCGGTGCTGCCGTTCGAGAACATGACGACCGAGCCCACGCTCACGCAGGAGATCAATGCGTCGGTGCGGGAGGCGGTGGAGAGCCGGCTCGGACTCCGCGCATCCGGCGAGAACTCCGCCGACGCGCTCGTGCGGGGGTCGATCACGCGGTACGAGCCCGACCTCCCGGTGGCGTACACCGGGACCCAAGACAACCGCGTGGCGGTGACGCGTCGCCTGGTGCAGATCACGGTGAACGTGGAGATCATCGACCAGCGCGAGGGCAAGCCGCTGTGGCAGCGGAACGGGCTGACGGTGGAAGGCGATTACGAACCCGGCAATGAGCTGGATGGCAGGCGCAAGGCCCTCGAGAAGCTCATCACCAACATCGTGGATGGAGCCCAATCCCAATGGTGACCGGCTGGCGGCACAATCGGCGCGGAACGAGCACGATGGGATGTCTCCTTACCCTGTTGCTGTTTTCGGCCGTGCTCTACTACGGCGTGAACATCGGTGAGGTGTACTGGCGCTTCTATCAGCTGCAGGAAGAGATGCGCTCGCAGGCCCGGCTGGCCCCGAGCCTGGGCGATGATGTCATCCGCCGGCGCATCCTGATCAAGATCGATCAGCTCGGCCTGCCCACCGAGGCCGGACGCTTCAAGATCCAGCGCCTCCCCCGGCCCAGGCAGATCGTGATCGAAGGCGAATACCGGGAAGATGTCCACCTGCCACTCTTCAACCACACCTTCGTCCTCAAGCCGCGCGCCGTTGCGCCGCTGTAGGCGGCGCGGCGGCGGTTGGCTCGTTGTAACCGCCGGCATCGCCCTCCTGCTTCCGACCGCCGCCTGGGCTGCGGATGGGCCCGGGCATGGCACGTCCTCAATCCTGCTCACGCTGGCCGCGATGCTCATCGCGGGCAAGCTGCTCGGCGAACTGGCCGAACGAATCGGGCAGCCCTCGGTGCTGGGCGAACTACTCGCCGGCGTCCTTCTGGGTGCGAGCGTGCTGGGCGTCATTCCGACCGAGGGACAGGTCGCGGATGTGGTGACGGTGCTCGCAGAGCTTGGCGTCATCCTGCTGCTCTTCCAGATCGGCCTTGAGACCAATCCCGCGGAGATGTTCCGGGTCGGGCCGGCGTCCATTGCGGTTGCAACGGTCGGCGTGGTACTCCCGTTCGTATTCGGCTACCTGTACTGGTCCAGCGTCCCGCACGGCATCGGTGAGCCGTCCACCCTGGGGCCGTCGGCGGTGTTCATCGGGGCTGCGCTCTGCGCCACGTCGGTGGGCATCACGGCGCGCGTGCTCCGGGACCTGGGCCAGCTCAAGTCCATCGAGGGGCGCATCATCGTCGGCGCCGCCGTGGTGGATGACGTCCTCGGCCTCGTCATCCTCTCCGTCGTTTCGGCGTTCGCCGCAGGACAGGTCATCACGGCCCCCGGAATCGGCAGGATCCTGGCCGTCGCAATAGGTTTTCTCGTGATTGCGGTCGCCGTTGGGGGCCGCGTCGCGCCACCGGTCTTCCGCGCCCTGAGCCGGATGCGCGGGCAGCAGATGGTACTCGTGGGCGCAGTGGCGATGTGTTTCGCCCTCGCGGCCCTGGCCGACCTGGCCGGCTCTGCGCTGATCATCGGGGCCTTCGCCGCCGGGGTGATCCTGTCCGGAACGGAGCAGTTCCACGAGATCGAGGACCGGGCGCGGCCGGTTGGCGCGTTCCTGACTCCGATCTTCTTCGTGAGCGTCGGCAGCGCGCTGGATGTGCGGCTGCTCGATCCGAGTCGCCCCGGCGGAACGACGCTGCTCGCCGTCGTAGGCGGGCTGACGCTGCTCGCCATTCTGGGCAAGCTCGCCGCCGGATGGGCCGCGCCGTGGGCCCGCTTCCGGCGCCTCGCAGTCGGCGTCGGGATGGTTCCCCGGGGGGAGGTCGGCCTGATCTTCGCCGATGTCGGCCGCAGGTCCGGGCTGCTGGGCGATGACGGCTACGGCGTCGTGCTGCTGATGGTCATGCTGACGACCTTCATCGCGCCGCCGTTGCTGAAGGGCCTGTTCGCGACGCCCGCCGCTACATCCGGGGAACCGGCGTGAACACCGCAGGCAAGGTCCGCCCCTTCGACGCAACTCTGGCGTGGCGCCGGGGGATCACCGGTCGCGTCGTGTTCACCAACGGCGTCTTCGATTTGATTCACCCAGGGCACGTCGAGCTGCTCGAGGCCGCCCGCGCCGAGGGCGACGCCCTCGTCGTGGGCCTGAACACCGACGCCTCGGTCCAACGCCTGGGGAAGGGAAGCGACCGGCCGGTCAATCCCGAGGCGGCACGCGCCCGGGTGCTGGCCGGTCTCGCCGCGGTCGACTGCATCGTCCTGTTCGACGAGGACACACCGTACGAGTTGATCCGGGCGCTCGAGCCGGATGTGCTGGTGAAGGGTGCCGACTATTCCCGGGATCGCATCGTCGGGGCCGACCTCGTCGAGGCCCGCGGCGGACGCGTCGTTCGTGTGGAGCTCGTCCCCGGACATTCCACCACCCGCATCGTGGAGCGCCTGCGTGCCCCGTCCTGACGGCCGAAAGAACAACCAGCTGCGACCACTCGTTCTCGAGCGCGGGGCGAATCCGTACGCGGAGGGTTCGTGCCTCGTGCGCGCCGGTGGCACGTTGGTCCACTGCACCGCGAGCGTGGAACCGGGTGTGCCGTCGTGGCGCAAGGGCACGGGGCAGGCCTGGGTCACCGCCGAGTACGCCATGCTCCCGCGCGCCACGTCGGAGCGCACCGCTCGGGAGCGCAGCGGCCCGGGAGGGCGAACCCAGGAGATACAGCGCCTGATCGGGCGGTCGCTGCGGGCCGCGATGGCCACGATGGCGTTCGGGGAATACACCATCCGGGTCGATTGCGACGTCCTGCAGGCAGACGGCGGCACCCGGACGGCCAGCATCACGGGTGGGTGCGTGGCGCTGGCCGACGCCTGCGCGTGGCTCGCGAACCGGACCGGAGGACCGAATCCGTTTGGCCGCCTGGTCGCCGCCGTCTCCGTGGGCATCGTGGACGGCGAGCCGCGGCTCGACCTCGCGTACGCGGAGGATCGGGATGCCGGGGTGGACGCCAATGTCGTCATGCTGCACCCCGACCAGTTCGTGGAAGTGCAGGGCACCGGGGAGCACGGGACCTTCAGCCGCGCCGAGCTCGACACCATCGTCACCTTTGCGGAAGGGGGAATCGCCGAACTGTTCGCCCTGCAGCAACGGGCGCTGGCCCGGTGAAGCTCCTGGTCGCGACGCGAAGCGCCGGGAAGCAGCCGGAAGTCAGGAGGCTGCTCGCGGGGTCGGGTCTCGACCCGGTCTTTCCGGACGACCTGATGCTGTTCGAGGAACCGGCGGAGGAAGCGCTCGAGCAGTCGGACAGCTTCCTGACCAATGCCCGGATGAAGGCCGAGTACTTCGCCCGCCGGTCCGGGATGGCCACAGTCGCGGACGACTCCGGACTGGAAGTGTTCCACCTGCTGGGAGCGCCGGGTGCGCAGTCCAGGCGGTGGGCCGGGGCGTCGGGAACGCCGGCCGAGGTGGACGCCGCGAACAACGCCGAGCTGCTCCGCCGCCTCCTGGGCGCCCCGGAGGCGAAGCGCCGGGCACGGTACCGGTGCGTACTGGTGCTCATGCGCTCGGTCGGGGCCCTTCCGGAAGTCTTCGAGGGGAATTGTGGTGGGCGGATCATCGAGGCCCCGAAAGGCACTCACGGGTTCGGATATGATCCCCTCTTCTTTTCGGACGAACTGGGCAAGACCTTCGGCGAGGCGTCCGAAGGGGAGAAGGATGGCGTCAGTCACCGCGGCCGTGCATTCCGCGCGCTGGCAAAGGCGCTGAAAGGCGAGGATTGAGGACTATGGAAGGGTCGAAACTCCTGGACACCACCCGGCAGCAGGCCGCGCTGGAGCGCGCCACGGAGCTGGCGCTCTCGTTTCTCGACTCGCTCGATGCCGCACCGGTGTGCACCACCACGTCGCTGGCCGAGTTGCGACGGCGCTTCGTGCAGGCACTGCCTGAAGCCGGCGTGGACCCGGTCACCGTGATCGACGAGCTCGCGCGCGATGCGGCCGGCGGCCTCCTCGGCACGGCGGGCGGGCGCTTCTACGGATGGGTCATCGGCGGCGGTCTCCCCGCCGCGCTCGCCGCGGACTGGCTCACGGCAACCTGGGATCAGAACGCGGGGCTCTATGCTTGTGGGCCCGCCGCTTCAGTCGTCGAGGAAGTCTGCGGCACCTGGCTCAAGGAGGTGCTCGGCCTGCCGGCCTCAGCATCCTACGCCCTCGTGACCGGCTGCCAGATGGCCCACGTCACCTGCCTTGCCGCGGCGCGGCACGCCGTGCTCGCGCGCGCGGGGTGGGACGTGAATCGCGACGGACTCACCGGCGCGCCGAGCCTCCGCGTTCTCACATCCAATGAGGTGCATGGCACCGTCACCCGCGCGGTGAAGCTCCTGGGCATGGGCACCTCGAACATGTCGGTGCTGCCGAGCGATGCGGCGTCGCGCCTCACGCCCCAGGTCCTGGGCGAGGCGCTGGCACGCGAGCCTGAGCGGCCCACGGTCGTCGTGCTCCAGGCGGGCGACGTCAACTGCGGCGCCTTCGATCCCTTTCCCGAGCTCATCGCCCTCGCCCACGGCGCCGGGGCATGGGTGCACATCGACGGCGCGATGGGCCTCTGGTGCAACGCGGTTCCGGAGCTGCGCCACCTGCTCGCGGGCGCCGAGCTCGCGGACTCCTGGGCCACCGACGGGCACAAGTGGCTCAACGTTCCGTACGACAGCGGGTACGCCTTCGTGGCGCATCCCGAGCACCACCGCGCCGGGATGGAGCATCGCGCGAGCTACCTGGTCCACGCGGACGACGCGCGCGACCAGCTCGACTGGACGCCGGAACACTCGCGGCGCGCGCGTGGCTTCGCCACCTGGGCCGCCCTGCGGGAGCTGGGACGCGGCGGACTGTCCGAGCTGATCGCACGTTGTTGCCGCCACGCATACGACATCGTGACCCGCATCGGCGCCTTGCCGCACGCCCGGGTCATGTGCGTTCCGCAGATCAACCAGGGGTTGGTGCGATTCTACGACCCCCGGCCGGGGGCCACCGCGGAGGACCATGACCGCAGGACCGACCAGGTCATGGCGGCGATCAACGCCACCGGGGAAGCCTACTTCACCGGTACCACCTGGCGGGGCGAGCGCTGCATGCGGGTCTCGGTGTCGAACTGGCGTACCACCACGGACGACGTGGATCGCGCGGTGGCGGCGGCGGCGCGGGTGCTCGGCGCTACGCCGCCCTCGCACGCCACCGGTTGACCAGGACGAACCCGCTCCCCAGCATCACGATGACGACGATCAGGGCCCCCACCGTGATCTCCAGGACGAGGCGCCGCAGCATGAGGCCTGTCCGATCGATCGAGCGCTGGGCGAGGCTGTCGGCGGCGAGAAAGGCAGCGATCCGCTCCTGCCGCACCGCTTCCATCAGGGCCGCACGCTCCCCGGACAGCGCGGCCTCGAGTGCCACCCGCTGGACCGCGATGTCCTGGAACGCCAGCACCCGCTGCTGGTTGATCTCCCGCATCATCGCCTCGCGCTGACTGTCGAGGATCGCCGGAAGAGTGTCGGCGAGCGTGCCCACCGAGTGCAGGGTCGCGGTGCTCGTGCGGAGCAGCGATTCAACGACGGGCGTGGTCATCGCCTGCGTCGCCTCGAGCTCTGCATTCCAGCGCGCCTGTTCGGCCGCCGTCTCGTTCAGATAACTCAACCGGTAACTGATGTTCACCAGCGTGCGATCCACGTTGCCGAGCGTAGCCGCGAGGGAATTGTCGGAGAAGCCGAGCGCTTTCCAATCCGAATTGAGCACGGATGAGCGCCGGAGTGCCGGTCCCTGCATCGGGTGATCGGCTGCCCATTTCCGAAGGTTGGCTTCTGATTGCGCCGGAAGCCCGCCGCTCTCCAGGCTGCCGGAGACGAGGCTCATCGCCGCTCGCTCCGCGTCGGCCGCCGCCGCCAGCGCGATCGGCTGCTGAGGCCCGAAGGAATTGCGCCCCGAGCCCGTGGCGAAATAGTCCGATTGCTGCATCGTGAACGCCAGCAGGTCCACGGCGCCAACCTGCGGATCGTTCCGCAGCGCCGCTTCCTGCACGAGCGGGATCGCGGCAATCTTCCAGAGCAGCGCGTTGCGCCGGACCTGCGGATTGGTGGACGCCTCCAGGATACTGTCCGCCGCCTGCTCGATGATGACCGAGAGCGTGCGCCCCATCTCGAAGGCCTGGAGCTGGAGCTGATTGGCCGAGACGATCATCTCAGGCGAGGCCTGCATGCTCGCCGATTGCGTTGGCACTCTGGCGCAGCCCGCGAGCGCAAGCGCCGAGGCGGCGAGTGGGGCCAGGCGCCGGCGGCGGGCGGGACCTGCTGCGTCAGGAATGCGCATTCGGTGATACTACGGGCCGTCGGGCCGAGTGCAAGTCGGGCCAGGGGGCGCGGCGTGGCTGCGGGCGCCCTGGACACGGTGCGGCGCAGAAGGTTCGGTTCCGGGTTGGCGGCACGCGGTAAGCAGTTATCTTGCAGCACTTAACGGGGCGTAGCTTAGTCCGGTAGAGCGCCTGCTTTGGGAGCAGGAGGTCCCCGGTTCAAATCCGGGCGCCCCGATGGTCGTAAACGAGAACCCCACTCGCGGTTAGCGCAGTGGGGTTTCGTTATTTCGCAGAGGTCGATTCGCGACTGTAGCAGGAGTAGTCGCTCAGCAGACCGGCAGGCGCCGGCCCAAGCGCTCGATTTAGCGGTCTGACAAGAGTTGAGTGGCGTCGAGAGCATGCTGCGGGAGACACGGGATGCCTGCGTCAAGGCGGAGCTGATGGTGATCGAGACGACGCTGCCGCCGGACAGCGTGCCGAGGAAGATGGCACTGGGGCGTGCCTACGAGGGGCCGATCCTGCCGTCACTCGCGCCGGCCTTCGAGACCGAGACGGTGGCCGGTCGGCCGGGTACTGAGGGCGAGGTGTGGACAAACTCAGGACACACACCTTTGCGGACCTTCCGGATTAGGTTGCGGTTTCGCTCGCCTTACAGGAATAGGCCGCCGGACGTACTGTTCAGCATTACTGAGTATGCAGTCGAATCCTCGTTAGGACAGGCAGGGGCGGCTTTCGGGCGCCTTTCGCTATTTCGGGGGTGGGAGCACCCACTATCGAGCTTGATAGCTAGCGATCGCCAGCCGACCGGTGGTATAGTTGATCGAGGCGTGTCGGAGGGTTCGCTGCGCCGGGCTGCTGGCTGGAACAGGCGTTTGCAGCTGACGAACCGCGAGGGCCTAGATTCCTAGTGTTCACCGAGCTGCGCATCGCGCCGCGGTTCGCAGCTGAAGCGCGATTCGTTAGGCGCACAGCACGATCATCAGGGCCGGTGATGGAGGTGCCAATGTCGCGAGTCACTTGGGGGTGGGCGGGGCTTTTCCTCGCAGTCAGCGCGTGTTCCAGCGGCGGCGCCCGCCCGGTGCTGCCGGCCGAGGGCAGCCTCGACATGACCGGTCTGGAAGGAACCGCGCGCCGGGGACCCATCCAGCCTGTCTGTCGCGAAGGAGAGCCGTGTGATGCGCCGCTGCAGGCGGGATTCACGCTCCAGCAGGACGGCCACGTGGTCACCCGCTTTGCGAGCGATAGTGCCGGGCAGTTCGTAGTCTATGCCGCGCCTGGCGTGTACCTGGTGGTCCCGGACGAGGTGATCGGCCTCGGCCTGCAGACTCCGGAGGTCACGGTCCAAGCAGAAGGCCTGACGCACCTCGACCTGTCGTTCGACACAGGGATTCGCTAGGCCGAGTGTGGGCTGGCGCCTAACCAGCGCTTGCAGCTGACGAACCGCGTGGGCCTGAGATTCCAAGTGTTCCCTGAGCTGCGGCTCGCCCGCGGTTCGCAGCTGAAGCGCCAGTCGTTAGGCGCCGCACGACCGAGTCTGAAAGGACTGGCAATGCCGAAGAACAAGACCAAGGCCACCGAAGCGAGCGTCCAAAGCTACTTCTCCGCCATTGAGGATGAGACCAGGCGCAACGACTGTGAAACCCTGGCCAAGCTGATGTCTAAGGCTACGCAGCAGCAGCCGCAAATGTGGGGCTCAAGCATCGTCGGCTTCGGCAGCTATCACTACAAGTACGAGAGCGGTCGCGAAGGCGATTCCTGCCTGACCGGTTTTTCGTCGCGAAAGACCGACATCACTGTCTACCTTACGGCGAGCGTCATAGGGCAAGAACCGCTTCTCTCAAAGCTCGGCAAGCACAAGGTCGGCAAGGGATGCCTATACATGCGCAAGCTCAGCGATGTTGATCTCAAGGTCCTTGAGCACCTCATCGTCGGTGCCGTTGCAGAGCGCAAGCGTCATCATGGCTAGAGCCAAGGCGGCGCCTAACCAGCGCTTGCAGCTGCCGAACCGCGTGGGCCTAGATTCCAAGTGTTCCCCGAGCCGCGGCTGGCCCGCGGTTCGCAGCTGAAGCGCCAGTCGTTAGGCGGCAGCCACACATCACCCAATGAGCCTTTAATGAAACCTTATCTGATTGCCACCGGGATTCTCTTCGCGGCCATCACCGTAGCCCACGCCTATGGGGCCATCGCCCGAGGGCACCTTCACCATACTGACCTGCTTGTGCTGGTGACTGCCGGGCTCAGCATTTGGGCGTGGCGGCTCCTTCGAAAGGCTGCCGCCTAACACGCGCCTGAAGCTGGCGGCGCCGTCTTGCTGGGGAGGCCATCTGTTTGTGAAATCTTCCAGCTCGCGCCGCAGCTTAGGCGCATTTCGTTAGGCGGCATCTCGTTGCGGAGTCCGATTAACGCTTCTCTTAGATAAAGCAAGAAATGCGCAGACACGGCACGGCGATAGCACTGACAAGCTTGTTAGGGGTCCTTTCACCACGGCTGAATCCCGCCGGGCCTGCATCCGGGACGTCGCCAGCGGCCGACAGCGTGGTCCAAATGACATATCAGTCGCAGATCTTGGGGCAAGCGCGCGAGCTGATCATCCATCTGCCAAGCGGCTACGATCCGACTAAGCGATATCCTGTACTGTATGTCCTCGACGGGAGTTCCCAGGCAACCAGCCCTTGGCCGACAAGCTCGACAGCCTGTTCGGGCTGGGACTCGTTCCGCAAACGATCGTGGTCGGCATCCCGAATATGAGCGGTAGCAACCGAACTCTTCAATTGGTCCCGCCGTTCATGCTAACGGACCCGGCGAATCCCGATAGTCCCAAGGGGACGGCGGATCGGTTTCTGGAGTTCATGGAGAGTGAGCTAGTTCCATTCATCGCATTGCACTTCGGTGCGTCCGATACGCGGCTGTTCGCGGGGAATTCGCGAGGTGGGCTTCTCGTGATGTACTCCCTGATTCGGACACCTGAGCTCTTCGCAGGGCGGTTCTGTTTCAGCACGCCGCTATGGCGCGAGAATAACCTGCTCGTTGAGCGGGTCTCCGCGTTCTTGGCCCAAAGGACCACAATGAAGTCCTTCCTCTACATTAGCGTCGGGGAGAATGAGACTGCGAACATCAAGAGCGGTCTCGACGCAATGGTCGCGGTGCTCCGGAATCGCGCCCCGTCTGAGTTCGTCTGGCACGCTGAGCGGACGCCGGGCGTGGATCATCAGCTCAACGCGGGAGTGTCGGGCTGGAGCGCGCTGACGAAATGGGGAGAATACTTCAGGATGTGAGCTATGAGCACTCACCCTACGACTGTCCACTGCGTTGCTAGAAGCACCGCCGAACTACTGCATGAAGCTCAAATGGCCACCGACTCGCTTGCGGTGCGGCTATTCCATTGAGTCGCCGCCTAACCAGCGCTTGCAGCTGACGAACCGCGTGGGCCATTGTTCCTAGTGTACACTGAGCCGCGGCGGGCCCGCGGTTCGCAGCTGAAGCGCCAGTCGTTAGGCCGCCCTTCGGACCAAGGTGAGGCCACCGTGACACTCGATCCGTCGATGAACCCTCCCAATGGAATCCGCATCACTTGGAGCACCGTCGGGCAGTCGCTAACCCGACCGTACCCGGTGACCATTCCCATGGTCCTGCTGGTTTCGCTGGTCCCCATATACCTCGTCATTGCGGACCGGGCCAGAGCCGGTCCGGTTTACGCACCCGCGCTGGCGTTGGACCGGCTCCTACCCCTCGCACCAATGTGGGCGCTCGTCTATGGAGCGCTCTACGCTTTCCTCATCGTGTGCCGGTCTTCGTGGTCCAGCAGGAGGAACTGATTCGTCGCACCGTGTGGGCGTACATAACGGTGTGGACCGTGGCATATCTCGGCTTCCTGCTGTATCCGACCGTCGCCCCGCGTTCGGACACGGTGATGGGGGAGGGCTTTGCCGTCTGGGGGCTGCGGTTCCTCTACGGCGCCGACCCGCCGTATAACTGCTTTCCTTCCCTTCACGTCGCGCACTCCTTCGTCTCCGCGCTGGCCTGCTATCGGGTGCATCGTACTCTTGGGTTCGTCGCACTGACCTGTGCCTCGCTGGTCGCGATCTCCACGCTGTTCACGAAGCAGCACTACGTCGCCGACCTCATAGCCGGAATACTCCTCGCCTTGGCGGCGTATGCGGTTTTTCTCCGCGGCCATTCTCGCACGAACATCCCCGAGCTCGACCGCCGCCTCGCACCAGTCCTCGCACTCTGCGTCGGCGGGATCGTCGGCCTCGGTGTCGCCTGTTTTTGGATGGTCTTCCAACTGAGGGTGTGGGTCTGATGGGCTGGCGGCCTAACCACCATTTGCAGCTGACGAACCGCGCGGGCCATAGTTACATGTGTTCGCCGAGCCGCGACGGGCCCGCGGTTCGCAGCTGAAGCGCCAGTCGTTAGGCCGATTGGACCCATGTACGATCCTGAGGTGTGATGAAATACGGACTTGTCCTTCTGGCACTGCTTGCGTGCACGTCGAACTCCGCAAAGCCGAAAGACTGCGGCGTCGCTCGGGGCGCGGTAATCAGCGATTCGGGAATCGGCCTACTCAGGATTGGGCTCACGGTGGAACAGGTAAAGCAACGGTGCCATGTCGTAGTGGACACGATTCGCCCTAATTACGACTTTGTAGAAGATGAGCGAGCCCTGCTTGTCCTGTTAGGACGCGATACGGTCTTAGCGTGGGTGCCGACTGGTACAGTCTCTAGCATCGAGATCACCTCACGCTCTTTCCGCACCGTTGATTCGCTCGGAGTAGGTACTACGCTAGCGACGCTGCTCGAGCGGGGTAACGTCACCGCCGCGACGGGAGAGGCTTCCACCCAGGCGACCGTGCCCAACTATTGTGCCGTTCGTTTCATCCTCTCGTACAGCGGCAGCGGTGAGGACGGCCAGGAATACACGGCGGAGGACTTACGTGCCTGGCCACCTGGTGTCGTTGTTACCGGGGTCACAATAGGCACGTGCTACAAGCCTGACTCCTGATGGAGTCCATCGGCCTAACCAGCGCTTGCAGCTGACGAACCGCGTGGGCCTAGATTCCGAGTGTTCTCTGAACTGCGGCGGGCCCGCGGTTCGCAGCTGAAGCGCCAGTCGTTAGATGGCGCCAAGAGTCCTTCGACATGCTTGCATCCACTGACCCGGTCTGGTCCCGATTAACCCATGCGTACGGCGCCGCCGGGGATATTCCGGCACTGCTTGAGCGCGCGCGGGGCGATTTACGGCCTGGCCACCATCGCGAAAGCGCTTGGTTCGACCTCTGGAGCGCGCTCTGCCATCAGGGCGACACGTACACGGCGAGTTATGCAGCAGTCCCCCATCTGGTCGCCATCGCGCGCACTCGACGGGGCTCCAACAGTCAGTTCGATGCGCTGCACCTCGTCAGTTGCATCGAGTTAGCACGGCTCGAGGAACACGGCCCAGCGCTCAGTCCCTTCCTCGAGGGCGCGTATCGAGCCGCCCTCGCAGAGGCGCGCACACTCGTTGCTGAAGCCCTCACCCGAGATTGGCCCGAGAACTACCGCGACGAACTTACGGCTGCGCAAGCTGCATTGGCCGGTCGAGCCGGCGAAGCGCGTGCCATCATGGATGC
>CAWFOY010000012.1:0-150251 GCA_963817575.1 uncultured Gemmatimonadales bacterium
CCTCCCATGCGCGAGGTCGGGGGTCGAGCTGCGCGTCGAGCCCTTCATCGCCCATTCGCCCTCAGTCCTCAGTCCTCAGTCCTCAAGCCCCCACGCGTCCCTGCCGCTTCTCGAGCCGCCCCAGCAGGCCCAGAAGCCCGTCGAGCACCGTGAGCGGGTGCGGCGGGCAGCCGGGAATCCAGAGATCCACTGGAAGATCGGCCGGCACGCCATTCCCCACTTCAGGACTGTCCCGAAACGGACCCCCGTTGATCGCGCACGCTCCAACCGCGATGACCAGGCGCGGGTCCGGCATCGCCTCATACACGCGATACACCGCATCCCGCATGTTCCGGCTGACCGCACCCGTGATGACCAGCCCGTCCGCGTGGCGCGGGGACGCGACGAACTGGACGCCAAAACGGGCCAGGTCGAAGACGACGTTGCCAAGCGCTACCAGCTCGGATTCACAGCCGTTGCAGCTGCCGGCCGCGACCGAGCGGAGCCGAAGCGACCGGCCGAAGAGCCTGCGGGTGCGCGCCTCCAGCGCCTCGAGCGCGGGACGTTCCCCGGTCGGACTCACCAGATCGGAGCGGCTCCGCGTGGCCAGTCGGTGATCCGCCGTGTAGGCGACGGCGCCGCGAGAACACGCCAGCGGCTCGTCGGGGGAAAAGAGGCAGGCTCCGAGGTCGAGCGAGGCCCGGCCGTCCGGCCCGGTGACCATCAGCGAAGACGGCATCGCCGCGCGGCACTCCTGGCACCCGGTCGCGCAGCGGCTCGGGTCGAGGGTCGGGCGGCCACGGAACCGCTCGGGGAACTCGACCGTGCCTTCCGGGAAGGGAGAGGTCCTGGTACCCTGGGCCCACCGCGTACGCAGGAAATCGAGCATCAGAGGTCGTGCCCCGCGTAAGAGAGATTGAAACTCTTGTTGCACAGGGGGAAGTCCGACAGCTGATTCCCGGGCATGGCCGCTGCGAGCGCTCCCCAGTTGTGAAACGAGGGATCCACGACCTTGTGCCGGCGGATCCGTCCTGCGTCGTCCGTGATGACGATGTGCGCAATTTCCCCGCGCCACCCTTCCTCCAGCGCGACTGCGAGCTCCGCCGGCCGGAGCGCCCCACATTCCGCCTGAATGCCACCCTTCGGCAGCGCACCCACCTGCTCGATCACGAACGCCAGCGATCGCTGCACCTCGAGCCAGCGCACGAGGGTGCGGGCGAGCACGTCTCCGGCCCAGGCGGTGGCGACCGGAATGTGGGCGAAGCGGAACACTCCATATGGGTGGTCGTGCCGCACATCCCGCGGAACCTCGCTGGCCCGCGCGGTCACCCCCACGAGCCCGAGGCCGACGCACATTTCGCGCGACACGACGCCGACGCCCTCGAGCCTGGCCTGGACCGAGGCGTTCTTCAGCATCAGGCGCCCAACCCCGACGAATTCCTCGGCCAGGAGCTGGAGCCGGTCCTGCATCTCGTCCGCCATCCCCGGCGGGATGTCGAAGAGCACGCCGCCCGGCCGGATCAGGCCGCGCCCGTACCGATTGCCGGTCAGGGTCATCAGCAGGTTCAGGCACTCACCCCGCATCCGCCCGAAGTAGGCGGCGGCGGGCTGATAGGCGATGTCGCTTGCGATGGCGCCGAGATCGCCGATGTGGTTGGCCAGGCGCTCGAGCTCGAGCGCGATGCCTCGGATGGCCTGCGCGCGCGGTGTCTTCCGGCTCCGGGCCAGCGCCTCGATGGCGCCGCACGCGGCGCTCGCGTGGCCGATGACCGTGTCGCCCGCGATCGACTCCGCGATCAGAACAGCTTCCGGCCTTCGACGGGTCTCCAACAGGCGCTCCACTCCGCGGTGCTGGTACCCCAGCATGATCTCCAGGAACAGCACCTCTTCGCCGTGGGCCTGGAACCGGAAGTGGCCCGGCTCGATGATCCCCGCATGGACCGGCCCGACGGCCACTTCGTGGACTTCCTCTCCGTCGACCCGGGAAAAGGGATAGCGCTCACGATCCATCCCCGCACCGCCCGCGCCGCCCCCGTGGTCCGCCGGGTGCCGCCGGACCGGCTTGAGCCAGGGATGCCCGTCGGGGACCACGCCGCATTGCTCGGCAATTTCGCGCTCGAACAGGTGGGCCTCGGGACAGTCCGGCGTGAGCGACGGGAATGTGCCGGACACGAGCGTGGACAGCGCACCCAGCTCTCCCCGCTCGTCCTGCCCGAGCACCGCGACGATCCGGGTCTGGCCGGCCGTGTCGGGACAACCGAACAGGGCAACGATCCGCCATCCATCTCGCGTGGCCTGCACCACCGTCTGGCGAAAGCGGGGCATCGCCTCCTGAGGGATGGTTGCGAGGCGTACCGCGCGCCGGTTGCGAAGCCCGAGGCTGTCGAAGGTCGTCATGGCGCCGGGACCCCCAGGCCCCGGGCCGCCTCGATGAGCACCTGCTGCAGGTGCGCCGGCACGTAGAGCCCGAGCCCGAGGACGGCGAGCAGCAGCACCACGGGCCCGCCCACCAGCAACAGGCTCTCACGGGCCGCCGGCGCCGGCGCCTCGGAGGGCGCGTAGAGGACCTCCAGGATCATGGTGGCCATGCCGATGAAGATCACCGCGAGCAAAATCACGACGATGAGCGCGATCCACGGGTGCCCCTCCGCGATCGCCGCGTTGAGGATGGTGAACTCGCTGAGAAACAGCCCGAAGGGCGGCGACCCGGTCACGGCGAAGAGCCCGAGCAGCAGCAGCACGCCGGACACCGGCAGCCGGCGGAGAATCCCCTGCGCCGCGGCCGCGGAGGCGGAGCCCGTGAGGAGGACCACGTTGCCGACGGCCAGAAACACGACCCCCTTGGTGAGCCCGTTATTGACCAGGTGCAGCATGGTGCCGAAGGGTCCGACGCCGCCGAGGCCCAGTCCGAGCACGAGCAACCCCATGTGCTCGACGCTCGAGTAGGCCAGGAGCCGCTTCAGGTCCGACTGCCCGATCATGAACGCCGCGGCAACCACCAGCGAGACCACGCCGAAGACGAGCAGCAGTGGCCGCACGAACGCGGCCTGGCCGGCGGCTATCGAGACTTCCGTGATTCGGGCCACCCCCAGGAAGGCGCAGCTCGTCAGCCCGCCGGCCATCAGTCCCGCGACCAGGCTGGGCGCTTCACCGTAGGTGTCGGGCTTCCAGGCGTGCAGCGGCGCGAGCCCCATTTTCGTCCCATAGCCGACCAGCATGAAAACGAACGCAGTGCGGAGCAGCGCCGGGTGCAGATTCGCGCCTCCGCGGATCAGGTCCTCCATCACGAGGGGGCGCCCCGCGGTCTGGGCAGCGGCGAGAAAGAAGGTCCCCAGCAGCGCCAGCGCGATCCCGACCGACGACAACAGCAGGTACTTCCACACCGCTTCCAGGGATCGTCGGTCGTGGCGGTGATACACCAGGGGGGCGAGCGCGAGCGTGGTGGTTTCCATGCCCACCCACATCAGCGCAAGATGATGGCTCACGGCGACCAGCGTGGCCGCCGCCAGGAAGCCGAGCAGGCCGCTGACGAACACCCGGCCTCCGCGCGGAGGCTCGGCCCGGAGAAACCCGACCGCGTAGACGGCGATGACCAGGAACAGCACACTCACCAGCGAGAGGACCAGCAGGCCGAGCGAGTCGATCGCGAGCCAGCCACTGAGCTCGGGAGCGACCGGCCCGCCCCAGAGCCGGAGAACCTCGGCAAGGTGCAACGCCGCGGTGCCGACGAGGATGCCCAGGCGCACGCGCATCGACGGAACCAGGTACGCCAGTGCCGCCGCCAGGGCGGGGACGAGCACGAGCAGGAGGAGTCCCATCAGTCCTTCAGCTCGCTCAGCCGCGTGGAGTCCAGGGAATCGAACGCGCGATTGATGTGGAAGACCACGATGCCCATGATGAAAATGGCGACGAAGATATCCAGCAGAACACCGACCTCCACGAGAAACGGGACTCGCTCCGCCTGGCTCAGCCCGAAGATGTAGATCCCGTTTTCCAGCACGAGATAGCCCACGACCTGAGTCAGCGCCTTGTTCCGGGTGGTCAGCACCAGGAGGCCGACGATGACCGTGGAGAGGGCCACCGGAATGAGGAGGACGGAATCCGACTCCGGCAGGGGAATGTGCCCCGCGATGGCAAACGACAGGGCGACCGCCACCGCGCCCAGCGTAACGGAGGCGGTATAACCGATCACCGGTTCGATTTCCCGGCGGACGGCCGCCTCCCGGATGGCCCAGCGCAGGAAGGTCGGCAGGAGCACCGCCTTCACGACGAACGTCCCGGCGGCCAGGCCGAGGATGTGCAGAGACCAGCGGGGATGGAGCGCGATCGGGAGCGCGGCGAGCAGGGTCCCCTGTATGGCGGTGGCCCGGATCACGGAGCTCAGTCGTGTCGTGCCCAGCACCCAGAAGTTGGTGAGGATGACGCACAGGAGCAGGAACTCATGCAGGCCGGTCATCGGTCACCTCAGCAGGAGGATCGCGCCGACGATGGCGAGGGCCCCGGCCGCGACCAGAAACTGGGGCACGCGGTTCAGTCGAAGTCGCGCCATGCTCGCCTCGACGATGCCGATCGCGATGGCGACCACCACCAGGCCCGCCAGCAGCACCAGCACCGCGAGCCAGGGAGCAAACTGCCCCCGGGGGAGCAGCACGCTCACGACCAGGGCGCCAAACAAGGCGAGCTTGGCGGCATTTCCGAACAGGATCAGCGCGAGGTCCGGCCCGCTGTGATCGAGGGCGATCACCTCGTGGATCATCGTCAGTTCCAGATGGGTCCCGGGATCGTCAACCGGGACGCGGGACGTCTCCGCCAGCGTGAGCATGAACAGCGCTCCGCCCGTCAGGGTAAGCGACGGTATCGCGGGGCCCCACACCACCGACAGCCGCGTTCCAAGCATGCCGGCGATGGACGGCTCCCCGGTCGCGAGAACGAGCACCGTGAAGCACAGGAACAGCACCGGCTCGGCGAAGGTCGAGACGGTCACCTCTCGGCTCGCCCCCATTCCCTCGAAGCTCGAGCCGGTGTCCAGTCCGGCCAGCACAAGGGCGAACCGGCCCAGCGCCAGCAGCCCTGCGAAGGCCACCAGGTCACCGGAAAAGCTGAGCAGCGCCTCGTGGCCGTCGAGTGGAAGGAGGGTGGCCGCGACCAGCACCGTCGCGACGGTGACGATGGGCCCGATTCGAAACACCGGGGTCGTGGTGCGGCTGTACACCACGTCCTTGCGCATGAGCTTGGCCAGGTCCGCGTAGAGCTGCAGGACCGGCGCGCCCCGGCGACCGGTGAGGAACGCCCTGGTTCGCGTGGCGATGCCCGGCAGCGCAGGGGCCACCGCCAGCACGATGACCAGAGCGACGAGGGGACTGAGTGTCATGGCGCGCCCTTCCATCGCATCAGATGGTAGAGCAGGACCAGCAGGGTCGAGATGACCAAAAGGAGATACCAGCGGATTCGGGCACCCTGCCAGCGCTTCAGTCTCCGCGTCAGCCTCCCGAGCGCCCACCAGGCCGGCAAGACGACCCCGTCCTGAACGGGATCAATCGGGTGAGTGTGAAAGGCCGTCGCCTCCCGAACCTCGCGCACCCCGGTCATCGGTCCGAACGGGGCCAGCAAGGGCGCCGCGTAGGAGGAAGCGGTGTATTGCATCCGGGGAGTCAACGGCTGCCCGGCGCAGGCCCACGTGTCGCCTGCCCGCGCGGTCCGTGCCCGCCCGAGGAGGCTGCGCAGCCATACCAGCGCAGCGGCGATCACGAAGAGCCCGAGCGCCATCTGGGACAGGCGGGTCGCAAGCGAGGCCCATTCCCCCGCCCCGACAATCGCACTCCCGACGGTGGACATCACACTCGCCACGACGAGTTGCGCCGGGGCGAGCACCAGGATCGGCAGGAAGCCAATGAGGACACAGGCGGCCGCCAACCCAAGCATGGGCCCCACCATTCCGGCTGCTGGTTCCTTCACGTCGAGCCCGCCCGGGTGCCCCGCGCGCGACTGGCCGAGGAACAGCACGCCATCCAGCTTGCTGAAGCAAGCCAGGGCGAGGCCGCCGATGAGTGCCAGCCCCGCGACGCCGAGCACGGCGAACCGCACGCTTTCATGCGATCCGGCGGTGCTGAGGAGACTCCGGAACACGACCCACTCACTGATGAACCCGTTGAACGGCGGCAATCCCACGATCGCCATCGAGCCTACCCCGAAGGCCATGGCCGTCAGCGGCATCCGGCGGCCCAGTCCGCCGAGCCGGTCGATTACCCGCGTTCCCGTCGCCTGCACCACGGCTCCCGCCCCAAGGAACAACAGGCTCTTGAACAGCGCGTGGTTCATCGTGTGCAGCACCGCCCCGGTGAAGCCCAGGACCGCCACCACCTGGTGGCCGGAGGCGATCCCCAACACGCCTGCCCCCATCCCGATCAGGATGATGCCGATGTTCTCCACGCTGTGATATGCGAGCATGCGCTTGAGGTCGTGCTGGACCAGGGCCCAGAGCACCCCGAGGACGCCCGACACCAGTCCCAGCCCGAAGAGTGCCCATCCGTACCAGAGTGGCACCGGGGCGAGGAGGCTGATGACCCGAAGGAGGCCGTAGATCCCCACCTTGAGCATGACGCCGGACAACAGCGCGGAGACGTGGGACGGCGCGGCCGCGTGCGCGCCCGGAAGCCAGAAATGCACGGGGACCGCGCCCGCCTTGATCCCGAAGCCGATCAGCGCCAGGACAAGCGCGAGCGTGCGCGCCGAGCCACCGATCTGGCTCCCAGCCGCAAAGTCGGCGAATGTGCGCCCATCGGCATGGACACTCATGGCGGCGAACATTCCGATCAGCGCCAAGGTGCTCAAGTGGGTCAGCACGAGGTAAATCAGGCCCGCCCGGCGCACCTCGGCCTGCTCACTCTCAAAGACGACGAGCAGGTACGCGCTCATCGCCATCACTTCCCACGCGACGAGAAACGGCATCATGGCCTGGGCGGTGACGACCCCGATGAGTGCCACGAGGAGGATGGCGAACAACGCGTGTGCCGCGGCGACGTTGCGATGCCCCCGTTCCGCGGCGAGGTAGGTGGCCCCGAACACGCCCGCCGCGGCCCCGACGATCAGGATCGCCAGGACGAACCACGCCGAGAGCGGATCGAGGGCAAAGCTCCACAGGCCGCCGGGAAGCGACCCTTCGAGAAAGATCGCGACGGTTGGGGCGCCGCGCAGGACGTTGACGGCGGGGAGGGCTCCCAGAATACAGCCGGCGGGAAGCAGCGTGGCATAAAGCCGGTCGGCCACCCGACTCCGCCGCCGGAACAGGATCGCACTCGCGCCTCCCAGCAGGATGACGCCGGCTCCCCACAGAAGTATCGTCACGGCCGATCCACGATGGATGCGAGGCGCACGCCGAGGAGCGTGAGCCCCAGGCCACCGCTCGGCACGGCAGCGCTCACCCCGCGTCGCTCTGCGTGACCGGGAAGGAACCCGTCGTCTGGTGTTCGAGCCCCCTGATCTGGTCCAGGATCACGCTGTCTGGGGCCCGCGCCTTCAGCAGCGTCCGGAGCGTCGGATCCCGCAGCACAAATGCCAACTGGGCCAGGACCCGGAGGTGCGACGGCACTGTCGGGCTGACCACCAGGAACAGCGCGTGAACCGGCTTTCCATCGATGGCCCCGAATTCCACCGGTCGGCGCAGCAGGGACAGGGTGACGAAGGGCTGATCCACGTGCAGGAGAATCGGATTGCGCACGTGGGGAATGGCGATCCCATCGCCGACCCCGGTGGAGCCCATGGCCTCGCGCGCATCGAGGACCGTCAGGAGGAAGTGGCGGTCCACTTCCGGCGAAAGGGGAAGCCGTTCCACGATGGCCGCCAGGACGGCACTCTTGTCGCCGCCCTCGACGTCCCGGTGGATTCCCCCCGTTTCGAGCAGCGTCGACAACGGGGGAACTTCCTCCGGCGATCGACGCGCCACCTCCAGCAGCCGGCGGGAGGCGGACAGGCCATGCTCGGCCGCCCACTCCCACACTTCGATGGCGTTCAGGTGCAGGCGCTCGTTGACCCGGTGCGCCGGTAAGCCGCGCGTCTTGATCCATCGGCGGAGCGTGGATTCATCGACGTCAAGATAGGTCGCGGCCTGCCGCAGGGTGATTTGCATGGGTTACGGAGCTGCCGGTGCGGAGTTGTAGAACAGCAACCGCTCGGTGTTGCGCACCACGGCGAGGACGGAGGCTGCGGAAGGCGCGATCCCGTCCTCCGTTGCCGTGCTCGCCAGCTCCTCCCGTTCAAGCACGCGTTCCCTGATCGGGTCCGTGTCGACCGGCTCGGGAAAGGTGACCGATTCGATCAGCCTTCTGATGGTGTCACTCTGCGATGCGACGGGGAGCAGAATGCGCGCGTTGTCCGGCGCCAGGGCTTCGCTGAGGGAAAGCGCCGGCGCCTCCCACTCAGATTCTGTTTCCCAGAGCTCCGCAGGGTGCATTCGCCCCATTCGGAGGTCCAGCCAGTAGTCCACGACGGCCCGGCGAAACCGCCAATGCCCGCCCACCTTGAAGCCGGGCAACTCTCCCCGGCCGAGCAGCCGGTAGATCGTGCGCTCGGAGAGCTGGAGATGGTCGGCCAACTGTTTGAGGGTCAGGACATCCGGCATTCAGTCGCCAGGGGAGGTGGGCAAGTTCGCAACCTAGAAACCTGACAAATCCTGTCAACCCTTGCCAGCGATACCAACTCGGCCTTCCTATCGGAACCGCAGCAACCCCGCCAGGCCGTCCACACCCTTCTTGAGCTCGGGATCGTCAATCACCTCGACTTCCACGTGCTGTCGCAAGGCCTCGTCAATCGCCTCACTCACCAGGTCGGCAACCAGCTCCGGCTCGCCTTCACCCCGGCAGTCATCCTGCGTCAACACCAGTCGATTCGACTCGGTACAGCGATAGCCATATCCGGTCTGCCCAGCTGGCACCACGAGGACACGCACCTGTCCCTGGGCGAGAGCCCGCAGCGTCGGCCGCGCGCCCTTGACTGACCAATTGGAACCAACGCCCTGATCGAGCTCGGAGAGGATCGAGGCCTCGTGGGATCGCTCCCAGCCGGATCGCACCTCGAGCGCGGCCCGTCGAACATCGGCCGTCGTCGCCGCGGTCGGGTTGAGTCGAACGGTTCCCAGCACACGGCTGGCGAGGTTCCTCGGAAGGAAGCGCTGGTGTTCGATGATACTCCTGGCTGGGCCGGCCAGGACGATTCCCTGGCAGGGCCCACGTGCCACCAGGGCGGCAAGTTGATCGGCGACGGCCGCGGCGTGCCGGTGACGTTCCTCGCGGATTCGGTTGTGAAAATCGTGCTCTCCCCAACCAGGCGAATCGGCGCGATCGCTGTGGTACTTTCCTCCTCGCGTGGCCGGCACCTGCAAGCAGGACGTCTCGTCCACGTCAAACGCGGTAACCTCGAAGAACCTCGCATGCGTCCGGTCCACGAGGGCTACGATGATCCGGCCGAACCCCTCCACGGCGGCTAACGCCTCGGCGAGCCGGGGACGGTCTCCCAATAGCAGCCGGGTCTGAAGGACCCGAGGCAGCGCCAGGGCCTCGAACAGTCCCAGCGACTCACAGGCGAAGAGCGCGAGCCCAGGGCTGTGCGGCAGGTCACGCGCGTTGTCCACATGATTCAGCACTCGCGCCAGGTCTCGGTGCACTGCCTCACGGTCCGGGTGCGGAACACCGGAGTGGCCCACCGCCTCATTGGCTTGCCGAACCGCGTCCCGGAGGGCAATGAGGTACCGATTTCGGATGCGATCCTGCACTTCCAGTCGAAGATAGACGCTGACCACGACGGGCCGGTCGGCGTGCAGGTTGGCGAGACGGTCGAAGACCTCCGGGCCCGGCAGCGACGCCTTCGCATGAGACTCGGGGGGGAGCAGTTCGATGGAGGTCACAGGACGACTCCTTCCAGCATCAGTTCCGGTCCGCGCAAACGCGGTCGATAAATCTCCGCGCAATCCGCCTCCCGGCCGCGCACCACCCGGCGCCCCCGCAGCGACCCGGTGCGTGCGGTGACCACAGTGGCCTGATGGTCCTCCCGGTCACCGTCTCCGTAAATCACCACCCAGTCACTGGTGCGCGCCAAACGATGCGCCTGCGCTGTGTTAGAGAAGAGGGCGGTATAGTGCCGTGAGCCCCGACTCGTGTGGAGCACCGGAAGCCAGGCCAGGTGCTCAGGATTGAATCGGCGTGGGGCGATCCTCGGCAGCCGCCCGGCCTTCGCCGAGGTGCGATACTCCCGGTCGACGTCGAGCAGCTCACCGATCGGGGGTGGCAACGTCGATACCGGGGACCGCCCGCGGACCCGCCCCAGACGGCGGTGAAGTGCGTCGATGACGGCGGCCACCCGTTTGACGCCGAAATCCGGCAACGCGTCCAGGCTGCCGTCGTGCGCCGCCGATTCCAGCTCCTCCAGCGTGGAAAGCCCGAGCTCCCGGTGCAGCCGCTCGGCCAGGCGCGGCCCGATCCCGGGAACCGTGGCGAACAGGAGCTCGGGATCACTCTCGCCCCGCAACCGCTGCAGCATGGGGAGTTGGCCGGTGAGGACCACGTCGCGAATGGCCCGGGCGATTCCTTGACCGACCCCGGGAATCCGCTCCAGCCCCTCGAGCCCGCCGTCGCGGTATAACGCCGCCACAGAGACCGGCAGGACTCTCACAGCAGCGGCGGCGTTTCGATAGGCCCGGACGCGGAACGGACTCGCCTGCTGCTGCTCCAGGAGGGCTCCAGCCTCCTTCAGGCTCCTGGCGACTTCCGGATTGGGCGACGGACCCTCGGGGAGGGACATCGTTGAAGCGCGCGTCGGTCTCATGCGGCGTCGCCTCCCGGTCCACCTGTTGCCGCATGGCTTTTTACATCGCCCCGGGCCTCTCGAGCATGATCCTGCAGCCGCCGGCGGGCTGCATCGAACGCATCATCCAGCGCCTCCCGAAAACTCGGCTTCGGCTGGCGCGTGATGGCCAGCTCGCCGCCGGGCACGGTCAACGACAGCCGTACGCTCCAGGCCACCGGCTCGCCGCCTGGGCGACGGTTTGGCTGGCCGACCAGCACGCGGCAGGCCACCAGTCGATCATAGAACCGCTCCAGCTTCGCCACCGCGTTCCGGACGAGGAGCTCCTCCGCGGTCGAGAGGTCGATGTCCTTCCCGCCCACATGCACTGGGACTTGCATGATATCCCCCCCGCACTCAGCCCTTGATCACGCCGACGGGGCGGAGGCGCGCGACCATGCGCGCCAGTATCCACGCCTTCGCGGCAGTCTCGACTGTTTGAAACTCGTCTCCCGTGCCTGAAACCAGCCTGAGTGCGGCATGAAGCGTGGTTCAAGCCCCCCGATGGGGGCCGGCCCATCGACGCTGTCACGCGGAAAAAATCGTTAGCAGCGTTAGGGAGCAGTGTCTGCTCCGAGGCACCGACCTCGGCGACGAGCTGCCCGATGGTGGGATTATTGTGGGCCGCGATTGTCGCGACCTGCATCCGCTCCCGCGGCGTGGCCACGGGCCGCGATATCTCGCGGATGGCGTGGACGGCGACTTTCACTGCACGGTCGAGGCCACGCTTGAGGTCGATGGAGGAGGCACCGGCGGCGACGTTCCGCAACCCCTCGCTGAAGATGGAGTGCGCGAGCAGCGTCGCCGTTGTTGTCCCGTCACCCACCGCTTCACCAGTCATCTCCGCCGCCTCGCGGAGCACCTGGAGGCCCATGTTCTCCTCGGGGTCCTTGAGGCTCATCTCCTTGGCGATCGTCACGCCATCATTGCACACCAGTGGCTTGCCCCACTTCCGCTCGACCAGGACGCACTTGGACCTGGGCCCGAGCGTGATGCGGACCGCGTCGGCTAGCGCAGTGGCACCCCGCAGGATCTTTTCACGGGCAGTCGCGCGAACGAGCAGCTGCTTAGCGCTCATAAGGTCGCTCATGGCGTCACTTTGGAGGCCCCGGACGCGGCGGGGCGGATTGAACGGTGTGGTTCAATCCGGCGTTCAGGCCATCATCCCCTGCCGTGCGCCTCGAGGATCTCCGGCGGCATGCCCTCCAGCATTTCCTTGAATCGGCTCCACTCAACGGCTCCCCAGGTCTCGGTCGTCGATTGACCGTGGAGGTGCACCAGCGTCGAGACCTTCGACGCGGTCTCCAGATCGGGTGCCTGGAACACGTCGAGGTAGTCATAGGGGCCGAGCACGGCCCAACTGTGCAGCCACTCAACGCGAGGGCACTCCCGTCGGATGTGCGCCATGGTCCGCTCCTCGAGATGCCGGAGCGACCGGCCGCTGGTGAGGCCGCCCGGTTGGACTCGGGTGAGCATCACGAATGTCGGCATGGCTACTTCAGCTCCTTGAGAACGAAGGACACCTTGCAGTTGACCCGAAAGTCGGTGATGCGATCGCCCTCGACTTTGGCGCTCAGGTTCTCCACCCAGACGGACCGGATGCCGGTGATCGTTTTGGCCGCTTCCCGCACGGCGTTTCGGACGGCGTCGTCAAACCCCTTGTCCGATTGCGAGATCACCTCGATCACCTTCACGACGCTGCTCACGGAACCCTCCTGAAGCGAGACCAATGCAAACTGACCACCCATGCCTGAAATCAGGCTGAGTGCGGCATGAAGCGTGGTTCAAGCCCCCCAATGGGGGCCGGCCCACCGAACGCTTGTCACGCGGCCTTCCTGCTTCCTTCAGCACAGTACGGTTAGCGTGGGGCAAGCTCCGTCGCCCTTTCCCTGTCTCCCCCGAGGCCCCTATGACCTCCGAACCCCATCGTTCCCGGCAGGCCACCGCAGAAGCCGAGACCCGCGAGGGCCTGGTTGACCTCCTTGTCGCCCACGTGGATCGGGCTTACGTCACCGCCGGCCAGCCCGGCGTGCTCGCGACAGTTCGCGACCTGTTCCGGGGCATGAGCGCCCCTGCGCTCACCGACCTGGTGCTCCAACTCGGGCTCGACGCCGAGCCCGTGCGGGAAGAGGAGCCCGAGGTCCGCCGGCCGAGTTGAACATTTCACCGTCGCTTCACCGCCATTTCACCACTCCGGCGGTACGATGGGCAACGGGTGTCGGCAATGATGCGGCGCCCGTGAACGCGCTCCAGGTTGGCTAGGGTCGATCGGACCCGGGAGGGCACCCATGAAACCGGACAAGCAGTTGCAGCAGGACGTGATGGACGAGCTGCGGTACGAGCCCAGCTTGGATGAGAAGGAAATCGGGATCAACGTGGCCGGTGGACTCGTCACGCTGACGGGGAGGGTGAAGACCTACGCCGAGAAATTGGCGGCCATTCGTGCGGTCGAGCGGGTCGAGGGCGTCCGTGGAATCGCCAACGAGGTGGTAGTCGTCCCTCCCAAAGCCTTCGAGCACACCGATGTCGAGATCGCGGAAGCGGCCATGCGCGCGCTTGCCTGGTGCCCCACTGTGCCTCGCGACCGGGTGAAGGTGCGGGTCGAGAACGGTTGGCTGACCCTCGAGGGAAAGCTCGACTGGCAGTATCAGAAGGATATGGCTGAGAACGCCGTACACCTGCTGGCAGGCGTCCGCGGGCTCTCGAACCTGGTCTCGATCCAACCCGCCGTGAAGGCCGCCGAGGTGAACAAGAAGATCGAGGCGGCGTTTGCCAGGAGCGCGGCCCTGCACGCGCAGCAGATCACCGTGGAGACCCATGATCGCCGGGTGATCCTCAAGGGGAAGGTGCATTCCTGGGACGAGCGGCGTGAAGCGGAAACGGCCGCGTGGGCGGCGCCGGGCGTGGCAGCCGTGGAGAACCAGCTCGCACTTAAGGCCTGACCGCGGAGCGGCCGGGTCACTCCCGACAGCCAGGATAGGACCCGGGAGTGGCCCGCCGTCTCGGCGTTGAGAATTCAACTCTTGCGATCCTTGCGCGCCGCCGCGCAACACTGGCGCCAGGGAGGACACGATGTGCGCACAATCCTCAGTGATCCACGCGGCTCACCGCCTGCTTGGAACCCCGAACGACTTCGATCCGTTGCTCGCGCTGGTGGGGGATGCCCAGGTCGTCCTGCTGGGCGAAGCCTCCCACGGCACCCACGACTTCTACCGTGTGCGAGCCGAAATCACCAAGCGCCTCATCCGCGAGCGCGGGTTTCGAGCGGTCGCGGTCGAAGCGGATTGGCCGGATGCGTATCGAGTCAACCGCTATGTTCGCGCGCGCGCGCCGGATGCGGACGCCGAGGAAGCGCTGGGGGGGTTCGTCCGGTTCCCTCAGTGGATGTGGCGCAATGCGGACGTCCTCGATTTCGTCGGCTGGCTGCGGGAATACAACGACGGGATCGCCGACGTGGTCGCCCGGGCCGGATTCTACGGGCTCGACCTCTACAGTCTGCACGCGTCGATGGCGGCGGTGCTCGAATACCTTCGGGTAGTCGATCCGGAAGCGGCCGGCCGGGCGGCCAGGCGCTACGCATGCTTCGATCACTTCGGGACGGATCCTCAGGCGTATGGGTACGCCACCACCCTGGGGCTGGCCGAGTCGTGCGAGCGCGAGGTCATCGGGCAACTGGTCGAACTTCGCGCGGCGGCGGCCGACTACGCCCGCCGCGACGGTCGGCTGGCACCGGATGACCTGTTCTTCGCGGAGCGGAACGCCCACGTTGTCGCGACGGCGGAGCAGTACTACCGCACCATGTTCCGGAGCCACGTCGACTCCTGGAATCTCCGGGATCGGCATATGGCTGGCACCCTGGTGGCGCTCGGGCAGTTTCTTGAATCTCAGGGCGCGGTCCCGAAGATCGTGGTCTGGGCCCACAACTCGCACCAGGGCGACGCGCGAGCGACGGAGATGGGCGAGCGCGGCGAACTCAACCTTGGCCAGTTGGCGCGGAGTCATTTCGGGCGGGAGGCGGTGCTCGTCGGCTTCACCACGTACTCCGGCACGGTCACGGCCGCGTCCGACTGGGATGCCCACGCAGAGCGCAAGTCGGTCCGTCCGGGCCTCCCGGGCAGCTACGAGGCCCTATTCCACGAAGCAGACGTCGGGAACTTCTTCCTCGATTTGCGCGAGCCGAGCGAGGCCGTAGACACTCTGGCAGAGCCTCGACTCGAGCGCGCGATCGGCGTGATCTACCGGCCGGAGACCGAGCGATTGAGTCACTACTTCCGGGCCCGGCTGCCGCAGCAGTTCGACGCCGTCTTTCATTACGATCACACCCGCGCGGTGGAGCCCCTGGAGCGCACCCCGATCTGGGAGCGTGGAGAGTTCGAGCTGCCCGAGACCTTCCCATCCGCCCTTTAGCGAGGGCCGACGCCGCGGGCGAGTTGGAAATGAGCGGAGGGTGGAACCCATGATAGCCACAACCACAGCTTGCGAGCGCCCGGTGCAGATCCCGGCGGGACATCTCCGGCTCCCGGGAGAGCTCACCATCCCCGGCGAGGCGCTCGGTCTGGTCGCCTTTGCCCACGGAAGCGGAAGCAGTCGATTCAGCATCCGGAATCAGGCCGTCGCGCGGAGTCTCCAGCGGGCCGGGCTCGGGACTCTCCTCTTCGATCTGCTCACAGAAGCGGAAAGCCTGACTCGCGCGAACGTCTTCGACCTCCCATTACTCGCGGATCGCCTGCTCGCCGCGACCGACTGGCTGGAGCAGCAACTTGAGGCCGGCAAGCTCAGACTGGGATACTTCGGTGCGAGCACGGGCGCCGGGGCGGCACTGATCGCCGCGGCCCGGGCGGGGGACCGCATTCATGCCGTCGTTTCCCGTGGAGGCCGGCCGGACCTGGCCAGGGATTGGTTGCCGCAGGTTCATGCACCGACGCTTCTGATCGTTGGCAGCCTGGACTGCGACGTGCTGGGCCTGAACCAGATGGCGCTGGATCAGCTTCGCTGCCGGAAGCGCCTGGTGGTCGTCCCGGGCGCCAGCCACCTCTTCGAGGAGCCGGGCACCATGGAAAGCGTCAGTCGGCTTGCGTGCGATTGGTTCCGCCATCACCTGCACCAGCCGGAGGCCGCGGCCGGCCGGTGACCGCGGGGGCGCGGTACAACACCCGCCGGCGGATCAGCCATTTCTCGGCCTCGACGGCGAGGAAGACGACGGCGGAAAGCGCCAGGCAGATCAGCAGTTCCCGGGCGCTCAGTGGCTGTGTCTTGAACACCCTCGACGCCCCCGGCAGGTAGAGGGTGCCGAGTTGCAGCACCACGGTCAGCGCGACGGCCGCGAGCAGCCAGGGATTCGAGCCGATCCCTATCCGGAACAAGGACTCACGCTCCGACCGGATCGCGAGCACGTGGCCCATCTGCGACAGCGCGAGCACCGTGAACGCCATCGTTTGCCAGTGCGCCGAGCCGGCGTGGTATGCCCACGCCTGGGTCGCGAGCGTCACACCCGCCATCAGCAGCCCCACCCAGACCACATGCTGCCATAACCCATGGGCGAAGATGTTCTCGTCCGGGGGTCTCGGCGGGCGGCGCATCACGTCGTGCTCCGCCGGCTCGGCGGCCAGCGCGATGCCGGGCAGGCCGTCGGTCACCAGGTTGATCCAGAGCAGGTGAATCGGCAGCAGCGGAATCGGGAGGGCGATGAGCGGGGCGAGGAGAAGCGTCAGGATCTCCGCGGCGTTGCAGGTGACCGCGTACCGGACGAACTTGCGGATGTTGTCGTAAATGCGCCGCCCCGCCCGGACCGCGCTGACGATCGTCGCGAAGTTGTCATCCAGCAGGACCACGTCCGCGACCTCGCGCGCGACGTCGGTGCCGCTCAATCCCATCGCGATCCCGATCTCGGCCCGCTGCAACGCCGGGGCGTCATTGACGCCGTCGCCCGTCATCGCCACGCACTCGCCTTGCGATTGCAGCGCGCGGATGATCGTGATCTTCTGCTCCGGGGCCACCCTCGCGTAGACCCGCACGAGGCCGGCCCGCCGGGCGAGTTCCTCCGGCTCGAGGCTTCCGAGTTGCGCTCCGACCAGCACCTCACCATCCCGATCGAGAATTCCCAGGCGCGCGGCGATGTTCCGGGCGGTGACCGCGTGGTCGCCGGTAATCATGACGACGGTGATGCCGGCCGAGCGGCACGTGGCGACGGCCTCTGCCGCCTCCGCTCGTGGTGGATCGAGGAGGCCGACGAGCCCCAGGAACGTCTGTCCTGACTCTACCGTCCCGGCTACCACCGGGTTCGGCATGCCGCTGAACCTGCGGCAGGCGAACGCCATGACCCGGAGCCCTGCCGCGGCCATCTCCTCGGCCCGTCGCAGGACGTTCCCGGCATCCAGTGGCACCGGGCCGTCGGTATCCAATCGATCGATGCAGATGGAGAGGACCCGCTCCGGCGACCCCTTCGTGAACGCGACGACCTCCGCGCCGAAGCGGTGCAGCGTAGTCATGCAGGCACGTTCGGAGGTGAACGGCAGTTCCCCCAGGCGAGGGTTGCGGCGGGCGGCCCCGGCCGGATCACAACCGGCGGAGGCAGCGGCCTGCATGAGGGCGACCTCCGTGGGATCGCCGACCGGACCGCCACCGGGTGTGAGGTGCACGTCGTGGTTGAGGGCGAGCCCTTCGAGCAGCCGCGGCCACGGCCCGGTTCGCGCAGATGGGGGCGGCGGCTCCTCGGCCGCGCCGCCAACCCAATACGACTCGACGCGCATGCGGTTCTGGGTGAGCGTCCCGGTCTTGTCTACACAAATGAACGTCACCGAGCCGAGGGTTTCGACGGCGGGAAGGTGGCGGACGAGCGCGCGCTCCCGGATCATTCGCCGCGCCCCCAGCGCCAGCGCTACGGTCACCACGGCCGGGAGCGCCTCCGGAATCGCCGCGACCGCCAGGCTGATTGCGGTGAGTAGCATGGGCAGCGGCGCTTCGCCGCGGACGAGGCCGAGCGCGAGGACCAGGGCGCAAATGGCGAGCGCGGCCCCGGCCAGGCGCTGTCCCAGGCGGGTGAGGCGCAGCTGCAGCGGCGTCTTGACCCCCGTCTCCTGAGCCAGCAATCCGGCGATCCGCCCCAGCTCCGTGGCCATCCCGGTCGCCACGACCAGCCCCGCTCCGCGCCCATGCGCCACCGCCGTGCCCTTGTACGCCATGTTGCGGCGGTCGCCGACAACCGCGTGGGGGTCGGGCAGCGTCACCGCCAGCTTGTCGACGACCTGCGACTCGCCGGTCAGCGCGGCCTCCTCGGTCCGAAGGTGGGCCACCTCCGTGAGGCGAAGATCGGCAGGCACGAGGTTGCCGGTCTCGAGGAGCACCAGGTCGCCGGGCACGACCTCGATTCCCGGAACGACGGTGGTCACGCCCCCTCGACGCACACGAACGGAAGTGACCGCGAGCGTCCGGAGGGCCTCGAGCGCCTGCTCGGCACGGTATTCCTGCATGAAGCCCAGGATCGCGTTCACGACCAGGATGGCGGCGATCGCAACGGTATCCTGGGGCTCGCCGATGACGCCGGCCAGCACCGCCGCAGCGGCGAGCACGAGCACCATGAAGTCGGAGAATTGGCCCACGAGAATCCGGGACGCGGAACGGCGGCGCCGCTCGGGGATCGCGTTCGGGCCATAGGCTCGCAGGCGGGTGGCGGCGTCATCGGGCGCAAGCCCGGTTGCGAGGGACGTGGACAGCAACCTCGCGACCGTCTCGACCTGGAGGGTATGCCAAGGCGGGGCGTCCGGTCCCGGGGGGCCGGCGCGCGGGGGCATGGAGACGGATGGGAGGACGGTCATGGGTGCTTCGCTCACGGCTCCGGGCAACACTCAAGAGATGGCGAAGCGAGTGTGAGGAAGTGATGAAGCGGCCGGGAAGCGTCAGAAGCCGGGATTCACGAGGCGAAGTGAAATGGGAGGATGAGCGAATAAGAAAAGAGAAAGGGACTGCCGGCGGTCACCCACCCTCCGCAGCCCCTTTCTCATTTCCCTTTCCTCTTTCCACCACCCTAAGTCCTGAGTCCTTTTCTCTTCCGCCTGCTTTTGGTGGGCCCTGCTGGATTCGAACCAGCGACCGACGGATTATGAGTCCGCTGCTCTAACCGCCTGAGCTAAGGGCCCCCGGGCGCCCACCTAGAACTGGTAGGTGAGGCCGCCGGTGATTTCGCCACTCCCGTACCAGGAGGTATCGTAGTCGTAGCATCCGAAGAACGGATCGCAGTAGATGCTGTCGCTGCCGTTCACGTCGGTCCAGCGGTACCGCCCGTCGAGGCGGAGTCCGAGGTTCTCCTTCACCCACTTCGTGACGCCGAGGCCGAAGAGCCCGGTGAACTTGGTCTCGCCCCGGTTGCTCTCACCCGAAACATCCGCCGAGAAATCGGAGGCACCTGCTCCGAGCGACATGTAAACCGTCGTCGTCGGCTCGCCCCAGTAGAAGTTGAACGTGCCCTCGTAATGATTTACGCTGAGGTCGGCCAGGTGGTCGCCCGTCGCGTCGATGTTCACTTCCGGGTCGGCGTGCGACCACTCGAACTCCAGGCCGACCTGCCGACTGAACCGGTACTCGGCGCGGATGCCATAGAG
Source organism: uncultured Gemmatimonadales bacterium (assembly GCA_963817575.1). Classification (GTDB taxonomy): domain Bacteria; phylum Gemmatimonadota; class Gemmatimonadetes; order Gemmatimonadales; family GWC2-71-9; genus DASTCF01. The sequence continues at coordinate 19,410 of CAWFOY010000012.1, forward strand.
AAATGACGAGGTCACGTCGAGATCTGGCACGGCGCCGGAGCCGTCATAGGACCCGCCGAGGTAGATGCCGGCGAGCGGCGAGACGTTGAACGACCGCGGAAGGGCCTGGGCACTGGCGGTGGCGGCGCCGGCAAACAGGACAAGGGCCGTAAGCGCGGCCATACGAGCTGCAGTACGCGAAATGGACATGCCGAACCTCCGTAAAGGAAGCCAACAGGGCGAGGTCACAACTTCCGATTCGCCAGGATGCGTTCGTAGAGCGCGACGTGCTGCTCCGCCATGCGGCGGCGGGTGAACAGGGCCTGCATCCGCGCGCGGCCGGCGGCGCCGAGTCGTGCCCGCAGCGCCGGATCACCCGCCAGGAGCCCCATGGCCTGGGCAAGCGCCTCGGTATCGCGAAGCGGCACGACCAGGCCGGTTTCGCCGTGAACGTTGACCTCACGCACGCCGCTTGGCAAGTCGGTGGTGATGACGGGCCGTCCCGCCGCCATCGCCTCGATCACCACGAGCCCGAACATCTCTTCCACGCTTACCGACGGGAGGACCAGGAAATGCGCCTCGGCCATTCGCCGGGGAAGGTCCTCGTCGGGATACTCGCCATACCAGCGCACCCGGTCGGTCACCGCGAGCGCCTGTGCCAGTGTTCGAAGTCTCGGCGCCTCGGGGCCCGTCCCCACGATGTCCAGGCGAACATCGGGAACGCGCTCCAGCGCCCGCAGCAACACGTCGACGCCCTTGTAGCGCACCAGGCGGCCGATGAACAGCGCCCGGACCGGACCGTCCGTCGCCGAGGCCGGGAGGTCGGTCCAGCGGGCCTGATCCACGCCGAACGGAATCACCTCCACCTTGCTCTCGAGGCCTTCGAGGTCCCGGCAGAGCGCGATGTGAGCGCGGCTCGGGACGACGATCGCCTTCGCGCGCTTCAGCACGTGTCGCGCGAGGGGGCGCTCGATCGGCCGCCGCGCATCGGCGTGCTGGGTGACCACCACGGGCGTCCGGCGCGCCCGCAGGGTCACCGCGAGATCGGCCAGCGCGTGAGGGTGATGCACGTGGATGATGTCGGCCCGGTGCCACGCCGCGGCGAGATACCCCGGCGCCACATCGCTTGACGCGAGCGTGCCGAAGGAGAAGACCCGTGTGACCCGCGAGCGCGGGCGCCCGCGCTCATGGCCGCGTGCGGTCGTCTGGACCGCGACGACTTCCACGTCGTGACCGAGCGCGGACATCTCCTCGGCGAGGTCCTGCACGACCCGCTCGCGTCCACCCGTGTGCGGCCAGTAATACTGGGAGAGGTAGAGGATGCGCATGGCGGAATATACTACGGCCATTGTGGCCGGCGTGCCGGAGGCTTTGCACAAACGCCGGCATCGGCGATCTTACTGCCCGTGCGCACCGTGATCATCTCCCATACCTATGCCGACCCCGCGAACCGCGGGAAGCTTCGCGCGCTCGCCGGCCAGGGCTGCACGCTCGCCGTCGCCGTGCCCGACCGGTGGACGCCGCCCGGTCGAATCGAACCGCTCACCACCACCTACGGCGACGACGCCGGGGTCCGGATCACCCCGATCGCGGTCCGGGGAATCGACCGGCGAGGCGCGCCGGCCCGATGGAAGACGGGCGCCCTCAGGCGACTGATCTCGGATTTCCGCCCCGACATCGTTCACGTGGAGGAGGAACCCGGCACCGCGGTGGCAGCCACGGTCGCCGGCATGGCCAAAAAGCTGGGCGTCCGGTGCTCCCTGCTCACGTGGGAAAGCGTTCCGCAGGAACATTCCTTCACGGAGCGGCTGCGGAGGAATCGCACGTTCGCGCGACTTGACGGCGTGGTGGGCGGGAGCGCGCTGGCCGCGGGGCTTGCCACGCGCCATCGCCCCGGCCTCCCGAGCGCAGCCATCCCGCAACTCGGCGTGCGCGTTCCGCTCACCCCGCCCGAGGAGGCCCACAATCCGCTCGCGATTGGCTTCATCGGCCGCCTGGTGCCGGAGAAGGGCCTCGACATCCTCCTCCGCGCCTCCGTCCGGCTGTTCGGCACGTGGTCGATCACCGTCGTCGGTACCGGCCCCGCACAGGAGGAGCTCGAGGCGCTCGCCGAGAAGCTCGGTGTAGCCGCGCGAGTCCACTGGATGGGAGCGCTCCCCCGCAGCGAGCTCGCGAACATCTGGCCCCGCCTGGATTGCCTCGTCGCGCCGTCGCGCACGGCGGCCCGATGGGTGGAGGCCTATCCGGTTCAGGTGCTGGAGGCGATGGCGCACGGGGTGGTGGTGGTGACCAGCGATTCGGGAGCGCTTCCGGAGGTGGTGGGATCGGCCGGCCTCGTCGTGCCGGAGGACAACCCCGACGCGCTGACCGAGGCCCTGGCCCGGCTGGGCCGCGATGAGGAGATTCGCCGGCAACTCGCCGCCGACGGCCGACGCCGCGTGATCGAGGAATACGTGGATGACGCAGTCGCGCGGAAGACCCTCCGGTTCTGGCGCGCGCTCGCGGACCGCCCGGTGACCTAGTAATCCAGCGGCAGAGGGATGGGGCGCCCGTCGCGTGCGGACAGGTAGATCCCGATCAGGATTTCGAGCGACCGCAGCCCTTCCCGCCCGTCCGTCTCGGCTTCCGCCGTGCCCCGAAGCGTCTGAATCACATTCTCGTAGTACGCGGGATGTCCGAAGCCGTAGACCGAGCCCGTCTGGTAGCTGGCGTCGGCGACGAGCGCGTCGTCGGGGTCGGGCTCGGCGAAGGTCCAGTGCTGGATCTGATTGACCGCAACTCCGCCCACTCTTACCGTGCCCTTCTCGCCGATGATGGTGATGGATCCCTCGAGATTCTGGGGATACGTCAGCATCGTGACATTCACGGAACCGAGGGCGCCCGAGCGCCACCGGATCGCGGCGACGCCGGTGTCCTCGACCTCGATATTGCGTGCCAGCGTCGCGGTAAAGGCGTGCACGGATTCCACGGGACCAACGAGCCAGTCGAGCAGATCGACGTAGTGACTCGCCTGGTTCATGAATGCCCCGCCGTCAAACTCCCACGTCCCCCGCCACTTCGCGCTGTCGTAGTACGACTGGGGCCGGTTCCAGAACACATTGACGCCGACCATGTAAATCCGGCCGAACCGCCGCTTGTCCACCGCGCGCTTGAGGAGCTGCAGCGTGGCGTTACGCCGGTTCTGCTTCACGACGAAGAGCCGGACTCCCGCCCGGTCGCAGGCCTGCACCATCGCCTTCCCATCCTGCCACCGGGTCGCCATCGGCTTCTCGGTCACGACGTGGCGTCCCGCCCCGGCGGCCTCGATGGTCTGGCTCGCATGAAAACCGCTGGGCGTCGCGAGGATGATGGCGTCCGCCGCGGGTCCCCGAAGCAGCTCGGTCAGCGATCCAAACCCGGGAACGCCCGCCGTGGCCTCCGCCCTGCGCAGCGCGGCAGGGTCGGTATCGCACACACCCACCAGTTCCGCGTTGGTGGCGTGGCGCTGGATCGCTTCGACGTGCTTGCCGGCGATCCGGCCGCAGCCGACCAGCGCGAAGCGGATCTTCCGGTCTACGATCGGACCCGGGAGGTCGGGCATCAGCAGGGTTCCGTTGGGGATGGGCAGATAATAGCGGAGGCGGGAAATGTCCGCTACGCCAGCTCCCGCCGGGCCTCGCGGTCCTCGACGATCTCGACCCCCTCCTTGCGCAGGCGGTCGAGATCGGGGGGCAGGAGGCGGACAACGAGTTCGCAGACGCCGTCCAACTCGCGCCGCTGCAGCACCTCGCCCAGTCGATAGAGCGCGGCGACGCGCGCCCCGTCGGAGAGCGGCAGCCGGATTCGCACCGCCGGCCGGGCGATCTGCTCGCGCAACCGGAGCGCGGCCTTCAGTGATTCCAGGCCATCGGTTCGCATCGTCGTGGTGAGCACGGCACCGGGGTAGACCGCGTGCACCCGTCGCCCGAATTCCACCGGGTCGGGAAGGCGGTCAATCTTGTTGAAGACCGGAAGCGTCGGCCGGTCCTGGAGCCCGAGCTCCGTGAGTACCTCCTCCACCACGGCCATTTGCTCTTCCCAGTCCGGATGGCTGGCGTCCACCACGTGCAGCAGGACATCCGCCGACCTGGCTTCCTCCAGCGTGGCGCGGAAGCTCGCGACCAGATGGTGCGGCAGCTTGCGGATGAAACCCACGGTGTCCGTCACCCGCGCCCGATACCCTTCGCCGAGGTCGACCTCGCGCGTGAGGGTGTCGAGCGTCGCGAACAGCCGGTCCTCGACGACGATTTCGTGCTGTCCGGAGAGAGAGCGGAGGAGGCTCGATTTGCCGGCGTTGGTGTAGCCCACGAGGCTCACGCTCAACAGCGGCGCCCGGCCGGCGCGCACGTTCTCGCGGTGACGCTCCACCGCGCGGAGTTTCCCCTTGAGCGCCTGGATCTTGTGCCGGATCATCCGGCGGTCGGTTTCGAGCTGGGTCTCGCCCGGGCCCCGGAGGCCGATGCCGCCGCGAATACGGGACAAGTGCGTCCACATCCGGCGAAGGCGCGGCAGCAGATACTCGAGCTGCGCGAGCTCCACCTGGAGCTTCGCTTCGTGGCTCCGTGCCCGGGTCGAGAAGATGTCCAGGATGACTTCGGCCCGGTCCATGACGCGCACCTTGAGCTCGCGCTCGAGGTTGGCGCCTTGCACCGGCGACAATTCGTCATCGAAGATCGCGAGCGTCGCACCATCCGCCGCGAGGCGCGCGGCCAGCTCCGTGACCTTGCCCTCGCCGATCAGGGTCGCGGGATTCGGTGACTCGATGTTCTGGGTGACACGGCCGACCACGTCGGCGCCTGCGGTATCCACCAGGCGGGCCAGCTCATCGAGGTGTTCCTGCATCGCCCGGGCATCGGCCGAGCCCTTGCGCGGAGCGGCGACGAGCACGGCACGCTCGAGGGGCGGTGTGATGGTGATGAGGTCGCGAATCGCCGGGCCTGCCCTTCAGAAGGTCAAGAGGTGACTGAGGGATGAAATATAAGCCGCCTGCTACTCCGGATCGGGCGGTGCCCCGGGGAGGCCCCGGGCCTGCCTTCGCCACCACGCAATCCGCTCGGCGATCCGTTTCTCGAATCCCATCGGGCCGGGCTCGTAAAACGTGCTGCCCTCGAGGCCGGCCGGCAGGTACTCCTGCGCCTGATAGGCCTCGGGTGCGTCATGAGCGTATCGGTATCCCTTGCCGTACCCGATCTCCTTCATGAGACCCGTCACCGGGTTCCGAAGGTGCAGCGGGACCGGGGCGGCCGGGGTTTCGCGCGCTGCTTCCAGGGCCGCACCCCATGCGGTGTACACCCGGTTCGACTTGGGCGCGGTAGCGAGGTAGACGACTGCCTCCGCTATCGCCAGCTCGCCCTCCGGCGAGCCGAGGAAGTCATAGGCGTCTTTCGCCGCCAGTGCGATCGTGAGCCCCTGCGGATCGGCGAGGCCGATGTCCTCGGTGGCCATCCGCACGACCCGGCGGGCGATGTACAGCGGGGACTCGCCGCCCTCGATCATCCTGGCAAGCCAGTAAAGCCCGCCCTGCGGATCGCTCCCGCGCACGGCCTTGTGGAGCGCCGAAATGAGGTTGAAGTGCCCCTCGCCCGACTTGTCATAGGCCGGAATCCGTCTCGCGAGCGCGTCGGCGGCGAGGTCCCGGGTGATGCGGCCGCGAAGCCCCGCCTGCTGCGCAGCCGCCTCGAGGCCGTTGAGCGCCCGGCGGGCATCGCCGTCCGCCTGCTGGGCGAGGAACGCGATCGCGTCGTCCTCGACTGTGAGCTCCATCGCGCCGAGCCCGCGGTCACGGTCCGCGAGCGCGCGCCGGAGGAGGGTCTCCAGGGCCGCGGAGCCGAGGGGCTCGAGCACGTACACGCGCGCGCGGGAGAGCAGCGCCGCGTTCAGTTCGAAGCTCGGGTTTTCGGTGGTCGCGCCGATGAGCGTGATAACGCCCGATTCGACCGCCGAAAGAAACGCATCCTGTTGCCCACGGTTGAACCGGTGAATCTCGTCGCAGAAGAAAATGGTCTCGCGGCCGAGCCGGCGGCGATCCTCTGCCTCCCGCAGGATCTCGCGGACCCGCTGGACGCCCTCCGTCACCGCGCTGAAGGCCACGAACTCCCGGTCGGTATGCCTGGCGATCACTCGTGCGAGCGTCGTCTTCCCCGAGCCCGGCGGGCCCCAGAAGATGACGCTGCCGACATCGCCCCGACGGATCGCATCCCCGAGCGCGTGGCCCGGCGCCAGCAACTGCTCCTGGCCCAGCACCTCGTCAAGGGTGCGGGGTCGCATGCGGGCCGCGAGCGGCTCGGGCGGGGCAAACAGGGAAGGCTCAGGCATGGCGGGTCGGCGGGTCGGGACGGACGGCGTCGAAACGCCTATCCGATCCACCGCTCGAGGAACAGGTGCGTCAGGAAGAAGGCCGCCGCTCCCCCGAAGAACGGCAGCGCCGTCCGCCACCCGCGCTTGGCCTGGAATTCAGGAACCAGGTCCGACGCGGCGACGTACAGCGTGACACCCGCGGAAAGGGCCAGGCCGTGCTCGGCGAGCGGCGCCGCCTGCAGGGTAAGCATCACGCCGCCGAGCGTGGCCAGGCCCAGCGCCGATGCCGCCCACACGGCATTCCGCGCCCCGTGGCCGCCCGCCACCATGAGGCTCGCAATGGCCACGCCTTCCGGCAGCTTGTGGAGGAACACGGCCAGGAACAGCAGCAGGCCGAGCTGGGGCGACACCAGCAGTCCCGCGGCGATCGCCACCCCATCGAAGAATGTGTGAATTGAAAGTCCGAACAGCGCGGACATGCCCGCGCCGGCTTCGACCGCGTGCGTCTCCTCGCCGAAATGCAGGTGCTGGGTGAAGACGTGCTGGGTCAGGTGCACCGCGAAATACCCGGCGAAGACGAACACCCCCGGGCCGACGGTGCCGGAACGAAAGACCTCGGGCAGGACGCCGACCAGGACCACCGCAAGCATGAACCCCGCTCCGAAGGCGATCAATCCTTCGATGACCCGGAGTCCCCGCCGGAGATGCTCCACGACGGCGAGGGCGCCGATGATATTGCCCGCGGCCGCCACAACGGCGAGGGTGAGCGGGAGGGCGGTCACGCGGGCTCCTTGGCGCGCGCGAGCAGCGCCTCGCGCGTGTTGAGAGATGGATCGTCCACGACCAGCACCAGCAGCCGCTCGAGCACCTGGCCGAGCGCCGGCCCGGGCGGCACCCCGGCCTCGATGAGGTCCAGGCCCGTGATTGCGAGATCCCCGCGGGTCAGAGGATCGCCACGTTGCCGGATCTGTTCGGCCCTCGACGCCCAGGGCCAGGCGCGGCCGTGGCGGAGCTGCCAGAGTTGCCCGAGATCGCCCGCGGCAGCACCGACCGCAGCGAGCCAGCGCCGGACCGCCACGTCCGTCGACCCATCCGGCTCAGCGGGCCCGGCCATCATCGCCGCCGCCCGCGCCATCTCCACATTGGAGGCACGGAGCCGTTGGAGTACCGCCACGGCATCGGTGCAGAGAAACACCGTCAGCACCACCGGCTCACGTTGGTCCGGGCTGTCCTGCGCCAGGACGGAGGCCGGCGAATCGAACGGACGCATTTCCGGAATCCAGATGGCGCTCGCCCCGGACTCCTGCCACAGCGACACCAGCCGGCGGAGCGATCGAGCCGACCTCAGGCCCTTGAACCACTCGTCCCGCACCCGCTCGGCCGACAGGCCCTTGAGCCCGCTCGCCGCCTCCCGAGCCGCCGTCCAGGTCTCGGGATCGATCGCGAATTCGAAGCGAGCCGCGAACCGCAGCGCGCGAAGCACCCGCAGGTAGTCCTCACGAAATCGGCTGGCTGCATCTCCTACCGCGCGAATGCGGCGGCGGGTGAGATCCACAGCCCCTTCGAACGGATCGCGCCATTCGCCGCGCAGCGGGTGGTACGCGATGGCGTTGATGGTGAAATCACGCCGAGCGAGGTCCTCATCGAGCGACACGCCGTACGCCACCTCGGCGTGGCGGCCGTCGGTCGCGACGTCGCGCCGGAAGGTGGTAACTTCGTGCAGCGCGCCGTGGTGGTCGAGGACGCCGACCGTTCCGTACTTGATGCCGACGGCGACAGTACGGGAAAACAACGCCTGGACCTGGTCGGGAGTGGCGGAGGTCGCGAGATCGAAGTCGCTTTGCGCATCGCCGAGGAGGGTGTCCCGGAGCGCTCCGCCGACGCACCACGCCGCATGGCCCGCCTCTTCGAGTCGTCGGGCGATTCCGAGCACCTCCTCGGGAATCGGAATGCGGGCGGGAAAGTTCATCCTGCCGCGGCCTCCATGCCCGCGCCGAAGGGAACCCCGGCCGAGAGGCTGACGAGCAACTCCATCCAGGCCTGCGACGGGGCGCGTCGGCCGGCGGGAAGGGCGCCCGCCGCGATCAGCTGCGCCCCGCCACCCTCGAATCCGTAAAGCGGCAGCACTTCGCCCTCGGCGCATCGGGTCGCGAGCACCACAGGCTTGCCGGCCTGGAGCCAGCGCCCGGCCGCCGCAGCCATCGCGGGCGGAACGTTGCCGCGGCCGAAGCCGACCAGCACCAGGCCATCGTAGGCCGTGAGTGCCGCGTCCAGCAGCACCCCGGTGTCGCCGGGAACCGCCTGGATGAGTGCCACGCGTGCACTCAATCCTGTGGGGAATCGGGGCAGCGGGGACGCGCTTCGACCGCCTGCCGTGTACCGGACGAAGCTACCGGTCACGCTGCCAAGCGGCCGGCCGCGCGGCGCCTGAAAGGTGTCCACCTCCCCCGCGTCGGTCTTCACCGAATCGAGCCCGCTCAGGATGGTGCCGTTGAGCACCACCATCGCGCCCCGCCCGCGACTCGCCGGATCCGCGGCGACCCGCGCGCTGTCAACGATGTTGCGGCCGCCGTCCCAGCCTGCCTCCTCGGAGGTGCGCATCGCACCCGTCACGACCACCGGCACATCCGGTGCAACCGTCCGCGCGAGCAGGTAGCCGGTTTCCTCGATGGTATCCGTGCCGTGCGTGACAACGATTCCCGCAGCCTTGCCCGCCGCTGCGATGCCGGCGACGCGGGTGCGCAGGCTCCATAGCCGCTGGAGGTCCAGGTGCGCGGCCGGGAACCGGCCCCAGTCCTCCAGTTCAACCGGCCCGACCTGGTCGAGGCCGGGCGCCAGCGCCACGAGATCGGACGCGCCGAGTGCGGGCACTGCGCCGCCCGCGGCCGCGGAGTGGCGCATCGAGATCGTTCCGCCGGTAAAGAGGAAGTGAATCACCCGCAGAGGACGCTTCCGCCGTTCACGTTCAGGATCTCGCCCGTAATGTGGCGAGCCAGGTCGCTGCAGAGGAACACGATCGGCCCCGCGACATCCTCCGCGCTCGCCACCCTCCCGAGTGGAATCCCTGCCTCGATGCGGGCCCGCCCCCCGTCGGCGTAGGGAACGATACTCATCTCGGTGTCCACCCACCCGGGCGCCACACAGTTGACCGTAATGTCGGGCGCGCACTCCACCGCGAGCGACTTGGTCAGGGAGATGACGGCGCCCTTGGTTGCAGCGTAATCGGCGTGGAAGGCCTCGCCGCGCTGGCCGGCCGTGCTCGAAACCAGCACCACCTGCCCACCCGGTCCCATCAGCCGCAGCGCGGCCCTGGTCGTGAGGAACAAGGCGTCGAGATTCGCCGCCATGGTCTCCCGCCAGCGGGTGGGTGGGAGCTCCTTGAGGGCAACCTCCTGCGCGGGCCAGATGCCGGCATTGGCCACGAAGCAATCAAGCCGTCCGAAGCAGGCGCGGAACTCGCGCATCACTCGATCGACGACCGAGGCATCGGCCAGGTCTCCCCCGCCCGCGTACGCCTTCCGGCCGAGGCCCCGGATCTCCCGGGTGACCTCCTCGGCCTCTGTCTTGCGCGTGTGATACGTGATGCCGACGTCGGCGCCGGCATGGGCCATCATGAGGGCCGCGGCGCGGCCGATTCCGCGGGACCCGCCGGTAATCAGCGCCACCTTCCCCGCCAGCGAGATCACGCCTGCAGTTCCCGTTCGACCAGTTCCACGATCAGATGCTCCACGGCGAGGTGAATCTCCTGGATGTGGCTGCTGCGGTCGGAGCGCACGACGAAGGCCTGGTCCACCATGCCTGCCAGCGCGCCACCGCCCCGGCCGAGGAACGCGACGACCGCGATCCCCTTCCCGCGGGCCGACCGTGCCGCCTCGACCAGGTTCATGCTCGCCCCGCTGGTACTGTGCAGGATGAGCAGGTCCCCGGGTCGGCAGAGCGTCTCCACCTGCCGTGCGAAGATCCGCTCGAAGCCGAGGTCATTCCCGGCCGCCGTCAGGAGCGAGCTGTCGGTCGTGAGCGCGACCGCGGCCAGGCCACGCCGATCCGCCGCGTACCGCACCACATACTCCGTGGCAAGGTGCTGGGCGTCCGCGGCGCTGCCGCCGTTGCCCGCGAAGAAGAGCGTGCCGCCGCGACGAAGCGTCTCCGCGTAGCGCGCGGCGAGCGCTGCCGCCTCGCCCGCCTGTCCGGCGGTCGCGTCCGCCAGGCGCGCAAGCTCGCGCAGGCCCTCGGCAATATGGTGCTGGGTCACTCCTCCTCCTGGTCGAACAAGCGCTTGATCCGCGTGAACAGCGCCAGTCGAAGCTCGATCGGCGGCACGGGTGCCACGGCGGCGTCCGCAAGAATGGCTGCGGGATTGTCCACTGTGAGCAGCTGGGCCTGGGCGGCTCCGTCCTGTTCCACGAGCATCGCGTGCGGGGCGGCGAGCGAACGATCGTCGCCATGGTTGTCCGCAGCGAGAATGTCGGCGAGCCCGCGCTCGACGAGCGCCCGGGCGCGGCCACCCCTTGGCCGGGTGCTCAGGAGCGTCGTGGCGTCCACCTGCATGAGCGCGCCGGGCTCCCGCCAGCGCATCACGGCCTCGGGCGAGCAGCAGGCATAGCGCTCCGGGTGCGCGAGCACCGGCACGAGACCGATCGCGATGACCCGCGCGAGTGCGGCGGCCACCGCCTGAAAGGTGATGAGCCGCGGGAACTCGACCAGGATGTACCGGCTGCCGCCGAGCGTTACGCGGCGATCCGAGGCCACTTCGTCGGGCAGGGGTCGGTCCAGCATCACCTCGGCCCCTCGATGGAGTGTCACCCCATCCGGGGCGGCGGGCTGCAGCGCCCGAAAGGCGGCGTCGTGGCGGGCGGGCACGCCAGCGGCCGCCTCGCTGGCCAGGAGGTGAGGAGTGAGGCAAACGGCCGTGATGCCCTGCGCCGCAAACTCCGCAAGCACACGGACGGAATGGCTCACCGATGGCGAACCGTCGTCCACGCCCGGGAGGAGGTGATTGTGGAGATCGATCACGCAGCCGAGGCCCGAACCAGCGCAGCGGCGAACTCCCCCAGCTCCTCAGGTGCGGCCTCGGCGCGGGCCAGCAGCGCCAGCGTGATCAGCGCATCGGCCGCGAGGAGGTCCAGGGCGGCCTCGCGATCGCCCGGGTGAGCCATCACGCCGGCGAGCGCCCGGCGGGCTGCCTCCGCGAGCCGCTCCGCCAGCGGCGCCGTTGATGGAGCCGCCTCCCAGCATTCCAGCACGCGGGTTCGAAGCCGGGCCGGTCCGGCAGAGGTGTGCTGAAGGACCCAGTCGGCGTCGTTCACGACTCGCCCCGAAGCCAGGCCATGATGATGCGGGGCGCCTGCTCGCGGGCAGCAGGCAACCGCGAGGCGTCGCCGGCACCTGCGGACGCGAATTGTGGCCGGCCGCCGCCCTTCCCCCCACTCACGGCTGCAATACGGCCGGCCAGGTCGCCGGCCTTGCGCCCGGCCTTCACCAGGTCATCGGTCACCGCGACGTGCACCGCCCCACGGCCTCCGGTGCCGAACAGCACCAGCACCGCGCCCGACTTGCCCGTTCGAAAGCCGTCCGCCAGCGCCAGCACTTCGTCGCGATCCTCGGTGTCGGTTTCGCCCAGCGTGACCGCCACCCCGTCGATCTGCAGCGTCTGGCTCGATACCGGCGCGGCGGCGCCGCCCTTGAGGAGATCGCCAACCCTGGCGGCCAGCTTGTCCCGCTCCTCGAGCAGCTGATCGAGCTTCCGGAGAAGGTGCTCCGGCTGCGCCTTGAGCGCGGCTGCGGCCTGATGGATCTGCGCCTGGATCGCCTCGACCTGGGTATAGGCTTCGGGGCCGGTCACGGCCTCGATGCGGCGCACGCCCGCCGCCACCCCGCCCTGGCTTGAGAACTGGAACAGGCCAACCTGGCCTGTCGACCGGACGTGCGTGCCGCCACAGAGCTCGATCGACGACTCGCCCATGGACACGACGCGCACGCGGTCGCCGTACTTTTCCGAGAACAGCGCCATCGCCCCCAACGCGATCGCGTCGGGATAGGCCATCTCCCGCGTCGTCACCGGGATATTGGCCCAGATGAGGGCATTCACCTCCCGCTCGATGGCCTGGAGCACGCCGGGCTCGATCGGGCCGTGGTGCGAGAAGTCGAACCGGAGGTGTGCATCGTCCACCAGCGACCCCTGCTGGCGGACGTGGGTGCCGAGGTGCTTTCGAAGGGCAGCGTGCACTAGGTGGGTGGCGCTGTGGTTCCGCTCGATGTTGCGCCGCCGGGCGGCATCCACGGCCGCACGCAGTGAGGTCGGCTCGAATTGGTCGCGGAAGGCGCCGCCCACGACGATGCCCCGCTCATCCTTCCGGACCCGGTCCACCGGCATCGCCCATCCCTCGCCGCGCAGGTGGCCGGTGTCGCTCACCTGCCCGCCCGATTCGAGGTAGAACGGGTTCTCTTGCAGGATGAGCTCGACCCGGTCGCCCTGCTGCCGGAACGCGAGCGGCTCGGTGTCGGCCTGATCGTGCTGATAGCCAACAAATTCCTGGCGGCCGTCCCGGAGCTCGCGCCACTCCGTGGTTGGTTTGATCAGCGCCGGACTTCCCTTGAGTCGCGCCCCACCGCCTCGCACCGTGCCGGAAAGGGCGGCCCTGTCGTCCCGGGACCGCTCGCGCTGCACGTTGAGCGCGGTATCGAATCCCGCCAGGTCCACCGACGCCCCGCGCTCCTCTGCGATCAGCATCGTGAGGTCGATCGGGAAGCCGTACGTGTCGTGCAGCTTGAACGCCTCGTCGCCGGGAATGACCGTGAGGCCGGACGCGAGCAGCTCATCCATGCGCGCGAGACCGCCCTCGATCGTCTCGAGGAAGCGCCCCTCCTCCGCTTCGGTCCACTTCCGGATGATCCCGGCCTTGTCCCGGAGCTCCGGAAATGCCTCGCCGAGCTCGAGGACGACCACCTGGGTGAGGGGCGCGAGCGTGGGCTCGCGCCGGCCCAGCAGCCACGCGTGGCGCACGGCGCGGCGCAGGATGCGCCGGAGCACGTAGCCGCGGCCGTCATTGCTCGGCACAACACCGTCGGCCAGCAGAAAACTGACCGCGCGCGCGTGGTCGGCGAGCACCCGATAGGACGCCCCGGCGGGGCCCCGGTCGTACGGCTTGCCGACCAGGTTTTCAACCTCGGTCAGCAGCGGACGGAACAGGTCCGTGTGGAAGTTGGAGTCCTCGCCCTGCATCACCGCGGCGATCCGCTCGAGGCCGGCACCGGTGTCGACCGAGGGCTTGGGCAGCGGCGTGAGCGTGCCGTCCGCGCTCCGGTCGAACTGCATGAACACGAGGTTCCAGATCTCGAGGAAGCGGCCGGCCTCCGCCTGCTCCTCGAAGATCTCCTTCGGCATCGGCTGCTCGCGCGGAGCGGCGGCTTGAGCCGCCGTCCACTCCAAATCCACGTAGATCTCGGAACAGGGGCCGCACGGCCCCGTGTCCCCCATTTGCCAGAAATTGTCCTTGTCGCCCAGGCCGTAGATCCGATCGTCCGGGAGCCCGGCGATTTCCCGCCATAGCGCGCGCGCCTTCTGATCCTCATGGTGCACTGTCACGCGAAGGCGATCCGCCTGTATGCCGAGCCACTCAGGGCTGGTGACAAACTCCCAGGCGTATGCGATGGCGTCGCGCTTGAAGTAGTCGCCGAAGGAGAAATTGCCCAGCATCTCGAAGAAGGTGTGATGCCGTTTGGTGTGCCCTACCTGCTCGAGGTCATTGTGCTTCCCGCCCGCACGCACGCACTTCTGGACCGTCGTCGCGCGCAGGTAGTCCCGCTGTTCGAGCCCGAGAAAGACGCGCTTGAACTGGTTCATCCCTGCGTTGGTGAAGAGCAGGGTGGGATCGTCGCCGGGGACCAGCGACGAAGAAGGCACCTCGCGGTGCCCCTTGGCCACGAAGAAGTCGAGGAAACGGCGGCGGATCAGAGAGGATTGCATGCGGGGAATATAAGGCGTCCAGGGTCAGCCATCAGCCATGAGCGCCTCCCGGACGAGGTCGCGGGCCGCCGGCCCGGTGAATCCCCTCCGCGCCAGAAACGCGAGCAGCCGGCGGCGCTTGGCGTCGCGCGGGAGCTGCCCGAGCTGCCGGGCGCGACGAGCCACCAGCGCGCGCGGCAAACCCTGGCGATCGGACCCTTCCTCCCAATGTGCCGAGATGGCTGCGTCGATGATTCTCCGCTCGACCCCCATGGCGAGCAGGTCGCGGAGCAGCCGGGCGGGGCCGCGCCCCCGGGCCGACCGTGTCTCGACGAAACTCCGTGCGAAGGCCGCATCGTCGAGCAGGCCCACGCCCGCCGCGCGCTCGAGCGCGTGGTCCACCGCCTCGGGGCGGTGCCCCTTCCGCACCAGGCGGCGCCCCAGGTCGGCCCGGGCAAACGACCGTCGCTCGAGGGCGCGGAGAACCGCGCGAAAGGCGCCCTCCTGGTCCGCCAGCGTGCCGAGCCGGTCGAGCAGCTCGGGATCGAGAGCCACGCCGGCGCGGAGCCCTGCGGCCGCCGCAGCCGTCGCGGGGACGGCGCAGTACGGCCGGCCGTCAACCAGGACCCGCACCACCTCGGCGCGGCGCGGGTCCGCCACCAGGCCGGTGACGACCGGCCCGCCGTGGCTACTCATCCTCTCCGTCTTCGGCGCCGTTGGCGGCGGGCGCCTTCATGCCGAGGACGCCCTTCACCTTGGTCTCGACTTCGACCATGAGCGCGGGGTTGTCCCGAAGGAAGAGCTTCGCATTCTCCCGGCCCTGCCCGATGCGCTGATCGCCGTAGGAATACCACGCGCCGGACTTCTGGATGATGTTCGCCTCGGCGGCGAGATCCACCAGGAGCGAGGTGTGACTGATCCCCTCGTCGAACATGATGTCGAACTCGGCCTGCTTGAACGGCGGGGCGACCTTGTTCTTGACCACCTTGACGCGCACGTGATTGCCGATGACCTGCTCGCGCTCCTTGACGGGGCCAATGCGCCGGATGTCGAGCCGGAGCGAGGCGTAGAACTTGAGCGCCTTGCCGCCGGTGGTAGTCTCCGGATTGCCAAACATCACGCCGATCTTCTCGCGCAGCTGGTTGATGAAGACCACGGCGCAATTCGAGCGATTGATGGCGCCGGCCAGCTTCCGGAGCGCCTGGCTCATCAGCCGCGCCTGGAGGCCGACGTGGCTGTCGCCCATTTCCCCTTCGATCTCGGCCTTGGGGACCAGCGCCGCCACCGAGTCGATGATGACGAGATCCACGGCGCCCGAGCGGACGAGAATCTCGACGATCTCGAGTCCCTGCTCGCCGGTATCCGGCTGGGACACGAGCAGGTTCTCGACATCGACGCCGAGCTTGCGGGCGTATTCGACGTCGAGGGCGTGCTCCGCGTCCACGTAGGCGGCCGCTCCCCCGCTCTTCTGGACGTTCGCCGCGAGATGGAGGCAGAGGGTCGTCTTGCCGGACGACTCCGGCCCATAGACCTCGGTGATCCGGCCCCGCGGAATCCCACCGACCCCGGTGGCCGCGTCGAGGTTGATGGCACCGGTCGAGATCGCCGCGACCTTCACGCGAGGCGAGTCGGAGCCCATGCGCATGATCGAGCCCTTGCCGAGCTGCTTCTCGATCTGGGCGATCGCGAGGTTGAGCGCCTTCCGGCGTTCGGCATCGAGTTTCTGCTCTTCTACCGGCATTGGACTCTCCGAAGTGGTAAAGTGTCGCGTTTTGAGCCACAGATTTACATCACAAGATACTACCGAACAACCACCGAAGCAAGAGTATCATTGTGACTCAAAGTGAGTCACCCAACTCCACCGCCGGAGAGTCGTTCCACCGCCGGAGGTCATCACTGGATCACCGCCGCTATCGCCTCCGATCCAGCCGCCAGGCGTCAGGGATGTGCTCAACCTCCATCTTCCCGCCCCCGCGGTCGGTGACCGCGACCAGGTCGAACCGATAGGTGTCGCCCCGGCGGCCATGGCGCAGCCGCCAGAGCTGGGCGACTCGCCCCAGGGTCTCCCGCTTCCGCCAGCCGACCGCCTCCGCCGGGATGCCGTAGTCCAGCGAGCGCCTCGTCTTGACCTCGATGAAGGCGACGAGGCTGCCGCGCCGCACCACGAGATCTACGTCGTGCCGCCCGAGCTTGAACCGGTGGGCCTCCACCGACCAGCCGCAGGACGTCAGGTACGCGATCGCGGCGCGCTCGCCGGCGAGCCCGCGGAGCTGGCGCGCGTCTTCCCATTCCCGGGTGGGGATGAACCGGCGGGATCGCATGCGCGATGATAGCGGGCACCGAACGGCCCGGCGTCATCCAACCGACGCGACACCGGCCCGGCGTGTGCGGAGATCTGAGTGCCGGTCCGGAGGGGACACGAAAACACGAAAGGACCGAAGGTCCGATCCAATGCGATCCCTACGCAACGATCCTCCGAATCAGGAGAACAGGAGCGTTGAAGTTCACCAGGAGCCCGACATGCAGGCCGGTAGCGCGCAGGTAACTGAGCAATTGGGCACGGTGCAGGTTTAGTAAGGATGGAACTGCCTTCAACTCTACGATGATCGAGGATTCGACCAGTAGGTCCACACGATGAAGTCCGACTGGCTGACCTCGATATTTGATTTCGATCGGAAGTTGCCTGTCGAACTTGAGGCCGCTGGCGAATAATTCCACCTCCAACGCCTTCTGGTACACCTCCTCCAGAAAACCCGCCCCAAGTGCTCGATGAACTCGAAGTGCGGCCCCAATAACCGCACTCGAGCCGTCTTCGAACCGATGCGGCAACCGAACCTCCAGAAGCTTTCAGTGCTTTCGTGCTTTCGTGTCCCCACGGACCAGCACCCCCATCGCGGCGTTGATGCGCCTTGGGGCGACATCGTTCAGTCCTACAGTCGTGCTTTCGTGACCCGCTGGGCAAGCACTCGAACCGCCGCGATGGACAAAGAAACGGGGCGCCCGATTCGGACGCCCCGGAGGGGCCGCTGATCGCGCCCGCCGTCGAACTACCTGCAATACTCGTCCAGCTGGTCGAATCCGATGAGCACCTCGCGCGGCTTGGAGCCGTCCGGCGGGCCCAGGATCCCGGCGTAATGCAGCTGGTCGATGATGCGCGCAGCCCGGCCGTAGCCGATGCGGAGCCGGCGCTGCAGCAGGGACGTGCTCCCGCCCTGGTTCTGGATGCACGCCTCCGCGGACTCGCGGAACAGGCTGTCCCGGTCCTCCCCATCCCCGCCCTCCCCCGCCGGGCCCCCTTCGGCCGCCGCTTCCAGCGCGCGCACCGTCTCCAGGATGTCCGACTCCGCGCGTTCCGTCTCCACCGCCGCGGCACGACGCGCCTCCCGGCGTTTCACGTACCACTCCATCACCCGCTCGGTCTCTTCCGTGGCGATGTACGCCCCCTGCAGCCGCTGCGGCTCGCTCTTCCCGGGCGGGAGGAATAGCATGTCCCCGTTGCCCAGCAGCGCCTCCGCGCCGTTCTGGTCGAGGATCGTCCGGCTGTCCACCTTCGACGCCACCCGGAACGCGATCCGGCTCGGGAAGTTCGCCTTGATGAGGCCCGTGATGACGTTCACCGACGGCCGCTGGGTCGCGAGGAGCAGATGGATCCCGATGGCGCGCGCCTTCTGGGCCAGCATGGCCAGCGGTGTCTCGACCTCGCCCTGCACGGTCATCATGAGGTCGGCGAGCTCGTCCACCACGAGCACGATGACCGGCACCAGCCCCTCGGTGTACACCTCGGACTCGGGCGGCGCCGGTGGGGTGTCCCCGGGCTCGTCGCTGATCGTGCCTAGCGTCAGCTTCGGGCGGGGCGGATTCCGGAGCGGCTTTCCCTCCTCGATCTTCCGGTTGAGGTCGGCCAGGTTCCGCGCGCCATTGGCGTGGAGCAGCTCGTAACGCCGCCCCATCTCCCACACCGCCCACTTCAGCACCGCCGCGGCCTCATGATTGTTCGTCACCACCTTGTGTCGAAGGTGGGGGAGCGAGTTGTACATCGACAACTCGACCATCTTGGGGTCGATCATCAGGAGCCGGAGCTCCCGTGGCGTGTAGCGGTAGACCAGACTCGTGATGATGGTGTTGATCGCCACGGACTTCCCCGAGCCCGTGGCGCCGGCGATGAGGAGGTGGGGCATCTTCGCGAGGTCGGTCACGACCGCATTGCCCTCCAGGTCGCGGCCGAGGGCGATCGGGAGGGTCGAGCGGGTGCGCTGCCACTCGGCCGATTCAATGAGTTCACGCAGCGTGACGATGCGCGCCGTGGGGTTCGGCACCTCGATACCGACCGCGCCCTTCCCGGGAATCGGGGCTACGATCCGGATGGACGGCGCGTGCATCGCCAGGGCCAGGTCGTCCGCGAGCGCCGCGATGCGCCCGACCTTGACCCCGGGGGCAGGGACGATCTCGTATTGGGTCACGACCGGCCCCGTTGTCCTGCCGACGATCGTTCCGTCCACCTTGAACGTGCGCAGCGTGTCCAGCAGGACCTGGCCGAGCCGATCGAGTTGCGCCTCGCCGGCATCGATGTCGCGGCTCGGCGGCGACTGCAGGAGCTCGATCGGGGGCAGTTCGGACTCCACATCGGGCGCCGAGCCGCCGGCCTTCGAGGACACCGGCTTCCTGTCGCGCTCCTTCCGGGGGGCCGGCCGCGGAGGGACCACCCGTTCGTCGTCGTGTTCCCTCTCCGCCATCGCGACCAGGTTGGGGCGGCGAGCGGGTGCGGCCGACAGGGGAGGAGCTGCGTCATCGGCCTCCGGAGGCCGCTCCAGCCGCTGGAGGGGGTGCCAGGCGAGGGTCAGCAGCGTCAGCGCCGAGAGTCCGAGGAACCCGAGCAGCAGGGCGCCCGCAAACCCGACGAGGTCGTAGGCCCCGGCGGCGAGGAATCCCGGAATCAGGCCCGTCAGGCGCGCACCGACCATGCGTTCGCCGTACGCCGGGTCGAGGGCTTCAGGAGTGACGTGGGTCAGCACGCCGGCGACGTACGGCACCAGCACGGACAGCCCGGCCATCAGCACCGCCACCCGCTTCATGTCGAGGCCGGGCAACCGTTCGAAGCCCGCCAGGGCGAGCCCGAGACCGAGGAGGGGTACGCCGACTGCGCCGAGGCCGAGCCAGTGCCAGAGTCCCGCCCCGAGGGAATTCCCGATCGGTCCGGTGAGAGACCCGGGGAACAGGGTGAGGGCGGCGAAGAGGCCGAGGACCAGAGCGGTCACGGCGCCGAGCCGGCGACGGGCGTCTTCGGTCATGAGGTGGCGACGGTGACGCGGCGCTCGTGAAACTGCGCCAGCACAGGGTAGGCGTTCTCGCGCGAGGCGTCGGCAATGTCCGGGGCGAATCCAGCCTGCGCCAACTCGCGCCCCGCGCGACTCAGCACGAGCGGACGATCCCAGCGGAGCCCGTACCGGCGCACGAGATCCACGCTGGCGAGGGCGGCATCATTCAATCCCTTGCGCCGCCGGCCACCCATCGCGGCCATGGCCAGCCGCCCGGCCGCGTAGGCGTCGTCGAGCGCGAAGCCCTGCTCGCGACCCGCGCACAGGACGAGGATGTCGCCGCTCTCCTGCAGCGCAGCCCGCGCCCGCGCTCCCGCTGCGTCGAGATTGGCCGCGGCGACCGCATAGACGGCAGCGGCGCCCTGGGTGGCCAGCAGGGCGGACGTTCCGTTGGTGGTGGTCATCACGAGCAGCTTTCCGCCCACCGCCTCCTCGGTCATCTCGAGCGGGCTGTTGCCGAGGGCGAAGCCGGAGATGGGGCGCGCGTTGCGCTCCCCGCAGAGGACGATGTCCTCCGAGCCAAGAGTCTGCGCGAGGCGCATCGCCTCCTCGGTGGAGGCCGCGGGAATGATCGCGCGGGCGCCGTGGTGGAGGGCGGCACAGATGGTCGTGGTGGCACGGAGGACATCGATGACGAACACGGTTCGGCCCGCCGCCTCGGTGGGCGCGAGGCCCTGCGGCGAGAAGACGACGTCGAGCTTCATGCCTCGGGCTTGAGCAGGTGGGATTCGCGTTCGAGGAACTTGGTGTCGACCTTGCCCGCGACGAAGTCCGGATGCCGGATGACGCGCGCGAGAAACGAGATGGTGGTCGTCACTCCCTCGAGGATGAAGCTGTCGAGCGCCTGGCCCATCCGATTCAGCGCCTCACGCCTGTCGTTGCCGTGCACGATGACCTTCGCCAGCAATGAATCATAATGCGGCGGCACCCGGTAGCCGGCATAGACATGCGTGTCGACCCGGACCCCCGGCCCCCCCGGCGGATGGTAGGCCGTGATGAGTCCCGGGCTCGGCTGGAAATTGCGGTACGGATCCTCCGCGTTGATGCGGCACTCGATGGCGTGCCCCCGCAGGTACCGGCCATCGCCCTTGAATCCGAGCGTCTCGCCGGCCGCGACCCGGATCTGCTCCTTCACCAGGTCGAAGCTCGTCACCATTTCGGTGACCGGATGCTCGACCTGGATCCGCGTGTTCATTTCCATGAAGTAGAATCGACCATCCTCATCGAGCAGGAATTCCAGTGTTCCCGCGCCCACGTACCCGATCGCCGCGGCGAGGCGAACCGCGGCTTCGCCCATTTCCTGCCTCAGGGCCTCGGTCAGCGCCGGACTCGGACTTTCTTCGATGAGTTTCTGGTGCCGTCGCTGGACCGAACAGTCCCGCTCCCCGAGGTGGATCACCGATCCGTGAGAATCGCCCATGATCTGGATCTCGACGTGCCGCGGCCGGGCCAGGTACTTCTCGACGTAGACCGATCCGTTTCCGAAGGCGGAGAGCGCCTCGTTCTGCGCCAGCGTGAAGGACTGGCCGAATTGATCGGCGTCGAGGGCGATCCGCATGCCCTTGCCACCCCCGCCCGCCGTCGCCTTGATGATCACCGGAAAGCCGATGGTCCGGGCCGCCTCGAGTGCCTCCTCAGCGTCCTCGATCGTGCCTGGTGTTCCCGGCACGGTCGGGACTCCCGCCTCCTTGGCGAGCCGCCTGGCGGTGGCCTTGTCGCCCATCTGGCGGATCTGGTCGCCGGTCGGGCCGATGAACGTGATGTTGGAGGCGCGGCAGGTGTCGGCGAACTCCGCGTTTTCCGCGAGGAACCCGTACCCGGGGTGGATGGCGTCCGCGCCGGTGATCTCGGCCGCGGCGATGATATTGGGGATCCGCAGGTAGGATTGCCGGCTCGGCGGAGGGCCGATACACACATCATCGTCCGCGAACCGGACGTGCAGCGACTCCCGGTCCGCCTCGCTGTACACGGCCACCGTCTGGATACCCATCTCGCGGCACGCGCGGATGACCCGCAGCGCGATCTCGCCGCGATTGGCGATGAGGACCTTCTTGAACATCAGGACGAAAGTTCCTGAGAGAGATCCTCCGGGGTGGACTTGGCGATCTCGCTGAAGGTCCTGTCGGACGCGGCGTCGATGCCTGAGGCCCTCAGGGCAAATTCGCTCGGGTTGCTGGCATAGAACAACGCGCTCTCGTAGGAAATAACCGCGTCCTTGTACCACTTCATCAGGGACTGGTCGAACGACTGCATCCCGTAGGACACGGTGCCCTCGGCGATGAGGTCGGGAATGTTCAGCGCCTTCTCGATGTCCCGGATGTTGTCCGCCACGGCGGCCGAATTGATGAGCACCTCGGCGCCCGGGACCCGGCCGGTCCCGTCCTTCCTCGGCACCAGGCGGAGGCAGACCACGGCCTGCAGCGCCGTGGACAGCAGCGAGCGGATTTCCTGGTGCTGGTGCGGCGGGTAGAACGAGATCACGCGATTGATGGTCTGGGTCGCGTCGGTCGTGTGCAGCGTGGAGAAGACGAGGTGGCCCGTATCGGCAGCCTTCAGCGCGGTATCGAGCGTCTCCATGTCACGGATCTCGCCGATGAGGATCACGTCGGGGTCCTGCCGGAGCACGTGACGCAGCGCCGAGCCGAAGGAGAGGGTGTCGCTGCCGACCTCGCGCTGAGAGATATTCGCCTTCTGGTCGCGATGGAGGAATTCGATCGGGTCCTCGATCGTGATGACGTTGACCCGGCGGTTCTGGTTGACGTGGTTGATCATCGCCGCGAGCGCGGTCGACTTGCCGGAGCCGGTGATGCCGGTCACGAGCACGAGCCCGCGCGGCTTGAGCGCGATTTCCTCCAGCACCGGCGGGAGCTTGAGCTCCCGGATGGTTTTCACTTCGTACGGGATGGCCCGGAAGGCGAAGGCCAGGGTACCCCGCTGCTGGTAGATGTTCGTGCGGAACCGCCCGACGCCCGGCACGCCGATTGCAAAATCGGCTTCTTTCTTCTCCGCAAACTCCTTTACCTGGCGCGGCGTCATGATCTGCTCCGCCAGCGCCTTCATGTCCTCCGGTCGGAGCGGCGCGGCTTCCAGGGAGGTCAGCTCGCCATTCACCCGGATGGTGGGCGCGCGGCCGACCTTGAGGAGGAGGTCCGAGCCATTGCGGCGCACCATCTCCGCGATGGCCTGCTTGAAGTTGAATGGCGGCAGGGCCGCCGCGGGGGTGTCAGCCATTGGGATCAACCCGGAAGAGGACTTGGCCGAATTCGACCGGCTGGCCGTCTTCGACGCAGATTTCGCGCACGACGCCGCTCAGCTCGGCCTCGATCTCGTTCATGATCTTCATCGCCTCGATGATGCACACCGTCTGACCTGCCGTCACGCGGGCGCCGACCTTGACGTATGCGTCTGCGCCGGGCTCCGGTGCCTTGTAATAGGTGCCGACCATCGGCGACTTGATTTCGCGCAGCGCGGACGGCACGGCCTGCGGCGGCGGCGCGGACGCTGCCGGCGGTGCGGCACCAGCCTGGGGGGCCGGGTTGCCCATGGCCATGAATGGCGCCGCATACGCCTGGGCCGCCGACACACCTCCCTGCGTGCGGGTGATGACGACCCCGGTGCCGAAGAAGCCGGTGACCTCGATCGACCCGATTTCCGGCGACTGCTTGAGAAGTTGGACCAGGCGTTTGACGTCCTTCAGTTCGATGGACTTGATGCCCGGCATCTTCTGGAGCAACTGGGCCAGCTGCTTCATGTCGTCGGCGTTCACTCGCTCTCCTCCCCCGGCGCGGGCCAGGCCCGCGGTCAGACCAGTTCGACGAGCTCCGTACGTCCATCGGTCAGGCAGCGCGGCCCTTCCGCCCCCAGGTGTACGTCGTCCTCGAGGCGCACGCCGCCCCAGCCCGGAAGATAGATGCCGGGCTCGATGGTCACCACGGCCCCGGCCGGCAGCGGCCGGTCATTCGCCGCGCTGAGTCGGGGCGCCTCGTGCACCTCGAGCCCGAGACCGTGTCCCAGCGAGTGCCCGAACGCCTCGCCGAAGCCGCGGCTCGCGATCAGCCCGCGCGCGAGCGCATCGGCCTCCCGGCCGGTCATCCCCGGCCGTACCTCCTCCCGCGCCTTGCGCTGCGCCGCCTCGACGACCCCGTACACCTCGCGCTGACGCTCGTCCGCCCGGGCCCCGACGACGACGGTGCGAGTCAGGTCGGCGCAGTAGCCGTCCACCTCGGCCCCGAAGTCGAGCAGGAGCCACTCACCCCGTCCCACACGGCGGTCGCTCGTCCGGGCATGGGGCAGCGCCGCCCGCGGGCCGGAAGCCACGATAGTCTGGAATGGGTGCCACTCACTCCCGCGCCGCCGGAGGGCAAACTCAAGCCGTGCGGCGATGTCCCGTTCTTCGTCTCCCACACGCACGCCCGGCAGCACCTCGGCCAGCGCTTCGTGCGCCAGGGATGCGGCGGCGGCGATGGCCGCAACCTCCTCCGGCGCCTTTGCCGCCCGCAGGCGTTCCACCAGCTCACCGGCGGGTGCGGTCCGGGACACGCAGTCGCGCAGGCGCCCGGCATCCCGCACCGTGAGGGCGTGCGCCTCGAACCCGATTGTCTCCCCGGACCGGTCGGCACAGAGCCGCTTGAGACGGTCCCAGACGTTGACCGGGTCGACTTCCACCGCGGCACTCGTCCCGGCCTCGTACGGTGCCTGCTCGGCATACCGGAAGTCGGTCAGGAGCACGGTGGCATCCGGCCGGACCAGGAGGAGCGCCGCTGAGCCGGTGAATCCAGTCAGGTACCTGATGTTCGGCAGGTGCGTGACCAGCAGGGCATCGAGCCCTTCCTGTTCGAGCAGGCGCCGGAGTGAGGACTGCCGCTCCGGCCGCCGATCAACCGGCACGCAGGCGATCCACGAGCGTCGCAAGCGCCACCGGGTATCCCGCCCCGCCCAGCCCGGCGATCACGGCGACTGCGAGATCGGCGAGCACCGAATGCCGGCGGACCGGCTCGCGCGCGAAGATGTTCGAGAGGTGAACCTCCACGAACGGGATGTGGACGGCGAGGAAGGCATCTCGCAGCGCCAGGCTCGAATGGCCGTAGGCGGCGGGGTTGATGACCGCGCCGTCCACGCGACCCCGCAACCCCTGAACGGCCTCGACCAGGTCGCCTTCGTGGTTGGTCTGGAACCACTCGATTTCGACATCGAGGCGCGCGGCCTCATGGCGCACGCTCGCCTCAATGTCGGCGAGCGTCTGCCGGCCATACATCTCCGGCTCCCGAGTGCCCAGCAAATTGAGGTTCGGGCCGTTCAAGACGGCGACGCGCATCAGCGCTTCAGGCTCTGGAGCCAGGCGTGAAACTGGTCGAGATCATCTTCATCGGCGGCCGCCCTGGCGGGACGCGGGATTCCACCTGACGGGCGGGCGGCGGCGGGATGCGGCGCCCCGCCGAAGAAGTCGTCAAAGGAGAAGCCGCCGGGCGGCGGAGATGCGGGTGCGCTCGCGGGCGGCGGGGGTGTGGCCGGCGGGACCGGCGAGGAATCTTCGCCGAAGATTGCGCTCAACGACAGGCGGTCTCCTGCCGGCCGCGTGGGCTCGCCATCCGGCTCGGCACCGGAAGTCCCGTCGGAGGCCGGCGCCGCGGCAGGAGCAGGTGCTGACGGCTCGACCGCCGGCACCTCCATCTCCGCCGGCCGCGAGTTCATCATCGCGGCGAAGAACGAAGCCACGGAGCGTCCGCCGGTAATCGATGCGGCATATGACGGCGCGGCCTCGGCCAGGACCTGGGCGGCCAGGTCGCGCTCGAGATCCTGCACGCACTGGCGCAGCCGTGCGTTGCCCGGGTTTCGGTCCAGGAGTATCCGGTAGACGCCGAGGGCCTCAGTCCGGTGCCCCTGCGCCGCGTACAGATCGGCCATGCTCTCGGTCACGACAAGCACCGGCTCATCTTCCGGCGACGGCTCGGGAAGCTCGTCCTCCTCGAACGGCACCGCAACCTCGCCCTCTTCGACCATCGCCGGGGTGGGAGCGACAGTTTCGTCCGGAGCTTCGGCCTCGTCGGGTTCGGACTCTGAAACTTCGGGCGGCGCCGGGATCTCCTCATCGAGGGCACTCGACCGGGCCGAAGCCCCAAGTGTCTCGGCGTCGTTCGGCACCTGGTACTCGGTGGACGCCGCCGCCTCAAGAATGATCTCCTCGGCCTGGACCACGGCGAGGTCCTCGTAATCGAATGCATCCACAGGCGGCTCGAACTCGTTCATCTCGAGCCCGGTGACGGGGTCGAGCGGCTCGGCCGGCCGCGAGGGTTCCGTGACGAGCGGCTCCACCGGTTCGAGATCGGCCGGCGTCTCCGACGCAGTCGGCTCGACGTCGGACATCGTCGGGGCCTCGAATTCCTCGGCCGACGGCTCCCAGAGGCGGGTCGGCTCGAAATCCTCGTCGCCGGCCTCCTCGATACCGGCGCCAACCTCCTCGGCATCGGCGGGAAGCACCGCCGCCGGGCCGTTCGCAGGCTCCGTCTCAGCGGCCGGTTCGAGGCCGGCCGCGGGTGCCTCCCGGGCGACGCGCACCCGGCCGAGCTGAACTTCGGCCTCCTCGTTGCTCCGATCGACTTCGAGCAGGTACCGAAGCAGGCGCTCGGCCTCATCGAGCCGACCCTGGCGCTCGGTGATGTCCGCCAGCGCCTTCAGGGCGATCACATTCTCCTGGTCCAGTTCCAGGACGCGGGAGAACGCCTCCTCGGCGGCCTGCTCGTCGCCGAGGTCCAGTTGGCAACGCCCCAGGATGACACTGCCTGGGATGTAGTCCGGATTCAGTTTCAGGCCGATACGGATGACTTCCAGGGCGCGCTCCAGCTCGTGATTCTTGCGGAGGGCCTCGGCGAATGGGGCCGCGTACCGCCGGGGATTCTCGTCGAACTGCCGCTCGAGTTTTTCCATCTCCCGTGAATACGACATCCCGGTCCCTGTGCGCGTAAGTTGTTGTGGGGCTTGAGATCAGAGTAAGGAGAAGTGGGGCCGATGTCAACCATCCGGCTCGCGCTTTGGCTTGAGATTGCACGTTGACCCGCTTACACTTATGCCTCTTTTCCCCTCCGTGATCTGGAGTCCAGGGCCGACCCTATGATGCAAGCGTTCCGGAACAGCGCCAAACCCCTCATTTATATCGTGACGGCGTCCTTTTTCCTGTGGCTCGTGCTCGATCTGAGCGGGCTCACGGGAGGGTCGGGGTTGCTCTCTCAGACGCGTGCCGGGAAAGTCAACGGCGAGACGATCGAGGCCCGGTCCTACATCACGATGGTTCAGCAGGCGACCGAAGAGCAGCAGCGGCAATCCCCTACCCGTCTCGGGTTGGAGGACATCGAGCGAATCCGGAACGATGTCTGGGAGCAGGTCATACAGAACACCGTCCTCCGCCGGGAGTACACCCGACGCGGAATCACGGTGTCGGCCGAGGAGCTGGCAGAGATCATCCGCAATGTCCCGCCCGGCCAGCTGCAGGATCGTCCGGAATTCCAGACCGACGGGAAGTTCGATCTCGCCAAGTATCAGCGCTGGCTCACGTCGAGTGTCGGCATTCAGTTCGTGCCCCTCCTCGAGCTGCAGTACCGGGATGAGATCATGCGCAGCAAGCTGTTGCGCGTGGTCACGGCGGACGTATTCCTCTCCGATCCCGCCCTCTGGGAGCGCTATCGCGACCAGTCCGAGATGGTGAAGGTCGGCCTGGTGGCGATCCTGCCTCGCCGGGCCATTCCGGATTCCGCCGTGTCGGTCTCGGACGCCGAGGTGGATTCCTACTACAAGGCCCATTCCGACGAGTTCAAGCGGCCCCCTGAGGCGTTCCTGAGCTTCGTGGCGCTGCCGCGACTCGCGGACGCGACCGACTCAGCGGCGGCGCTGACCCGCGCCCGCACGATCCGGCAGGAGATTCTCGACGGCGCCCCCTTCGCCGAGGTGGCCCGGCGGGAATCCTCCGACAGCGTCTCGGCGGCCAACGGAGGTGAGCTAGGTGAGTTTCCACGGGGCTCGATGGTTTCGGCGTTCGATGACGCGGCGTTCCGTCTGCCGCTGAACACCCTCTCCGAGCCGGTTCTTTCGGAATTCGGGTATCACCTGATCGAAATCACTTCCCGGAAGGCGGACACCGCCAGCGGACGGCACATCCTCATTCGGATCGAGCCGGCCGGCGCGCACCGCGACCGCCTCGATGCCGAGGCGGATTCGCTCGAAGCGCTCGGCGCTGAACGCATGGATCCCGCCGCACTCGACACCGTGGCCCGGGCGTTGAACCTCCCAATCGCGCGGACGACCCCCGTCCAGAAGGGGAGCCGGGTGCAGCTGGGTCTCCAGGTAATTCCCGACGCCGGCGCCTGGGCGTTCCAGGCCAAGCCAGGGGAGATCAGCCCGGTCATCGAGACGCCGTTCGCCTACTACCTCTTCCGGCTCGACAGCGCCCAAACCGAGCAGGTCCCACCGCTCGAGAAGGTCCGTGCGGCGGTGACCATCGCCGTGCGGGATGAGAAAAAGGTGGCGCTGGCCGGCAAGCTGGGCGAGGACTTCCTGAAGCGGGTCGGAGAAGGCAGCAGCATGGAACAGGCGGCGAACGCGCTTGGCCTGCCGTACCGGGAGCTGGGTCCCTTCAACCGGCTCCAGTCGCCCGTGCCGAATGCGGTCCTGACCGGCGCGGCGTTCGGACTTCCGACAGGGAAGATGAGTGGACTGCTGGACACCGACGACGGGATGTACGTCGTGAAGGTTCTGGAGAAGGTCCCGGCCGACAGCGCGGCGTTCCAGCGTGGCATCGATGAGTTCCGGGGACAGCTGATCCGCCAGGCGCGGCAGGAACGGGTCAGGAGCTATCTGGACGCCCTCCGGAAGTCGGCGGTGGTGGTGGACCAGCGCGCGAACCTGTTCCAGACGACCGCTCAGGCGGAGAAGGCGGCCGCGAACCTGCCGGGACAGCGCCCGGCGAACTGACCGCCGCCGTCACCGGGATGGCCGAGGGGCCGGGATGGGCACTGCTGCCCGTCCCGGCCCCTCGCGCATCACGGCCCTGCTGCGCTACTGCGAGAGGCGCTTCGGCTCGCCCGCATTGGGCGCAGGCTGTGAGGACGCGTCGATCTGCCGCGGGGGCTGCGGGGTGCTGTTGTCCATCCCGCTCGTAATCGCGTCGGATGTGTCGGAGATGCTGCGCTTGAACTCGCGAATCCCCTTGCCGATCGAGGCGCCGATTTCGGGCAGACGCTTGGCCCCGAAGATCAGCAGCACCACGAGGAGGATGATCAGCAGTTCGGTGAAGCCGAGGTTTCCCATACCGGGCCGCCTTTAAAAGAGAGACCGCGCAATGAAGAAGGCCACGACCACCCCGACGAGGCTCAGGAGGGTGACGTCCAGCCCGACCGGTCCCAGTGTGAAGTTTACCACGAGGAGGTCCACCGAGACAGGCCCGAGGGTGGGAGCCACCGTGAAGGTGAAGACCTCCTTCGCCGCGCTGTCGGGCAGGAACCGACGGGCGATCGCTGTCAGGAAGCCACCCGCCAGGAACCCGCTGATCAGGACGCCCAGGTAGTACCCGGGGCGACGTGGTCCGGTCGCCATCAGCTCCTCCGCTCCAGGACGTAGGGAATGCTCGCACGGAGCGCCTCGCGGGCCGCGCTGGGCGGAAGCACCTCCAGGGCCGCCTCCGCCCGGCTGGCCAGCGCGAGCGCCCGTTGCCGGGCGTACGACATGCCACCCACCGTGGTCACGGCCTCGATGACGGCGGCGATCTGTTCATCGTCGGGAGACTCCGCCTCGATGAGCGCGGCCACATGCCGGCGCTGCTGGCGGTCCATGCGGGGGAGCGCGTAGATGAGGGGCAACGTCACCTTGTGCTCCCGGAGGTCTCCCCCGACCGGCTTGCCGGTCTCGGCCTCCTCCCCGGCGTAATCGAGCAGGTCGTCCACGATCTGGAACGCCATGCCGAGGTGCAGGCCGAACTCGCGGAGCGCCTGACGCCATTCCTTCGGCGCCCGGAGCGCACCGGTCTCGCAGGCCCCGGACAGGAGGGACGCGGTCTTGGCCTGGATGAGGAGGTCGTACTGCTCCTCCGAAAAGGCGAGCCGGTCGTGGGCCAGCAGCTGGCGCATCTCGCCGACGGTCATCTCGTTGGTGACCCGCGCCAGGATCCGGAGCGGCTCCAGATCGTCCAGTCGGACCAGCTCGATCACCGCGCGCGAGTACAGATAGTCGCCCATGATGACCGACACCTGGTGGCTGAACAGCGCGTTGACGGTGGGCATGCCCCGCCGAAGAACCGAGTGATCCACCGAGTCGTCATGCACCAGGGTCGCCAGGTGGATCAGCTCCACCACGGCGGCAAGGGTCGCGGCCCGCGGGTCCGGATCACCCGTGGCCTCGTCCGCGAGCAGCAGGAGCGTCGGGCGGAACATCTTTCCCTGCATCTGCAGCAGGTGCGCGTTCACCTCCGCAATCAGCCCGAAATCGGCCTCGATGGTCCGCCGGAGCTCGCGGCGGGCGTCCTCGAGCCGTGGGCGAACGGGCGCCTGGATGTCCGCCAGGGTGACCGGCAGGGCCTGCGTCACGAGGTGGCGCCCCCGGCGAAGCCCCGCAGGCGCCCGGCCAGGTCCATGAAGTTGATGTCGACGGCCAGCGCACGCTGATAGAACGGGCGCGCCTCGGGCGTGCGCCCCTCCGCCTCGAGGGATCGTCCCAGCCAGTAGAGCAAGCCGATCTTCTCGTCGTCCTGCCCGGACAGTCCTTCGACTGCCCTCCGCAGGATCGCTTCCGCAACGGCGAACTGGCCCTTTTCGAAGAACGACGCCCCGAGCGCCTCCGACGTGCGGAGGCGACCCTCGGGCGCCCGCAGCGCCTTCTGAAACTCCGCGATGGCCTCGTCGAGCAGGCCCATTTCCTTGAATGCGACCCCGAGGTCGTAGTGTGACTGGAAATCGTCCGACTCCAGGTTCTCCTCGATTCCCCGCTTGAACCGCTTGAGCATTTCCTCGAAGTCCCGCTGCTCGTCGCCGGTCGGCTCCTCATCCTGAATGCGCATCCGGGTGTCCTTCACCGGCGGCCGGTCCTCGTCGAGCACCAGGGCGCCCAGATCCACGAAACCCGGCGCGCGGGTCGGAGCGGCCTCGGGCGCCGGCTGCGGCGGGGCCGGAGCCGCGGGCGGGGCCAGCGAGTCGAGGGCCGCGCGGGCACGCGGATTGTCTGCATCGTGCTCGGAGACCCGGCTGTAGACCGCGACCGCTTTCTCCAGCGCCCCGGTCCGCACGAGGGCATCGCCGAGCTCGAGGTAGGCGTCGATCAAGCGGGCGCGCTCGCCCGTCCGGAAGGCCAGTTCCACCCGCTTCTGGTAATACCGGATCGTCGTGGGTTCCAGACGTGCGAGTTCGCTGGCCACGTCGCCCGCGTGATCCCAGTCCTCGCGGTCCTCATAGCGGGCCAGGGCGAGGTCCAGCTCCTCGATCCCGCGCTCGTGCTCACCCGCTCCCAGCAGGGCCTCGCCGAGGGCCCGGTGCGTCTCGGGATTGTCGGGGTCGTCAAGAATCAGCTCCTCGAGTTGTTCGACGGTGACCGCCGTGGGGGTGTCAACCTCCAGGAAGGCAATCCCCGGAACCGGCGCTTCGGCCGGTGGCGCCTCGTCGGTGACGTACCCGGCGAGATCGTCCTCCGACCAGATCGACTCCTCGGGCAGCGCGAAGCTCTCGGCCTGCGGAGCGATCTCCAGCGAAAGATCAATGTCGCCGAGCAGCGCTTCCTGCTCGATGCGCTCGAGCGGCGGCTCATCGGCTTCGGTCCCGAGATCGATCGTGAGGTCCGAGACCAGCCCGGTGTGTTCCGCGGGCTCGATCGTCAGGTCGTCCGCCTCGGCGGTCTGCTCCAGCCCCTCGAGGGGCTCGATCGTCGCCTCCTCGAGCGACTCCATGTCGAGCGAGGTGGACTCGAGATCCGCCATCGAGAGCGGCACTTCGTCGGTCGGTGGCTCGAGCTCCTTGGGTTCCTCCTCGGAAGTGGGCTCCTCCGCGAGCGCGGGCGGACGTTCGGTCCCGGCGGGCGCGGGGCGCTTCGCGCCGGGCACCTCGATGCCGGTATCGAGAAAGACGAGGGCGGCGCCGCGTTTCTTCGGCGGCGCCTCCGGCTCCCCTGGTGCCGGCTGGACCTCGACATCGATCGACTGCATTCGCTCCCGGGTCCGGCGCGCCCCGGCACTGTCGCCGCGCGCCTCGAGCTCCGTCGCCAGCTTCTCCAGCTGTTCCCGGGCCTCGGCGCCACGCGACGCGGCGCGGAGCAACTCGGCGAGCATCAGCCGGATGTCCTCGCTGGTGGCGAACTGATCGGCAAACCGCTTGACGGCCTGCAACGCCTCATCCCGCTGGCCGGCGGAGTTCATCCGCTCGAGGTATTCGATGAGGTTTTTCTTCGCCTCGAACACGACGTTCTTGCGGGCGTGGAGCTGGGCGAGCTGCAGGTACGTCTGCACCCTGCCGGGGCTGACGCGGAGAATCTTGCCGCACAACGCGATGGCATTGTTGGCGAAGCCCTGCTCCGCGTACAACTCCACCGCTCGCTCATAGGCGCGGACCGCGGAAGTCGCGTCGTTCACCTTCAGGTACAGGTCTCCGACCCGGTTGTACAGCGCGAGATCCGGCGTGGAATCCTGGCCTGCCTCGAACGCCTGGAGGACCTTCTGGTAGACCTCGATGGCCTTCCGCCAGTCTTCCTTTTGCTCGAATTTTCTGGCGGTGTCTTTAAGCTTCTCGAGGTTCATTCGGCGCGGGCCATCGTGAGGGAAGCGGTGGCAGGACTTGAAGTTAGCGTCCGGCACCTTGGGGGTAAGATACGGATGCCCTCAGGGTGGAGCAAGCTAGTCGAACTCGGCCGGATCGAGGTCTCCCGCGGCCACCGCCAGGGTGAGTCGCTCCAGGTCGGGCGCGGGGGCCCGATCCTCGCCAAGCGGCAGGACGGCAGGATCCAGTGCCCGCAGCCTCGAGTAGAGCCGACCTACGCCGCGGCCCGGTGCCAGCGGCTTCAGGAATTCGAGACCCTGCGCCCCACAGAGCAGCTCCGCCGCGACGACCCGCTGCGCGTTCTGAAGGATGCGGCGCGCCTTGAATGCCGCCGCCATACCCATCGGAACGAAGTCCTCCTGATTCGCGTCGGTCGGGATGGAGCCAATGCTGGCCGGATAGGCCAGCGTGCGGGACTCGGCCACGAGCGCCGCCGCGGTGATCTGCACCATCATGTACCCGGAAGACAGTCCCGGGTCCGCGGTCAGGAAGGCGGGCAGGCCCTGGGACAGGTCGGGGTTCACCAGGCGCTCGATCCGGCGCTCGGCGATCGCCTGCAGGGTCGTGAGGGCGATAGCCAGCACGTCAAGCGCCTGCGCCACGGGTTGGCCATGGAAATTCCCGCCGGAGAGGACGTCCCCGTTGTCGAACACGAGCGGATTGTCGGTCGAGGCATTGAGCTCGACGGCGGTGGTCGTCGCGGCGAAGCGGATCGCGTCCCAGACCGCGCCGAGCACCTGCGGCGTGCACCGAAGGCTGTACGCATCCTGGACTCGCGGGTCGTCGTGCCGGTGCGATTCGCGGATCTCGCTCGTCTCGAGCAGCTCCCGCATCCAGCGCGCCGCCTCCTCCTGGCCGGCGTGCGGCCGCGCGGCGTGGATCCGCGCGTCCAGCGGGGTCGGAGTGCCGCGGAGCGCCTCGAGGCTCAGTGACGCTGCCGCCACGGCAGTCCGCCAGAGCACGTCCGCATCGTGGATCAGCAGGGCCAGGATCGCCGTCTGGGCCTGCGTTCCGTTGATGAAGGAGATTCCCTCCTTCGGCCCGAAGCGGTAGGGCTCGAGCCGCGCCGCGGCGAGCGCGTCCCTGGCGGGCTGCAGGCGCCCATCGTACACCGCCTCCCCCTCACCCATCAGGGCCAGCGCGACGTGACTGAGCGGGGCCAGATCCCCGCTCGCACCGACGCTGCCCTGCTCCGGCACCACTGGAACGATGCCGGCGTTGAGCATCCCCAGTAGCGCCTCCACCAGGACCGGGCGCACGCCGCTGGTTGAACGGAGCAGCACGTTGGCCCTCAGCAGCATGAGCGCGCGCACCGTGTCTTCAGGGAGGGCGGCGCCGACGCCGGCGGCGTGACTCCGGATCAGATTCGCCTGCAACCGGTCGAGATCGCCGGCCGCGATGCGGACGTTCGCCAGTTTTCCGAAGCCGGTGTTGATCCCGTAGATCGTCTGCCCCTCGGCCACCGCACGCTCCACGAGCCCCCGGCTCGCCTGGAGCCGCGCCAGTGCTTCCGGCCGCGAAACGATCCGCCAGGCCGGGTCGCGTGCAGCGCGCGTCACATCGCTGATGGAGAGGGAGGCCCCGTCGAGAACGAGCGTGTGGGTCGGCATCCGCCGAAAATGACGGCGGAGGCCGACCGGCACAAGGACAATGCGGCTACAGCTTGAGCGTGATGCCCCCGGCGCCCGCGGTCCGGCTGCCGCCTCCCACGAGCAATTCCGGGTTGCCGTGGTCGGTCTGGAAGGACCAGTCGAGAATCAGGAAGTCCTGCCCGACGTGTGTGATGCGGACCCCGCCGTACCGGGCGAAGCCATCGCCGCCATCCATTTCGAAGACGTACCCCCACCCCACGAGGGCCTCGATGGGGGCCGGGCTGTAGACCTGATCCGGGGCAAAATCAATGTCCGTGAGATCGGATACCGGGCCAGCGCCATATGCTTCGACGCCCGTGCCGGCACGAACCGGCGCGAGGAACATGAAACCACCCGGATCGCGTTCGACGCTGAAATCAATGTCCGTGGCGTTTCCGGACCCGATCAGGCCAAGCTCTCCGGGTTGCGAGACACCATCGAGGTTCAGGTCCTTCCAGAACCGGAAACCGCTCAATGCGGCGTTGGCCTGACGGGCGTACAGGACGACGTTCCGGGCATCGGGGCGCGGCGTATCCGCACGGATCGGCGACCAGAGGCTCTCCCACCCCTCCACGCTCACGGCCGACACCGCGAAGCAGCGCGACAGCCCATTGGTCATCGCGCTCGCGACGAATTCCGGTGCGACAGTGGTGCCTTCAAGGAACCAGTCCTCGCCGCACAGGTTGTTGTCGAGATCGTAGGAGGCGCTGTAGATGCGGTAGGCCGCGAAGCGTGCCGGATTCGCATCGTGCGGGTTGTCGGACCACGCGAGGGCGATGGCGCCATCGAGGGTCACGCTGAGGAGGGAAGACGGGAACGGCAGCGTCAGGCGCTCGTCGATCGTAACCGTCGGGCTGGGCGCGCTCTCATACCCCATGATGTCTTCGGCCGTGACGTAGTACTGCAGGTGCGGAATGCCATTGTCGTGAAACGTGTTCGATGTGGTCGATCCCCGGAGCGCGAAGGCCTCCGCGGTCGAGCCGCGGGAGTAGATGTGCCAGACCGCCAGGTCAGGGTCCCCGTCATCGGGCCAGGTGAGCAGCAGTCCGGTTGGATCCACCCCGGCGCCGTGCGGTTCGACGACATAGTAGAGTGCGCTGGGAGGCGCGACCGCCCCCGGACCGGATACAAATGTGTCGCTCGTATCGCACGCCGCGAGGATGAGCAGCGGCGCCGCGAACCAGGCAGTACGCATTGGGGCCTCCATGGGGTTCACCCGCCGAAGCGCATCCGTCATGCCAACCCGCGACATTGATTCAAGTCATTCGTGGCTAAGGGCTTAAGCAAGCTGACCAGAGGCGTGGTGTCCGCAGTGGAGGACGTTCAGTTCCCGATGGTCGTCTGGTCATAATCGATCTTCACGGCGGGCAGATCGGTCAGGAACACGGAGAAGAAGAACGAAAAATTCCCGTTGGCACTCTCCACGAAGTTGAATCCGGCGCGCCATTCGTGCAGGTCCCGCTCGAGCCGGAGAATGTGGGATTCAAACTGGTTGGTGGTCGCGTTGAATTGGGTGGACCAGCTCAGCGCCCACAGGGGCGTCGGCGAGAAACTCGTGCTGAAGCCGATGTTCTTCTGCTCCGGGAGCTCGCGGTCGCCGACGGGCCGGCTCCGCGAGAGTGTGTAGCTGACGTTCGCCGTAAATCGCCGGCCAAGATTGGTCCGACCCTGGTCGAAGGAGTACACCCCCTCGGGTCCAGGGCGCGCACGGCGCCCCGACTCGGCCACGTAGCCCGGAAGCGGGACGGTGTCCCGAGCCTCTCCGCCTTTGCCGAGGCCGAATGCGCCGAGGATTCGCCTGAAAGTGTTCGACGACACGGAGAAACTCATGCTGGCGCTAGACAGGAACGGGTCGAAGTCCGCGGTGTCACTGCCGACCGTTCCCCGCCAGAGATCGTGCGTCAGGCTCAGGCTGAATCCGGGCAGCAAGTCGCTTTGGAATCCGTTGGTCATTGACTGGTTGGCCCACCCGGTGCGTCCGGGCTTCCGGGCCTGCTCGAAATCATAGACCATCGGGCTCGTGGACAGGCCGAGGATCCGGAACTTGGGAGCCTGCGCGGGGTCCGTGGTGTCGCCTGGGGCGGGCCGTCGCTTGGCCTCGAGGTTCTGCGCGAGCCCGATACTGAGCCGCTCCATCCGGTCGCTCGTGAGGACGAGCGGCTGACCGGGCGTCGTGATCGCCGCCGCGAAGTCGGGGTCGATGGACGCTTCCGGTGCCCATGAGTAGGCGATGATCGGCGAGAAGCTGTGCCGGATGCGCTGAACCGGGCCGAAGCCTGGATAGAAGCCGAACAGGGTCGGCGCGGAGGAGACGCTCAACGCGAAGCGCTTCCCCTGGGTCACATAGTCTCCGCCGGTCTGGACATTGCGGAGCAGGAAGGGCTGGCCCGAGACGGTATTCGTGATGCCAACCGAAGGCTGAAGCTTCCACGATCCGCGAAAGAGGAGCGGGAGGTTGATTCCGGTGTCCCAATCGAGGCCGGTGAAGAAATCGCCGGGATAGGTCGTCGTGACCGTCAGTGAGTCCCCGGGGTTCGCAGGATCCTCGATTTTCCGCACGACCGTCCTCGGCGCCTCGGTCTCCCGGTCGTTGATCCGGAGCGTGTTCCGCCAGTTGAAATCTCCGATCCGGACCGGGGTTTCGAAGTTCAGGGCGCTCGACCGGCTCTGCCCCTTGGGCCGGAGAGAGTCAATCGTCCCCCCGATCGGGGAGACGGCCAATTGGACCGGCAGCGGAGTCTTGTCGGCCCAGTCCGTGGTGAACGAAAGCCCCGGTGACCAGGTGATGTTGGACCCGATGTCGAGCGGCTTGGGGCTGATGGTGAGGGCCGGGAACTGGGTGGTCGAGCTGTTGTCGGAGATGCTCTGCCGGCGATTGCCACCCAGCGTGAGCTGGCCCCACTGGAATCGCTTGGAGAGGTTCAGCGCGCTGGTGATCTGCTGCGTCGTCAGCAGCGGATCGACCGAGTTCTGGGACACGATGCGGCTGTCGGAGATGTAGTTGAGGCTGAGATTGAGGCTCGTGCTGAGCGAGAAGCTCTGTCGGTGGTTCCACCGGATACCCGTCGATCGACTCCCGCTGACATCCCACTGTCGGCTCACGCCGAGGCTGCCCTCCATGAACCGGTCGAGCCACCGGTACTGCCCGAACAGCTCCAGCGCCGTGTAGTGCTCGTCGAGCCAGTCGAACCGGGTGGTCAGGTCGAAATAGTCGTTGGCGGCCCAGTAGTACCCGATATTGGTGATCTGCCGGTTGAATCCTGGAGTGGGGCGCACGATGTCGTTGATGCCGATTCGGGGCACCAGGATTCCGCTGTGCCGTCCCGGCCGTCCGTCCTGGAAGATGAACGGAAGCCACATGACCGGAACGTCCCGCACATAGAGCACCGCAGGCCGTGCGACCATGACCCGCTCCGAGATCCACTTCACTTCCTTGGCGGCGAAGTGGTAGTGCGGCTCGGGGAGGTCGCAACTGGTGATCTCGCTCGAAGCGGCGTAAATCCGGCTCGAGCTCGAGTCCTGCGCGATGCTCCCCCTGAGAAACCAGGGCGTTCCGCTCTCTTCGAATGTCGTGAGCGCGTCGGTCACGACGCCTCGCTTCGCGCCGGTGTAGTACTTGAGTTCCCGCCCGATGAGAATGTTCCCCTCGCTGAAGAGCCGGGGGGCATCCTTTGCCTGGAGCAGCCCTCCCGCATTCAGGTAGCCGATCTCGCCCGCTTCCAGGACGGCTTCGTCCCGCTTCGTCATCGCGTTGCCCTGGAGCAGTATCCGTTTCTCTTCGGCGAACAGGGTAGCGGAGTCTGCCCGATACCGGGTCACCTGGAATCCGGGCCGGCGCAGGAGGGCGTCCATGATCGAATCGGGAGGGGCGAACTGCAGCGTCGGTCCGGTCGGGAGTCCGAGGCGGCGAGCCGTAGCGGTGTCCACCGATTGGCCGGCGGCCACCCGGCGCCGGGCCAGCGAATCCGCCTGCGCCTGCGCGGAATCCGCCCCGGCTGCCGCCGCCGGCTGCGGCTTGCCGGGAACCTGCGGCTTCTGGGGGATCTGGGCGCCGGCGCTCGCGGCCCCGCCCGCGAGGAGCAGGAGGACGACCCCGACGGACGCGGCAGCCTGGCGCACTCGCCGGCGGTGGATGATGACCGTGCCCGCGACGCCCACCTCGTAGAGCAGGAGGAGCGGCAGGGTCATCATGAACATCGAAAGGACGTCGGCGCCCGGGGAGAGGATTGCGCCGGCCACGAAGGACAGGACCACGGCAAACCGCCGGAACCGGTGGAGCCCGGCCGGCGTGACGACACCGAGCACCGCCAGGATGATGATCACCAGCGGCAGCTCGAAGGAGATCCCCAGCGCCAGCATGATCTGCATCACGAAGCCGAAGTAGGCGTCGTACGTGATCATCGGCTGCAGCGCTTCGGACTGGAAACTGAACAGCACCCGGAGGGCCTGCGGAACGACGAAGATGTAGCCCAGGGCCGCGCCGGTCAGAAAGAGCACCGCTCCGACGACCAGCGCGGGCACCACCGCCTTCCGTTCCTGCTCGTACAGCGCGGGGGCGAGGAAGGCCCAGAGCTGCCACAGGAGCACCGGGGAGGCCAGGACCAGCCCGAGGACGAGTGCCAGCTTGAGCACGATCATCACCGGCTCGGTCGGACTGAGCACGGTCAGCCGGCCGCCCTGGAGGTAGGGGGCGATCGGCTCTTTCAGGAGGGAAACGAACTCGAACCGCTGGACCACCCAGAGTCCGACCGCGAATCCGGCAATGACCGCCCCAAGGGCCTTGAGAATGCGGGAGCGCAATTCCTCGAGATGATCGAGGAAGGGCATCTCTCCTTGGGGAGCGGCCATCGGCAGGGAGGCGCCGGGCTACTGGCCCAGCGCCTTCATCCGGTCGCGGGCAAGCGCGGCCTCATTCGAGTTCGGGTACTGCTGCAACAGTCGCTGATACGACGTTCGCGCGGCCTGCGTGTCCTTCCGGCTTTCGGCGAGCAGACCGATCTTGTAGAGCGCCCCCGCGGCCCGCGGCGAAGCAGGGTGGCGCTGGACGACCTGGGCATAGTAGGCCGATGCGGAATCCGGGGATTCCGTCGCGAAGCTCTCGCCGATGAAATACAGCGCGTCCGCGGCCTGCGGAGCATCGGGATACTGTGACAGCAACTGACGGAAGCCGGCGCGCGCCGTGGCGTTGCTGCCGCCCCGAAGCTGCTGCAAGGAGGCTTCGTACATCTGGGTGGCGCTCGGATTCCCCGCCGCAGGCGGCCCGGCGGGGGCGCCCTCCACCGCGCCGATTTCCTGCCCCCGCGCGTCGAGATCCGCACGGAGCTCGCTGAGCCGCCGGGTGCTTTGTCCGGTCAGCTCCTGCACCTGTACCAGCTGCTTCTGCACCTCATACAATTGCCCCGTCATGTCGCCGCGCAGCGAGGTGACGGCCTGCCGCGTAGCCTGGAGGCTGTCGAGTGTCGCCTGTTGCAGGGCGATGACCCGCGACAATTCCGCCGCGCGCACGGAATCGCGTCGCTGAGTCTCTTCCCGCACGTCCGCCAGCTGCTCTTCCAGCCGGCGCACGTCGCTCCGGAGGGCGCAGCCCCCCAGGGCGACGCCCGCCACGAGCGACAACACGACCGATCGCACGATCACTGGGGTGCAACCAGGTTATCGCCGCCCGCCGTGATCTCGAACTCGGCGCGGCGGTTCTGGGCCCACGCGGCCTCGTTTTCACCCGGATCGAGTGGGCGCTCCTCGCCGAAGGAGACGATATCGAGCCGGCTCCCTTCGATGCCCTTGTTCTCGAGGTAGCGCTTCGCCGCGGCCGCCCGGCGATTGCCGAGCGCCAGGTTGTACTCATCCGAGCCGCGCGAGTCGGCATGGCCGCTCAGGCGCAGCCGAAGGCCCGGATTGGCCGCCAGGACCGCCGCCTTGCGGTCGAGAATCGCCGCGTCCTCCGGCCGGATGTCCGCCCGATCGTAATCGAAGTGCACCATCGCGGAGACCTCCGAGAGCACCTGGGCGCGGGCCGCTTCCGCCCGGGCGCGGGCGTCAGCATCTGCGCGGGCCCTCGCCTCCGCCTCAGCACGCGCCCGCTCCGCGGCCGCGATGGAATCCGCGCGCATCCGCTCCTTGATCGCCGTACTGTCGACCACGGGCTGGGGCGCAGGCGCCTCGGCGGGAGGCTTGCCACCGCAGGCCGCGGCGATCACCACGGCGGCGACGATGAGTACTCGAGGATTCATGGACAACTCCGAGGTCGGGGGTTGGGTCAGGGCCGTCCCGCCACAAGGCGGCGCGACCACGCTGGGAGCCGGGTCTCACCCGGGGTCATGAGCTGCCGGACGCGGCCGGTCTCAATGTCGATGATCCAGACCTGCCGGCGCCCGCTCCGATCCGAGACGAAGGCGAGATGCCGGCCATCCGGCGCCCAGGTCGGATCTTCGTTCCTGCCGCTGGACGTCAGCTGGCGAACCCGCCGGCTGCCGACGTCCAGAATGAAAATCTGCTGGCTGCGGTTCACTTCCCGATGGAAGGCGACGCTGGCGCCGTCGGGCGACCACTCCGGTGCGTTCGAGCTGCCGGAGACCCCATAATCGAAGGGCGCCAGCAACTCCTGGTCGGTGCCTTCGACGGACATCGCATAGACCTGCGGCGGCCCCGCCCGGGTGGATACGAACGCGACTCGCCGGCCATCGGGGGCGAATGTCGGCGAAAGGTTATCTGCGAACCGCCCCACGGTCAACCGTCGTGCACAGCACATCTCCGCGAGATTCACCGTGTAAATGTCCGTGCTACCGTCCTCGGCGCTCCGGGAGAAGGCGAGCGTGCGCCCGTCAGGCGAGAACGCCGCGGTGTAGTTGAGCTGGGATTCGGTGGTCGGCACGATGCGCCGCTCGCTTCCGTCGAGCCGCTGCACGACGATCGCGCCCTTCCCATCTCCGAACCGGGTATAGGCAATCTGCTGTCCGTCCGGCGACCACGCCGGCGAGAGCGCCGTCTCGCCGGCCGGCGAGAGCGCGGTGAGGTTGGCGCCGTCGCTGTCCACGCGATAGACCCGTTTGGTCGAGATCAACAGCAGCCGGGACGCGGCAATGCCGGGTGTGCCTGTGGCCCACCGCACGACCTCGTCACTGATCGAATGCACGGCCATCCGGAAGCCGGGGTCGGTCGGCGGCGGGAGATAGTACCCCTGTTGCTGCCGGATCTGCCCCGCGCGCACGTCGTGCAATCTCACGTTGACGCCCGACCCGCTCGTGCCCACCTCGACTCCGTAATCCGCGCCCAGCGTGCGGTACAGCGGGTAATTGACAGCCCCGCCACCCCCACCCGGCGCACCGGGCCCGAGCGACAGGACCTCAAACCGGTCACTGTAATCGAGATCGCGCTGAATGATCGCCCGCACGGAATCGAGCCCCGGCCCCGGGAGCAATATCAGGCGAGAGCGAACCCCGGGCGTGTACGTGATGCCCACGCGGACCCCGCCATCCGCCGGCGGCGGGGTATCCTGCGCCAGGACCGGCCCCACCACGGCGAGCGATGCCGCCAGCACGATTCCGGATCTCATCGCACCCCTCGGGGAGTGAAGAAGAAGCTCACCGGCAGCACGTCGGCATCATAGCCATCGGGCAGCGGGCCGAACGCCCGGGTATTGCCCGCCGCCTCGATCGCCCCCTGCGCGCTGAGGTCGAAGCTGAAATTGCCGGAAGGGGCAACGAATCGGATATCTCGCACAGTGCCGTCCCGCAGGATGAAGAAGCTGACTTCGGCGCGCAGCGACTGATTCCCGCCCGGCCGGCTCCACCGCCGGTACACCTGCGCCACGATGTTCCGGAGATAGTCCGGATAGGGAAATGCGAGACCCGGCGTCTTGACGTTTACTTCATCGCTCCCGGTGCCGGGGGTCTCGCCCGGCGCCGGGGTGACCGGCGAGCTGGTTCGCGGGGGCGGCTCCTTCGACGTCGGCGTCGTCGACGGCTGAGGGGCCGTGGGTTTGGGCTTGGGCGGCGCCTTGGAAGCGGGCTTGGCCGCGACCGGCTTCGGGCTTGTGACGGGGGGGCCGGGATCTTCGGCCTCGACCGGCCTGGACACGGCCTCCGGCGCCCGCCGCGCCGAGGGCTGCGGGAGTGGCGCCGCGACGAGCTCCACCGCGTAGACCGGCGGGGCCGGCGCGGCCGTCTTGATGCCGCCGAGAATGGCCGCGAGCGCGGCGCCGTGAATCAGCGCGGTCCACGTCATGCCGGCGGCGATGTCCGGCCTCCGCCGGCGCTCCGCCACCGTGCGACTCATGGAGCGGATTCCTCCTCTTCAGCCACGAGGCCGACGTCCTTCACGCCCGAGCTGCGGATGACCGCAAGGACCCGGACGACGTTCCCGTACGGCACCCGGCGGTCGGCGCGGAGATACACACCGGATGGCTTCCGGCTCTCAACGAGCGCCCGGAACGTGACACGGAAATCATTGTAGGTCACGCGGGTCTGGTCGATGTAGATGCGCCCATCGCGATCCACCGAAACCACCATGCCCTCATTCGAGGGGAGGGGCCGCGCTTCCGCGCGCGGCAGTTCGACATCGACACCGCCGGTCATCATCGGGGCGGCGATCATGAAGATGATCAGCAGCACGAAGGCCACGTCCACCAGCGACGTGACATTGATGTCCGCGGTGAGGGGAAAGTCCCCCTGATCCTGCCCGAGCCCGCCGAGTCCGCCCGCCACCTAGATCAGGCCTTCGCGCGCCATGGTGCCGACGAGCTCCATCGCGAATCCTTCCAGCTCGCTGGCGAACACGCGCACCTTGTGAACGAAGTAGTTGTACGCCATCACCGCCGGAATGGCGGCGGCGAGTCCCGCGACCGTGGTGACCAGCGCCTCCGCGACCCCGGGCGCCACCGCGGCGATATTGCCCGAACCCTTCGCCGCGATGCCGATGAACGCATCCATGACGCCAAGGACGGTGCCGAGCAGGCCCAGGAGCGGACTCACCGACCCGATCGTCGCGAGCCACGGCACGAGATGGGCCGTGAGCTCGCGCTCCGCCGACACTTCCTTCCCGAGCACCATCTTGAACGCCTCGAGCTGGGTGGGCGTCAGGGACACCCGCGCGGCGGCGTCCTCCTTGAGCCCACCGGGGCGAAGCGTGCTGTAGAAGTCCATGCCCTCACGGAACAGCCGGTTGTACGGCGAGGGCGGCTGGCGCATCAGCACGTGATAGGCGTCCTGGAGGCGCGTCGTGCGTTCCAGCTCGATGAAGAAGCGGTCTCCCTGCCGCCGCAGCCGCCGGAACTGCCACCATTTCAACCCGATGATAAACCACGATGCCAGCGAGAAGATCGCCGTGATGGCGAGCACAATCTTGGTTTCGGTGCTCGCGATCCGCAGCAGCTCGAGCGGCGTACTGGGCACCGCACCTCCCACCTGAAACAGCATCACCCCTCCGAGCGGAACCAGTCCATGAGTTGGGCAAGATTGTCGTCGAAGGCCGTGAGAGGATGCCATCCCAGGACGCGCTCGGCCTTCCGGACCTCGAGTGCGCTTCGCTGAATCTCCCCCGGCCGGGCGGGCTCGAACCGGAGCTCCGGACGCCGGCCGACGACGCGGCCAACCGCGTCCGCCAGGTCCAGTACGCTCCGCTGGACCGACGTCGCAATGTTGAAGGCCCGGGCATCGTGGTCCGCGTCGCCCGGCACCGGCACCGTGCCGGCAAGCAGGTTCGCCCGGGCCACATCCGCGACGGAAACATAATCGCGGGTCTGCGTTCCGTCGCCGAATATCGTCAACGGTTCT
The DNA here is from genome assembly GCA_963817575.1 of uncultured Gemmatimonadales bacterium. Taxonomy (GTDB): domain Bacteria; phylum Gemmatimonadota; class Gemmatimonadetes; order Gemmatimonadales; family GWC2-71-9; genus DASTCF01. Next base: position 63,144 of record CAWFOY010000012.1, read on the forward strand.
CCCGCAAGCAGGCGCGAGACGAAGATCGACACGACGCCGGCCTCCGACTTCGGATCCTGCCGGGGACCGCAGACGTTGGCGTAGCGGAGAGCGACCCCTTCGAATCCGTGGAGGGCCCCGAGCGCGCGGAGATAGTGCTCGCCGGCAAGCTTGCTGACTCCATAGGGCGATACCGGCCGCTTGGGAGCCTCCTCCGGCGTGGGAATCTCCTCGGGGTCACCGTAGACGACGCCCCCGCTGCTGGCAAAGACGACCCGCCGTACGGCTCCGGCCGCGGCGCCTTCCAGGAGATTGATGAACCCGGCGATGTTGATGTCCGCATCGAACGCGGGTCGCTCCACCGACACCCGGACATCGATTTGTGCCGCGTGGTGGCAGAGCACATCGAAGCCACCCTTCGCCAGGAGCGCGCGGGCGGCCTCCGACCGGATGTCCGCCTCGACGAACCGTGCCGCGCCCGGCACCTGTTCACGTTTGCCGCGGGAGAGGTCGTCGAGGACGGTGACCTCCCATCCCTCCGCGAGGTAGGCCTCCGCGATGTGGGAGCCGATGAAGCCGGCCCCACCCGTCACCAGAATACGTCCTGCCATGAGATTCCTCAGTGATCGATGAAAAGCAGAGCGCGCGGGACCGACCCGGACTGCCCGGACGGCCCCGCGCGCTCGAGGAGAGCGACCGGCACTCCGGTCAGGAGGGCAGCTTGGCGACCTGCCGGGCGCGGGTCCCGGGCTTGACGTCCGGAGCGATCACGCCGACGACCAGTGCCGTCGAAGTGCGCTCCCCGACCCGCACGACCTGAAGCAGTCCCATCGGTTCGTCGATCGTGTCGGCGCCTTCGATCCGGGATTCGGGCGTGCGCCGCATTTCGAACAGGTCGCCCGGCGCGATGCCGGCGTCCCGTCCCCTGTCGAGAAACATCACGTCTTGTGTGCCCTTGAGGAACTGGCGGTCACGGCTCCCGAGGACGTCCGCCTCGACACCGTCGGCCACCATCACCGCGTGATCCTGACCGCCCGGAGTGAACCGCTCGAGCAGCAGGGTTCGCTGGCCCGGCAGCACCCTGCCGTACAGTGCCACGACTTCGACGGTGGTCTGATTCGACCCGACGGCCACTACGCGCCCGATGCCCGTCGGCACGACGGCGTCGCCGAAACTTCCGAAATCCTGGCCGATGCTGGCGAGGAGCAGCGAGTCGCCGACCTGGTACGCGGCCCCGCTCGGCGGCTTCACACCGATGATCGTGTACTCGACGGCTGTGGACCGGCTGGCAAGCGTGGCAATCTGGGTCGGCTCGACCATGCCGAGGACTTCGCCGAATGGGAGATTCTTGCCTTCCGTCAGGAACCCAGAGGCGTAGAACTCACTGGGCCGAAGCGGACGATAGCTGCGATCGGCGTAGGCGTGCAGCGTCGCGGCCATCTCGGCCTTCGACTTGCGTTTGCCGAAGAGTGCGACCGGATCGCCCTCGATCGGCCCCTCCGCGACGCGGGCGGCCGCGCCGGAATCGAGTCCCCCGCCACGAGGATGGTGTCGGTCGGGACCGCGGCGCTGTCGGGCGCGGCGGCGGCGGTGTCGGGCGCCGCCTGCACGACCTCCACCGGCGGGACAGCCTGAGGCACGACCTGCATCGTGTCGGGCGGAACGGCGGCCACTCCGTCCCCCTTCAACCGCAAGACCTCGCCGGGGTAGATCCAGTGCGGGTCTTCCACGACGGCCGTGTTCAGCTTGTAAACCTGCGGCCAGGTGAAGGGATCGCCGAAGTACCGCTTGGCGATGTCCCAGAGGGTGTCGCCTTCGCGGACGGTATGAGTGTCGGGTACGGTGCCTTCCTGTGCCTGGGCAATGGCGGGAAGTACGACCGCGCAGGCCGCCAGCAGGAGGGCTCGCACGTGGAACTGCCCGGGAGACGCGTCACGCATAGCCTGGGTGTCCTTAGTGGTTGGAGCGCTTCGGCTTCCGGAAAGGGTTGCGGTGAAATGCAACGGCCGGCCCTGGCGCGGTCGGCCCGTCCGATCCCCAAGCTAACATGTTGTGCCACAGAAACTAAGGGGATTGGCCCGGGACCGAGCCGTGGTGGGCCGATCCAGCCGGTTCTGGAAGGGGGCAAGAGCTATGCCCTGCCCTGAAACGCAGCGGCGGGATGGACGCCCCATCCCGCCGCCACACCTGACGTCCGGAAGGACCACCTTCAGAAGGGCAGGTCGTCGTCCTCGCTGTCGAGCGCCTCGGGGAAGTCTTCGAAGGCCTCGTCCTTCTTGGGCATGGCGGCCGCCGCGCCGACCTTGGGCGCGGAAATCGAATCGTCGGAGCCGGCGCCACCGCGCCCCGAAAGCAGAATCAACTCACGACCGTTGATTTCCGTTGTATAGCGCGTCTGCCCCTCACGGTCCTGCCAGGTGCGGTATTCGATCGCGCCTTCGACATAGACCTTGTCGCCCTTCTTGCAGAACTTCTCGGCGATGTCGGCCAGTTTGCTGAAATTGGTGTTCCACAGAATCACGCGGTGCCACTCGGTCTTTTCCTGCTTTTCGCCGTTCTTCCCGGTCCACTGACGGCTGGTCGCAACCGAGAGCGTTGCGACGCGGGAACCGTTCGGCGTACTCCGCACTTCCGGATCCGTCCCGAGATTCCCGATCAACTGGACCTTGTTCAGACTTCGACTCACGATAACCTCCCACGCTGCGACAGGGTTCGGGACTGCGGACAGCCTCAGAGTACTTGGGCGCGAATGACGTTGTCAACCAAACGCACGCGTCCCGGTTCATCCGGACGCGGCGGGGAGCCGAAGGTGCAGCACCAGGGCGTCCTCGGTCGGCTTCTGGTAATACCCCCGCCGCCTCCCCGCCGGGCGGAAGCCGTGCCCGAGATACAGCGCCTGCGCCGCCGCGTTCGATGCCCGTACTTCGAGAAAGATCTCGCGGCCGCCGCGGCCCCGGACCGCGGTGAGGCCTTCCTCGAGGAGCCGCTGCCCGATTCCGCGGCGACGCCGCTCCGGCGTCACGGCAAGGTTCAGCAACTCGGCCGAGCCGAGGATCTCCCGCGCCAGGAAGTAGCCGACGGCCGCGCCGTCCACCTCGCCAATCAGGGCGACGGTGCCCGGCAGTGTCAGCACCTCGCGGAAGCTCGCCTCGCTCCACGGGTCCGTGAAGGAGCGTCGCTCGAGCACCGCGAGCCGCGAGGCGTCAGCGGTAGTGGCCGGGCGAATCCGGCAAACTGCGTCCATGTTCCCGTTCCCACCTGGCCTGCGCCTCCGCGGGACGCCCGTAGGCCGGTTCCCAGCCTGCGGCATCGGATACCTCGTGCAGGGTGCCCTCAAACGCCGCGAGCTCCAGGAACCGGCCGGCACCCGGCACGGCCGTCACCCACCGTGGCTGCCGCCCGCCCTCCCACTCGACCAGGCGGGCGCGAAGGGCGTCCGGCAGATCGCCGGCGATGAGATCGGGCGCAGGTATCGACGAGGGGAGCGCCTCCGGCAGCCAGACAGACGGAACGAGGCGCGTCTCGACGGAGCCCGCCGCGAACCGGTATTTCGCGGCGTAGACTTCGCCGCGCAGGGCATTGAAGACGGCGAGCACGCGCTGGCCCGGGGCCGGCCCGGCGGCCCACGCCACCGCAAGGAGTGAGGGCATCGTGGCGAGCGGGATTCCTCTCGTGTGGGCCAGGGCCTTGGCGACCGTGGCACCGACGCGCAGCCCCGTGAAGCTCCCCGGCCCGTCGCCGACGATGATCTGCTCCACGTCCTCAAGCGAGACACCCGCCCCGACCAGCGCGCGGTCGAGCAGCCCGGGCAGCGCCCCTGCGTGGCGGCGCGCTCCCTCAACGACCTCCTCCGCTCTCACCTCGCCCGGGCGCCCCACCGCGACCGACGCGCGGTCGCTCGACGTTTCGATGGCGACCCACATCAGCACCGCTCCAGGCCGCGCCGGCCAGGATCGGCGACATGGTGCAGCCGGAGCCGGATCGTCGGCTCCGGCACCCACGCGCCGGCCCGTTCGGGCCATTCGATGAGCACGGCGTCGCCCTCGACGAGAAGGCCCTCCCAATCGAGATCGGCGGCCTCCTCGGGCTGCCGGAGCCGGTAGCAGTCAAGATGAAAGACCGGTCCACGGCGGCCCTGGTACCGATGCACCAGCGCATACGTCGGGCTCGTGGCGGTGGCGTCGACGCCGAGCCCACGCGCGATGGCGCGGACCAGGGTCGTCTTCCCTGCCCCAAGCTCGCCCTCGAACAGCAGCACGGAGCCTGGCGGCAGGCTTCGGCCGAGCGCCTCGCCCTCCGAAACCAGTTCCGCTTCGGTCAGCTCACGGATCACGCCGAGCGCCTCGAGCGGCCGGAGCCGTCCCGGCGTACCTCTGGCGCCCCTATGGCTTTGAGATCGTTGATCTGGTCCCGCAGCAGTGCCGCCACCTCGAACTCGAGATTAGCGGCGGCCTCGCGCATCTGCTGCTCCAGCGCGGTGATCGCCGCGGCACGGCGGGCGGGATCGTGCAGGTCGGCCAACGGCGCCTCCGCGCCCTTCGCCGGCCGTTCCGTCCGCGCGTCGGCCACGTAGGTGGACAGCCGGACCTGCTCGAGCGACTTGATGATCGACCGGGGCGTGATGCCATGCTCGAGATTGAAGGCCTGCTGCAGGGTCCGACGACGGGTCATTTCGGCGATTGCACGCTCCATCGAACCGGTCATCCGGTCGGCGTAGAGGATACCCCTGCCGCGGACGTGGCGCGCCGCGCGCCCGACGGTCTGAATCAGCGAGCGGTCGGAGCGCAGGAAGCCCTCCTGATCGGCATCGAGAATCGCGACCAGCGACACCTCCGGCAGGTCCAGGCCCTCGCGAAGCAAGTTGATGCCGACCAGCACGTCGAAATCTCCCAGCCGGAGACCGCGCAGGATCTCCATCCGCTCGATCGCGTCAATATCTGAATGTAGATAGCGCACCCGCACGCCCGTCTGCTGCAGGTAGTCGGTCAGGTCCTCGGCCATCCGCTTGGTCAGCGTGGTGACGAGCACCCGTTCCTTCGCCTTGGCCCGCAGGCGGATCTCGTGGAGCAGGTCATCCACCTGGCCGCGAACCGGGCGGATCTCCACCTCCGGATCCACGAGGCCGGTGGGCCGGATGATCTGTTCGACCGCCTTGCCCCCGGACAGCCCAAGCTCGAATTCACCGGGCGTGGCGGAGACGGCGATGACTTGGGGAGCCAGCTCCATGAATTCATCGAAGCGAAGCGGACGGTTGTCGAGGGCCGACGGCAGGCGGAAACCGTATTCGACGAGGGTGGTCTTCCGGGCACGATCGCCGTTGAACATGCCGCCGAGCTGGGGGAGAGTCACGTGGGACTCGTCCACGACGACCAGGAATTCCGGCGGGAAGTAGTCGAACAGGCAGGCCGGGCGCTCACCCTCGGCCCGGCCGCTGATGTGCCTCGAGTAATTCTCGATCCCGGCGCAGGTGCCCACCTCGAGCAGCATGTCGATGTCGAAGTGGGTCCGCGACTCGAGTCGCTGGGCCTCGAGCAGCTTGCCCGCCTCGCGCAACTCGCGGAGCCTGGCCGCCAGCTCGGCGCGAATGGCCGTGACCGCGCGCTCGATCTTGGCCCGCTGGGTGACGAAGTGGGTCGCCGGGTAGATCGCGCACCGGGGAAGCTGCTGGATGGCCTCGCCGGTGAGCGGATTGATCTTCGTGATCCGTTCGACTGTATCGCCCCAGAGCTCGATGCGGACCGCGCGCTCCTCGTAGGCCGGAAAGATCTCGATGGTGTCGCCGCGGACGCGGAAGACGCCGGGCTCGAACGCCACGTCGTTTCTGGCGTACTGGATGGCAACGAGCTCCGACAGTATGTCATCGCGTCCGCGCTCGCTCCCCTGCTCCACCGTCACCATCTGGGACCGGTACTCGACGGGATCGCCGAGGCCGTAGATGGCGCTTACGGTCGCGACGATGACGACGTCCTCGCGCTCGATGAGACTCGAGGTGGCGCGAAGCCGGAGCCGCTGGATGTCTTCGTTGATCGAGGCGTCCTTCTCGATATAGACGTCGGTCGAGGGGACGTAGGCCTCGGGCTGGTAGTAGTCGTAATAGGAGACGAAATACTCGACCGCGTTGGTGGGCAGGAACTGCCGGAGCTCGCCGTAGAGCTGGGCCGCGAGGGTCTTGTTGTGGGACAGGACGAGCGTGGGCCGGCCGTACCGGGCGATGACATTCGCGAGCGTCATCGTCTTGCCCGAACCGGTCACGCCGAGGAGGGTCTGGTACTTCTCCCCGCGCTCCAGCCCCTCGGCCAGCTGGGCGATCGCCCGGGGCTGATCCCCCGCCGGCAGGAACGGGGCTTCGACCTTGAACAGCGACGTAGACATGGGGCAGAATATAGCGGCTTCGGGTTATGTTCGGGAGGCGAGTGGTTTTCGACCGCTCGTTCAGTCGCCTTGCCCGCCTCCCAAGCGGGCGGTATGGTATGCCCGCCCCAGAGGACCCCGATGTCCGACCTGTTCAAATGGCTCCAGGCCGCGTTAGCCGACCGGTATCAGCTCGAGCGTGAGCTGGGACGCGGGGGGATGGCCACGGTCTTTCTGGCCCGGGAACTCAAGCATTCCCGCCGGGTTGCCATCAAGGTCCTGCGCCCGGAGCTGGCCGGCGTCCTGACCCGGGAACGGTTCCTCCGGGAGATCCGGATCTCCTCCGAATTCAGTCACCCGCACATCCTGCCGCTGCTCGATTCCGGAACCGTTCCGCCGAGCGCCGACTTTCCCGCGCTCCCCTACTACAGCATGCCCTATGTGGAAGGGGAATCACTCCGCGATCGTCTGGCGAGAGAGAAGCAACTCCCGGTGGACGATGCGGTGGAAATCGCACGGGACGTCGCCGCGGCACTGGGGTACGCGCACACCCACGGCGTGATCCATCGGGACATCAAGCCGGAGAACATCCTCCTGACCGGCGGTCATGCCGTCGTGGCGGATTTCGGCATTGCGCGTGCCATACAGGAAGCGGTTGACCCGGACGCGCTCACCAGCGCGGGGCTGGTGATCGGTACGCCAGCGTACATGTCGCCGGAACAGGCCGGTGGCGAGACGAACCTCGACGGCCGGAGTGACATCTACTCACTGGGCTGCGTGCTGTACGAATGCCTCGGAGGCGACCCGCCGTTCACCGGCTCGAGCCCGCAGGCTGTCCTTGCCCGCCATCGCCTTGACCAGGCTCCGTCGCTTCGCACGATCCGTTCCTCGGTTCCCGAGTCGATTGAGCAGATCGTAATGCGGGCGCTTCAGAAGACTCCGGCCGACCGGTTCGCCACCGCGGGTCAGTTTGAGGACGCACTCCACACCCGGCACTCCGGCGAGACCGAAGGTGTGGGCGCGCCGCGGCATTGGTCCCGACAACGCCTGCTCCCGCTTGGGCTTCTGATCGTCGGAATCTCCGGAGCGGCGTGGTATTGGTACGGCACCCGTTCCCGCGCCGAATTTATGTCAGGCAGCGCCGGCGTGGACACGACGCGATACGCCATTCTCTCGTTCGGCCAGGACACGAGCGTGCCGGTCGCCCTGAACGCGGCCACATTGCTTCACGACGCCATGGCGCGCTGGGATGGCATGAGCGTCGTCGATCCGTTCCAGGTCCGGGACCTCGTTTCCCGGCGTGACACCACCGGCTTCGTCGAGGCGGACTGGCGGCGATTGGCCCAGGGCCTGGGTTCCGGCCGGTACGTGCTGGGAGGGGCCTCCCGGGTCGGCGACTCGATTCGAGTGCATGCGGCGGTATACGACGCCGCTGCGAGCAGAGCGAATCCGACGATTCGGGATCGCACCGTGCGGCTGCCGCTCGACATGTCCGGGGCGGAGTCAGTGTTTGCCGAGCTGGCCGATGGCCTGTTGTTCCGGAGCCCGAGTGAAGGTGGCCGCCAGCCATCGGGCGGTACCAGGTCGCTCCCGGCCCGGCGGGCCTACGACGAGGGATCAGCGGCAATTAACGCCTGGAACCTTGCGAAAGCGGACTCGAGTTTCTCGGCCGCCGTCCGGCACGATCCCCAATACGCCCAGGCGCACCTGTGGCTCGCCCTCGTGCGGAGTTGGTCTGACCCGGAATCGGCGGCCGCCTGGCAATCCGCCGCGGAGCGGGCGGCGGCGGGGCGCGCGCGCCTTTCGGCGCGCGACCGCCAGATCTCCGATGCGGTGCTCGCCTTTGCGCGTGGCGATCTGGCCGGAGCATGCCAGATCTGGGAACGACTGACCGGCGAAGCCCCCCACGATTTCGTCGTCTGGTATGGTCTGGCCAGTTGCCTTCGGGGGGATAATGCCGTCGTGCCTGACAGGCGCAGCCCGACCCGCTGGCGCTTCCGGAGCAGCTATCACCAGGCCATCAACTCCTACCAGAGAGCCTATGCGCTGCTACCTTCGATCCACCAGGCCTTCGGGGAGGAGTCGTTCGCGTCGCTGATCCATCTCCTCCTAGCAAGCTGGACCGACCTTCGCGGCGGAGCCGCACTCCCCCCGGATTCCACGACATTCCTGGCCTCCCCGTCCTGGGCGGGCGATACGCTCGTGCTCTACCCGGTGCCCGTGAACCAGTTGACCGGCCGACCAGGCACGCTCACCGCCACCACGGCCGATGCGGTGTATCACCAGCGTCAGCGGGTGTATCAGATCGCCCGCGCGTGGGTCGCCGCATTCCCGGCCAGTTCGGACGCACTTCAGGCGCTGGCACTATCCCTCGAAGTGCTCGGTGACCGATCGGCGCTCGATACAATCATCAGGGCGCGACGCCTCGCGGTCGGGCCGGCCGAAAAGGTACGGGTGGCCACAGCAGAGGTCTGGATGCGGGTGCTGTTCGGCGCGCCCGATGGCCTGGCGGACCTCCGATCGGCCAAGCGGATCTCGGACTCGCTCCTGGCGAGCGCCACAACGGGTACGCTGCTGGAGCCCGAGCGTCTCTCCACCCTCGCAGCCCTCACCGGCCGGGCGCACCGGACGGCCCAATTGACCCGGCAGGTGCCGATGCGTCAGGCGTGGGTAACCCCGCCGGCTCTGGCCGGCAACGCCAGCACGTTCCTGAGCTACGCGGCGATGGGCGGGCCGGCGGAGAGCCTCCAAGTGTTGGAGCGGCGCGTAGCGGGAGCGATCGACCGGGATGTGCTCTCATCCGATCGGGCCCAGGCTCGAGCGGTCTGGCTGGCCCTTCCCGGCACTCTCGCGTTCCCAGAACATCGGCTGCTCTCGATCAAGGAGCTCGTTGGCCAGGGAAACACGCTGGTGGACGCGGACGCGGCGCTCGAGCGCGGCGACAGTGGCGAAGTGCGGAGGATCCTCTCGAGGCGCCGGACGGCACGAGAATCCATTTCCCCCGCCGACATCACGATTGACGCGCTCTACCCCGAAGCGTGGCTGATTGATCATCTCGGCCATCCCGATTCCGCCGCCGCCTGGCTGGATCCGACGCTCGGTTCGCTTTCGCGGACGCCACCTCAGTTGTTCAGCGAGGCCTTCCGGGCCGGAATGTTGGTGCGGGCGATGGTGTTCCGCGCCGAGCTGGCGCATCGAACCGGCGACCGAGTCATGGCAAGGAAGTGGGCGGCGGCAGTGGTCGTGTTGTGGTCCGACGCGGATGATTTTCTGCAGCCGCTGGTGCGGCGCATGACGGTTTTGGCACGCTGACCGTACGAGGTCGGCCCCGGGGTTACCCCAGAGGAGGGATTATGCGAACGACGGCGCGTCGATGGTGGCGCACGCAGGGCCGGGTGCTCCTGGTGGCATTCGCCTCGGCGGTGGGCCTGTGGGCGTGCAAACGCGAAGTGGAGGCGCCATCGCCTCTCGCCTCATATCAGGACTGCCAGCAAGACTCGATACTGATCTTCGTCCGGGCGCCCCAGGACAGCACCATATACGAAACGGTGACCGCAGGCGACATGCCGCTGATCAAACGCATCGCCAACCTTCCGGAGTACCACGACTGCCAGCGCTTTGTCGTGCGACCCCCTGGCGCGAGCCGGGCAGTGGCGGACTCCCTGCTCAAGTTCGGCCCCCTCGTTGCCATCTGGGCCGCCGACAGCCTCGGCGTGCGCTTCCCTGGTAGTCAGGCCGGGCTGTCCAAGGCGCTGCCGGTCGCGATCATCCACAATTACGACCAAAGCCCCTACACCCCGCTCGGCCTCGCGCCGGGGTTCAGCTGCCTCTACCTGTGGCACGACGGCGGCAACGCCCGACAATGGACGGCCCGGATCGTCTCACGCGGGCGCACCCCTTCCCCGTGCCAGCAGGCGATGGATCCCCGTGCTCTGGCGGGAGGAACGCTCACTGTCAAAACGGTGCCACTCCCCAATGGCGTGGGCCCGGGGGACGTTCCCGAGGTCGCCCGCTGGGATTGGGACGCCTCGCGCCAGGAGCAGTACATTGGCATCCGATGCGGAGACCAGTGGTGCGAGATCGGAAACGGGCAGTTCACACCGTCCATCAGTGTGCTCGGCGCCGCCATGCTGCCGACGAACCAGATGGCGGCCGTGTCGGCCAGCAGCGCCATGGCGAACAGCTCCGGGACAATCCAGGAGCAAACCCGCGTTGTGGGAATTAAAGGGTGGTACGACCAGCAGCGGCTCGACTTGCGGGATCAGACCGGCAAGCCGGTGATCACGAACATTGTCGGAACGGTGATCCCCCACCCGGCCCTCGGACGTGTCACGTTCACCGTCGGAGTGTGGACGCCGGTCGCGTTCATCAACGTGACACATGATTACCCCGGCAAGGTGCCGCTCCGCCAAGGGCTAAGCACGATGTACCTGTGCAAGGAGACTGCAGGGGAGTGCCACGCTCAGCTCACCGCAGGCGCTTGCCCGCCGGAGCCGGCGACCCCGGGCGCACCACCGACCACCTGGTGGTCGAGAATCGTACCTGCGGCCGGCGCGGCGGAGGATCATTGCATCCGGCGACGGATGCACGGCGGCAAGGCCATCCCGGCAGCGGCTGCGCGGTGGAACTGGTGGGAACTCGACGCGAAGACGTGGGTGGCGTGCGATGGGGGTTGCTGCACGGTCAACTGACGGGACGGCCAGGCGGAAGGCACCCGGCCCGCTCGGCAGGTGCGTTTTCGGTCCCGTTGACCAGATAGCGTCGAATGGAACTTGCCCCTACCTGGCCGCCCCAACGGGATCGGAGGCGGAGCCGACTTCGGTGCCTCGAACTTCGAGTGAAGCAGCGGTAGGGTCAAGTCGGGACGATTCGAAGGACTGGCCGCTTGGTCAGGATGCGCGCCGAGGTGAAGTGCGGCCGCTCGTAATGCGCGACGAGGGCACGGCTCGTTGACCTCACACCGAGGTCCGAGGAATTCGTAACCGAGGAGGACGTATGGGTACGACAGCACGGCCCTGCCTGGACCTGCGCTGGTGCGTTGCAGCGGCGGGGCTGGCCGCGGCAATTGGGCTCGGGGCGTGCGCGGACAAGGAAGTGGTGGAGAAACCGAAACCGCCAACGACGGTCATGGACTGCCAACAGGACTCGATCCTCATCTACACCGTGCGCGATTCCATCCAGGGCATCTACGACACGGTGACCTCGGCCGACCTGCCTCTCATCCAGCGTATCGCGAACATGCCGGAGTACCACGACTGCCAGCGGTTCGTCGTACGGGGGAAGGCGGCCGGCGCGACGAGTGACGCCGAATTCTCGTTCGGGCCGCTGGTCGCCATCTGGGCGGCGGATAGCCTCGGCGTGCGCTTCGGCGACCTTGCGGCGGAAGGGCCGTCGCTGGCGGTACCGGTCGCGATGATCCACGACTACGATCGGGACCTCGCCTATGCCCCGCTAGGGATAGCACCCGGATTCAATTGCCTCTATCTGTGGCATAATGGTGGAAGTCCCAAGATATGGAGCGCGAGCGTCACTTCCCTTGGGTCCAGTACGGGCCCCTGTCAGGAGGCCAAGGATCCGGGAGTGGTCGGGGGGACGCCGCTCGAAGTCCGGCCCGCACCGATGTCTCGGGGACTCACCGCAGCCGACGTTCCCGAGGTGGCCCGGTGGGATTGGGACTTCGAGCGTCATGAGCAGTACATCGGAATCCGCTGCGGGAATCAGTGGTGCGAGGTCGGGAGAACGGGGTTGGTGCGGTCCCGGAGCGCGTTTGACGTCGGTGTGACATTTACGAGCGCGGCGGCGCAGTCGCTGGTCCCCCCCAGCCCCGGCATCGCGAACAGCCGGGGAACGGACAAGGAACGGCTTCGCGTCGTGGCGGTGAAGGGGTGGTACGATGAGCAGCGACTCGATACGCTGGGTGCGAACGGCTGGCCGCAACTGACCGACATCGTTGGAACGGTTATTCCGCACCCGGCCCTGGATCGCGCGGTCTTTACGCCGGGCGATTGGACGCCCGTTGCCTTCGTAAAGGTGTCCGCCGATTACCCTGGCAAGGTTCCGCTCGAGCACGGGATGAACCGTGTGTTCCTCTGCAAGGACGTCGGGGGGAACTGTGGTATTACCGCGGCCTCACCATGCCCGGTGGATCCGATGGGCACCGCGCCGGGGCAGACGAGGTGGTGGATGCGGATCGTGTCCGAGACTAACGATACGACGGTCCATTGCGTCAAGCGCCGGACGCATGGCGGGATGGCGATTCCCGCCGCGGCGGCCCGCTGGAACTGGAATGAAAAGGACGCCAAGACATGGGTGGCCTGCGAAGGGGGCTGCTGCACGGTGAATTGATCGTGTGGCCCGCCGTCACTCGTGGCGGCGGGCCGACCACCGCTTACAGAGGCCGCGCCACCGCAAAGTCCATCACCAATGGCTGCACCAACCGCTCGTAGTCCGCCCATGCCATGCGGATGACCTCGGTATGCGTCCCGGCGTTGAAGGCGATCTCGTCCTGCCGGGCCAAGCTGTCCGCCACATACACCTCCATGCCATAGAGATTGCCGAACGGCGGCATCGCGCCGACTTCGCATCCCGGGAACCGCTCCACGAAATCCCGCTCGTTCGACAGCACCACCGTCTGGGCGCCGATCGCGGCCCGCAACTGATCGAACGACACCCGGAGCGAGGCCGGCAGGACCGCCATCGCCATGTGACCATCCACGTCCACCATGACCGTCTTGGCCATTTCCATGCCGGGAACGTGGGCGAGCGCCGCGATTTCGGCCGCGGTAAATGCCTTCGAGTGTTCGAGGGTGACGTACTTCACATTGTGGCTGTCCAGGAATTCCTTCAGGCGTGCGGTTGGCATGGCTTCCCCCTTCCGTGTGGAGCGCAGACGCGCCCCGGATCAGTGATGCACCACCTGTCCCCCGGCCGAGCCGGGTGCCTCGCGCCGCTCCACCTCACTGACTCCCTTCACGCGTCGCACGGCCTTCAGCACCTTCGCCAGGTGTGACAGGTTGTCGACCTCGACGAACACCGTGCCGAACACGGTCCCGTCCTTTGTGTGAATGTCGGCCGACCGGATGTTGGTGCCCGTCTGGCTGATGGCCGACATGATATCAGCATAGAGGCCGCGGCGATCTTCCCCCGACAGCGCGAGCCGCACGGCGAACGCTTCGCCGTGCACTTCCTGCCAGTCGATATCCACGCGCCGCCCCTCGGCACTGAGCGCGAGGAGGTTCGGACAATCGGCCCGGTGGATCGAGATGCCCCGTCCCTGCGTGACGTAGCCGGTGACCGCATCGCCCGGGACGGGCTGGCAGCATTGTGCATAGCGCACCATGAGGCCGTCCACCCCCTGGATCTTGATGCCCCGGCCGAGTCGGATACGATCGACCAGGCGTCCGAACACCGTGGGCTTCGGCTCCTGCAACTCCTCCTGCGGCAGGTCGGGATAAAGTGCGCGAATGACCTGGCCGAGGGCGACGTCGCCCCGGCCGATCGCCACTTCGAGTCCCTTCCCGTCCGCAAGGCCGAGGATCGGAGCGGCCCGGTCGAGCTGGGCAGGGTCCGGCGGGTCTAGCCGCCGCTTCCGCACTTCCCGGGTCAGCAGCTCGCGGCCGAGCTGGAGGCTCACGGTTTCCTCTTCCTCGCGGATCCATTGCTTGATCTTGTGCCGCGCCCGCGCCGTGTGCACGTGGCTCAGCCAGTCCCGGCTCGGCTTCGCCTGAGCACTCGTCAGGATTTCCACGGTGTCGCCGTTCTTGAGCTCGCGGTGGAGCGGGGCGATGCGCCCGTTCACCTTGGCACCCTGGCACTTGAATCCGACTTCGGTGTGGACGTGAAAGGCGAAGTCGATCGGTGTCGCGCCCTTCGGCAGCCGCTTCACGTCCCCCTGCGGCGTGAAGACGAAGATCTCGTCCTGGTAGAGGTCCACCTTCAGGAACTCGAGGAATTCCTCGGGCGTGTGGGTGTCCTGCTGGAGCTCGATGAGCTGCCGGAACCAACCCAGGGCGTGGTCCAGCTCGTCGGTACCCTTCCCTTCCTGCTTGTACACCCAGTGCGCCGCGATGCCGTATTCCGCCGTCCGGTGCATTTCCCGGGTGCGGATCTGCACCTCGAAGAGCTCGCCGCCGGGCCCAAAGATCGTCGTGTGGAGCGACTGGTACGCGTTTGACTTGGGGCTCGCGATGTAATCCTTGATCCGTTCCTGCAGCGGCGTCCAGTTGTGGTGGATGATGCCGAGCACGTGATAGCACTCCGGCACGCTGTTGACGATCACCCGCACCGCCATGAGATCGTAGATCTCGTCGAACGGCTTGTGCCGGCGCCGCATCTTCTGGTAGATCGACCACAGGTGCTTGGGTCGCCCGGTGACCTCCGCGTCCTCAATCCCGGCCCGCCGGAGCTCCTGCTCGAGCGGAATCCGCAGCCGGTCAATCGTGCGCTCCCGGGCCTCGCGCTTGGCGGTTATCTGCTCTTCAAGGGTCCGGAACTCCTCGGGCTCCAGGAACCGGAAGGCCAGGTCCTCGAGCTCGGCCTTCATGCCCGCCATACCGAACCGGTGGGCCAACGGCGCGTAGATCTCCCGCGTTTCCGTTGCGATCCGTGACCGCTTCTCGGGCGCCAGATGCTCGAGGGTCCGCATGTTGTGCAGGCGGTCGGCAAGCTTGATGATGATGACCCGGGCGTCCTTGGCGATCGAGAGCAGCAGCTTCCGGTAGTTCTCGACCTGCTCCTCGGCCGAGGAGCGGAAGGTGAGGTGGGAGATCTTCGTGAGGCCCTCGACGATCGCGGCGACTTCGGAGCCGAACTCCTGCGCGATGTCCTCGGTGCGGACGTCGGAATCCTCCACGACGTCGTGCAGCAGCGCGGCCGCGATGGAGGTGGAGTCAGGAAGCTGTTCGACCAGGATCATCGCCACCGAGATGCTGTGCGAGATGAAGTCCTCGCCGGACATCCGCTTCTGGCCCCGGTGCGCGGACGCGCTGAAGCGCAGGGCCCGCTCGATCAGGTCGAGATCGAGCCGGTCCGCATGCCGCTCGAGGAGGGCATGGAACTCCGGGGCGAGATCCAGCGCGGTGTGTGTCATGGCGTAAGCCAACCCGCCCCGCTCCGACGGTGAGTCCGCCGGGGCCGGTACGGGGGGTGCTCGGGATACTATGGAGGATGGGGTCTGGCAGCCCCGGCGTCAATCAGGGGCCGGATCGAGGCCTCGGCTAGAGCAACCCGGCCGCGACGAAGCTGAGGAATCGGTCTCCGGCGAGGATGACGTGGTCGTAGACCGGGACGTCGAGCAGCCGCCCGGCCTCCACCAGCTGGCGGGTGACGGCCCGATCCTCCGCCGACGGTGTCGGATCCCCGCTGGGGTGGTTGTGCACGACGATGATCCCGGCGGCCGCCTCGACGATGGCAGGCCGGAACACCTCACGCGGGTGGACCAGCGAACTGTTAAGCAGCCCGCGCGATACCAGTACGTCCCGCAGGACCTGGCTTTGGCTGTCCAGGGCGAGGAGCCGGAATTCCTCCACGTCGAGATCCCGCAGCCGGGGCCCGAGCAAGCGCGCCACGTCCGCCGGCTCGCGGATCCGCGTCCGGTGCGGGCGTGGTTCCCGGCCGAGGCGGGTGGCCATCTCGAACGACGCAACGAGCCGCGCGGCTTTCGCCTCGCCGACGCCCGGCGTGCGAAGGAGCTCCGCCGGCGGACGCGCGGCCAGGCGACGAAGGGATCCGTCTCCGCCCTCGAGAAGTCGGGCGGCCAGCAGGAACGCCCCTTCCCCCGGGCGCCCGGTGCCGAGAATGATCGCCAGCAGTTCGGTTGGCGTGAGCGCGGCGGGCCCCAGGGCCCACAGCCGCTCGCGGGGAAGGTCGGCGGGGGAGGGTTCGGGCTCGGCGCTCGGCATCGGGCCTACGATACCGCGACACGAGCCTCGGACGGAGCCGGTTTCCCGCCTTCAGGCGCAGGAAACGACGCTACTTACCGACCCCATGGCATTTCTTGTACTTCTTGCCCGAGCCGCATGGGCAGGGGTCGTTTCGCCCGACCTCCCGCATCCCCGGCGCGGTCGCCGTCTGTCCTACGCGACCCAGCGAGCTGGACACCGCAGGTGCGGCCCCTGGCGCGGGGCCGGAGGCGGGTCCCGTCCGCGTGGCGGGCGCGAACAGATCCTCGTCGGCGCTGCGCGCGACGGGAGCCGGCGGAGGTGGCGCGCGCCGCGGCGGTTCCGCGCTCACCTGGATCTTGAGGAAGCGCTCCGTAAACGTCGCCTGGATGTCGCGCATCAGGTCTTCGAACATCTCGAACGCTTCCCGCTTGTACTCGATCAGCGGGTCCTTCTGACCCCACGCGCGATATTGGATGGCGTTCCGGAGCTGGTCCAGGTCGTACAGGTGGTCCTTCCACTTCTCGTCCAGCACGGCGAGCATCACCTGCGAGAGCACCTGCCCGTCCACGTCGGGGATTCCAATCCGCTTCCCGAAGTCCTGCAGGTACTGGATCTTCCGCTGAAACGTTGCCTCGCCCTCCAGTTGCACCACGGCGACGATTCGATCCTCGTCCGGTGCGGCGGCCTTGTCCCTGATCGCGTCGGCCGAGACCAGGTACTGCAGGGCGAGGGTCGATTGAAGCCCCGGCCGGTCGAATGCTTCCGGATTCTCCGCATCCGAGAGGTACTCCCGTACGGACCGTTCCAGCGCCATCTCGATCATCCGGCGCGCCTCGGCCTTGATCTCCTCGCCCCGCTCGATTGCGAACAGCCGCAGCGAGTAGATGACCTCGCGCTGCTGATTCATCACGTCGTCGTACTCGAGCAGCCGCTTCCGGGACTGGAAGTTCTGCAGCTCGACCCGCTTCTGCGCCTGCTCGATCGCGCCGGTCACCAGGCGCCCCGTGATGACTTCGCCTTCCTCGGCCATCAGGGCCGCGATCCGGTCGGACCCGAAGAGCCGCATCAGGTCGTCCTCGAGGGACAGGAAGAACACGGTCTGGCCAGGATCGCCCTGGCGGCCGGACCGGCCACGGAGCTGCCGGTCGATACGCCGAGACTCGTGGCGCTCGGTGCCGACGATCTGGAGTCCCGCCTCCGGCACGGTAAGGTCGAGATCCGCGCCGAGTTTGATGTCGGTGCCGCGCCCGGCCATGTTCGTGGCGATCGTGATCGCGCCCTTCTGGCCCGCGCCGGCCACGATTTCCGCCTCGCGCTGGTGGTACTTGGCGTTCAGCACCTCGTGCCGGAGGCCGCGGCGCTTGAGCATCTTGCTCAGCGTCTCGGACACCTCCACGGACACGGTGCCGATCAGGGCCGGAAGGCCCAGCCCGTGCAGCCGCTCAATCTCGTCCGTGATCGCGTTGTACTTCTCCCGGCGCGTCTTGTAGATCAGGTCGGGCTTGTCGGTCCGCCGGATCGGTTTGTTCGTCGGGATGACAACGACCTCGAGCCCGTAAATCGTATAGAACTCTGTCTCCTCGGTCTCGGCCGTCCCGGTCATGCCGGCCAGCTTGTCGTACATCCGGAAGTAGTTCTGGATGGTGATCGTCGCGAGCGTCTGGGTCTCGCCCTTCACCTGGACGCCTTCCTTGGCCTCCACTGCCTGGTGGAGCCCGTCGGACCACCGGCGGCCATGCATCGTCCGGCCGGTGAACTCGTCCACGATCAGCACCTGGCCCTCCTGCACCAGGTAGTCTACATCCCGCTCGTAGAGCGCGTGCGCCTGGAGGAGCTTGTGGATGATGTGGAGTTTCTCGCTCTTGACCGCGTAGTCGCCCTCGATTTTCCGCCGCGCCTCTACCCGCTCGTCGGGCGAGAGCGTCTGGTCGCGCTCGACGGTGTGGATCGCCTCGGAAATGTCAGGGACGATGAACAGGGTGGGCTCGTTCGGCGACATCGCCTCGGCGCCCAGGTCTGTCAGGTGCACCGAGTGGCCCTTCTCGTCGAGCACGAAGTAGAGCACGTCCTCGAGGTTCCGCAGCTGCTGCTGCCGCGTCGGGAGCTTCCTGTCGGCGATCGCATCAAGCTCGGCCCGCTGCAGCAGGGTCTTGGCGCCGGTCTCGTTGAGCAGCTTGAGCAGCCGCTTGTTCTTCGGCATTCCCAGATGGGCCTGATAGAGCTTGACCCCGGCCTCCGACTGCTTCTTCGGGTCCTTGAGCAGCTCCTCGGCCTCGGTGAGGATCCCGTTCACCACGGAGGTCTGCTTCCGCACGATCTCGGCCACCTGGCGGTTGAACTGCGCGTACTTGTCGTCCTCCGCGTTCCCCACCGGCCCGGAAATGATGAGCGGCGTCCGCGCTTCATCGATCAGGATCGAGTCGACTTCGTCGATGATCGCGAACGCGTGGGGCCGCTGCACCCGCTGGTCCGACGCGAACACCATGTTGTCGCGCAGGTAGTCGAAGCCGAATTCGTTGTTCGTGCCGTAGGTGATGTCCGCGAAGTAGGCGGCCTTCCGCTCGGGCGACCCCGGCTGGGTGTCGTCGAGACAGGCGACGGTGAGGCCGAGGTACCGGTAGACGTGCCCCATCCACTGGGAGTCGCGGCGAGCCAGGTAGTTGTTGACGGTCACCAGGTGGGCGCCGCGACCGGTCAGGGCATTCAGGTAGAGCGGGAGCGTAGCCACGAGCGTCTTGCCCTCGCCCGTCGCCATCTCCGCGATCTTGCCCTGGTGCAGCACGATGCCGCCGATGAGCTGCACATCGTAGTGGACCATGTCCCAGGCGAGTTCGTGGCCCGTCACGGGCACCGTGGTGCCCAGGAGGCGGCGGGCCGCCTCGCGCACCGTGGCGAATGCCTCGGGCAGCAGCTCGTCCAGGCTGGCCCCGAGCTCCTTCTTGTAGGCAGTCTCGAGGTCGTGGAACCGGGACTCGAGCCGGTCGCGCTCGACCGGGTCCTCGCAGGCGTGCTTGGCCGCGCGGACTTGCTCGAGCTCCGCCGCCACTGCCCCGGTGCTTGCCTGGAGCCGCTCCCGGAACCGGGCGGTCTGCCCGCGCAGCTCGTCCTCGGAAACTGTCGCCAGGCGCTCCTCTTCGCGCTTGATGGCGTCGATGAGCGGCTGCACCTTCTTCACTTCCCGATCGAACCGCGTCCCGAAGACCGCGGACACCAGTTTCTTGATCATCCGTCCCCATCCCTGTACAGCCCGTGCGTCGCGATGAATTCCGCGACCGCGTCGGGCACGAGATATCGAATTGACCGGCCCTCGGCCACCCGCCGCCGGATCTCCGTCGCCGAGAGGTCCACGGCGGGCACCTCCACGACGCGCTCCACGAGCGTGCTGTCGGGCCGGGGTGCGCCCGGGCGGGCGACGGCCACGATCCGCGCGAGCGCCGGGAGCGACTCCGCTTCACGCCACTGATTCAAATCCCGCGTGGCATCGGCCCCCACGACCAGCGTGAAGTCCCGCCCGGGTTCCCGGCGCCGAAGCTCCCGGAGGGTATCCACCGTAAAGGATGGGCCCGGCCGGTCCACCTCGCACCGTTCGAGGGCAAGCCCTGATTCGCCGGCGACGGCCAGCGCCACCATCGCCGCGCGTTCATCGGCGCTCGCCACGTGGCGGCCCCGCTTGAACGGCTGCTCGCCGGCGGGCATGAAGCGCAGCTCGTCCAGCCCCAGCGTCTCCGCGACCGCCCGTCCCACGATCAGGTGACCGTGGTGAATCGGGTCAAATGAACCGCCGAAAAGCCCGACCATCCGCTCAGCGGCCGGCCGTGGCCGGTATGGAATCCGGACACACCTCCGGCAATTCGGCCGCATCTGGATGAAACCGCCGCAGCGCCGCGCAGGTTTCCTGGGCATCCTCCGTGTACCCCAGGCGCCGGTACGCCCGCACCAGCCGGAGCAGCGCCCGCTCGGCAACGCTCGTCGCCGGATAGCTGGCGACGAGGTTCTTCAGATACAGGACCGCCGAATCATACGCCTTGTTGCGGAGGTAGTACTCCGCCGCCTGCCACTCCTTTTCGGCGAACTTCTCGTTCAGCACATTGATCTTGGCCCTGGCCCGCGTCGCCGCGGAAGACTCCGGATAACGGCTGGTTAGTTCCTGGTAGGTCGCGAGCGCCGTATGCCCGTACGTCGGATCGAGCTCGGCGCGCCTCCACAGGTCGGAGTACGCGTCCCCGGCCCGGAGCAGCGCCTCCGGAGCCAGCGCGTGGTTGGGCGTCTCGTCGGCCACCCTCCGGAATTCACGCACCGCCTGCAGGTGGCTCTTCGTGGCCAGATAGCACTCGCCGAGGAAGAAACGCCCTTCCGGTATCCGCGGATCCCCAGGGCGAAACTCGAGCAGGACCCGCTCGAATGCGGCGGCCGCGTCCTGCCAGTGCCCGCCGCGGAAGTTCTTCACGCCGGCGGTCCACAGGGAGTCGACCTCGGCCGGCGTCGCGACCACGCCGATCGGCGCGGGGGCGACGGCCGTTCCACTCCCAGGCCCACCTCCGCAGGCGATCAATCCGAGCGTCGTGAGGAGCGCGGTGCGATACGTCATGGCCTTCCTGTTCAAGTCGAGTCCGCGAGCCCGGCCGATGCCAGGGCGTTCAGTTTCCGGGTCGCCAGCTGTTGCACCGAGTCCGGGCGGGCGGACTTCGCAATCGCGGCCTGGTACGAAATGGCGCCGGCGACGAGGTCGCCCTGCCGCACTCGCGCATCCCCGATGCCCACCAGCGCCAGCCGCCCGATGTCACTCGACGAATCTGCGGCCGCCGCCGCGCGGAACCACTCCTCGGCGCGCGCCGGCGTGCCCGCCAGGGCGGCCTGCCCCAGTTGGAGCGCACAATCCGCGAGCCCTGCGCGGGCCTCGGCGACCCCCGCGCCGCCGCCCGCCCGGCGGAGCGCGGCACGAAGGACCGGGACTGCTTCCGCGCAGTTCCCACTCTGACGCAGCGCGCGGCCGTATCGCGAAAGCAACGTGTCCACGGCCCCCGCCTCACCGGCCACGGTAAGCGCGCCGGCGAGATCCTCCGAGGTGGGCCGGATCATTCCGCTCTGCGAGAGACCCAGGGCGTACCGGCCGATGCCGCGCTCCGGCGCGATGGCCCGAAGCGCTTCGATGGCCTCCTCCAGGATGGCGGAATCATTCCGGCGCTCAGCCTCGGCGGCGGCGCGCTCCAGGCCATCGGCGGCCTCGACGCGGCGCGTCGCATCTGCCGCGGCTAACCCCCGGTACGCAGCGATCGCCTGCCTTAGTTCGCCCGTATGGAGCGCCGCGGCCCCCACCTTCGCCCAGATCCGTCCGTTGGCTCGCGACTCGGCGACCGGCACGTACGCCGCCAGGGCGTCGCGATATCGCTCCGCAGCATAGGCTTCATCGCCAACCCGTTCTCCGCCGGCTCGATCCACACACCCGCCAAGGCCGAGCGCCAGGACGGCGAGGAGGCACCGCCCCCTCATCGGGCCGCGCGGCCCAGCATGGCGAGATAGGCCTCGACCCGCGCGTCCTCGGGGCGTCGCGCGAGGCAATCCCGCCACACCTGTTCGGCGCCAGCGGCGTCCCCCGACAGATACCGCGCGAGGCCGAGGAGCGCCAAGGCATCCAGGAAGTTCGGGCGCCCCCGCACGACCAGCTCCAGTTCCTCGCGGGCCTCGAGGGTTTGCCCGGCTTCAAGGAGCAGCCGCGCCAGGCGATAGCGCAGATCCGGGAACTTGGGGCCCAGCCGGGTCGCGTGCCGCAGCTGCTCGATGGCCGGCTCGAGGGCTCCAAGCTCGGCGTAGCCTTCCGCGACTGCGGCGTGAAGGTTCGCGAGCCGCCCGGCCGCGTGCGCCGGGAATCCGGCCTCAACGCCGTCGCCCTGCTGGGCGCGCTGGAACGATTCCTCCGCCTCAGCCGTCCGCCCCTGTTCCATCAGCACCATGCCGCGGTGGATCAGGGCCTCGAGGTAGCGGGGATTGAGCGCAAGCGCACGATCGAACTCCTCCACCGCGCGGTCGTGCTGGCTGAGCAGCGAGTAGCTGACTCCGAGCAGATGATGGACATCCGCGAACGCGCGGCCGCCGTCGACGACCTCCTGGAGCAGGACGATGGTGCCGCGGTAGTCCTGCACCGCGAATCGCTCCTGGGCCTGGGTGATCAGATGCTCAGAGCTGACGTTCATGACTCCCCCGATACCAATCCACGAAGCGCCGGATCCCTTCCGGAAATGCCGTCCTGGGCCGATAGCCCAGAAGCCGGGTCGCCTTGGCGAGGTCCGCCGAGGTCGCACGCACATCGCCCGGCTGCGGAGGAGCGTGCCGGATCTCCGGCCGGACTCCGAGTGCGCCGGACACGGAAGCCAGCATCGTGGCCAGCGTCACCACTTCGTTTCCGCCGAGATTGACAGTTTCCATGCCGACCGGGGCGCTGGCGGTCCAGTCGACGGCGGCCACGGTGCCTGCGACGATATCATCGCAATAGGTGTAGTCTCGCGCCGTATCTCCGCTCCCGAAGAGGGTCACCGGTTGCCCGGCCGCGAGCGCCCGGGTGAAGGCGTGGATCGCCAGGTCCGGGCGCTGCCGCGGCCCGTAGACCGTGAAGTACCGGAGCGCGATCGCCCTGAGCCCTGCGTGGGGTGCCAGGGACTCGATCAGCAGCTCGGCCGCGCGCTTGGTGGCCGCATAGGGCGAAACCGGGTGAAGCGCCGGGGCATCCTCCCGGAACGGCGACGGCGTGTCATCTCCATAGACGGAGGACGATGACGCGAAGACCACGCGCGCGGCGCCCGCCGCACGGGTCGCGGCAACCACCTCCGCGGTGCCGCCGACGTTCACCCTCGCGTAGGCGGCGGGGTTCGCCAGCGACGGGCGGACGCCCGCCTTCGCGGCGAGATGCACGACCACGGTCTCGGCGGTCACCAGCCCGTCCAGCGCCCCCGGTTCTGCAATGTCCCGCTCCTCCAGCCGGTACCGCCGCGCGCCGCGCAGCGCCGCGAGATTCGCTTCCTTGACGGCCCGCGGATAGAACGGGTCGAAGTTGTCCACCCCGATCACCTCGTCGCCGCGGGCCACCAGGGCCTCGGCGAGATGGGATCCGATGAACCCGGCCGCGCCGGTCAGGAGGATGCGCGCCACCGCGCTACCGACGCCCGATCGCGTGGTATTCGAAGCCGAGCGCCGCCATCCGCGCCGGTTCATAGAGATTGCGGCCATCCACGACCAGCGGGCGGGCGAGCTCGGCACGCAGGCGCTCGAAATCCGGCGTGCGGTACACGAGCCATTCCGTCACGACGACCAGGGCGGATGCGCCATGTGCCGCGGCGTACGGATCCCGCGCGTACGTGACGCGGTCGGCGAACAGGGCGCGTGCGGTGTCCATCGCGTGGGGATCGTGTGCGAGCACCGTGGCGCCGCGCTCGAGCAGCCCCTCAATCAGGGGAATGGCCGGGCTTTCCCGCATGTCGTCCGTTTCAGCCTTGAAGGCGAGCCCCCACACCCCGATCGTGTGCCCCTCCAGCCGGGGACCAAGCAACCGGTCAATCTTCTCGAGGAGGACGCGCTTCTGCCGCTCGTTCACCTTCTCCACCGCTTCGAGCAGCTCGAACGGAAGGGCCTGCTCCCGCGCCGTCCGGATGAGCGCCTTCACATCCTTCGGGAAGCATGAGCCCCCGTAGCCCGGCCCCGGATAGAGAAACGCCGATCCGATCCGCTGGTCACTGCCGATGCCGTGCCGGACGTGGGCCACGTCGGCACCCACGCGCTCGCACAACGCGGCGACCTGATTCATGAACGAGATGCGCGTGGCGAGCATCGCATTCGCCGCGTACTTCGTCACCTCCGCAGACGGGATGTCCATGAAGATGATCCGGTTGCCTTTCCGGTTATACGGGGCGTACAGCTCCTCCATCAGCTCGCGGGCGTGGTTGTCATCAACCCCGACAATCACGCGATCCGGCTTCATGAAATCATCGACGGCCGCGCCTTCCTTCAGAAATTCCGGGTTGGCGCAGACGGAGAATGGCACGTCGGTCTCGGCCTGGATGGCCTCGCGGACCCGCTCCGCCGTCCCGACCGGCACGGTGGACTTGGTGGCGACCACCTTCGGCTCGTTCAGGTGCCGGCCGATGACCCTGGCGACATCGATCACATGTTGCAGATCTGCGGAGCCGTCCTCGCCGGGCGGGGTGCCGACGGCAATGAACACCACCTGAGCCCGTTCAACGGCGGCCCCGACATCGGTGGTGAAGGCCAGGCGGCCATCCGCCTGGTTCCGCCGCACGAGCGGTTCCAGCCCCGGCTCGTAGATAGGGATGTCATTCCGACGGAGCCGCTCGATCTTCTCGGCGTCGACGTCCGCGCAGACGACGTCGTTCCCCGTTTCCGCGAAGCAGGCGCCGGCCACGAGACCCACGTAGCCGCTCCCGATGATCGTGACACGCATGGCTCGGGATCAGTCCTTCGGCAGGGCGTGACGGGTATCCACGATGACCTGCGCGTCCCGCTTCACGGCGGCGTAATCGATCCGGGAGTGATCGGTTACGATGACGACGCAGTCGGCCGCCGTCAGCACCTCCGGCGTGAGCGCCACCGAGCGCCGCATCGCGCCATCCTCCCGGAACTCCGCCACGTGGGGATCGTGGTACTCGACGTGGGCGCCCTGCTGCTCAAGCAGCCGGATGATGTCGAGCGCGGGGCTTTCGCGCAGGTCGTCGATGTCACGCTTGTAGGCGACCCCGAGAATCAGAATGCGCGCGCCGTTCACCGCCTTCCGCCGGCCGTTCAGGGCCTCCGCCACCTTGCGTACCCAGAAGAGCGGCATCTCCGTGTTGACCTCGCCCGCGAGGTCGATGAACCGGGTCTTGTAGTTCAGTCCTCGCATCTTCCAGGCGAGGTAGTGCGGGTCAATGGGGATGCAATGCCCGCCAAGCCCGGGGCCCGGCAGGAATTTCATGAAGCCGAATGGCTTGGTCGCCGCCGCCTCGATCACCTCCCACACATCCACGCCCAGCTTGTCGCAGACAATCGCCGTTTCATTCACCAGCCCGATGTTCACGCTGCGGAAGGTGTTCTCCAGGATTTTCGTCAGCTCCGCCGCCTCGGGCGACGAGACCGGGACGATCGTTTCGATCGCCGGCTCATAGAGAGCGCAGGTGACGGCGAGGCAGTCGGGCGTGATCCCGCCGACCACCTTGGGCGTGTTCCGGGTGCCGTACCTCGGGTTGCCCGGATCGACCCGCTCCGGGCTGAACGAGAGGAAGAAATCGACCCCGACCTTGAGCCCCGTGCTCTCCAGGGCCGGCAGCATCAGTTCGCGCGTGGTACCGGGATACGTCGTGCTCTCGAGGACGATCGCCTGACCGCGGCGGAGGCACTTCCTCACCGACTCCGTCGCGGATTGAATGAAGCTCACATCCGGGTCCTTCATCTTCGAGAGCGGCGTCGGCACCGCGATGGAGATCGCGTCCGGTTCACCCAGCCGGGCGAGGTCGGTCGTCGCCTCGAAGCGCCCGGATGCGATCGCCTCCCGAAGATCCGCCTCGGAGACATCGCCCACGTGGGAGCGGCCGGCGTTGAGTCCGTCCACGACCCGTGTCAAAATGTCGAATCCCAGCACCCGGTATCCGGCCTTGGTCAGCTCGATGACGAGGGGAAGCCCGACGTAGCCCAGTCCCACCACGCCGAAGAGTGCCTTCCGGCTCCGCGCCTTCTCGATCAGTTCCTGTGCAGTTGTCATGCGCGTCCCCGGTAGAAATCCGCGATCGCCGAAACCACCGCGTCCTGCTGGGCCTCGCTGAGCTCCGGATAGATCGGCAGCGAGATCACGGCATCCATCGCGGCCTCGGTGACGGGCAATCGGCCACGCGCGTATCCCAGGTGCCCGAAGCAGGGCTGCAGGTGGAGCGCCAGCGGATAGTAGATCTTGTGGCCGATCCCGCGGGTCTTCAGGTGCGCCTGGAGCTGGTCCCGCCGTTCGGCCTGAATGGTGTACTGGTGGAAGATGTGCTCGTTGGCGGGGTCGACTTTCGGCGGCCGCACGGCCGGGATGCCGGAAAGCGCGCTCGTGTACCGCGCCGCAATCTGCCGTCGGCGCTCGCTCCAGCCGGCCAGATACGGCAGCTTGGCCAGCAGGACGGCGGCCTGCATCGAGTCCAGCCGGCTGTTGAGCCCGACCTCGTCGTGGAAGTACTCCCGGGCCCCGCCGTGCAGCCGCTCCCGGCGCAGGCGGTCGGCCAGCGCGTCGTCCTGCGTCACCATCATCCCGCCATCGCCCCAGGCGCCGAGGTTCTTCGTGGGGAAGAAGGAGAATGTTCCCACCGTCCCCAGCTCGCCCGCCATCCGCCAGGCGCCGTCCACTTGGCGTCGCGCGCCAATCGCCTGGGCCGCGTCCTCGATGAGGGCCAGCTCGTGTCGCCGGGCGAGTTCGGTGAAGGCCTCCATCGCCGCCATCTGCCCGAACAGATCCACGACCATGATGCCGCGGGTGCGGGAGGTGATGGCCGCCTCGACCGCCCTCGGATCCACGTTGAAGGTGTCCGGGTCGATGTCCACGAAGACGGGCGTGCCTCCCGCGTTGTGGATCGCGCCTGCCGTGGCAAAGAAGGTGAAGGCCGGCGTGATCACCTCATCACCCGGCTTGAGACCGAGGGCCCGCAACGGGAGAAGCAGCGCGTCCGTGCCACTCGCGCAGGCGATGCCGTGCCGCGCCTGCGATAGTCTGGCGATCTGGGTCTCGAGCTGGCCGACCTCGGGCCCCATGATGAAGCCCTGCCGCTCGACCACCTTCATAAGGGCGGGCAGGACCGCATCCTTGACGCTCTGATACTGCGCGACCAGGTCCAACAGCGGCACGTTCACGCGACGTCCCCATCGAGAGGCCAACCCAGGTCAGGTCGGCCGGTGAAAACCAACGCCCGGGCCACGGCTGTTCGGCCCGTGGCACGGGCGCGGAATCGAGCCAACCAGCGATAGCCCATAAACTTAGCCCGGTGCGGAGGGAGGGTCAACGCGATCCAACCGCCCCTCGGACTCCTTGTAGGCGGTACCGCACGCCTCGCACCGAGCCGTGCCGCCGCCCACGTTGAGCCGCACGCCACACTGGCACATCCAGCCTACCCGCCTGGCCGGCACGCCGACCATCAGGCCATACGACGGTACATCCGCGGTCACCACCGCCCCGGCCCCGATGAAGGCGTACTCGCCGACCGTTACCCCGCAGACCACCGTCGCGTTGGCGCCGATCGTGGCGCCCCGGCGGACGAGGGTCCGGCGATACTCTGCCTTGCGGGAGATGTGGCTCCGGGGGTTCATCACGTTGGTGAACACGCAACTCGGCCCGCAGAAGACGTCGTCCTCCAGGACGACACCTTCGTAGATCGACACGTTGTTCTGCACCTTTACGTTGTTGCCGAGCCGCGTGCCGGGCATCACGACGACATTCTGGCCGAGATTGCAGCGCTCCCCGATGACGGCACCGGGCATCACGTGCGAGAAGTGCCAGATCTTGGATCCCGCGCCGATCACCGCGCCGTCATCGACAAAACTGGACGAGTGCACGAAGTAATCAGCCATGGCTGTCCTCATAGGTGCCGTCGGGGCGAATCAGTTTGACCTCGGTCTCCAGCACGACGTCGAACCGCTCGTGCACCGTCCGCTGCGCGTGCGTGATGAGCGCCCGGACGTCGGACGCGGTCGCGCCGCCGGTGTTCACGAAGTAGTTCGCATGGCGAGGGGAAACCTCGGCCCCCCCGATCCGGTGACCCTTGAGCCCGGCGGCTTCGATCAACTGTCCCGCTGTCCGGGGTCCGTCGCGGCGCTGCCAGCTCGGGCCGCCCGGATTCTTGAACACGCTGCCGCAACACGGCTGATTGAACGGGGTCCCTTCGGATCGCCAGCGGAAGAGCTCTGCCAGTTCCGCCTGAATCCGCGCCGGGTCCTCCCGCCGGAGTCGCACGGCCGTTTCGAGCACGACCCGCCCGGCCAGGCCACTCTGCCGGTAGGCGAAGGGCACCTCCGCGCGACCAAGCACTGATTCCGCGCCGGCCGCATCGACGACCGTCACCGATTCCACCAGATCGGACCACTCGGCTCCGTGGCAACCGGCGTTCATGTAGACGCCGCCACCCACGGTGCCGGGCACTCCGACGAACTTGTGGAGTCCGGACCACCCGCCTTCGGCTGTCCTCCGCGCGGCGAGCGGCGCGGGCAGGCCGGCGCCGATGGTCCATCGGTCGCCGTCGTTTTCGAGGCGGTCGAGCCCCTTGCCGAGCCGGATCACGAGCGCGTCGAGCCCGGCATCGGGCAGCAGGATGTTCGAGCCGAGGCCGAGCGCGAACCACGGCACCCCGGCGTCTGCCGCAACACGCAGTGCAGCGGCAACGTCCTCCGCCGTTGTCGGCAGCAGGACGGTGGCCGGGCCGCCAATGCGATAGGTGGAATAGCGGCCCAGCGGCTCACTCTCGCGCACCTCGCCGCGGACCAGGTCGCGCAGCCGCCCCGCGAAGGCCGGGTCGCGCGCGGTGGTCACGCCGTTTCCAGGGCCGACTCGCGCGCGAGCGCGTGCCATTCCTGCAGCGAGCGCACCGTGCGGGCACGGCTGCGCAGTGCGATCACCGCATCGCAGGCGGCGGAGGCCGCCGACAGGGTGGTGGTGTAGGGAGTGCGATGCTGCAGGGCCGCCCGGCGCAGGAGATAGTCGTCCTGCTGGGTGAGCTTCCCGAGCGGCGTGTTGATGAGCATGTGCACTTCGCCCGAAAGCAGCAGGTCGATGGCGTTGGGGCGCCCCTCGTGCACCTTGAGCACCCGCTCGGTCGGGATGCCGCGGGTGC
The DNA here is from genome assembly GCA_963817575.1 of uncultured Gemmatimonadales bacterium. Classification (GTDB taxonomy): domain Bacteria; phylum Gemmatimonadota; class Gemmatimonadetes; order Gemmatimonadales; family GWC2-71-9; genus DASTCF01. The sequence goes on from CAWFOY010000012.1 coordinate 92,188, forward strand.
GGAGATACCGGGCCGTGCCCTCGGTGGCCACGATCCGGAACCCGAGCTCGTGGAACCGCCGCGCGATCGGCACTACCGTCGGCTTGTCGTGGTCGTTGACGGTCACGAAGACGGTGCCCTCGAGCGGCAGCGCCCCGTCGGCGCTGATCTGCGCCTTGGCGAAGGCCATGCCGAACGAATCCGCGATGCCCATGACCTCACCGGTGGAACGCATCTCCGGGCCCAAAATCAGGTCCACACCCGGGAGCTTGTTGAACGGGAAGACGGCCTCTTTCACCGCCACGTACGGCTGCAGGACGTCGTCGTGCAGGCCGAGCTCCTCCAGGGTCTTGCCGATCATGACGGCCGCCGCCAGCGCGGCCAGAGGCACGCCCGTCGTCTTGGAGACGAACGGTACCGTCCGCGAGGCGCGCGGGTTCACCTCGAGCACGTACACAACGCCGTTCTTGATCGCATACTGGACATTGATCAGGCCGACGACCCCCAGGCGGAGCGCGAAGGCCCGCGTGTGGCGCCGCATCTCCTCCACCTGCTCCTCGGTGATCAGGTAGGGCGGCAGGACGCACGCCGAGTCCCCGGAATGGATCCCGGCGTCCTCGATGTGCTGCATCACGCCGCCGATGACGCACGTCCGTCCGTCGGCGATCGCGTCCACGTCCGCCTCGAAGGCATCCTCGAGAAAGCTGTCGATCAGCACCGGATGGTCCGGCGCCACGAGCGCGGCCCGGTGGAAGTAGCGCCGCAGCGAATCCGCATCGTAGACGATCTCCATCGCCCGCCCGCCGAGCACGTAGGATGGCCTGACCAGCACCGGATACCCGATGCGATCCGCCACCGCCACCGCCTCCTCCACGGAGAAGGCCGTGCCGCTCGGCGGCTGCCGGACGCCGAGCTCCCGCACCAGCGCCTCGAAGCGGCCGCGATCCTCGGCGGCGTCGATGGCCTCCGGCGTCGTGCCGAGAATCCGGACGCCCGCCTGCTCCAGCCCGTGCGCCAGGCGGAGAGGGGTCTGCCCCCCGAGCTGGACGACCACGCCGAGCGGCTGCTCGACATGGATGATCTCGAGCACGTCCTCCAGGGTCACTGGTTCGAAGTAGAGCGTGTCCGAGATGTCGAAGTCAGTCGATACCGTCTCGGGATTGGAATTCACCATCACGGTCCGGTAGCCCAGCTCGCGAAACGCGAGCGCGGCGCGGACGCAGCAGTAGTCGAACTCGACCCCCTGCCCGATCCGGTTCGGCCCGCTGCCGAGGATGATGACCGTCGGCCGGCCGTCGGGAATGGATTCGTTCTCCTCGTCGTACGAGGAGTACAGGTACGGCGTCGCGGACGGGAACTCACCCGCGCAGGTGTCCACCATCTTGTACGCCGGACGGATCCCGAGCCGGTGCCGCAGCGCGCGCACCTCGGCCTCCGTGAGGCCGCGCAGGTCCGCCAGCTGCCGGTCCGAGAACCCCTGCCGTTTCAGGGATCGGAGCGCCGAGCGCACGACGGGCTCATCGGCCAGGTCGGTCGCGGCCCAGTCCGTCTCGGCCTCGAGGAGCTCGGCCATCTGCGCCACGAACCACGGATCGATCCCGGAGCGCTCGGCGATCTCCTCCACGGCGAGCCCGGCCATGAGCGCCCGCTTGACCTGGAAGATCCGCTCCGGTGTGGGCTTCCTGAGGGCCGCACGCAGGGTATCGAGCTCGCTGTCGTCCAGACGGTCTGCCGAGGGTGTGGCCCCGATCGTCCAGCCGGGCCGGTCGATTTCCAGGCCCCGCATGCCCTTTTGGAAGGCCTCCTTGAAGGTCCGACCAATGGCCATCACTTCTCCGACCGACTTCATCTGGGTGGTGAGCGTCGGATCGGCCTGGGCGAATTTCTCGAACGCAAAGCGCGGCACCTTGACCACCACGTAGTCGAGCACCGGCTCGAAGGAGGCGGGCGTGGTGCGCGTGATGTCGTTCGGCAGCTCGTCGAGCCGGTACCCGACGGCGAGCTTGGTTCCGATGCGCGCGATCGGGAAGCCGGTGGCTTTCGAGGCCAGCGCCGAGGAGCGGGAGACGCGCGGGTTCATCTCGATGACCAGCTGCTCGCCTGTCGCCGGATCGACCGCGAACTGAATGTTGCAGCCGCCGGCGGCCACCCCGACTTCGCGAATGATCGCGATGGCGCTGTCGCGCATCCGCTGGTATTCCCGGTCGGTAAGCGTCATCGCGGGAGCGACCGTGATGGAGTCTCCCGTGTGCACGCCCATCGGGTCGAGATTCTCGATGGAGCAGACGATGACGACGTTGTCGGCGCTGTCCCGCATCACCTCCAGCTCGAATTCCTTCCAGCCGATGACGCTGCGCTCCACCAGCACTGACCCCACCGGGGAAAGCTCGAGCCCGCGATCGATGAGTGCCTCGAATTCCTCCCGGTTGTAGGCCACGCCCCCGCCGGTGCCGCCCAGAGTGAAGGAGGGTCGCACGATGGCCGGGTAGCCGGTGCGCGCCACGACCTCGAGGGCTTCCTGCCGGGTGCGGACCGTCCGCCCCTCCGGCGTCGCGAGGCCGAGGCGCGCCATTGCCTTGGCGAACTGCTCGCGATCCTCCGCCAGCTGAATGGCCCTGGCGTCCGCCCCGATCAGCTCGACGCCGAAGCGCGCGAGGGTGCCGTCGTTGGCCAGCGCCATCGCCACGTTGAGGGCTGTCTGCCCGCCCATCGTGGGCAGCAGGGCGTCCGGCCGCTCGCGCTCGATGACGCGGGCCACCCACTCCGGTGTCACGGGCTCGATGTACGTCCGGTCGGCCAGCTCCGGATCGGTCATGATCGTGGCCGGGTTCGAATTCACCAGGATCACACGGTAGCCTTCCTCCTTCAGCGCGCGCACCGCCTGCGTGCCGGAGTAATCGAACTCCGCTCCCTGGCCGATGATGATGGGTCCGGAGCCGACGATGAGAATCGAGGAGAGGTCAGTCCGCTTGGGCATCCACAAGTTCCTTGAGCGTGACGTCGAGGTCGATCGTCGGGTTCCAGCCGGTCGCCGCGCGCAGGCGGGACGGATCCCCGACCAGGTGAAAGATATCGGCGTGGCGCACCAGTTCGGGATCCAGCTCGGGGATCGCCCGCACGCCTACGAGCCGCGCGAGGCGCTCGAACAGTTCCGCGAGGGAAATGCCCTCGCCCCGCGCCACATTGTACGCCTCGCCAGGCGTGCCGCGGTGGACGAGGGCCAAATACGCGGCCGTCACGTCCCGCACGTCCAGGAAGTCACGGACCGGCTCGAGATTTCCGGTTTTCACGACTGGTGCACCGGCTCGTTTCGCCAGCCGCAGCCGTTCGGCGAACGCCGGTGCGACAAAGCGGGTGGACTGACCGGGACCGGTGTGCGGAAACGCGCGGGCGATCACCACCCGGAGTCCGGTCCGCCGCCATGTCTCGAGGATCGCGGCCTCCGCGCCCGCCTTGCTCGCGGCATAGGGGGAGCACGGCAGCAGCGGATCACGCTCGGTCCGCGGCCGGGCGGGCCCGCTGCCGTAGACCTCACCGGTCGACGCGAGCAGCAGGAGCGGGTCGGCTACTCCCGCTTCCCTGTGCCGTGCCAGTTCCTCGGCGAGCCGGGCGGTCCCGGCCGCGTTGGTGGCCCAGGCGACTCCCACGTCCCGGCGTGCATCGGCGCCGGAGGCGACCGCGGCCAGGTGGATCACCGCTTCGGGGCGTGAGGCGACAGCCGCCCGCACCGATGCCGTATCGTCCAGCTCCAACGGAATCCATTCCACCGCCGCCCGTTCCACCGATGACAGGCCGGCGACATCCCCGGCCCCTGGCCGCACCGCCCCGCGCACCCGATGGCCCTCCTTGAGCAGCCGGCGCAGCATCGACCGGCCGACGAACCCGTCGGCGCCCGTGACCAGAATCTGCATCAGCGTCCCTGCAGGCGCGCGAGATCCGCGTCCACCATCATCGCGATGAGTTCGGCGAAGCCGACGGTGGGACGCCAGCCGAGCTCCTCGCGCGCACGTGTGGGATCGGCGAGGAGCACGTCGACCTCCGCCGGGCGCATGAAGGCGGGATCCGTCTTCACATAGGAGCGCCAGTCCAGCCCGGCGTGGCCGAACGCCGCTTCCACGAGGTCCCGCACGCTGTGCGAGATGCCGGTCCCGATGACGTAATCCGCCGGCTCGGGCTGCTGCAGCATGCGCCACATCGCGTCGACGTAATCGCCGGCAAACCCCCAGTCCCGCCGGGCGTCCAGGTTGCCAAGCCGGAGTTCGGTGGCGAGGCCGAGCTTGATGCGCGCCACCGCGTCGGTGACCTTGCGGCTGACGAACTCCAGGCCCCGGCGCGGCGATTCGTGATTGAAGAGAATGCCACTCACGGCGTAGAGGCCGTACGACTCCCGGTAATTCACGGTGATCCAGTGTCCATACACCTTGGCGACGCCATAGGGCGAGCGCGGGTAGAAGGACGTCGTTTCGCGCTGCGGGGTCTCGGTCACCTTGCCGAACATCTCGGAGCTGGAGGCCTGGTAGAATCGGGCCCGTGGATGCACCAGCCGGATGGCCTCCAGGATGCGCGTCACACCCAGGGCGGTGAACTCCCCGGTCAGCACCGGCTGGGACCACGACGTCGGGACGTAGGACTGCGCGGCGAGGTTGTACACCTCGTCGGGCCGCACGCCCTGGATGGCCACGGTGAGCGAGTGCTGGTCGAGCAGGTCCGCCGGCAGGATCGTGACACGGTCGGCGAGATGGTCGATCCGTTCGAAACTGTCGTGGCTCGTCCGGCGGACGACACCGAAGACCTCATAGCCCTTCTCGAGCAGCAGCTCGGCGAGGTAGGAGCCGTCCTGGCCGGTGATCCCGGTGATGAGGGCACGCTTCCGGTCAGTCACGATGGAGACTCCGGGACAGTTGTGTCATGGAGCAGCTGGGGTTAAATTTCGGGGTTTCCAGATGTTACCCCGGACAGCGTAACAGCATAAGGGATGGGCCTATGGCACGGGTGTGCACCGTGTGCGGCAAGGGGCCGGTGACCGGCCACAATGTAAGCCACGCCAACAACCGCACCAATCGTCGCTGGTACCCGAACCTCCAGACGGTCCGGGTCCTGAAGGAAGGCGCGGTGCGCCGCGTTCGCGTCTGCACCCAGTGCATCAAGAGCAACCGGGTGACCAAGGCGAGTTGACGCCCTCGCGCTCCGCTGCGTCCGGAGCCCCGATCGCCGGCCGTAAAAAAGGGGACCCTCGCGGGTCCCCTTCGTCGTCTGGAGGGTTGGCGCCGCCACCCCTACTCCGACAGCAATTCGATGCGAGCGACATCGGCACCGTCACCGGGCCGGTGCCCCATCTTGAGGATCCTGGTGTAGCCACCGGGGCGGGCGGCGAAGCGGGGGCCGATCTCGGCGAAGAGGCGGCCGAGGACCTCGCGATCCTTGATCCGGCGCTCGACCAGCCGCCGCGCGTGCAGGTCTCCGCGACGGGCGAGCGTGATGAGCTTCTCGGCGAAGGGCCGGAGCTCCTTGGCCTTGGCCTCGGTCGTCACGACCCGGTCGTGCTGGAACAGGCTCGTGGCCATGTTGTTCAGCATCGCCCGCTTGTGGCTCGAGGTGCGGGAGAGTTGCCGTCCCTTGGCGCGATGACGCATTTACGCGATCTCCCCGTTCCCTGCGGCCGCCGGCGTGGCACCGCCCTTGGGCCGGAGCACGCCCTCGACCTCGTCGAGTACGGCGCCGAAGAACAGGCCCTCGCGCTGCAGCAGCTCGGCGATTTCGGCGACCGCCTTCTCGCCGACGTTCTTGACCTTGAGGAGATCGTCCTCGGTATAGGCGACGAGATCCTGCAGCGTCCGGATATTGGAATTCTTGAGCGAATTCAGCGAGCGGACGGAGAGGCCGAGTTCATCGATCGGCCGGGCAAGGCGATCGCGCAGATCCGCACCGGCCAGGCTGCCGGCGGGCAGCGACTCGCGGGCGAGCGGCACCTTGCCGAACTCCACGAAGTACCGGAAATGCTCCTGCGCGAGCGCGGCGGCGTACGCGACGGCGTCCTCGGGCGAAATGGTGCCGTTCGTCTCGACGGTCACCGTCAACCGGTCGTAGTCCGTGCGCTGGCCGACGCGGGTTTCCGCCACCGTGAAGTTGGCGCGGATCACCGGATTGTAGATGGCGTCGATCCGGACGAGGTCGACCGGCATGGAGCGGTCCACCGAGTGGAACTCCGACTCGACGTACCCGCGGCCCTTGCCGACGTACAGCTCGGCCGAGACTTCGCGATCGTCCTGAACGGTGAAGAGGAGGTGGTCCGGATTGACCACGCGCACCGCGCCGTGCTCCTGGATGTCGCGGGCATAGACCGCGCCCGGGCCGCTCTTCTTGACATGCAGCACCGCCTCGTCCACGTCCTCGGAGAGCACCAGGGTCAGCCCCTTCAGGCGCTGAATGATCTGGTGGACGTCCTCGAGCACGCCCTGCACGGTCTGGTGCTCGTGCACGACGCCGTCGAGCCGGAAGCCCCAGACCGCGCTTCCCCGAAGGGAGGACAGCAGGAGACGGCGCAGGGAGTTGCCCAGCGTATAGCCGAACCCCCGCTCCAGCGGCTGGAGGCGGAATTCGGCGGCATTGGGGTTGTCCTCCCGCTTGCTCATTTCGAGCAGGTGCGGGCGAACGAGGCCGGTGAGGTCGATAGTCATGGTGGGGACCGTTGCCTACTTTGAGTAGAGCTCGACGATGAGCTGTTCCTGCGCGTTGACCGGAATGGCCTCACGCGTCGGACGCTCCACGTACCGGCCAGCGGCCTTGTCGCCGTCGACGCTGAGCCAGGAAACCGGGGCACCGCGCGAGGCGAACTCCTGGGCCATCTTGACCGCCACGAGCTCGCGGCTGGCCGGCGCCACACGCACCTCGTGACCGGGTTGCACGGCGAAGGACGGCACGTCCACGCGGCGACCGTTCACCTCGATGTGCCCGTGCCGGACGAACTGGCGCGCCGCCTTGCGGCTCGACGCGAATCCCATCCGGAATACGATGTTGTCCAGGCGCGACTCGAGCGCCACCAGCAGGTTGGTGCCCTTCACACCCGGCTCGCGGGTGACGTCGTCGAACAGGTTGCGGAACTGCAGCTCGGAGAGCCCGTACATCCGCTTGACCTTCTGCTTCTCACGCAGCTGCTTCGAGAACTCCGACGCCTTGCGCCCGCGGCCGGCGTTGGGCCCGTGCTGGCCGGGCGGATAGGCGCGACGCTCCACGGCGCACTTCTCCGTGAGGCAACGGGTGCCCTTCAGGAACAGCTTCGTGCCCTCGCGGCGGCAGAGCCGGCAGCTGGGACCAGTGTACCGAGCCATGGATCAGACCCGCCGCTTCTTCGGGGGACGGCACCCGTTGTGGGGAATGGGCGTCACGTCCCGGATGGACACCACGCGGAGGCCCACCGAGGCCAGCGCCTGAATGGCGGATTCGCGCCCGCTGCCGGGGCCCTGGACCCGCACGTGCACGCGGCGCAGGCCCATGTTCAGCGCCTCCCGGCCGCAGTTCTCGGCGGCCACCGTGGCGGCGAACGGTGTGGACTTCTTGGAGCCCTTGAAGCCCGCCTTGCCGGCCGTCCCCCACGCGAGGGTGTTGCCCTTCATGTCGGTGATGGTGATGAGCACGTTGTTGAACGTCGCCGAGACGTGGGCGATGCCCTCGGACTCGACGACCTTCTTGCTGCGCTTGGCGCCGGGCGCCTTGGCTGGAGTCGGTGCAGTCATAGCTTACTTCTTGGTCGCCTTCTTCTTGCCGGCGATGGCGCGCCGGGGCCCCTTCTTGGTGCGGGCGTTGGTGTGCGTGCGCTGACCGCGCACGGGGAGTCCCTTGCGATGCCGGGAGCCGCGATAGCTGCCGATATCCATCAACCGCTTGATGTTCATCGCGACTTCGGTGCGAAGCGCGCCCTCGACCTTGAGCGCCCGCTCGATGTACTGGCGCAGACGGGCCACTTCCGAGTCCGAGAGGTCACGGACGCGGGTGCTGGGATTGACGCCGGTTTCGGTGAGAATGCGGCCGCTGGTGGGACGACCGATGCCGAAGATGTACGTGAGCGCGATTTCGACGCGCTTCTCGCGCGGGAGGTCCACGCCTGCAATGCGCGCCATGATCAGCCCTGCCGCTGCTTGTGCTTCGGATTGCGCTTGCAGATGATCCGCACGACACCCTGCCGCTTGACCACCTTGCAGTGCTCGCAGATCGGCTTCACACTCGAACGAACCTTCACGGAAACACTCCCAAGATCAGGCTATGAGGTAGCTTAGCAATATAGATGGCGCCGAAACCCGACGCAAGGGAAATGCTCAGCTCCCCGCGCGGACCTCCGTCAGAAGCCACCCATCCCGACCCCGGCGGTATCCGAGGAGCAACACCCCCTCGCTCACCCCCCCGATCCCCGCCACACGAAAGCGCCGGGTCAATTCAACGTACCCCCGGGTGTCACCAACCGGTTTGGCCTTCCGCACCACGGTCTCAACCTCTTCTGTGCCTTGCACATAGCCCAGCAGGAGCGCCACGGCCTGGCGTCGCCCGACCGGCGTGGACGGATTGGCTGAAGGCAACTCGAGCAGCAGACTTGAACCCGCCCCCCGAAGGAAGGCGTCGAGATCGCGATCGCTCCAGGCGCGCCGCGCGGATTCGGCTGCCGCTTCCAGCGACGGGAACTGCAGGCGAGGCGTCAGGTCAGCGGGCCGGCGGGTCGGCGAACTGCCGGCCAGCACGGCGACCGCCAGCAGGAGGGGCAGCTTCATCCGGCCTGCTCCGAGATTTCGGAAAACGCCGCGGCGGGATCAGCGGAGTCAAGCACCGGCCGCCCGACGACCAGGTGCGTCGCTCCGCTGCGCACGGCCTCGGCGGGAGTCGCCGTGCGAGCCTGATCCCCAGCGGCGTCCGCCCTCCGCCGGATCCCGGGCACGACGATCCATGACCGGGGCGGGAGCACCCGGCGAACCACCGTCACCTCACGCGGGGAGCACACCACGCCGCGGAGTCCGGCCGAGCTGGCCGCCGAGGCCAGGCGACCAACCTCCTCGTCGAGATCAGCGACCCGACCGATCGCCCCGGCGTATTCCCGGGGCGCGTGCGACGTCAGCACCGTCACACCAAGCAGCCCGAGGCGCTCCCCCGCGGCTTCCTGGGCGGCGCGGAGCATCGCATGACCACCCAGCGTGTGGACGGTCGCCATCGAGACCCCCTGTTCCCTGGCCGCGGCCACTGCGCCGGCCACGGTGTGCGGGATATCGTGCCACTTCAAGTCCAGGAACACCTGGAGTCCGCGCGCGTGGAGTTCCCCTATGAAAGGCGCGCCTTCGCGCGTCATCAATACCGAGCCCAGCTTGACCCAGCGGAGGGTCGGAAGCCGGTCGAGCAGCCGGAGCGCCTCGTCCCGTTGAGGCAGGTCCAGGGCGAGGATCACTTCAGCCATCGACATCTCCGAGTTCGCGGACCACTCGTTCCGGGAGGCGCGGGTCCGCCAGCCCACCGGTTCCGACCGCCACGAGCGACGCGCCGGCCGCGAGATACTGGCGCGCATCCGCGCCCGATCGGATCCCACCAACCCCAATCACGGGCAGCCCGCCAGTCCGCTCAATGACGCGGCGCACGGCGAGGATGCCGGCCGGAAGCAGCGCGGGACCACTGATCCCGCCGTGGCCGTTCCCGAGGCGCGCCCGGCCCGCGGCGTCATACACGCAGCCGGGGAGGGTGTTGACGACCGTGATTCCGTCGATCCCCTCGTCACGCGCCGCCACGGCCATCGCCCCGATGTCGGGCAGCGCGGGCGACAGTTTGGCCAGGAGAGGCTTTTTCGTGACGGTCCGGCTTTGACCAACGATCGCCCGCACCGCGGCTGCGTCCGCGCCGAACTCCATCCCCCCCGCCGAGGTATTGGGGCAGGACAGGTTCAGCTCGAAGGCCGCGATTCCGTCGACGCTATCGAGTCCGCCCACCACGGCCGCGTATTCCTCAATCGTGAAGCCGACCACGTTGACCAGGATGCGAGCGGCCGTGAGCCGGCGCGCGAGCCACGGCAGCTCGTGCTCGCGAACGTGGGCGAGGCCTGGATTGGCCAGTCCGACCGAGTTGAGCATTCCGCCGCGGTATTCCGTGACGCGGGGGGGGCGGTTGCCTGCCCTCGGCTCCAGCGAGACCGCCTTGGTGACGATACCGCCGATCCGGTCGAGGTGCATGACGCCATCGAGTTCGCGCCCATACCCCGCCGTACCGGAGGCGAGAAGCACCGGATTCTGGAATCGCGTGCCGAAGACGATGCGGGAGAGATCGCGAGACGCCACTACTTGAGCTCGCCGGCCTGCCGGCGATCCGTGGGGGCCGCGCCGGGGGTGCCTGCCGGCCGTCGCTCCTGCCGTGACGGTCGCGAGCGGGCGATCGCGAAGGCCTGCAGCGAGTCCTCCAGCGGCTTCAGCTCCGGGGCGGATTCGCCGCGAAGGAACGTCAGGTACGGGCTCTCTCCGTATTGCGACTCGAGCACCGCGCGCAGAGAATCTGCGGTCGCCGGCTCCAGGGCGGCGAGGGCCAGCAGCGCCTTGGGTGCATAGGGCGAGGTGGGCCAGGTGCCGGGGAGTCGCCGGAACAGATCGGCGGCGACGGCTGGAGCGCGCAGGGAGTCGCGTCCGGTCTCCGCGGCGAGGAAAGTGAGGAGATCACCCTGCGGTGTGTCTGGTGTCACGGAGTCACGATAGATGCCCAGCCGGTCCAGCGCGCGGAGGTAGCCGAGGGACGCGATGCTGGCCGGGCCGCCGATTTCCGACAGCCGTTCCAGCGCCGGACGCATCGCTTCGGCGTCCGACGCGGCCCGGGCCCCGTGGAGCCGGAGCTCAATGAGAATCATGCGCGCGGACACCGAGGCATTTGTCCCCGACTGGCCGCCGGCCACCTGCTCGAGTCGGGCGATCCCGGCGACAGTGTCGATGGGGATGAGCCGGACACCGTCCGCGCTGAGCCAGCGGTCCCGCTGGTCCGGCGTGACGTCCGGCATCCGCACGACGCGATCCACCAGACGGGTGGCCTCCCGCGCGTCCCGGCGCCCCACCGCCGCCAGGATCGAATCCCAGGGGAAGGTGAGATCCCCGCGCTGAACGGCCTCCGTGATCAGCGGGGTTGCGTCGTCCATTCGGCCGAGCCCGGCCAGCGCCGCCGCCCGCTCCCCGTCGGCTGAGGGGCCACTCAGACCCTCGAGTGCCGCGAGCGCCTCGGCGTATCGCCCGGAACTCCGCAAGACCCGTGCGTGCTGCAGGCGGGCGTTCTCGCGGCGGGCGGAATCGGGGCTCTCGACCAGGCGGGCGAACGCGGCATCGGCCCCGAGGACATCACCCAGCTCCAGGCGGCATTCGCCGAGCTGGAAATTGGCCTGCTCCGCGACCTCGGGGCTGTCGAGCGAAAGCGACGCTGCCTCCAGCGGTGAAATGGCGCCGGCGCAGTCCTTCCGCTTCGCTCGCGCGAGCCCGCGAATCAACTGCGCATCATCGACCCACTTGCTGTCGGGGTGGCGCACGATGACCGACTCGGCGCGGACTTCCGCCTGGGCCCACAACCCCTGGGCCTCGAAGGTGCGCCCGTCGCGCTCTGCCCGTTCAGCCCGTCCCGCGAGGCGCTTCGCGTTGTACATGCCGTTGTAATAGGCACACCCGCCGAGCAGCAGCAGCGAGATCAGCGCGACGTGCCTCATCGCATCGGCCTCGCGGAATCCGCACCCATCCCGGTCTTGCGCTCGAATTCCATCAGGTAGGCCACGATCGCATCGGCGAGCACCCGGGCGATCTTCTGCTGGCCGGTCCGTGAGCTCATGAAACCGGCATCGGACTGGTTGGAGCTGTAGCCCATCTCCACGAGCACTCCTGGACGCCGTCCCGTGTTCAGCACCGCGAGATCGTTCCGCTGCTTGACACCGCGGTCGGGACCGGGGTGCACCCGATCGAGGTGCTGTTGCACCAGCGCCGCGGCGCGGGCCGATTCCCGCAGATATTCATTCATCTGGAGATCGCGGATGATGTAGGCGAGCGGACCGCTGGCGAGTTGCTGATCCTCCGGACTCTCGAAACGCAGCGCCTCGTTTTCCGTCTCTGCCACCCGATCGGCGTCGGCGGAGTTCTCCTCCCCGATGATCAGCGTCGAGAATCCCGCGAACGACCGGTAATCCGGCCGGCGCCGGGGGTCGAGCGCGTCGACGTGAAGACTCACAAAGAGGTCACAGGTCGCATCGCAGGTCGGGGCACGCTTGAGCAGGTTCGGCCGGACATCCGTTGTCCGGGTCATTCGTACCGTTACGCCCTGCCGTTCGAGCTCCGCGCGCAGCAGGAGGGCGACCTGCAGGGTCACGTGCTTCTCCCGAACGCCGGCCGGGAAGAACCGCCCCGGGTTGCCGGGATCATCGCCGCCGTGTCCGGCATCCACTGTCACGATGTGTCCGGGCAGCAGGCCGTTGGGAAGGCGCTTCGGCGCCGGGGGCGCGGGCGGCGCGACCTCGACCAGGTGCCCGCTCGCCGCGTCAAAGTGATAGCGCTCCCCGAAGAACCGGGGGAGCATCTCGGCCACGAACTGGTACGGAACGAACAGGGAATCGCGGCGGACGATCGCCGGCGCCGCCAGCGGCTCGAGCCGACCGTTGAAGCGCACGAGCGCCGCGTCGAGGAGGAATTCGAATGTCTGCCGCGCGATGACGAGCTCCGCCCACGCGTCCACGCGCCGGCTGGTGCCGTTGAGCGCCGCCACGAGCGGGGCGGCCGGGAGCAGCGGCAGGCCTGCGGCGTCGCGCAGGATGGGCATGCGCGTCTCGCCGCGCGGGGTCGAAACGACCAACTCGACCGGAGCCACCGGCCCCCGGGCCAGCGCAAGGAGCAGGAACAGGCCGATCACCGGCGGTGCCTCACCGAGATGGCACGGGCCATCTCCCGGTCGGCGATTCGACGCTTGAGATCCTCCCGCTTGTCGTGCTGCTTCTTCCCGCGTGCGAGACCGACCGCCACCTTGGCATGACCGTCCTTGAAGTACAGTTCCAGCGGAACCAGGGTGAGACCCTCCCGCTCCACTCCGCCGATGAGGCGATTGATCTCGCGGCGGTGGAGGAGGAGTTTGCGGGACCGTACCGGCGGGTGATTATAGCGGTTTCCCTGCTCGTAGGGCGTGACGTTCATGCCTTCGAGAAACGCCTCACCATTCTTCACGCGCGCGTAGGCTTCCTTGATGGACGCCTTCCCGGCGCGGAGCGATTTGACCTCGGTCCCGGTCAGCACCAAACCCGCCTCCCACGTCTCGAGGATGTGGTAGTCGTGGGTCGCCTTCGGATTGCGGGCGACCGAGATCCGGCGCTCCTTCGGCGCGGGGGGATTGGCACTCACAGGATGCTCGTAAGCCGAAGATAGACACAGAGTTCGGAGGGGTCAACGACTGGCTTGACGCCGGGGCGGCCGCTCCACTACCTTTGCCGCCCACGCCGAAGTGGTGGAATTGGTAGACGCGCTGCGTTCAGGGCGCAGTGGGCGCAAGCCCGTGGGGGTTCGAGTCCCCCCTTCGGCACTCAGTAGCGCAACATCCCCGGCTCCACCTCCCGCGCCCACGCGTCGATCCCCCCGGCAAGACTCCGCACCCGCAAGAAGCCCGCCGCGCGCAGCAGGTCCAGCGCCCGCAGCGAGCGCGCACCGTGGTGACAGTAGGTCACGATGTCGGCGCGGGTGTCGAGATCCTGGGCCCCGGCCGGAAGGCTTCCGAGCGGGACCAGCTTGGCGCCGCCCAGGTGAACCAGTTCCCATTCGTGTGGCTCGCGCACGTCCAGCAGGACGATGGGCGATCCCGCCTCGAGTTCGCTGCGGAGCGCCGCAGGGGCCACCTCGCGTTCGGACACGACTTCCTGCGGCTCCACACCACAGAAGGCCTCGTAATCCACCAGCTCGCGAATGGTCGGGACCGCGCCGCAGAGTGGACAGCCCGGGTCCTTGTGCAGCCGGAGCTCGCGGAATCGGAGGGCGAGCGCGTCGAAGAGGAGCAGGCGGCCGACTAGTGACTCGCCGGCACCAAGCACCAGCTTGATGGCCTCCAGCGCCTGGAGGCTGCCGATTACTCCCGGCAGCACGCCGAGGACTCCGGCCTCGGCGCAACTGGGAACGAGGCCGGGCGGTGGCGGCTCGGCATAGAGGCACCGATAGCAGGGGCCGCGCGCGGCATCGAAGACGGAGACCTGACCCTCGAAGCGGAAGATGGCGCCGTACACATTCGGCTTGCCGGAGAGCACCGCCGCGTCGTTGACGAGGTAGCGGGTCGGGAAGTTGTCGCTGCCATCGACGATCACGTCGAACTCGCCGAGGATTCCCCGCGCGTTCGCGGAGGTCAGCCGCTCGGAGAACTTCTCGACCGTGACGTGGGGATTGAGGTCGCGCAGGCGGGATTCAGCCGATTCCGTTTTGGCCGTACCCACGTCACTGGTCCCGTGCAGCACCTGCCGCTGAAGGTTTGTCAGGTCGACCGCATCGAAATCCACGAGGCCAAGCGTGCCGATTCCGGCCGCGGCCAGATAGAGCGCCGCAGGCGACCCGAGGCCACCCGCACCGACCAGCAGTACCCGAGCGGCCTTGAGGCGGCGCTGGCCCTCCGGCCCGACTTCCGGCAACAGCAGATGCCGCGAGTATCGGAGCAGCTCATCCTGGGAGAGCCGCGTGGCGAGGCCGTCAACGGGGGGAGATGTCATTCAGGAACAATACAAAGAAAAAACCCGACCGTTTGGCCGGGTTCTATTGGCGTGCAGCGGGGGGATCAGCCGGCGACGCCGACCGTCACCATCTCCTGTACCTGCGACTCCTGCTTCATCAAGTCCGCCAGCGAGATACTCTCCAGCAACTCGTCCACCCGCTGCTGCAGCGCCTGCCACACGGGCCGGATGCTGCATTGCCCGTCGGGCCGGCAGCGCTCCGAGTCCACCTGGTGAGTTTCGCAGTTGATTTCGAAGGTCTGGTGTTCGCAGGCCGTCATGATGTCACGCACGGAGATCCTGCCCGGCTCCCGGGCGAGGTAGTAGCCACCCCGCGCACCCCGCACGCTCTCCACGAGTCCGGCGCGGCGCAGCCGGAGCAGGATCTGCTCGACATAGTCGCCGGGAAGGCGCTCAGCCTCGGCGAGCTCCCGCGCGGCGACGGGCCGCGCCCCGCCGCGTCGGGCGAGGTGCAACGAGATGATCAGGCTGTATTCAGTCCAGGTAGTGACGCGCATGAGATGCGAATATGCCTGTGGATTCGTCGGTTATCAAGGAAATGTGCATGAAACCGGCCTGAAGGAAGCTTCACGCCGGCCGTCCCTCGGCGCCCGGACGCCCCCAGTCCGCCGGCGGCGGTCGTAGCTCCCGCTCATCGTGGCGGGAAAGGACCGGAAGTCATCTTAACCCCCGCCGGGGATCCCCTTCCGGCCGGGCACCCCAAGCTCCGTCATGGCCCGGAGGTTCAGGACGGCCTCGAGCTCCTCGGGGGGAAGCAGCTTCCTCTGCTCGAGGAGCTGCTTCACGGTGAGCCCTGTCGCGATGGCTTCCTTGGCCAGCTTCGCCGCCTCGGCGTAGCCGATCCGCGGGGCCAGGGCCGTGACCAATGCAGGACTCCGCTCGAGCCAATAGGCGCACCGGACTTCGTCCGCCCGAATGCCCTGCACACACCGTTCGGCGAGGACGTGCGTCGCATTGGCGACGATCATCAACCCAAACACGATGTTGTGCGTGATGACCGGCATCATGACATTGAGTTCGAGTTGACCGGCCTCGGAGGCCATGGCGACAGTCGCATCAAGCCCAAGGGCCTGGTAGCACACCTGGTTGACCATCTCGGCGATGGACGGATTCACCTTGCCCGGCATGATGCTGGACCCGGGCTGAACCGCAGGGAGCTCGATTTCCGCGAGCCCGGTGCGTGGTCCGGAGGCGAGCAGTCGGAGATCGTTGGCGATTTTGTTCAGGTCCAGCGCATAGGCCCGGAACGCGCCACTGAACGACGCGATGTCACCCATGGACTGCATCAGCTGGATCCGGTCTTCGCCGACCTCGAGTTCCAGGCCGGAGACCTCGCGAAGATGCTTCACCATGAGCCCGGGATACGCCGGTTCCGCGTTGATGCCCGTGCCGACGGCCGTCCCGCCGATGTTCATCGCGCGGAGCCATCGGGCCGCCTCAACCAGCTTGACCCGATGCCGGGCGACCGTCCCGCCGTAGGCGGTGAATTCCTGGCCGAGCCGGATGGGAGTGGCGTCCTGCAGGTGGGTCCGGCCAGACTTGATGACGTGGTCGAATTCCACGCCCTTGGCGAGGAAGGAATCGGCCAGGATGTCCATCGCGTTCAGCAGGCGCGGAAGCGTCGAGAGCGTCGCCAGTCGCATCGCGGTCGGGATCACGTCATTCGTGCTCTGCGCCATGTTGACATGATCATTCGGGTGCACCGGGATGTACCTGCCGCGCGGCTCGCCGAGGAGCTCGTTGGCACGGTTGGCGAGCACTTCATTGCAGTTCATGTTGTGGCTGGTGCCGGCGCCGGCCTGGTAGACGTCGACGATGAACTGGTCGCGATGCTGCCCAGCGAGGACCTCGTCCGCGGCCCGCACGATCGCGTCGGCCAGCTTCGGATCGAGCCGCCCCGTCTCGCGATGAGTCAGCGCCGCCGAGCGCTTGATCCAGACCACCGCGTTGACGAACGCGGGAAGCGGCCGGAGCCCTGAGATCGGGAAATTCTCGGCCGCGCGCATTGTCTGGATGCCGTACAGCGCATCCGCGGGAACGGCCTTCTCACCCAGCGGGTCTTTCTCGATGCGAGTCGTCATCTTTCCGAGCCAGTGGCGAGGGCTGAAAACTGAACACCGGGGAGACCACCGTGACCGGCCATTTCATTCAAGTGGATGAGTTTACCGAGTTCCGCGCGGAGAAGCCTGCGAAGGCGGACCTGTTCCGAGGTGAACACCTGTTCGTCGGCCTCAACTGCTATGAGCCCGGGCAATTCCAGGCGCTCCATTCGCATGCCGGCGCGGACAAATTCTACCTGGTGATCTCGGGAAAGGCGAGGATGCGCGTGGGGGATGAAGCGCGTGAGGCCGGACCCGGTTCTGTCGTGTGGGCGCCCGCGGGAATACCGCATGGGGTCGAAGAAGCGCTGGTGCGGACTGTGATGCTCGTGGGGATGACGGCGGGTCAGGGGGTCAGCGGTACAGGGCGTCCGTAGGGCCCGCCGGAATGTCGGCGTCGAACTCCTCGGTGCGGAAGGCCACGAACCCGCGGTTGACGTAATTGGGCAGGGCCGCAGGACCGTCCAGAGTGCACGTATGAAGCCAGACGCGGACGGCGCCCAGTCCCCATGCTTCCCGCACTGCCTCCTCCAACAGGAATCGACCGAACCCCTGTCCGAGCTGGCCGGGCAGCAATCCGAAATAGACGATCTCCACCGATGCATCCTCGTGGCGTGCCAATTCGTAATACCCCGCCGGCGCGCCCTCGCGATACAGCACCCGCAGCAGCACGCCCGGCCGCCCGAACCACGCCCGGATCGCGGCATCGTCCCACCCCGACCGGTCACGCCAGTGATACTCGCGTCCGACCGTGTCGTACAGGAAGCGGTAGAACTCCGGTGGGCAGTCGGTGACACCCTCCAGGCGCATACCGGCGGGCCGATGTGCCGAGGTCCGGAGCTGCGCCGGGTCGGTCATCTGGAGATAGGTTCGGGTCACGTGGACGGTCGGCAAGGGTGCGAGGGCCTCAATCCGAGCAGTCGCCCAGCGGGTAGACCGTGCCGCAGTTCGGGCACGGGTTCTTGCAGCCCCAGACGCGACTGACCACGGGGAAGCCGCAGCGGTTGCAGGCCGGCGGGGCGGTCGGTCCCCCGGTGGCGGGCACGCCGGATTGAGGGGCCCGCGGCGCCGGGTCGACCTCATTCAAGGCTGTAGACCCCGGTCAGGAAGGGATTGAATCCGCGTTCGGCGCCGATGGTCGTTGCGGGGCCGTGGCCGCTGTAGACCACCGTCGAATCCGGCAGCGAGAGCAGCTCGCGCCGAATCGAGGCCAGCAATGCGGACCCGTCCCCGCCGGGGAGATCGGTGCGCCCGACCGACCCGCTGAACAGGACGTCTCCGACGAAGGCCACTCCATGGCCGATGAACGCGACGCTACCAGGCGAATGCCCGGGCACGTGGCGCACATCGAACACCAGTCCGCCGACACGCATCGGCACCCCCACCGTCAGATCGTCGGTTGGCGCGGGTGGCGCCTGGAGGGAGAGCCCCATCCAGGCACCCTGCTGGGGCAGGGCGTCGTACAGCGGCCGGTCGAGGGGATGCAGCCAGGTCGGAACCCAGTGGTGCGCGCGCACCGCCGCCACCCCCATGATATGATCGACGTGCGCGTGCGTGAGCCAGATTGCGGTGAGCCGCCAGCCGCGGTCGGCGATGACCTCCAGGAACCGCTCCGCTTCCTCACCGGGATCGATCAGCACCGCGTCGCCCTGGTCCGCGTCCGCCACGACGTAGCAGTTCTCCATGAACTGCCCGTTCGGCAGCGGCACGACGGTGAGCTCAGGCAATGACCCTGGCCTTCCGGTCGGCCAGGAACTTCTCCACCGCGATGGCCGCGGTGGTGGCATCACCGACTGCCGTGGTCACCTGACGCGTGAGCTGAACGCGGACGTCGCCGGCGGCGAACAGGCCTGGAATGGACGTCATCATCCGGTCATCGGTGATCATGTAGCCCGCCGCGTCGTGCGCGAAGTGCTGAGTCACGAGGCCCGTGTTCGGCCTGAAGCCGATGAACACGAAGCAGCCGGTCACCGGGAGCGTCGAGGCCACCCCGGTGAGGGTGTCCTCGAGCGACAGCGACGCGAGCCCCGCCGGCCCGCCCACCATCTCAGTTACCACGGTGTTCCAGATGACCTCGATCTTCGGATTGGCGAACAGCCGTTCCTGAAGAATCTTCGACGCGCGGAATTCATCGCGCCGATGGATCACGTACACCTTCTCCGCATAGCGCGTCAGGTATTCCGCCTCTTCCACCGCCGCATCGCCGCCGCCCACGACCGCGATCGTGTCACCCTTGAAGAAGGCACCATCGCATACGGCGCAATACGACACGCCGCGGCCGGCATACTCGAGCTCTCCGGGCACGCCGAGCTTGGTCGGCGTGCCGCCGGCGGTCAGGATCACCGTGGGCGCCTCGTAGACATGCCCGGAAGTGCACGCGACCTCGAACACCCCGTCGTCCCGCCGCCCCACCGACTCCACATTCTGCTGGCGGATATCGGCGCCGAACTTGCGGGCGTGGTCGGCCATCAGGCGGGCGAGCTCCCGCCCCTGGACGCTCAGGAAGCCGGGATAATCCTCGACCAGCTCCGTATTGAGGAGCTCGCCGCCGGGCAGCCCACGCTCCAGGATCACCGCGTTAAGGAGGCCGCGGCCCGCGTAGAGGCCGGCGCAAAGGCCGGCCGGGCCGGCGCCAACGATGATGACGTCGTGCGAGGAGCGCATGGGACTCTTCAGGAACGAGGGTGAACGTGCCCGGCGCTAACGCCGGATGGTCCTAAATATAGAACGCCGGCGGGTTCCCGATCACGCGGCGCCGAGGGCAAGAATCCCGATTGCGCCGTGACAGGCGGACACGGTGCCGATCACCAGTTCCACGGGAGCGCCGGAGCGCCCGGAGGCCTCCAGGAGGCGATCCGCGGCCAGTACCTCGTCCACCGGGAACGCCCCGGCGCCGTACGTCAGGTGGCGCGTGGTGAAGAGCGCCGGGCCGACGACCGGCCGGGTCCGTGCGAGTTCCGTCACCAGTTCCGCCACCGCTTCGCCCATCTCCCACGTGCGTGGCCCGCGAATGACGGGGCAGGTCGCCGGTTCCACACAATGCGTCGGGCAGAGCCAGTCGGCGAAGGACACGTACCGCGTGCCATCGGGACCCAGCCGATCGTACGGGGTGCCGAGCGGTTCCTCGAGCGGTCGGCGCTCCACGGACCGGTCGGGCCACCGCTCCCGCGCGCGGCGGAGCAGCCAATCGAACATCAGGTGAGGCATGAGCGGACTGGGGACGATGTAGGAAGGTGGGGAACCGGGAAAGTTGGGAAGTTGGGAAGTCAGATAGGTGTCAAAGAACGGATCCCAATCGGAGACGACGAGCTCTCGGACCGGGGAGGGTGGGAGGTCCCGGGTGATCTGGCAGTGGGCATCGCGATCGACGACGAGCACGCGCTCGACCTCGAGCGCCCCCTTCCCGCGGGCGACGTCGAGCTGGCCCGCGTAGAAGGTGCCATAGCACCCGCCGCCGATCACGACGATGTCGCGGGCGTTGACGGGGCTAGAGATCGCCGTTGGTAACCGGGAGGACGTGCCCGGTGACGGCGTCGGCGGCGTCGCTGGCGAGGAAGAGGACGCCATCGGTGATCTGCCTCATTTCGACCCAGCGGACCGGGGCGTCGCCCACGGCCGCGACATTGTCGGCGGTGCGCACCATGCCGGGTGCGATCGCGTTGACGCGTACGCCCTGGTCTCGAAGCTCCAGCGCGAGACTCTGGGTGAAGCCCGCCACCGCGGCCTTCGCGGCGGCGTAGGCGGCCATCTGATTCTGCGGCCGGAAGAAGGCGACCGAGGCGAAGTTCACGATGACGCCGTGGCTGCGGGCCAGCTCCGGCGCGGCCGCCTGCGAAACCAGGAAGGCCGTCTTCAAGTTGATCGCAATCTCGCGGTCGAATGCGGCCACATCGGTGCCGGCCACCGGTCCGAACGTCGTCAGCCCCCCGGCGACGTTCACCACGATGTCCAGCCGGCCGAAATGGCGCATCGCCGTCTCCACGGCGAGCCGGGCCACGTCGGGCTGCGTCAGGTCTCCGGCCGCGGGCCGGACCTGAATTCCCTCCGCGGTGAACTCCTGTGCCCGGGCCGCCACGTCGACCGCCCGCACATCACAGAGTACGAGGCGGGCGCCGGCGCGGCCGAGTGCGAGCGCCACGGCGTGGCCGATCTGCCCGACGCGACCGACCCCGGTGACGAGCGCCACCTTGTCGTGGAAATCGAAGGTCACTGGCATCGGACCTCCTCGTGTCAGGCCGCGCGCGGGCGCCGCGCCTCGAGCCGTTCCAGCCATTCGGCGGGAACCGTCTGGGAACCGAGCGCACCGTGGTCGTCGGGCAGCGGCTCGTCGCCGTGCCAGTCGCTCCCGCCGGTCCGCGCGAGGTCCAGCACGTTGGCGAGGCCAGCGATCCGCGACCGGGTCTCGGGATCGTGCCGGGGATGGCGGACCTCCACGGCGTCGAGCCCTTCGCGCTTCAGCCGTTCAAGCGTGGGGCGATTGGCCCGATCCCGAAGATGCGCCGCGGAAAGCACACCGGCCACCCGGTGCACCAGCTCGGCCACCTCGGTGAACGCCGGCAGCGTCTTGTCCACGAATGCCGGGCGGCCGCGACCCAGGAAGCGATCGAAGGCGTCGTTCACGCTTGTGGCCGCACCGGCGCGGACCAGCGCCCGCGCGACATGCGGCCGACCGACCGCGCCCCCTGCCGCCTCGTCGAGGATGGCGTCGAAACTGATCGGCAGCCCGAGGTCCGTCAGCCGGGACGCCATCGCCTCTCCCCGGCGCACCCGGTCCGCGCGACAGCGATGCAGAAACGCCTCGACTTCGTCGTGGCCCACCGGCAGAAAGTAGCCAAGGACATGCATCTCGCCCCACGGCGCCGCGACCGAGAACTCGCATCCCGCTACCACCCGGACACCGAGCCGCGCGCCGGCGGACATCGCTTCGGCAACGCCCTCAACCGAATCGTGGTCGGTAAGGGCGATGGCGCCGAGTCCGGTCGCGTGGGCCCGTGCCACAACGTCCGCCGCGGCCAACTGTCCATCGGACGCGGTGGAGTGGAGGTGGAGGTCGATGAAGGGCGGGGCGCTCAGCGGCGGTACCCTGTTTCCGGAGAGGTCCAGGAAGGTTGCGACCGCTCGAGCAGCCGGCGCAGCTGATCCTCGGTCAGTTCGGCAAGCGACTGTTCGCGGCTGCGCGCGCCAACCGGGGAATACTTGATGACGCGCTGCTCGCGATCCGGCCCCGCCCCGCGGGAGAAGACCAGCGCGAACTCATCGCGGGTGTATTGCGTCACGTGACCACTGGGCGCGACCTCCCACTCCTCCCCATCCACTTCAAACTTTCTCATCGGCATGGCAACCTCAGGACGGCTCGTGGGCGGCTGCGAGCGGCACTTCGAGCCAGAGCTCTGTCGCCGCGGGATCATAGGCCGCCACGCGCCGGAGCTCGGCGGCCAGCCGGGATTCCTCTCCCGTCGGCGCAAGCAGCGTGTGTGTGGCGGAGTCTCCCTCACGGAACTCCAGGAATGTCCCGGCGTCGGAAGGGTGCCGGAACAGCCAGAGGTGCTGGCCGCGGAGACGCAGCGCGGAGGCGAGGTCACGGACCAGGGCAAGGTACTCCCCTTCCCTTCCGGAGCCTACCGCCACTCGCGCGACGCTCAGCGCCTTCGCCATGTCAGGTGGCGCTCTCCGGGAAGTCCTGGAGCATTCCCTTCACATCGGCAAGGAACCGGTCCGCGTCGGCGCCATCCACGATTCGGTGGTCGTAGGCCATCGTGAGCATGCCCTTGGTCCGCACAGCGAGCCCGTCCGTGCCGTCCGGCAGCGTCACCACCGATGGACGCTTTTCGATGGCGCCGACGCCGAGGATGGCGACCTGCGGCTGGTTGATGATTGGCGTCCCGGCATACGACCCGAATCCGCCCGGATTCGTGATCGTGAACGTGCCGCGCTGCACCTCGTCCGGCGAAAGCTTCTTGGTGCGGGCCCGCTCCCCGAGATCGTTGATGGCGCGGGCGACGCCGATGAGCGCCAGCTCGTCCGCATTGCGGATGACGGGCACGATGAGACCCCAGTCGAGCGCCACGGCGATGCCGATGTTGATGTCCCGCCGGAACACGGTCGCATCACCCATGACGGCCGAATTGACCACCGGATGCTTCCGGAGGTTGTCGGCCACCGCCTTCACGATGAACGCGAGGAAGGTCAGGTTCACACCCCGCTCCGCGTATTCCCGCTTCTTGGCCGAGCGGAGCTGCGCCACGCGGCTGAAGTCCACTTCGAAGAGGCTGTTCACGTGCGCCGACACGCGGCGCGACATGATCATATGGTCGGCAGTGAGCTTCCGGATCTTTGACCATGGCTCGACCCGGTCACCCGGCCAGGGTTCGACGACGGGAGCCGGAACTTCGATGAGCGTCGTCGCGCCGCGGCCCCCGGCGGCTGCCGGCGCGCGCGGCGCCGCGGGTGCCACCGCGGTGGCTCCCGACTCGAGGTAGCTGAGGACGTCGTTCTTCGTGACCCGCCCTGCCAGTCCGCTGCCCGCGATGGTGGAAATGTCGAGGTTGTGCTCCGCCGCGATCTTCCGGACGAGGGGCGTGGACTTCCGCCGGAGCCGCTCCTCCGCGGTCTCCGTCCCGGCCGCTGGGGCGGCCTCGGCCGCCAGGGGCGCGGGGGCCTGGGCGGGTGGTGCTGCGGGGGCCTTTGTGGCGGCGGCCGGTTTCGGCGGAGCCACCGGAGCAGGCGGCGGACTCGCGGGGGCGGCCGGTGCCGCGGCGGCTGGTGCGGATGCGCCGGCGGCTGATGCACCGTCCGTCTCGATCCGGGCCACGACCGTCTGAATCGCGACCGTCTGGCCCTCGGTGACGAGTATTTCCGCGAGCACTCCAGCCTGAGGGGCGGGAATCTCGGCATCCACCTTGTCCGTCGAAATCTCGAAGATGGGCTCGTCCCGCTTCACCGAGTCCCCCACCTTCTTCAACCACTTGGAGAGGGTGCCCTCGGCGATGGACTCGCCCATCTGCGGCATGATGACATCGATCTTGGCCATGCGTCGGGTCTCCGAGCCTAGTAAGCTGCCAGCCAACGTGCCGCCCGGACCAGGTCGTCGGTCTGGGGCAGCACGAAATCCTCGAGTGTCGGTGCGTAGGGCAGCGGCACGTCGTGCGCCGCCACCCGCTTGACCGGCGCGTCGAGCCACTCGAACGCCTGGTCGTTGATCCGCGCAATGATCTCGCCCGCCACGCCGCCGGTGCGCGTGTCTTCGTGGGCGACCAGGACGCGATTGGTCTTCCGGACCGAGGCCATGATCGCCTCGTCGTCCATCGGCAGAAGGGTCCGGAGATCGAGCACCTCGACCGAGAGCCCGTCTGCCTGCGCCAGCTTCTCCGCGGCCTCGAGCGCCTTGTACACCATGGCCGACCAGGTCACGATCGTCAGGTCGCTGCCCTCGAGCGCCACCCGGGCCTTCCCGATCGGCGTGAGGATCTCCTCGCCCTCGGCAAGATCTTCCTTGATCCGGCGATAGAGATACTTGTGCTCGAAGTACAGTACGGGATCGTCGTCACGGATCGCGCTCTTGATCAGCCCCTTGGCATCCCGCGCCGTGGCCGGGCAGACGATCTTGAGCCCCGGCGTGTGCAGGAACGCCGCCTCGGGATTCTGCGAGTGGAACGGCCCGCCTCGCACGTAGCCGCCGCCAGGGCCGCGCACGACCATGGGCGTCGGGAGTCCGGCGCGGTACCGCGCGGTCGCCACATAGTTGGTCAGCATGTCGTACGCGCAGGAGATGAAGTCGATGAACTGCATCTCCGCCACCGGTCGGAGCCCCATGTGCGCGGCGCCGGCCGCCGCGCCAACGATCGCCGCCTCCGAAATCGGCGTATCGATGACGCGTTCCTCGCCGAACCGGCCGAGAAAGCCGTCCGTCACCTTGAAGGCGCCGCCATACGCGCCGACGTCCTCTCCGAGGATGAACACCCGCTCGTCGCGCTCCATCTCCTCCCAGAGTCCCTGGCGCAGGGCCTCGAGATACGTGACTTCAGCCATCGAGCCTCCGGTACCATTCGAGCGGCGCGTGCGGAGGATCGGCCAGGACGCCGTCCAGGGCGGAGTCGGCGACGGGCAGCGGTTCGTTCTCGGTCAGCGTGACCGCGCGATCCAGCTCATCACGAATCCGCGCATCGATCGCGGCCAGCTCGCCCTCGGTGGCCCAGCCGGTCTCCTGAAGCCGGCGCCGGTAGCGGTCGATGGGGTCCTTCTTGGCCCATGCCGCGAGCTCCTCCTTCGGCACGTAGGACTGATTGTCGTGCTCGGCGTGACCCTTCCGGCGGTAGGTCACGAGCTCGATCAGCGTGCATCCGCCGCCGGCCCGGGCGCGCTCCACCGCCGGCTTGGTCACGCCGTACACTTCCAGCACGTCGTTGCCGTCTGCTCGGATGCCCGGGATGCCGTAGGCCGGGGCCTTGTCCACCAGGTGCTTCACCGCCGACTGCCTGTGGGTCGGTGTGCTGTAGGAGTAGCCGTTATTCTCGCAGATGATGACGAGCGGCAGCCGCTGCACGGCGGCGAAGTTGATGCCCTCGTGGAACGCGCCGGTGCTCATCGCGCCGTCGCCGACGTACACCAGCCCCACGCGGGCCTGCTTCCGCATCTTGAACGAGAGGGTGACGCCGGCCATCACCGGCACCATGTCGCCCAGGTGCGAGATCTGGCCGAGGAACCCGCGATCGAGGTCGCCATAATGGATGTTGAGTTCGCGACCACGGGTCGGGCTGTCGGCCTTGGCCATGTACTGGCGCAGGATTTCGACCGGGGTCGCCCCCTGGACCAGCATCGAGCCCAGGTTCCGGATCAGCGGGGAGAGGAAGTCGCCGAGGGTGCGGTCCAGGGCATAGGCGGTGCCGACGCTGTCGGCCTCCTGGCCGAGCGAGCGGAACAGGCCGCCGATGACCTTGGTCTGGCGGTACAGGTTGACCAGCCGCTCCTCGAGGGAGCGGGTCAGGCCCATGAAGTAGTACAGCTCGTGCAGCTGCTCCCGGCTCAACCCGTGCGGCAGGGTGGCGGGCGCAGCGGACGGCGCAGCGGTCGAAGCCATGCGGGCCCTGGAAAAAGCGAGTGACGAAATCTAGTTCGACTCGATCCGCATCCGGTAGAACGACCGGTAGACGAAGGTCACCGAGACAGCGAAGAACACCGCGGCCAGTATCTGCCCGAGCGGCGCTCCGCGTTCGGCGGCCAGATAGACGCCCAGCTCCACGGCCAGCAGGCCGAAGAGCGTGGTGAACTTGATGACCGGATTCATCGCTACCGAGGAGGTGTCCTTGAACGGGTCGCCGACCGTGTCGCCCACGACCGAGGCCGCGTGCAGGTCGGTGCCCTTCGCCTTCAATTCTGTCTCCACGATCTTCTTGGCGTTGTCCCACGCCCCGCCGGCATTGGCCATGAAGATGGCCTGGTAGAGTCCGAACAGCGCGATCGAGATCAGGTAGCCGATGAAGAAGAAGGGCTCGATGAATGCGAAGGCCAGCGTCGCGAAGAAGACCGCAAGGAAGATGTTGAACATCCCTTTCTGCGCGTACTGCGTGCAGATCTCCACCACCTTCCGGCTGTCCTCGACGGACGCCTTGGTCGCGCCCTCGAGCCGGATGTTGGCCTTGATGAATTCCACCGCCCGATACGCGCCGGTCGTCACCGCCTGCATGGACGCGCCCGTGAACCAGTAGATCATCGCCCCGCCGGTGATCAGGCCGAGCAGGAACGGCGGATGCAGGATGGAGAGGTTCTCCATGCCGCTCGTGAGGCCGTGGGTCAGCGCCATGATGATCGAGAAGATCATGGTAGTGGCTCCCACGACCGCGGTGCCGATCAGCACCGGCTTTGCCGTGGCCTTGAAGGTGTTCCCTGCCCCGTCGTTCTCCTCCAGCAGGTCCTTCGCGGTGCCGAAATTCGCGTTGAAGCCGAAGTCCCGCTTGATCTCCGCCTCGACCCCCGGCAGCTGCTCGATGGTGGAGAGCTCGTAGACCGACTGGGCGTTGTCGGTCACCGGGCCGTAGCTGTCCACCGCGATCGTCACGGGGCCCATGCCGAGGAAGCCGAACGCCACGAGGCCGAAGGCGAAGATGGCGGGGGCTTGCATGATGCCGCCGCTCAGGCCCAGGGTGCTCACGCCGTAGGCCGCCGCCATGAGGCCCATGATGGTCAGGCCCAGCCAGTAGGCCGAGAAGTTGCCCGCGACGAGCCCCGACAGGATGTTGAGCGACGCACCGCCCTCACGTGAGCTGCTCACTACCTCCCGGACGTGCCGGGAATTGGTGGAGGTGAAGACCTTCACCAGCTCCGGAATGATCGCGCCTGCGAGCGTGCCGCAGGTGATGACGGTCGAGAGCTGCCACCAGAGCGCGGTGTTACCGCCGAGGTCGGGGATAATCACATAGGACACGACGTAGGTCAGCACGACCGACACGAGTGACGTCAGCCACACGAGCTGGGTCAGCGGGGCCTCGAAATCGAACTTGCGACCATCGCCATAGCGGGCCTTCGAAACGGCGTTGCTGACCAGGTACGACGCTCCCGACGCCAGCACCATCATCACCCGCATCAGGAAGATCCAGACCAGCAGCTGCGCCTGCACCGCCGGGTCCTTGACCGCAAGCACAATGAAAGTGATGAGCGCGACGCCGGTCACCCCGTAGGTCTCGAAGCCATCGGCGGTGGGGCCGACCGAGTCACCCGCGTTGTCTCCCGTGCAGTCGGCGATGACCCCGGGATTCCGGGCGTCGTCTTCCTTGATCTTGAAGACCACCTTCATCAGGTCGGACCCGATGTCGGCGATCTTGGTGAAGATGCCGCCCGCGATCCGGAGCGCCGCGGCGCCCAGCGATTCGCCGATGGCGAAGCCGAGGAAGCAGGCGCCGGCGACGTCGGACGGGATGAAGAGCAGGATGGCCAGCATGAAGAGGAGTTCGACTGCGATGAGCATCATGCCGACGCTCATCCCCGCGCGGAGCGGAATCTCCGACACCGGAAACGCCTTGCCCGTGAGCGATGCGAACGCCGTGCGCGAATTGGCCAGCGTATTGATCCGGATGCCGAACCACGCCACGCCATAGCTTCCCGCCATGCCGATCAGCGAGAAGACCAGGATGATCGCGATCTTCGGCACCGCGAGGCCGGTCAACAGGAAGTACACGACAATGACGGCGCTGACGAACAACCACAGGGCGAGCAGGAACTTGCCCTGCTGCACCATGTACGCCTTGCAGGTCTCGTAGATGAGATCCGACACTTCGGCCATCGACCGGTGGACCGGCAGTTTCCGTACGGCCGAGTAGGTCCACAGGCCAAAGAGCAGCCCAAGGACACAGACGACGAGGCCGGAGAGGAGAATCTGGTGACCGGTGTAGCCCAGGAAGCTGCCCTGGTTCAGGTCCGGAATGAGGAGGTTGACCTCGCCGCCGGGGCGGTGCCCGCCCTCCTGCGCCTGGGCCACACCCGCGACGGCGGCCAGGAGGAGGAGCGGAAGGACGACGGCTTTGGCCGCGAGGGCGCGCCAGGTCATGTCCACACGAAGCATCGGATGAAGACTCCTGAGAGAGATCGGCTGGAAGACGGCAGTCAGTACGCGCCCCGGGGTTCGTGCGCGGGGTCGGCCGCCACATGGACCAGGGTGAGGAACCGCTTGGCCAGCCGGTCGAGTTCACTTTCGCCCGGCTGGTCGGTGTCGACGGTGATCAGGGTATAGTGCCCGCCCTCGGCCTGCACTGTGACGGTGAGCTGGCCGAGCGGGCCGCCGAACCGCCGGCGGCGCGGGCTTTCCTCGGCCGGCGTAAGGCGGGCGCCGAAGAACTCGGCGGCCCGCGCTACGGCCGTGTCAGGCGAAATGGAAGTGCGGTGGAAGTATTTCACGCGTGGCTCACGCCTCCTGGTAGTACTCGATGCCGAGGTGCGTGATCTGCTCCTCGCCCTTGAGGTACCGCAGGGTGTTCTTCAGTTTGGTCAACTGGATGAAGAGATCGTGCTCGGGGTAGAGTCCCGGGGCCACCTGCGGGCTCTTGAAGTAGAACGAGAGCCACTCCTGAATGCCGGAGAGTCCGGCGCGCTGCGCCAGGTCGAAGAAGATGGCGAGGTCGAGCACCAGCGGGGCGGCCAGGATCGAGTCGCGGCAGAGGAAGTCCACCTTGATTTGCATCGGGTAGCCCAGCCACCCGAATATGTCGATGTTGTCCCAGCCTTCCTTGTTGTCTCCACGCGGCGGGTAGTAGTTGATCCGCACCTTGTGGAAGATGTTGCCGTAGAGCTCGGGGTAGAGCTTCGGCTGCAGGATGTGCTCCAGCACGCCCAGCTTCGACTCCTCCTTGGTCTTGAAGCTCTCCGGATCGTCGAGCACCTCGCCGTCCCGGTTGCCGAGGATATTGGTCGAATACCAGCCCGACACCCCGAGCATCCGCGCCTTGAACATCGGCGAGAGCACGGTCTTGAGCATCGTCTGGCCGGTCTTGAAGTCCTTGCCGCCGATCGCAACGCCCTTGTCGCGCGCCAGCTTCTCGAGCGCCGGCACGTCGCAGCTCAGGTTCGGCGCCCCGTTCGCGTAGGGGATGCCTTCCATAATCGCGGCGTACGCGTACAGCATCGACGGCGCGATCGTGGGATCGTTGGCGTCCATGGCCTTCTCGAACGTTGCCAGCGTCTCGTGGGTCGGGCCGGGCGCGATGAACACCTCGGTGGAGGCGCACCACACCATCACCAGCCGGTCGCAGCCGTGCTTGGCCTTGAAGTCGCGGATGTCCTTACGCAGCGCCTCGGCGAGGTCCCGCTTGGTCTTGCCGGACTTGACGTTGGTTCCCTCGAGGCGCTTGACGTAGTACTGGTCGAATACGGCGGGCATCGGGGCGATCGACTTGAGGAAGTCGGCAATCGGCTCGATGTGCTCGTGCTTGTCAAGCACGCCGCACTTGAGCGCGGCCTGGTAGGCGGTGTCGGGGATCGGATCCCAGGCACCGAATACGAGGTCATTCAGCGACGCGAGCGAGACGAATTCCCGGATGAGCGGGGACCGCCCCTCGGTACGCTTCCCAAGCCGGATGGTGCCCATCTGGGTAAGCGAGCCAAACGGCTTCGCGTGGCCGCGGCGCACGTTTTCCACGCCAGCCATGAACGTGGTCGTCACGGCGCCGAGGCCGACACAGAGCACGCCGAGCTTGCCCTTGGCGGGCGCGATCGGCTTCGCAGTCTTGGAAACCACGGAACTCATCCTTTCACATAGGTGTCAGTCGCGGCCGGGGTCACCTCCGGCGCGCGCCGGGGCGCGTCGGCGCCGCCGGTTATGCGGTAGACGTAGCGAAACCGCTGGACGACGGTGACGATGCCGGCCACGGCCAGGATCGCGACGATGGCCTCGAGCACCAGGGCGCGCGGACCGGCGCCGACGATCAGCGAGGCCAGGCCGAGGCCGATGATGCGCTCGGCACGCTGGGCGAACCCGACCTTGCAGTCGAGACCCAACCCCTCGGCACGCGCGCGGGCGTAGGAGACCACCAGGGTCGCCAAAGTCGCCACCATGCAAAGCACGATGGCGAGCTCGCGATAGGCGACACCCGGTGCGTACAGGAGGTAGGCGGCGATCCCGATGAAGGTGGCGCCGTCGCCGATCCGGTCCAGCGTGGAGTCGTAGAAGGCGCCGAACTTCGTGGCGGCGCCGCTGCCGCGGGCCACCGCGCCGTCGAGGGTGTCGAGCAGGCCGCTGAGGAGGAGGAGAAACCCGCCGAGGCGGATCGCCCCGGCCCCGAATGCGATGGCCGATGCCACCACCAGGGCCGTGCCGATGGTGGTGAGCGTGTTGGGCCGCACGCCGGCGCGAATCAGCGCCTGGATGAGCGGGCCGGTCACCGCGTAGTACCTGCGTTCGACGGCTGGAGGAACGAGCTTCACCGGCCGGCCAGACCTCGCGAGCTACGAGGAGAACAGGGGGTTCCAGAGCCGGGGAAACATAGTCGGCGGAAGGCTTTAGGGCAATTGAGGCGGGTCAGGATGGAGGCGGGGAAGAGGGAACGCGGGGAGGGCGCGATGGCTTGCATTCACCTCGGGTATAGCAGCACAGCGGCCTGGCGCCGGCGGAAGGCCTTCAGCTCCGTGCGCCAATCGGCGGTCGCACTCTCGGCCGTTTGTCCGGCCTCCAGCGCCGTCCGCAGGCGATCGGTACCGGCCAGCCGGTCGAAGTGCCCTGTGGCCCACCGGAAGCGTCCCGGGTGCACTTCCCGGACGGCCGCCAACAGGTACACCGCGGTGACCGTCGGGTCATAATCCGCGCGCCGGGTGACGGTCAGCCGGATTCCAGTCAGGAGCGTGTCGGCGAACTTTCCGTCACCCGGATGGCGTGGAGCGAACGTGACCCCCCGAAAGCTCACTCCGGGGAGCCCGGCGGCGCGGATCCTCGCCAGCACTCGGGTGGTGTCGATCCATGGGGCGCCGACCTGCTCGAACGGCGCATCGGTGCCGCGGCCGACGCTCAAATTTGTCCCTTCGAACAGACAGAGCCCGGGATAATGGAACAGGGCCTCCAGCGTCTTGAGATTCGGGCTCGGCGGCACGAACGGTAGGCCCGTCTGGTCGAGGCTCAGAGAACCGTTCCAACCCACGGCGGGAGCCACGATCAGGCGGGCGCCGATGCCAAGATCGGAATTCGCGAGGAGGGCCAGCTCGCCCAGGGTCATGCCGTGCCGCATCGGCACCGCGAGCCGGCCCACGAAGGAGGACCAGGCGGTGTCCAGCACGTTGCCTTGCATCTCGCCGCCGATGGGATTCGGCCGGTCCAGAATGAGAACCGTCTTACCCTCGCGCGCGGCGGCCCGCATCACCTCGATGGTCGTGGAGACGTAGGTGTAGTACCTCGCCCCGGCATCCTGGAGATCCACCAGAATCACGTCGAGGCCGGCCAGCATTTCGCGCGTGGGGGCGGTGTTCTTCCCATAGAGGCTGTAGATTGGGAGGCCGGTCGCGGAGTCGGTCGCGGTGGCCACCGCCTCTCCGGGTTCTGCCGAGCCCCGAAAGCCGTGTTCCGGGCTGAACAGGGCGACGAGCCGGATGCCGGAACCGAGCAATCGTTCGACGTCGCTCCGACCCGCCGCATCCACGCCGGCCTGATTCGAGACCAGCCCGACGCGCTGTCCGCGCACCAGGTCGAGGCTGTCCGACAACAGAACTTCGATGCCGGGGCGGACAAGGCGGGCGGGAGCAGGAGCCTCCGGCGGTCTCGTCCCGCAGGCTGTTACCACTCCCAACATCACGATCAGGAATCCATGCCGGTGCACCGAATTCGCCTCGCCGCGTTCGTGTTGTTTGCCGCCGCGTGCAGCCATCGTACGCCCCCGGCGCCCGTGGTCTATCCGGAGGCGCAAATGCCGGAGCCGCTGGTCGTCAACCTGCGAACGACGACCGACGACATCCGCCGCCTGCTCGATTCCCTGCCGGTGCGCGCCAAGGTGGCGCAACTCGTCATGCCGTGGATTACCGGGTCCTACGCCGCCTTCGATGACGCGGCGTTCCTCCGGGCCCAGGGGTGGGTGGACTCGCTCGAAGTCGGCGGCATCATTGTCTCCATCGGCTCCCCGCTCGACATCGCCGCCAAACTCAACGCCCTGCAGCGCGCGTCGCGGCTGCCCCTCCTGATCGCCTCGGATCTCGAGGGGGGCTCCGCAATGCGCTTCACGGGCGGAACCGCATTCCCTACCAATATGGGCGTGGGGGCCACTGGCCGGGAACTGGATGCCTACGAGATGGGCCGGATCACCGCCCTGGAAGGGCGCGCCGTCGGGATCCATCTCGCCTTCGCGCCGGTGGCGGACGTCAATAACAACCCCGCCAATCCGATTATCAACACCCGCTCCTTCGGCGAGAATCCGGCCGACGTGGCGCGACTCGTGGCGGCCCAGATCCGCGGGATGCAGGAGCATGGCCTCCTGGCCACCGCAAAGCACTTCCCGGGCCACGGGGACACCGGGACGGATTCGCATATCGCCCTCCCGGTCATTCTCGCGCCCTGGGCCCGCCTCGATTCGGTCGAGCTGGTCCCCTTCCGCGCGGCGATCCGCAGCGGTGTGGCGGGCATCATGTCCGCGCACATTGCCCTGCCGGGTATCGACGGCGATTCGCTCCGGCCGGCGACACTGACACCCGGCATTCTCACCGGCATTCTGCGGGACTCGCTCGGGTTCAAGGGCCTGGTGGTGACCGACGCCCTCGACATGGGGGGCGTGGTGAGCCGGTATGGCGCCGGCGAGGCCGCGGTGCTGGCTTTCGTCGCCGGCGCGGACCTGCTTCTTCAGCCCTCCGATCCCAGAGAAGCCATCAACGCCCTCACCGCGGCGGTCGCGGCCGGCCGGGTGTCGATGACGCGGCTCGATGAGTCGCTGCGGAGGGTCCTGGAAATGAAACGGCGGCTCGGCCTCTTCCGCCGCCGGACCGTGGCGCTGGAATACATCCCCACCGTGGTGGGAGCGGCCGAGCATCAGATCATCGCCCGGGATGTCGCGGCCCGATCAATCGTGCTCGCCCGGGATGATGGGACGGTGGACTCGCTTCGGACCGGGCATCGCGCCGTCACGGTCATCTCGTACTCGGACGACGCGAGCGGCAGTTTCGGGAACACGCTGGCGGGCGAACTGCGGTCCGCCGGGCATTCGGTGACGACCTTCCGGCTCTTCCCGCCGAGCGGACCGGCCAGCTACGATTCGGCGAGGGTCGCGATCGCGAATTCCCCGATCACGATCTTCGCCGCCTCGGTGCGAGTCGTGGCATGGAGCGGCAGCGTCAGCATGCCTCCTGACATCGCGGCACTGATCGATTCCACGGCGGCCAGGCAGCCCACGGTGCTGGCATCGTTTGGCTCCCCCTACCTGCTCAATCAAGTCCCGCTGGTACGAAGCTATGTCCTCGGGTGGGGTGTGCGCCCGATGAACGAACAGGCTGTCGCCCGTGCACTGTCGGGACTCGCCCCCATTACCGGGCACCTTCCCATTACGCTGGCCCCCGATCTGCCTCGGGGCGCGGGATTGCAGCGCGAAGGCGCTCCGTGAGATTGGGCCTCGCCGGCCTCTCATTCCTGCTGGCCGCCTGCGCACACCGCCCGGTGTCCGATGCCGGAGTCTCCGCCGGTCACCCTGACTGGACCGCTCTGCACCGCTTCGTGGATAGCGCGATAACGGCCGGCGCCGCCCCCGGGATGGTCGTGGCGGCGAGCTGGCCCGGTGGCCATCACATCTACGGTGCGGGTCATCTCGGCAATGGCATTCCCGACCGTCCCAACGGCCAAACCCAGTACGATCTCGCCTCGCTGACCAAAGTCATCGGCTTGACCACCACCCTGATGTTCGCCGTGGACGAGGGCCGGATCGATCTCGACGCTCCGATCCAGGCCTACGTGCCGGCGTTTCGAGGAGCCGAAAAGGAGCGCGTGACGGTCCGCACGCTTCTCGCCCACACGAGCGGCCTTCCGGCCTGGCGTCCCTTCTATCGAATGGCGGCCGATCGAACCGCCGTACTGGCCCTGGTGGATTCGACTCTACTCGAGGGCGCGCCCGGAACCCGGTTTACCTATTCGGACCTGGGCGCGATCCTGCTCGGGCAGGCGGCCGAAGCAGTCTACGGGGAGCGGCTGGATTCCCTGCTGGCCCGGCGGCTGTTCGCGACCACTGGGGATGAAGCACACGGGGTACCTCCGGATGGTCGCCGATGTGCCGACCGTCGCGCCGACCGAGCTGGATCCATACCGCGGCAGGATGGTTCGTGCCCAGGTTCACGACGAGAACGCGTGGAGGATGGGCGGCGTCTCGGGCCACGCAGGATTGTTCAGCACCGCGGAGGACCTGTTGAAGTTCGGAGAATGGTGGCTCGCACAGCGGGGTGGCGGGGAGGGGCGCACCATGGTGCGCCCGTTCCCGGGTCGGCGGGTCGGCCCGACGGTCCGCGCGGAAACCGTCGCCGAGTTTGCACGGCGACAGGACCTCCCTCCCGGATCCAACCGGGCCCTCGGCTGGGAGACGCCCACGCGGGACAACACGGGAAGCGGTCTCCTCTCGCCGGAGAGCGTTGGCCACACGGGCTTCACCGGCACCAGCCTGTGGCTCGATCCGGTGCGCGGCGTCGTCATCGTGGTGCTCGCCAATCCGATCCATCCCACTCGCGCCAATGAGCGATTCAACGGCGTGCGGCGCGGTGTGGGGGACCTCGTCCTCGCCGCGCTCGGAGCCTGCCAGGACTCGCCGCTTCTTGTTGACGGCACGGAACTTACGGCATGCGCCACGCGTTGACAGGAACGGGTCCCCGTTCCTACTTTTCAGGCGTGCCCCCAAGGAGGTATTGATGGAGACTCTCGGCCAGCAGGCGCAGGCAGCCGGGTTCGAGTTGGTCCTGACCGACCGCGCCGCGGAAGAGGTCCGGAAGTTCATCGCGTCGGAGCAGGTGCCGGTCGAGACGGCGGGGCTTCGGATCTCCGTCCTGCCGGGCGGCTGCAGCGGCTTCAAGTACAGCCTCAACATCGAGGAGAAGGCCCTCGAGGACGATATGGTGTTGGACCTGAACAAGGTCCGGGTCTTTGTGGACGGATTCAGCGCGCAGTACCTGTCGGGCGTGACCGTGGATTACGTCTCCTCGATGCAGGGGTCGGGATTCACATTCACCAACCCCAACGCGACGGGCGGCTGCGGATGCGGGAGCAGCTTCACGGCCTGACATCGCGACGTGAGCAGTGAAAAGTGAGAAGTAAGAACGGCACAGCGACTCCGCCTTCTTGCTTCTCACTTTTTGCTGCCGGCGCCATCACCCTGCCTCGGAAATTCCATGGCCTTCCTCGACCTGGCCGTTGTAGTCGCCTACTTCGTCCTCACGATCGGGCTCGGCCTCTGGGTCTCCCGGGCCCAGACGACCGCTGGCGACTACTTCCTCGGGGCCCGGAACCTCCCGGCGTGGGCCGTTCTCCTGAGCATTGTGGCTACCGAGACATCGGCGCTCACGGTCATCTCCGTCCCCGGCCTCGGAGCCCGCGGCAGCCTCACCTTCCTACAGCTCGCCTTCGGCTACCTGATCGGACGCACCGCCGTCGCGATCTGGCTCCTGCCGGGCTACTTTCGCGGGGAACAGGAGACGGCATATGCGCGTCTCGCCTCACGGTTCGGACCGGGCAGCCGACGCCTGGTTTCTATCGTGTTCCTCACGACACGATTCCTGGGTGACGGGGTCCGGGTCTTCGCCGGGGCCATCCCGCTCGCGCTGATCACGGGCTGGTCGGTGCCCTCGGCCATCATCGCCATGGGTGGAATCACGCTCGTGTACACATGGATCGGCGGTCTCAAGGCCGTGGTCTGGGCTGATGTCGTCCAGTTGATCGTCTACGTGGGCGGAGGTATCGCGGCCCTCGGGATCGCCTGGCACCTCGCCGGAGGAGGCGCGGCGGCCCTTGGCGCGGCGGCTGAGGCGGGCAAGTTGACCGTGATCAACCCCGTCTTCAACCTGACGGATACCTACACCCTGCTGGGCGGGCTGCTCGGCGGCGCCCTCCTGTCGGCCGCATCGCACGGGACCGATCATCTGATCGTGCAACGCCTCCTCGCCACCCGCTCGCTGCGCGATGCCCGGATCGCCCTGGTCGGCTCGGGTGTCGTGGTGATTCTCCAGTTCCTGCTCTTCCTCCTGGTCGGCTCCGCCATCTGGGCCGCGGGGTTCGCGCCCGAGGGGATCAAGGCGGATGAAATCTTCCCGCGCTTCATCGTCCAGCACCTGCCTGTCGGCCTGGCTGGCCTGATGGTGGCCGGAATCCTGGCGGCCGCGATGAGCACTATTTCCTCTTCGATCAACGCCCTCGCGGGTTCGATGACACACGACTTGTATTCAACGTGGACCGGGCGAACCGATCCCGCGCACCTCCTGAGGGTCGGGAAGGCGTTCTCGGCGGTCTGGGGTGTCGCGCTGATCGCGGGAGCCCTCTTTTTCTTCCACTTCACCTCCGGGGCCGACACGCCCGTCGTGGTACTGGCGCTGTCCATAGCCTCGGTCACCTATGGCGGACTCCTTGGGACCTACATCCTCGCCGCCCGGTGGGCGCGCGCGACTGGCCGCGACGCGGTCGGTGCGGTGATGACCTCGGTGGTGATCATGCTGCTGGTGCTCTTCTCGGCCAAACTCGCGGAGCGCGCTGGCTTCCAGTGGCTCTCGCCCGTTGGGCGGCTCTCCTGGGTCTGGTACGTGCCGCTCGGAACCCTGCTCACCCTCGCGGCCGGAGTCGGCCTCTCGTACCTGCCGCGCCGTGGGGCGGCCGCGTGACCGCGGTGCTGGTCGGTGCCGATGTCGGCGGCTCCAAGACCGCCGTGGTGGTGGGCGACGGCACCCGCATCGCGGGACGGGCCCACGGTCCGGGCGCGGCGGTCCGGCCGGGGCGCGCGATCATCTCGGCCGCGACGATTGCGGAGACGGTCCGGCGGGCCCTCGCCGCGGCCGGGCAGCGGCACGGAGCCGTTCTGGTCGTCGGCGCGGCCGGTGCGGGCCGTGAGACTGAACGCCGGGAACTGGAACAGGCGCTCCGCGGTGAAGGACTGGCCGATCGGCTCCTGGTCACAACTGATATCGAGATCGCGCTCGCGGCGGCGTTCGGGGAGGGACCGGGAATCGTGGTCATCGCGGGCACGGGGAGCGTCGTCATCGGGCGGGATCCCGAAGGACGGATCCTGCGCCGCGGGGGCTACGGCTGGCAGATGGGAGATGAGGGCAGCGGGTACGCGATCGGCCGCGCGGCGCTCGGCGCCGTGAGCCGCGCAAAGGATGGCCGGAGCCCGGATACCGCCCTGACTCCGCTGCTCTTCGAAGTCACCCGGAGTGCCGATTTCGACGGACTCGTACGTTGGGCCGCGTCGGCGGGCCCGGCGGAGGTCGCCGCACTCGCACCCCACGTGCTCCACACTGCCGAGCGCGGCGACCCCGTCGCGCAGGGCATCATGGACTACGCGGCCCGCGAACTGAGCCAGTTGGTGCTGGGACTGGTGCCGGAATTCCCGACGGGAGAGCGCATCGGGGTGGCGCTCATGGGAGGCATGCTGGCCGAGGAGCGAAGCCTTCGGACCGCCGTGCTGTCCCGCCTCGAGGGAGAACAGGACCTGCGGCCGCTCGCGACGCCGGTCGATGCGGCGCTCGGCGCACTGCATCTCGCTTCACGCCTGGGGGAAGCGCCCTAGCGCGGACTATTCCTTCCCTTTCCTCGCGGCGGCGGCGGCGTCCACCGCCCTCAGCCGGCTGTGCCGCACGCTGTACAGGAAGTAGATCGCAAGGCCCACCAGCAGCCACACGCCGAACCGCTCCCAGGTCAGTTTGGGCAGCTTGTACATCAGGTACACGCAGGCCACCACGGAAATGAGCGGGGTCACCGGCACGAACGGGACCCGGAACGGCCGGTGCCGGTCGGGCTCCGCCACCCGAAGCACAATCACCCCGATCGAAACGAGCACGAAGGCGAAGAGTGTGCCGATGTTGGTGAGGTCCACGACCTCGGCGATGTTGGCGAACGCCGCAAACGTGGCGACGAAGATGCCGGTGAGGATCGTTCCAACGTACGGCGTCTTGAAGCGGGGGTGGACCTTCGCCAGGAACGGCGGGAGCAGGCCGTCGCGGGCCATGGACATGAAGATGCGCGGTTGTCCAAGCTGAAAGACCAGCAGCACGCTGCCCATCGCGATCACCGCGCCGAGCGCGATGATGAATCGCGATACCGCCAGCAGCTTTGGTGGGCCGTCGGCATAGGTGAGGGCCGTGATCATCGGCTCGGCGGTGCCGAGCGTCTTCCACGGGGCGATGCCCGTCATTACGGCCGAGAGGGCAATGTACAGCACGGTGCAAATCACCAGACTCATGATGATCCCGAAGGGCATGTCCTTCCCGGGGTTCTTCGTTTCCTCCGCCGCGGTAGACACGGCATCGAAGCCGATGTAGCTGAAGAAAATGATCGCCGCGCCGGCTCCGATGCCGGCGACACCGTTCGGTGCGAAGCCTCCGGTCGCCGGGTTGCTCCAGTTCTCCGGCTTGATGAGGGTGATGCCGACCGCGATGAAGAAGAGGATGATGCCGATCTTCAGCAGGACCATCGCGTTGTTCGAATTGGCGGACTCCCGGATGCCGATCACCAGCACGATCGTGATGACCATGACCGAGAAGAACGCCGGAACGTTCGCGATGACCGGCAGCCCGAAGAGGCGGGGCGCGTCCGAAACCGCCGAGGCGAGATAGGCATTAAGGGGGTCGGTCGCGCCCGACGCCACTGCGGCCACGGCATCGTAGGCGGTGCGATAGTCGGTGGCCAGCCAGGCGGGCATGGTGAGCCCGAAGTGGCTGATGAGCTCGCGGAAGTGCCCCGACCAGCCGATGGCGACGCCGATATTACCGACCGCGTACTCGATAATGAGGTCCCAGCCGATGATCCAGGCCACGAATTCGCCGAGCGAGGCGTACGCGTAGGTGTAGGCGGAGCCGGCGATCGGCACCATCGCGGCGAATTCGGCGTAGCACAGCGCGGCGAAACCGCACGCGACGGCCGTGAGAACGAAGGACAGGATGATGGCGGGGCCGGCGCCGGGACGGAGGGCATCGCCCACGATGGCCGTGCCGGTCGTGGCGAAGATCCCGGCCCCGATGGTGGCGCCCACGCCGAGCGCGGTGAGATGCCACTTGCCGAGGGTGCGCCGGAGGCCACCCCGCTCCGCGATGTCGTTTTCGCAGTCCTGCAGGGTCTTCCGTCGCAGGAGTTGATTCATTTGGTGCCGAGGATGAAGGTCATCGTGATGACGCCGGCCACCGGTGTGCCGTCCGGTGCCCGCGCCGGCCTGAAACGAAATGACTCGGCACGCTCGAGGAAGCGTTTGGCGAAGTCCCGGTCCTTGATCGGCGGATCGACTTCCATCCGGGCGATCCTGCCCGTCTCGAGGAGATACCACGTGACGCGGAGCTCCGCGCCTCGCAGCTCCTTGGGTGTGCCGCCGTCCAGCACGAACGTCCCGTAGGTCCACTCCGGGGCCCGGCCCGCCGGGCCACCTTCGCCGCCACCGCCCGTCCCGGGACCGACGCCGGCTCCCGTGCCCGGTCCTACCCCGCCACCGACTCCACCTCCGGTGCCGCCTCCCGCACCCGGCCCGACTCCCGGCGCGACGCCGCCCGCAGGCGCGGCCGGTGCCGGGGCGGAATCAGCCCTTGCGACCGCCTCGACGGGCGGCGACGGGACCTCGGTTGCAACGGGAGGGACAACCGGCGGGATGGCCGGTGGCGTCGCGCTTGGAGGCCGCGACGCGGGGACGGAAATATAGCGGACCTCGCGGGCACCGCCACCGCCCCCGCCACCGCCTCCGGTCAGCAGTCCAGGGGTTCCTGGAGGCGGAATCCTCACCATGTGCTTGAGAGGGCCCCAGATGATGAGCGCGATAACCAGGGCGTGGAGCACCAGCGAAACGATGAGCCCGTCCGCCCTTCGCCGGGGCCGGGGAAGGTCGTAATGCGAGGTGATTGAGCGGGCCGCGTCGCGCATGGTAGCATCTTAATGACGGCGGGCGCCGGCACCACCGCACACTGCGGGGGCCGGCGCCCGTGACGTCTTGCCCGGAAGCGTCAGGGCTTGGCTGGCGCCGCGACGTCCTTCGGCGTGAAGCCGATAATCTGCACTCCCGCGCCCCGCGCGATGTCCATGGCCTCGATGACTTCCTGATACACCCGGTTCGGCCCCGCCTTCACAAACAGGAGCTTGGCCGGCCTGGGGTCATAGATCGCGTGGAACTGCGCGTCGAGCTGGTCCTTCGGGAACGGCTGGGAGTTGATGGCATAGCTCCCGTCGTCCTTGAGCTCAAGCACGATCTGCGCCGACGGCGTTTGCGTCTGGGCCGTCTCGTTCGGCGGCACCTGGATGTCGATGCCCATCCGCGAGAGCGGCTGCGTAATCATGAAGATGATGAGGAGCACGAGCAGCACGTCGATCATCGGCGTGACGTTGATGTCCGACGAGACGCCGCCCGAATTTCCCGCGGTCATGGACATCGGCTACTCCTCCTTCTTCTTCGAGAACAGCCCCTTGTCCGCCGTGGGCTCCGTGATGGCCGCCATCACGCGGACGCCGGCGCGGCGCGCCATCTCCACGGCATCCTGTACCCGGGCGAACTTCAGGTTGTTGTCCGCCTTGAAGTACAGGATCTTGTCTTCCGTCCGCGCCGCGAAGGTGCTGC
This sequence comes from uncultured Gemmatimonadales bacterium, assembly GCA_963817575.1. Taxonomy (GTDB): domain Bacteria; phylum Gemmatimonadota; class Gemmatimonadetes; order Gemmatimonadales; family GWC2-71-9; genus DASTCF01. The sequence goes on from CAWFOY010000012.1 coordinate 133,212, forward strand.
GGAGGTAGTCCTCGAGAGCCGCGGGGTCCACCGGCTTCATGTTCAGGAAGTACTTCCCGTTGGCGTCGATCCCGAGCACCACTTCGTTCTCGCCCTCCGGACGGGGATCCAGGTTCTTGCCCTTGGGCATGGTGGCCTGGAATCCCGCGGCGATGAGCGGCGTCACGATCATGAAGATGATCAGGAGCACCAGCATGACGTCGATCATCGGCGTCACGTTGATGTCCGCATTCACCTTCGAACGGCCTGAGCCGGAACTACCCGTGGATATGGCCACTGCCGGTCACCGCCTTCTGGGCCTGGAATTCCTTGGTGAAGATCGAGCGGCCAACCTCGGAGCCGACGTTCTTGATGAAGCCGTCGATGAGCTCCTTGGAGGCGTACGTCATCTCGACCGACAGGTTCTCGATCTTGGTGGTGAAGTAGTTGTAGAACCACACGGCCGGGATCGCGACCATGAGGCCGAAGGCCGTGGTGATGAGTGCCTCGGCGATACCCGCCGAGATTCCCGCGAGGCCGCCCGACGCACCGGCTGCAGCCATGCCCGTGAAGGCGTTCACGATACCCATCGTCGTACCCAGGAGGCCGACGAACGGAGCGGTGGAGCCGACGGTCCCCAGCACGCCCAGGCCCCGGCGGAATTCGGAGAGCACGATCAGCATTTGGCGCTCGATCGCGCGCTCGGCCGAATTGATGTCGGCCGCGGTCATGACCGCCCGGTCGCTCAGGAGGGGCTTCAACTCGACCAGCGCGCCGCCGAGCACCCGGGAGATGTGGCTGGACTTGTTCTTTTCGGCCAGGGAGATGGCCTGCTCGTAGTTGTTCTCCTCGATGTAGCGGGAGAACTGCGGAGCGAACTTGCGGGTGGCGCCGGTGCTGCGCTTGATCAACAGCCACTTGGTAACGGCGATCGTGAGCGAATACACGCTCATGATGGCCAGCACGATCACGATACCCTTGGCGAACGTGCCGGACTGGGACCACAGGTCAATCAGCGAGACATTCATCGGTTAAAGCCTCCTGGAATCGTACTGCATGCCGTTGGCAGGGCCGCCGGCGTGGACGTTGCTAGTTCAGGTTGAACGAAACAGCCTGCTGCACGATGACGCGAACCGCCTGCCCGCGCACCCGGCCCGGCCGGAAGACGGATTTGAGGATGGTCTCCCGCGCGGACTCTTCGAACGCCTTGTTCGTCGACGAGATGACGCGGAACGAACTCACCTCGGCATGCCCGGTGGTGTCTATGATGAACTGGGCCATCACCCGTCCGGTGACACCCGCGCTCCGGAGCACCGGCGGGTAACGCTGTGGCCCGGCCGAAATCAGCTGCGGCGGGTCGTCCACCTGGGCCTCGAGGAAGGTTTCGCCCGTAATGGGAACGGGGCCGGTGCCGCCGACGATGCCGGCCGCGATGCCGCCCTCGACGCCCTTGCCGGTGAAGTCGGACGGGTTGAACCGTTCGTTCAGATTGACCGGCGGGATCTCGGTCGGGATGTCCTGCACCGCGACGACCGTCTGGAAGCCCTGCGGAGGGGGGTTGGCGCTCAGCACGACGTCCGGCGGCGGCTTCTCCGGTTCGGGAGCGGCCTTGGGCGGCTCGAGGAACACCAGGGTGGTGTCTTCGAGAATCTTCGTCATTTGCTCAGCCGCGCCCTTCGTCGCCTGAACGGCGACAAAGATGAGCACGCCGTGAAGCACGACCGACGTGAGGAACTGCGTCGTCGTACGCTGCTTCTTCGCCTTCGACTCGAGAAGGACTTCGAACACGGTGCTACCTCCGTGAAGAGTCAGCCACGGTGAGGAAGCTAGGGCCGGTGGTTTGCCCGGGAGTGGAGCAAAAATGACAATTCGATAACAACCGGATGAGGGTTGGGACCGACGGACCGACGGACCGACGGACCGACGGACCGACGGACCGACGGACCGACGGAAGCGGGGAACCTATCCGGCAGCCGGGTTCCCGCCAGAGGCGTTTGCCCTGGGAAAGGTGATGGTGAAGGTGGACCCCCGGCCCGGCCGGCTCTGGACGGCGATGTCCCCGCCGTGGGCTTCGGCGATCCACTTTGAAATGGCCAGGCCGAGGCCGACCCCGGGCCGGTCACCCGTCCGGGAGCGCGCCGGGTCGGCACGCCAGAACCGGTCGAAGATGTGCGGCAGGTCGCTGGACGCGATGCCGATTCCACTATCCCGCACGATCAGCCGCACGACCCCGTCCGCGTCCTCGAGCGCCAGGTGCACCGTGCCGCCGGCCGGCGTGTACTTGGCGGCGTTCGTCACGAGGTTGAGCAGCAGCTGATGGATCCGGTGACGATCCACGCTGAGCCGGACGGGATGATCCGGCACCGCGGTGTCGACCGTGAGCCCGTGCTGCTCGCCGAGGAGGCCCGCGGTCTCGCCGACGTCGGTCACAATCTCCGCCAGGTCGGAGTCCTCCAGGGTGAGCGGCGCCCGCCCCTCATCGGCCCGGGCGAGCGTTAGCAGGCTGTCCACCAGTTCGTTCAGCTGGTTGAGCTGGTCGAGCGTCGTGTCGAGCGCCTCGAGGACCTCGGGCGGCGATCCCGGGTGGGTCAGCGACCGCTCGATGCCTGCCCTGAGGACCATCAACGGGGTCTTGAGCTCGTGGCTGGCATCCGCAGTAAAGCGCCGCAGGTTCGTGAAGCTCCGCTCGAGACGGGTGAACATTGCGTTGAGGGTGATCCCGAGCCGCGCGAGTTCATCTCCGGAGGCGGGCACGACGACCCGGCGGTGGAGACTCCGCCCGTCCGTAATCTCCTTGACCTCATCCATCATGCCTAGCAGTGGCTCCATCGCGCGCCCCGCCAGGAACCATCCCAGTACAGCGGATGCGAGCAGGATGAACGGCACTACAACGAGCATCGAGCGCAGGAGGTCCGCCGGGCCGAAGGCCACGTCCGACAGCCCTGCCGCCACCAGGACGGATCCAACCTCGTCGCCCGCTTCAGTGACCGGCAGAATCACGTAGCGGAACGGCTCGGTTCCGGACGGCAGCTCGGCCGTGCCGACCGACCGTTCCGGGATCCCGCTGTGCACCAGGCCCGTCAGCTGCTCGACCGAGGCGAAATTCAGCTGGCGGACCGGGTCGTTGAGATACAGCGGCCGGCCCGCGCGATCGAACACGATCAGGTGGTCGCGGACACCCTCGAAGTTGGCGGCGACGTCCTGCTCGAGCTCGCGCGGCTCGGTCTTCCGGACCAGGGCACGGAACACGCGGAACGATTCGTCGAGCCAGCGGCGGGCGAAATCCGCCTCCAGGGCGAGCCGCTGGTCCAGCTCACGAAGGCTCGACTGGCGCCGCTCGAGATACAGTCCGACACCGAAGACGAGCACCGTTGCGGTGAGGGCGATGGCGTACCAGAAGGTGAGCCGGCTCCGGATCGTCCTCATGCCCGCACGACGTACCCCACGCCGCGCACCGTGTGGATGAGCTTGGTGGCGTGCCCGGAGTCCACCTTCTTGCGCAGCCGGTTGATGACGACATCGACGATGTTGGTGCCCGGGTCGAAGTGATAGTCCCAGGCGTATTCGGTGATCAGCGTGCGGCTCATGACGCGGCCGGGGTGCCGCATCAGGTATTCGAGAACTGCATACTCCTTCGGCGTCAGGTCCAGCCGTTCACCCGCGCGCCGCACCTCGCGGGTGCCGGTAGTCGAGCGCCAGATCGGCGATGCCCAGCACCGGCGGGGCGACCTGTTTGGGCCGCCGGCCGAGCGCCTCCACCCGGGCCAGGAGCTCCTCGAACGCGAACGGCTTGGTGACGTAGTCGTCCGCGCCAGCGCGAAGGGTCTGGACCTTGAAGTCCACGGCGTCCTGGGCCGTGAGGATCAGGATCGGCGTGGTGACGCCGCGATCTCTCAGCGTGCGCACGATTTCCAGGCCGGTCATCCCCGGGAGGCGGAGGTCGAGCACCAGGAGGTCGTACTGGCCGCTCGACGCAAGGCGAAGGGCCTCGAGGCCGTCGTCCACGAGGTCGGCATGATTCTGATGCTCCTCGAGGCCGCGCTTGACGTACTGCCCGACGGTCGGATCGTCCTCGACGACCAGGATCTTCATACGCCTGACACCGGAAGGTAGACCCGGAACACGCTGCCCAGGCCCGGCTGGCTTTCGACCTCGAGCCGGCCGCGGTGCTCCTCGACGATCCCGTAACAGATCGAGAGGCCGAGCCCGGTACCGCGGCCCTGTGGCTTGGTGGTATAGAACGGCTCGAAGATCTTCGGCAGTTCGGCCCGCGGGATCCCGACCCCGGTATCCTGCACGTCGACCACCACTTCCCCGCCCCGGTGCCCCCCGAGGTAGGATCGGACGGTGAGGGTCCCGACTGCGCCCTCCATTGCGTCGAGGGCGTTCAGCATCAGCGTCATGAAGACCTGGACGAGTTGCTCGGCGTTGCCCAGCACATCGGGAAGGACCGGGGCGAGCTCCCGCTGGACGGCGAGCTTCTTGAAGCGCTGATGGTGCTTGAGCAGGAACAACGTCTCGTCCACGATCGGTGTTGATTGCAACCGCGCGCTTTTCCTTCCCTTTCGGCCGGCTGAAATCGAGCAGGCCGTCCACGATATTGGTGCAGCGCTCGACTTCCTTGTCGATGATGTCCACGTACTCCCGGAGCGGGCCCCGCTGTGGCGCGGGGAGGTCGGTCAGCCGGGACTCCATCGCGGCGGCGCAGGCGCCGATCGTCGCAAGCGGATTGTTGATTTCGTGCATCACGCCGGCGGCCAGCTGGCCGATCGCCGCCAGCTTCTCGCTCTGCATGATCCGTTGGTGGATCTCGTGCCACTCGGTCACGTCTTCGCCGATGGTGATCACATGCGTGATGGCGTCCCCGTCCAGCCGCATCGGGATCTTGCTGATCCGATAGTACCGGGTGCCGCTCGCGTCGGGCACCTCGATCTCCAGCTGTGTCATCCGGCCCGACGCGAAGATCTCGTCGAATTCCTCCTTCAGCAGCTCCGCGGACTGCCGGGTGAGCACCTCGAACACGCGGCGGCCCACCACCTCCCCGCGCTGGACGCCCTGGGTGCCGGTCTCCCGCTTCCGGTTCCAGATCTGAATCCGGTACTCCCGGTCGATGACGTACAGCCCGACCGGCAGGCTGTCGATGACGAGACTCGTGAAGCGGCGCTGTTCCTCGACCTCCCGCGCGCGGACCGCCACCTCGAACGCGAGATCCTCCGACAGCTCGATGAAGGCGACGAATGGGGCCAGCAGGTCGGCCACGGTTTCCGCCGCGGCCCTGGCCGGTCCCGCCGGCACCCCATCGAGTTCCAGCATGCCCACGGCCTGGCCGTCGTGCACCAGCGGCAGCCGAAGCGAGTCGGGCAGCGCGGGCGGCAGCGCCTCCAGGCTGTGAACTGGCGGGGTGGTTTCGAGAGAGTCCGGAAATGCGAATGGAGCGAACGGCGCGCCCCCGGGCTGTCGGACCCAGATCGTTACCGCGCGGGCCGGCAGCTCGGCGTGAAGCCGGGCCGCCACCCGACCGATGGCGTCCTTGGACCCGCCGCCGTTGAGGATGCGGGCGATGGCCCCGACCAGCGCGAGCGCGTTGGTGGAACTGTTACTGCCTCCGCCCTCTCGTTCGGACATTCGGAATAATAGAACCGGTGAAGGGAGGCGACGCCAACCTCAACTCCGGAGTCGCTTCGTGGCGCGCGCGCCGATTCCGACTCCGGCGCCCAGTAATGCGAGCCAGCCGGCCAGCGCGAACTGGACCGACGCGAGCCGCGATTCGCGGGGCGCCATGGTGATTTCGACGACGCGGCCGCCCGGGAGACTGGCCACCACCATCGCCTCAGGCCGGCCGCCGACCCGCCGCCGTTCGATTTCCCGGCCTCGCGGCGCGACGCCGCGACGAACGGACCACTGGAGTCCAGGGCCGAGCCGGTCGAGTGCCACCCTGTCGCCCTCGGGCGTGCTCGCAGTTTCCGCGAGTCGGCGCGCGGTGAGGAGAACCAGATCCGTGCCTTCGCGCGCAATCGCCCGGACCGACAGCCAGAGCACTGCGGCAAGGAACACGCCGCTCGCGATCGCAGCGAGCGGGAGCCATCGGGCTGCAAGCGCGCCGGCCAGTGTAAGGCAAACCAGCACCACGACCGGGCGCGGCCAGCGCCGGGCCGGAAGCGATCCCCAGGCCGCAACCCAGCCGGCACGCTCCCGCAGGGTCGGATCGAGGAGCGGCACCACGGCGATCGGACCCGTTCCCGGCCGCTCGACGTGGATCGCGCCCTGAGCCTGGGTGTCGAGCAAACCACTGGGCAGTGGCGAGATCGCGAGCGGGTCCGGAAGCAGGCCGGTTTCGCCGGAAGCGACCTGGAGCCCGCCCGACCAGGTTGCGGAATTCCGGATCGCGCTCGCGGTCGAGAGGAGGCGGGCGGGAGGGTAACCCGACGTGTCCCATGGCACCACGAGCGACAGGTATCCCGCCACCGCCTGCGCACGGGCGGTCTCCGTCGCGAGACGCTCGGCTTTGATGGCGCGCTCGCTGGTGAGGAGCATCCCGCCCACCGCGACCATGACGGTGATGACGGCGAGCCCGCTCGAAGCACGATTCAGGGACGCGGGCCTGCGGGCGAGCCGACGAATACCACGCGCCACCCGGCCGGCTCGAGGCGAAGAACCAGCAGTTCGGTCCGCTCCGCCGCTCCCTCGGGAAACGCCGGTGACGTCGTGGCCCAAACGGTGGTGAGAATCCCCTCTTGATGCAGCTCGCTCCGTACCACCCTGGTCAGCGGATCGATCTGGGCGTAATGGGCGGCGATCGCCGATCGAACGGCGGCCGCGTCGAGTTCAGAACCGAGATTGGCGGGTGGATGCGACTCGATCCGGCAGCCGCTGACGAACGCCGCGGTGAGCAGGAGCGCGGCGGGGCGAAGATACGGCATGACGCTCCGGGAGGAGAGAGGGGGTCGGGTTAAGATAGCGCCGGCCGGCCGGCGGCGGGCTAGTGCCGTTCCAACTTGTCGCCCGAATGTCGGCAGTGAGGAAGCCAACTTGGGGCGCAGAAATCATGGAGCGTGGGAGGTACCGGTGGGAAGGGCACTAGTCGTGCCAAACCAGCACATGGTGGCTGTCGGCCTCGAAGGCCGCGCGACCGCCGCCCAATTCCACGTCGTCGAGCAACACGGAGGACGGCGCTTCGACCCCCCGGAGGCGGAACTCGACGTGAATCCGCGGTCCGTGGATTCGTTCAACCTTCGCCACCACCTGACCGAACCGGCGCTCCAAACGGGCGTTGAGCACCGACCGGCCGACACGGAGGCGCTCGATGGCCATGCCATCCCAGCCCGGCGGCAACCACGGCTGGATCGCCACGGCCTGATTGACCGCATCCGGGCGCACGCCCCAGAGTCCTGCGATCGCCGGCAGGGCTGCATGGGCGGCTGCAACGCCTTGGTTCGCCCCCGAATGAACGAACGCGGCCTGCTCGCGCCATCGGGCGAGGGCGGCATCGAATCGCCCGCTCGCCCAGTCCTCGAGGCCTGCCCAGCCGTCCGGGGAGCAATCGCTCGCGCCGCGCGGGCTTGGTGTCCGATCCCGCATCTCTTCGGCGACCTCCGGATACCCCAGGGCGTCGGCCAGGGTCTCGAGCTCCTCGAGCGCGGGAATCCAGCATGGGTCGCGACTCCGCTCGCCGGGCTCGCCGGTCCCGTGATGGGTGGTACTCTCGCAGCAGAACCGGTAGGCGCGCCGGATCGCAACCCAGTGGCGGGCGAGCAGGTCGAGCTCTCCGGTCCAGGCGGCGAAGCGCGCCGCGAGGAGCAGGTAGTGCAATGTGCTGTCCAGGCCGTCGTACCACGCCCGGCCGCTCGTGGTGCATTCGCTCGCCACGGCGCCGCGCATGTCCTGGGTGAGCGACAAGAACTTCAGCACATCGCGAGGCCCGTCACGGTCGCCCACCGCGAGCTGGGCCATCGCGGTGCGGCAGGCATCCCGACCGAAATACCACGCGGCGCCGGGGCGCCCGTCCTCGCGCCCCAGGCCGGAAACGCCATAGCCGGCGACCAGCGAACGGCCGATGCCCGGCGTTCCCACAAGGCATTCGTCCATCCGCACTTTCGCCCATTCGAACGCCTCATCGAGGCGTGGCTCGGGCGTGGTGATCCCCGTGGCGTAGGAGGCCAGCTGCCTCGCGTGCTGTGCCCGCTGGCTCATTATTCCGGGGAGGCCGCGGCGATCCAGCATCTGAACCGTCCGGACCCAGTCCGCCTCATCGGCTCCGCCGAGCGCGACAATCCGACAATGCCCCGCGGCGCGCACCGTGAATTCCACCGCGGGCCCCTCGAGGGCGCGCGTCTCGAACGCACCATCCTCACTGATGAACACGACGCGGAAGGGATCGCCGACCGCCTGGACCATGGCCCGCCGGCCGTCCGCACCAAGGGTAAGCCGGAGGTCGCCGCACGCGCCGGCGGGGTACGGCCACATGCGGCGCAGGTCCGTCGTCCATGTCAGCAACAAGGCGGCGGCCTCGGGCCCGTCGATGGACCAGAACAGCGCTGGCACCTCCAGGGCAGTGCTCCACCGCTCGAGGAGAGGGCCGCCGCCGGTTATTGCCGTCCGGTCGATCTGATCGGGCGCAAGACGGACCTTCGTGGAAGTCACCGCCGCCCCATCGACCCGCAGCTGCGCGCCCCGGAAGACACGGAACGGATGCATCCACGCCTCATCGAGGCCGTGTCGTTCCCGTCCGACCAGGAATCCGCGTCTCCCGCCCAGGGTCCAGGGTGCGTCGGTTTCGACGTCCGCCTCGGTCACGAGCGGTGAGGACGAGGCGCCCCAGGCCCCGTGGATCGCCGGCGTCGGTGGGATCGCCGTCGTGAGGTCGCGAAGGACGTTGCGGCCGGGCGGCGGCCAGACTCGCGAGTTTGAAGGGCGCTCCTCATGCGGGATCGCCTGCCCGACGATGGCGTTCTGCAAGAGGGTGTGAAGCTGCGGCGCGAAGCGCTGGTCGGTCGCCCCGGGGTGCACGAACGCACCGATGCAGAGGATACCTCCCTGCCCTACGCGGTATTCCCAGGCAACGACTCGATTCGGATCCAGCTCGGCGCCCGATGACGCCACGGCCACGACCGCACCGCCCTTCGGACGGGTGCCTGTGTATGCCACTCCACGGCGTGCCTCGTTCGCGGTAGGCGCCCAGGTGCACGTACCCTGATCCAGGTGCTCGAAGAGCGGGTGTGGTCCGAACGCGGCGAGCCCGAGGCTGGCGGGCAACCCGCTCGCTGACTCGAGAGAGGTGACGTCATTCGGTGGGATGGGCTCGATGCCGAGTTCTGCAGGAAGCCATGCGGCGTCGAGAGTGGCGAGCAGGCGGCCACCGGCCGCGAGCCAGGGCAACAGCCCCGGAACGGTGCCTCGCACCGCGTGGACCCAGAGCACATCCACGCGCTCGAGGTCCACCGCGTCCGGGGCCGTCGCCAGCGTGACCTGGATGTCTCCCAGCCCGCGAATCAGCTCGGCGACGGCGCGCTGGTCCTCCGCGGGGACGACCGCGATGAGGCGCCTCAATCGGTCACACCGGTACCCGCCGCGGGGCGGGACCTACTTGCCGTAGCGCTTCGCGACCACGTCCCAATTCACCACGTTCCACCACGCCGCCATGTAGTCGGGCCGGCGGTTCTGGTACTTCAGGTAATAGGCATGCTCCCAGACATCGCAGCCGAGCAGCGCCTTGCGGCCGGCCGAGAGCGGCGTGTCCTGATTCGGCGTGCTCTCGACGGTCAGCCGCCCGGACGCATCCATCGACAGCCAGGCCCACCCGGAGCCAAACCGGCTGGTGCCGGCCTTCGTGAAGTGCTCCTTGAAGGTCGCGAAGTTGCCGAAGGTGCCGTCGATCGCCTTGGCGAGACCGCCGCCGGGGCTCTGGGCTCCGCCCGGCGTCATCATTTCCCAGAAGATCGTGTGGTTGTAGTGACCGCCGCCGTTGTTGCGCACGGCCATCCGGATGGAGTCGGGCACGGCCTCGAGATTCGACAGAATCGCCTCGATCGTCTTCGCCTGCAGGTCGGCGTGGCCCTCGAGCGCCGCGTTCAGGTTGTTCACATAGGCGGCATGATGCTTGTCGTGATGGATCCGCATCGTCGCTTCGTCGATGTGCGGCTCCAGCGCGGCATAGTCGTATGGAAGCGGGGGCACGGTGAACGCCATTGGGGGCTCCTCAAGATTGGCGAACGTTCAGGTCGGCTTCGTGCGCGAAATATGATTTGCGCCTCCGAGGGGGTCAACGTGGCGGGGCCACCTCCGCGAGGGATGCGAGCAGTGCCGTGGCCGCCCCCGCAAGCAGCAGTGTGAAGACCACTTCAGCCAGCAGCATCGGCGCCGCTACGCCGGTGAGCGCGATCGCGCCGACGGCGGCGACCACCCGCCCCGGCAACCGGGCCGCCACCGGCTCGAGGAGGGCCAGCAGCGCCGCCCCGATCATCGCGTCGGCCCCGGCCCACAGCGCCGCGAAAGTGACCGCGATCACAAGCAGGTCGGTTCGCCTAGCGGCGACCGCGGCCCAACCGCCAATCACGGCGAGCAGGAACGCAAGGGGTTGCCAGTAGGTGATGCCGAGCGGAGCGGCCTGCAGCGCGACCTTCAGCATGATTGCCGCACCTACGACGCCGAGCAGCCCGTGTGCAGAGTTGCCGTGGAGCGGCCAGGGACTGAGCAGGACCAGGGCGACCAATCCCACGATTCCGGCGAGGATCAGCTCGGCAGGAGGACTGAAGGGAGCGTCGGCCAGCCCCGCGATGGTCTGATTGCCCGGCCCGGCCACGGTCGCAACGAACCACCAGGTCGCGATGATCGCCGGCACCACGAGCCAGGAGCGTGGCCACCGGCGGACGACTCCACGCTGACGCTCAATGACATCGAAGGCGATCACTGCGACGATGGCGCCTGCGAAGGTCAGGGTCCAGTACGGTGCGGCGATGGCGGCGAGAATTGCCGCGTAATAGAGAAAGTGCCAGGAGGGGGAGGTGACGAGGTCGGTGCCGATTACCATGACGTGCGATGGCGTGAGACGCGCATCCAGCCACCGAACCGCGTCACCGGCGCGCACCAGTCCCGCTGCCACCCGGAGCACCGCGCCAAGCAGGATCAAGCCCGCAGCCACCAGTAGCGTCCGGACCGGCCCGCCAGCCCACGCCGGCCGGACGATCAGGGCCAGGCTGGCGGCGGCGAGGGCGACCGAGATTGCCGCCGGGAGGCGTCGCGCGTGGACCTCGCGCAGACTCCGGACGGCCTGGATGGCGACCGGCACGACGCCGATCAGAAGAAGTGCCGCCGAAATCGCGAGGAAGACACGCGGGGCCGGGTAGCCGCCCGCAAGACGGAGACTCGCCGCACCGATCAATGCGGCAGGCAGCCCGAGGGCGGCGCGCAACCGCCGGTCGGGACGCGGCAGCATGAGCGCGGCGGCGGTCAACAGCAGGAACGCGAGGTGCGGCGAGTCCGTCGGCAGGGATGTCTCCAGCGCCAAGCCCTGATTGGAAGCCCGGTCGAAGGTAACCCGCGCGCCGCCCTCCGTCACGTTCGGGTATGGTCTCGTTGAGCCTTGGTTGAGAGAGTGGCGGTACCGTGGGCCCGTGTTTCGACCCGTTCCCCACTCCGGAGGCCCCCGTGCCAACCTCAACCCGGTCTTCCATCGGATTCGGCCTGGCCGTCGTGGCCGGCGTTGTCGTGCTGCCGCTCGACGGGCCCGATCCGCTCGCCGTCGATGAATGCCGCGTCCGCGGTGCATGAGCAGGTGCCGCAGGCGCTCACGACCGATCCGGAGCCCGCCCTGATCGCCTTTGCGTTTCCGACCGGTCCCAGATCAGGACTTCGAGGTCGCGACCACGTTCAGGCGGAAATCAATCTTGTCGGCGACCCGGACCGTCCCACCCGGCCCGCCCCGGTACGGCTTGATGCCGAAGTCCGTCTGCTTCACGGAAAAGCTTCCTTCGGCCCGCAGGGTGTCGGGCACGATCGTGGTTGCGAGGTCGACGGTCACGTCCCGCGTTGTTCCGCTGATCGTGAGGCTCCCAAGCACCCGGAATCCGCCCTTGATTGCCGTTACCGACTTCGAAACAAACGTGATCTCCGGGTGGCGGTCGATGAAGAGCACTTCCGTGCGCATCGCCTCGGTCACCTTGCGGATCTCGGCGGTGTCAGGCGGCGTGAGCACTTCGAGGTTCCGCGTGAGCACGGTAATCTCCACGCGGGAATTGGCCGGGGTGGCCGGGTCGTAGGTGACGCGGCCGGTCGGGTGATTGGCGCGGATGATGTGCTCGTGGCCTGCGAAGCCGAGGAGTCCTGACTTGCCGGTCTTGACCTCGAGCCGGGAATCGGGAGTGAGGACGTAGGTGACCGGGTCCTTGGCGGTCGATCGGGCCGAGTCGGCCGATTGGGCACAGGCCACGGCCGGCGAGGCCAACACAGCGAGGCTCAGAAACAGAATTCGTGCGGTCTGGTGCATCTCAACCTCAGGGGTGCAGTGGAGCAGATGGGAAATGTCCCATCACCCGTAACCTACAAGACTGAACTCGAAGGGATTTGGTTTCTACACCGTTCTACCAAGGCGGTTAGCGCCCCCCGTATCACCAGCGCCAGCTCGGGATCGGCCGCGATGGCGGCGGCATCGAGATTCCGGTCAAGCAGCGGAACCGACACCTGAGCCTCGGGCACCACCTCGGCAGCCATCGTCCGGAGGGTTTCTGCTAGCGAGGCCTGCGCGTGGACGGCGCGTGGTGAAGCGTTCAGCAGACCGATCGGCTTGCCGAGCATCTCGACGCCGCTGACGAGCCAGTCGAGCGCGTTCTTGAGCACCCCCGGGACCCCATGGGCGTATTCGGGGCTGGAAATGAGCAGCCCATCGGCCGCGCCAATGCGTTCCCGCAGGTCCCGGACGGCTGGAGGCAACGGGTCGGTATCCAAGTCGGGATTGTAATGCGGCAGGGCCCCGAGGCCGTCGAATTGCGTAATCTGAAGGCCGGGCGGGACAAGTAAGGCGACCGCTCGAAGCAGCTCGGTGTTGCTGGAGGCTCGTCGAAGGCTGCCGGAGATGGCGAGGAGCTTCACGGTCACTTGAGGAGCTCGTGCTCCACGACATACCGAACCAGATCGGCCCTCGACTTGAGACCCATCTTCTCCAGCAGCCGGACCCGGTACGTGCTGATGGTCTTGGCACTCAGGTTGAGCTGCTCCGCCACATCCTTGACCGCCATCCCGCTGCCCAGAGCGCGAAGCACCTCGAATTCGCGGTCGCTCAGCCGTTCGTGCGGCGCTCGCTTGCTGTCGTTGTCGATCAGGCCGGCAAGTTTTTCGGCAAGCGGCGCGCTCACGTACTTGCCACCGCCCGCAACCCGGCGGATGGCTCCGACCAGCTGTTCCGGCGAGTGGTCCTTGGTCAGGTACCCCGCCGCTCCGGCCCGGAGGGCGCGCATGGCCCACTGATCCTCGGGATGCACGCTCAGTACCAGCACCTTGATGCTCGGGTGTTTCTCCCTGAGCTCCTTGAGCGTCTCCACGAAGGTAGATCCCGGCATGCTCACGTCGAGCAGCACGACATCCACCGCCGCCCGGGCGAGCAGGCGGAAGAGTTCCGCCGCGGTCGACGCCTCGCCGGTCACCGAAATCCCCACGCCCTCGCTGGCGATCCGGCGGAGACCCTCCCGCACGATCGGGTGATCGTCGGCGATGGCGAGCCGGATCAATGCGCGACTCCGGCCGCGATTGGTACCTTCAACAAGACGACAGTGCCGAGGTTGGGTTGCCCTGTAATGCTGAACTCGCCTCCGCACGCCAGGGCACGCTCCCGCATGCCGACGAGTCCGAGCGAAGCCGTCCCCTCCACTCTTTCCGGGGGGATGCCGATGCCGTCGTCGGACACCTCGAGCGTGAGGAGGTCGGCTGTCCGGATCAGGCGAATGGTGACCCGCTTCGCATGGGCGTGGCGTGCCACGTTGGTGAGCGACTCCTGAAAGATCCGGAATACCGAGCTGCCCAGGTCGTCGGGAATCGTGCGCTCGTCCGGGCACAGGTCCATTGTGACCCTAATTCCGGTGCGCGCCCCGAACTCCTGACCCAGCCACTCGAGGGCCGCCGCCAGGCCCAGCTGATCCAGCACGCTGGGCCGGAGCTCGGTGGCAATGCGCCGCACCGCGCTCATGGTGCCGTCGATCCGCTGGATGATCGACGCGCACTGGGACCGGAACTCGTGATCTCCGGGCAGCCGGTCCTTCATCCAGGCGATGTCCAGCTTCAGGCCCGTCAGCGCCTGGCCCAGCTCGTCGTGGATTTCCCGGGCGATGCCGGTCCGCTCCTCCTCGCGAACGCGCTGCAGACGGGCCGTCAGGGCGCGGAGCTGCTGCCTGGAGGTCCGGATTTGCTCGCCGGCAAGATGCCTGTCGGTCACGTCGCGCTGGATGCCGAAGTGGCCCGCGATGCGTCCCCGGCCATCGTAGATCACCATGTAATCCCCTTCGATGCGCATCGGTGTGCCATCCAGGCGCCGCTCATCGGTCTCGGTATGCAACCGGCCCCGGTCGAAGAACTCGCGCCAGCGAGTCTTCGCCGTGGCAAGATCGTGAGCGAAGAACTTGGCCGGGGTCATCCCGAGCAGCTCGTCAGCGGATGATGCGTTGAACTGGGTGACAATGGCAGAATTCAGCTTGGTCATCCGCTCATGCTCGAAAATAAAATCCAGCGCCGCGTTCTTATCGACGTGATCTCCCCACTCGACGGGTTCGTCCAGCATCATGAAGAAGAACCCGTCCAGGGACTGGGAGAAGAAGAGCTCGAGCAACCGTTCATTCTCGAGGCCGGCCGGCAGTGACATGGGTCCAGGCCATTTGTGGGAGAACGAAAGATAGGAGCCTCGACCCTAAAACGCGTTTCGGGGCTCTCCGTAGATCACATTGTCAAACACTACCAGGTCCGCCGTGCCGCCCGCGGACACGTCATTGACGTTCGCGCCCAGCGCGCCGGTGCCGAGGGTAATCCGTACCCGCGCGATGATCGCGTCGGTGAAGGTGACCCCGACAAAGGACAATCCGACGGCGTCGGTGCGAGTCGGCGCGCTGAAGGTGCCCAGGCTGGAGCCGTCCTGCGCGAACAGCTGGATGGTTGTCGCGTCGGCCTGATCCACGTCGCTGAACACGATCCCGAAGCCGCGGGAGACGGCGGGGGTCGGCTGACCGGCAACCTGGAACAGCTGGTCGAGCTGGTTGCTGCCGATCGATGAAAAGATGACGGTGGGGGTAAATACGGCGAACTGTGCCGCGTAGGCCGGGTTGATCTCACTGAACAGAGTCGAATCGTTCCTGAACCCGGTGCCGGCCGTCGTGAACACCGCGCCGGACTTCACGTTGGTGTTGAAGAAGTCCGCCGGGAAGTCATCCCTGTTGTTGAACGGAATGGCGCCGGCGCCATCCCAGGCGATCTCGCGCCGGCCGGCCGGCTGCTCGCCGGCGGTCCCACCGTTCGATGGGCCCAGATCGTTCCTGAATTCATCGACCTTCGCGGTGATGTCGCCGGTGGCGGTGAAGACCGTCGGCTGCGGCCCCACCGGAGTGGGCGCAACGGCCTGATCGTCGCTGCAGGCCATCAGCACGGCTGCCACCGCCAGCCCCATCAATTTCATTCTGTGCATTGCTCACTCCCCTGGGTGAGGATGGTCCGGACAGTGCCCTCGCACCGCCGACACGCCCCTCGGTGAACCGACGGCCGCTGACACACCGGCCTCCGGACGGTGCGAAGGCTATCGAACTGCGCCGCCCCTGGGGATCGGGATTTTCGACAAGTTGTGGTGGGATTCCCGGGAACCGGGATGTAGGACGGGGGACTACCTGCGGCGCCCGGACAGCAATGGCTGTCACAAGTGGACACACTGGGCGCACACGGCCGAAGCGTCGAGCGGCTCGCAGCTGAAGCGGATGACTGTCAGATGGAGCCGTGAGCGGATCGACCGAGGAGAGTCATGCCCGCCCCGTTCCTACAAGGAGAATGAGGGGCGGATTTCTCCGCCCCTCTCCCTGCAACCAGCCGCTGGCTCCTACCGAGCGCGAGCGGCCTTAGATGCGCGAAGCGATCTTGTGGAAGGTCGAGTTGGACACCTCGTACGTATTCACCTTCGGCGTGCCCTCAATCACCTTGTCCAGGCTCTTCAGCACGGTCGGATAGGTATCGCGGCTGTAGGCGTCCGCGCTCTCTTTGCGATCCCACATGCTGATCGTCACCGCATCGGTGCCGTTCGGGGCGACAAACGCGAGCTCGTCCTTGAAACCGGTCTGCTTCCGGAGGAGGGGCAGGACATCCTTCTCCACCATCCGGGTAAACTCACTGGCCGTATTGGCCTTCAGGTGCAGCGTGACGTTGCGTGCGTACATAAAGCACTCCCTCGTGACCTTCATGAACCTCAGGACCTGCGGGTGCTGCTCAACTGAGTGAACGTAGCCCGCTTTACCGATATTGTCAACTATAACATCTCATAGTATTGTTACTGTACCATTTGTGGTTAATCACACCGGCCCGACGATGAGGAGGGGCTCGTGGATGTCTCGTTGGCGATCCGGCGGCGGCTCGAGGAGTTGGGATTGGAGCAGAAGGGGCTCGCCCGGGCGGCCCGGGTGACCGAGTCGTACGTCTCCCAGCTCCTGACCCGGAAGAAGGCGCCCCCCGCGCCGAACCGGACGGACATTTACGACAAGATGGACAAGTTCCTGAAACTCCCGGCTGGGGAGCTCGCGAAGGTCGCTGCCGCTCAGCGGCAGCAGGAATTGAAGCGCGAGTTCGGGGAGGAGCCCGCCCCGCTCTTCCGGGAAGTCCGCGCCCTGATCCTGCGCAAGTGCGCGCCCAGGAGCGAAGCGCACATCCGCGCGATCTTCGAGAGGCAGCCCTTCGGGGAGCTCGAGCGCCTGGTGACGGAGAAGCTGCTCGAGGTGGTGAAGCGCGTCGCCCGGGAGGAATTGGCGAACGACGACTGGTTACACAAGGTGGCGCGACTGAGCGGCCGCAGCTACGAAGAGATGCGGGTCATCGTGCTGGAGTTTCTCGATA
>CAWFOY010000013.1:0-288680 GCA_963817575.1 uncultured Gemmatimonadales bacterium
GGAAAACCCCATGCTCACGCAGGAACCCCGGCCGCGCGTCCGCGCTCGGCGTCCAGGGCGTGGACGCGTGAGTCCGCGCGTGGGCAGAGTGAAGGGTCGATATGGCCACGACTAGGTCCGGGTACGAATGATTAAAGGTGCCGGGCTAGACCAGCTCACGATACGCCCAGCCGCCCACCACAGCACGAGCACGCCGACGATGCTGGCATAGCCGTCAATGGCGTAGTGCCAGCCGAGGTGCACCGACCCGACGAGAATCAGGACGCCATACGCGGCGAAGGCCACGCCGAGCGGCTTCCACGTCCGCCAGCCGACCAGCGCGTACAGCACCGGCATCGCCACGTGGATGCTCGGCATCGCCGAGATGCCGGTGTAGGGAGTCTGGACCGCGCTCGTGTAGCGTGCCCACAGCGCGTTCTGCACGATCGGCGTCCCGAGCGGCATCTGCGCCGCGACCGCGGACAGGTGATCGAACAGGCCGCGGTACGGATTGACGCCCCCGACCACGTGGTCCCAATAGGGCGGGCCGGCGGAGCTGAAGAACACCGCCATGATGTCACCGAGAACAATCCACACCAGGACGAAGGTCAGGAAGAACCGGAGCCGCAGCTCCCGGCGCGGGCTCCAGGCCTGCCACGCGCACACGATCGCCACCAGCGGCAGCCACGTGTAGTACGAGAAGTCCAGGATGTTCGTGGCCTGCGGGATTCTCCAGCAGCGGCCGCAGCCATTCCCACGGGTGCCGTCCGAAGTGCAGCGCCTGGTCGAGCTCCGCCAGGCGCGGGTCCCAATCGAACGGATGCAGCTTCGGGATCGCGAGCTTCCACGCCCCGAACACGTTGATGTTGGCGGCCACCATCAGGCCGGCCAGCACCGCCGCGGTGACTACGCGGGGGTTGAGGTAGACCTCGAGAAACCGGCGCCAGGCCGCCTTCCAGCCCGGTGCGCCCTGCAGCCACACTCCCTCCGCAGTCCTTCACCTTGAGCCGCCCCCACAGGAACGCGATCGGAAGCGGCATCGCGAGGATGCGGATGAAGTGCAGGTAGGACGGTTTGTACCAGAGGTTTTTCATCTGCCCGGCCAGCCCGGTGATCGCCTCGGCCGCGAATCCCCCCACGATGACGACGGCCGTCAGGGCCAGGAGCGGGGCCTGTTCACGGACCGCCGCCAGGATCTGGCGCAGCCAGCTGTTCCGGATTGCTTCGGTATTCACTTGGCGCCCCGGATCAGCACGGTGGCCGTCGAATCCCGATGCCACTCGGTCCACCCCGGCTCGCGGGCCAGCTCCGCCGCCAGCGGGCTTCGGATCGGGAGGATCGCCAGCGAGATGTCCCACCCGGCCAGCTTCTCGCGCCAGCCCGGCTGCAGGGTCCAGATGTCGAGGTAGTCCGTGAGTACGGCCTCGCCGTAGAAGTCCGTCCCGCCGTCGATGAAGACCTTCTGCTCGGGCCAGGCATAGAGCTGGTAGCCGCCCCAGGTGAACTGGGTGTATATCCGGCCGTCGAGGCCTGCCCCGCGCGCCCTCGCGATCGCCTCGACCGGAAACGCGCTGGCGCTGAAGGCATTCGGCACGAGCTGAATCGTTCTCAGCCGGCCGTGAGCGAGCGCCAGCAGCAGCAGGAGCGCCACGACCGGGAGCACCCAGGGCCAGGTGCGCCCCCCTGCGGCCCCGGCAAAGCTCTTCCGGAAGTTGGGCGGCTCCGGCATCTGGCGTACCGCGGGATCGAAGTGTATACCAAGCAGCGGAAGGGCAGTGAGCGACCAGAGGGCGATGTTCCGGCGCGCCATCAGGGCGAACGCCGTCACGGCGAGGATCACTGCCAGGCGTGGCGGTGCGATTCGCTCCCGCGTCCAGGCCAGCCCCGCAATTCCCGCAAGCAGGGTCAGCAGGAAGAGCCGCGTGCCGAGATCGCGAAACCCCGGCGGCTGGAATTCGCTCGTCACCCGCTGAATGAGCTCCTGCCCGAAGAAGCCGAGCACGTGGCGTGGCAGCGCCGCCCCGTACGGGGTGAGGAAGCTCGCGCCGATGCCGAGCAGCAGGGCCAGACCCGAGCGTGCGGGCGCGGGCGGTGGACGTTGCCACGATCCGCGGCGCCGAGGAGGCCGGCCGCCAGGTGGCCGCCGGCGAAGATCGCCACCAGGATCAGGCCGAAGAGAAACCCGCCGTGCAGGTTGGCCCAGACGACGAAGAGCAGCGCCGTACCACCAGGCCGGAGGGCCCTCGTCCCGGTCGAGCAGGTCGAGGAGCACGACGACGAAGAGCTGGGTGACGAGGTGCGGGCGCGCGGCCCAGTGCATCGAGCCGAGGACCGCGCTCAGCGTCACGACGAGATAGGTGAATCCGGCTTCGACGCCCCGGCGCAGGAGGTAGCGAGCCAGGAGCGCATAGGTGAGCGCGATGAGCAGTGCCGAGAGCACC
This sequence comes from uncultured Gemmatimonadales bacterium, assembly GCA_963817575.1. Classification (GTDB taxonomy): domain Bacteria; phylum Gemmatimonadota; class Gemmatimonadetes; order Gemmatimonadales; family GWC2-71-9; genus DASTCF01. The sequence goes on from CAWFOY010000013.1 coordinate 2,421, forward strand.
ACCACTCCCGACAGCCCGCCGAGCCGATGTGCTCCCGCCAGCAGCACCTGGCTGCCATACTCGAAACCGACGAAGGGCGCCCCGGGTCTCGTGAACGAGAACGGATCCTGGCGAATCACCGCACCGGTCGCGAGGATCGTCTCACCGTGGCGAAGGTGCCGGGCGGTGTCGCCGTCCGCGTTGAGTAGCCTGGCTCCGGTGACAAGCGTCACCAGAATGCTCCAGAGCAGGAACACCAACGCGGGCAGGGACGGAGTTCGGGGTGCGGCCGCTCGACTCATGGTCGTCTGATTCCTTTGCACCGAGGTGGAATCGGCTTCGAGCAAACAGTGCGCCCGACGTCCGCCCCAGCCCCGACCGAGAGTTAGGGCCCAAGCGACAACGCTCGGGGAATCGCGACGAATTCTCGCGAACTGTCAAGAAATTGATCAGTCACCCTGTAGGTGGCACGCTACAGGTGATGAGTGGATGTTGCACCACCGCATCATGGACCAAAGGAGCGACCGAGCACGGTGTGGCCGAACTCTTGGCAATATCGTGCGGTTGTCCTGTGCGGAACACGTTGAATCGTGTGGTGCTGGGCCCTATATTTGTCTAAATCATTTCTTGACAGTGCGTTGTCAAGTTTCTGAACACTCCGGAGTGCAAGAGGGGGCATAGGTCTTGCCCGAGTCACCTCACCGCCCCTCACTCTGAGTACACCGGGCAGGCCGGCCTGGACACCTGAGCGCGGGGCGGTTCCGATTCTGCAGGACGCGACGCCGCCCCGGGCGGCACCGCGGAGTTTGTCCCACTTTCACTTTGCCGCAAGGCGGAGGACGGTATGAAGGCGTTCTGGAAGGACGAGTCCGGTCAGGGACTCACGGAGTACGCGCTTATCATCGCGCTGGTCGCGGTGGCGCTCATCGGCGTGCTGATCGTCTTCCGCAACCAGATCGGCGGCGTGTTCGATCGGGCCTCGACGGAGCTCAATGCGGCCCCGGGCAGCGGCTACGTTCCGGTGACCCCGTAAGGGAGCCTCGCCCCAAGGAACGGACGGTGGGCGGGGGATTCCCCGCCCCGTCCTTCCGGCGGGGTCGCGCCGCGACACAGTAACCCCATGCCGCCTCTCGACCTCGCGCTGACCGCCGCCCTCGTGGCCCTCGTGCTCGCCGCGGCGGTGCTGGACTTCAGAACTCGCAGGATCCCGAACCGGCTGGTCTTCGCCGGACTGGGCGTGGCGCTGCTGCTCCGCGCGCTTCAGGGCGCGGACGCGATCGCGGCCGGCCTCCTCGGCGCCGCGATCGGGCTCGGAGTCGGATACGGTCTCTTCGCGCTCGGCGTCTTCGGCGGAGGAGACGGCAAACTTCTGATGGCCGTCGGGGCCTTCTTCGGGGGTCCCGACCGGATACTCGGTGCCCTGCTCGCCATCGCGGTGGCGGGTGGTGGGCTGGGTATTCTCTGGGCGGTCCGGCAGGGCGTGGTGCTCCCGGTGCTCGTGAACACCGGCCGGACCCTCAAGTACCTGCTGACCTTCGGCCGCGCCGGGTCGCTCCGCACGGAGCGCTCGCCCGGGGCGATCTCGGTGCCCTATGGGCTCGCGATCGCGGCCGGGTCACTCATCTGGTGGTTTTGGGGAGTGCCCGTCATATGACGATTGCAAGGCGCTTCCGGAAGAGTTCGCGGGGCCAGGCGCTGGTCGAGTTCGCGCTGGTGATGCCACTCCTCCTGATCCTCGTCATCTCGGTGTTCGAGTTCGGCCGGGCCTGGAATCTTCACCAGACCATCACCGACGCGGCCCGCGAGGGCGCGCGCAAGGCCGTCCTCTTACGACGGTACCATCACCATGGACTCGGTGAACGTCGCCATCTCGAATCGGATCGCCGCCTCGGGATTCGACCCCGCCAACGCGACGGTCACGATGCCGGACGGATTCCACACCGGCACCAACAACATCACCTCCGTGCGGATAGAGTATCCGTTCCGGTTCACCTTCCTCCGGGTTCTGATCGGCCTCCTCGCCGGCAATGACGGCGTGATTACGATGGCCACGGAAGCCCGGATGCGCAACGAATAAGAGGCCTCCCCCCATGGCCAGCCGCACCCGTCCCTGGCTCCTCCTGGCATTCGCGCTCGCCACCGGCGGCGTCGCGGCGTGGCTCGCGATGAGCTACCTGCGGCAGCAGCGGACCCCGCTCATCCGCGGCCCCAGCGCGGCCCAGGCGGTCGTGGCGGCGAAGGATCTCCCCGTCGGCGCGGTCGTCACCGACCGGGACGTCCGGCTGGTGCCCTGGCCCGGAGACGCGCTCCCGCCCGGCTTCCTCGGCAAGCGGGAGGACGTGGTGGGCCGCGGCCTCATCACGACGATCCGCACCAACGAGCCGTTCCTCGAATCCAAGCTGGCGCCCAAGGGTGTCGGCGGCGGGCTCCCGACGCTGATCACCGAGGGGATGCGGGCGCTGGCCGTGCGGGTGGACGAGGTCGTCGGCGTGGCGGGGTTCGTCATTCCCGGTACCCGGGTGGACGTCCTGCTCACCATGTCCAAGGGGACTCCCACCAACGAGCAGACCACCAAGATCCTGATGCAGAACGTGCCGACGATCGCGGCGGGGCAGACGATCGCACGGGATGCGGAAGGGAAGCCGATGCCGGTGCCGGTGATCACGGTGCTGGTGACGCCCGAGCAGGCCGAGACGCTGGTGCTGGCGTCCAAGGAAGGCAAGATCCAGATGGCGCTCCGGAACACCCTGGATACGGCGACGGTCACAACCACTGGCACGCCGGCTACGTCTCTGATGGCCGGCGCCAGGGCGCGGGTCATCGGCGGCCGGCGGGTCGTGGTCCGCCCGGCCCGGAACCAGCAGACCATCGTCGAAGGCTTCCGCGGCGGTGAGAAGACGCTGTCGCGATTCTCGGCACCCTCATCTACATCTACTATCCCGGATCGAGGAACCCCGTGACGACTGGACGACTGCTTCGCCCGCTGACGCTGGCGGCCGCCGTGGCCGCCCTCGCGCTCGTGTCGCCGCGCCCCGCCGCCGCGCAGGTGGTGGTGCGGGAGCCCACCCGGGTGCTCTCGATGGCCAAGGGGGCGTCGCTGCTGCTGGTGAACCCCGTCAACTTCCAGCGCTACACCGTGGGTGACCCGGCCATCGCGGAGCCGATCGTGGTGAGCCCGACCGAGCTGCTGGTGAACGGGAAGGGCGTCGGCACCACGAGCCTCATCCTGTGGGACCAGGCCGGCGCGCCCCGGCTCTATACGGTGGAAGTCACGGTGGACGCCGCCGGGCTGCAGCGCTATATCCAGAGTCTGCTCCCGGGCGAGAACATCCTGGTCCAGGCCAGCGGCAACTCGGTGACGCTCTCGGGCAGCGTGAACGACCCCAACTCGGTGGCGCGGGCCGTGGAAGTGGCGAAGGGAACCGGCGCAACGGTGATCGACAACCTGGTGGCCCCGCCGGCGGTGCAGGTGATGCTCCGGGTGCGGTTCGCCGAGGTGAACCGGAGCGCGCTCAAGGACTTTGCATTCGCGTTTAATGCGGTCAATACCGACAAGCTCGATCTTTCCCCTCGGGACAACTGGGACTGGGAAGGCAACACCATCTCGGACGGGCTGGTGCGCTTCTTCCTGTCGAGCCCCAACGCCAGTATCGAGGGGATCATGCGGGCCTCGATCACCAAGGGGAATTTCAAGCTCCTGGCCGAGCCGAACCTGCTGACCCTGCCGGGCAAGGAAGCCAGCTTCCTGGCGGGCGGGGAGTTCCCGTATCCTTCCCTCCAGGGCGCCTCGGGAAACAATGCGGTCTCGATCGTGTTCAAGGAGTTCGGCGTCAAGCTCAAGTTCACGCCGTACATCACGCGGAGCGGCGCCATCCGGCTGATCGTGGCGCCGGAAGTCTCCTCGCTCGACTTCGCCAACGGCCTCGTGATCAACGGGTTCGAGATCCCGACCGTCCTGACGCGCAAGGCCTCGACGGAGGTCGAGCTGGGCGAGGGCCAGTACCTTGCGCTCGCGGGGCTGATGGACAACCGGACCATCGAGAACGTCACCAAGATTCCGATTCTGGGCGATATTCCAATTCTGGGCGAGTTCTTCAAGTCGCGCAGCACGCGGGCGAACAACACGGAGCTGCTCGTCCTCGTGACGCCGGTGCTCGTGCGGGCCACCAACACGGCCCCGCCTGTCCCGACCGGCGAAGTCAACACCTGGAAGAGCATCCCCGGCTGGATGAAGGAAGAGCTGGAGAAGAGCCCGACGGCGCCAAAGGGGCCCACCACGCCCCCGCAGCAGGCGCCGCCGCGGCCGTAGACGAGGGCGCAGGTCAACCGCCAGGGACCCCCTCCCCGGCAAGGAGTGCGGTATGCAGCAGAAGCGTTCGTTGGTGCGGAACCGGCGGGGTGCGGCCCTGGTGATCGTGGCGATCGCGCTGTCGGGATTGCTGTCGATGCTGGCGCTGGCGATCGACCTCGGGATGCTCTACAAGACGCACGTCGAGGCGCAGCGCGCGGCGGATGCCGCGGCCCTGGCCGGCGCGAGCGTGTTCATGGAGCTGGCGATTCAGGACGCGGACAAGGTGGACAGCGCCTATGTCCGCGCCCACCAGCTGGCCGAGGCCAATTACATGACCGGCGGCCTGGTTGTCTCGGGCGAGGTCACGGTTCAGGTGATCCCGGACAGCGAGAAGGTGCGGGTCTGGGTCAAGCGCGACTCGGTGCCGACCTGGTTCGCGCGGATCTTCGGCATCGAGGCCGTGCCGATCGGCGCCAAGGCCGCCGCGGAGGCCACCGACGAACGGGACCGCGAAGTGCGTGAAGCCGTTCCTCATCCCGGACTTCTGGGAGGAGAACACCGGGGAGGACGCCCTGCACCCGAACCAGATCTGGGACTTCCCGGAAGACCATGCCGAACAAGCCCTCGTCCTGCGGCACGACGTGGGAGTGCTGGTCCTACGATCCGGCGGCGGGGGACCGCTACGCCCGCTACGACGAGCCGGATGCGACCGGACTCGGCTCCACCTTCCGGGACGGCCAGGCCGCCTATAGCTCTCCGTCGCTGTACAAGGACGACTACGCCCGGCCGGTGATGCTCTATCCGTCGTTCCCGCAGTACTCGCCGACGCCGTCCAACTGGTACCTCTGGCGGATCGACTGCCCGGGCGCCGATTGCGTACGGGACGCCATGACCGGGTGCACGACCACGCCGATTTCGGTCGGCGCAGTCGATCGCGAACGAGCAGCCCGGCGAGGCGCGCGGCGCGGTGCAGCAGGGGCTCGAGGGGTGGATGGCACAGGACCCGACCGCGCAGTTCGTCGAGAACACGGTGTACGACGCCTCGGGGAACCACTACCAGACCGGCAGCGTCGTCAGTGACGACTTCACCATGAACGGCGACGCCAACCCGCGGGTGTTCATCGCCGGCCTGATCAGCCCGGATTTCCTGGCGCCGGGCTACGACGAGGTGCCGCTCAACAACCTGGCCAAGTTCTTCCTCGAGACGATTCCCCCGAGCGAGGGCAGCAAGGAGCCGGTCAAGGTCCGCTTCCTCGGCTTCGTGTCCGGAACCGGAGACGAAGGGCCCCGACGAAGGCACGCTCATCAAGATCCTGCGGCTCGTGGAGTAAGGGAGAGCATATCGTCGTGTCCACCGGCCCCGGAGTCCGCGCCGCACTGATTTCCACGGACGAAGGCCTGCGCCAGACGGTGCAGGCCTTCTGCCGCGATCCCGAGCACGGCGTCTCGCTCGTGCTCGACGTGAACGTGGAGATCGGGGTCTTCAACATGACCCACCTGGCGGAGGTCCGGCAGGCGGCGCCGACGTTCGCGTTCGTGGACCTCGAGCACGACGCGGACCTGGGCCTCCAGCTGATCCGGCACCTGGCCCGCGGCTCCGACCAGATGTCGCCGATCCCGGTCGTGGCCTTCGGGCCTCCGGCGTCGGCCGAGCTGCTGCTGGCCGCGATGCGGGCGGGGGTTCTGGAGTATCTCCCCAAGCCGGTGGACGAGGCCGCGCTGGCGGAGGCCTCGGATCGGGTCCGGCCCCGGCTCGCGCCGCTCGTGGCGGCGACCCAGGGCCACGAGGACGGGAAGGTGCTGGCCTTCTTCAGCCCCAAGGGCGGGTCGGGCTCCACCACCCTGGCCGTCAACCTGGCGATCGAGATGCAGCGGGTGACCCACCGGCGGGTCCTGCTGGTGGACCTCGACGCCGAGCTGGGGGAGATCTCCCTGCTGCTCGGCGTGCAGCCGAAGTTCAACTTCGTGGACCTGGTGCAGAACTTTCACCGGATGGACAGCGGGCTCCTGGCCTCGTACATCGAGCGCCACGAATCCGGCGTCCACCTGCTCTCCGCACCGTACCACCCAGACCGGGCGGCGACGGTATCCGAGGAGCAGATCCGGAAGATCCTGCGCTACCTGAAGGGGCAGTACGAATACATCGTGGTGGACACTTCCAAGTCGTTCGCGCCGACCTCGCTGGCCGCGTTCGAGCAGGCGGACCAGGTATTCCTCGTGGCCACGGTGGACCTGCCCAATCTGCGGAACATCCAGCGCGCCCTGCCGCTCATCCGGCGGGTCATGCCGCATCCGACGGAGCAGGTCCGCCTGATCGTCAACCGCTACCAGGAAGATCAGGAAATTCCGCTCTCGGACGTCGAGCGGACGCTCGGGCTGCCGGTCTTCTGCACCCTGGGCAATGACTACGAGGCGGTCATCCGCTCCATCAACAGCGGCCGCCCCGTCATCCTGAACGGGAAATCCGTGTTCAGCCGGGACGTCAAGCGCCTGGTGCAGCTCATCATCGGCCGCGCACAGAAGGACGAGATGTCCAGCAGCCTGATCCATCGTATTACGTCCGCCTTCCGCACGCCGAAGGAAGGCAAGGCCGGTCCGACCGGCCGGGAGGAACGCCGTGGCTGATCCTCAGGGCCGGGCGCCGCTCCCGTGGGAAACGCCCGCCGTTCCCCCGCCCAGCCGTCCCAAGGTCGAGCCGCCGACCCCCTCCGGCCTGCCCGGGGGCGCAGTCAGGGCGCCGACCGACGGGACGCACGAGCGCGCGCTGCTCAAGGGCCGGATCCACCGGCGCCTGCTCGAGCGGCTGAACCTGGCGAATCTCGACAAGCTGGAGCGGGAGCAGGTGTCCGACGCCATCCGCCGCGTCGTGCACGACCTGCTCACCAGCGAGAAGGTCCCGCTCAACTTCGAGGAGCGCGAGGAGCTGGTCCGCCAGGTGCTGGACGAGATCTTCGGCCTGGGCCCGCTCGAGCCGCTGATGAAGGACCCGGAGGTGTCCGACATCCTGGTCAACACCGCGACCCAGGTCTTCATCGAGCGGCACGGCAAGCTCGAGCCGACCGACGTGCAGTTCCAGGACGACCGCCACCTGCTCCAGGTCATCGACCGCATCGTCTCGGCCGTCGGCCGCCGGATCGACGACTCCTCGCCGATGGTGGACGCCCGCCTGCCGGACGGCTCGCGCGTCAACGCCATCATCAAGCCGCTGGCGCTCGACGGCCCGCATCTCTCGATCCGCAAGTTCAAGCGCGACGCGCTGTCGGGTCAGGACCTGCTCCGCACCGAGAGCCTGACCGAGGCGATGCTCGAACTGCTGAGCGGCATCGTCCGCGCCCGGCTCAACGTGCTGATCTCGGGCGGAACCGGCGCGGGCAAGACGACGCTGCTCAACATCATGTCGTCGTTCATCCCGTCCGACGAGCGCATCGTGACGATCGAGGACTCGGCGGAGCTCCAGCTGCGGCAGCCCCACGTCGTGCGGCTCGAGACCCGCCCGCCCAACATCGAAGGCCAGGGCGGCGTGGCGCAGCGGATGCTGCTCATCAACGCCCTCCGCATGCGGCCGGACCGCATCGTGGTCGGCGAGGTGCGCGGCTCCGAGGCGGTGGACATGCTGCAGGCGATGAACACCGGCCACGACGGATCGCTCACCACGATCCACTCCAACAGCCCGCGCGACTCGCTGTCGCGGCTCGAGACGATGCTCGCGATGGCCAACCTGAACCTGCCCGACAAGGCGATGCGGCAGCAGATCGCGAGCGCCATCAACGTCGTGATCCAGGTGAGCCGCCTCTCCGACGGCGCCCGGAAGCTGATACAGATTTCCGAGATCGTCGGCATGGAAGGCGATGTCATCACCATGCAGGACATCTTCATCTTCGAGCGGCAGGGCATCGGCGAGGGCGGGCGGGTCAAGGGCCGGTTCAAGGCCACCGGCATCCGGCCGAGGTTCGCCGAACGCCTGCAGGCCTACGGCATCCAACTCCACTCGCTGCTGTTCGAGAACCTGGGCGGCGAGGGGAAGCCCCTCTTCGAGCGCTGACCGCCGATGAGCCAGACCCTGGTCACCGCGATCTTCGTCTTCCTGGCCGTTTCGCTGGGAACGATCTCCTTCGTGCTCGTCGGCGAGTGGTTCCGGGAGCGGAGCCGGGCCGGCAAGGTGGTGCGGCAGCTCGAGGAGTTTGCCCGGGAGAGCTTCGGCCCGCAGGGGCCCGACGCCCTGCTCCGGGAGCAGGCCCGGCGCGGCGGGGCGCTGGAACCGATCCTCGCCCAGTTCCCCCAGCTACGCGACGTCCAGAAACTGATGCGCCAGGGCGGCACCACCTGGAGCCTCACGACGTTCTTCCTGCTCACAATCGGCCTCGGGGTGGGCTTCGGCTTTGCGACCTTCCTCGCGAGTCGGTTCTGGGCGGCCGGCATCCTGGCCGCCGTCTTCGGCGCCGCCCTGCCTTACCTCACGGTCAAGCGCCGATCCGAGAAGCGGCTCCGGCTGTTCGAGGAGCAGCTCCCGGAAGCAATTGACCTCATCGGCCGCGCGATCCGCGCCGGGCACCCGCTCTCCGCCGGTCTCAAGATGGTGTCCGACGAATCGCGTGATCCGATCAAGGGCGAATTCCGGCAACTGTTCGAGGAGCAGCGCTTCGGCCTGCCGTTCGAGGACTCGATGTACGGCATCGCCGACCGGGTGCCGATCGTGGACGTCCGCATCCTCATCACGGCCATCCTCATCCAGCGCGAGGTCGGCGGCAACCTGGCCGAGGTGCTCGACAACCTGTCGTCGGTCATCCGCGAGCGGTTCAAGATCCGCCGCCAGCTCCGGGTCATCACGGCCCAGGGGCGGCTCTCCGGCTACATCCTCGCCGTGCTGCCGATCGCGGTCGGCTTCGCGATCTTCCTCATCAATCGCCCGTACGTGATGATCCTGTTCAGGCATCCCGTCGGCAAACTGCTCGCCGTCACCGCGGTCGTCCTCCAGATCCTGGGCTACCTCTGGATCCGGAAGATCGTGGACATCGAGATCTAGGCCGCCACGATGCTCTACCTCATCGCGGTCCTGGTCGGACTGGCCGTCACGGGCAGCATCATGCTCGTGGTGCAGCTCGTGCCGGCCGAATCGCAGCCGATCCGCCGTCTCGAGGAGATGGAGGAGGGTCACCTCGAGGTGCTGGCCAAGCGGCGCCGCGAGGACCGGGCCCGCCGGCTGCAGGAGCTGCTCGAGAATCTCGGCGCCCGCGTCGAAGGCGGGCGGTCGGACCTCCCCGAGGTTCGCCAGTTCCTCATTCACGCCGGCTACACCAACCCCACGGCGGTGCCGATCTATCTGGGCACTCGCGTACTCCTCGGCGCGATCCTCGCCGGCACGATCCTCACGTTCATCCCGCTGCTTGGACTCCCGCCGCTCGGCGCGCTGTTCGGGGCCGTCTGGGGGTTCCTGTTCGGCTGGACGGCTCCAGTCTTCGTGGTCGGGGGCCGGGTCAAGAAGCGGCAGAAGGAGATGGTGAAGGCACTCCCGGACGCGCTCGACCTGCTGGTCGTCTGTGTGGAGGCCGGCCTCGCGCTCAATCAGGCGCTGGTCCGGGTCTCGGAGGAAATCACCAACGTGAGCCCCGTCCTCGGCGAGCAGATCGCGCTCACCAACCTCGAGATCCGCGCCGGCACGCCGCGGGAGGATGCCCTCCGGAATTTTGGAGAGCGCACCGGCGTCGAGGACATCCGCTCGTTCGTCGCGATGCTGATTCAGACCGACCGATTCGGGACCAGCATCGCCCAGGCGCTCCGGACTCACGCCGACGTGCTCCGCACCAAGCGGCGGCAGCGGGCGGAGGAGGCCAGCGCCAAGACCGCGATCAAGATGCTCTTCCCGCTGGTGTTCTTCATCTTCCCGGCGATGTTCGTGGTCATTCTGGGGCCGGCGGTCATCCAGGTCTACGAGACCCTCTCGAAGACCTTCTAATGCGAACCGTCCTGGTCCGAAACGTCGACCGCGATGTGTCGTTCGGCGAGAAGGTCGAGCTGGCCGACCGCTGGTGGTCCCGCTTCCGCGGGCTGGTCGGCCGCCCGGCGCTCGATCCGGGGGAGGGGTTGCTGCTCCTGCCCTGCAAAGGCGTCCACATGTACGGGATGCGGTTCCCGCTGGACTTGGCGTTTCTGGACCGGACCGGCGTGGTGGTGGCCCTCTACCACCGGATCGAGCCGGGTGAGCGGACCACGATTCATCGCGGCGCGTGGAGCGTCCTCGAGCTGCCGGCGGGAACGCTCGCCTCGACCGGAACGGCAGTCGGCGACCGCCTGCAGTGGGATGCGGCCGCGAGCCCGATGTAAGGAGCGCGATCGATGACTCACGGCTTTGTCCCGACCGATGCGGTGATTCCCGCCGAGGGCACCGAGCGCCGCCGGATTCCCCGGCAGCCCCGGACGCTCGAGGATACCGGGCTCTCGCAGGAGTTCATCACCGACCTCCTGCTCAAGATGCTCTACGTCCAGGGGGCGCTGACCGGCCAGACGCTCACCGATCGGACCAGCCTGCCCTTCCCCTTCGTGGACGACCAGCTCCTCACGCTGCAGCAGCGCAGGATGGTCGAGGTGCGCGGCACCCACGGGCCGTCGCGGACGGGATATGTCTTCGACCTGACGCAGGAGGGGCGGGACCGCGCGCGCGAGGCGTTGTCGTCCAACATGTACGTGGGCCCTGCCCCAGTGCCGCTGGCGCAGTACCGCCACTGGGTGGAGGCCCAGTCCATCAACCAGGCGCAGGTCACGCGGCAGGTGGTCTACGAGGGCTTCGACTGGCTGGTGCTGGAGAAGGACACGCTCGACCAGGTCGGTCCCGCGATCAACTCGGCCAAATCGCTCTTCCTGCACGGCGAGGCCGGGAACGGCAAAACGGCGATCGCGGAGACGATCGCCCGGATGCTGGGCGGGACGCTCTATTTGCCTTACGCGATCGAGGTCGACGGCCAGATCGTCGTGGTGTACGATCCGCTCTACCACCGGAAGCCACTGGACGAGCCGCCCGAGCACGAGGTCGCCCACCACATCTGGCTGCCGGAGTCCCAGGACCACGATCGGCGGTACGTGCGCGTGGCGCGGCCGGTCGTGCTCACGGGCGGCGAGCTGACGCTCGACCAGCTGGACCTTCAGTACGACACCCACACGAAGATGTACCAGGCCCCGTTCCAGGTGAAAGCGAACGGCGGCGTGCTGATCGTGGACGACTTCGGCCGCCAGCGCGTGCCGCCGCGGGACCTGCTCAATCGGTGGATCGTCCCGCTCGAGAAGCGGGTGGACTTCCTCACGCTGCACACCGGGAACAAGTTCCCGATTCCATTCGACTGCCTGCTGATTTTCGCGACGAACCTCGATCCGAAGCAGCTCGTGGAAGAGGCGTTCCTCCGCCGGATCCACTACAAGATCCGGGTCGAGAGTCCGAGCCGCGAGATGTTCGAGCGGATCTTCTGGCGGTGTTGCGAGGCCAAGGGCATTCCGTACGATTCGGCAGCGGTGGAGCAGGTCTACAAGGAATTCTATGGGCCGTTCCGAATCGCGCCGCGCGGCTGCCATCCGCGCGACCTGGTGGACCACCTGCTCGATATCGCACGGTACCTCGAGGTGCCGCCGACGCTGAGCAAGGATCTGGTCCATCGCTCCTGCCGGTCCTACTTCCTCGATTTCCCGACGGCGGTCGAGTAACCAGGGAGGGCCGGGAAACAGCCGGAAAGTCGGAGAACAGCAGATGTGGTGGGCTCGCGGGGGGAGTGTCGAGAGCGCACCCACCATGATTCGCTTCCGACCCTCCCTTCCGACTCTCTCTCGCCTTATGGTCGGCCTATAGGGCGGTCGTCTGAGTAACCCCAACTGGAGCTGACCATGTCGGATGCCGGTTCGGCGCACGGCGAAGCCCCCCATCCTGCCCACGATCCGTACCTCGTTCGGCGGCTCGAGGCGGCCGAACGACAGGTGGCTCACCTGCGGCGGATGGTGAATTACATCTTCGTCGGTCTGGCCGGATTGCTCGGCCTCACCGCCGCGGTGATCTATCTCGCGGGCCGGCACGGGATGCCCGGCATGGTGGCATCGGTCGTGGAGTCCCGGGAATTCCTGCTGCGGGATCAGAACGGCCAGGTGCGCGGCGTGTGGGGAGCCGAGGGGGACGGCGCCATCCGGCTCGTGCTCCAGGACAGCGCCAACAAGGCGAGCGTCAAGCTCAGTCTGCTGTCGGACGGCTCCGCCGGCGTCACGCTCTCGGATCTCGCGGGGAACCCGCGGCTCGTGCTCGGACTCCTCCCCGACGACAACGTGAGCGCGGTGTTCGCGGACGGCGCGGGTGTCACCCGCGTGGTGCTCGGCCTCAATGCCGATGGCTCGTCGTCCCTCGTCTTCGCCGAGAAGCACGGGGCCACACGCACTGCCGTCGGGGTGGACGCCGCCGGGCAGGCGATCATCGCGACGGGGGAGGCGGAAGCGATCGACACGGTGCAGTAGTGCCCCTCTCCTGGGACGTCCTCGTCATCGGCGGCGGCCACGCCGGCGCGGAGGCCGCGACACTCGCGGCGCGCGCGGGTGCGCGGGTGCTTCTCCTCACGCAGAATCTCGAAACCATCGGCCAGATGTCGTGCAACCCCGCGATCGGTGGGATCGCCAAGGGCACCGTCGTGCGCGAGGTCGATGCACTCGGGGGCATCATGGGACGCGCCACCGACCTGGCGCGGGTCCAGTTCCGCATGCTCAATCGATCGAAGGGCGCCGCGGTGTGGTCCCCTCGCGCGCAGTGTGACCGCGGGCTGTATCGTCGCGCGGTTCGCAGTCTTCTCGAGCGTCAACCCAATCTCGAATTCGCGCAGGGCACCGTCACGGGGCTGGTGGAGGAGGGCGGTCGTGTCACCGGTGTCACGACGCGCGACGGCGTGACCCTTCACGCGCGCACGGTCGTGTTGACCGCCGGCACGTTTCTGCGCGGGAAGATTCACCTCGGCCTCGAGACCGGCGTTCCGGCGGGCCGAGCGGGCGAGGCGCCCGCTAATGAGATCTCACAAGTACTTGCGGAATATGGAATTACGATAGAACGCTTCAAGACAGGAACGCCACCTCGCATTGACGGACGGTCGGTGGACTTGACGAGTCTCCCGCGGCAGGATGGGGATCCGGAGCCCTTCTGGTTTTCCTGGCACGAACGAGCGGACCATCCGCCCCAACTGCCGTGCTATCTCACCTGGATTGGGACACCGGCGAAGGAAGTCATCCAGCGGCACCTCAAGCAGTCGGCACTTTATGGCGGTGCGATCAGCGGCCGGGGGCCACGGTACTGTCCGTCGGTGGAGGACAAGATCGTGAAGTTCCCGGACGCGGAACGGCACCAGGTATTTCTGGAGCCCGAAGGGCTCGATACGACCGAGCTCTACGTCAACGGCCTCTCGACCTCCCTCCCGCCCGAGGTCCAGCTCGAGCTACTCAGGACCGTTCCCGGCCTGGAGTCGGTGCGGATGACCCGCCCGGGCTACGCGATCGAATACGACTACTTCCCCCCCACGCAGCTGACCCCGTGGCTCGAGACGAAAACGCTCAAGGGGCTGTTCTTCGCCGGCCAGGTGAACGGCACCACCGGCTACGAGGAGGCCGCTGGCCAAGGCGCGATCGCGGGGTTGAACGCCGCGCTCGCCGCGACGGGTCGGCCGCCCGAGGTGTTGGGTCGCGAGCAGGCGATGATCGGAGTGCTCGTGGACGATCTGGTCCACCGGGGCGTCGATGAGCCGTACCGGCTGTTCACCTCGCGGGCGGAGTTCCGGCTGGTGCTCCGACAGGACAACGCGTTGCGGCGCCTCCTGCCCTTGGCCGAGCGACTGAAACTGTTGAGCGACGCAGAGCGGAACAACGCTGAAAATCGTCTGAACCGCGAGGATCGGGTGCTCGAGAGTGCCCGGGCGTCGAGTCTGGACCCCGACCTCGCGAACCCGATCCTCGAGGCTGCGGCGGAATCGCCGATTCAGGCCTCGACCCGGATCGCGGAGCTGGCGCGGCGCCCGGGTGTTCTCCTCCGGCATCTGCTGGACGTGGCGGGTGAGGCGGCAGATCCGTCGAGTGCGGACTGGGCAGACATCGAGATCAAGTACTCGGGGTATCTGGCCAAGGAGCGCGAGGCGGCGGAGCGGCTGCGGGAGCAGGAGGCGTTCACGCTCCCAGGAGACCTCGACTACGTGAGTCTCCTGACCCTCTCCTACGAATCTCGCGAGAAGCTCGCGCGGATCCGTCCCTCGACCATCGGGCAGGCGGGTCGCATCCCCGGAGTCTCGCCGGCCGATCTCCAGAACCTTGTGTTTGCGGTAGTGCGCGGGCGGGGAAGCGGGGAGGCGGGAACGCGTGGAAGTGGTTGATCGCCGCTGTTTCACGTGAAACGGCAAGCCAACGAACCGTGCAGGGCGTGCCGGAAAATGTGTTTCACGTGAAACACCGCTCTCTCAATACTTACATACTATTATTGCATCACTTTGTATCGTAATAGTTTAAGAGTGTATATACAATAGATATCCTCATTCTTGGTTTGCAGTTTCTCCCTCCCCGCTTCCCCGCCTCCCCACCTTCCTCGCCTCCCAGATTCGCCTCCCGCCGCGCGCTTCCCTATATTTCGCGTCGCTTGCCTGTTCACTCGCTCTAACCAGAGGTCTCCCACGACGATGGCCCGGGTCATCGCGATTGCCAACCAGAAGGGTGGCGTCGGCAAGACGACCACGGCCGTCAATCTCGCGGCCTCCCTGGCCATTGCGGAGAAGCGCACGCTGCTGGTGGATGCGGATCCCCAGGGCAACGCCTCCAGCGGGGTCGGCGTTCCGCGCGCGGAGATTCGCTTTTCGCTCTACGATGCGCTGATCGACCGGCGCCCTGCCCGGGACGTCATTCTCGCGGACGCGCGGCTGCCCTACCTCCACATCCTGCCTGCCACGCAGGACCTGGTCGGGGCCGAGCTGGAGCTGGTGAACCTCCAGGGTCGCGAGACCGCGCTGCGTCGCGCGCTCGATCCGGTGCTGAACGACTACGAATTCATCCTCATCGACTGCCCGCCCTCGCTGGGCCTGCTCACGCTCAATGTGCTCACGGCCGCCGACGCGGTGATCATTCCGATCCAGTGCGAGTACTACGCCCTCGAGGGCATCTCGCAGCTGCTCAACACGATCCGGCTGGTGCAACAGAATTTCAATCCCGCGCTCGCGATCGACGGCGTGCTGCTCACGATGTTCGATACCCGCATCAATCTGGCGCGGCAGGTGGCGAGTGACGCGCGCGAGTATTTCGGCGGCAAGGTATTCCGGACGGTCATCCCGCGGAACGTGCGGCTGGCGGAGGCGCCGAGCTTCGGCAAGCCGATCCTGATGTACGACGTGCAATCCGTGGGCGCGAAGAGCTATCTCTCGGTGGCGCAGGAGCTCCTGCGCCGGGTCGAGGCCCTGAACGCCAGCGAGTCTCCCACTGAGATCCGGGAGGTGTCCGCGTGAGTGAAGCCCGGCGTCTGGGGCGGGGCCTCGAGGCCCTGCTCGGTCCGATCTCCAAGGAGCAGGCCGAGAAGGAAGGCCTCCTCAAGGAGCTGCCCGTCACCGCCATCCGTCCCAATCCCTTCCAGCCGCGCCATCGAGTGGACGAAGAACCGCTCAAGGAGCTGGTGGCGTCGATCGAGGCCTCGGGGCTGCTGCAGCCGGTGGTGGTGCGGCCGCGGGGCGCCGGCTACGAGCTCATCGCGGGAGAGCGCCGGTGGCGCGCCGTCCAGCGATTGGGGTGGGCCCACATCCCGGCCGTCATCAAGGACGTGGATGACCGCACGCTCCTCACGCTGGCACTGATCGAGAATCTTCAGCGGGACAATCTGTCGCCCATCGATGAGGCGCTCGGCTACCAGCGGCTGCAGCAGGAATTCTCCGTGCCGCAGGCCGAGGTGGCCCGCATGGTCGGTCGCGACCGCTCGACCGTGGCGAACCTGCTCCGCCTGCTCGCGCTTCCCCCCGAGGTACGGGACCTGGTGGATCACGGTGCGCTCTCCGTGGGTCACGCCCGGGCGCTGCTCGCCCTGTCCGACACGAAGGTGATCATCCGGCTCGGTCGGGAGGCGGTGGCGGAGCAATGGTCAGTGCGGGAGGTCGAAGCGAGAGTCCGGGACGGCGGCCCCGCGGTGAAGCGCAAGAAATCCCCCCAGCCGCCGGCCGGCCCCGTGAGCTCGGAGGTGCATCGGGTCGAAGAGGCCCTCCGGCGCCACCTGGGGACGGACGTCCGAATCACACAGCGGCGGAAGGGCCGTGGGTTCGTGACGGTGAGCTACTACTCGAACGACGATCTCGCCCGGCTGCTCGAGATCATCCTCGGCGCTCCGTTCGAGGGATGACGGCGCCGCGCCCTCGCATCACGGTGATGGTGCACCGGGACGGGGCCGTCGAATCGCGCACCTTCCGGATGCCGGTCTGGCTCTTCCGGACCCTGGTAGTGAGCGGGACCATCCTTGTGATGGCGCTCATCGTCGTGGGGGCGTTCTATGCCCCACTATTCCGGGCAGTGGCAGCCGTGCCCGGGCTTCGAAGCGACGTGGCGCGCCTGGAGGCGGAGAACGCCAAGGTCCGGGAACTGGCCGCTGCCCTCGACAGCGCCGAGCGCCGGTACGGCCGCTTGCGCGAGATGGTCGGCGCCGACATTGTCCCCGATCCGGTGACGCTGGCTTATCAACTGCCCGTGGCGCCGATCGTGCGGGCGCGCGCTCCCGACCAGCCGGGCCGCTTCGAGCGAGGGGCGTCCGTGCCTTCGCACTGGCCCCTGGACGTGCCCGGCTACGTGACCCGCGGCCAGGTGCTGGCGGGCACCGCCGAGGAGGAGCACTCCGGCCTGGACGTGGCCGTCCCGATCGGGAGCATCGTGCGGGCGGCCGGCGGCGGGACGGTGATGGAAGCGGGGCTCGACCCGCAGTACGGGGAGTTCGTGCTGCTCGGACACCCGGAAGGATATCAGACGATGTACGGGCACCTCTCGCGTGTCGTGGTGCGGCGCGGGGAGATCGTCGAACCCGGTGGGGTACTCGGCGTCTCAGGGAGCTCGGGGCGCTCGACCGCGCCGCACCTTCACTTCGAAATCCGCCAGGGCGGGCGTTCGCTCGATCCCCTGACGATGGTCCACGAGGAGTCACGCTGATGGCAATTTTCTCCGGCTCGCAACGCGAGGCAGCGGCCCCGGAAGTCCGGCGCCGGAACGATCCCACGACCCTGTCCATCGTAGCGAAGGACCTCACGATCGTCGGCGACCTTTCCACGGCCGGCGTCGTGAAGGTCGAAGGCACCGTCGAAGGGACAATCCGGGCCGGCTCGCAGGTCCTGATCGCGCCCGGCGCCGTGATCCGCGGTGATCTGCACACCGCAGAGGCGGTGATCGGTGGGGAGGTGAACGGCACCGTCCACGCGACAGATCGGGTGGAAGTCCAGGCCACCGCGGTCCTCAAGGGGGATGTCGTGACTCCGCGCATCGCGATCCTCGAGGGCGGCAAGATCAACGGCGAGGTCCGGATGGGCACCGAGGCGGCGGAGCCGGTCATTGAGGAGCCTTGGGCGGCACAGACCCGCGAGTGACCGTGGCGGCATCGTGGCGAAGGTGTCTCGTCACTGTAGCAACCTTCGCCGCATTCGGGTGCGCTCCGCGCCCCGCTCCGGAGGGATTTCGGGTCGCGCTCGTGACCCCCGGATCTATCGCCGATGCCGCCTGGAATTCCGGTGCGTACGCGGGACTGCTCCTGGTGCGCGATTCACTCGGGGTCCCGGTCAGCCACGTTGAGGCCAGAACGCCCGCGGAGCAGGAGGAGGCCCTCAGGACCTATGCGGCGCAGGGATACAGCCTCATATTCGGGCACGGATTCGAATTCCAGGCCCCTGCGGAACGAATCTCCGCCCAGTATCCCAATCCCGTCTTCATCGTGACCTCGGGCGAGCGTGCGGCAGGCAGGGTCGTGCCGCTCGTCTTCAGGCTGAGCGAAGCGAGCTACATCGCCGGCATGATCGCCGGGGGACTCACCCACACCAACCGGATTGGATTCGTCGGAGGCGTCGAACTCCCGCCCGTGCGCGAGGCGTACGAGGCGTGGGCCTCGGGCGCGCGGGCCGTCAATCCGAAGGTCGAGAGCCGGCTCACCTATCTGAACAACTGGGACGATGCCGCGATGGGCCGGGAGGCGGCGATGGCGTTGATCCGGGCGGGCGTGGACATGCTGCACCACAACGCCGATGCGGCCGGAATCGGCGTGTTCCAGGCCGCACGGGAGAGTCCAGGCGTGTACGTGTTCGGCGCCAACGCCGATCAGGCGGGATTGGCACCCGAGCGCGTGATTGGATCGGCGGTCATCGACCTGCCTCGTGCCTTCCTCACGGTGGCGCGCGAGGCCCAGGCGGGGGCGCTCGAGCTGAAAGTGAAGTCCTTCGGGCTGGCCAGTGGCGTGGTGCGCTGGGTGCCGAATCCGGCGCTCGACTCGCTCGTCCCGCCGGCGTTGAAGGAGAAGGTGGTGGCGGCGGAGGACAGCATTGGCAGGGCGGATGGGCGGATGGGCGGATGGGCAGATGGGCAGCACAGCCGTGAGGCGGGGTCGGGGGCGCCATGACGGACGCCGGGGTGCGGCTGAGCGAGATGGTGGAGTACCTCGACGACTTCCTGCGGATTCGCGAGGTCGCTGACGAGCCCAACGCGGTGAACGGCCTGCAGGTCGAGAATGCGGGCACCATTGACCGGATCGTCGCGGCAGTGGATTCGTCGCTGGAGGCGATCGAAGGGGCGGGGGAACGGGGAGGCGGGGAGGCGGGGACGCTGCTGCTGGTGCATCACGGCCTCTTCTGGGATGGAAACGCACCACTCACGGGACGCCGCTTCCGGCGGGTCCGGGCCCTGATCGACCGCAATATCGCACTCTACTCGGCGCACATCCCTCTTGACCTCCACCCGGACGTCGGGAATAACATCGTCCTCGCGAAGCGCCTCGGAGTCGAGCTCGAGGGATGGTTCGGCGACTACCGCGGGGCCCCCATCGGGGTACACGGGCGGCTTGCCCTGCCGCGCCACGACCTCGTCAGTCAGATCGATTCGTTGCTTGGGACGGAGGCCCGCTTGCTTCCGGGCGGACCGGCGGCAACGGGCCGGGTCGGCATCATCACCGGCGGCGCCGGCGGGTTCATCGGCCAGGCGCGGGACGCCGGCCTCGACACCTTCATCACCGGCGAAGGCGCCCACCACACCTACTTTGACGCGATGGAGTGGGGGCTCAACGTGATCTACGCGGGCCACTACGCCACGGAGCAGGTCGGCGTGCAGGCGCTCGCGCAGCATCTGGGACTCCGCTTTCAGCTTCCCTGGGAGTTCCATCGGCATCCGACGGGAATGTAGGCGGGGAAGGCGGACAGGCGGACAGGCGGACAGACGGACAGACGGACGGGCGGAACGTATGAAGCATAACCCGCAAATTCCGGCTTCCTCTTTTCTCTTTCCTCATATCTCCTTCCTCCCGCTCGCCCTCCTCAGCCCTCAGTCCTCAGTCCTCAGTCCTTCCTGACCTCCCGTGCTCCTCACCCTCACCGCCATCTCCAAGCGCTTCGCCGCTGTCCACGCCCTGCGGGGTGTGGACTTTTCAGTGGCCCCCGGCGAGATCCACGCGCTCCTCGGTGAGAACGGCGCCGGGAAGACCACGTTGATGCACATCGCCTACGGGCTGCTGCGCCCGGACGCAGGGTCCATCGCGCTCGACGGGGCTCCGGCGGGCCTGCGTTCCGCCCGCGACGCCCGCCGGCTCGGCATCGGGATGGTGCACCAGCACAGCACCGCCGTCCCGGCTTTCTCGGTCGCGGAGAACGTGGCGCTCGGCGCGGGGTGGCCGGTCGTCCCGGCCGCGCTTCGCCGCAGGGTGCTCGACCTGACCGAGCGTCTCGGCCTTCCGCTCAATCCCGACGCGATCGCGGACACCCTCCCCGTGGCGCTCAAGCAGCGGCTCGAGATCGTGAAGGCCCTCGCCGGCGAAGCGCGTATCCTCCTGCTCGATGAACCGACGGCGGTGCTCGCCCCGGCAGAAATCGACGAACTGTTCCAGGTCATCCGCGGATTCGCACGGAGGGGCGGCGGCGTCGTTCTGATCACCCACAAGCTGGAGGAAGCGCTCGCGATCGCCGATCGGGTGACCGTGCTTCGACGAGGGACGGTCACGCTCTCCGCGTCGGCGCGCGAGGTGGACGCCGCGATCCTTGCGCACGCGATGCTCGGCGGCGAGACCTCGCCGGCGCCCGAACGCGCGCCCCCGGCGCCGGGGCGGACGCCGGTCCTGCGGTGCGAGTCGCTGGAGGTGGCGCGGGAGGCGGGAGGCAGCGGACTGCGGTTCGCGACGTTCGAGATCCGGGGCGGCGAGATCGTGGCGGTGGCGGCGCTCGAGGGGAATGGGCAGCGGGAACTCCTCCGCGCGGTTGCCGGCCTGCTTCCGACGTTCCGCGGCCGCCTCGAAGTGACGCGACCGATCGCCTTCATTCCCGAAGATCGCACGACCGAAGGGCTGATCCCGACGCTGACCCTCACCGAGAACGTGGTTCTTGGGGTCGGCCGCGCGGCTCCGTGGATTCACGGGCGATGGTTCCGGCGGGTGGACTGGAGGGCCGCGCGCCTTCGCACGGGCGACCTGCTCGCGCGGTACCGCGTGATCGCGCCGGGCCCGGACACGAGAGCGGCGGCGTTGAGCGGTGGCAACCAGCAGAAGCTCGTCATTGCGCGGGCGCTGGAGCGGCGCCCCCGGATGCTCATCGCCGAGAATCCGACCCGAGGACTCGATATCCGGGCGACGGCCGAAGTCCACGAGCGGCTCCGCGAGGCGGCAGCAGCCGGTGCCGGCGTTCTGGTGTACTCCAGCGATCTCGATGAGGTGATGACGCTCGGCGACCGGATTCTGATCGTCGCGGGCGGGGTCGTCCTGGAGTCTCCCGCGGGCGCAGACCGGCGCCGCATCGGCGAGCTGATGCTCGGATTGGCCGCGCCACGTGAGAGTTGACCTGAGGCCCGCCGTGACGGCGGCGGCCGGTCTGACGGTCGGCCTGGCACTCCTCGCGGCCGGGCTCTGGCTCGCCGGCTACGATGCGTGGGAGGCGCTCGGCGCGCTCTGGCGCGGGGCGTTCGGCTCCTGGGACGCCTTCGCTTCGGCCACGCTGCTGCGCGCCGTTCCCCTGATCCTGATCGGCCTCGGCTTCGCGCTCGCCTACCGCGGTGGCGCGCTCAATATCGGGGCCGAAGGGCAGTTCTATGCGGGCGCGATCGCGGCGACCTGGGTCGGGGTGCACGCCAGCACGTGGCCCGCGTGGGCAGCCCTCCCTGTCGTGGCCGGGGCCGCCCTGGCAGCCGGCGCCGCGTGGATCGTGGTGCCCGTGGTCCTCAAGCTTCGCTTCGGAGTGCTTGAGGTGATCAGCACCCTGCTGCTCAACTTCGTCGCCGAGGCGCTGGTGAGCCTGATGGTTCAGGGGCCGCTCCAGGAGCCAACCGGCATCTACCCGCAGAGTGCCCTGATCGCGGAATCCGCGCGGCTTCCGCTCGTGCCGGGAACCCGACTGCATCTGGGATTCCTCGTCGCCGCGGTGACGGCCGTGGCCGTCTGGTATCTCTATCGCAAGACGTGGTGGGGGCTCAGACTGCGCGCCCTGGGCGAGGGCCCGCGGGCGGCGCAGGTGAGTGGCCGCGTGAACGTCCGGCGCATGCTGACGATCGCGTTGCTCGTCTCGGGCGGGCTGGCGGGCCTGGCGGGTGGGTTCGAGGTGAGTGGGGTTTCCTACGCGCTGTACCAGAATCTCTCGCCCGGCTATGGCTTCACGGCCATCGCCGTGGCGCTCATCGCCCGCGGCCACCCCATCTCGATCGTATTCGCCGGCATCCTTTTCGGTGCGCTCGACGCCGGCGCCGGGGCCATGCAGCGTGACGCGGGGATTCCCGCGGTCGCGGTGCTCATCGTCCAGGCGGCCGTCATCCTCGTGTTGTTGCTCGGCGAGGTCGTCGCGCGGCGCGCGATGCTGCGCCAGGCGGAAGCGGAACCCGCCATCGGGACGGCGGCGTGACGGAGCTGGGCGTGGCGATCGCGGGTTTCGCGTCGGCGGCCGTCCGCATGGCGACGCCGCTTGCGCTGGCTGCGACCGGGGAGACGGTGACGGAGCGCGCCGGCGTGGTCAACCTCGGCCTGGAAGGCGCGATGCTGGCGGGTGCCCTGGGCGGCGCGATCGGGACGACACTGGGCGGGCCTTGGGTGGGGCTTACCGTGGGGGTTCTTGCCGGGCTGGTCGTCGCCGCGCTGTTCTCGGCGATTGCGATCGGCGCCGGTGCGAACCAGATCATTGCGGGCACCGCGATCACCCTCGCGTGCGTGGGCGTGACCGGCACGCTCTACCGCTGGTTCTATGGTACCGCAGGTGTGGGGCTCTCGCTCACGACCCTGCCGCCGGTGGCGATTCCGGGCCTCTCCCGCCTGCCGCTCATCGGATCGGCGTTCTTCGCGCAGCCGGTCACGACGTACCTGGCCTACGCGGCGCTCCCCGTGACCTGGTGGATCCTGTTCCGCACCAGAGCGGGGTTGGCCATCCGCGCGAGCGGTGAGGCCCCTGCCTCCGCCAGGGCTTCCGGGCTGCCGGTCACCGGAATCCGCGCATCGGCGGTACTCTTCGGCGGGGCGCTCGGAGGCCTCGCGGGGGCCACGCTGGTGCTCGCCCAGGTCGGGACCTTCGCCGAGAAGATGACGGCGGGGCGCGGATTCATCGCGATTGCGATCGTCGTGCTGGGGCGCTGGCACCCGATCGGGGCCGGCATCGCGGCGCTCGTCTTCGGCGCCGCTTCGGCGCTGCAATTCGTGCTGCAGGCGGCCGGATTCGATGTGCCGTACCAGCTCTTCCTGATGCTGCCGTATTTGTTCGCTCTTGTCGCGCTGGCGGGGGCGGTGGGAAGGGTGAGGGCGCCGGGGGCGTTGGGGAGAGACGAGGACTGAGGACTGAGAGGGAGAGAAATGAGGAAAGAGGAAGGACGAGCCAGGGAGAGGCGGAGAGTCGAGCGCAGGGCCCAGGCGGTCGCGAAGGTCGCCACGCGGCTCGACCACATGGATGCAGCGATCACCCGCTGGATGGCGGGACACGGCGTGACGCTGCTGCGAGTGGCGATGGGTATCGTGTTTTTCTGGTTCGGGGCGCTGAAGTTCTTCCCCGGCGTGAGTCCGGCGGAGGCGCTGGCCGGCCGGACGATCGAGACGCTCACGCTCGGATGGGTCCGACCCTCGGTCAGTCTTCCAGCGCTCGCCGTCTGGGAGTGCCTCATCGGGCTCGGGTTCCTGAGCGGCAAATTCCTTCGGGTCACGATTCTGCTCCTGTTCCTCCAGATGCCGGGCACGCTCCTGCCGCTGTTCTTTTTTCCGCATGAGACGTTCAGCGAGGTGCCGCTGATGCCGACGCTCGAGGGCCAGTACATCATCAAGAACCTGGTGCTGATGGCGGCGGGGCTGGTGGTCGGGGCCACCGTGCGCGGGGGACACATCGAGCCGGAAGACTGAGGGGGGAGGATTGAGGTACGGGGACTGAGGCCTGAGAGGACCCAGGGAGGAGAAACCTGAATTCTGGCCAGGTCGTAGGTTTCGTCTGTCTCGTCTGTCCGTCTGTCCGTCTGTCCGTCTGTCCGTCTGTCCGTCTGTCCGTCTGTCCGTCCCCCTGAAGGGAGCATCCCGATGAACCGCGTCGTCCATTTCGAGATTCACGCCGAAAAGCCCGAGCGGGCGATCGCATTCTACCGCGGCGTGTTCGGCTGGGAGTTCACCAAGTGGGAGGGGCCGAAGGCGTATTGGTTGATCAAGACGGGCCCCGCGAGCGAGCCGGGCATCGACGGCGGACTCGTGGAGCGGATGGGCAGGATCGACGGATCGGCGGTGATCGCGTACGTCTGCACGGTGGACGTAGCAAGACTCTCCGCGACGCTCGAGCTCGTGAAGTCCCTGGGCGGGACCGAGGCCCTGCCGACGATGGCGATTCCGGGGGTGGGCTGGCTCGCCTACTGCAAGGACACGGAGGGCAACGTCTTCGGAATGATGGAGTCGGATGCGATGGCAAAGTAAGGCAGGAAAGCGGCAAGGCCGGGGATCGGGAAAGCCGCCCCGCCTCCCCGCCTCTAACCTTTCTGCTCCGCCCTGAACGCCGTTGAAAAAGCTCCCCGAAGCGTCCGCCAGATGATCCGCAGGATCAGTGCGGCGAGCACGAGCAGCAGCATCGCCAGTCCGAGCGCGAGCCACGGATATCGCCAGATGAAGTAGGTGAGGGAACCGATGATGCTCCACTCGAGCACATTGGCTGCCCCGTTGGTGACCGGCTCCGGGGACGTATCGATGGCGTAGCGGAGTCCGAGCTTGGTCGCGTGGGTCGCGAGGCCCAGGCCGCCGCCGAGGATGGCGGCGCTCAGGATGAGGAGCGCGTCCCCGTGCCAGGCGGTGAGCACGGCCAGGGCGGCGGCTGCGGGAGGGCGGATGACGCTGTGGACCGTTTCCCACGCCGAGGCGACGCCGGGCACCAGGGTCGCGAGGAACTCGATGGTGGCCAGGAATCCCGCGAGCGCGATGATCAACGGGTGCGACACCCCGTCCAGGATGCCCGGCAGCGGACCGATCCAGTGCATCCGGTCGGCCAGCCCGAGAAGCGCGATCGTCGCGTACGGACTGATACCCGCCGCGTACGCAATACCCAGCGACTGTGCCAGCGTCGTGAAGGTCTCCATCGCCTCCTGCCGGGCGAGCCGACCCGCTATTCTACTTGTCGGAGGACTGCCCGGCCAGCCATCGCCGGCGGGCCTCGCGCCACGCCAAGCCCGATCCGATCGGAGAGGATGCCATGACGACCATTCCGGCCCGCCCCCGGCCCGGGGAGTACGAACCCTACTACGAGACCTACATCAGCAAGGTGGCGGACGGCAGCCTGCTCGCGACTCTCGAAGCACTGCGTGATGAAACCGCGGCGCTGCTGGCCGGCCTGACGAAGGCGCAGGCCGACTATCGGTATGCCGAGGGGAAGTGGAGCCTGAAGGAAGTGATCGGCCACGTGGCAGATGCCGAGCGAATCTTCGCGTATCGCGCGCTGCGGATCGCGCGCGGGGACGAGACCCCGCTCGCGAGCTTCGATGAGAACACGTACGTGCCCGCGTCGGGCTGTGGCCGGCGGACCCTGCCGGACATCGCCCACGAGTTCCGGGCGGTGCGTGAGGCGACGATCGCCCTGCTGGCGAGCTTCGACGAGGCCGCATGGCAGCGGGTCGGCACCGCGAGCGGCAAGCGGGTGTCCGTCCGCGCGCTCGGCTACATCATCGCGGGGCACGAGCGCCATCATCTCCGTGTGTTGCGGGAGCGATACCTGACGGGTGGTCTAATCCCATGATCATCGAGCTGCTGGGCGTGCCGATGGACCTCGGCTCGGGGCGGCGGGGTGTGGACATGGGGCCGTCGGCATTGCGGATCGCGGGAATGGCAACTGCACTCAGCGCGCGCGGGCACCGGGTCGTGGACGGCGGCGACATCGACATCAAGAACATGGAGGAGCTGCCGGTCGGCAACCGCCGGGCACGTTATCTCCGCGAGATTTCGCGGGCCTCAGGGCTGTTGGCCCGCCGGATCGAGCGGATCATGACCCGGGGCCGCTTCCCGCTGATCCTGGGCGGCGACCACTCCATCGCGGTTGGCACGGTCTCGGGCGTTGCGAACTGGTGCCGGCGGCGCCAGAAACGCATGGGCGTGCTCTGGGTCGATGCACACGGCGACATCAACCTCCCCGCGACCTCACCCTCCGGCAACATTCACGGGATGCCCCTGGCAGCGCTGTTCGGTCTCGGGCCGAAGGAGCTGACCCGGATCGCATTCGAAGGCCCCAAGCTCGATCCGCGGAATGTGGCGCTGGTCGGCATCCGGAGCCTGGACGCCGGCGAGCGGCGTCACCTGCACCGGCTCGGCGTCCGGGTGTACACCATGTCGGAGATCGATCGCGACGGCATCCATGCCGTGATGAGCGACGCACTCGCCCGCGTCACCGACGGCACCGATTGCCTCCACGTCAGCTTCGATCTGGATTGCGTGGATCCATCCATCGCGCCGGGTGTCGGGACGCCGGTCAAGGGTGGGCTCGACTACCGCGAGGCCCACTTCATCATGGAGACCATCGCCTCGTCCCGGCGCATGACCTCGCTCGAGATGGTCGAGGTCAATCCGATTCTCGACGAGCACAACCGGTCCGCGGAGCTGGCGGTCGAGCTGGTCGAGTCCGCGTTCGGGAAGAAGATATTGTAGGCGGGCATGTTCGAAACCTTCGACTACGTCATCATCGGTTCCGGTTTCGGCGGGAGCGTCTCGGCGCTGCGGCTGGCGGAGAAGGGTTACAGCGTCCTGGTGCTCGAGCGCGGCAAGCGCTTCCGGGACGAGGAGTTCGCAACCAGCACCTGGAACGCGAGGAAATACCTCTGGGCGCCGGCCCTCCGCTGCTTCGGCATCCTGCAGATCAGTCCCTTCCGCGACGTGTTCGTGCTGCATGGCGCCGGGGTCGGGGGCGGAAGCCTCGGCTATGCCAACGTCCTGATGGAGCCGGACGACGTGTTGTTCGCGTCGCCGTCCTGGAGGCACCTCGCGGACTGGAAGTCGGTGCTTCGCCCCCACTATGCCACCGCGCGGCGGATGCTCGGCGTCACCCGGAACCCGAGGTTCTGGCCCGCCGATCGGCTCCTCAAGGAGATCGCCGCGGAGCTCGGCACCGCCGACACCTGGCAACCGACGCCGGTCGGCACGTATTTCGGAGAGCCGGGCCACGAGGGTGAGGAGGTTCCCGATCCGTATTTCGGGGGCGAGGGTCCGCCGCGCCGGGGCTGCATTCACTGCGGCGCGTGCATGGTCGGCTGCCGGCACAACGCCAAGAACACCCTGGTCAAGAACTATCTCTACCTGGCTGAGAAACACGGCGCGCGGATCGTGCCGGAGACGGAGGTGCGGGACATCGTGCCGCTGGCAACGGGGGCCGCGGACGGGGCCCGCTACGAGATTGCCTGTCGACGTGCCACCGGATTCATCGTCAAGGGACAGCGGCGCATCCGCGCGCGAAACGTCATCGTGTCGGCCGGCGCCCTGGGCACGCTCGGCCTCCTCTTCCGCTGCCGCGACGTGACCGGCTCGCTGAGCCGGCTCTCTCCCCGGCTGGGTGACCTGGTCCGCACCAATAACGAGTCCCTCCTCGGAGTGACCAGCCGCGACGCGGGGACGGACTATTCCCAGGGCATCGCGATCACGTCGATCGTTTACGCCGATCCGGTCACCACCATCGAGCCGGTGCGGTATCCGGCGGGCTCATCCCTCATGCGGCTCCTGGCCGGGCCGATCATCGATTCCGGCGGATTCCTCCAGCGACTGGGACGTTCGATTCTCGAGGTCATCCGCCGTCCGGCCGACTTCCTTCGCACCCATCTGCTTCCCGGCTGGGCCCAGCGCACCACGATCCTTCTCGCGATGCAGACGGTCGACACCCGGCTGCGGCTCCGGCTCGGGCGCAGCATCTTCACGCTCTTCCGGCGCGGACTCGTGTCCGAACCCGACCCGGATGGCACGCCTCCGCAGTCGATCGAGATGGGCCGCCGCGTGACCCGCCGCTTTGCCGAGCGCACCGGCGGGATCCCGATGGGCTCGATCAACGAGGGACTGCTGGGCATCCCAATGACCGCCCACATCCTCGGTGGGTGCCCGTTTGGCCGGGATGCATCCGAAGGGGTCGTGGGTCTCGATTGTCAGGTCCATAACTATCCGGGGCTCTACGCGATCGACGGCTCCATCATGCCGGCCAACCCCGGCGTCAACCCGAGCCTCACCATCACCGCGCTCGCGGAGTATGCAATGAGCCTGGTCCCCGACAAGCGGCGGGCCGACGGATCGACGGACCGACCGACCGACAGCAGGACGGAAGGATATCGGGTGGCGTCCTGAGGCCTTCGAGCCTTCCAACCTTCTGTTGTTCTGTCGTTCCGTCGTTTCGTCGTTCCGTCTTTATATTGCCCCCATGCCCCTCGCCCTTACGTCCCCGGTATTCGAACACCTGAGCGCCATCCCGGCGCGCTACACGTGTGAGGGCGACGACCTCGCGCCCCCCCTCGCGTGGACCGGCGTGCCGGCCGGAACGAAGAGCCTTGCCCTGATCGTCGACGATCCCGACGCTCCCGATCCCGCCGCGCCGAGGACCACGTGGGTGCATTGGGTGCTTTACAACCTGCCGCCGGACACGCGGGGCCTTCCCGAGGGCACGACGGGCCGGGACCTGCCGGCGGGCGCGAAGGAGGGCGTCAACGACTCGAAGCGAACCGGCTACAGCGGCCCCTGCCCGCCGATCGGCCGGCATCGCTATTTCCACAAGCTCTTCGCCCTCGATCTCGTCCTCGCCGACCTCGGCCGGCCGACGAAGGCCAGGGTGGAGTCCGCGATGGCGGGACACATTCTCGATCGGGCCGAGCTGATCGGGACGTATCAGAAGCGTTAACTGGCGGGGAAGTGGGGACGCGGGGAAGTACGGACGAGATGTTCGGACATTCCGCCGGTCCGCCTGTCCGACCTGAAGTCAACTATTCCAACGGAGTCCTCGTGCTGAAGGAAACGCCCGACCACTACGACGCCGAGCTGGTGATCAAGCTCTACGAGCTCCGGCGGGAACAGCTGATGCGCGAGGCGCGCGACCTGATCACGACCGAGTTCTGGCCCCGCAACGCCGCGGAGGCTGTGGCGGTGACCGGGCTCGACCATCCTTTGAACCGGGCCTATCGCCAGGTATCGACGTATTGGGAAATGGTGTTCGGCATGGCCCGGCACGGGGTCATCCACGGGGATTTCCTGGCGGAGAACAGCGCCGAGGGGCTGTACCTGTATGCGAGGGTGGAGCCGTACGTCGAGGAAATCCGCGCGGCGACGACCCCGCGGTCGTTCCGGAGCGCTCAGTGGGTCGTGGAGCACGTGCCGATGGGGCAGGTCATCATGGAGCAACAGCGGGCCCGGGTGCGGAAGAAGCTGGGGGGGAAGTAACCCTAGGCCAGGCGCAGGCGGAGGGCGTCCCGGGCGGTGAGGATGCGCTGGCGCACCTGCTCCTTGAGCATCGGAATGTCCGCGAGGGTGAGCCCGGCGGTTTCGACCGGGGGGAGGACCTCGACCAGGGCCCGCGCAGGGTTGAAGCGCCAGTCGTGTTTGGGGAGCGCGGTGCCGGTGCCCGCGACGGCCAGCGGGAGAATCGGAACCCCGGCCTCGACCGCGAGTTTGAAGGCGCCGTCCTTGAACGGCAGCATCTCACCCGTGGCGGAGCGGGTCCCCTCGGGGAACATGATCACCGAGACCCGGTTCCGCAGCACCTCCCTGCACCGCTGCATGGCCTCGACGGCGCTCGGTCCGAATCCGCGCTTGACCGGGACGTCGCCCGCCATCCGCATCATCCAGCCGATCAGCGGGATCTTGAGAATCTCCACCTTCGAGAGCCACTTCATTTCCCACGGCAGGTGGCTGATCAGCAGGATGTCGGCGAACGATTCGTGGTTGGAGACCACGACGTAAGGCCGACGGGGATCGGGCACCTTGACGCCGGTGCGGCCGAAGCGCCAGAACGGGTTCACCTTGGCCATCGCGACGCCCAGCCGGCGGAACCACCAGCCGATGATGTAGCGGCCACGATCGAACGGGACGGTCGTGACGTAGAGCAGGGCCATCATCGGCAACCACAGAATCACGACCACCGCGATGCCGAGCCAGGCCCACGCAGATCCGAGGGTTCGCAGGAAGGTGCTCATGGGGGGGAAAGGATAGCTGGCAGGCTGGAGGGCGGAAGGGATGGACAGACGGACAGGCGGACAGACGGAACGGCGGAGAGACGGACCGGTGGACAGGTGGAAGGACTGAAGGACGGAGGGGGCTGAAGGTGGGGCGAGAGAGTGCAACGACGAGCCGACGTCACACAACCAACAGATCCGTCATCCCGAGGGAGCAAAGCGACCGAGGGATCTGGCTGGCCGACCCGGTGGCCCGAAATCGTAACCGACTGTCGATCGAGCGCTCGCTAGATCCCTCGGGCCTGCGGCCCTCGGGATGACGGTCCGATTGAGGTTGCAACCCGTCCTTCCGTCTCTTCCATCTCTCCTGTCACTTCCGTCTCTTCCGCACCTACCCTCTCACCTCAGCCTACGGACCATTTCACGCGTCCCATCGGACAGTGTCACGTCGAACCCGGCCGCGTCAGGAACCTCGACCCGACCACCCCGGGCGAGCGAAAGGATCTGTCCGGTCGCGGCGTCACGGACGACGGCGAGCGGGTAGGCGCGGTGGTCCCAGCCGACCGTCGCGCGCGGACCCCGGTGCTCGAGCGTGAGGCCGGGCGCGGCGGCGCGCCGGGTGGCGCCGGTCGAGACCCGTTCGGTCCGGACACCGGGGCCGGTCAACAACAGGCGATCCACCTGCCGGCCGCGCATCAGCCGAAGCGGCACTGCAAACGCAAACAACTCCGTCGACACGCGCGCATCTGCCACGACCGCGGGGCTGAATGAGAACCCGAATACCTCCGCGCCCTGGGCATCTTCGCCCCGCAACGTGAACCTGCCGCCCGTCCGGGGCAGCGAGGCGTAGGTCGTTGACTCGAAGGCCGGCTCCAGCACGGCCTCGCCATTCTCGATTCGTCCCCAGACGACCAGGCTGCGCTCCCGTGCCCCATTCGCCTGGGCGACCGAGGGACTGGTGGAGAGGTAGTAGTACTCGGCGGAGTAATTGTACTCGCTGATCCAGTTGTTGCTGCAGTATCCCATGATGTCGTGCATGGTCGGCAGCCTCAGCGCGCCGTCGAAAATGTCGTACCCATAGATCCCGATCGTGCCGTCCAGGTAGGGATACCCCGGATCCACTCCATCCGGACCGCCGCACGGCGCGTGGAACCTGCTGAAGTTGTGACCGAGCTCGTGCGCCACGACTTCATTCGCGCTCGGCATCTTGTCCCATCCTACCGCCGCCTTGCCGGGCACGTATCCATAGCCCGCGACACCGGAGCCGTAACTGGTGGCCGCGATGCCGAAGAAGTACCAGCTGGGGTCCTCCGCGACCCGGAGCGCGTCCATTTCACTGAGGAGGTCGGTCCAGGCGTGGTTGGCGTCGTTCGACTGCAACGTTGATCCGAACGCGTAGGTAGTCCGGACGGTCGCGTTGGCGGGGATCGGCAGGGGGTGGATCCGCAGCGTCAGATCCAGGAACTGCGAGACGTTTCCCTCCGAAATGTTCCCGGTCAGGCCGGATTGGATAACGGGCACGAATCGGACGTTGAATGCCGGAATCACACCGACGCCCAGGTTGAATGGGCCGCCCCCGGTGGAGACGCTGTTGTCCCCCTCGTCGAATTCGGCGATCAGGTCATCAGGATCCACGTCGATGATGATCCCGAGCCCGGCCTGCATCAGCGAGGACGGCAGGGCCAGGTTCCACGACGTCGTGAGCGGATCCTGGTCCACCACCACCGGCACGCTGGCCCCTGGCGCCGGAATCGTCGTGGTCTGGAC
The DNA here is from genome assembly GCA_963817575.1 of uncultured Gemmatimonadales bacterium. GTDB lineage: Bacteria > Gemmatimonadota > Gemmatimonadetes > Gemmatimonadales > GWC2-71-9 > DASTCF01. The sequence goes on from CAWFOY010000013.1 coordinate 34,252, forward strand.
CAGTACCCCGCCCTGGTAGAATCGCACCCGCACGTCGGGCGTCACCGTGTTGGTCGCCGACGCGACCACGAACACCCGAAGGAAGGCGCCCCGGCCCCCGAGCAGCGGCGCGCTGCGAGTCAGGTTCTGCGCGCTCTGCGTGACATACCAGGCGCCCACGCTCAGGTTGAACGCGCCGGCGGGCGGCTGATACGTCACGGTTGCGGCGGCCGGAGTCGTGCTCGATACCGTCCGGTCTTGTGAGGCCGGCGCCGGGGTAAACGTCGTCCCGGTCACGTCCACTGCGGCCGCGACCACCGTATACGTCCCCGGTGCAAGTGCGTTCAGCGTGGTGGTCGCCGTGACGTTCGTGCTGTACCCTCCGGGTCCGGTGACGGTCACAGCGGCGGCGGCGCCGGCCGGCAAGCCGGTGACCGTAATGGTCAAGCGGCCGGGCACGATGGCGTAACCAATGCTCGCCGAGGTGGCGTCACCGGCTGTGACCTGAAGCGTCTGACTGAGCGGCGTCGCCGCGTAGATGTTGGCCCCGGCCTGGACATTCGCGGCCGTTACTGTGTAGGCGCCGGGGTCGAGATTCGATATGGTGGTTGAGGCGGTGAGTGCGCGGCTGTAGCTGTCCGGCCCGCTCACCAGGACGCTGGCCGACGTCCCGGCTGGGAGTCCGCTCACGGCCACCTGCAGGCTGCCGACCTCCGGATCGGTGGAGCCCCCGCTTCCGCCGCCCCCGCACGCGGCGGACACGACGGCCAGCAAGGCCGCGATTGTCCAACGGGCTCTGTTCAAACCTTCCGTCCTTCCGCCGTTCCGTCGTCCCGTCCGTCCGTCGTCCCGTCCGCCTCCCACAGGGCGAAGACGTTCCCATCGGGGTCCGCCACCAGGGCCATGACGCCGAAGGCTTGCCGGGTCGGCTCGGTGAGGAACCGGACCCCGCGCTCGTGAAGCCGCTCGCAGTAGCTCAACAGGTCGGGTACATGGAGGGTGACGCCGGTGTGCCGTCCGACCAGCACCTTCGCGTCCGCATGGACTGCAGGATGCACGCCAAGCCGGGTCTCCCCGTCCAGGAACTCGGCACCGAACGCCCCCTGCCGCAGCAGCGGCAGCCCCAGGTGGTCCCGGTAGAACAGCAGCGCGCGATCCATGTCGCTGACGAACACCGCGACGGAGTACAGGGTGGGTGGCATTGGGGGAATCTAGGCGGGGACGCGGGGACGCGGGAAAGCGCCTCCCCGCTTCCCCGCCTCCCCGCCGACCCCTACATTCGCCCCAACCCACGCCCGGAGTCCCATTGACCGTCACCTACGCCCGTCGCCTCGGACTCTTCTCCGGGACCATGTCGGTCATCGGCGGCATCATCGGATCGGGCATCTTCCTCAATCCCGCCATCGTCGCCCAACGCGTCGGAACGCCCACGGCGACGCTCGGCGTCTGGATCGGTGGCGGGGTCGTCGCCCTGATCGGGGCGTTCATCTTCGGCGAGCTGGGCCAGCGGCGACCGCGAGTCGGCGGCGGTTACGCGTATCTCCGCGAGGCCTTCGGTGCCCTCCCCGCCTTCCTGTACGCCTGGGCGCTGCTGCTGGTGATCGCCACGGGAGCGATCGCCGCCGTGGCCGTGACCTTCTCGAGCTACCTGGCGGCCCTGCTCGGTTTCGGACCCTCGCTTCAGAAACCGGTGGCCACCGGGGCCATCCTGCTGCTCACGCTGGTGAACTGCCTCGGCGTGCGCCCGGGCGCGACCACGCAGAACATCTTCACCGTGCTCAAGCTCGTGGCCATCGGGATGGTGGTCCTGGCCGGGCTATTCCTCGCCGGCGGTGCCCCCCCCTGCCCCGATTGCACGGTCCAGGTCCCGGCTTCGGGCTGGCCGATGTTCGGCGCGGTGGCCGCCGCGCTCGTTCCGGTGCTGTTCGCGTACGGGGGCTGGCAGCAGACGAATTTCATCGCGGGCGAGCTGGTCGATGCCGAACGGAACCTGCCACGGGCGCTGGTGCTCGGCGTGGCCGTCGTCGTTCTGGTCTACGTGCTCGCCAACGTGGCATACCTGCGGGCACTGGGGGTCGGAGGCCTCGCGCACAGCGACGCCCCAGCCGCAGACACGATGGCGGTCTTCGCCGGCCCGGTGGGACGGACGCTGATCACGGTGGGAATCGTCTGCTCGACGTTCGGATTCCTGAACCTCGTCATCCTCGTGAGCCCGCGCGTCTACCAGGCGATGGCCGCCGATGGCCTCTTCTTCGCATCGTTCGCGAATCTCCACCCGCGCTACCGCACGCCGCTGGCCGCAATCGTGTTCCAGGGGATCTGGGCCAGCCTTCTCGTGTTCTCGGGGAGGTACGGCGCGCTGCTCGACTACGTGACATTCGCGGACTGGATCTTTTTCGGCCTGACGGCGGTGACGCTGGTGACGTTCCGGCGGCGGGAGGGCGTTCCCGGGCCCGGGGCGTTCCGGCTTCCGGGCTATCCCTGGACGCTCATCGTGTTCCTGCTCGCCGCGGCGTACGTGGTCGTCGGCTCCATCCAGTCCAATCCCGGCAATGCGATCAGGGGCACGGCGCTGCTGGCCCTCGGCGTGCCCGTGTTCCTCTACTGGCGCCGCTCGACGCGGCCGGCCTGAGCCTCGCCCAGGCTCGCGACAGCGTTGCGCCAGTTCCGACGCATCAACTCGAGGCCTGGCCGGGAGAGGGGGGTGTCGGCGAATCGGCGCTCGAACGCCTCGTCGGTCATGGTGTCGAAGTAATCCGGCCCGGCCTCGGGGAGATCACCTCGCGGCCTGAACTCCTCGACTGTCGCATTCTCCGCGAATCGCAGGTTCCACGGACAGACCTCGTTGCAGACATCGCACCCGAACGCCCAACCGTCAAAACGGCCGGCCAATTCGGCCGGAAGCGATTTTTTCCACTCGATCGTGAGGTACGAAATGCATCTGGTCGCGTCGAGGACGTGCGGACCGACGAACGCGGAGGTCGGGCAGGCGTCGAGGCACCTGGTACAGCTCCCGCAATGATCCGAGGTGAAGGGAGCGTCGATTTGGAGCGGGAGGTCCGTGAAGACGGTGCCGATGAAGAACCAGGATCCGCCCCCGGGGCGGAGCAGCATCGTGTTCTTGCCGATCCAGCCCAGTCCAGCCCGCTGCGCAAGCTCCCGCTCAGGGACGGGTCCACTATCGACATAGGGGCGTGCCGCCTTCGCGCCGCTCGATTTCAAAAACTCGGCTAAACTATTGAGTCGATTAAGCGTAACAAGATGGTAGTCAGTACTACTAGCATACCTCGACACCTTCGGCCCACCAGTGGAGCCAGGAGAGTAGTCTGAGTAGTAGTAGTTATCCAGAACAACAATGACTCGTCGCGCGGCCGCATCTACCTTCCGTGGGTCACGGCGCTTAGCGGCCTGACGGTTGAGGTATCGCATCGTCCCACCGTACCCGCGGCGGAGCCAGTCGTCCAGCTCCTCGGCGTAGGCGGAAGGCTGCAGGTCGGTGATGCCGCACGCGATGAACCCGAGCGCCGCGGCCCTGGCCTTCACATCCTCTGCGGTCAGTGGGGTCATTTCCCGGTCCTCGCTCGCCGGGTGGTGAGTCCGTCGGGCCGTCAACCAGCGTGCCCTCTGGACTCATCACCCGGCTCACGCTGCGTCCGTCGGTCCGTCATTCGCGCTCGCCGGCGGCGAGTCCTCCGGGCACTGTAGTTCGCGTGCCCCGGCACTGATCCCAAGATGCCACTACTGCTCACTAACGTGCCCTCTGGACTCACCACCCGGCTCACGCTACGTCCATCGGTTCGTGTCCGCGCTCGCCGGCGGCGAGTCCTTCGGGCACTGTAGTTCGCATGCCCCGGCACTGATCCCAAGATGCCACTACTGCTCACTAACGTGCCCTCTGGACTCGCCGCTCGGCTCGCGCCACTCTCGGCCCATCTGCCCATCTGCCCATCTGCCCATCTGCCCATCTGCCCATCTGCCACGCTACCCCGGCTCCCGCCCAGCGATGATCCTCGCGCCTCGCGCATAGGTAAAGTATGACAGCGCCCACTCCATCATCACGAACACGCGATTGCGGAACCCGATGAGGAAGAAGATGTGAACGAAGATCCAGGCGAGCCAGGCGATGAAGCCGCTGAACTCGAGTCGTCCGATGTCGGCAACCGCCCTTCCGCGTCCGATCACGGCGAGCTGTCCCTTGTCCCAGTACACGAATGGCCGTCGTGGTTGCCGTTTGAGCTCCCGGCGGATGATGTCCGCCGCGTAGCGGCCCTGCTGGATGGCTACCGGGCACACGGCCGGCAAAGGGTGACCGTCGGGCCCTGCGAACGCCGCGGCGTCCCCGAGGACGAAGACTTCGGGATGGCCCGGGATGCTGCAATCCGGCTCGACCAGCGCCCGGCCCTGCTTGTCCAGCGGCGTGCCGAGGGAGGCGAGCAGCGGGCTGGCGCGATTACCGGCGGCCCAGACGATCGTGTGTGTCGGGATGACGAGCTGCCCCGCGGTGACCCGCTCCGGCCCGACGCTCGTCACGAACGTCTCGACACGCACGTCCACGCCGAGCCGCCGCAGCTCCTCCCTGGCGCTGTCGGAGAGATGCGCCGGATAACTCGGCAGAAGCCGGGGGCTCCCCTCGAGAAGGACGATGGATGCCGATCGCGGATCGATGCGGCGAAAATCGCGCCGCAGGGCATACTGCCGAATCTCCGCGAGCGCGCCGGCCACCTCGACGCCGGTCGCTCCGCCACCCACCACCACGAAGGTGAGGAGTGCCCGGCGCCGCTCGGCGTCGCGTTCCATCTCGGCCGCCTCGAATGCGGTGAGGATGCGCCGCCGGATCTCGAGGGCGTCCTCGACGGACTTGAGTCCCGGCGCGAGCGCCTCCCATTCGTCGTGCCCGAAGTACGAATGCTTCGTGCCGGGGGCGAGCAGCAGGTAATCGTAGTGGAGGTCCGAGGCATCGTCGAGCCGGACGGTCCGGCCCGCCGGGTCCACCGATTTCGCCTCCGCCATCAGCACTTCGACATTCCGCTGATGGCGGAGAATCGAGCGGATGGGCGACGCGATGTCGCTCGATTCCAGCGCGGCCGAGGCCACTTGGTAGAGCATCGGCTGAAAGAGGTGGAAGTTGCGGCGGTCCACGAGGGTGATGCGCACGGGGGCGCTACGGAGCGCCTTGGCGGCGTAGAGTCCCGCGAACCCGCCGCCGACAATGACGACGTGCGGAGGTGTCACAGCCCCATCGTTTCCCGGCGCCACCGGGCGAATCGGATCAGGTCGTCGAGCGGAGGTACCGCATCTTCGGAGCCGTAGGCGGTATACATGCGCCAGCGGAGGTAGGTGCGGTCAGGCAGCGGGAGAAACGGCGGATCGGCCCACCACCGTAACCGGCGGAAGGCCCAGCCGGCCTTGAGGAGGTCGAGCGCCACCCGGGGATTAATGACCGCTCGGAGCGTTGCGCCGAGAACCAATCGGGTCCACGAACCGCGATACTGCGACGCTTCGGGGTGCTCCGGATGGCCGGGGGAAGGCATGGGGGCAATATAAGGGCAGATCGTCGGACCGTCGGGCCAACCGGCCGACCGTCGCCCCTGTATATTCCCGCCATGCCCCGCTCTCCGGCCAGCTATCGCGCCGAGTTTCCGATCTTCGAGCGGTGCATCTACCTCAACAGCTGTTCGCTCGGCGCGCTGTCGCGCCGCTCCCGCGCGCGAGTCAACGAGTATCTCGACCTGTGGGAGGCTCGCGGGGCCTCGGCCTGGTACGACGTGTGGTGGGCCGCGCTCGAGGAGCTCCGGACCCGGTACGGCCGCCTGATTGGCGCGGCGCCCAGCTCGATCGCGCTCCATCCCAGCATTTCCAGCGCGCTTGGCGTCGCGGCGTCCACGCTCGACTATCGGTCGCGGCCCAGGGTGGTCGTCACGAGCCTCGATTTCCCGACGATCGCCTATCAGTGGCTGGCTCGACGGCGGGATGGCGTGGAAGTCGTCGTGGTGGAGAGCCCCGACGGGACCCGGGTCCCGCTCGAAGACATCGGGCGGGCGGTGGACGGCCGCACGGCGCTCGTCGCGACGAGCCACGTTTTCTTCACCAGCGGGGCCATCCAGGACGTCCGGGCCCTGGCGGATGTCGTGCACCGTCAGGGGGCTCTTCTCCTGGTGGACGGCTACCAGGCGGCGGGGCAGATTCCCGTGGACGTCCGTGCGCTCGACGCGGACTTCTACTGCGGCGGCGGCCTCAAATGGCTCCTGGGCGGGTCGGGCGTGGCGTTCCTGTACGCGCGGCCGGACCTGCTCCCGCGGCTGGAGCCATCGGTCACCGGATGGTTCGCGCATCGCGAGCAATTCCGGTTCAATGCCCGCGCGCTCGAGCTGCACGACGACGCGCGGCGGCTGGAGACCGGCACCCCGCCCATGATGCCTGTCTATGCGCAACTGGGCGGGCTGGAGCTGCTGGAGGAAATCGGTGCCCCGGAAATTCGCGCGGCGACGCAGGTGCTGACGGAGGACCTGATCGACTCGGCCCGCGCCGCGGGATTCGAGCCCCGGGTGGCACCGGACGCGCCGGAACGGAGCGGCATCGTCATGCTGCCATTCGACGATCCGTCGGCCGCTGTACGCCGGCTGGCGGACGCCGGATTCATCGCCGATGCGCGGCCGGGCCACGTGCGGGTCTCGCCTTACTTCTACAACGTGCCCGATGATCATCGGGCCCTTCTGGAGTGCCTGACGCATGGGCGCTGAACACACCGTTCCACCTGCCGTCATCCCCGGTCGCGCGCCGACCGAGGACGAACTGCTCTTCCAGCGGTTCTCCACGCTGGAGGAGCGACTGCGCGCCGACTCGCTCCGCATCAGCGATTCCTGGCGCGTCCTTCGCATCATGGGCGAGTATGTGTGGGGCTTCGACAATCTCGCGGAGATCCGGGACGGAGTGTCTTTCTTCGGCTCGGCCCGGACCCAACCTGACGATCCACACTACATACAGGCCGTCGAGACCGCACGGCTCCTGGCGCTGCAGGGAATCCCCGTCCTCACTGGCGGGGGGCCGGGAATCATGGAAGCCAGCAACCGCGGCGCGCGCGACGGGAACGGCATTTCGGTGGGGTGCAACATCGAACTGCCATTCGAGCAGGGTTCCAATGCCTATCTGACGAAGAACCTCCTGTTCAAATTCTTCTTCGTGCGAAAGACGATGTTCGTGAAGTACGCCACTGCGTTCATCGTCTTTCCCGGCGGCTATGGCACGCTCGACGAGCTCTTCGAGGCGCTGACCCTCATCCAGACGGGCAAGGTGAAGTCCTTCCCGGTCGTGCTGTTCGGCCGGGAGTACTGGACCGGGATGGTGGACTGGCTGTCCCGCACGGTACTCGGAGCCAGGAACATCGATCCTTCGGATCTCACGCTCTTTCATGTGACCGACGATCCGGCGGAGGCGGTGCGGATCGTCCTGGAGGCCCGCGCGAGGCGGGCCTGAAGACTCAACCGCGATTCCGGAGCACGGCATGACCCGTCCCTCGGCCCCGTACCTGCGTGGTCAGCGGATCGATCCCCAGGCGATCAGCGGCAGGGAGACCGCCGCCGACCTGATCGACAACGCCTTCCTGGCCTACAATGCCGGCCGGCTCCGCGAGGCGTGCCTGCTCTTCACCCAGCGGATGCTGCACGCAGATACGACGGTCGGGATGAGCCTGACCGGCGCGATGACGCCGGCCGGCCTCGGGATGAGCGTGCTCATTCCGCTGATGGAGGCCGGGTTCGTCGATTGGATCATCTCGACCGGAGCCAACCTGTATCACGATGCCCACTTCGCGCTGGGCCTGGCGCTCCACCGCGGCCGCCACGATGCCGACGACGTCGAGCTGCGCGACAAGGGCGTGGTCCGCATCTATGACATCTTCTTCGATTACAGCGTGCTGCTGTCCACGGACGCCTTCGTACGGGAAGTGTCGGCCCGCGACGAATTCCAGCGCTCGATGAGCACCGCGGAGTATCACTACCTCCTCGGCGGATATGTCCGTGAACGGGAACGGGCCCTGGGCCTCTCCCGGCGCTCCGTCCTGTCGGCCGCCCACGAATTCGGGGTGCCGATCTACACCTCGTCGCCTGGCGACAGCTCCATCGGGATGAACGTCGCCGAACAGGCGCTGGCGGGTAGCCGGCTCCGGTTCGACGTGAGCGCGGACGTCAACGAGACCGCGGCGATCGTGCTCGAGGCCAAGCGGACGGGTGGCAAGAGCGGTGTGCTGATCGCCGGCGGCGGGAGCCCCAAGAACTTCATTCTGCAGACCGAGCCGCAGATTCAGGAAGTCCTCGGCATCGACGAGCGCGGCCACGACTACTTCCTCCAGATGACCGACGCCCGCCCCGACGTCGGCGGGCTCTCTGGCGCCACCCCGAATGAGGCGGTGAGCTGGGGCAAGATTGATCCGGACCAGCTGCCGGGCACGGTGGTCGTGTATGCGGACAACACGCTGACGCTCCCGCTGCTCACGGCCTACGCGCTCGCCCGGGTGGCGCCGCGGCCGCTCAAGCGGCTGTACGACCGCCGTGACGCGATGATGGGGCGCCTGGTGCAGGAATACCATGCGGCGCTCGATTTCCGGGACCGGCGGGCCGATGAAGCGAAGGAGGGCGGCGGTGGGCGCTAGCCCGCCGCTCCCGACCACGCCCTCGCGGGCCTACAGCGCCTACGCGCTCGGCCTTCTCGCGCTCCTCAACCTCCTCAACTATCTCGATCGCAACATCATCTTCGCGCTGTTCGAGCCGATCAAACGCGACCTTGGATTCTCCGATGCCCAGCTCGGCTGGGTCGGCTCGGCCTACATCATCGTCTTCTCCGTGGCCGCGCTGCCCCTGGGAGTGCTGAGCGACCTCCGCTCCCGCCGGGCGGTGATCGCCGGCGGAGTCTTCCTGTGGAGCCTCAGCACCGCGCTGAGCGGACTCGCCCGCGGCTTCTGGCAGATGTTCAGCTTCCGGGCGGCGGTCGGTGTCGGCGAGGCCGCCTACGGACCGGCAGCCCAGTCGCTGGTCGCCGACTACTACCCGGGACGGGGCCGCGCGATCGCCTTGAGCCTGCTGGCCTCGGGTATCGCGCTCGGTGGCGTGCTCGGAATCCTGCTCGGCGGGGCCATCGAGGAGATCTGGGGGTGGCGGGGGGCGTTCTTCGTCGCGGCCGTTCCGGGATTCGTGCTGGCGCTGCTCGTGGCGCGTCTCCGCGACCCCACGCGGCCGCCGTCGCCGATTTCCGTGCGCCGGTCGCTTCGGCAGTTCGAGATCGGGCTCTTCAAACTGATCGAGCAATGCGTGCCGCTGCTCGTCGGGGCCTACATCGGCGGGGTGGCGGCGCTCGTGCTCCACAGTGTCTATGGTGCCGATTCAAGCCTGGATGCGGCGGCCCTCGCGATCGGGATCACACTTGGGCTCGCCGTCAACATCGTATTCTGGGTTCGGAAGATCCGCGCGCAGGGCCTGGAGGATTCGGCTTTTGTGGGAGGGGTCAGCACCACGTGGGACGAGATCATCGGCGCGGTGCACACCGTGATGCGGACGCCGTCGCTCGTCTTCATGTTCATCGGCGGCGCGCTGATCTCGTTCGGCAATAACGGACTGGTGGGCTGGGCGCCGACATTCACCGCGCGGGAGCTGGGGCTGACCCCTGCGGAATCGGCGGTGCTGCTCGGCAAATGGGGATTGATCTCGGGAACGGCGGGCACGCTCTTCGGCGGGGTCGTGGCGGAGTGGCTGGGGCGCTACACCGAGAAGGCCCGAGTGCTCGTCACCGGCGTCGGCCACACCGTCGGCGGCGCCCTTGCGCTCTGGCTGCTGACAATCCGCGACCTCGAACTCTTCGTGCCGGTATTCGCCGCAGCCTTCTTCTGTCTCACGTGGTACAACGGCCCGATGGCGGCGGCGATCTTCGACGTGGTGCCGGCCCGGATCGGCGCGACCGTAATGGGGGGCTACCTGCTGTTCATCCACCTGGCCGGCGACGCCATCGCGCTGCCGCTGGTCGGCACCCTGTCGGACAGCTTCGGACTCGATCGCGCAATCCTCCTTCTGCCGGCGGCCGCCTTCCTGGGCGGGCTCGTCATCTTCGGATCTGCGCGCACGGTGAAGCGGGACATGGCCTGGGTCCTTTCCCGGACCACAACGTCCCATCCCATCGTCAAGGCCGCGGCTACCTGACGTTCCGGTACATCAACTCCACGAGCTCGTCATACATCGCGTCGGCCTGGGCGGGGTCGCCCGAACGGATAGCCGATGCGGCACAATGCTCGAGGTGGTTCCGAAGCAGCAGCCGGCCGACGCCCCGCAGGGCCTCGTGCACCGACGCGATCTGGGTGAGCACGTCCGCACAATAGCGCTCTTCCTCCACCATCTTCTGCAGCCCGCGCACCTGGCCCTCGATCCGGCGCAGGCGCGTCACGGCCGACGCCTTGCGCTCGGGATCCACGGCGACGGCGTGCTCGCCGTCCCCGGGACGGGCGCAGGCGCAGGGGGAGTACTCCGATTCGATCATGGCATTCCTTTCAGGATGACGCCCCGGCCGTTCACGCCCGGCGGAGGCGGAGGCTGTTGCTCACTACGGAAACACTGCTTACCGCCATCGCGGCCGCGGCCATCGTCGGCGTGAGCAGCAACCCGAGCGAAGGGTAGAGAACGCCCGCCGCGACGGGGATGCCGATCACGTTGTAGATGAAGGCCCAGAACAGGTTCTGCTTGATGACCCCGAACGTCCGGCGCGCCATCGCGATCGCGGCCGGGACGCCGAGCAAGTCTCCACGCATCAGCGTCACATCTCCGGCCTCAATCGCCACGTCGGTGCCGGTGCCGATAGCGATCCCCACGTCGGCCTGCGCCAAGGCCGGGGCGTCGTTCAGGCCGTCTCCCACCATCGCAACCACCCTGCCCTGCCCCTGCAGCCGGCGCACCTCATCGAGCTTGTGATCCGGCAACACCTCGGCCAGGACGGTCGTGATCCCCACCTGCCGCGCGACGCTCTCAGCGGTGCGGCGGTCGTCGCCGGTGAGCATCACCACGTCGAGTCCCATTGCCTGGAGGCGCCGCACCGCCTCGGCGCTCGAAGGCTTGATCGGATCCGCCACGGCGATGAGCCCGGCGATCCGGCCACCGATCGCGACGAACACCGGGCTCGCCCCGTCGGCGGCGAGGGCGTCGGCCGCCGGCCCGAGCGGACCGGGCTCCAGGGCGAAGTCTGCGAGGAGGGCCCGATTCCCCACGAGTACCCCCTGCCCTCGCACGCTGCCGATCACGCCCTTCCCCGGCACCGCCTGGAACGCCTCGGGATCCTCGACCGGGATACCCCTGCCCCGCGCGGCCTCCACGATCGCCTCGCCGAGCGGATGCTCGCTGAGGCGCTCGAGGGTGGCGGCGGCGGCGAGTACCGTGGCTTCATCGACTGGATTGACGGTGCGGATGGCAGTGACCGCCGGGCGTCCGTCGGTCACGGTGCCGGTCTTGTCGAGGACGATGGTGTCGAGCTCGGCGGCGCGCTGCAGAATGTCACCGCCCTTGATCAGCACCCCCTGCTCTGCCCCGCGTCCGGTCGCGACCATGACGGCGGTTGGCACCGCGAGGCCCATCGCGCACGGACATGCGATGATGAGCACGGTGACGGCGGCCGCGAGGGCCCGCACGGCTTGCGGCTCGGGACCGAATCGGAGCCAGACGGCGAAGGTCACGAGCGCGATCACGATCACGACCGGCACGAATACCGCCGCGACGCGATCCGAGAGCTTCTGGATCGGCGCCTTGGTGCCCTGCGCCTCGCGCACCATCCGGACGATCTGGGCGAGCACCGTATCCGCTCCCACGCGGGTGGCGCGGAACCGGAACGCGCCAAGCCGGTTCTGCGTGCCGCCGACCACGGAGCTGTCGGGCCCCTTGGCCACGGGCACCGGCTCTCCGGTCAGCATCGACTCGTCCACGGTGCTGGAGCCGTCGACGACCAGCCCATCCACCGGGATCGTCTCTCCCGGACGGACCAGGAGCTCGTCGCCCACGCGGACCTGCGCGAGCGGAATCTCGACCGTCTCGCCGTTTCGGAGGACACGGGCCGTTTGCGGCCGCAGCGACACCAGGCGTCGGATGGCCGCGGAGGTGCGGCCCTTGGCGCGCTCCTCGAGGAAGCTGCCGAGCAGGATGAGGGCGATGATCCAGATGACCGCCTCATAGTAGACGTGCGGATCCACTCCGCGCGCCACGAACCAGGGGGCGCCCACGGTCATCGCGAGGCTGAAGAGGAACGCAGCGCCGGTGCCGACACTGATCAGCGTGTTCATGTCGGCGCCGCCGTGGCGCGCGGCCGACCACGCGCGCACGTAGAAGTGCCGTCCCGCCCAGAAGACCACAGGCAGCGTGAGGGCAAGCAGGATGCCGCGCCACGTGTCGGCCGGAACGCTGAAGAGTCCGGGGGCAACCGCGCGAAAGGCCCGCTCCAGCGGCGCCATCAGGCCCATCAGGGGATCGGCGGCGCCGTGCCGCGCGGCTGCCGCTCCGAGGGGTACGCCAATGAGCATTGCGAGAACGCCGGCTCCTGCGCTGAACAACACTTTTCGGCGCAAGATGTCGAGTCCGGCCTCGTGGCGCTCTGCCTCCGCCGCCTCCGCTTCGCTCGCGAGGTCGGGTGGGGCAGGGAGCTCCGCGCCATAGCCGGTCTCACGGATGACGCCGACCAGTCCCTCGAGCGAGGTCAGCCCGGGATCGAATTCGACGGTGGCGGAATTGGTCATCAGGTTGACGTTCGCTGCCGCGACACCGGGCGCGCGCTCCAGCGAGCGCTGCACCCGCGCGCTGCAGGAGGCGCAGGTCATCCCGGTGACCGGGATGGTGGCGCGCTCAGCCGCTGGGCTGGATGGAGGCACGATAGCCCTCGGCGGTGACCGCGGCGGCGATCCGATCGGGGTTCAGGCGCGCTTCGTCGTATCGGACCTCTGCCCGTCCGATCTGGACCGACTGGATTTCGAGGCCATCCAGGCTTCGGAGCGCCTTGTTGACGGCGTTCAGGCAGTGTCCGCAGGACATGCCATCGATATGCAGGGTGAGTGGGGTCATTTTGTCTAGTAGTAGTCTATGATACTTACCATATGCGTGGCTCGTCAGGGCAGCAGCTGGGCCGACTCCCGCTGGAGCAAGCATAATATAGGGGGTAGGGGTATGTCAAGCGGCGCTCGGACCGAATACCGAAGTGATTGCTCTGCAGGGATTTGCGGTATACGACGGAAGGACGGAAGGTCGGAATGACGGAAGGTGTTATCGTTTAAGTCATTCCGGGTCAATTACTTGGATGTACAGTGCCGGGCGAAGGGCATGCAAAGTGCACTAGTGAATTGGCATGAGTGAACCGCCAGAGCAGCCCCCTCTCTTCGGTGAGTCTGCCGATGAAGAGGCCCCCGAGATCCGGGTGCCTCTGCTTCGCCTCAGGGGCGACTCCTGGGATCCGCTCGCGCTCGAGACCTGGCAGGAGGCCCTGTCGGGCCTGCTCGCTCCCGACTTGCCGCATGACCTGATGGCACTATGGCTGTATCCGCCCGGCCACGAGGCCGTACTGATCGGGCCGGCGGCCCTCGCGCAGGATAACCTGCAGGTACCTGTGCCGTCCCCGCACCTGGGGCAGGATCAACTGTACACGCTGGAGCAGCGAATCCGCGCCGCAGGATACCCCTCGGTCGTCTGCATGGCGATTCCGCACGGGGACCGCGATGTCGGCCTGATGCTGCTCGCCGACCTGCGCGGCGGAGTCTATCAGCTGCCGCATGCCGTCCTGCTGCGGAGCGTCGCGGACTCGCTCGGGCCGCCGCTCGCCCGGATCGCGCGCCAGTGGGGGCGCGTCACCGAAGGCGAAGATGAGGATATTCCCCAGCGCCGGAAGAATGAGCCGGGCCGGAAACTCGCGGACCTCAACACGCTCCTCGCCACGCTCGGCCTCACCGAGTCAACGACGCGCACCCCCCGGGATTTTGCCGAACTGGTGAGCCGGGCGCTGCAGCCGCTCCTGCCGCATGACCGCCTGCAGATCCTGGTGCCCGACGCCTCGGGCCAGGAACACTACCGTTTCGACCGCCACGGCCACGGGACCTTCTGGTCGGATCCGGCCCACGTGGTCTCGCAGCACCGCTTCGACCCGGCCATGGTCTTCGGCGATGCCGAGGAACTGCTCGTGGAGGACACGGACACGTTCGGAACGACGGTCTGGTGTCCGGGGCCGCCCGGCGTCGGAGGCCCCGCAGGGCAGGGAAGCGAGGTCGATCCAATCCGCTCGGTGCTCGCCGTTCGCCTCATCAGCCAGGGCAGGGTGGCGGGCTACCTCTTCCTCGGCGGCCTGGGTCCGGGGCTCTTCCGGCGGGAGGATCTCGAGCTGCTCCACCAGGTGATCCCGCTCGTCGCGACGCGGGTGGATAGCTTCATGCTTGCCTGGCAACTGCAGGTCATGCGATCACACCTCAGCGTGCTGCGCAACGTGCCCGCGCAACTGGGCCGGATCTCGGAGCTCCTCGCGACCACCGCGCACTTCGGCGCGGCCACCCGGCTTTTCGCGCGCGAGGTGGCCACGGTGCTTCCGTTCGACCGGGTCGAGTTCTCGCTCCGGTTCGGCGACGAGGATCATGTCGTGGTGCTGGGGCCGGGAGAGACCAAACCCCTGGCGGACCTGCCGCTCATGTCCATCGCAGGGACGGAGCTGGGCCGGGTGCTGAGCGGCGAGATTCCGCACGCGTTCGCGACCTCGCGTCGCGCGCTCGAGCCGGCCGCGCCGGGGCCGGCGCAGCCGACGGCGGTGCTGCTGGTGCCGCTCCGGGTGGCGGGCCGGGTGTTCGGCGGGCTTACGCTGCTCGCCGCGGGGCTCGAATCGTTCACCCGGGCCGACATCGCCCTCGCCCAGCAACTCGCCGATATCATCGCACCGCATCTCGAACTGCTGCGGCGTGCCTCGATGGCGCCGTCCCCGGTGGCCCCGGCGTGGCGGAGGCGGACCTAGAAATCCGTGGACACTCGCACGATCACATTCCGTCCCGGATCATCCGCATAGGTCTTGTAGCGGCTGAGAAAGTTCCGGTAGGTCGTGTCGAACAGATTCCTCGCTTGAAGATCCAGCCGAATGACCTGCTCCCCTGACCGGAATCCCGTGCCGATACCGGCGTGGGCGAGAGTGTAGCCGTCGGGCGCAAAATCCTCCGGGTCAGCCCGGGTCTGCTTGCTGTTGGACTCCCCTGAAAGCGACAGATAGGGTGCGACGAGGATGCCGTGATCGGGCGCCTCGACGCGGACGCCGTAGGTGGCACGGAAGGGCGGCATGAACGCCAGGGGCTGATCGATGGTGGTGTTCTGGCCGTGCACATAATCTCCCGTCGCGCGGAAGTGCAGCACCGGCGTGGCATGCCATTCGACGGCACCCTCGAAGCCATACAATTCGGCATCGCCCTGGGTGATCTGGAAGATCTGGAATCCCGATTCGGGATCGAAGTCGCCGGTTGGGTCGGGATAGATGAAGTCGTTGATGAAGTTGGCGAAGCCGCCGACTTCGAAGCTCATGCGGTTGGTCTGGACCCGAAGCGCCAGGTCGGTGTTGAACGAGGTCTCCACGTCGAGGGTCGAGTCTCCCCGCTCGAAGCGGACGGTTCCCTCGTGCACGCCATTGGCGAAGAGATCGTAGGCCGTCGGCGCCCGAAATCCGCGGCCGAGATTCAGGACAAGCGCGACCGGCTCGGCGAGGCGATACAAGGCGCCCAGGCTGCCCGTGACGGAGTTGTAGGTGCGCTCCTGCGCGTTCACGCCGAGGTCCGGATCCTCATCGACATCGAGATTGCGGTAGTCGTACCGGCCTGCGAGTGAGAAGCTCCATCGCCCGGTCTCGACCTGCTCGAACAGGTACAGGCCGAGGTCGCCGGAGCGATGCTCCGGCACGAGCGACTCCTCCCCGAACTTCTCCAGCTCGCTGCGCAGGCCGGACACTCCAAGGATTCCCGCGAACGGTCCAAGCGGGGAGTGATGGAATCGGAGATCGCCGGTCCAGCTGGTCGTCAGAAGGCCAAGGGCCACATCAGCGGCGCCTGCCTCCTCGAACTCCCGGCGCCGGTTCCGCTCGAAGCCCACGTCCACGTCGAAGTGTGACGAGCCGGCCGGCAACTGCGTGGTGATCCTGGCCCGGTCCTCTCCGATCTTCTGGAACGGCGTGGCATCGGGCTCCTCGGCCGGGTCCTCGTGGATTTCGACCTCCTCCTCCCGATGCACGTAGGTGGCCTGGACGGATCCCCAGCCGCCGCGATAGCCGCCGGTGCCGCCGATATTGAACGCATTGCTCCCGCTGTTCGGCAGCGTGGCGGCGGGCGTCTTCACATCGCGCTTGTCGTGCCCGGTGTATGTGCCGCGGAATCCCACGTGCCCGGAGGCTCCGCTCACCGTGATCGTGCCTTCCGGGCCCAAGCCGTTGCTCGCGAATCCCGCGCTCACGGTGCCTCCCACGAACGGACGCCCGCCAATGGCATCGGGCAGGGCGGGCTGCACGACGTTCACAACACCGCCGATCGCATCAGAGCCGTACAGCACGCTGGCGGGGCCACGAATCACCTCGACCCGCTCGGCGTCAGCCGATTCGAGCTGGGGGCCGTGCTCATCGCCCCACTGGGCGGTCTCCATGCGCTGGCCATCATCCAGAATGACCACGCGATTCGAGGTGAGGCCGCGAATGACCGGCTTCCCGATGCCATTGCCCGTGCTGAAACTGCGGACGCCGGGCAGAATGGAGATGGTTTCCCCGAGCGTCGAAGATGTTGATGCGGCGAGCTGCTCTCCGGAAAGGACGCTGGTCGGCTGCGGCGAGTTGAGCGAGGTCGTTGCGATCGGACTCGCCGTCGTCTGCAACGTCGGAAGTTCGATCAGGGAATGCTTCAGAGTCACGTTCACGACCACATCCCCCTGCGCCACGACGACCCGGCGCACCTGGGGTGCGAATCCGACGGCGCTGAAGCTCACTCCGAAGGTGCCGGCGGGGAGATCGCTGATGGCGTAGCGACCCTCCTCATCGGTCGTTGTAGCCCGATTCACCTCGATCACCACGACGCGCGCATCGGAGACCGGCGCACCGGTCGAATCGGTCACCCGGCCGCTCAGGGACCGGAGGTCAGGTGATGCGCCTGAGGGCGCGGTGGACAGGGCCGAGATCACGGCCCCCAGCAGCAGGACGTGCATTGGATGCCTCCTCACGCAATGTGAAGGCGCGTCCCGTGGGGGCGCACCGATTCACTCTGAAATCGGAATGGACAGCCGAGGTTCAGGTCGCGTGGGGAGGTGCGCGGGAATGGTGGGATGGGAGGGGGGCGGTGGCCGCGAGGCGTTCTGCTTTGGGGGCGATGCGCGCGTGGTGGACTGTCCCCGCCCGGACGAGTCCGCTCGGAACATCCGCGGCCGCTCGTCGGGCAATGCCCGGCTGGGCAAGGATGCAGCGTTCGGCATGGTGCCCGCCGTCCACGCCTTCCAGGTGCACGACACCGGCGAAGGGATCGCTTCCCGCGCGGTGGAACAGGAACGCGTCCGCGATCGGCGCACCAAGCCCCCCCGCGACGAAGACGATCGCAAGGAAGAGGCGGCTGAAGCGCTCGCACCGGGTCATTTCGTGGCGAGCCGCCGGAAGGCCCAGGGCGATCAGCAGCAACACTCCGAACGCACACACGATCACCGGTCCGGTCGGCAGATCATACTGGAACGACAGCGCCAGGCCGCCCGCCGAGGCGAGCACGCCTGCGCCCCAGGACAGCAGCGCGAGCCCGCGCTGGTGCGTGGTGAACTGGAACGCCACGGCGGCGGGCACCACCAGGAAGGAGAACACCAGCAGCACCCCTGCGATCGGGACCGACAGCGTGATCACGACCCCGAACGACAGGTAGAACCAGAAATCCCACCACCGGATCTTCCACCCCTTGGCCAGCGCCGCCTCGGGCTCGAACGATATGGCGAGGAAGCGGTGGCGGAGCAGGTAGTGGAAGAGGCCGAGCAGCGCATAGGCCCCCGCCAGCTTCAGGATCGTCGGCCAGGTGACCCAGAGGAGGCTTCCGACCAGGATGTCCTTGATCGCCTCGCCGCCCCGCGGGGCGCGGTCCGCCACCAGGATCGCCGCGGCGGACGCGACCACGTACACGATTCCGATGATCGCCTCCTGCGGAACCCGACCCTTCTCACTGGTTCGGGTCAGCGAGAAGATCGCGGCGCCGAGCGTCGTGAACCCCAGCGAGTAGGCATAGGAGGACGCCGAGCCGGGCTCGATGCCGGCCAGGATCGCGACGGTGGAGCCGAGCGCCGCCATCTGGGCCAGCGACAGGTCCACGAAGATGACCTCGCGCGCGATGATATGCAGGCCGAGGTAGGAGTGGATCGCCACGATGATCATGCACGCAGCGAGCGGAGGCAGCATCAGGTCGAGCATGGGCGCCTACTTCCCGAAGCCGGCCGCGAGGCCGTTGATCCAGGTGTTCACGAGGTCGAAATAGGTTTCGACCCCCGGGGCACCGTGGGTGTTCTCGGGTACGACAACAGGCGTCGCCCCGGTCTTCTTCGCCACCTGCGCAATCTGATCGCGGCTGAAATAGTTGGACGCGAACAGGACCGGAATCTTCCGTTCCTTCATCAGCGCGATGACCTCCTCCACATGACGCGGAGTTGGCGGAATGCCGGGCTTGGGCTCGATGTACGCGACGCACGTCACCTTGAACCGCGCGCTGAAGTAGGCCCATTCCTTGTGATAGCACGCCATCTCGCGGCCCGCGAACGCCTGGGCGGTCTTGAGCCAGCCGCCGAGCCGGGTGCTGAGCGGGCGGCCTTCGTAATTCGTCCGGGCCAGGAAGCCGTCGAGCTGTCCGGTCTTGAGCAGATTCAGCGCCGCGGCCGGCGTCAGGATCCTCACCAGGTCGGGACCGAGGGTGGCCTCGAGCACCCGGCGCTCGAAGTCCTGCTCCCGCCCCTTGAAGTACTCGGCATCCGCCGGCGACACCCGCGAAAGGCCGGTCAGGATATTCCGCGCGATGATGATCGCGTTGACCGGGTCGGTGTGGATGTGCGGATTGCCGTCGGCGTGGATGTCGCCTTCGGAGCGGCTGAGGGAGGTCGGGACCTCGAGCAGCGTGATGCCGGTATACGCGGTCACGTAGCCCGCGCCGCCCTCGGACACCTTGCGGTTGTTGGCGCGATCGAGCAGCGCCGGAACCCAGAGCTCGAGATCGAGCCCGGTGGTGACGAACACATCCGCATCGCGAAGCAGCGCCACGAAGCTCGGCTTGGGCTGCACGAAGTGCGGGTCCTCGTCGCCCTGGGCGATGGAGGTCACGGTGGCACGGTCGCCGGCGACTTCCCTGGCGATGGCGCCGTAGGTGGTGAGGCTCGTGACCACCTTGAGCGGTGGCGCGGGCTCCCTGGCGAGGACGGCGAGCAGCAGGATCGATGTCAGCATGTCAGTAGGTCTCGTGCTTGTGAGGGCCCATCGCCCAGACCACCTGCAGAGTGAGGCGATCGAGGGTGCCCGTGAAATTGTCGTGGTGGCGCTGTCCCTCCAGGCGGAGGAAGACGAATTCGCTCTGCCACCAGGTGATGGCCGGTGTCACCGCCCACTCGGCGACGTTCGGGCCGCGGGGCGGCTCGACGTAGTCGTACCGGGCGCCAAACACCCAGCGCTGGCTGGTGCGCCACTGCAGGTCGGCGAAGGCGCCGTAGCGGGTCGCGACCTCGCCGTCGAGGTCGGAATGGAAGCGATACCCTTCGGCGCGGGCGGTGAAGTCCTGCCGGGTGCCGGCTTCCGGCGGGCGGATCGTAAGGCGCAGATCTACGCCGATGAGGTCGCTCGTCAGGCTCGTGTCGGGATTCTCCGCCACGATGCCTGTCGCCCCCAACTGCACGTAGGTGCTGCGCGAGAGTTGCCAGAAGTTCTGCAATCGCCCGAGGACGAGCGGCAGGTCTCCACCGGCCACGAGCGGATCGCTCTCGGAAGCCGTGGCCTGGAGGTAGAGCTCGTGGGTGCCGCCCGCTATGGAAACGGGCAGGGCGGAGTAGAGCGAGAGCCCCACCCCGGCCAGTCCTTCCTCGGAGAGGTAGCGCTGGTAGACCAGCGGGTATTCGCCCTCGGGCAAGGCGTGCAGGTGCCAGCGATTCAGATCACCCACCGGCTGCCGGAACTTGCCGAGGTCGACACGCAGCCGGCCCGGGAGACCCGTCCAGTAGAGATAGCCTTCCTCGATTTCGATCCCGTCCTCGCTGATCCCGGCGAAAATCTTGGTATGCGAGTAAGGATCGAGCGCCGCCTGGAATGCGAGCTCGACTTCCTCAAGAAGGAAATCCGGGCCCTCATGATCCTCGCGGACCTCGAGTCGCACATCGCCGGTGGCACTGATCTCCGGATTCATCGCCGACTGGTTCCGCTGCCGGCCGATGAATTGGGTCGGTGTGCTCGTATCCTGGGCTGCCGGCACACCCGCCTCCGCAGCCGCGCTATCCGCCGCCGCGCGGATGGCGGCCAGGGGATCAGCGGTGTCCGCCGGAATCCGCGGTGGGGCCGCGGCTCGGCAGCGCGCCGCGACCGCACCCTCGACGCGTGCAGCAAGCGCACCGACCGCGGCCGCGAGCGAATCGACCGCCGCATCCCTCCCTGGGATGATGGTGGGAAGCGGCACTCCCGGGCCGGCGGGGCAGGTGCCAGCCTCGAGGGAATCGAGTCGGGCCGTCAACTGGACCACTGCGTGGCGGAGCGAATCGACCGCGGCTGCCGGAACCTGGGCGGCGGCGGCCGCGGGCCACGCACTCGCGGCCAGCAGGGCAAAGACGGCCGTGCGGAACATGGACCGCATGGGCCTCCTCTTGAGCTTCCTTGGGGAGCGGGCAGACGCCCGCCCCGGTTCAATGGTCGTTATTCAGAACCGGACAGGAAACTCAGGCGGGAGGGGCGCGGGAGTGTTGGTTGGAGGTGGGGAAGGCGGCAGCGGGGAAGGGCGTGCGTTCCGGGATCGAGTACTGGATGATCGGGCACGCCTCGGCCACGACCGACGGAATCTCCAATGCCTCGCGCGGCGCGGGAGCGGCATGGCTCAGCAGGCAGCGTTCGGCATGATGGCCGGTGTCCACGCCCTCGACGTGCACCACGCCGGCGAGCGGATCGCGCCCCGCATGATGGAAGACGAGCGCGTCGGCGACAGGGACCCCGAAGCTGCCGGCCAGAAATAGGGCGGCGAGCAGGGCGGCGCGGACACGGCGGGGCATGGGCGGCACGACGGGAATCTGCGGGGAACGGTTTCCCTGCACAACCGAGGAGAGTTCCGGGCGGATCTTGCGAGCGCAGAAACATAGTGTAGATTCAATGTAGATACAGGCCGTCAACCCCTCACCCCGGCCCCTCTCCCTCCGGGAGAGGGGGCAAAGTGCAGCGAGGACCACCCCGATGCGATCTCGCATATCCAAATGGGGCAATAGCTTAGCAGTTCGGATTCCGCGCGGGCTCACCGAGGAGGCTGGACTCTCGGACGGCTCGGATGTGGAGATCACGCTGCGGGACGGACGCATCGTCATCGCCCCCGTAGGACCGGAGTACCGGCTCGACGAGCTGGTGAAGGGGATTACGAGCGAGAATCGGCCTACTGAGACTGACTGGGGGCGGCCGACCGGGAACGAAGTGTGGTGACTCCCGACCGCGGCGACCTAGTCTGGCTCACGATCGAGCCGCGCGAGGGGCCTGGCACACCGGTACGGCGGCCCGCCCTCGTCGTATCGCCCGCCCTGTACAACAGCCGGTCCGGCCTGGCCCTCGTCTGTGCCGTGAGTCGCCGCACGACAGGGTATCCGTTCGAAGTTGCGCTGCCGGCGGGGCTCCCGGTGTCCGGCGTCGTGCTGGCCGACCATCTGCGCAGCGCAGACTGGCGCGCCCGGCATGCGGAGATTGCCGGGCAAGTGCCGAAGCACGTTGTTGAAGATGTGCTGGCGAAGCTCAAGCCGTTATAGCCACGTGAGGACTGAGGACTGAGGACTGAGGCGGGAGGCGGAAGAATTGCACTCTGATGAACCGATCCAATTGACGAATCCTGCGCGGCGTGTTCGCGGCACCTTCCGGGTGAACGGGGAGCCGCGCGAGGTCCTGTACCCCGCGCACAAGACGCTGCTCGAGGTGCTGCGCGAGGAGATGAACCTCACCGGCACCAAGCACGGCTGCGAGTTGGGCGAGTGCGGCACCTGCACCGTGCTGGTCGACGGAGTGCCGATGCTCTCCTGTCTGGTGCTCGCGCAGGCGGCGGAGGGCCAGGAGATCACCACCGTCGAGGGCATGGCGGACGGCGTCGAGCTGCACCCGCTGCAGCAGGCGTTCGTGGAACTGGGCGCGGCGCAGTGCGGCTACTGTACGCCGGGGATGCTGCTGACCGCCGACGCGCTGCTCGGGGAGAACCCGGCGCCCACACGAGAGGAAATCAAGGCGGCACTCGCCGGCAACCTCTGCCGCTGCACGGGGTACGTGAAGATCTACGAGGCGGTGGAGCTCGCCGCGGCGCGGATGCGGGGGGAACAGGCGGAGGTGAGGCGGGAGACGGTGTATGGCTACTGAGCCGCGGGGAAGAGGGGACGCTGGGAAGAGTGGGCGGCCCGCCCCCCGCCACTGCCCATCGGCCCATCCGCCCATCCGAGCATGCCGTCATTGGAACCCCGCGTCCAAAGACCGATGCCGCGGGAAAAGTCGCCGGCCAGACGCTATTCGCCGACGACATCGTCCTGCCGCGAATGCTCTGGTGCAAACTGCTCCGCAGCCCGCACCCACACGCGCTCATCAAGAATATCGATAGCTCCCGCGCCCGCGCCGTGGACGGCGTGATCGCCGTGCTGACCGGCGCGGACCTGCCCATCCCATTCGGCATCCTGCCGGTGAGCCAGGACGAGCACGCCCTCTGCCAGGACCGCGTCCGCTTCATCGGCGACCCGGTCGCGGCCGTCGCCGCCGTGGACGAGGAGACGGCGCTTGCCGCCTGTGATCTCATCGACGTGGAGTATGAAGCGCTGCAGCCGATTTCCTCGGTGGAGGAGGCCGCGGAGCGCCCGGCGCCCCAGCTCCACGAGTACGCTGACCAGGGCAACTGGCACAAGCTGGTGCACCTCGAATTCGGAGATCTCGAGGCGGGGTTCGCCAAGGCCGACCTGGTGAGGGAGGACCTGTTCCTCTACGAGGGGAACACCCACCTCCCGATGGAACAGCACGCCTCCATTGCCCAGGCGACGCCGGACGGCCGCGTCACGGTCTGGTCCAGCACCCAGACCCCGCACTACCTCCATCGCGCACTGTCGAAGGTGCTGGAGCTCCCGCCATCCCGGATCCGCGTGATCGCGACGCCCAACGGCGGTGCCTTCGGCGGCAAGAGCGATCCCTTCAATCACGAAATCGTGGTGGCCAAGCTGAGCCTGGTCACCGGGCGGCCGGTCAAGATCGGCCTTACGCGCGAGGAGGTGTTCTACTGTCACCGCGGGCGGCACCAGGCCCTGATGAAGATCCGCACCGGCGTCACCAGCGACGGCGCGATCACCGCGATGGACTTCGAGTCCTACCTGGACGGCGGGGCCTACGGCTCCTATGGCGTCGCCTCACTCTATTACACGGGCGCGCTGCAGACCGTCACCTACGACGTCCCGACCTACCGGTTCCGCGGCGCGCGCGCGTTCACCAACAAGCCTCCCGGCGGCCCCAAGCGGGGGCACGGCACCACGCAGCCGCGCTTCGCGGTGGAGGTGCATCTCGACAAGATCGCCGAAGAGTTGAGAATCGATCCGGCCGACCTCCGGCTTCGCCACATCGTCGCGCCACAGAGTGTCACCGCCAATTGGCTCCAGCTCGGCACCGTAGGCCTCGCGGAATGTATCGAGCGGGTGGTCGAGGGGTCCCGGTGGAAGGAACGCTTCCGGAAGCTCCCCTTCGGGCGCGGCCTCGGACTCGCCTGCTCTTCCTATATATGTGGCGCGGGCCTCCCGATCTACTGGAATGACATGCCGCACTCGGGGGCGCAGATCAAGTGCGACCGGGGCGGCGGCGTCACCATCTTCTGCGGGTCGATCGACATCGGGCAGGGCTCCGAGTCGGTGCTCGCATATGTGACCGCCGAGGTGCTCGGGCTCGAGCCGTCCGAAGTGAAGGTCATCACCGCCGACACCGACCTCACGCCGGTGGACCTCGGCAGCTACTCCTCGCGGGTCACGTTGATGACCGGCCAGGCGGCGCTGCAGGCCGCGACCCGGGTGCGGGAGATGATCGCGCCGCCGGTCGCCGCGCGGCTGGATGTCCCGGCGGACCGGCTGGTGTTCTCGGGTGGTCGCGTCTTCGACGCGCAGGACCCCGAGCGCGGAATGAGCTTCGCCGAGGCGGTCGTGACTGCGGAGTCGAGGCTCGGGACCATCGGTGCGCTCGGCAGCTACGCTCCGCCGCGCGGGCCGGCCCGCTACCGCGGCGCCGGCGTCGGTCCGTCGGCCGCCTACAGCTATTCGGCGGCGGTGGCCGAGGTCGAGGTGGATCCCGACACGGGGATCGTGAAGGTGCCGACGATTTGGATCGCGCACGACATCGGCCAGGCGATCAACCCGGCCCTCGTCATGGGCCAGGTGGAGGGTGGGGTCTACATGGGGCTCGGCGAGGCGCTGATGGAGGAAATGGCGTACCGCGCCAATCGGAACGTCGTGCACAAATGGCCCTCGATGCTCGAGTACAAGAGCCCGACCACGATGGAGATGTGCGACGTCATCACCTACCTGGTGGAGGGCCCGGATCCGAATGGACCGTTCGGCGCCAAGGAGGCGGGGCAGGGGCCGCTCAATCCGGTGATGCCGGCGATCGCGAATGCCATCTACGATGCGGTCGGCGTGCGCATCGATGAGGTGCCGATGAGCCCGCCCAAGGTGCTGAAGGCGATGCAGGCCAAGGCCAAGGGAAGAGACCCCCGATTCGGCCCCGCGCACACGCCGCCGGTCGCGTGGCCGGAAGCGGTGTATGTGGCGACGCCGGCGGAGGGCGGGGATGGGAAGGCGGGGAAGCGGGGAAGCGGGGAGGCGGGTCGACGATGCTGAGACTACCGCCGCACGAAACATCATTCCCTTCCTCCATCGCCGAGGCGGTCGCGCTGCGCGCACGGGCGGGCGGGGCGGGCGCGTATGTCGCCGGCGGGACCGATCTCTATCCGAACATGAAGCGGCGGCAGCAGGTGCCGCAGCAGGTGATCGACCTTCGGCGGATTCCCGAGCTCACCCGGCTCGACGTTCGACCGGACGGCACCCTGGTCATCGGGGCGGGGGTCACGCTCACGCGCCTGATCCGCGAGCCCCGCGTCCGCACCGGGTGGCCGGTGCTGGCGCACGCGGCGGCGGAGATCTCCACGCCACTGCTGCAGAACATGGGAACGGTGGGCGGCAACCTGCTGCTCGACACCCGCTGCAACTATTACGACCAGAACTACGAGTGGCGGAAGGCGATCCACTTCTGCATGAAGAAGGACGGCGACATCTGCTGGGTGGCGCCGTCGAGTCCGCGCTGTTGGGCCGTCCAGTCGAGCGACCTGGCGCCCGTTATGGTGGCGGTCGGCGCATCGGTCGTGCTGGCGGGGCCGGATGGGGAGCGCGCGATTCCCGCCGAGGCGCTCTACCGCGACGACGGTATCGATTACTTGACGAAGCGGCCGGAGGAACTGCTGGTGCGGGTGGAGGTGCCCGCGCTGGCGGGCGCCCGCGCCAGCTACCGGAAGCTCAGGCGGCGCGGGGCCTTCGATTTCCCAGTGCTCGGGGTGGCCGCCTGGGCCCGCTTCGACGGCGAGGGGCGGGTCGCTGAAACCCGACTGGTGCTTGGGGCGGTAGGGTCTTATCCTAAGGCCTCTCCGGAGGCGGCCACCCTGCTCGTGGGGCAGCCGCTCTCAGACGAGGTGATCGACAAGGCGGCCGCGGCGGCCGCCAGGCCGGCCAAGCCGCTCGACAACACCGATTTCACGATCGGGTGGCGGAAAGACATGGTGCCCGTCTTCGTCCGGCGGGCGTTGGAGGATCTGCGCTGACTGCTCGTCGCAGTGCCCGCTGGATACTCGCCCCGATGCTGCTCCTGGCCGTGGTGGCCACGCAGCTCGAGGCCGGGCTCCGCGCGCCCGCATGCGATTCGCACACGGCGGCGGCGCACCACGCGGGTCATGACGCTCCCGACGGCAGTCACCAGCACCGGGGCGAGGCACCGCGCTGCGTGTGTCCCGCCCTCTGCGCCGGCAGCCTCCTGGCGAGCCTGCCACTCCGTCTGCTTCAGGCGCCTGCCGCGCTGCGCGGTTGCACACGCGCTTTCCGTCCCTACGGCCGGCATCGCCCGACCGCTGCCTTCACCACTCCTTCCTCCCTCGGTAGGACCACCCCTCCTCGGCTGATCCCGCTCGTTCCTCCTCCGAGGGAGCATCCGCTCCGGTCGGAGGCCTGACGTTCGCCCGATTCCGGACAGCCGATGCCTCGCACTTCACCCCGCGCCCGCGCCGGGGCACTCCTTGTCGTTCTGCTCTGCCTGCTTGCGCCCGGAGCACTCCGCGCGCAGCAGCCGACCGACACCACGCCGCCGCGCGTGGTGCTGCCCACGCTCGAGGTCACGGGCTCGCGTGAGCGTGCGGCCCCGCCGCCCGTCGTCACGGTGGATCTCACCCCCGCGGTGGTGCAACACACCCTGCACGCCGATCCGTACGACCTGATCCGGCGGGCGGCGGTGATCGAGGTGCACTCCCAGGGGCAGGGGCCCGGATTCGCATCGGACGTCGTGGTGCGCGGATTCACTTCCGACCACGCCTCGGACGTCCTGCTGGTGGTGGACGGCGTGCCGATCAATCTCCCGGTCAACGGCCACGGCGAGGGGTACGCCGACTGGAATTCAATGCTGCCGGCGGCGGTGCGCTCGCTCCGCCTGATGTACGGCACCGCGAGCCCGCTCTACGGCGACTTCGCGCTGGGCGGCGTCGTCGAGGTCGTGACCGACGCCGATGCCGAGGACACCAGGACCGCGGTCACGGGCGCGAGCTACGGCGGGGTGGGCGGATGGATCCGGACGGGCCAGCGCGGCGAGCGGGGCGGCTGGCTCGCGGCCGGTGAGGGCCGGTTCGACAACGGATGGCGACCGAACAGCGACTACTGGCTCGGCAACGCGCTGCTCCGCGGCTGGCGCCAGGTCGGTCGGGGACGGCTGGAGGGCGGGCTCGGCATCTACGGCACCACGTGGAACTCACCCGGGTTCGTGACGGTGGAGCAATTCAACGACGAGGACTACGACTTCGCCGCCGATTCGACGCGACGGAGGAGATGCATTCCGCGGCGTGGCCCACGCCCGTTACGCCACGCCGCTCGGGCAGCGGACAACAGGTTCACTGACGGCGTGGGTGGCGGGCTCCGAGTGGAACCTGTTTCTCAACATCCCGGAGGATGAGGCGGAGCCGGTATCGCAAACCGGGGAGCAGGACACCCGGTTCGGGACGGGCGGGCAGGCCGCCGTGACGTGGTCACCACCGGAGGGCGAGTTCACCTTCGGGCTCGACTGGCGCTACGAGGCCGCGGACTACTGGCAGGCGCACACGTGGAGCGCGAGACCGTCGTGCCCGAGGCAGACTACGACGCCCGCTACGCCACGGCCGCCCCGTTCCTCCGGTGGCGGCGTACGTTCGCCGACCGGTTCGGGCTCGACCTCGGCGCCCGGCTCGACGCGCTGCACTACGAGAGCCGTGACGTCCTCAATGGCGGACCCGAGGAGAGCCACGACCGGGTCATCGTGAATCCGAAACTCGGCGCCCGCTACCTGCTCTCGGGCAGCCTCGCGCTGCTGGGCTCGCTGAGTCACGGATTCCGCGGAGCGCCGGGCGTGATCGGTGATCCGTCGCGGCCGCCGCTCGAGGCATGGGCGGGGGAGCTGGCGGTCGAATGGTTGCCGGGGACGGTGGAGCTTCACGTGGCGGCGTTCCGGATGGACGTCTCCAACGAGCGAACGCTCGATCCGATCACCCTGGAGATTTCGAGCGCCGGGTCGAGCCGGCGGCAGGGCATCGACCTGCGCGGGCGGGTGCCCCTTACCGGGGCGCTCGCGCTCAACGTGGCGGGAACCTGGAACGACGCCCATCTGACCGATGCCGCCGCGGACACCCACACGGAGGACCACTCGGCCGGCGCCCGCCATCGCTGCGCACCAGTTTCACCACGACGAAGCGCTGAGCGACGACGTGCCGGGTGTGGCCGAGTACACGGCGCAGGCGGGGCTCCAGGCGCTGATCAATTCCAGCTTGTCTGCCACAGCGACCGTGCGGGTGCTCGGACCGTACACGCCGATCGGCGAGCCGGACATCCGTACCAAGGCGTACGGTGTCGTGGATGTGAGTGCCCTCTGGGCGCTGAACGATATGATGACCGTGGATATCGGTATCGAGAACCTGTTCGACCGCAATTACGCGGAGCTTCGCGCTTCCGGCTTCATCAATCCCGGGCTCCCGCGCACGCTCAGGTTGGCGATGACCTGGGCGCCGCAGGGACACTGAGGACCAAGGACTGAGGACTGAGGACCAATGACAACCAACCGAACGGGAGATACCGTGCTGAGATTTCGCTCGATCGCCGCCCTGACGTTCGTTCCCGCTCTCTGTTTCCTCGCCGCGTGCGAGAGCGACGAGTCCACCGGAGAGACATCCCATACGCCGGACGAAGTGGTGATCACCGTGGATGGTCTCCCGGTCGATACGCTCCGTCTCACGCAAGCCGGCACGACCCGGGTCGTGCTCCAGTTCTATCACGATGGTGAATTGCTGGACGACACCGAGGCGGACCATCATTCGCGTCTCGAGTTCACGCCTCCGACTCTGGCGACGGACGCGCCGGTGGCTGGCGCCAACTTCTCGCGTGACGTGACCGGCGACGCCGTCGCGGGCACGCTCGGCACGGTGATGGTGGGGTGGGGTCACGAGGAGGCGGCCGACGATCTGGAGTTCGGGCCGTTCGATGTCAAAGTTGAGTAGATCGGAACGAGAAGGACTGAGGACTGAGGGCTGAGGGCTGAGGACTGAGTGGTCGAATTCGGCGCACTGAGTCCTCGCACGTCAGTCCTCAGTCCGTTCACTAATCCTCAGAACGCGAACCCCGTCTCCACAATCACCGTGTTGTCGTCCGTGCTCTGGACGTAGCTCACCACAAGGCCGGCGCTCCGGTCCGCGAAGGCGAACCAGACCCCGCCACCGGTCCCGGCGTGCCAGACGTTGGATTGCTCCCCTTCCAGCCAGACCCGTCCCAGGTCCGCGATGCCCACGACTCCGAAATCGAGTGGTGCGCCGACCGGGAGGCGTGCCACTTCGAGCCGGGCCTCGCTGTTGGCGAGCACGCCGGCATCGCCCGCGTAACGCTGGGGCTCGTAGCCCCGGAGCGACCTCGTACCGCCGAGGTAGACAGCCTCGTGGTATGGGTAGCGGCCGAACGCCAGCTGGCCGGAGAGGCGGATCGCGAGGGTGAGATTGTCGAACCATGCGGGCGTGAAGTACCCGGCGGCGGACGCGCTCGCGTTGCCGAACGACTCCTCCGCGTCCCACGCCTGGGGATGCCACGTCATGCCGAGCAGCATGTGCGAGCCTTTCCGGGCGAAGTTCGCGCGGTCGCGGGTGTCGTGATTGAGTGAGACGCCGAGCCCGACCTGCCCGAAGTCCGGGACGCCGTACGGGGCCGCATCGCTGATCAGGTTATTGCCGGTGGTATCGGTCTGCACGTGCTTGACGATCGCGCTAAGCGAGACCGTCGTGTGAGGGTCCAACTCGAAATGGACCGCGGGAATGACAGCGATGTAGCGGTGGTTGAGCCGGTAGTAATCCAGGCCCTGGGTGCGGGCGGTCTCATTGCCGAAGCCGAAGAACCGGAGGACATCGATGCCGGAACGCCGGGCGTCCACGCTGAATGACGTGCGAGAGTGCCGGCGCCGGAACTCGCCCACGTATTCGATCGCGACCTCCTCCGGGGTCGTGGCGTAGGCGGCACGCACGTGCTGACGGCTCCGCCAGGCGCCGTAGCCGAGCCCGTAGCCGGTGCGGGAGATGCCGGCTCCAAACAGCAGGCCCACGTCGGAGTTGAGCTCGAACCAGCCGAGCGGCGAATAGGTCGACCCGCTGGTCGGATAGGCCCGGACCGTGTCGGACCGCTTCGTGTCCGGGAGCTCGGACCTGCCCGCCGCGACGATCTCGACCCGCTGTCGCCGATTGGAATCGCCCGTGACGATGAGGGATGATGGGGCCGTCACGAGCAGGCGCGGCGCGTGCTTTTCCTCTCCCCGGATCTCGAGGGTATCGGCGCCGCCCAGCAGGAAGAGGCGCACTTCGGCGGTCTCGGAGAGCTCGACCCGGCGGTGGAAGCCGGTGGAAAGCTCGAGACTGAGTGACTTTCCGGAACGGATCGCCGTCGCATGGTCCGCTCCCGTGCTCGCGTAGACCTCCACCTCCGAGCTCAGCATCAGATAGAGCCGATGCGCCGCCTCCGGGAGCGAATCGCGCCGCAGCCGGAGCCGCGCGGCGAGCTTCGGTCCCGAGCGCGCCGCATACTCGGGCGGGAGGCGGCCGACGGCGGCGTTAATCACGGAATCCGTCAGTCCGGCCTGTATCGCATTGGCAGCGCTGTCCCAGCGCTCACGCGTAACGCCGGCGAGCAGGCGGCGATCGACGGAGCGCTGGTACGGCATGAGTCCCAGCTGCCTCGGGTAGCGTCCCCCGAACGGGACGAATGCGGGTACCGTGCCGCTCGCGAGTCCGGCGATCATCCCGTCGTAATTGGCGAAGGCGGCGTCGCGATCGCGGGGCAGGGGAGCCCAGCGCGCCGCGGTGCGGTCGAGGGCCCAGCGCCATTCCACGGTGGCCAGGTCCCACTGGCCGAGAAAGAGATCGAAGAGGCGATCCCGGAGATAGGCGGCCGTGTCGACCGGCGCGCTCCCGGGCTGGTCGAGCTCACTGAGCAGGGTGGCGGTTGTCCGGACCTCACTCGAGAATTCGCGTGGCGCGTTGCCCAGGTAGCCGAGCCGGCCTCCGAAGGTCTCGCGCCAGGGGCCGAGTGCCGGATCGTCGGCCAGACGCACCAGGCGCACCGCGGTCATTGTAACCCCCGCGGCGGGTGCGAGTGCCTGAACCACCAGTGGTGCTCCGGGGTGTCTCGCGGCGGAAAGATCTTCCAGCGTGCTGGCGGTGAGCTGCGTCCGGATGTATGCCGGCAATCCGCCGGTCGGGTCACGGTCGATGCGCCGGAACGCGTAGGAGCGGCCGTCGGGAGCGCGCAGGTAGAGGATGCCGGCGCTGAGGCCGGAATCGGCGCCGGTGGGTGCGAGACCCCCGTGCAACTGCGAGAGCTTGAGGGTGGGCGCATCGATCGGCGTGGTCCAGAGCTCGCGATACCTGGCGCCCGTGAAGATGCGCCCGATGCCTCCGGCTTTGAACTGGGGGCCGGCCGCGAACAACGAATCGTCTGCCGGCGATTGCTGGCCCGGGACTGGCGCTGCGACCAGGGGCATGAAGGTGGCGACCGTGAAGGCGACCTGCCGGAGGCAGCCGGGCATAGGAGGACAATATGGAGGCCGGGCCGACAGGCGGTAAGGCGGGCGGGCGGACCGCACTGGCGCCCCTACGCCCGCCCGCTACCTTGTCCGCAGTCCCCACTGGGAACCCGGATGAGTCCCGCACGGCCACTGCTGTTCCTCACGATCCTCCTCAGTGACTGCCAGGCCGAAGCCCCTCCGGCACGTCCGGGTGCGACGGCGGACGAGCCGCGCCCGCTCGTCGCCGTCCGGGGAACCGTCCATCTCGCCGGCGACTCCTCCTCCTTCACGCCCTGCGCCTCCGTCCGCCCGATGTGGCTCGAGGACAGCACCGCGGGCGCGCTCGGGGAGGTGCAGCGCGGATTCGGCGCGGAAGCGACGACGATGTACGCCGAGCTGGAAGGGCGATGGGTTGCCACGCCTTCGACGGGGCTGGGGGCCGGGATGGCCGGGGCATTCGCCGCGCGCGGCGTCCGGCGAGCCAATGCCGGCGAGGGGATGAGCTGCACCCGGCCGGCGGCAACGGGTCGGTTCGTGGCCCACGGCAGTGAGCCGTTCTGGGGTGTGGAGGTGACGGAGAGCGCGATCGTGTTCCGGAGTCCAGAGCACCTGAAT
The DNA here is from genome assembly GCA_963817575.1 of uncultured Gemmatimonadales bacterium. Classification (GTDB taxonomy): domain Bacteria; phylum Gemmatimonadota; class Gemmatimonadetes; order Gemmatimonadales; family GWC2-71-9; genus DASTCF01. The sequence goes on from CAWFOY010000013.1 coordinate 66,397, forward strand.
GGCCTGACCTTCAGCACGGATTCCGCGGAACACACGGAGCACGCGGATTCGGCGAGTTGGCGGGGGATCCGGGGCGGGGGTGAACCGGCCGAGATCACCATACAGGTTCGGCGTATCCCCTGTCACGACGGGATGTCGGGAGAGTACTTCGGCTGGTCCGCGAGCGTCCGTCTGGGCGCGCGCGACCTGACGGGTTGCGCCGCGGAGGGATTTCCGGAGGGGACACCGTAAGGGGCGGGAAAGCTGGAAAGCGGGTCGGCGCTCCGCCCGTCCGCCCGTCGTCTGTCCGCCCGTCCGACTTCTTAGCGGGAGCGATGATGCGAAACTTCCTGTCAGTTGCCGCCGGCGTGATCGCGGGCGCGGTCATCGTGGCGCTGGTCGAGTGGGTGGGGCATCGAATGTATGCGCCACCCGCAGGACTTGACTTCTCGGATCCTGACGCCGTTCGCGCCATGATGAAGGAGATCCCCCGGGGCGCACTCGCCATGGTGCTCGTGGCCTGGGCGCTCGGCGCGTTCGCCGGCGGCTGGGTCGCGGCCCACTTCGCGAAATCCTCTCCCCTCCGCGCCGCGCTCACGGTCGGCGGCGTGCTCCTCCTGCTCGGCGTGATGACGATGATCTCGTTGCCCCACCCGCTCTGGTTCTGGGTCGTCGGCATCATCCTCTTCCTGCCCTCCGCACACCTGGGCGGGAAGATCGCTATTCACTGGACGCGCTGAGAGTCCAGGCCGTTCAGCGTGCGCACCACCCGGAACAGGTCTCCCGTCCGGTAGAAGTCCACGCCGACGATGTTGGGCAGGCGGCGGCGCTCGCGCTGGCACTGCTGCACCCGCTTGAGCAGGAAGTCGTACGCGTTCACGACCGCAGCGTTGGACGGCTTCGGCGTCGGGGTGGTCTCGATCCAGTGATTGATCTGGAACAGTGCGCCGGTCCTGTCGCCACGGTTGGGCGCGCACGACATCGGCAGCGCCGGGTCGTGGAAGGTGTACGGGGTCTCCTGGACCGCGCCGATGGTGGGCCGGAGCCACCCCACACTGGCCGGGATGTGCTCCGCGAAGACGATCACCCGCTGATTGAGCTCGATCAGCTGCCTGAGGGAGGGCGATGGGCGCTCGAGTTGCCCGCGATAGACCAGCTCCCCCAGCCCCTCAGCGTCCAGCGCCGTGATGAGCTCCTGGGGTTCGACGTAATCCTCGATGATGATGATCAGCACCTCGTTGGGATTCTGAATCAGGAAATCGCGGATCCATCCGACCGCGTCCGAGAGCGGAACCGCCCCCAGTTCACAGAAGCCGTGGCAGAGGTACATGCCCCTCGGCCCTTCCGACGCACCCACCAGGCGCTCGCGGATTCGCATCGCCGCCGCGACCCCTTCGGGACCGAGTGCTTCAGCCGCCGCCTGCTCGACCTTCGGGTTCAGCTCGCTCTTGACCCTCCCTGCGGTTGGAAATCCGTAGTGCACGTCGAAGAGCAGCGCCCGGATCCCGTCCTGGAGCTGGCCGGCGATGCCCTTCTCCTGCTGCGGGAAGAGCCAGTCGGGAATGTCGGCCGCGGACATTGCATTGTGGGTCCCCGCGAAGACCACGCGGTCGAGCGGCCGGTCGCACAGTTCGGGAGCGCCGTTGCAGGCGTCGATCGTGGTGGCCACCGGCTCGGCGATCTTCTTTCGCCCGATGACCACGACCGCGGCGGCAAGTCCGACCGCCAGCAGGATCACGGCACCTGCACCGAGCGCCCACCGGGATTGTGCGGCGACTGCCCCGGTCTCGAGTCGCTTCGGCACTGACGCGAGCACCACTGCGAAGAGCTCCCTCAGGCCCACCAGAGTCAGCGAGGCGCCCGCAATGAGGATCACCGTCGCTGCGGCAGCCGAAGGCCGGCTCACCGAGAGCAAGCCGAGCAGAATAAGCAGGGCGGAATAGGAAGCTCGCGCCAGCCGGCCGGCCGGCAACGTGAACAGGTGCCGGCGGCACCAGTTCCAGACCTCATTGGGGTGGAGCCGTTCCATCAGCGAGCCGCCGGCCGCGGCCAGCACCAGGCCGATGCCGCCGATCAGGAAGGCCCATGATCGGAGGCCTGCCATTGCCGCATCCCAGACGCCCGCGACCGCGCCCCGGGCGAGCGGGTCGCCGATGCTCGAGGCGACCGCGACTCGTCCGACCGGGACCAGCACCAGCAGCACCATCCCGGTGGCGACCAGCGCGAACCCCGCGCGCATCAGGCCGCGCTGCCGATGGGGATCGGCCAGCACGCCGAGCAGCAGCAAGACACCGGCGACCGCAAGGAACGCCGGGGCGAAGTTGCTGACCCGGCGCAATCTGGGAATCGCCGTCAGCACCGAGGCGACTGGGTGCTTTCTGTTGGGGTCGTTCAGCGCGGCGGAGAGGCGCGCCGGGATCTTCTCTGCCAGTGCCGGATTCGCGGAGGTGAGCGCGCTCCGGAGGATGACGTCCACGTCCGGCACCGAGAGCGCGAGTGCCTGCGCGCCCCGGGACAGCATCACGTCGTGCACCCGACGGGCGCCCACCCTGACGAGGCCCCGGAACGGGGCGGACCCGACGACGCCTCGCGTAGTCGCGAGCAGCACGGGCCGGAAGGCGATCAAGTCGGGCTTCTCGCGCAGGACGGCCGTGGTAATCCGATCGGCGAGGAAATCGGCGACCCGCGGGTCGCTCAGGCTGGCCGCCGCCCGGTCGGCGAAGGCATCTCCATTGAGGACCGTCCGCGTGCCGTGGCTCATCAGCGCGCCGGCGACGAGAAGAAAGGCACCTGCGACAGTCGCCACGGTCGAGAGGGCGTTGCGGTGCCAGGTCATGTACAGGTCTCCTGAATGCGTTGATCGCGAGACTTCGAGGCGCTGCTGCTAGCGGGCAGGCGCATCACGCCTGAATGGCAACCGCGGGGCCCGTGATACCCTTCCGGCGTATTGGTCCTTCTGCCGGCAGGATGAACCAGAAGGTGCTGCCCCGGCCGAAAATCGACTCAACGCCGATGGTCCCGCCGTGCATCTCGACGAGCTTCTTGCTGAGGGCAAGGCCGAGCCCGGTACCCGCCTGGCGGCGGCTGGCGGAGCTGTCCACCTGGCTGAACTCCTGGAAGAGCCGCGCCATGTCCTCTTCCTTGACTCCGATGCCGGTGTCGCTCACGGAGACCCAGATGGCGTCGCGGGATACGAGTCGCGGCGTCTCCCCGGCTCGATCGCCTGGCGCGGGCAGCGGCGCGCGGGTGCGCACGATGCTCAGGGTGATCTGGCCGCCTTCGGGCGTGAACTTGGCGGCGTTGGACAGGAGGTTGAAGAGAATCTGCCGCACGCGCACGCCGTCCGCCAGCGCGACAAGATCTCCCTGGTCCACGTGGATGGTGCACTCCTGCTGCTTCGCGGTCCGGAGGCTGGCCGTATCAGCGACCGCCCCGGTCACCGCATCACGGAGATCCGTCGGCGCGAGGTCGAGCGTCATCCGGCCCGCCTCGATCTTGGAGAGATCGAGCACGCTGTTGATGAGGCCCAGAAGATGGCGTCCGTTCCGGAGCACCGCCTCCAAGAATTCCTGCTGTTGCGGGGTCAGGGGCCCTACCGCCTCGGTGAGGAGCAGGTCGGAGAACCCATTGATGGCATTGAGCGGGGTCCGCAGCTCGTGCGACATGTTGGCCAGGAACTCGCTCTTGAGTGCCGTGGCGCGGACGAGCTCGCGGTTCTTCAGGACGAGCGCCTGTTCATTGCGGCGAATGGCCTCCATGGCGCTCGCGCGATCCAGGCCGACCACGACCTGGTCACCGAGGGTCTGGAGCAGCTGAATGGCGTTGTCGTCGAAGCGCCGGCCGTCCCGCCGGTTGTGGGCGCTGACGGTGCCGACCGCCATTCCGGCCGAGCGCAGCGGGACGATTGCGGCGGTCTTGAGCGAGAGCGGCATGCCCTCGGGACGGTAGCTCCGCGGATCGGCCTCCATGTCGTCGCTGAGCAGGGACTCGTCGTTCAGCACGACCCACCCCACGAGTGACCGTTCCACCGGGAGGAGCTGCCCCATCGTGGGCTCGAGGGGGCCCGACGCGGCCGCGATCCGCAGGAACCGCCCTTCCTCCACCATGAGAGTCACAACGGCAGCCTCGGCCTCGAGCAGTTCGCGCGCCGATTCTGCCACTTCCCGCAGGAGGTCCTCCAGCGGGCGGCCCGAGAGCAGGCTGGCCGCGAGCCGGCGCAACCGGTCGAGCTCGCGGTTCCTCGCGCCGGCCGCCTCGAGCGCGTGGCGGAGCGAGGCCTGTTGTGTCGCGGTGCGGATGCGACCTTGCCGCCATGCCTGCCAGGCGAGGGCCGTCGTCACAAGAGCGAAAAGAACGCCCACCATCTGTTGCTGGTAGGCGAGATAGATCGCGATCCAGCCAGTGATTACCGCCCCCGCAGTCATGGGACCGGGAGTGACGGCCCGGCGAAGGGAGCCGTTCCGGCTCGCGGGAGTGGGGTGGAGCATGGGGTAGAGGTTAACGACAAATGAGCGCTATTCCCAGATCACCTCGTGGAATTCGGTCTCACCTGTTGTGAGCATACGCCTGAGATAGGGCCGGCAGAGGCCGCACTGATCGCCGCAGCCGGTTTCGCGCATGATGGCATCGAGATCCCAATTGCGCTCCCGCGCGAGCGGGAGGAGCTCGGCAAAGGACCGTTGGCGGCAGATGCACCGGGCAGATCAGCGGCTGAGACATGTCGAGAATGATAAAGTGACGAAAGGGAAAAGGACTCAGGACTGAGAGGGGTGGAAAGGGAAAAGCGAAAAGTGTGCCGTGCATTAGCGCCTCGTGTGACGCTGCCGGGTCGACGGCCGAGCGGAGTCTCGAGACAATCCTTGCGACCTCCACAGCGAGGCCTGAAGGCGGGCGAAATCTTAGGACCCGGCTCAGGGCTCCTGCGTCCACGCAAACGTACAGAAAGCTCCGGACCTCGGCACATGATCCCTTCGCAATCGACAGATATTGATGGCATTCTCTCCTCCGGCCGCGCTCGAAACCCTCCGCGATGTTGGCCATGATCGGGCGCTGGCGGCTCTGTTCTGGGCGCTCAGGCCCCGGTCGGAAGCGAGACGACCGCGGACGTCACGCGATACAGTTCCCTTGTAAGCACTCGGGCTTTCTGCCAGACTATCAGGTCTTCGAAGCGGTCGACTTCGACCACGCACCTCTCTCTCCTCCATCTCAGTTTCCTCGCCTCTAAGTCCTTAGTCCTTATTCTCTTTGATCCTTGTCTTCAGTTGTTGAGCGGGTACGATTGCCAAATTCGGCATCTCGTGTACGCGAGTGGCGCCGATTTGACATCTCCCATCCGTGGCCTCAGACTCCAGGTATCTCTCGCGAAGGAGGTGCAGGCCATGCGTGTCTATGGCTCGGACGCGATTCGCAACGTGGCGTTCGTCGGCCACGGGGCCAGTGGCAAGACGACGCTGGTGGACGCACTGGCGTTCGTGTCCGGCGCGAGTCGCCGGCACGGCACGATCAGGGAAGGCACGACCCTCACCGATTACACCCCCGACGAAATCGCCCGCCAGCACTCCATCAGCCTCGCCGTGGCTTTCGCGGAGTGGATGAATACCAAGATCAACATGCTCGATGTGCCGGGCTACCTCGATTTCTTCGGCGAGGCGGTCACGGGACTGCACGCCGCCGACAGCGCGGTCGTCGTGCTGAGCGGAGTCAGCGGGGTCGAGGTCGGGACCGAGAAGGTGTGGGAGATCTGCGACCGGCTTCATCTGCCGCGCCTCCTGTTCGTGGGCCAGATGGACAAGGAGAACGCGGACTTCGAGCGTGTGTTCGCGGACGTGAAGGCCCACCTCTCGCCCAAGGTGCTGCCGGTGGAAATCCCGGTCGGCGATGGGCCCGCCTTCCACGGCATTGTGAATCTCTTCTCCGGCAAGGCCCACATGTACAAGCCGGGCACCAAGTCCGGCGAGTACGACGAAGTGGACGTGCCCGCGGAGTATGCGGACCGGTTCCGGAAATACAGCGATCTGCTCACCGAGACCGTCGCGGCGACGGACGACGCGCTGATCGAGCGCTATCTGAACGGCGACGAGATCCCCCGCGACGAGGTGATCGCGGCGATGAAGCAGGCGGTCGTCTCCGGCGCCATCGTTCCGCTCTTCGTGGGGAGCGCGCACCATACTTACGGCATGCGCGCCCTCCTGACGAAGATGGTGGAGCTCCTTCCCTCTCCGCTCGAGGTGACGCCACCGGCCGACGCGCCGCTGCTGGGCCGCGTGTTCAAGACGATCTCCGAGCCGCACGTGGGTGATGTGACCCTCTTCCGGCTCTACACCGGGACGATCCGGAACGGCGGAGAGGTGTGGAACGCCGTGCACGAGGTGGCGGAGAAGCTCAACCACCTGTCCATCCAGCAGGGGAACAGCCGGATGGAGGTGGACGAGTTGCGCGCCGGCGACATCGGCTCGGTCGCGAAACTCCGGGACACCCACACTGGCGACACCTTCTGCCAGCGGGGCGCGCCGGTGCGGCTGCCCCCGATCCCGTTCCCTGACGCCGTCGCCACCTCGGCGGTCGTGGTGAAGCAGCGCGGCGAAGAGGACAAGATGGCGGCCGGACTCCACAAGCTGCATGAGGAGGACCCGACCTTCCACTTCGAGTACAACTCCGAGCTGCGCCAGACGCTCCTGCACGGCATGGGCGAGCGCCACTTCGAGATCCTGCTCGGCCGGCTGGAGCGGAAGTACGGCGTCCATGCCGAACTGACCCGGCCGAGAATTGCGTATCGCGAGACCCTCAAGGGAAAGGCCGAAGGCCAGGGGAAGCACAAGAAGCAGAGCGGGGGCCGCGGCCAGTACGGCGACTGCTGGGTCCGGTTCTCACCCCGGCCGCGCGGCACGGGATACGAGTTCGTGGATGAGATCGTCGGTGGGGTGATCCCCAACAAGTTCATTCCGGCGGTGGATCGCGGCATCCAGGAATCGGCCGAACGCGGCGTGATCGCCGGTTACCCAATGGTGGATTTCCGGGCGGAGTGCTACGACGGGTCCTACCACGATGTGGATTCGAACGAGATGTCGTTCAAGATGGCCGGCATCCTGGCCTTCCGGAACGTGGCGCCCAAGGCGCGGCCGGTGCTGCTCGAGCCGCTGGCCGACATCGAAGTGTGGACGCCGGAGGACGTGCTCGGTGATGTGATGGGCGACCTGAGCGCGCGGCGGGGGCAGATCCTGGGGACCGAGGCAGACGGAAGGCTCACGCGAGTCCGCGCCATCGTCCCCGAGGCCGAGCTCTACCGGTATTCCACTTCACTTCACTCGATCACGCACGGGCGCGGGACATTCCGCCACAAGTTCCATGGGTACGTGGAGGCCCCGCCCGACGTGGTGGCGAAGGTGGCCGCGGACCACAAGGAAGAGGTGGCCGTGCACTGAGAGGTGGGTGGGGGGGTGAGGCGGCTACTCCATCCGCTCGAGCAGACCTTTCGCCCCGAGCCGCCGCAGCCCTGCCGCCGCCTCCTCACGCCAACGTGTGGCGGAGGCCAAATCCCCCAGCGCCCGAAAGGCGCGCGCGGTGACGCCGGCGCACTCCGCTTCCAGCAATGCGCTGCCGAGGGCCTGGGCCGAACTGTAGGCCCGAAGGGCCTCCTCGACCGCGCCCCGTGCATCTCCCTGGCCCAGCCGCAGCAGCGCCCGAAGGCGGCCAGCTTCCGCCACTCCAACCGGGTCGCGGCCTTCGGCGGCCAGCCGCGTGGCCCGCTCGATCTCCGTACTGGCGACTTCCCACTCTCCCCGATCGAGGTGCAGCTCGGCGCGGCCGGTGGCCGCGAGCGCCACGAGCGCTGGTTGCCCCGTGGAAGCGGCGTGGCGCACCGCCTCGTCCGTGGCACGATCCGCGTCGGACCAGAGGCCCAGCTGGCGGAACGCGATACCGAGGTTGTGATAGGTCTCGGCCGTGCCGCGGCGGTCGCCGAGCCGCTGATACGAGAGCATCGCGTTCCGATACAGACTCAGCGCGAGCTCCGGCCTGCCGGCGAGGTGCGCGACCGAGGCCAGATTATTCGAGGCGCGAGCCGCCATCAGGCTGTCCTCGAGCTCGTGCGCGATGCCGAGCGCGGCTCCAAAGCGGGATTCCGCTTCCCCGACCTCTCCCCGTTCGAAGGCCACGGCCCCGAGGAGATTCTCGGACCGCATCCGGCCGTCGGCGTCCCCCCGGGCCCGGAACTGCTCGAGCGCGGAAGCGGCGAGGCGCCCGGCGCGGTCCAGGTCGCCCTGGCGCATCGCACCGGTGGCTTCCTGGAGGAGGCTGCCCGGATCGGGAAGGGTCGGATTCACCACAGGGACGTCACGTCTCCATTCAGTATGCGATGGCGTAGCGGCTGAAGCCCGTGAGATCGGCTTCGATCTCCTCGAGCTCTTCGGACTTGGCCGTTCCCACCCGGACGAACGGCTCACCGGGCGCCTCCTGGCGCCAGATGTCCAGCTCCTGTTCGACGAGATCATCATCCGTGTCCACGTCGCCATCCTCATCCAGATCGTCGTCGGCGTGGTCGTAGTGGATGCGCAGCTCCGCCGGCACGTCGGGATTGAACTTGAGCCCGGTCGGCTGGAGGTCGAACAGGATCGAATCGACGCTGACGACGCTTACCTTGACCAGGACGGAGTCGCCGACGGCGATCGGCGTCCCGTCGGGCCGCTCCAAGAGGGTGGGAGCGTCCACCCGCAGGCGGAGGTATTCCTCGCCCTGGCCGCCCTCCGCGTCCTGGAAGTAGATGTGGAGTTCGCAGTCCACTCCCTTCTTGCAGTACGCGGAGTCCACCGGACTCACCAGCGGCGGGCTGGTCGCCGCGAGGCGGATGATCGACAGCTCGCCAGGGTCCTTGATGTCCCCGTCACCGGGATCGCTGGAGCCGCACGCCGACACCAGCCACGTGGCGGCGGCAAATACCATCAGACGGGCAGCACGCATACCGCAGTCCTTTCGAAGTCCGTTCATTCGTCCTGATGATCGAGCACCCGCTGCAGGCGCGGGCGCGAGATACCGAGGCGGCGCGCCGCCTCGCTCTTGTTGCCGCCGCAGGCTTCGAGCATCGCCCGCACCGCCGCCAGGGTGATCGCCGCAAGCTCGGCGGGAAAAGGGAGCACCCCGGCCTGCGGTGGCCCGTTTCCCCGCACCAGGCCCAGTGCCGAGGCGCTCAGCGTGCCGGGGGGCGAAAGCACCAGCGCGCGCTCGATGGCATTCCGGAGCTCCCGGACATTGCCGGGCCACGAGTGCCCCCGGAGCAGCTGCCGCACATCCGATCCAAGCGCCGGCACGGCGAGTCCGTGCGTGGCTGCCAGGCGGCTCGCGAACGTCTCGGCCAGAAGCTCCACGTCGGACCCGCGCTCGCGAAGTGGCGGCAGGACGAGCCGAACCACATTGAGCCGGTAGTACAGGTCCTCCCGGAACTCCCTTCGCCGCACCGCCTCGGCGAGCTCGACATGGGTGGCCGCGACTACGCGGACATCCACGGTGCGAATGCTGGTGCCTCCGACCCGCCGGATCTCCCGGTTCTCCAGGGCTCGAAGCAGTTTGGCTTGCAGCTCGAGCGGCAACTGCCCGATCTCGTCGAGGAACAGGGTGCCGCCGTGCGCCTGCTCGAAGAGACCCGGTTTTGCCGCCACCGCCCCGGTGAAGGCTCCCTTCTCGTGACCGAAGAGCTCGCTTTCGAGCAGGAGCGCCGGGATCGCCGCGCAGTTCACCTCGACGAATGGCTCGGTGGCGCGCGGACTGGCGTAGTGAATTGCGCGCGCCAGCAGCTCCTTGCCCGTTCCGGTTTCCCCACCCAGCAGCACCGTGACGTCGCGCAGCGCAGCCACCCGCGCAGCCTGGGCCAGCACCTCCCTCAGCGTGTCGCTGTTGCCGACGATCGCCGCGAATCCGCTCTCCCGCCGTTCGCGGGCCGCGAATTCCACGGCCTTGTCCCGTCCACCGGCGCCACGCAGGTCCCGCTCGAGCGACCGGCGCAGCAGGTCGAGATCCTCGGGGAGTGCGAAGTAATCTTTCGCTCCGCTCCGTACCGCCGCCGCGGCGATCCGGTGATCGGCCGCCGCCCCGATCAGGTAGGCCGCCGTACCCTTCCCCACGAGATTCGGCAGCAACTCCAGCGCTTCGGCTTCCATCCCGCCGGCCAGGATCAGCACCGCGGCAACGCCGGGCACGGCCCGGCCGGCGTCGGGCCCCCGGGTCTCCAGGCGCCCGCCGAGTTCGGCCACCAGCGGGCCGAGCGCGGCGTGGAAGCTGTCCGACAGGAGGACCGCTTCCACACACGAGATGCGCTCAGCCACGCCGGCGTGCGACCCGATCAGTCGTCGTTACTGCCGTCATGATCCTCGTCTTCGAAAGCCTCGAACGAGTTCTTGATATTCTCCTTGACGACGCCCTCGTTGGCCTGACCCACATTGGCGCTCGAGGGGTCGATGAGCGAGTTGTCGCCCGCACGGAACCAGGTGGCCAGGTCGATGAAGAGCGTGAAGTCGGTGGCTCCCGCTTCGGTCACGACCAGCGGCGGCACGAGGTCAATCTCCTGCTCGGCGTCGAGGTCGGTCTCGTAGATGAACGGTGTGCCGTTCCAGGTGCCGTGCACGCGAATGCTCACGCCCTCGAAGTCGGGGTGGGCGGCGAGGAAGGCAGCATCGTCACCGCTATCCTCGGGCTTGTGGATCTTGAACTCGAATTCGTCGTAGTTGCCGGTGTCCACCGGGACACTGATCACCTGCGTGGCGCCGGCCGAGAGCGGCAGGTCGAGCAGGAAGGCCTCGATCTCGAGCTCCTCGCAGTCATCGTTGTCACCGGACACATCCTCCGCGCAGGTCACGGTGCCTTCCACCCGCTGGATCTCCAGCTCCTCGACCACCATCTCGACCTGGGAAATGACGAGTGTGTTCGTGCCGTCGGTGTACGTCACCGGGGCGAGGCTCATGCTCATCGCAGGCGCGACCGCGAGCGCAGGGGCCGTGGCGACGCTCATCTGTACGGCCGGGCCGTTGCTGGCGGGCCCCGACGAGTCGCTACAGGCGGTGATCGCGCCGGCCGCGGCCAGCGCGCCGAGAAGTCGAACGGAACGGGACATTGTGTGCATCTCCGGATCGGGTTCGCTAGAGGATTCGATTGCTTGGGCGCCGACTCCCCTACTGGCAACCGGAATGCCACGCCTTGGATGATAATCAAGTCCTTGCAGGACAATACCTTAATGAGACTTGAGTGAATTTTGCATGAAGCCCGATCGCATCGGCGCGGGGTGGGGCGTAACGAAATGATGCACGCTCAAAATCAGGCCGATTCTGGTATCTTGGCTCTAATCTCGCCGATTGAGGCTACGAACCGTGAGACAGAACCACCCGGGACCTCGGCTCTGGGCCAGCGCGCTCGCCATCCTGGTCCTGGCTGCGTGCGCACCCGAGAAGGCGTGCCCCGAGTGCTCGACACTGGTCATCGCCGCGACCGGAGAGCCCTCGAGCCTGTTTCCGCCGCTCGTATATGAGACGGTCGGGCGTGACATCTCAGACCAGATCTTCGAGCGGCTCGCGGTGCTCAAGCCAGGGGGCGCCACGATCGACCCTGCGGCCTATATGCCCGCGCTGGCCGACCGGTGGGACAGAGTGTCGGACAGAGCGTGGCGGTTTCACCTTCGACCCGATGCCCGGTGGCATGACGGCTCGAGAGTCACGGCGGAGGACGTCGTCTTCTCGTTCGAGGTCTTCGCCGATTCGGCGCTCGATGCCGCGGCGCGCCCCGCGCTCGCGGGGCAGGTGACCGCGGAGGCGGAAGACTCCACTACCGTGATCGTCCGCTTCACCCGCGATTACCCGGAGCAGCTGTACGACGCCACGTGGCACGTGCGGGTCCTGCCCGCGCACATCTGGCGCGCGATCCCGCGCGAGGAGTGGCCGGCCGACACGGCACTCGCGCACCTGGTCGGCAGCGGTCCGTATCGCGTCGCCGAATGGGTTCGTGGCCAGTCTCTGCGGCTCGAGGCGGCGCCGGGTTCATCGGCGGAGGTCACGCGCGTCATCTGGCGTTTCGCGCCGGATGCCGATGCCGCCTTGAACCTGCTCCTGGCGGGCGAAGCCGATGTGATGGAACACCTCGGCTCACCCGCGCGGGTGGAGCGCGCGCGATCCGACACCACACTCCGACTGATTCCTTATCCCTCTGCCGCTTACGGCTTTCTCGGCTTCAGGATCCAGGACGGACGGGGAACAGCGCACCCGCTGCTGGGGAGTCGCGGCCTCCGCCGTGCGCTCGCGATGGGGGTGAATCGTCCGCTCCTCGCCGAGGGCGTCCTTGGGCCCGGCGCAAAGGCGCCACCGGGCCCGATGTCACGCCTGCTCTGGATTCTTGACGAGAAGACCGCCGTCCTGCCCTACGATACCACACGCGCGGCGCATCTCCTGGACTCGCTGGGTTGGTTGTTCCGGGATGCCGGGCCCCGCCGCCGCGGGACGCAGGCGCTGACGTTCGACATCCTCGTGCCGTCCACGAGCCCCGTGCGGCGCGACCTGGCCGTCGCCCTGCAGGAGGCATGGAGCAGGTTAGGGGTTGGCGTGACGGTGACGGCGGTGGATTTCCCGGTGTTCAACGAGCGGCTGGCGAAGGGGCAGTTCGACGCCTACATCGGCGCGTGGCTGGACGAGCCGAGCCCGCGGGGGCTCGCGGATCAGTGGACGCGGGCGGGTTGGGGCGTGCTGAATTACGGTCACTATGACAATCCGGCATTCGACGCGCGCTTCCAGCGTGCGGCAGCGGACACGAATCTCGATCGGGCGCGTGCGACCTGGCGGGAGGCGATGGACACGCTCAATGCCGACGCGCCGGCGGTCTTTCTCTATGCGCCCGAGCAGGTCGCGGCGGTGTCGAAACGCGTCCAGGGCGTCACGATCGATCCGTATTCCTGGGCCAGCGGGCTCAGGACGTGGCGGGCAGGGCCGCGGTGAAAGAGAATCACGAAGCGCTCGCCGCCCGGCTGGAAGCGACCGGCGGCTTCCGGGTGCTCCGCCGGTTTGATCCGCCCGGGCGCTACCACGAGCCGGACGCCTCCCCGTCCGCCACCGCGCTCGTGGTGGACGTCGAGACGACCGGACTCGATCCCAGCCGAGATCGGATCATCGAGTTCTCGGGCATCCCCTTCACGTTCGCGAAAGAAAGCGGCCGCATCTTCGAGGTGGGGGCGGCGGTAACCTTCCTCGAGGACCCCGGCCGGCCGATTCCCGCCGAGGTGATGCAGCTGACCGGCATCACGAACGAGATGGTGGCGGGCAAACAGATTGACGAGGCGGCCGTGGCAGAGGTGGCGGCGGGCGCGGCGCTGGTCATCGCCCACAACGCGGGCTTCGACCGGCCGTTCCTCGAGCGCCGCCTTCCGCTATTCCGGGACAAGGCGTGGGCCTGCTCGCAGCGGGAGATCCCGTGGAAGCTGCTGGGCGTGAGCTCCGGCGCGCTCGAGTTCCTCCTGATGAAGCGTTGCCGGCTCTTCTTCGAGGGGCACCGCGCGGACATCGACTGCCGGGCGCTCATCCACCTGCTCGCGGAACCGCTCGAGGGCGGTGAGCTCCCGCTGCAGCTCCTCCTCCGCTCGGCGCGGCGCCGCTCCTGCCGGGTCTGGGCGCTCGACGCGCGCATCGAATTCAAGGATGCGCTCAAGGCCCGGCGCTACAGCTGGAACAACGGCAGCGACGGGCGGCCCAAGGCGTGGTACAAGGAGATGTCGGAAGAGGAGTACGAGACAGAGAAGACCTGGCTGGCGGAGGCGATTTATGCCGGCGGGACCGGCTGGCGGGCGGAGGCGGTGACGGCGGTGACGAGGTACTCTGGGCGAGGGGGGTGAGGCTGCTACGCCCTTTGACTGAACCGCTCCAGAAACTCCCGCTCCCCCGGCGTGAGCTGGCCCACGCCGTCCCGTTCGATCTTGGCCATGATCCGGTCGAACTCGTCGCGATTCACCTCGTGCAGCTCCTCCCGCCGGATGCGGGACCACCGCGCCATCGCGCTCCCCGTCAATTCCAGGCTCCGGCGCGCGGCGGGTGAGGCCCGTTCCTGGAACTTCCGCGCGCCCGTGGTGCGCTCCAGCACGCGCAGGTAGACCCACGCGCCCAGGAAGCCTCCCATGTGCGCGAAGTGCGCGATGCCATCGCCGCGCCCACCGAACCCGCTCACGAGCGAAATCGCGGTGACGAACACGACCAGCCAGCGAATCTCGACCGGCAGGATACCCCAGATGTGCACGACCTGCCGCGGCCAGTAATGAGCGAATCCCAGCATCACCCCGTAGACGGCGCCCGAGGCGCCGATGACGGCCGTCATCGGACTGGTGAAGCTGAGCAGGCCGCCCGCGATCCCGGCGACGAGGTACAGCCCCAGGAACCGGCGTGAGCCGAGCCGGGTCTCGAGGCGCGGGCCGAAGAAGAACAGGGCCAGCATGTTGAAGAAGATGTGCCCGAGACTGCCGTGCAGGAACATGTAGGTGACGATCGTCCAGGGGCGGACAGGCAGGAGCGCCGGAACCAGCATGAGCACGTCGCCCAGGCCCGGCATGGCCAGGGTCAGGACGTACATCGCGACATTGAGGAAGAGCAGCCGTCCGACCCAGGGCGTCATGGCGAACAAGCTATCCCGAGCGGTCCGCCCCGCGTAAGGGCCGGCGGGCCCGCCGTCTCCTCGGCTTGCGCCGCCGCGCCACGGATGCGAACGTATCGGGCGTCACCCGCACCCCACCCCATCCTGTCTCCGAGCGTCCGATGATGACTCGATCCACCCTCCGGCGGGCCGCCGCCGGCGGAGCAGTCGCCCTGCTCGCGGCCTGCGCCTCCCCGAGCCCGACTCCGGCCCAGCGATCCACTGCCAACACTCTGACCGCGGAGGAGCAGGCCCAGGGCTGGCGGCTCCTCTTCGACGGCCGCACCACCACCGGTTGGCGCGGCTACCAGATGCCCGCGATGCCAACCGGGTGGCAGGTCGTGGATGGCGCCCTCACGCGCGTCGGCGACGGCGCCGACATCATCACCACCGATGAGTTTGCGAACTTCGAGCTCTCGGTCGAATGGAAAGTTGCGCCCAAGGGGAACAGCGGCATCATGTACCGGGTCACCGAGGCGGACAGCGCCACGTACCGGACCGGACCGGAGATGCAGGTGCTCGATGACGCGGGCCACCGCGACGGCCTCTCCCGGCTCACTGCGGCCGGCGCGGCGTATGGGCTGTACCCCGCCCCCGCCGGCGTCGTGAAGGCGGCCGGGGAGTGGAACCAGGCCCGGATCCTCGTCAACGGCAATCACGTCGAGCACTGGCTCAACGGCGTGAAGATGGCCGATTACGAGTTGCTGAGCCCCGACTGGGAGGCCCGGATTGCCAAGAGCAAGTTCGCGGAATGGCCCGGATTCGGGCGCGCGCCGAAGGGTCACATTGCGCTGCAGGATCACGGCGACTGGGTGGCGTACCGGAGTATCAAGATCCGGGTGCTACCATGAGCGGGGAAGCGGGAAAGCGGGGAGGCGAAGCCGTAAAGCTCCGGCTTTCCGTGATGATGTTCCTGCAGTTCTTCATCTGGGGCGCCTGGTTCGTGACGATGGGCACCTACCTCGGCACGACCCTCAAGTTCAGCGGCGGCGAGATCGGGCTCGCCTACGGCGCGCTGGCCATCGCGGCCATCGTCTCGCCGTTCTTCGTCGGGATGGTGGCCGACCGGTTCTTCGCGACCGAGCGGATCCTCGCGCTGCTCCACCTCCTGGGGGCCGGACTCCTCTGGTGGGCCTCGACGCTCACCGAGTTCTCCACATTCTACCCGGCGCTCATCGGCTATGGTCTCTGCTACATGCCGACCCTGGCCCTCACCAACTCCATCGCCTTCGACCACGTCCGCGATCCGGGCCGCGAGTTTCCCGCGATCCGCGTGCTGGGCACGATCGGCTGGATCGTGGCGGGGCTCGTGGTCGGGCGCATGGGCCTCGAGGCCACGGCGGCCCCTATGCGGCTCGCCGCCGGCGCCTCGGTCGCCCTCGGCCTCTTTTCACTGCTCCTGCCGCACACGCCGCCGCACGCGGCGGGCAAGCCCCTCAGCGTCCGCGACGTGCTCGGGCTCGATGCCCTCGCGCTGCTCCGGGACCGATCGTTCGCGACCTTCGTGGTCGGCTCGTTCTTCCTCTGCATCCCGCTCCAGTTCTATTACGCCTTCACCAACCTGTTCCTCAACGAATCGGGGATGGTCGAGCCCGCGAGCAAGATGACGTTCGGCCAGATGTCCGAGATCGGTTTCATGCTGTTGCTGCCGTGGTTCCTGGCGCGGCTCGGGGTCAAGCGCATCCTGCTCATCGGGATGGCCGCGTGGGCGCTCCGCTATGCGCTGTTTGCCCTCGGAGATACGGGGCCCGGCGTGTGGATGCTGTATGCCGGCATTCTGCTGCACGGCATCTGCTACGACTTCTTCTTCGTGACGGGGCAGATCTACACCGACGAGCAGGCCGGCCAGAAGATCCGCGCGGCGGCCCAGGGCTTCCTCGCGTTTCTCACGCAGGGGGTCGGCTACCTGATCGGCGCCTGGGTCTCGGGGCAGGTCGTCCAGCGCTACGCGCTTCCAGCCGGCCACGACTGGAAGGCGATCTGGCTCGTGCCCGCGTCCGGCGCGCTGATCATTCTCCTCGCGTTCATGTTCCTCTTCCGGCCCGCCGCGCGGGCCGCCACCCCGGCCCTCGAGAGGGCACCATGACGACCAGGACTTCCACCCGGCGCGACTTCGTCGGCGACGTGACCGCAGCCGGTCTCGCCTTCACCATCGTCCCCCGCCACGTGCTCGGCGGCCGCGGCCACACCGCGCCGAGCGACAAACTCAGCATCGCCTGCATCGGCGTCGGCGGCATGGGAGAGAACGACGTGAAGGGCGTCTCCGACGAAATCGTCTACGCGCTGTGCGACGTGGACCTGAAGTCGGCGGAGGACACGTTCCGGAAGTATCCGAAGGCGGGGCGGTACCGGGACTACCGTGAGATGCTGGACAAGGAGCAGAAGAACATCGACGCGGTGACGATCACCATACCGGATCACAGCCACGCCGCCGCGGCCATGATGGCGATGAAACTCGGCAAGCACGTGTACTGCCAGAAGCCGCTCGCCCGGACCCTGCACGAGGTGCGCGCGCTCAAGGCCCAGGCCGCGAAGACCAAGGTCGCGACGCAGATGGGCAATCAGGGCCACGCGGGCGACGGGGTCCGGCAGCTTCGCGAGCTGATCGAGGCCGGGGCGATCGGCACGGTGCGCGAGGTGCACTACTGGACCAACCGTCCCATCTGGCCGCAGGGATTGGACCGGCCCACCGAGGCGCACAATCCGCCGCTCACGCTGGACTGGAACCTCTGGCTCGGGCCGGTCGCGGACCGGCCGTACCATCCGGCGTACGCACCGTTTCGCTGGCGGGGATGGTGGGAGTTCGGCACCGGCGCCCTGGGCGACATGGCCTGTCACGGCATGGATGCAGCGTTCTGGATCCTCGACCTCGGCTACCCTGAGCGGATCATCCCCGAGAGCACGCAGCTCTATGTCGAAAGCGCGCCGAAGTCGTCTCGGGTGGAGTACCAGTTTCCGGCGAAGGGCAACCGGCCCGCGATCAAAGTGGTGTGGCGGGACGGTGATATCCGCCCACCCAAGCCGCTCAAGCTTCCCGAGACGATGGAATGGCCGACGGCGGACATCGGCGGGCAGCTCTGGGTCGGCGACGAGGGCGAGATCGTGGCGGGGATGTATGGCGAGGATCCGGTGATTCTCGATCCCGCGCGCGACGAGCAATTCAAGAAGTCTCCGCCGGCACAGACCTATCCCCGCTCCAAGGGCGTGCACAAGGAGTGGATCGAGGCCTGCAAGGGTGGACCGCCGGCGCTCTCGACCTTCGACGGCCATGCCGGTGCGCTGACGGAGATGGTGGTGCTCGGCTGCCTCGCCGTGCGTTCGGGGCAGACGCTGACAATCGATCCGGCGACGGGCAACATCACGAACCTGACGCTGCCGGAGGCGTGGCTGAAGCCGGAGTACAGGAAGGGGTGGGAGTTGTAAGAAGGATGGGCGGATGGGCAGATGGGCAGGCGGGAAAGCGGGTCGGCAAGTCGGCACCTCCCGTCATCCCGAGGGAGCGAAGCGACCGAGGGATCTGGCTAACGCCGATGCAGACCCAGCCGTGAAACCTTCGGCCTGTCCAGCGCACCCTCAATGACCAGACGAACGCCCGCGGCGGTCACCGGCGGGATCCGGTCGAGCTTCCGGTGCCCGATCGTCGTGCCGCGGGAGAGGGTTCGCCATGAGCCATCGACCTCCGCCTCGACTCGGTAGGCGCTCACCACCTGCCCGTGCCGAATGTCCTCCTCGAGCCGGACCACATCGAAGGTGACGGGTGCGGAGAAGGCGAGTGCAATCCGCCGCCCGTCCCCATCGACCCGGGTCTCCGCACCTGCGGCTCCATCCCAGGCGAACAACCGGCTTCTCAGCTCTCCGAACTCCGCCAGGCGGCGCTCGTCCGTCGTATGGAAGCGTCCATCCGGAGTCGGCGGCACGTTGAGCAGCAGCTTGCTGTTCCGGCCGACGGATGTGAAGTACAACTCGAGCAGATTGGCGGCGTCGCGGACCTTTGCATCCTGGTCGGCGTGATAGAACCATCCCGGGCGGATGGAGACGTCGGTCTCCCCAGGGCGCCAGGCCGCGCCTGCGGGATCGCCCCGCTGCAACAGCTCCCGCACGCCCGGCGCGTCATACCCGGGCCAAGGGACGGCGCCGGGATCGATCGTGGCCCAGCAGGTCTCGCCGGCGACCCCATCCTCATTCCCTATCCACCGGACATCCGGCCCGGCGTCGGAGAAGATCACGGCGTCCGGTTGCAGGCGGCGCACCGTGCCGAACACCCGGGGCCAGTCGTACCGCTGCCGTCTCCCGTTCGGCCCCTCCCCGTTGGCCCCGTCGAACCAGACTTCCACCAGCCGGCCGTACCGTGTGAGCAGCTCCGTGAGCTGGGCGGTGTACAGCTCGTTGTAGCGTGGGGAGTCGCCATAGGACGGCTCGTGGCGATCCCAGGGGGAGAGGTACAGTCCGGCGCCGAGCCCTTCGTCACGGCAGGCGGCGACGAAATCGGAGACGACGTCGCCCTGGCCACCGCGCCAGGGGCTGGATGAGACGGAATGCATGGTGGTCGCGGTGGGCCAGAGGCAGAAGCCGTCGTGGTGCTTGGCGGTGAGGATCATCGCCCTGGCGCCGGCCGCCCGGGCGGCTCGGGCCCACTGGCGTGCATCGAAGGCCGGGGGATTGAACAGGGCAGGGGATTCCCTGCCGTCGCCCCACTCCCGGTCGGTGAAGGTGTTGATCCCGAAATGGACGAAGAGGGCGAGCTCTTCCTGATGCCAGCGGAGCTGGGCGGGCGTGGGCTGCGGCCGCAGCGCCCAGTGAGGCAGGTAAGGCGGCGGCGCCATGGCAGCGCCCACACCCGCGGCGACCAGGTCCCGGCGGTTCATCGCTTCCCCGCTTCCCCGCTTCCCGGCATCCCGTCCCTCAAGGCTTCCACTTCCCCCGTGCCACGGCCGGCTTGAACTGCTCGAGTCCGCGCGGCGGGAACTTGACGGTCCGTCCCGACTCCGCGCTCATGTAGGCCGCCATCAGCGTGCGGACGACCTCGACCCCGTCGTCGAAGGTGAGTTTCGGTTCTTCCAGTCCGAGGAAGGCGCGAACAAAGTGGCGATTCTCCGCCTCGTACCCATACGCGACGGCCTCATCCGCCACGACCGGCATGAGCCCCTGCTCGGCGTTTTGCTTCTCGACCAGGTCCTCACCGGCCCGACCCTTTACCGCGCGACTGAAGAACAGCTTGAGCCCGGCGTCGAGCGAATTCCACGCCATCGAGTACTCGGGCCCGAGCAGCTCGGCCGAGAGCCGGAGGCCGGCGCCGACGTAGCTCCAGGATGTGGTGGCCTCGCCCAGCACGCTGTAGCCGTCGTCGGTCTGGAATTCGATGGTGACGCTGGCGAAGTCCTCGGCGGGATGCCTTCGGTAGTCTACATCGCGCCCCATCGTCCGCCGGAGCTGTCGCACATACTTGGGGCGAGTCCACTTGAGACTCGCGATATGTCCGGTGATCGCGACGGGCCGGACCGAGGCGCGCGGCGCGCCCGGTTTCGTCAACAGGTAGCGCACCACCTCGATGGAGTGGCACATCATGTCGTTCAGGACGCCGCCGCCCTGCAGCCGCCCCTGCCAGAACCACGGGCGGTGCGGGCCGCTGTGCTCCTCGGCGGCCCGGGCGAGATACGGGCGGCCGGTCGTGGCGGCGCCCCGCGCCCAGATGAGCTGGCGCCCCTGCTCCACCTGGGGGCTGAAGAGCTGGTTCTCGAGGTAGCCGTGCATGAGCCCCACGCGCTTGACGAGCCCGGCGACCTTGCGGGCCTCCGCCACCGTGCGGGCGAGCGGCTTCTCGCACGCGATGCCCAGCAACTCGCCCCGGCCGCGGGCGATGGTGTCGCAGATCTCCTCGACATTCTCGACGCGGGCCTGATTGGCGCCGCAGAGCCAGATGGCGTCGATCGAGGGGTCGGCGACCATCTCCGCGATCGAGCGGTACGGCCTGGCCCGCCCGATATCGAGCCGCCGGGCCAGGGCCGCGGCCGCCGCCGCGTTCTTCGGCGTCGGGCTCCAGACTCCGCGCACATCGGCATCGCGCACGCCGCGCCAGGACTGCATGTGGAATTGGGCGTTGAACCCGCTGCCAATGAAGCCGACACCGAGCCGACGAGTAGCCATGGAGTCTCCAGTTTCGCGGGTCAGGTGCCGCTCACACCGAGCCTGCGGAGCTGCTCGGGGGGGCACCCCTTCCACTCCGCAACGGCGGTGTTGCCGATGTAGTGCAGGTCTTCGACGCCGACCTTGCTGCTCCAGAACCCGGCGGCGGTGAGATTCCGGAACGCGGTAAAGAACTCGGCCGCCTTCTGGTGTTCGGGCCGGGCCCGGGCCGGCCAGGCGATATCGTCGAGGATGCGCGACTGGGATTCCTCCCCTGCGCCCGCGAAGTGACGCCCGAATCGGGTCGTAGACTCGGCATCGAGCCAGGCGAGCCCGGCGCGCATCGTCTCCTGGCTCTCCATTTCCTCCGCCATCACGAAGTCCAGGAATTCAGGCACCAGGGCCTCCGTGGCGCTGCCGGACCGGTCGTCCTCGGGGATCACCAGGTCTGTCAGCACTCGAACTGTTTTCCATTCCTCGGGCGTGAAGAAGCGCGGCTTGTAGGGGTTCCGGATGGCGCGGATGGCCCGCTCGATCGTCTCCGGACGGCAGCCCCCGGTGCCCGCTGCGAGCGCGAGCCCGAGATAGCCGAGCATCTCCCGCCGGGTGAGGTCGCTCACAGGGCCCCCTTTCTGCGCTGGTCGGCGATGTACTCCGCCGACCTCATCGAG
Source organism: uncultured Gemmatimonadales bacterium (assembly GCA_963817575.1). Classification (GTDB taxonomy): domain Bacteria; phylum Gemmatimonadota; class Gemmatimonadetes; order Gemmatimonadales; family GWC2-71-9; genus DASTCF01. Next base: position 87,810 of record CAWFOY010000013.1, read on the forward strand.
AGGGCGAGGATCGTCCAGGTCGGATTCTTGTCCGCCTGGGACACGAAGGGCCCACCATCGGTCACAAACAGGTTCCGGACATCGTGGGCCTGGCACCAGGCATTCACGGCGGAGCGCTTCGGGTTCCGGCCCATGCGCACCGTGCCCAGTTCGTGAATGATCTTTCCGCCCGGCGCGATGCCGTACCCTTCCTCCGCGGTCGGCATCGGCGAGAAGACCACGCCTCCCATGTCGGCGATGAGCGCGCGGAAGGTCTCCTGCATGTGCCTGACCTGCAGATACTCGTGGTCGGTCCATTTCCAGTGGAAGCGAAGCACGGGGATGCCCCACTTGTCCTTCTGCACCGGGTCGATCTCACAAAAGGAGTCGTCGTTGGGGATCATCTCGCCACGCCCGCTGAACCCGATCGTGGTGCCGTACAGGCGCCGGTACGACGCCTTGAGCGCCTTGCCGTACCCGCCGAAGTCCGGATAGTTCTCGATCCCGCCCATGAATCCGTACGACGGCTGCCCGCGGCCACCCCAGACCTCGATGTGATAGCCGCGTGGAAAGTCGAGCTGCCTGTTGTCCAGCCACCACGGGGAGTAGAGATGCATCCCGCCGACGCCGTCCTCATTGTGCGGGATCCCATCCATCAATTTCGGAATGAACCCCGCGACGTCCGTCCCGGTCGTGTCCGTGAGGTACTTCCCGACGACGCCGCTGGAATTCGCGAGACCGTCCGGGAACCGGGGCGACTTCGAGTTCAGGAGAATCCGCGCCGATTCGCAGGCGCTGGCGGCGAGCACCACGACCCGCGCCTGCACGTGGTCATCGGTGCCGGAGAGCCTGTTGACGAAGGCCACGCCGTTCGCGCGGCCGTTCCGTCCCAGCGTCACCTCGCGGGCCATCGCGTTGGTGATCAGCGTCAACTTGCCGGTCGCCATGGCGGGCGGGAGCAGGACATTGGTGGACGAGAAGTTGGCGTTTACCGCACAGCCGCGATTGCACTGCCCGCAGTAGTGGCAGGCCGCCCGGCCGTTGTGGGGCCGCGTCAGGATGGAGAGTCGCGCGGGGATGCAGGTGACGTTCAGGCGGTCGCACGCCTGCTTGACCAGGAGCTCGTAGCAGCGCGGGGCGGGCGGCGGCAGGAAGTGGCCGTCGGGCTCATTCGGAAGGCCCTCGGCGCTCCCGAAGATTCCGACCAGGTCATCCACCCGGTCATAGTAGGGCTTGAGGTCGTCGTAGGTGACGGGCCAGTCGTCGCCGAGTCCGTCGAGGCTCTTCCGCCGGAAGTCGTCGGGCCCGAACCGGAGCGAAATCCGACCCCAGTGATTGGTCCGGCCGCCGACCATCCGTGCCCGCCACCACCCGAACTCGGTGCCGGGAGCCTGGGTGTAGGGCTCGCCCTCGATTTCCCATCCGCCGATGCAGGCGTCGTATTCGCCGAATGGGCGCTCCTTCGTGGATGCCCCACGCCGCGGCGTGTCGTACGGCCAGGTGAACATCGCCGAGTCCCGGGCGTTGTCCCACGGACCGCCGGCCTCCAGCATGACGACGTTCGCGCCTGCCTGCGTGAGTATGTACGCCGCCATGCCGCCGCCGGCCCCGGAGCCGACGATGCAGACATCGTAGATGGGCCGCCGGCCTTGGACGGTCATCAGGCCTCTCGGTGGAATGGAACGTCAGAAGCTAGTGCGCCAGCCAGTCACCGGCCAGCGGTTCCGGCGGGGATCCCTCGGCCGCCACCGTGGCACTCAGGGCGGAGGCCCCGCTCCCCTGTACAAACAGGATTTCGATTGGATGGAGGCCCGCCGCAAGCGCGGTCTGTCCGGTCCGGGCCTCCTCGGAGTGCCAGCCGTCGTTTTCCACCACCCGTTCGCTTCCGATGCTGAGGATGCTTCCGTCATCGGAGGAGAGGGAGAACGTGTAGATCCCGTCGGCCGGCACCCGGACGAACCCTTCGAATCGGAGTCCGAACGCCACGGCGCGCTCGAACCCCTGCAGTGCGACGCGGTCCGCGATGGCGGTACGGGTGGGCGGCAGGGAATCGACCGCGGCGGCGCTGCCGAAGGCGCGCTCGTGGTACGCGACGAACAGCCCGGGCTGAGGCCCGGTCGAGGGCGGTGTCACAGCGGGACGCAGGGTCGCGCGGCTCACGCGCGCTGAGCGCGGCGGGCTGGCGCGGCCGCCGGGGAGGAGGACGGCGGCCGTGACCGTCGTCGGCGCGGCCGTCACCGGCAGCCGGAGCGGCACCTCATAGCGCGGCGATTCCGCGGTCGGGCGCGTGCCGTCCAGCGTGAAGTGAATCTCGCCTTCCGGCAGGATGCTTCGGAGCGTCAGGACGAGCGTGTCCGCCAGGGTGATCCGGTCGACCTCCAGCCCCTCGACGTGGGGCACCCGGTAGTTCACGCCGAGCCGGTCGAGCGCATGCAGGGCCGCGGGAAGCCGGGCGGCGAAGGCGCTCCAGTCCCGCGCCGCTTTCGGCGACCAGGTGACCTCCGACATCGCGAGCAGTCGTGGGAAAACCATGAACTCGACCTGTTCCGGCGTCGTGAGATATTCCGTCCAGACATTCCCCTGCGCACCGATCACGTGCGCCGCCTCCGCGCGGGTCAGCTCCGGAGGTACCGGCTCGAACGCGTACACCCGTTCGAGCGGGAGATTCCCGCCGATCGAGGGCGGTTCGAATGCCGGATCGCCCTGGGCATAGTCGAAGTACGCGTGGGTGCTCGGGGTCATGATGACGTCGTGGCCCTGGCGCGCCGCCTCGATGCCCCCGCTCACCCCTCGCCAGGACATCACGGTTGCCTCGGGAGGGAGCCCGCCCTCGAGGATTTCGTCCCAGCCGATGAGACGGCGGTCGTGCGAGCTGAGGAACCTCTCGATGCGCCTGATGAACCAGCTTTGCAGCTCGTTCTCGTCTTTGAGCCCCTCACGCTGGATGATCGCCTGCACATCCGGGCTGGCCCTCCATCGGGTCTTTGGGGCCTCGTCGCCCCCGATGTGGATGTAGGTCCCGGGGAAGAGCGCCATGACTTCCGTCAGCACGCCTTCGAGGAAACTGAAGGTCTGTTTCCTGGGACAGTAGATGTCCTCATCGATGCCCCATATGGTGCTCACCTCGAACGGCCCGGGGGTGCAGGCGAGCTCGGGATAGGCGGCGAGCGCGGCCTTCGAGTGGCCCGGCATCTCGATTTCAGGGATGATGGCGACGTGCCGCCGTGCCGCGTAGGAGACGATCTCGCGCACCTCGTCCTGGCGATAGAAGCCGCAGTACGGGATGCCGTCGCCGACGTAGGGATCGAAGTTGCGCTCGAGAATCGTCTCGCGGCGGCAGGAGCCGATTTCGGTGAGCCTTGGGAAGCGCCTGATCTCGAGCCGCCAGCCCTGGTCCTCGGTCAGGTGCCAGTGAAAGGTGTTGAACTTGTAGCGGGCCATGAGGTCGATGTAGCGCTTGATGAACTGCACCGGGAAGAGGTGGCGGCCGACATCGAGGTGCATGCCACGATAGCGGAAGCGCGGCACGTCCTCGATGCGGATCGCGGGAACCACCCCGGCTTCACCCGAGTGGAGCAGCTGCCGGAGGGTCTGCAGTCCGTAAAACAGCCCCGGCTCGGCCGCGGCCTCGATGCGGACGCCGGCCGGAGTGGCGATGAGCCGATAACCCTCGGCCCCGAGCGGTGGAGTGGCAGGAATAAGCGCCAGGGTCAGCTCGCCACGTGTCCTGTCAGAGCGGGATCGGATCCTCGGCCGCCAGCCGAGCGCCTCCTCAATCAGGTCGGACGCCAGTTTGCCGATCGCATTCAGCTCGCCACGCACTCCGCCCTCGAGCCGGATCGTGGCGCCCCGCGCGAACACGAACCGTCCCGTATCCTGCTCCACTTGCCTCGGCCACGGAATCAGCGGGAGCGGCTGCTCCTGTCCGAATGCACTCGACGCGAGGAGGAAAAGGGGGAATAGGGGTTTCAGGATTGAGATCGTGTTCTCCGAGTTTGCGAGACTATCCCACCGCCGGTGGGTCCGACGGCCACTGAGGATCGCGTTCGGATTGGCGATCCCGGGACGCGCCCCTGCTCACCAACGTCGCCTCTTGATCCACCGCTCGGTCCGCACCACGTTCCGCCCATCTGCCCATCCTATTCCACCTCCGCCACCCACACGTCGCTCTGGTGATCAGCGAAAGTGAAATAGAGCCGGGTGCCATCCATCGAGAATTCCCGTCGTACCGATCGGCGGCTGGGGTCATCAAAGACGACCGCGGTATGGAAGGTGCCGCGGAGAGGATCCAGCCCCACAAGCGGAGAATTCACAGGAATAGACGCATCACGAAAGTACATGATGCTTATCCCCTTCAACTGCCGCACGCCAAAGAGGCGCCTCTCTTCGGTTCCCTTGATGGTCGTTGGACCGCTTCCATCGATCGGGTGCATCCAGCATCCAACGGACCGACAGTATAGGACGGCGGACCCGTCGGCGCTCCAGCTTGGTGCCCGGGTCACGGAGGCGAGTTGTTTCGGTGGACCCCACGGTGCGCCCTTTCCGGACCGGCGAATCAACTGAAGGTTTCCCACCTCGGCGGAGTCCTGCAGATAGATCAGGAGATCGGGATTGGTACCCCAGACTGGGGTGCGATCCTGGGTCGGGCTCGATGTGGCCCGTGTCACCCCGCTCCCGTCGGTCTTCATCGTGAAGATGTCGCGGTTGCCGGTCCGGAAGGAGTGAAACGCGATCTCCGATCCGTCGGGTGACCAGGTCGGCGACAGGTCGTCGGCGGGATCATTGGTGAGCTGGCGCGGCGTGCCACCCGCTGAGGCGACGACGAAGATGTCGGCGTTGCCGTTGAGATCGGAATCGTAGGCGAGCCATTTGCCATCAGGCGAGAGTCGCATCATCTCGATGGCCTGGTTGCCTCGTGTGATTGGCACGGCGTCACGAACGCTCGCCACACCGCCGGGCGACAGTCGCACCATCCAGACATTCACATCCCGGCTGTACTTGGCGTACGCGAGGTGCTTGCCGTCGCGCGACAGTCCAATCGACTGCGCGTCGAGCCCGGTTGTAATCCGATGCGGGCTTCCTTGAGGCCGAGCGCCGTCGAGGAGCTGCAAATAGATGTCGCGTCCTCCGCCGGAGCTCGACAGATAGAGCAGACCCGAGCCATCCCGCAGCCAGACGGGCGACATGTTGAGGGTAGTGGAGTCGCTGATCATGACCGGCGTGCCGCCGCCGGCGGGCGTGACGAAGACGGTGCTCGCGGCCAGATTCCCGAAGTTCACCCCGAAATAGGCGAAGGCGGCGTTGCCACGCACTCCGGCAATCCAGCGCCCGTCTGGCGACCAGGAGAGTGAGTGCACCTGCTCGATCACGGCCATCACGCGAAGCCCGGTTCCGTCGGCTTGCATCGCGAGCACGCTGTCGCCCTGCTCGAACGCGATCTCGGCGCCGTCCGGCGACCATTTCGGCGCGAGCGGCCCCGCCGGGCGGCTCGTCCGGTAGATCACTTTGGCGATGCCGCCGGTCGGGAGCATTGTCACGATGGCGGTGGAGCTGGAGTCCGCCGACACGAAGAGCAACTGGCTCCCGTCTGGCGACCAGTCCGGTGAATACTGCTGGCCATGGAGGCTGTCTGTGATGGCGATTGCCCGGCCCCCGCTGCTCGTGGGCTGGAGAAAGACATCCACGTCGGAAGTCGTCCCTCCGGTGTAGGCCACGAACCTTCCATCGGGTGAGATGGCCGGCGTAATCTCGATCCCCGGCGCACTCGTCACCCGAGTGGTTCGGCCAAGCGAAAGCGTCGGACGTTCCACGCTAACTCTGGCAAGTACCACCACCGCGACTCCGAGGAGCACGGCGGCGAGCCCCGCTGCGATGAGCCAGTTCCGCCTGCCGGACGCCATCAGGACGCCCTGCACCGGCTGGGTCTGCGTGGGGGTCATTCCGCCGCTCGGCGTTGCGAGCGGCTCAAGCGCGGTCAGCAACTCCTCGGCGGTCTGAAACCGGTCAGCGGGCCGCTTGGCGAGGCACCGAAGAATGAGGGCCTCGAGCGCCGGTGAAATGCCCGGTCGGAGCCGGGAGGGCGGCTCCGGAGGCTGCAGGACATGCGCGGAGAGCGTCTCCTGTGCCGTTTTGCCGGCGAACGGCGGACGGCCGGTCAGGAGCTCGTAGCCCAGAACACCGAGCGCGTAGATGTCCACTCGGTGGTCGAGGTGCGGGTCGGCGGCGGCCTGTTCAGGCGCCATGTAGGCAGGAGTGCCGAGGGCGACGCCCGCCGTCGTAAGCTGCTGGCGGCCGGTGGCCTCGCTCACCGCCTTGGCGACGCCGAAATCGGTAACAAGGGCATGGCGGCCCGAGAGAAGAATGTTCTCCGGCTTGATGTCGCGATGTACGACGCCTGCTTGGTGCGCGCGGGCGAGCGCATCCGCGACCTCGCTCAGGAGTCGCACCGCTTCGTGCACCGGGAGCTCGCCGTGGCGGGCGAGCCGGTCGCGGAGTGATTCGCCTTCAACGTACGGCATCGCGTACCAGAGTATCTCCGGGCCGCCGCCCGCCGATTCCGATGCCCCACTGTCAAAGAGCGGGAGAATGTTGGGATGCTGGAGTTGCGCAGCGACTTCGATTTCGCGGGTGAACCGGTCGGAGCCGAGCGATGCAGCGAGATCTGGGCGGAGGACCTTGATGGCGACCCGGCGGTGATGCCGGAGATCCTGGGCGAGGTAGACAGTCGCCATGCCGCCGTGGCCGAGTTCCCGTTCCACGATGTAGCGGTCAGCGAGGGCGGACTTCACCCGATCAAATTGGATGCCGGGGTCTGCGGTCATCGGGATAAGATGGCGCCTGGCGGCTCTCCGCGCGAGGGATTCCCCTCCTATACTAATATTCCGCGACTCTCGCCCGGAGCCGTCATGCGCGGTCCCGCCCTGATCATCCTGCTCGCTGCCATTTCAGGCTCGCCGCTCCCGGCCCAGGAGCTCACGCCGAGGGGGCCGGTCCCTGCGCGCACCGTGGAGATCACGCCCACCATCGGCTGGCGGATGGGTGGGGGGGTCGAATCCGAGGATGGGGACTTCGACGTGGAATCGGCCACGAGCTACGGCGTGGTCCTGGACGTCCGCGTGCGGTCGGACGGGGTCGTCGAGTTCGTGTACGACCGGCAGAGCTCGGACGTGGTCCAACGGAGCTCGACGGAACCCGATTCGACGGTCACCAACATCGCCATCGAGTATTTCCAGTTCGGAGGCGTGGTCGAATTCGGCCAGGAGCCTAACTTGAAGCCGTTCTTCGGGCTTACACTGGGTGCCGCGCATCTTGATCCGGGGGGCGAGCGCGACGACGAGTGGCACTTCGCCGGGCTTGCCACCCTCGGCGCGAAGGTCTACGTGGGCGAGCACCTCGGATTCCGTGCGCAGGCGAGGCTCTGGGGCACCTTCCTGACCGAGGAAAGCCAGATCTTCTGCTCGCTGCCCGGGGTGTGCGTGATCTCCGCCAGCGGGAAGCTGTTCGTCCAGTCGGACTTCAGCGGGGGAGTGATGTTGGTGTTCTGATTGCTTCTTCTATGGGCCCCGCCGCTCCCGGCGATGCCGAAGGCCAGTCGAAGCCCAGGAAGGCCGCGATGGTCGCCGCAATCTGGGCCTGCGTCACGGGGGCCGAGTCGCGGCGCTCGCCGCGCGGGCCGGTGTCGGGGCCGAGCACGGCGATCCACATGTGCTCCGCACCGTCGACATCCCGGCCATGGTCGCGCCACTTCTCGAGCCCGCTCCCGCGACCGTGGTCGGTGGTGATAATGAACGTGGTCCGGCCGGCGTACGCCGGCATCCCCTGAAAGTTGCGCCAGAGGTCCGCGATGAACTGATCCACCTGATGGGCGGCCCGAAGGTACAGGTCGTACCGTCCCTCATGGGCCCATTCGTCGGTCTCGCCGAATCCGAGGTAGAGCACCCTGGGCTCGTTGCGCGAGAGGTATTCGACCACGACGGCCTGCAGGTAGGCGTCGAAGGTCATCCCGTCCCAGATGCGGGTCGTCGTGGCATACAGCTGGTTGAGCAGCCGTGACGTCGGGGTGGCTGCGTCCGGGAACGGCGCTTCCCACGCGGCGTGGATGTGGATCTCCGCCCGTTCACGGTTGAAGATCTCGGCGAAAGCGTCCCACGACCCGAAGGCCGCGACCTTCCCCTCGAAGCCCGGCTGGTGGCCGAGCCACTCGAAGACCGTCACGTTGGGGTTCGGGCCGTAGGAATTCCTGTCGATCCGGGGATCGGCCCTGCCCGTCAGCATCTCGTTGTAGCCGGGGTAGGAGAACTTGAGCCCGTTGGTCACCTGCGCGGAGCTGCCGAGGTCACGGTTGCCGAGGAGCTGGCCGTTCCGCGCGATGGAGTCCCAGAAGAACGGCAACAGCGCGCGCCGATTCTCCAGCGGGGAGCCGACGACGAAGTCACGGCGCAGGGCCGCGGTGTCCTCCACGTGGCCGTATTCCTCGTTCATGAGCGTCGTGTCGGCCCCGCGGAACAGTTCCTGCCAGCGGAAACCATCGGTGACGATGAGGACGACGTTTTCCGTCGCGCGCTGCTGGGCGGCGACGGGGAACGGCGCGGCCGCAATCCCGAGCCACAGGATCGCGGCCGCCCCAGTCCGTGATCGGTGCATCACGCTCCGGTCTTCTTGCCGCCGAAGAGCTGCCCTACGACGCCACCGATCGCGCCGGCCACGACGGAGCTGGCGGTCCCGATCATGATGGTGTCCGTCCCGGTCTGTCCGGTTGCCATCGAGACGACGGTGCCGATCAGCGCGCTGACGCCGGCGGCGATCGCCCCGCCGCCCAGGGCGCCGCCCATGGCAGGCTGCCGGTTCATCAGCGAGGCAAGAACGCCTGTGGCCGCCGCGATGGTGGTGCCGCCGATCGCGAAGTTCTGCCCGACCTCGGGGCTCACCTTCCCCAGCAGCACCATCGCCACCTGCAGGACGGTGCCGATCATCGTCGGCTTCGCGAGACCCTTCAGCATGCCGTCGCTCATTCCGAGGCTCCTCTCGATGCGAAAGATCTCAGGGGGTAAGTTCAGTAATTGGCCAGCCCTTGGTAGGGTGGCCGTTCCGACAGGTATTACACTACGGCGCGGGCCGGATCGGCCCCTCCCTCCGGACGCCCAATCCCCTCCCTTGCCGCCACCCCGTCGGACGCCGTCGTTCGGGGCCGATTCCGGCCCGCGCCTTTGCCGGCGCACATTTGCGCTGGCCCGCTGGCCCGCTGGCCCGCTGGCCCGCTGGCCCGCCTTCCCGCCTCACACCCGGCAGATCTCATAGGCCTGCCGCAGCGACGTCAGCGGCTCGCGGGCCGGCTCGAACTCGTGGGCCAGATACCCTGTGAATCCGGTCTCCACGATCGCCTGGCACACCGCCCGGTAGTTGAGCTCCTGAGTGTCGTCGATCTCGTGGCGGCCCGGCACTCCACCGGTGTGGTAGTGGCCGATCTCCTTGGCGCGGTCGCGGATCGTCCGGATGACGTCCCCCTCCATGATCTGCATGTGGTAGATGTCGTACAGCAGCTTCACCCGAGGGGAATCCACCGCGCAAATGACACGGGCCCCGAAGGCCGTGTGGTCCCCCATGTAGTCGGCGTGGTCCACCTTGCTGTTCAGCAACTCCACGCAGACGGTCACCCGTTCCTGCTCTGCGAGCGCCTTGATCTTCGAGAGCCCCGCGATGCACGCCTCGGCCCCGGCCTCGTCGCTCCGGCCCCGCCGGTTTCCGAACATTGCGATCACGTTGGGCACGCCGGAGCCGGCCGCGCGCGGGATCGTCGTCTCGAGCTCCCGAAGCAACAACGCGTGATTGGCGGGATCGTTGAATCCCGTGGCGATGAAGTCCCGCCTGGCGGTCGGGTATCCCATCGAGCAGACGAGCCCGGCATCGGCCACGACCGGCCACTGGTCCGGCTGGAGCAGGTCGATCCCGACCAGCCCGATGTTTCGCGCCACCCGCGCGAATTCCGGCAGCGGCATCCGTTCGAAGGGCCAGTAGGAGACGGATTGTTTCAGGTTGGCGGATGGGCCGCGGGGCAGATGGGTAGTCTGCTCCCCGTGGACGTCGGCCGCCGTGCGCAGGAGGAGGGCGCCCGCCGAGGTGGCGAGGAGCTCCCGTCGATTCATGGTCAGACGTCGAGCCGGGTCAGGTAGGCGTAGCTCGCGGCCACCGAGGCGAACGGATCCGGCGGATCGTCGTGCTCCACGAAGTAGTGCCGAATGCCGGCCTCCTTGCGTTGGTGCAGGATCGCCTTCCAGTCGATGCGGCCGGCCCCGACATCGACCATCTTGCCGTCGGCCGCCTTGTCCTTGACGTGGACCAGCGGGAATCGCCCGGGCCACCGCGCGAAATACGCGAGCGGATCGCTGCCGCCGTCGGTGATCCAGTAGAGGTCGAGCTCGAACTCGACGACGGACGGGTCCGTGGACTCCAGCAGCACATCATATGGAACCCGCCCTTCGAGCGGGGCGAACTCGAACGCGTGGTTGTGATACGCGAATCGCAGGCCATCCGCGCGTGCCTGGGTGCCGATCCGGGTGAATGCCTCTCCGACCCGCTTGTAGTCGTCGAGCGTCTTCCGGCGCGCCGCGTCGATCCACGCCACCACCAGCCACTGGTGGCCGACTTCCTTCGCGGCCGCCGCGTGGGACTCCCAGCCGGTCTCCAGTTCCTCCAGCGCCACGTGCGCCGCGGGAGCGTCCAGGTGGTGGCGTACCAGCGCGTCCCGCACCTGTGCCGGGGTCTTGCCGTGGTAGCCGGCGAATTCGACCTCGCTGAATCCGATCTGCGCCAGCCGGGCGAGGGTCCCCTCGAAGTCCTGCGCCAGCGCCTTCCGCACCGTATAGAGCTGCACCCCGATCCGGTCGAGGTGATCCGCGGGGCCCCACGCCATGAGCCGGCGAGGGATCGTGGCGGCGGCGGCCGCGGCGGTTAGGAGGCCGATGAACCCGCGGCGATCGGTCATCGGATCAGAGCTCGCCGCGCTTCATCTGGTCCACGGCGAAGGCCGCCGCCCGGGCGGTGAGCGCCATGTACGTGATGGACGGGTTCTGGTTGGCCGAGGAAGCCATGCAGGCGCCGTCCGTGACGAACACGTTCGGCGCGTCGTGACACTGGTTGTGGGCGTTGAGGACCGACGTGGCCGGATCGCGACCCATCCGCGCCGTTCCCATCTCGTGGATCGTGAGCCCGGGAGGATTGTCCTGCACGAAGGTCGAGATGTCCGTGGCGCCGGACGCCTCGAGCATCTCTGCCGCGGTGACCGCCATGTCCTGCAGCATCTTCCGCTCGTTCTCCCGCCAGACGCAGGTAATCCGGAGGGCCGGGATGCCCCATTTGTCTTTCACCTGGGGATCGAGCTCCACCCGGTTCTCCGGATTCGGCAGGCATTCCCCGAAGCCGTAGAAGGACATTCGCCACGGGCCGGGCGTCCGGAGCGCCATCTTGAGCTCGGAGCCAAATCCCTCCATGGAATTGCCGCGGCCCCAGTCACTCCGCCCGGCCCCGCCCTGGAAGGCGTAGCCGCGCAGGAAATCGGGGTGCTGGCTCGTCACGTTCCGGAAGCGCGGAAGATAGATCCCGTTCGGACGATTCCCGTACACCCACTGGTCCTCGTAGCCGGGAATCGTTCCGCCCGCGCCTCCGCCCATCGTGTGGTCCATCAAGTTCCGCCCGAGCTGCCCGCTCGCGTCGGCGAACTTGCTAAGCAGCAACAAGCGGGTGGACTCGAGGGCCGACGCGCAGAGAAACACGAGCCTGGCTCCGAACTCCATCTCCTCGCCGCTCATCGCGTCCACGACCCGGACACCGGTGGCGCGGCCGCGCTCGGCGTCGTACACGACCTCCCGGACCACGCTGTGCGGGCGGAGCGTGAGGCGGCTCGTCTTTCGTGCCGCCGGGAGCGTGGAGGCGATGCTGTTGAAGTAGGAGTGGGTGATGCAGCCGCGCTCGCAGGTGCCGCAGTAGTGGCAGGCGGCGCGGCCGTTGTGCGACTGGGTGAGTATGGCACAGCGGCCGATGGTGAGGACCCGCTCCCCTCCGAAGGCGCCCTTGCAGCCGGTCCCGGACGTGCACTTCCGCGCAGTTGAGCGGCATCGGTGGGAGGAATTCGCCGTCGGGCAGCTGAGCGAGACCGAGCCGCTCGCCGCTGATGCCGATGAAACTCTCGACATGGCTGTACCACGGGGCGATGTCGGCGTAGCGAATCGGCCAGTCCGTCCCGTGGCCGTCCTTCAGGTTCGCCTCGAAGTCGAGATCGCTCCAGCGGTACACCTGCCGGCCCCACATGATGGAGCGCCCACCCACCTGGCGGCCGCGGATCCAGTGGAACGGCTGCGCCGGATCGAAGGTGTACGGGTTGTCGAGGTCGTTGACGAAGAACTTGCCGCTCCACTCATCGCAGGCGTAGCAGTGCTTCTGGATCGGCTGCTCGCGCGCGATCTTCTTGCGGTCGCCCCAGCCCCGGAAATGGAGCTGCCAGGGCGGCACGTGCTCGACGTAGTCCCTGGCCGGGTCGATGGGGCCTCCGGCCTCGAGCACGAGGGTCTTGAGCCCGCGCTCGGTGAGCTCCTTCGCGGCCCACCCGCCGGTGATGCCGGAACCGACCACGATCGCGTCGTAGCGCTTCACCGTCATCAGAGGGCCCCCGGGCGCCCGTCCGCAAGGTCCACGCACGGGGCGAAACGGCCGGGTAGGACGGGCCGCTTGAGCTCCTTGAGGTTGCCGGGCTCCGAGTTGTAATAGCCGTAGAGCGTGAGGGACTTGATCCGGTGCCAGAAGTGGGTGGGCGCCTTCGGGTCGGCCTCGCGCAGCGCGATCGCCTCCGCCTCCATTCCCTTGAGTATCGCGACCTGGGCGGCAGGGCCCGCGTCGATGAACGCCTTCCCCGTCAGGCTCCGGCTCCGCTCGTCCACGTCCGCGAGACCCGTCAGGAACCGCTCCCGGTCCGCGTCCTCGTACCACTCCGCCAGGATGACATCGATGAACTCGGGCACCTGCGCGTCCCTCGCGCCCGGGGTATCCGTGGCCGGCAGGATCAGCTCGGCAATCGTGGCCACCGTCTCGGCCTGGTGCGGGTTGAGCGCATGGAGGGGCCGGCCTCGTACCTGGATGTGGATACGGGGCAGCGCGGCGGGGAGGGCGGCGGCGCCACCCATGACGAGGAGCATGTCGCGACGGAGCACGGAAACCTCGGCGGCGGGAACGCCCCAACTTGCAGTCCGCGCCGCGGCGGCGCCAGAGGGGAAAACACGACGGGCCCGGCCGTGAGGCCGGGCCCGCCGGTGGAAGGAGAGGATCGACCTAGAACACGTACCGCAGGCCGGCCTGCGCCTGGCGGGGCTCGCCGAGGCCGCTGCGGATGGTGCCGTCGAAGTTCGCGAACAAGCCGCCGCCTGACGGGTCCCTGAAGTTGTCGGTGTCGAAGAGGTTGAAGATCTCGAAGATCACTTCCATCGAATTCGTGCCCAACGCGAATGGCTTCGAGAACCGGATGTCCCACGTGAAGAAGGCGTTGTCCTTGCGGATGGTGTTCCGCTTGAGGATGTGGCCGTCGGGGCAAATGCGGGACTGCGGTGTCACCGCCCGCTCGCCGGTGCCCTCATTGTCGGCACCGCAGCTCTCGGACGCCGGCTGGGCCGAATAGGCGCTGATCCGGTTGTTGATGTAGATGTCGCCCGGGACGCGGGTCATGACCCAGGCATTGAACCGGTGCCGCTGGTCGCGATTGCTCCAGTTGTACTCGGCATCGAGGGAGTCGGCTCGGGCATAGGTGAGGGTGAACGGATCGCGCTCGTTGTCGTCGTCCGACTTGTCGTACGAGAGGGTGTAATTGATCTGGAACTGGAAGTCGCGACTCGTGGCCCGGCGGAGCCCGACCGTGAAGCCGTTGTAGCGGGACTTGGCACTGCTCTCGAGCGTGGTCAGGGAGCTGACACCGTTGGCACCGTCGATACCGGTGCTCCACGGGCTGCCGAACGCGAGAGCATCGTTCCGGTTCACGAACCGGGTCAGATTGTCGGTCGAGGCGTGGGTGTAGGCCAGGGAGGCCGCGAAGCCGGGGCTCAGCTCCCGCTCGTAAGAGAACGTGGCGCTGATGGTCCGCGGGCTTACCCAGTCCTTATCGATGACGAAAACACCCGGGTGGTCGGGTACTCCCGGGGGAGTCGGGAGCAGCTCGCCGTACGCGGGAAATGGCCCGAAGAGGGTCTGGCCCCGCGAGCCGTTGGTGCTCCGGACGCTGGCGAGGTTCAGGGAAGCGAGGCGTGCGTAGTAGATGCCGGCGCTGCCGCGCACGACCGACCTGGCATCGCCGTTCACGTCCCACGAGATGCCCAGCCGGGGCTGCCACATGTTCTTATCGGACGGGATGTTCCCATCGGACGGGAACTCGTAGGTGCCCGTCCCATTGGTGACCTCCTGGCCGATGAACGGGGCATAAAACACTTCGTTCGCCGGCGTGATCGGATCGGGATTGATCAACGCCTCCCACCGGAGGCCGTAGTCCACTGTCAGGTTGGGCTGCGCCTTCCAGCTGTCCTGCAGGAAGAGGGCATACTCATTCTGCACAATCTGCTGCGTGCCGGCCTCCTCGACGCTGATATCGCCGACGCCGGCCTGTTGTATATAAAACACGACGTCACCCGGTCCACCGTTGACGTAGTCGATGAATCCATCGACCGAAGCAAATGCCATCCGGCCGTTGGCGAAGCCGAGGAAGGTCTGGTTGACTTCAGTTCGGTTCCATTCCACGCCGGCCTTGAAGAGGTGGGTCCCCTTGGTCCACGAGACGTTGTCCAGGAGCTGGACGCGCCAGTCGTAGGCCGTCTGGAGTGGCAGGAAGAAGGGCATGCCGATCCGGTAGCCATTGAACGAAATGTCGGTGTCAGGGAAGGGCCGGTCGGTCGCGGGGTTGATCGGGCCTTCGTAGGGGCGGGGGCGGTCCTCCCGCGCGTACTGGAAGCGGAACTCATTTGTCGTCGAATTCGAGATGACCGACGAGAGGAGGCCGTTTACGGCGTGCGAATGGTCCTGTTCGAGGCCATTGGCGCTCCGGCCCCAGAGGTCCACGTCGAAGGTGCCGTTCGCCTGCTCCGAGTTGGTGTAATTGTACTTGATGGACAGGTTGTTCCGCGGGTTGAACCGGAAGTCAACCTTGGCGAGCAGGGCCTGCGCGTCGTTCGTACGCTCGATCGAGCCGAAGTCGCCACTCAGGGCGCCGCCGAAAGCGGTGTCCACGTAGGCTGACAGGGTGGCGAAGTTCGGATCCGCGGCGCTCAGCTCGGCCTGCCGGTTCTTCTGCTTGACGTCCGTATAGACCTGCTGGTCATAGGCGATGAAGAAGAACGCCTTGTCCTTGACGATGGGGCCGCCAAACGTCATGCCGAATTGACTCTGCGAGAAGTCGGGCGCAAAGCCGGAGGTCGTCCCGCCCGGGAAGGTGTGGTTGTAGTCCGCCGAGAGCGCGTCGAACTTCCCGAAATAGTGCGCCGAGCCGTGGAACTCATTGGTGCCTGACTTGGTGACGACGTTGATGAAGCCACCGCCCGACCGTCCGAATTCCGCATTGGCGCCCTGCGAGACCACCACCATCTCCTCGATAGCATCGAGGTTGAAGGTGAAGGCCGGCCGCTGGCCGCCGCGCTGCTCGCCGAAGAACGGGTTGTTGAAGTCGGCGCCATCCACCGAGACGTTGTTGTGGATGCCGCGCTGGCCGCCGACGCTGATCTCGTCACCGTCCGGGCCCTGCACGATGGCCACGTTCGGCGTCAGGACCGTCAGGCTCATGAAGTTCCGGCCGTTGTTGGGCAGGGCCTCCACCACCTCCGCATCGAACTTTGTGCTCGCCGCGACCCGAGCTGGGTCGATGAACGGCTCCTCGGCCGCCACCGTGATTTCCTCGAGCTGGACCGCTTCCGCAACCAGCCGGAAATTGATTTCCGCGGCCTCACCCAGGCCGACGCGAATGCCGTCCCGGCTCTGGGGGCGGTAGCCAAGCTGGCGCACCGAAACATGGTAGGTGCCGACCCGGAGGAGGGATGCCGCGTACGCACCACTCGAGTTGGTCGTCATCGAGCGGCTCGCGTTGGTCTCCAGGTTCAGGACGGTGACCGTGGCCCCGACGATGGGCACTCCGGTGGTGTCGCTGACCGTGCCTCGGATCACACCTGTCGACGCCTGGGCCTGGGCGGCCAGTCGTGACGGCATCGCGAGCAGCACGAGAAACGACAGGGCCACCGGAAGTGCCACAAAAGCACTCCTGACACGCATGGACATCAGCGTCTCCTGTGGGGTGGGTGAACTGCCGGCCGTGGCCGGCTATAGGGGTGTGAGGGGTCGCCCTACCTTACGTGTTGGAGGGGAACTGCGCAAGACGGATGGGCCGATGGGCCGATGGGCGGATGGGCAGTCAGGTGGTGATAGACGTGCTCCGGGTTGCGATAGCTCTTGAATTCGAGGGCGTTCCCGCTCGGGTCCCGGACGAACATCGTGGCCTGCTCGCCCGGGGCACCCGGATACCGAATTCTGGGCGCCAGCACGAAGGGCACACCGGCGGCACTGAGCCGCCCGGCCAGGTCGTGGAATTGCGCCCACCCGAGCAGCGCCCCGAAGTGGGGCATCGGGACGGCCGCGCCATCCACCAGTCCCGCGTCGATGGTCGGAGTGGGGCTTCCGGTGGTGTGGCACGAGATCTGGTGCCCGAAGAAGTCGAAATCCACCCAGGTCCCGGTACTGCGCCCCTCGCGGCAGCCCAGCACCTCGCCGTAGAAACGCCGGGTCGCGGCGAGGTCCGAGACGAAAAAGGCGAAGTGGAACGGTGTCGTCACGCCCGGCCCCGCAACTTGGCCACCCACCACCGGAGGCCGACGAAGAGGAACCGCCAGTCCTTGAAGAACTCCGGCGGCTTGCCCTCGAAGGCGTGCCCGATGAACTGGAACACCCACCCCACGACGAACAGCGCGAGCGGAATCTTCCAGAACCCCGGGACCAGCAGCGCGACCACGAACAGCGGGATCGACAGGGCGATCAGCGGGATGCCGATCGTGTGGCAGACGCGGTTGACCGGGTGCTGGTGACTCGTCGCGTATTGGGCGATCCACTCATCCCAGGTCCGTTTTCCGAGGGGCATGGGGCCTCCTTCCCTCCGCTCCCCGTCAGATCACCATTAGGCTCAATTCCGTCAACTCCTCAATCGCATACCGCACACCCTTCCCGGCCGAGGCCGGATTGCTTGACGCCACCGTACGGCATGTGGTCCACCCGGAAGCCGGGGATGTCGTTTACGATCACGCCACCCACCTCCAGCGTCTCGAACGCTGCCCAGGCCTTGCGCAGATCATTCGTGAACACCCCCGCCTGAAGCCCGTAGGGTGAGTCATTGACCATCGCCATCGCGTCCTCGAACCGGTCGTATGGCCGGATGGTCACCACCGGAGCGAATACTTCCTCGCAATTCACCTTCATCGCCGCGGTCGTGTCGAGGAGAACCGTGGGTTCAAGGAGGTTTCCGGTCCGCTTGCCGCCGGTGGCCACCCCGGCGCCCGCCGCCGCGGCCTCCGCGATCCACGCCTCCGCACGGCGGGCCGCGGCCTCGTCGATCATCGGGCCGACTTCTGTCGTCTCCTCGAGCGGGTCCCCCACGCGGAGCGCAGCCACCCGCGGCACGAGCCGCTCCACGAACCGGTCATATATGGACTGATGCACCAGGATCCGCTGCACCGAGATGCAGGATTGGCCCGCGTAGCCGAACCCGCCGATCACGCTTCGCTCGACGGCGCGGTCGAGGTCCGCGTCCGGCTCGATGATGAGGCCGGCGTTGCCGCCGAGCTCCAGCGCCACCCGCTTCCGGGCCGCCTGCCGTCGGATCTCCCACCCCGCCCGGGCGGAGCCGGTGAAGCTGACCACCCGGATACGAGGATCATCCAGGAGCGGCGCGGCATCCTCGACACTGCAATTGAGGACCGTCACCCCTCCCTCGGGATACCCTGATTCGCGGAACAGCTCGCCCAGGCGGAGCGGCGTCAGTGGATCCTGCGGAGGGGTCTTGAGCACGATCGTGGCGCCGCACGCCACGGCCGGTGCCAGCTTATGCGCCGCGAGCAGGGCAGGGAAGTTGAATGGGACGATCGCGCCCACGACCGAGAGCGGGAACCGCCGGGTGAGCCCCCAACGGCCCGCGCCGTGTGGCATCCGGTCCAGAGGCAGGACCTCGCCCCCGATCCGGAGCGCCTCCTCGGCGCCGGTCTGAAAGACGAACGCGGCCCGGTCGAGCTCGACCCGGGCAGCGGAGATCGGCTTGCCGGCCTCCGCGGCCAGCAGGCGTGCCAGATCCTCCCGCGCCGCGCGCAGGGCCTCGGCCACGCGATGCAGCACCTCGGCCCGGCGAAACGCGGGAAGCGCCCGGGCAGCAGGGGCGGCGCGGTCCGCGGCGGCGATCGCGGCGACGACCTCATCATGGCCGGCGATGGGAGCCCGGCCGACCAGCTTGCCATCAAACGGGGCGTGGACGTCGTGGTGGGCCATGCCGGAGAGATATCACACCATCCGGCCGTCGTCCACCGGGGCGGTATCAGCGACGGTAGGAGTCTGCCCGGGCCTCCGTCCGGTGATGATCCCAGGCCCAGAGGACGAGCGAGAGGATGAGCACGTTGAGCGCCGCGCACCCGGCGGTCGCGAGGAGACCAACGGCGCGGAAGCCGAGGAGCTCGGGGCTGACGGCGTCGAGCAGGGCGCCGACGAACGGGCTCCAGGGGAGTGTGATCCAGGTGGAAAGCAGGAGCGCCTCCGGTGCCTGCGACACGAAGGGCAGGGCGGAGGCGATGATGACGAGAAGGATGTACCCCACCACGAGGGGATGCAGCCGGCCGTAGGGAGTTTGCACAAAGTCCCTTGCGTCGCGGCGTAGGGGGTACGCCCTGCCTGAATCTGGCCGCCGGGAGCGAGGCCTGCAAGGGTGGGCCGGCGGGGCCCGGAAACGAAACCGCCCGGCAGCGGCCGGGCGGGGGTTCGCGGTTGATACCTCGGGACACGCGACGCTCAAGCCAGTTTCCGCTTCGCTGACTTCGGGGCCCGCTTCGCTGGCTTCTTCAGCTCGAACGTCGGCTGGAAGAGGTACTCCGGATCGGTGTGGCGGCCCGCCCCGACCAGCGCGTCGTCGCCCACAGGCTGGCGGTATACGAACCGTTCGCCGCGGAAATTGCGCATCACGACTTCCTCGTCGGTGATGCTCTCCACGTACTCGGGCAGGAGCGGGATCTTCCCGCCGCCGCCCGGCGCGTCGATGACGAAGTGCGGGTTGGCGAGGCCGCTGGTCCAGCCGCGCAGCGCCTCCATGATGCGGAGACCCGTCTGGACGGTGGTGCGGAAGTGCTCGGCGCCGGCCACCTGGTCCGCCATGTAGATGTAGTACGGCCGCACCCGGGCCATCATCAGGCGGTGCATCAGTTGCTTCATCACCTCAGGGTGGTCGTTCACGCCCTTGAGGAGCACCGTCTGGCAGCCGAGCGGGATGCCGGCGTCCGCGAGCATGCCCAGGGCAGCCACGGCCGCCGGCGTGAGCTCGTCGGGGTGGTTGAAGTGCGTGTTGATCCACACCGGATGGTACTTCTTGATCGTGGCGCACAGCTCCGGTGTGATCCGCTCGGGCAGGTGGCACGGGACCCGGCTCCCGATCCGGATGATCTCGATGTGCTTCATGCTCCGGAGCCGCGAGAGGATCGCGTCGAGCCGGCGGTCGTTCAGGAGCAGCGGGTCCCCGCCCGACATGATGACGTCGCGGATCTCGGTGTGGGCCTCGAGGTACTGGAAGGCCGACTCGAACTGCGACATCGGGATCTTCTCCGGGTCCCCTACCTTGCGCCGGCGGGTGCAGAACCGGCAGTAGCTGGCGCACACCGGGCTGACGAGGAAGAGGGCGCGGTCGGGATAGCGGTGCGTGATGTTGGGGACCGGGCTGTCGGCGTCCTCGTTGAGCGAATCCACGAGACCGTCGTGGACTTCGAGCTCCTGGGCCGTCGGCACGTACTGGCGCCAGATCGGGTCGTCCGGCGACTTGATGAGGTCCACCATCGCGGGCGAGATCCGGAACTCGAAATTCTCCGCGGCCAGCCGGAGCCGGTCGAGATCGGGGAAGTTCTCGGGGCCGAACCGGGCCGCGAGAGCGTCGAGGGACGCGATCGAGTTCTTGCGCAGGACTTCCTGCCACGTCTCCATGACCGTACCGTCCTCCTCAGGATGCCGCGGGGTGCGTGAAGTACTTCACGTACGTGACCTGGTCATCTCCCGGCGCGTAGAAGTCCGGGATGCGGCGCACGGCGCGGTATCCGCGCGCCTCGTAGAAGCCCCTGGTGGCGGCGTAATCCGGGCGGCCCGCCGTTTCCACGATGACCAACCGCGCTCGCCCGGCGACGCGGCGTTCCATCTCCTCGACCAGCGCCGTGCCCAGTCCCTGACCCTGCCGGGACGGGTCCACGGCCATCCAATACAAGTCCCAGGTGCCGAGGGTGCAGGGTGTGGGACCCCAGCAGATCCATCCGGCGAGACTGCCCTCCGCCTCGACACCGAGCGCCGAGTAGTCCGGGCTTCCCGCGACCGCGGCATCGAACACTTCGAGCGCCACCGGCACTTCATCGTCACGAAACAGGCCAACCTGCCGGGAGATCGCCTCGATCACATCCCGGTCGCCGGCGGCGAGTCCGCGGAACTGCCATGCCACGGCCGTTCGGGTCACGTGGTCACCCGTCCTGACAACGTTCCCTCCGCCAGCGCCGTACGGCCGCGGATGAGCGCTTCCTCGACCACATGCATCACCAGCGCCTGGTAATCCCAGCCGAAGGCGCGGCCCATGCGGGCGAGCCCGGCATCGCTGGACAGGTCCGGATCCGGATTCACCTCCAGCACCCACGGCCGTCCCAGGTCGTCAAGCCGGATGTCCACGCGGCCGTAACCCTCGCACTTTGCCATGGCGGCCCACGCGATTCGCGCCACTTCGACCAGCTGCGACTCGAGTGCCGGTGTCATCCGCGCGGGGCAGATCGGGATCGTGTGCTGGTCGTACACGCTGCCGGGTACCCACTTGGCCGCGTACGTGACGATCGGCCAATTGCCGTCGGGGAGGCCGGTGAAGTCGATCTCGGAGACCGGCAGCACCTGGGTTCCGACAAACCCGACATTGAACTCGCGACCGCCGACGTACTCCTGCACCAGCACGTCTTCCCACTGAGCCGTGACCTTGGCGAGCCGGACCCGGAGCTCCTCCTGGGTACGGCACACGGAGCCCTCATCGATGCCGACGCTGGCGTCCTCCATCGAGGGCTTCACGATGACCGGGAGCCGAATCCCCGCGGGCACGGTGGCATCGTGAACCAGCGCGAACCTCGGCACGGGAACGCCGGCTGCCGCGAGCAGGGTGTTCGCCACGTGCTTCCGGTGGCAGATCGTGACCGGCCATGACCGGCAGCCGGTGAACGGCACTCGCACCAGCTCGAGGGCTGCGACCACGTAGTCCTCGAAGCGGGCGTGGCCGTTGATCCCCTCGCAGAGGTTAAAGACCAGGTCGGATGCCCGGCAACGATCGAGCCAGGAGAGATCCCCCAGGTAGACCGGCACCAGCTCGGTGGTGTGCCCGGCCGCGAGGAGACAGCCTTCGATTTCCCGGATGTTGGCCATCACGGCCGTAACGTCGGCGGCGGTCCAGTCGTCGCTCCCACCGTCGTAGAGCACCGCGACTCTCAAGCCGCCGCCTCCGCCAGGAGACGCTGCCCGCTGATCCGGCGCCAGGCGATGTCGGCCACGGTCTGGATCAGGTCGTCGTAGTCCATTCCTTCCACGCGCGCGGCCTTGGGGAAGCAGGAATTGTCGCGCGGGTCGGGAAGGATGCCCGGGAGCGGGTTGAGCTCGACAACCATCGGCTGGCCCGCCGCGTCGCAGCGGATGTCGATCCGGCACCAGTCGCGGCAGCCGAGGGCGTGATAGGCACCGAGGGCAGCCGCGCGGATGCGGCCGGCAAGCGACTCGGAGATCGGCGCCGGGCACTCGTAGATGTCGAGCGGGCGGTCGAGGGTGTCCCAGATCCACTTGGCCTCGTAGCCGTAGATCGGCGGGGCACCCTCGGGCAGATCGGCATAGCTGAGCCCGACGATCGGCAGGCACCGTGCCTCCGGGCCGTTGCCTATCACGGCGACGGTGAACTCCGCGCCGGGGAGCCAGGTCTCGATGACGAGCGGCTGCCGGTATGTCCGCAGCAGGTGCTCCGCCTGCGCCACCAGCGCCGGCGCATCGTGGCAGAGGCTCTTGACCGTGACGCCCTTGCCGCTGCCCTCGTGGGCCGGCTTGACGAATACCGGGAACGGAAGCGGCGACCGGCGCACGTCGTCCAGCGTCTCCGCGAGGACGAACGGGGCGGTGGGCACACCGCGGGCCTGGAGGACTTCCTTCGTCCGCCCCTTATGCAGGCAGAGGCCGAGGGTCAGCGGGTCGGAGGCGTGGCAGGGGATGCCGAAGAATTCGCAGATGGCCGGGACGTGGCCCTCGCGATTCGGGCCATAGAGGCCCTCGGCGATGTTGAATACGAAGTCGGGGCGGGCCTCGAGGAGCCGGGCGGGAAAGGTGTCGTCCGCCTCGAGGCGAATGACGTGGCCCAGCGGGCGGAGGGCGCGCTCCACGGCGTCGATGGTCGCGGGCTCGTCCCACTCGGCGTAGAGGTCGGGTTGATCGAGATCATCGCGAAGTTCGCGGAGGGAGGTGTTGCGGGCCGCTGGGGAGGCGAAGTCCGCTCCGGCAAGCGCCGCAGCCTGGGGTTTGAGATTGAAGGCCAGTCCTATCCGAACTGCCAAGCGCCCCCCGTACAAAAAAGGCCGCCACAGGATTGAGGCGAGCCACGATGCGTTGCGTTGTCGGAGACTAAGTTAAGAAAAAGGCGAGCGGCGCACAATAGATTTTTGGCAGATTGGTCGAACGAGAATGGACTGAGGACTGAGGACTGAGGACTGAGGGCGCAGGACTGGTCCCGCTCAGTCCTCAGTCCTCGCCCCTCAGTCCTCGCTTCTCGTAGAGCCGGAACTCATAGGGAAACTCATTCCCCTCATCCGCCGGGTGCGACTCCGACGAGACGAGCTTCCAATCGTCCAGCGGGGGAAGCTGGAGGTAGGCGTCTCCCTCGGGAGCAGCGTGGACGAGGGTGATATACAGCCGATCCACGCGGGGCCAGGCCTGCCGGTAGATCTCCGCCCCGCCCATGACGAAGACCTCCCCATCATCCTTCGCCAGCTCGAATGCCGCCTCCAGGGTCGGGGCGACCGTCACGCCGCCGGGCCGGAACTCCGGCGAGCGGCTCACCACGATGTTCCGCCGGTTGGGGAGCGGCCGGCCAACCGAGTCGAAGGTCTTCCGTCCCATGATCACGGTGTGGCCGCTGGTCACCGCCTTCACCCGCTTCAGGTCGGCGGACTGCCGCCACGGAAGCCCGTTCCGCCTGCCGATGACTCCGTTGTCGGCCATGGCCACCATGACCGAGATCGTCACACGGCCACCTTGGCGGGGATCGCTGGATGCGGCTCGTACCCCTCGAGGCGGAAATCCTCATACGTGAAGCCGAAGAGGGACCGCACCGCCGGATTGAGTCGCATGGTCGGGAGCTTCCGCGGCTCGCGCGAAAGCTGAAGCCGTGCCGCGTCGAGGTGGTTGAGGTAGAGGTGGGCGTCGCCGAAGGTGTGGATGAATTCGCCCGGCGCGAGCCTGGTCACCTGCGCCATCATCAGGGTGAGGAGGGCGTAGGAGGCGATGTTGAACGGGACGCCGAGGAAGGCATCGGCGCTCCGCTGGTAGAGCTGGCAGGAGAGCCGGCCATCCGCAACGTAGAACTGGAAGAGGGCGTGGCAGGGCGCCAGCGCCATCTGCGGGATGTCCGCGGGATTCCAGGCGCTCACCACCAGGCGCCGGGAATCGGGCCGCTCGGCGATCTGCTCCAGCACCTGGGTGATCTGGTCGATGTGGCGTCCATCGGGCGCCGGCCAGCTCCGCCACTGATACCCGTAGATCGGTCCGAGGTCGCCATCGGGGCGGGCCCACTCGTCCCAGATCGTGACGCCGTGCTCATTGAGCCAGCGGACGTTCGTGTCGCCGCGGAGGAACCAGAGCAACTCGTAGGCGATGGACTTGAGGTGGAGCTTCTTGGTGGTGACGAGCGGGAAGCCCTCCGCCAGGTCGAAGCGCATCTGGTGGCCGAAGACGCTGAGCGTCCCCGTGCCCGTGCGGTCCGTCTTGCGGGCGCCCTCGTTCAGGATCCGGTCGAGAAGGTGGAGGTAGGGTCTCATTTCAGGCCAGGTCGAGCCGGCGCCGTCCGTAGTCGCCGGTGCGTTCGATTTCCCGGAGTGCCGACGCGATGTCGGCCGGGAGCGGGGCGGCGCCGTCACCGACCTTGAGGTCGGCGAGAGGTGGTCCGTTACCCAGCTTCACTCCGGGGTTCAGGATTCCTCTGGGGTCGAAGGCGTCCTTCACCGCATGGAAGAGGTCCACGACTTCGGCGCCATAGAGCTCGGGTAGCGCCGGCGCGCGAAGCCGCCCATCGCCGTGCTCGCCCGAGGGGGTCCCGCCGAGCCGGATGACGCCCATTGTCACGTCGACCAGCACCGCCTCGACCGCCTCCCGCCATCCGGCACGATCGATCTCGGGCAGCAGGTTCACGTGAATGTTGCCGTCGCCCGCGTGGCCGAACAACACGGCCTCGATGCCACGCTCCGCCGCCGCGCGTCGCACCAGCCGAATGTAGTCGGCGATCCGGCTGACGGGAACGCAACCATCCTCGATCACCTGCAGCGATCGCCACTGGGCGGGGAGCGACGCGAGGATGGGGCTCGCGGCGTGCCGGATGGCCCAGAGCGCTTCGCTCTCTTCCGGAGTGAGCGCCGTCTCGACCTCCGTGGTCCACTCTTTCACGGCGCGGACGGCGTCGCCCACAGCGCTGCGGGCGGCCTGCTCATCCGATCGCTCGAATTCCACTAGGACGAGCGCCTCCGCGCCGCGGGCGATCGGCGGCAGGGCCTCCGCGCCGCGATGCGTCGCGACCAGCGACATGAAAGTCCGGTCGAGCAGTTCGAGGGCGGAGGGCCGGAGCGCGAGCAGCGCCGCCACCACGTCGGCCAGGTCGTCGAGCGAGCGGAGCGCCAGGCGGAGCCCGGCTTCGGCGCCGGGCACCGGCTCGAGCCGCCACTCGATCGCCGTCACGATGCCCAGTGTCCCCTCGGAGCCGATCAGGAGGTCGAGCGGATCGCCGGAATCGAGGAAGGCATCGAGGGCATAGCCGGATGAGTTCTTGCGGACCCTGGGGAACCGCTCGCGGATGAGCGGCTCGGCCTGGCGGATCCGGTGTGCCAAGGCGGGCCAGGCGTCGGGAAGTCGGTCAGTCGGACCGTCGGACCGTCGGTCAGTTCCGTTCTGCTCGGAGCCGCCCATCCGCCCATCCGCCCGTCTGCCCATCCTTCGTATCCCCCCATCCGCCCCAACCACCTCCATCCCCCTCACCCAGCTCCTCACGCTTCCGCACCGCACCGATGCCGCGCCCGCCGCGTTGGTGGCGACCATCCCGCCGAGCGTGGCGAAGCGCCCGCTGGATGGAATCGGCGGAAACCGAAGTCCCGCCGCACGCGCTGCACTGTCGAGCTCCCGGGCCGTGACGCCGGCGCTGGTCCACGCGGTCTGCCGGGCGGGATCGATCTCCAGCCGCCGCGGCGCGATCCCCGTGAGGTCGACCACCACGCCGCGGCCCACGTTGCCGCCACCCATTCCGCTGCCGGCGCCGCGGGGCACCAGCGCGACGTGCTGGGCCGCGGCCCAGCGCACGAGCGTCTGTAGGTCGGCGACATCCGCCGGCACCGCAACAGCCTCCGGCACGATGCGGTAGATGCCAGCTCCCTCGGCATAGGCCGCGCGGGCCCGCTCATCCCGCCGGAATGCGCCGCGGATCGGCGCCGTATCCACCATGGGCGAAACGTATATCTTCCTACCCCATGACCGACACCCCGCGTCCCCAGCTCATCCACCTCGACGTGGACCGCCGCCTCGGCCACGAGTGGGACGAGTGGGACGGCAGTCCCCTCCCGAATGGCGGGGACTTCACGACGCCTCCCCACCTCTTCTTTTCGTGGTCCGCACTGGCACTGGGGCTCTGCCTCGGCGGGACGGCGCTGGTGCTCTTCCTGCTGGCGCCGCGCCTGGCGCTGCTGCATTCCGCCATCCCCACGGCGCTCTGGACCGGTCTCGCCGTTCTGGTGATCGGCGCCTGGGCGTGGTGGGGCGCCATCCTGCTGAGCTTCCGGCTGGACAAAGTGCTTCTGCCCGGGGCGCTCGCCGAGCGGGGGTTGTTCCTCCGGCTGATGTCGGTGACGTCACGGGTGGCCGCCTGGTTCGGCAGGCGGGACTGGGTCGAGAATGCCGCCGTGCAGGTCTACAACGCGCTCGCGTCGAATCGGGCACGAAAGGTCGGGCCCGGCGAGCTGCTCCTCCTCATTCCCCGGTGCCTGTCGAAGCAGACCCTCGACGGCGTGCTCGCCGTCGCCGGGAGATATCAGGTACCGGTCTTCGTGGCGACCCGTGGCCAGCTGGCCCGCCGCGTGATCCGTGAGCGCCGCCCGCGCGCGGTCGTAGCCGTGGCCTGCGAGCGGGACATGGTCAGCGGACTGCATGACGTCGCGGGGCGCGTGCCCGTCCTCGGCCTCACGATGACCCTGCCGTCAGGGCCGTGCCGGGATGCGGTGCTGGATCTGGATCAGTTGGAGGAGTGGGTGAGGAAGTTCGTCGTCTAAGCGCGAAGCTCTGAAAAGTGGAACGAGGGCTGAGGACTGAGGACTGAGGACTGAGAGCGAGAGATCTCTCAGTCCTCAGTCCTCGCTTCTCAGTCCTTCTTTCCGGCCGTGTCCGCCGCCGCCGCCCCGGGTACGGGGTACCGCTTCGCCAGGCGCTCCGCGGTGCGATGCACCCGCACTGAGGCGGTATTCTCCTTCGGCGCGCCGCGATCGAGCTCCCGCTCGGGCAGGGAAGGGTCGGCCATCGGACGGATGACGGTCTCGATGCGGATCCTCGTCTGCCCCGTCTGGATCGGATCCACCCAGCCGCGCACCCGGACCACCTCGGGACCCAGCCGGCGCCGGCTCGTCGGCTGACCACTCGCCGCCTCGAACCACCCCGACTCCACATACCCGTCGCGAGGCTCGATCCGCGTCACCGGGATGGAGTCCTCCACCAGGGCCTCCGCAAGCGCCCGGGTTGCGTCGGCCATCGGGAGATCCACCTCCGCCTCGGCGGCGTCAGGCACCGGCCCGAAGTCGGGGCGGGTGGTGGTGGGGTTGCAGGACAGCAACAGCAACAGGATGGGCAGATGGGCGGATGGGCGGCAGCAAAGTCGAGCACTCGGACGGCCGGACGGTCCGACAGGCCGACGGCCCGACGGTCCGCCCATCCGCCCATCTGCCCATCTGCCCATCATCTCATCAGTCCTTGTGTGCCGGCGTGCCCGGCGCGTGCGTGTGCGGGGCCACCGGGGCGGCTGCCGCGCTGTCGAGGGGCATCGTCGAGTCACGGGGCGCCATCGAATCGGCCGGCGCCGCGTGTTCGTGCTCTTCCCCACCGTCATGCGAATGGCCGGCCTCGCGGTTCATGATCTCCGCCTGGAGCACCGAGGTCGGGATGCCGGCCGCGTGATCATAGACCATCTCGCCGCCTTCGCGGCTGGTGGCGACCACGAACCCCAGCCCGATGATGCCGGCGAGGGCGGCCGCCCAGCGTTCGGTGCGCGCCATCTTCTTTTCCCGGAGGAGCCGCCAGATGGCGAGCACGGCGAAGACGCCCAGCGTGATATACCCGAGCCGCTCGTGGGTCTCCATGATTTCGTGGATCGCGTCACCGTGCTCGATCGCGTCCTCCGCCCGGAGGCCCGAGATCACCGCCGCGGCGGTCATGACGGCGCCGACGACCAGGGTGTAGAAGGCCACCTGCCGGAAGCCGTCCTTGCGGGAGAACAGGTAGGCCAGCTCGAACCCCACCGCCACGACGAGCACGGCCGGTGGGAAGTCGTTGAGGGCGGCATGGAGGCGCGGTGCATCGTAGCCGAGGAAGCCGCCGGAGGCGGCAGCATCACCGTGGAGCAGCAGGGAGAGAAGCATTCAGGGAGTCGGGAGAAAGAGAAAAGGGGAAGGAGAAAAGAGAAATCACACACCCAGGTCCACAGGAACCGGCGGAGTCACGCTGTAATCGTAGAACCCCTTGCCGCTCTTCCTGCCGTACATTCCGGCCATGACCATCCGCTTGAGGAGCGGCGGCGGGGCATACCGCTTCTCGCGGTACTCGTCGAACATGATCCCGGCGATCTTGTAGGTCGTGTCATTCCCTACGAAATCGAGCAGGGTGAGCGGCCCCATCGGGTAGCCGCAGCCGAGCTTCATCGCGTTGTCGATGTCGGTGGTGCTGGCCACGCCGGACTCGAGCGCGCGGATGGCATCGAGCAGGTAGGGGACGAGCAGCAGGTTGACAATGAAGCCGCTGTTGTCCTTGGCGGCCACCGCCTCCTTGCCGAGGCTCTTCGCAAACGCGAAGGCGCGGTCAAACGCCGCGGACGACGTCGTCACCGTCCGCACCACCTCGACGAGCTGCATCAACGGCACCGGATTGAAGAAGTGGAGCCCGACGAAACGGTCGGCGCGCTTCGTGGCAGCGGCCATCGCGGCGATGGTGAGGCTCGACGTGTTGCTGGCGAAGATGGCGTGCGCGGGACAGAGGTCATCGAGCTGCTTCCAGAGGTCGTTCTTGAGCTCGAGATCCTCGGTCACGGCCTCGATGATGATATCGCAGTCCCGGAGCGCGGCCACGTCCGTCACGTAGCTCAGGCGCGCGAGGGTCTTGTCGCGGTCGGCCTGGGTCATCTTGCCCTTCTCGACGAACTTGTCGAGCGACTTCACGATCCCGGCCTTGCCCTTGGCGAGCGGCGCCTCCGCCACTTCGCGCACCACGGTCGAGTAGCCGGCGGTCGCGGCCACCTGGGCGATGCCGCTCCCCATCAGGCCGCAGCCGAGGACGCCGACCTTCTTGATCTCTGCCATGGAACTCTCTGGGTGGTTCAGGGTTTGAGGGCCTTCCGGACTTCCTGCACGATGGAGTCGAGGACCCGGGACCGGGGCGGCAGCTCGTTGGCGGGCTTGGTGCGCCCCCGCTCGAGGTGATCGAGCACCCGCTCCAGGCCGAGGCGAGACCGCTCCGCGACCGCCATATAGGGCCGGGTCACGCCGTAGCCCGCGGCGAGGGCGATCGGCAGCGGGCCCAGCAGCGTGAGCCAGAAGGCATTGAGCGCCGCGAGGACGACGGTACCCGCCAGGCCGAGCGAGAGAAACGCCGCAGCGCCGCCGATGAAGGCGCCGCGGGTGCCGCGGAGCTCGGCCGTCAGGTGCACGTGGCAGTACCCCGCCTCGAGCGGGGTGATCGTGGCGCCCACGGTGCCGGCGCGGGACAGCATCGCGGGCCGGCCGCCGCCGAACATGGCCGCCGAACGGCGAATGGCGGACTGGATGCCGCTGAGCGGCTCCCACGTGATCCGGCCGGCCTGCTGCCGCTGCACCGCCAGGATCTCGTGTCGGTCCATCCAGTCGAGCAACTGCTCTTCGATCACGTCCGTCGTTCCGACGACGACCCGCTCCGCCTGCACCTGCCCCGGGCCCACGAGCGTGTCGAGCCAGCCGGCCACGGCGGGGGTGGCGCGGACCTGCTCCTCGAGCAGCGCCTGGCGCAGGTACTGGGCGGGGATGCCGACTTCCCGGCCAAGGGCCAGTACCTGCTCCTCGGTGAGCGCATCGCCGACATCGCGCTCGCCGGTCTGGAGCTCGGTCGCGCGCTGGATGATCCGCTCGAGGGTCGCGCGGTCGATGCGGGCGGGAAGGTCTGGCGTCATCTATTCTGTCGCCGACCTCTTAGCCATCGCCGGCTGGACCTGCGGTAGCGCCGAGAGCGGATCCGGGGCGGGCAGCGCGCCGGGCTTGGCGCCGGCGGCGAGCGCCCGGTCGGCCATCTGCATGAAAGGCCTGATCAGGTCGATCGGCAGCGGGAAGATCGTGGTCGAGTTGTTCTCCGCCGCGATCTCGGTGACCGTCTGCAGGTAGCGGAGCTGGATGGCGCTGGGCTCCTGCGCGAGCGTACGCGCCGCCTGCGCGAGCGTCTCGGAGGCCTGGAGCTCCCCCTGCGCGTTGATCACCTTGGCCCGGCGTTCGCGCTCGGCCTCGGCCTGGCGGGCCATCGCGCGCTTCATCTGGTCCGGCAGGTCCACGTCCTTCACCTCGACCGCCGACACCGCAATGCCCCACTCGTCGGTCCGCTCGTCGATGATCTTCTTGAGCACCGCGTTGATCTTCTCGCGGTCGGAGAGCAGCTCGTCCAGCTCGACCTCGCCCAGGACCGAGCGCAGGGTGGTCTGTGCGAGCTGGCTCGTGGCGTAGAGGTAGTCCTCGATCTCGATGATCGCCCGGGCCGGGTCGCTCACCTTCATATATAGGACAGCGTTCACCTTGACCGAGACGTTGTCGCGGGTGATCACGTCCTGGGGCGGGATGTCGAGCGCCACCGTCCGGAGCGAGACCCGCTTCAGGTGGGCCAGCCCGACCGGGAGGAAGAAGAGTCCCGGCCCCTTGGTGCCCCAGTACTTGCCCAGGAAGAACGATACCCCGCGCTCGTACTGCCGGAGCACGCGCAGGCTCGCGAACGAATAGAGCAGGACGACGGCGAGGGCGCCGAGCATCAGGTCCATTGTGGGCTCCTAGGCCGGGAAGGCCTCGACGATCACCGCCGCCCCCTGGCCGCCGCCGATGCAGGCACTGCCGAGGCCGTACCGCTTGCCCAGCTTCCGCAGGGCGTGCAGCAGGTGCAGGGTGATACGCGTGCCGCTCGCGGCGAGCGGATGCCCGATCGCGATGGCTCCGCCGTGAATGTTGGTGCGCCCGCGGTCGAGCCCCAGTTCCTTCTCGACCGCGAGATACTGTGCCGAGAACGCCTCGTTCACCTCGACGAGGTCCATCGTGTCGAGCGCCATACCCGCCTTGGCGAGCGCCTTCCGCGCGGCGGGAGCGGGGCCGATTCCCATGAACTTGGGCTCGACCCCGACCACCGCCCACGAAACCAGCCGTCCGATCGGCTTGAGCCCGCGCTTGCCGGCACTGGCCTCGCCGGCCAGCACGACCGCGGCGGCACCGTCGCAGATGCCCGAGGCGTTTCCGGCCGTCACGACGCCGTCCTTCTTGAAGTAGGGCGGCAGCTTCGCCAGCCCTTCCGCGGACGTGTCCGGCCGCATGTGCTCGTCGGCGCCCCAGGGCTCATCCTGCTTCGTCTTTCGGTTGCGGATGGGGATCGGCGCGAGCTCGTCGGCGAAGACGCCGCCCGCCCAGGCCGCCTTCGCACGCTGCTGGCTCGCGAGGGCGTACGCGTCCACTTCCGCCCGCGGGATGCCGTACTTGTCCGCGAGGTTCTCGGCCGTTTCCGCCATCGAGAAGCCGCACTGCGGATCCTTGAGCGACTCCCAGAGCAGGTCCTCGAACGGTGCGGACGGGCCGAGGCGGACGCCCCAGCGCGCGCCCCGCACCACGTGCGGCGCCTGGCTCATGGACTCCGCCCCGCCCGCGAGCACGATGTTCGACTCGCCGAGGAGGATCTGCTGGGCGCCCTGGATGATGGATTCGAAGCCGGAGCCGCAGAGCCGGTTGACGGTGACGGCGGGGGTTTCGATCGGGAGGCCCGCGCGGAGGGCTACGTGGCGAGCGAGGTAGATCGCGTCGGCGGAGGTCTGGAGCGCGTTGCCGAACACGACGTGGTCCACGTCGGCGTTTTCGATGCCGGAGCGGTCGAGCGCGTGCCGCGCGGCGTACCTGCCGAGTTCCGTAGCCGTGAATTCCTTCAGCGTGCCGCCGAAACTGCCGAAGCCCGTGCGCGAGCCCGACAGGAACAGCACGTCGGTTGCCTGACCCTGCGTCTTCATGACCGGTCTGCTTCCTCGTAAGGGGTCGCTGAGAAGGCCCGAAATATGCCCGGGTCGGCGACCCCATACCAGCCTCACCCCGGTCCCCTCTCGGTACCGCGGGTGGGGCATTCGCGAGCAGCCTCACCCCCGTCCCCTCTCTGTACCGCCGATCAGGGATTCACGAGCAGCCTCACCCCCATCCCCTCTCCGCATGGCGGAGAGGGGGGCGATACGGTGCAGTTCCCCCTCTCCGTTCTACGGAGAGGGGGTCAGGGGGTGAGGCGGCCACCGCACAGAGCGGGGGCCAGGGGTGAGGCTACTCCTTCGGCGGTTCGGTC
Organism: uncultured Gemmatimonadales bacterium; assembly: GCA_963817575.1. GTDB lineage: Bacteria > Gemmatimonadota > Gemmatimonadetes > Gemmatimonadales > GWC2-71-9 > DASTCF01. The sequence goes on from CAWFOY010000013.1 coordinate 120,123, forward strand.
GCGCCGCGGGCGGTGATCGTCAGCGTCACGGGGTTTCCCGCACGCATGCCGGTCGCGCGCACGTAGAACTCCCCGTCTGACCGCGGGCGGATCTCGAAGGTCTGGCCTCCGGTCACGCCGCCCCCGCCCATCAGGGGGGCGACATACGGCCGCTGGGTGCCGGGCATCCGGGGCTCGATGACGAGCTGAATGCCAGTCTGGTTGGTTTCGGCGTGGTAGAGACAGCCGCGGACCAGCATGACCGTCACGCGCTCGCCGCTGCTGGAGAACTGATTGTTCAGGATCTGGGTGCCGACCGGGACCGTGCACGTCGCCTCGCCCTGGGTGGTGACGCCGGCCGCCGCCGCCGCGGCGCCGTCCGGCGCGGGGGCGGCTGTCGTGCCGGTCTGAGTGCCCGAGCTGCAGGCGGCGAGCAGCAGCAGGCCGGGAATTAGCCGAGTACGCATGGAACACTCCGGGATTGGAGAATGATTTCGCTTGCCGGCGGTTGCACGCCGGTGACTAACCTACCGCAGGGCCTCCTGCAGCGCTTTGGCGACGTCCCCGGTTGTGCCGGTGCCGCCGAGGTCCGGTGTGAGCGGCCCTTCCGCGACCACACGGGACACTGCCTGTTCCAAGCGGAACGCGCCCGCCCGGCAGCCGAGCCGCTCCAGCATCAGTGCTCCGGTGAGCACCGTGGCGATCGGATTGGCCAGCTGCCTGCCCACCAATCCGGGCGCCGAGCCGTGCACCGGCTCGTAGAGTCCGGGCCGGCCGGGATGGAGGTTCGCGCTGGCGGCGATGCCGAGTCCGCCGACCAAGCCCGCGCCCAGGTCGGAGAGGATGTCGCCGTAGAGATTTGTCGTGACGATCACCTGGAACCGCTCGGGCTCGCGCACGAGCTCCAGCGCCAGGGCGTCCACGTAGCGATGCTCCTGTTCGACACCGGGATAGCGGGCGCCGATCTCCTTGAAAAGCTGCCCCCAGATCCGCTGGAACGGGATCGCGTTGGACTTATCGCTCATCGTGACGCGCGTGCGGCCCCGCTCGTTGGCCCACATGAACGCGGCTTCCAGGATGCGGGCCACGCCCTTCCGCGTGTTGATCTCCTCGGAGACGTGCACCTCGTCCGCAGTGCCCACACTCTCGGACCGCCCGTAGCCCAGGTATTGCCCCTCCGTGTTCTCGCGGAAGATGACGAAGTCGATGCCGGGCTTGCCGTCGCGCCGGAGCGGGGAGAGCCGGGGATGGTACAGGCGGGTCGGGCGGAAATTGATGAAGAGATCGAGCTTGAACCGGAGGCCCAGGAGGATGTCGCGGGCGTGCTCGTTGCCGGGGACGCGCGGGTCGCCGAGGGCTCCGACGAAGATCCCGTCCACCTCGTCCTTGAGGTAGTCGAAGCCCTCGTCGGGGAGCGTCTCGCCGGTCGCGAGGTAATGATCGGCGGAGTAGGGCAGGAACCGGGTCACGAGCTCGAGCGACTCGGCACGGGCCGCGGCTTCGATGACCGGGAAGCCGGCCTCGATGACCTCGGGGCCGATCCCGTCCCCGGCGATGATGGCAATGGTCGCCTTCCTGGCGGTCACGACGTCACTCCGTGAAGCTCCTCTCCGCAGGTGACGCAGTAGCGCCACCCGACGTCCACGTCGGCTCCGCACTTGCCACACTTGCCGACATCCTGGCCCATCCCGCAGTGGGGACAGAAGTTGACCTGTCGCGTCGCGGGAAGGACTCCGCCGCAGAATGCACACCGGATGACGGCGGGATGCTCGACGACGAATTCGAGCGGGCTCGCCCCCTCGGAGGGTGAAGTCGGACCGTCGGACCGTCGGACCGTCGGTCCGTCCGTCAGTTCTTCCGATCCGCTTCCCCGCTTCCCCGCCTCCCTTGGTGCATACCTCTCCTCCGCCCCCCCGTTCAGCGCCTCCGCCATCGGCTCGGTGCGGAGCACCAGGTGCGAATCCGATTTGCGCCGAATTACGTCCAGATCGGGAAGCGGTCGCTGCACCTCCGCGGCGAACTCCCGCTGGGTCGCCACATCGGCCTGCGCGAAACCGCCCTCGCCGGCGCAGAGTCGGATAAGGAGCGTCTCGTATTCCTCCACCGAGTTGAGGGCGAGGTGGCGCCTCGCTTCACGGTAGGGCAGCAGCCGGGACACCTCGCCGATGGCGAGGGGCTGGTGCAGCCGTGCGGGATTCTGCCCAGCGAGCGTCTGTACCAGGACGCGGAAGAACTGCTCGAGTTCGGCCACTCACCCCTCGCGCAAGAGGAACCAGTGATACAGCTTAGGATGCTCACCTCAGCCATTCAGGGCAAGGAGGGACCGTGCGGATCGTCTTTGCCGTTTCAGGACTCCTGATCGGCCTGACCGCCGGCGCGGCCGCCCAGGATGTCTGTGAACCGGGGCCCAACTCCAATGAGGCCCAGCTCTTCGCCCGCATGGCGGTGCCGCTGGCCTTCGGGCCGGCGCAGGCCCCGGAGGTGCTCCAGCCCGGGCTGGTCCGGCTGGCCCTCGAGGTGGCCTACCTGCCGGACATCCCGGATGAAATCGCCACGCCGACCATCTGCCGGCCCAACAAGCCGCCGGAGAACGTGAACCTGCTTGCGGCCATGCCGCGCCCGCGGGTGCAGGTCGGGTTGGGGGGCGGCTGGGTGGCCGAGGGGAGCTGGGTACCGCCGATCACGGTGAACGACGCGAAGGCCAATCTCTTCGGGCTCTCCCTCGCGCGGGTCATGGGCGTGGGGCCGGAAGGCGCGGCGCTGGCCGTGCGTGGCCACGCGACGTTCGGAACGATCAAGGGACCGTTCACCTGTCCTGAGGATGAGCTTTCGAATCCGAACAACCCCGACTGCTTCGGCGGCGAGAATCCGTCGGAGGACACCTACAAGCCCACCACGTTCGGCGTGGAAGCGGAGTATGCGCTCTCGCTGGCGACGGGCCGGCTCCGCCCGTATGCAGGCGTCGGGTACAACCGGCTGGAGCCGCGATTCGACGTGGGGTTCACCTACGCGGGCGGCGCGGTGGACAATACGGAAGTAAAGGTCGGCCTCGACCGCATGACGCTCTTCGGTGGGCTCACCTGGATCCCGTCGGGGCATTTCGCCGCGAGCGCCGAGGTGTACAGCGCGCCGGAGGACGTGGCGACGGTGAGGGTGCTCGGGAGATATGCGTTGGGAGGCGAGGACTGAGGACTGAACAGCGAGGACTGAGAGGCGAGGACTGAGGACTGAGATGGTCCGCCCTTAGTCCTCAGTCCTCAGTCCTGTCATTCTGCCAAGGGGAATCTCTCCCCCCGCCCCACCCGCTCCGCCAGCGCGCGGTACTGCGCGTCCGGATCGTAGCCCTCGTAGAGCCCCTTCGCGCGGCGAGCCTCGAGCCACTCTGAGAACCCGGATTCGACCGCGCCGTCGGAGGTGACCTGGGCGGTGGCGGCACGCACGGCGAGCTCGTCCGCGTACTCGTTCTTGGCGTGGCCCTTGTGACCGCGGACCCAGGTCCACTGCACGTCGTGCTTGCCGGCCGAGTGCACGAGCTGCTGCCAGAGGGGGAGATTCTCGATCTGGCCGCCCTTCCGCTTCCATCCCCGCGCGATCCAGCCCGGCACCCACTCCCGCATCCCCTTGACGAGGTACTCCGAGTCGGAGACGATCAGCACCTGGAGCCGCCGGCCCTTGGCCGCGAGGAGCTGGAGTGCCGCGATGGCGCCGGCCAGGGCCATCCGGTTGTTGGTGGTGTCGGTGGCGTGAAGATAGAAATCGCGCCGCTCGATGCCGCTTCGCGTGGCGACCTCGATCAGACCACCGGCGCCCCCGGGCGTGGCGCCTGCTTGGCCGTTGCCAAGGCAGCTCTCGTCCAGGTGGAGAACCGCCACAGAGGCCGCCTCGGCGGACTCACTCACTGTCGATCACCTGGAACCATTCGATGTCCTCCAGCGCGAACTCCATTTCCTCGCCGGTCATCGGGAGCCGCGCACGGAAGGATTCCTTCCCGTCGAGCTGGCCGAGCCGGGTGGCGGTGACCACGTACTCGGTGCCGCGCCGGGAGAGCGCGACCCGGAGGCCGAGCCGGGCGGCGCGTTCGAGCTGGTCGTAGCGGGCGGAGGTCCAGCGCATGTCAGCGGGGCCGATGGGCAGATGGGCGGATGGGCAGTGGCTCAGGCAGCGACATGAACGGTGCCAATTTCGCCTTGGAGGAGCCGCCCGATGACGGCCTGCGCGGGGGTGTGTTCCGCGCGGAGCGCGGCGAGCAGCGCGTCGAGCCGTTCGGGGGCCACCGAGAGCAACAGGCCGCCGGAGGTCTGCGCGTCGGTGCAGATCAGGCGCTGGGCCTGGCTCACTGAGGAGTCCCACTCCGTGGTCGCCATGGCCGCCTCGAGGTTTCGCGCGGTTCCGCCGGGGATGATACCTTCTTCGGCCAGCTCCAGCGCGCCGGCGAGCACGGGGAGCTTGCCCGCGTCGATTTCCGCCGCCAGGCCGCTCGACGTGAGGATGTTGCCGAGGTGTCCCAGGAGGCCGAAGCCGGTGACATCAGTGGCGGCCGTGACTCCGTTCGCGAGGGCGGCGCGTGCGGCGCCAGCATTGAGGGTCCGCATCATGCTCACCGCGGGCGCGACCTCGGCCTCGTTCACCCGGTCGCGCTTGAGCGCGGTGGTGAGGATGCCGGTGCCGAGCGGCTTGGTGAGCACCAGGACGTCACCCGCCTTCGCGGTGGCATTGGTGAGCAGCCGGTCCGGGTGCACTTCGCCGATCACGGCGAGTCCGAACTTGGGCTCGGCATCATCCACCGAGTGGCCGCCGACGAGGAGGCAGCCGGCCTCGCGCGCCACCTCCGCGGCGCCGTCCATCACCTCGCCGAGCAGCTCGAACGGGAGGCCGGTGCGGGGCCAGGCCACCAGGTTCAGGGCGAAGAGCGGCGTCGCGCCCATCGCGTAGATGTCGCTCAGGGCGTTGGCGGCGGCGATCGCGCCCCAGTCGCGCGGATCGTCCACGATCGGCGTGAAGAAATCGGTCGTGGCGACCAGCGCGCGGTCGTCGGAGAGCTTGAACACCGCCGCGTCGTCGTGCGACCCGGCGTCCACGAGGACCCGTGGATCCTCGACGCGTGGCAAGTGGCGCAGGACCTGCGCCAGCTCGGCGGCGCCGAGCTTGCAGGCTCAACCCGCGCCGTGCGAGTAGCTCGTGAGCCGGATCCGTGCCTGCTGGTCCGTGGCCTGGTCGGCCATCCTCATTCTCCCGGTTGAGGCAGAAACCAGATGCCCGTCGTGATCGCGCTCGGCACCGCCTTCCTGCTCGGCCTGGTCCACGCCATCGAGGTGGACCACATGATCGCCGTGACCGCCTTCGTCAGCACGCGACCCGCGCTCCGGGCGGCGGCCGGCTTCGGCGCGCGCTGGGGGCTCGGGCATTCGCTCGCGGTGCTGGCCGCAGGCGGCCTGCTGCTCGCCACGGGGCTCCGCTGGCCGGCGGGATACGATGCGATCGGCGAAGGGCTCGTGGGCGTGATGCTCGTGGCCGTGGGCCTCTGGGCGATGCGACGCGCCCGCAAGTTACATCTCCACCCGCCCGAAGAACACGGCGACCACCTGCATCTGCACGCGCACGGCGGGGCGGAGAGCGCGCACGGCCATCAGCACCAGCATCACCATCATCCGCATGAACATGAGCATCACCATCACCCCGCGCCGGGCGCGCGCGGTATCACGCTGGTGGGCATGCTGCACGGGCTCGCGGGGACGAGTGCCGTGGTGGCGCTGGTGCCGGTCACGCTGATGGACCGGACGACGGTCGGGCTCGGCTACCTGGTGGCGTTCGGGGCGGGGACGATGCTGGCGATGACGGGGTATGCGGTACTCGCGGCGGTCGCGATGCGACAGGCGACGGAGGCGTCGGTGCGGCTCGGACAGAAGCTCGGGGCATTCGTCGGCGTCGGGAGCGTGGTGGTGGGGGCGTGGTGGATGGTGAGGGCGGTGGGGTAGGAGTCGGCGAGGCGGGGAGGCGGACGGTCCCCTCCTCCCCCCACAAATGGACCGCTATGCTGGGTACGAATCAGGATTACGGCCCGCACGACCTGCTAGGTGGTCTAGAACGAGAATCGACGCAGGTAATCGAACTCGGAGGCGATCACGATCTTCGTCCCGTCCGGACTCACCGCGCCGCGCCAGCCGCCAAGACCAGGACCAGGTGTATTGTAGTGTGCTGTGACCGCGTGCGTGGCGACATCGATCGCCAGGACTCCCCCGCCAACTTGGTACAGGGTTTGTCCATCCGGACTCAGAACAAGGCCGAATCCATAGCTTGCAGCAGGGATTTCACCGGCGCTCCGGTCATTGACCAAATCCCAGACCTGCATCGGACCATTCTCATCGGCCACGAACAGCTCCGTGCCATCGGGGGAAACGGCCAGCCCTTGCGGGCCCCATGCTGTAGGGTATCTGAGCGCCAGTTTGCGAGCAGTCTCCGATACAAGATCGATCTCGACAACAATGCTCGTAGTGAATGCATCGTACTGGTCGCTGCTCGCATACATTTTCGGCAGGAAGGGGTGCGCCACTATGTGGTTGAACTTGCCGCCCTCGGGAGCGAATTTGATCGTCTTGCGTACACCGCCTGTCGCCACGTCGAAAATGATGACTGTGGCCGCGCTGGTGCCCATCACCGCGCGCTGACCGTCGGAACTGAGCGCGATGGAGAGCGGTGTGTCGAACATCCCATCGTGCAGATATCCGGACTGGGCACCGCTGGCCAGATCTATTACCCCGACTCCCCACCCTTGGCCCTGGTAGGGCACAGCCTCCATCCCGGCCACGTAGGCGTGCGTTCCTGCCGCGTTGATCTCTACTGTGGCAGGTTGCCCGCCATTCGCCAGCGTGTCGAAGCTTGCAAAAGAGGCAAGATCCGTTGAAATGACTAGGCCGAGAAGCTCCACCCCCACCACCAAGCCTGCAGGTGTGATTGCTACGTCGTATGGTCGCCCGCCTATCGCGAGATTGACCAGATCGCTCGGTGCCACCGCCGCGGGCGCCTCAGATTGGACAAGGTAGATCCCCGCATCGCCTGTGAAATCGCCGTAATCTGCATGGTGGTACTTGGCCTGGACGATGGTGCGACCGGGTGTCGATTCCGCGGTGAGCAGGCCCGATTCTGACACTGAGGCAGGTGCGCCAGTCGCCGTCCAGGTCACCGTTGCACTCGGGATTGCGGCACCGATCAAGTCACGCACAGTTGCGGTGAACTGCTTCGTACCCTCCAGCGGAACCGACCCTATCCCCGTGTATGTCACCACGACGGAAGTCGGCTTTTGCGCAATCGTTAAGACCAGGGCTCGTGAGGTCGGGGCGGCCGTAACTCGGACCAGCGTCATTCCCGAAGGGCCAAGTGACCGAATAAGACCCGATGTACCGACGCTTGCCAGAGCGGGGTTGTCCACGGCAAACGTCGCCAGGCTCGCCGGGAGCTCCTCGCCCACGGCGTCAAGCACTCGGATGCCCAGCTGCAGCGAATCGCCCTGCGTAACGTTGGCGGAGACAGGCGTGATTTCGATGGTGGTTGGCACTGCTGTGATTCGCACCGGGACGGTCTTCGTGAAAGCCGCGGCTTGGACCGTGATCTCCACCCGTCCCGTCGGGCCCGCGCTCGTGATCAGGCCGGTGCTCGAGGTCGTGGCGAGCAATGTATCCGCGCTGGTAAAGGTCGGAGGGTATCCAGCCAGCGGGGACCCGTTTTCATCCAGGATCGAGACGGTGAGTTGGCTCGTTCCCAACTGCGCAACAATCAGCGAATCGGGAGTGACAACGATGCGTGCAGGCTCGGGCTCCGGACCGGCGGAATCACCTCCACCACAAGCGAAGGTCGTCAGGCCGAGCAGCAGAGGCGCGAGCCAGAGCAGACGAGCGTTCAGCATGATGGAACTCGAAGGAGGATGCACGCACTGCGAATTACCGGTGCGGCCGTCGTGATTCACAACTCATGGGGGACAAGCGTATAGTCGCGTGGCAGCACGCCGAGCACAATCGGCAATTGTTTGACACCTCAACTGTCAAGAAACTGACTATCAAGCTTGATAGTCCTCAATCCCCCGCCTCCCTCAACGCCCTTACCCCGATCAACGCCCGCTCCTCCTGCGCCGTCGGCCCGAACGCACCGTCTTTCCGCTGTTGCGCGATCAGCACCGGCGCCGCGCGTGCGATCGCCTTCCGCGCTGCCGGAGAATTCACTGCGAGCAGCGACTCGAGCGCGTGAAAAAGATCGGCGTTCGGCCAGGTGCCGTCGTCGTTCTGGTTGTCGGCGATGAATTGCGCCGCCCCGAGCGCGGCGGGTCGGTACGTCTGTGGCGCGATGGCGAGGGGATGCAGCGTCGCGATGACGAGGTCCGGCGCCCAGTACCCGCTCCAGTCGGTCCACCCCTCCGTCAGGAGTGCGAGACTCGCCAGGTGCTTGCGGACACTGGCCCGGCTCTCGAGCCCGGCGCGTACGACCGCGCGGAGCGCGAGGCAGCTCACCGCGAATCGCGCGGCCGGCTCCGCCCGGAAGGTCTTGCCGCAGGGGACGGTGATCGGCGCGATCCGCTCGGTGGGGGCGCCGGGGCTGAAGAATCCTGCGAGGTAGTGCTCGCAGGCGTGATTGGCGTGGCGCGCCGGGTTGCACCCCTCTCCGAAGGCTCCCGGCTTTCCCGCGAGGCCCATCACCCACGTCACCACTTTCGCCGTGCCCGGTTCCTCGCCGGGGAGGCCCAGGTCCATCAGCTCGATCGCCCGCCAGATGGTGGGCACGACCGCGCCCCCCACGCTGCCGTCGGGCTTGAGCCCGGCGGCGAGCTCCGCGCGCAGGCTCTCACGCAGATCAGCATCGCCGGCCTCGGGACGCTCGAGCGCCGCGCGCGCGAGTATCGCCTGCCGGCTCCGCCGTCCCGCAAAGAACTTCTCCAGCCGCGCCAGCGCGGCTGTGATTTCCGCCTTGGTCATCCCCTCATCCCAGCGCGAACGCGAGCAGGCCGCCGGCCGCCACCCCGCGCGCACCTCCAAGCACGATATGCACCAGCGCCGGCAGCGGCGGCTCCACGTCGCCCGCGATGCGCATCCATCCCGTCCATTCCACCAGCAGGCCCAGCAGCCCGAACAGCAGCATCCACCCGCCGTGGCCGAGGCTCCCGAACCAGAGCCCGGCCACCAGCGCGAGCAGGAGCGCCTCGATGAAATAGGCGCCGGGCGGTCGCCGGAGCACCGGCTTCCGTTCGTGCGGCGCCGCCCGCTCGCTGGATGCGACGCCGAGGAGCCGCCCTTCGACCGCCTCCCAGACCAGGAACATCACCCACACCAGCAGCCAGCCGATGACGATCCGGGTCAAGCTCATCGCGCGCTCACCACGCGGCGCGGATCGAGTCGGCGGCGAACAACTGGCCCCGCACCATCACCCGGGTGACGGAGCGGGTGTTGCGGATGTCGGCCAGCGGGTCCCGCGCGAGGACGACGAGATCCGCCACCTTGCCGACGGCGAGGATGCCGAGCGAGTCGGCGCCGAGCAGGAGGGCCGCGTCCCGCGTGGCGGCACGGAGGGCATCGGTCGGTGAGAGCCCGGCCCGGACCAGCAGCTCCAGTTCGGTGTGCTCGCTCGCGCCCGGCACCAGCATCTGGTTCGCGGCGTCGGTGCCGGTGACGATCCGCCCGCCCGCGGCATGAAATGCCCGGAGGAACAGGTCCTGGTACGGCCGGCTCTTCCGGAACGCCGCGAAATCCTCCGCCGTCCACCCGGCGCGGCGGATCATGTCGGGCACGTTCCACGCCGCCTTGAGCGCCGCCGGCATCGCCTGGAGGTCGGGGTTCTGCTGCAGGGTGGAGTCGTCGAGCCGGCTGAAGATCTCGTGCAGCGCCAGCGTCGGCACCATCGTCACCTGGGTGGTCGCGAGCTGCTGTGCCACGCGGGTGAGCGCCGCCGAATCGAGCGTGGCCCAGCTCCGCTCGAAGGCGGTCCACCCCGTGAAGAAGCCCTTTCTCGTGCGCCGCCATCAGCGGCTTCGCGAGGCCGGCCGCCTCGGGCACCCCGGTCAGGTGCTCGATCGAGCTGACCCCCGCCTTCGCGGCGGTCGCGGCGTCGGTGAGGCCGAGATGCGCGGCCACCGGGAGCTGGAAGGTGCGGGCCTCGTCGACGATCGCCTCGAGGAGCGGCGGCGTGATGCGGGTGTACACCTTGATGAGGTTGGTGCCCGCGACCGACAGGCGATCCACCGCGCGCCGGGCCTCGGTCGTGTTGGTGACCGGCTGCGCGTCGGGATAGGTGGCCGGCACCCCATCGATCATCGCACCGGCGGTGAAGATCCGCGGGCTCGGCATCGCGTTCAGGTCCGCCTCCTGCGCCAGTGCGAGGGCGGAGTCCATCGTCCCGTGCATGTCGCGCACGCTGGTCACACCGAACGCGAGATAGCGCGTGAGCGCCCACCGCGCGACGTGCGCGTGCGCATCCACCAGCCCCGGAATGATGAACGCGCCCGAGACATCCACCTCGTGGGTCCCGCGCGGGAGCTTCACGTCGGCGCGGGGACCCATCGCCTCGATGTGGGTGCCCCGCACCAGGATGACGCCGTTCCGGAGCGGCGTGCGCCCGCTCCCGTCGAGGATCGTGGCCCCGACGAACGCCACGCGCTCCGGCCCCTGCTCGGCGCAGCCCGCGGCGAGCAGGGCCAGCGCGAGGAGGCGGAGACTAGCGCGGATCACTGTGGGTGTGGTCGTGCAGGATCTTCCAGCCATCGGCCTGCCGCTCCATCACGAGGGTGAACGGCCCGCTGGAGGTCGTGGCGCCGTCCCGGAAGAGGATGTAGCGCGCGTTGACCAGGGCCAGCGTCGGACTGAGCACGCGAACATTGAATTCCTCGAAGCGGAGGCTGTCGCGCCTGGCGCCGGGCGCGAATTGCGCGGCGTAGCCCTGCCGGATCCGGTCGTACCCGAAGCGCAGATGCCCGCCCGCGACGTAGGTGGTGAGACTGTCGCGCGCATAGTCGGACATGAAGGCGTCGAGGTCGCCCCGGTTCCAGTCGTTCGCGGAGCGCTGGAACTGCTGCTGGAATTCAGCGGTGAGGTCGGCCGGCGCCGGTGCCGGCGTGGACGGGGCAGGAGACGAGCTGCACGCGGCGGCGGCGATCGCCGCCACCGCGAGGAAGAGTCGCATGGGATCGTGCCTCGAGGGTCGGGTGGAGAAGCGCCCCGGGGGGCCGGGGCGCTGTGCGGGACTCACTTCCCTCTCTTCTTGACGACTTTCCTCCGGGCGGTCTTCTTCGACTTGCGCGCTGCCTTCTTCCGCGCGGGCCGCTTCGCGGCCTTCTTCTTGGCCGGCTTCCTCGCGGCCTTCTTCCTGGCGGGCTTCTTCGCGGCCTTCTTCTTCGCGGCCTTCTTCTTCGCGGGCTTCTTCGCGGCCTTCTTCTTCGCGGCGGGCTTCGGCTTCGGTGCCGCCGGCTTCGCGGGTTCGGGAACTGGCGCCGGAGGTGGCGGAGGCATCGGCGCTGGTTCGGGGGACATCGGCATCGGGTCCATCCAGCCGGAACCCGACCAGCCCATCTCGGTCTCGCTCATTGTTGCTTCCTCCGCCTGCGGGGTGCGACGCCACCCGTCGCTGGAGCGCGGCGCGAACGCGCCGGCGCAGAACCGTCGTATAAGTTGCATACTTGTGAATCTTGTGCAAGCGGTTGTCGTGCAATGACCTCCCGCTTTGCACGGGCCGGTGGTCCTGGGGTTGGGGTCTTAGCTTGGTTGGCGGCATCTAACGCTATGCGCGGCAATATGTTGGCTCGGGTCGGTCCTCCGGGCCTGTGGTTCGCGATAGGCTTGACGATCCCAAGCTGCACTTCTGCTCACCAACGCCCCTCCGGACCGATCCCTCGCCAACCTGTCCCCCTGCCCATCCGCCCATCTGCCCATCCGCCCATCCGTCTCTCCGCTCCCTCGCCATCCAGCCGTTCCGACCTTAAGTTGGGACCCGCAATGAACATCGGCCGCCGTTCGTTCCCCCTCGCCTTGTTGCTGTGCCTCGTCGTCCCCGGTCTGGGGTGGGCGCAGACACCTACGGAGGTGCAGGCCACTCCGACCCGGCTCGACCTCACGGTCGGCGACCGGGAGCGGCTGTTCCTGAGCGCCTACGACGCCGACGGCAATCTCCTTTCCGATGCGAAGTACACCTTCCTGGTGAGCCGAACCGGTGTGGTCCGAGTGGAACGGGACGGCACCATCGTCGCTCTCAAGCCGGGGTCTGCGCGCATCGAGGTGCGGGCCGGGAGCGGCCGCGCGTCGGTCGCGGTGACCGTGGCCGGGGACGCCGCCACCGACAGCGGTCCGCCGCCTTCGCTTCCTGCGGGCACGGTGCTGGTGCCGACTCCTCCCGTGCTCTACCTGCTCGCGCTGGAGACGGCGCGGGTCACCGTCGCGCTGCAGACGCCCGATGGGTCCGGGCTCGGGCAAGTGCACGTCACGTGGACGTCGGTCGATCCCACGATCGCGTCGGTCAACTCGACCGGACTCGTCGTCGGGCTTCAGGCGGGCAGCGGATCGGTGCAGGCAACCGGTCCGGGGGGCCTCACGATCACCGTTCCCGTGCTGGTGGCCCAGAGCGACTTCGCGCTCGATCGCGACCACCTGCTGCTCGCGCCGGAGACCATCGATACTCTCCGGGCGATCGTCCCGTCCCAGGGCGGACGGAGGCTCCTGAGCGGTCTCGAGTGGCGCAGCACCGATCCGAGCATCGTCCGCGTGGACGCCACCGGCCGGCTGCAGGCCGTGGCGCCAGGCAGCGCGGAAATCATCGTCGTGGGCTATCAGCTCGAGCGGCGCGTGCGGGTGACGGTGCATGCGCCGCTCTCGAGGATTCGCTTCTCGCCGCCGCCAGGCGAGCCGGTTCGCCTGCCGATCCACACGACGATGGCGCTGTCGCTCAAGTTCTTTGCCGCGGACTCCTCGCCGATCGCCGAAGTCCCGCTGGCGTGGACCGTGCAGGATACCGCGGTCGTGGGCTTCGACCCGGCGACGCGCACCCTCACCGCCCGCTCGCTCGGCAAGACCGAGCTCGCGCTGGCCGTGCCGGGCTTCGAGCCGTTCCAGTGGGAGGTCCAGGTGGTGCCGGCGGGGCTCGCGCTCATCCGGACACGATTCCGGCTCGGGGTCGGCGGCCGGGATTCGCTGCGCATCTCGCTGCTCGACGAGGCCGGCCGGCCGCTCGGCGGCTCCGGCGAGATCGCGTTCCACTCCGACCGACCGGATGTCGTGGCGGCGGACGCCACGGGCCGCCTGGAGGCGAAGTCCGTTGGCGGCGCGACCATCACGGCCAGGGCGGCCTGGGGCTCGGAATCCAGCCTGCGCGTCTTCGTGACGGAAGACCTGCTGCTCAGCCTGCGGCAGGGAAGCGGCGCCGGGATCTACCAGGTATCCACCGCCGCCGGCGCACCGCTCACGCCGCTCCTCGCCGACAGCACGGTCAATTTTCATCCGGTCTGGTCGCCGGACCGGACGCGCGTGGCGTTCAGCTCGCGCCGCAACGGGGATATCGACATTTACACGATGGACGCCGACGGGGCGAACATCCGGCAGCTGACGAAGGAGCCCGGAGCGGACCTCGAGCCGGCCTGGAGCCCCGACGGCGGCACGATCGCCTTCTCGTCGGTGCGCGGCGGGACGACCCAGATCTACGCCATGAATGCCGACGGCACCGGAATCCGGCAGCTCACCTCCGACACCACGGTGAATCAGTCGCCGGTGTATTCGCCGGACGGGCACTTCATTGCGTTCGTCTCCACGCGGGACGGCAATCCGGACCTGTTCGTGATGGAGGCGGAGGGCGAGAATCCCCGGCCGCTGACCCGCACGCCCGAAGCGGAGAGCCAGCCGCGCTTCTTCCCCAATGGCGACGTCGCCTACGTGGTGCAGCGCGGGGAGCGCGGGGACATTCTCCGCCTGAACGCCGGCCCCGAAGGGCAGCGGATCATGCTGCAGTCTCTGAAGGGGCGGATCACGAGCCTGGCGCTGTCGCGGGACGGCGCGATGCTGGCCTACGTGGTGGCACCCGCCAAGGAAGGCGGCACGACGACCGGGTCCTCGCTGATGCTCAAGGGGCTGGCCCCCGATCAGCCACCGCGTCCGGTGACGCTTCCGCCCGGCGCCCAGCCGATCCAGCCCGGCTTCTGAACCGCATGAAGGCGCTCGTCCTCACGGAACTCGGCGGACCGGACCAGCTCGCGATCGCCGACGTGCCCCGCCCGGAGCTCACCGGCGACGATGCCGTGCTGATCCGGGTGCACGCCGCCGCGCTCAATCATCTCGATGTCTTCGTGCTCGGCGGACTGCCGGGCATCACCTATTCCTATCCCCACATCGTCGGCTCGGATGCGGCGGGCACGGTCGAGGCGGTGGGCGCCGCCGTGACCGGCTTCCGTCCGGGGGACCGGGTGATGGTGAACCCCGGGATTGCGTGCGGCACCTGCGAATTCTGTCACGACGGCGAGCAGCCGCTCTGCGCCAGTTACGGCCTGCTCGGCGAGCACGTACCCGGCACTGCGGCGGAGTACCTCGTCGTCCCGGCCAGAAACCTCGCGCGCGTGCCCGACCGGATGCCGTGGGACCAGGCGGCGGCGTTCTCGCTCTCAACGCTCACCGCGTGGCGGATGCTGATCGGTCGCGCGGGGCTCCGGCCCGGCGAGACCGTGCTCATCTGGGGCATCGGCGGCGGCGTGGCACAGGCGTGCCTTCGTATCGTGAAACTGGTCGGGGCCGTCGCGATCGTCACCAGCTCGTCGGATGACAAGCTCGCGCGAGCCCGCGAGCTGGGCGCCGATCACACCCTCAATCACGCCACCGGGGACGTGCCGAAGGGGGTCCGCGCGATCACCAACGGCCGGAACGCGGACGTGGTGATCGACAACGTCGGGGAGCAGACCTGGCAGAAATCGCTCCGGGCGCTGGGGCGGGGCGGGCGGCTCGTGACCTGCGGCGGGACCACCGGCCCGATGGTGACGACCGACGTACGCAAGCTGTTCTGGTACCGCTGGAGCATCCTCGGCAGCACGATGGGGAGCGACCGCGAGTATCGGGAGGTCGCGGGGCTGGCGGCGCAGGGCCGGCTCTGGCCCGTGGTGGATTCGGTGGTGCCGCTGTCGGAGGGCGCGAACGCCTTCCGCCGGATGGCCGAGGGATCGCACTTCGGCAAACTCGTGATCGAGGTGGGACGATGAGCGAACTCCTGGAGCGCCTGCGTTACGGTGCCGAGCAACTGGGATTGTACCTGCCGGCCATCATCGGGGCCCTGGTCCTGCTGTTCGCGGGCTACCTTGTGGCGCGGCAGATCCAGAAATGGGTGGACAACACGCTCAAGCGGCTGGACTTCAACCGGATGGCGGAGAAGGGCGGCTTCACGGAGGTGGTCGAGCGGGCCGGGCCCCGGCTCGATCCGGTGCACGCGGTCGGCAAGCTCGCGTTCTGGCTCGTCATGCTGGTGGTGATCCTGCTTGCGAGCACCGCGCTGGGCCTCGAGAACATCAACGAGATGTTCGGGCTGATGCTCGGCTTCATTCCGACGCTGATCAGCGCGATCGTCATCGTGATCCTGGGCATCATCGTCGGCGAATTCGTGCGTGGGCTCATCGTGGCCTCGGCAGGCGGCGTCTCCGGCGTGCCGACGGTGGCCAAGATCACCAAGGCGCTGGTGATCCTCATCGCGGTGTTCATGGCCATCCAGCAGGTCGGCGTGGCCGAGGACATCGTCACCACGGCGTTCACGCTGATCCTCGGCGCGGTGGCGCTGGCGACGGGCCTGGCGTTCGGACTGGGGAACCGGGACCTGGCGGGCGAGATCACCCGGCGGTGGTATGAGGAAGGCCGGCGCCGGGATCGGCGGGCGACGGACCGGAAGGAACCGAGGATCGAGGACTAGTTCCTCTTGGCTGCCGTCAGGCCACCCCGGCCTCGAACGGCGGCATCTTCGGCCGGCTCGCCGGGAACCAGTCCTGCAGGTGGCGGCCGCGCCCGGTGACCTCCGCGGCGTTGACCCGGATCCGGCGGCACCTGAACTCGATCTCGTGCAGATACCACGGATGGAACCGCACGCGCCAGCGATCGGGCTCGCCGTCCAGCTCGAGGATCGACAACTCGACGATATCGTCTCCCGACGGCGGTGAGGTCCGGCTCCGGGTGACCAGGTCCCGGACGCCGTCGAACTCGACCCGGAAACACTCATCCGCCTGCTCCGCCGGCCGCCGGGCGACGAACGCGATCCGGTCGTCAGGATCCGGTCTGAGGTCTCCCGCCCGGATGAATGCGCAGGCGAGCGCCTGGCAGAACTCCTCGATCGAGATCGTCATCCGTCCTCGGTGCCCATCTGCATCACCACCGCGAACCGCGTGAGCCCGTTCTCCGACTCGATGCCGAGAATCCGCCGGATGTTCCGCCGGTGGAAGTGAATCGTGTGCACACTGATCCCGAGTTCCTCGGCGATTTCCTCCGTCGTTCGCCCTTGGGCGATCGCCCGGAGGATCGCCTTGTGGCGCGGTGTGAGGCGCGACCAGCCCTCGCGGTCCGGGCTCGACGGCTGCACGGCGTGGCGCTCGATCCTCGGCGACAGGTATCTCCGCCCGGCGAGCACCTCCGTGATCGCCTCCTGCAGCTCCTCGATGCCCGAATCCTTCGGCATGAACCCCGCCGCGCCGAGCGCCAGCGCCTGCTTGGCCACCACGAAGTCGGTGTGCATGGTGACGACCACGATCGCGGTGTTGGGCGCGGACTGGCGGAGCTCAGGGATCAGGTCCAGCCCGTTCCGGCCCGGAAGCGACAGGTCGAGCAGCAGGACGTCCGGTCGCGCCTTCTTCACGGCGGCCACCACGGCGGTGCCCTCGCGCACCGGATCGAGCACCTCATACCGGCGTTGCAGCATGGCCTTCATGCCCTGGCTGACCAGGTCGTGGTCCTCGGCGAGCAGGATGCGGAGCTTAGCCACGGGTCCTTCCGTTGATCGGCATGGTGACGGTGACGGTGGTGCCGACGCCGGGCCGGGACGCGATCACCGCCGTCCCCCCACCTGCCGGGCGCGCTCCTGGATGGTCAGCAGGCCGAGGCCCCGCGAGTGCCCTGATGCCTCACCGGCGCGGCCTCCCTTGTCGAATCCGCAGCCCCGGTCGCGCACCTGCAGCACGACCTGTCCTTCGGTGACCGAAACGTCGATCTCGGCCCGGGTCACGCCGGCGTGCTTGGACACATTGCGGAGCGCTTCCTGCCCGATCCGGTACGCCGCCAGCGCCAACTCGGTGGAACGCAGTTCCGCCGGGACCGCTACCGTGACCTGCACCTCAGGCCATAGATACGGTGGCCTTCGTCCGCGAGCTGTTCCAGCGCGAGCCCGAGGTCGCCGTGGTCGAGCGTGGAAGGATGGAGCCGGTGCGCGAGCTGTCGCAGGGCCACGCCCAGGTCCTCGATCTCCCCCTCGAGCCCCGCGAGCCGGCGCCGCTGGGCGGGCGTGAGGACCGCTTCCTCCCCGCGCGCCAGGTCCAGCTCGTGGCGGAGCACTGCCAGCCGCTGGACCACGTCGTCGTGGACCTCGCGGGCCACCCACGCGCGCTCCTCGTCCTGGGCCGTGAGCAGGCGCTGGCCGTAGGTCTTGTGCAGGCCGAGGAACCGGTGCTGGGCGATCGTCAGCGCGGCAGCGAGGGCGACCACGAGAACCGTCAGGCCGATCGCAGCGGCGACGAAGAAGGCCCAGAGAGCTTCGCTGGATGTCTGCACTGGACTCCCCAGGCGATGGCCGCGAACGACAGGATGTGGAATGCCGCGCGGACGTTCACCGCGGCCACGACCAGGTCGATCCGGTCGCGCATCAGGATCGAGGCCACCGGCCCGAAGGCGGCCGATGCGGCGCCGTAGATCGCGAGGCCTCCCGCCACCCAGAACCAGTCGCTCTGGAGGTGCGGCTGCTCCGAGGGGGCGAACGACCGGCGCACCAGCGTCCACAGCGCCGCGACCAGGATGATCAGCGAATGCAGCGGCGCCGCGAATCGGCTGAAATCCCTCAGGTCCTCGGTCAGGAGGGCCAGGGCGAAATGTGCCACGACATAGATCGGGATGGCCAGTCGGAGCGTGAGCCGCTCCAGGTAGGTCAACTGCCAGGCGGCGAGTCCGAACAGGAACGCCGCCCCCACCAGTGGCGTGAAGGTGTACGAAACCCAGAAGTTGTTGATGTTTTGCATCGCCAGCAGCAGCTGGATGGCATCGCCGGCAATGCTCACCGCGCAGCCAAGCACGATCGCCTGATGGGCAGGGCTGCGCGACCGCCGCAGCCCGGCGGCAATGGGCGGCAGCGCCTGCGACAGCGCGGCCATGTGCATGAAGACTGTCGGTGAGGGCATCTGGCTCGGATCACCCGCCCAGAACGTTGGCCGAACCGCAGAACGGCGGGCACGGGTAGTGTTCCTCCATGATCTCCCCGGCTGTCATGTCGTTGCCGTCGGCGTCCACCCCGACCATCACCAGGCTCATCCCGCCGCCTTCCGCCCGCCCGTAATAGATCCGGATGCCCCGGCAGCCTTCCTGCTGGAGCAGGGCATCGTAGGCCTCTCGAGGGAACATACCGGCGCGCTCCTTTCCTGCTCCGGGGTGCTCGCGGTACCGGCGCGTGAGCGCCGCCGCCGCCTGCAGTGTGATCCTGTGTTCCTTGCCTTGGGGGAATGGCATGGGGCGCTCCTCGCGAAGTGTTCCAGCTGTGGGGAAGAGTATTCCGCGAGGAGAATGTGCCTGCGGGGCCGGTCGAATATCTAGTCCCTATCAAGCTTGATAGTGGGACTATCAAGCTTGATAGGGTGCCAGGACTATCAACGTTGACAGCTTGTGCGATGGATTGGAAATGCCGATCGTGGGGATGCACCACCTGCCTTCACCCGGTCGCCCACCCATGCGGCCCATGGGGCGTGTGGCGAGGCCCCGCCGGCGGCTGCCCCCTGCGCCGGCCCCTCGCGCAGTCCTTGGGGCGGCCGGAGGACAGGCGGACAGACGGACAGACGGACAGACGGACAGACGGAAGGGACGGAAGGTCGGAAGGGACGGAAGCTGTGTTCTGATCCGTCATCCCGAGGGCCGAAGGCCCGAGGGATCTGATTCGCGCCAGATCGAACGTGGATTTGGTTCTGGAACCACGAGCCACCGAATCCGCCGGCAAGATCCCTCGGTCGCTGCGCTCCCTCGGGATGACGGAGTAGTCTGCTGATCCCGACCCGCCGACCCGCCCTATCTCATATCAAACATGTAGTTATTGAGATACTTGATCGTCGTCTGCTGCTCGTCCACCCGGAACGCCAGCACGTCCCCGCTGGTGATGATGCCGACCAGCCCGCGCGCGTCCGCCACCGGGAGGTGACGAATCCGGCGCGTGGTCATGATGACCCCGCACTCCTCCACGCTCGTTTCGGGGAGGCAGGTGATGACCGGCGAGGTCATCACGGTCTTGACGGGGGTCGTGGTGGGATCGCGGCCGAGCGCGACGACTCGCCGCAGGATGTCACGCTCGGTGAAGATTCCCGCCAGTTGTCCGCCTTCGACCACCAGCAGGCCGCCGATCCCGCGCTCGTTCATCCGTCGCGCCGCCTCGAGGACGGTGTCTGTCGGCAGGATCGACACCATCTCGCCACCCTTCCGGGCCAACAGATCGTGGACCGTCGCCATGTGGGCCCTCCCGGCTGGAGATGTCTCCGATTCTAGCCTCCGGGCTTCGGTGCCGCCAGCATCCGGATGAAGCGCCACCCGCCGGGCGCCGCCTCGGCCACCAGGATCGCGTCCGGACTCGCGGCGAGCGCCTTCCCATATCCGACGTACGACAGCATGCGCCGAAGCCGTCCGTCCCGCCCCACCACCTGGTAGCGCCGGACCGAATCGGGAATCACGCGAGTCTTCTGCAGCCAGACCTGGCCGTCCCCTCCGGTGAACCCCGCCTCGAACGGCGGCTTGACCGCACTGAAGGGGAGCTTCTCGGCGGCGCTCCGGAGCTCCGTCGGGAACCGCATCAGGAATTCCTCGCGGTCGGCCGGCCCGATCGTGAGCGCCTTGTCGGGCAGCGCCTGACCCTTCGTCCTCGTTCCATCGGCGCCCAGCCAGTCCACCCGGTTCGGATAGACGCGGGCGACCCAGACCGAGCCATCCTCGAGGACCCCCCACTCGTCCTCGCCGCTGAACACGCGGCGCTCGAAGCGCCGGCCCGCATCCCCGACGATCTCGGCCAGGTCGAGCGGCGTGAGCCGGAGAATCGTGTCCACCGCGCCCATGTCGGGAGGAAGGCGCAGCACCGCGGCCGAGTCCTTGTTGCCGCTTCCGTCGGAACCGGGGAGCGGATTCTGCTCCACGTACCAGTTGCCGGCACGATCGCGCGCCGTGGGCAGTGCTCCGCGGGTATTCTCGGGCCCCGGGAACGCCCGGATGAACGCGCCGGCCGTCGTCCAGGCGGTGACCTGTCGGAACGCCCAGTCGACGACATAGAGCGTGTCGCGCACGACGAAGGCGTCGAATGGCCCGCGGTACGCGTCCTTCACGTTCGCGCCGAGAACAGAGACGGTGTGGGTTGCGAAATCGAGGATGGTGACGCGCTGATCGGAGGGGCTCACGACGGCCCAGCGGTCCCCGCCCAGCCACGCCGCGGCGGCGACCTCGCTCAGGTCGGTGGCGAGGGTGTCGCCCTGGCCAGAGAGGCGTTCCTCTTCGACCGGCGGAGCGGCGGGGCTGCAGGCGGCGAGGACGGAGCAGAGGGCAAGCAGGTGTCGGATGGCCATCCCGCCAATGTAACGTCGGCGGGGAGGCGGGGAAGGCGGAAGCCAGAGGAAAGGGAAAAGGACTCAGGACTCAGAGGTGTGGAAAGAGAAAAGGGGAAAGACATGGCACCAGAACTGGCCGCCTTTTCTCTTTCTCGCTTTCGGCCCCTCTAAACCCTGAGTCCTTTTCTCTTTGTCCTAGTGGACAAGCGCTGGGATGGCCCGCCGAAGCAGTATCGTCTCCGCCCCCAGCCCGCCGAGGCGGTCCGTGGTCGGAAGCAGGACCTGCCCGATCGGCCGGCCTTCGTCGTCGTATACCCGGTACGTCGGGATCGGGTCTCTCGTGGCCAGCATCACCATCTCACACCTCAGGGGCTCAGCGTACAGACGATTTGATGCTTCCCGGCCCGGGATGGTTGCATCGGGAGGATGGGCGGATGGGCGGGGAGGACTCCTCGACCCGTCATCCCGAGGGCCGAAGGCCCGAGGGATCTGATAAACGCCCGATCGAACGTGCGATTGAGGGCGGAGTCACGCACCACCGGGTAGGCCGGCAAGATCCCTCGGTCGCTACGCTCCCTCGGGATGACGGATAGGAAGGAGAATTCCATCCCCCAATCTGGCTATTCTCTGGACCGCTTTCCCACTTCCCCGCCCCCGCCTTACTCCGGCGTCTCCCCCATCACCATCAGTCCCCGCATGAGTTCGGCTCGCTCCGTGAGCCCGAGTCCGGCGATGGCGCCGAACAGTGAGCGCATCTTGCCGCATTCCTGCTCCGGAGTGGGTGGCTGGTCACTTGCTGGGGTGACCAGCAGCGCCTCGCGCTCCGCATCCGACATCCGCGACACGGCCGTGATCATGAGGGACTGCACCCGCGCAGGAGAGGGCGGCGGCGGCCCCTTGTCCCCGTGTGCGTAGGCGACCAGCATCGACTCCACCAGCACGAGCCACCCCTCGACCGTCGCGGAGTCACTTGCCGCCAGCAGGGCGTTGAAGGTCTGCTCGCCCATCCCGGCTCCCTGATTGAGAAGCATCTTGCAGGCCGTCGGATCCGATTCACGCAGCGCCGCGCTGATCAGGCCGGGGAATGAAGCGAGGACGGAATCGGGCATCGTCTTGAGGTCCGACCCGCCCATCATCGCGAATGGGTCCTCCACCCCGGCCTCGCCCATCTCTTCGATGAACTGGCTCAGCGCCGGATTCTCGTCGAGGCGCGCGGCCAACCGCTGCATGGCGGGCGCGACTCCGGCCGGTCCGATGGCCGCCGAGCGGGACTGGGAACGGGCCGGTAGAGCCAGGGCGAGAGACAGCAGAACGACAGCGCAGGAACGGCGCACGGCAGGCTCCGAATCGGGGTTTTGGGGGTCTCGGAGCCCGGGAGTTGCGAGATTCGCGCCGCCGGGTTCAGGACCTAGCCGATCTTATTACGGCACAATCACTTAAACCGGAGGTCCGGAGTTGATATTCGGGGGCACAGTGCCGTATATTTAGAGGTTCGTGGCGACCTCCCCGTCGCCCCGCTTCCCCGCACCTGAGCCCGAGCCCTCATGACCGCCCCGAATTCCCGCGAGCGCATCCTCCCCCGCCTCATCGAAGAGGAGATGCAGCAGTCGTTCATCAACTACTCGATGAGCGTCATTGTCTCGCGGGCGCTGCCCGATGTCCGCGACGGTCTCAAGCCGGTGCACCGCCGGATCCTGTACGCGATGAACGAGCTCGGCCTGGTGCCCGGGCGGCCGTACAAGAAGTCTGCGACGGTGGTGGGCGACGTGCTCGGCAAGTATCACCCGCACGGGGACTCGTCGGTGTACGACGCGCTCGTCCGGATGGTGCAGGACTTCTCGCTCCGGTATCCGCTGGTGGACGGGCAGGGCAACTTCGGCTCCGTGGACGGCGACGCCGCCGCGGCGTACCGCTACACCGAGGCGCGGCTCACCCGCGTCGCGGTGGCGATGCTCGACGACATCGAGAAGAACACTGTCGACTTCCAGCCCAATTTCGACGACCGGCTCCAGGAGCCGACCGTCCTGCCGTCGAAGATCCCCAACCTGCTGGTGAACGGCTCGAGCGGCATTGCGGTCGGCATGGCCACCAACATTCCGCCCCACAACCTCCGCGAGGTGGCCAAGGCGGTGGAGCTCCTGGTGGACGAGCCCGAGTCCAGCATCGCGGACCTCCGCAAGGCCATCAAGGGTCCGGACTTCCCGACCGCCGGCTACATCTACGGCCGGGAGGGCATCAAGGACGCCTACGAGACCGGCCGCGGGCGCATCATCATGCGCGCGCGGGCCCAGATCGAGGAGAAGGAATCCACCGGCAAGTCACAGATCGTCATCACCGAGATCCCCTACCAGGTAAACAAGGAGAATCTGGTCCGGGCGATCGCCGAGCTGGCGATGGAGAAGAAGGTGGAGGGGATCACCGGCGTCCGGGACGAGTCCGACCGGGACGGCATGCGGGTCGTGGTGGAGCTCAAGCGCGACTGCATCCCCAACGTGGTCCTCAACCAGCTCTACAAGCACACGGCGATGCAGTCCACCTTCGGCGTGATCATGCTCGCGCTGGTGGGCGGCGTGCCGAAGGTGATGAACCTGAAGGAGCTGCTCGAGCACTATGTCGAGCACCGGCACACGATCATCGTGCGGCGGACGCAGTTCGACCTCGACGCGGCGGAGGCCCGGGAGCACATCCTGGACGGCCTCAAGATCGCGGTGGACAACATCGACGAGGTCATCAAGATCATCCGGTCCTCGGAGGACACGCCCGAGGCCGACCGCCGGCTCCGCGAGCGGTTCAAGTTCAGCGAGAAGCAGAGCGATGCGATCCTCAACATGCGGCTCGCCAAGCTCACCGGCCTCGAGATCGACAAGCTGGAGGCCGAGCTCACTGAGGTGCGCGCCACGATCAAGGACCTCAAGGGAATCCTCGGCTCGCGGCCCCGCCGGATGAGCATCCTCAAGGAGGAGCTGGCCGAGGTGGCGGCCAAGTTCGGCGACGACCGGCGAACGGAGATCGTGGCGGACCAGGGCGACTTCTCGGTGGAGGACCTGATCGCCGAGGAGGACATGGTCATCACCATCTCCCACACCGGCTACATCAAGCGGATCCCCGTCTCGACCTACAAGCGCCAGCGGCGCGGCGGCCGCGGCCTCAACGGGATGGGCACCAAGGAAGACGACTGGGTGGAGCATCTGTTCATCGCGAGCACCCACGACTACCTGATGTTCTTCACCGACAAGGGCCACGTCTACTGGCTCAAGGTGCACGAGATCCCGCAGGGCGGGCGGGCCGCGCGCGGCAAGCCGGTGGTGAACTGCATCGCGATCCGGAGCGACGAGGGTGTGGCGGCGACGGTGGCGGTGCGGGAATTCACCGACGACCGCTGGCTGATCTTCTCCACGCGGAGCGGCACGGTGAAGAAGACCGTCCTCTCCGCCTACGGGAACGTGCGCACGACCGGCATCGTGGCCATCAACATCGAGCCCGGCGACGAGCTCATCGACGTGCAGATCTGCGATGCGAACAGCGACATCGTGCTCGCTACCCGGGACGGCATGAGCATCCGGTTCCACCAGGGCGACGTGCGCGAGATGGGGCGCGCCACGACCGGCGTGAAGGGGATCGAGCTCGAGAAGAACGACGCGCTGATCGGCATGGTCGTCGTCCGCCGCGAGGCCACCCTGCTCGTGGTGAGCGAGCACGGCTTCGGCAAGCGGTCCGAGTTGAGCGAATACCGGGTCCAGAAGCGCGGCGGCAAGGGCATCATCACGCTCAAGAAGACCGACAAGACCGGCGGGATGATCGCCCTCATGGAGGTCATTCCGGCGGACGAGCTGATGATGATCACGCGGCACGGCGTCATCATCCGGGTGCCGGTGGACGGGATCAGCGTAATCGGCCGCAACACGCAGGGCGTGAAGGTGATGAACCTCGAGCCTGGCGACTCGGTGGTGGATGTCGCGCGCGTGGTGAAGGAGGACGAAGGCGGGGCGGAGGAACCCGGGGCCGAGGACGCACCGGTGCCGGCCGAAACGGTGGACGAGGAGTGATCCGGCCAGCTTGCCAATCCCCTTGTCTTTCCATACGTTAGCCTCATGCCCCCCCTGAGCGATCCGCCGGCGCCGAGCGCGCCGCCGGCGGTCACGATTGCGGACGTCCGTCTGGCCGCGGCCGCCCTCGAAGGGGTGGCTGTGCGGACGCCGCTCGTCGAGGTGCCCTCGCTCTCCCAGGCGATCGGGCACTCGGTCGCTCTCAAGTGCGAACAGCAGCAACCAGTCGGGGCCTTCAAGGTCCGCGGCGCCTTCAACGCCGTGTCCCGCCTCCCGGAAGCCGTGCGCGCGCGCGGGGTCATCACGTATTCCAGCGGCAACCACGGACAGGCCGTGGCGTGGGCCGCCCGCCGGATGGGCGTGCGGGCCGTCATCGTGATGCCCGAGAACGCCCCGCAGATCAAGGTGGACGGCGTGCGCCGTCTCGGCGGAGAGATCGTCTTCGCGGGCACGCGCTCGGTCGATCGCCGCGTCCGCGCGGAGCAGATCTGCGAGGCGGAGGGCCTCGCGATGATCCCGCCGTTCGATCATCCGGACGTGATCGCGGGGCAGGGCACCTGCGGGCTCGAGATCCTGCAGCAATGGCCCCACGTGGACACCATCCTGGTGCCGGTGGGCGGCGGCGGGCTCCTGGCGGGAATCTGCGTCGCGGTGGCGGGCACCAACCCCGCCGTGAAGGTGGTGGGAGTGGAGCCCGAGGGCGCCGCCAAGCTCACCGCCGCGATGCGCGCGGGGTCGCCGCTCGCGCTCGAGAAGACGGCCAGTCTCGCCGACGGCCTGCTGCCGCTCGCCGTGGGAGACATGACCTTCCCGATCATCCGGCAGGTGGTGTCGAAGGTCGTCACCGTTTCCGATGACGACATCGCGCGCGCCGTGCGGCTGCTCCACCGCGAGGTGGGGCTCCGGGTGGAACCCTCCGGTGCGGCGACGACGGCGGCGCTGATCGCCCACGCGGTGCATCCGGCCGGCGCCACGGTGGCGGTGGTGAGCGGCGGCAACGTGGACGAAGAACTCTTCGAACGGCTGGTGGCCTGAATGACCATCTCACCCAAGATCATCGTCGCCGACGACGACCAGGCCCTCTCGCGGACGCTGTCCTGGATCCTCAAGGACAACGGCTACGAGGTCGTCACGGTGCCGGGGGGCGAGAACCTCATCGAGCACCTGCTGGCCGACCAGTACGACCTGCTCCTCCTCGACATCATGATGCCGAAGGTGGATGGCCTCCAGCTGCTGGAGCGGGTCAAGACCGACTACCGCTTCAAGGACCTGCCGGTCCTGATGATCTCCTCGATGCCGCCCGAGGAGGCGACGGTCCGCTCCCTCGGCCTCGGCGCCGCCGACTTCATCTCCAAGCCGTTCCGGGTGCGCGAGCTGCTCGCCCGCGTGAAGGCCCATCTCCGCACCGGCCGCGAGCTCAACCAGGCGCGCGCGGAGGCCCGGTCGCGCACCGAGATGGTGGACATCCTGCAGGAGGTGACCGCCACCCTCAAGCCCGACGAGATCTACCAGATTCTCGTCCGCCGGGTGGCGCGCGGGCTCCGGATCTCCAAGTGCTCGATCCTGATCGGGACCTCCGAGGACGAGACCGGCACCGTGGTGGCTGCCTACGAGAATCCGATGCTCCGGAATCTTCGCGTGGATCTCCGCCGGTATCCCGAGATCCAGCACGCGCTCACCTCCGGCGAGATCGTCCTCGTGCAGGATGTGCTGACCGATCCGCTGTACAAGACGGTCCGCGCGGAGTGGGAATCGGAGGGGGTGAACGTTCCCACGCGCTCCGCGCTCGCCCTGCCGTTCTCGCTCCGGGGCCACCAGGCGGGCGTGTTCTTCCTCCGGACCACCGCCGAGGACGCGCCGCTCAACCAGCAGGACGTCGAGTTCGCCGACCAGGTGATCAAGGCGGCGGTCGCGTCGCTCGAGAAGGCGTATGACCTCGAAAGCGCGATGGTGGGGCAGGAGCAGATGCGCCACCTCGCCGAGACCGACCCGCTCACCGAGACGTTCAACCGGCGCGCGCTGGGCGACAAGCTGGTGCAGGAGATGGAGCGGGCGGAACGCTACAACACGGTGCTGACCTGCCTGATGCTGGACATCGACAACTTCAAGCAGATCAACGACCAGTTCGGGCACCTGATCGGCGACCGGGTGCTGCGCCAGCTCGCCAACCTGCTCCGCCGCGAGCAGCGCGCGGTGGACATCGTGGCGCGCTACGGCGGCGAGGAATTCGTCGTGCTGCTCCCGGAGACCGGCCCGACGGGGGCCAGGATCTTCGCCGAGCGGATCCTGCGGCGGGTCGCGCAACATGACTTCGGCGAGTCGGGCCGGCCGGTGCACGTCACCATCAGCATCGGGATCGCCACCTATCCCGACGAGCGTGCGCGCGACGCCGACGCCCTCCTCAAGCTGTCGGACGCCAACCTGTACAAGGCGAAGGCGGACGGCCGCAACCGGTTCCGCGATTGAGCCAGCGCCGCTGTCCCCGCTGCCAGTCGGTGTACGTCGCGCCGGCGCGGTTCTGCACCAAGGATGGCGCGCCACTGGTGGATGTCGCCGGCTCCATGGCCGGCCCCAGGCCCGTCGGGCCCCCTGTGGTGGCAGGCGGCGCCCGCCCGCCTGCGCGCCACGGTGATCCCCCTCCTCCTCCTCCGCCCCTCCTCCCGCCCGATGCCGCCAGCGTCCTCACCGGTAGCGTGCTCGATGCCCGCTACCAGATCGAGCGCAAGGTCGGCGAGGGCGGCATGGCTTACGTATACCTGGCCAGTGAGCTCGCTACAGGTGAGCGCTTCGCCATCAAGGTGCTCTCGCCGCGGCTTTCCGGAGACCAGACCTCGGTTGAGCGGCTCAAGCGCGAAGCGGGCATGGCGATGCGGCTCGACCATCCGAACATCTGCCGCATCCTCCGCCTGGGCCAGAGCCCCGACGGCCTGATCTACCTGGTGATGCCGTTCCTCGACGGCGAGGTCCTGAACGATCGCGAGGCGCGCACCGGCCAGTTCTCGCTCATCGACGGCCTGCCGCTGCTGGTGCAGGTGTGCCGCGGGCTCCAGCACGCCCACGACCTCGGCATCCTCCACCGGGACCTCAAGCCCGAGAACGTGATGCTGGTGCCTGATCCCGAGGCACCGGGCGGCCATCGCGCGGTGGTGATGGATTTCGGCCTCGCGAAGGAGCTGACGCAGGACCCCGCCCGGCGGAGGCTCACGACGACGGGCATCGTGCTCGGGACGCCCGAGTTCATGAGCCCGGAGCAGATCCGCGGCAAGCCGCTCGATGCGCGGAGCGACATCTACGCGCTGGGCATCCTCGCCTTCGAGCTCTTCGCCGGCGACCTCCCGTTCGACGGCAGGACGTCGCAGGACAAGATGATCGCCCGGCTCCGCGGCCAGCCCACGATGCTCCGCGCACTGCGCCCGGACCTCCCGCCGCGGCTCGAGACCGCTCTCGCGCGCGCCCTGGCGATGGATCCCGCCAACCGCTTCCCGACGATGGACGCCTTCGGTGACGCGCTGGAAACGGTGATAGAGCCGGGCCTGCTCGCGCGCCTCTTCCGCCGGTGAAGCGCTACCCCGCGTTCGATCCGCCGGAGTACGCAGCGTGGGCGCCCGATCCGGCGCTCGTCCGCGCGTTTCGTGAGACGCTCGGCCGCGATGCCGCGCGCAAGGCTCGCGTAGCCGCCCTCACCCGCCAACAGCTCGTCGACCTCTATTACCGCCTGATTCGCGCCCGGGTCCACGACATCGCCCTCAAGCGCTGGGTGCGCCAGGGAGTCATCTCCAAGGCCTGGCTCGGCACCGGCGAGGAGGCGGCGACGGTCGGTCCCGTGTACGCGCTCGACCCGGCGCGCGATTACGTGGCCCCGATGATCCGGAACGCCGCGGCCTGCTGCGACATGGGCATGCCGGTGGCCGACATGCTGCGTGCTTATCTCGCCACGGCCGATTCTCCGTCCGGCGGGCGGGACCTGCACGCAGGCTCGCCCGCGCACCACGTGCTGCAGCCGGTCTCGCCGGTGGGCGTGATGGTGCCGGTCGCGAGCGGGGTGGCGCTCGCGGCGCGCATCCGGAAGGAATCCACCGTCGTGATGAACTGGGTCGGCGACGGGAGCGTGAAGGCGGGGGTAAGCCACGAGGGCCTCAACTTCGCCGCCGTGCAACGGCTGCCGGTCGTATATATCCTCCAGAACAACCAGGTCGCGCTCGGCACCCGGTTGGCGCAGCACCATGTCGCTGACGACTTCGTCGCGTGGCCCGATGCGTACGGGATGGCCGGCGGTATCTTCGACGGCAACAACGTCCTGGACGCCTACGCCGCCGCGGCGCTCGCCGTGGAGCAGTGCCGGTCCGGCCAGGGGCCGGTGCTCCTCGTCGCGGAGACCTTCAGGATGGGCGGGCACGCGACGCACGACGAGCGGGAGGCCCGCGAGACGTTCCCCGCGGAGCTGTTCGCATCCTGGGGCCGGCGTGACCCGATCGGACTGTACGAGGAGTATCTGAAGGAGGAGGGCGTCTCCCCGGCCGAGCTGGAGGAAGTCGAGGCCGCGGCGACGGCGGAGATCGAACGCTCGGCGGACGAGGCCCTGGCGAGCCGTGACCGCCTCCCGGACCCCGCATCCGCTCTCCGGGACGTGTACGCCGAATAAACGGAGGCACCAATGACACCAGCGCTTCATTCCCGCCGCGGCACGGGCGCCCTCGCCCTCGTCGCGGCGATCTCCATTGCGGCCGGCGCGATCGCGGCGTGGCTTGCACTGCCGGGCCGGCGCGCCCTCGACCCGGTCACGACGCACGGCGAGTGGGTCAAGATCGCCAAGGCCAACGGCGAGGTCGTTCGTGCGTATGTGGCGTGGCCGGAGCGGAAGGACAAGGCGCCGGCGGTGATCGTCATCCACGAGATCTTCGGCCTCACCGCGTGGGAGCCGACCGTGGTCGACCGGCTGGCGGCGGCGGGGTACGTGGCGATCGTGCCCGACCTGCTCTCGTCGAAGTACGGCCAGTCGCCGGCCGATGAGACCGAGGGGCGGAAGCTCGTCGCCGAGCTCGAGCCCGAGCGCGTCACCGCCGATCTCGACGCGACCTACGCCTACGTGGACACGCTGCCGGGCGTCCGGCCGGGATCGATCGGCACCATCGGGTTCTGCTGGGGCGGGGGACAGAGCTTCCGGTACGCGACCAACAACCCGAGGCTCAAGGCCGCCGTCGTGTGCTACGGGCAGTCGCCGGACAGCGCGGCGCTGGTCCGGATCCAGGCGCCGGTGCTGGGAGTGTACGGCGAGGGCGACGCCCGCATCAACGACCGGCTCCCGGCGGTGGGCGATGCGATGAAGGCGATGGGCAAGCGCTATGAATACGACATCTACCCGGGCACCGGCCACGGGTTCCTGAAGCCCGGCCGCAAGGGCAGCGACACCGACCAGGTCGACAAGGCCTGGGCCCGCATCCTGGGCTTCTACAAGTCGGCGCTCGGGTCGTGATCGCGGCGCTGCTCCTGCTCCAGGCGGCGCAATCGCCGCTGGCCGCGCGGGCCGACACCGCGATGCCGGTGCACGACGCCCTGCACTACGACATCACGCTGGTCATTCCCGACACGGGAACCCACGTGGTGGGCCAGATCGAGACCACGTGGCGCCTCACGTCCGACGCCGCGCTGCAACTCACGCTGGATTCCTCGCTCTTCGTGGTGCGCATCATCACGCCGGGCGCCGGCGGCCGTCGCGGCGACTGGGCCCGGAATCGCGACCTGATCTACATCCCGAGCCACGGCAAGGCGGGCGACACCCTGATCACCCGGATCCGATATCACGGCAAGGTACGGAAGGGAATGGTCTTCGGGGTGAATCCGGCCGGCGGGCGCACCGTCTTCGCCGACAACTGGCCGGACCGGGCGCGCGGGTGGCTGCCGTCGCAGGACCATCCGGCCGACAAGGCCACGGCCGCGTTTCACATCGAGGTCGGGCCCGGGCTCGAGGTCATCGCCAACGGCCTGCTCGAGAAGGTGGATACACTCGTGAGCCGCCGGACGGTGTGGCACTACCGGATCCGGCAGCCGGTCCCGACCTACACGATGGTCTTCGGTGTCGCGCCCTTCGCCGTCACGCAGGTCGGCGAGTCCGCCTGCGCGATTCGATGTGTCCCGCAATCCGTCTGGACCTATCCGGCGGATTCCGCGGCCGCGGTGAACGGGCCGTTCCGCCGGATCGGCGAGATCGTCGAGTACTTCAGCCGGACCTTCGGCGAATTCCCCTACGACGAGCTGGCTCACGTGCAGGCCGCCACGCTGTTCGGCGGCATGGAGAACGCCGGGGCGATCTGGTACGACCAGCGCGCGATCGCAACGGGCAGGCTCTCCGAGGAGACGGTCGCACACGAGACCGGCCACCAGTGGTTCGGCGACGCGGTCACCGAGGGCGATTGGCATCACCTCTGGCTCTCCGAGGGATTCGCGACCTACCTCGCGGCGCTCTGGGCCGGGCATGTCGGCGGAGACAGCGCGCTCGCGGCGGAGATGCGCGGCGCGGCGCGATCGGTTTTCGGCTCGAAGGACACCGAGCGGCCGATCCTCGACCTCGAGGCCACCGATCTGATGGGGCTGCTCAACACCAATAACTATCCCAAGGGCGCGTGGGTGCTGCACTCGCTCCGCGGGATCGTGGGCGACAGCGCCTTCTTCCGTGGGATGCGGGACTATTACGCGACGTACCGAAACGGGAACGCGCTGTCCGATGACTTCGCGCGGGTGATGGACAAGGCGGCGGGGCAGGACCTGGGCTGGTACTTCACCCAGGCGCTGACCCAGCCGGGCTATCCGGTGCTCGAGATCTCATCTCGCGCAAGCGGCGGCAAGCTGATCCTCACGCTGAAGCAGGTGCAGAAGCCCGAGTGGGGGCTGTACCGGATGCCGGGCCTGGAACTCCTGGTGGACGGCCAGCTGGTACGGGTGGACGTGGAGGGCCGGGAGACGACCGTCACGCTCGACGGCTTCAAGTCGAAGCCGAAGCGGATCGAGGTGGATCCGAATGGGTGGTGGCTGCTGACGGCCAGGACTGAGGACTGAGGACTGAGAGGGGGCTGAGGATCGAGATTCGAGTTGCCGCAATTCTGAGTATTTCCTGTCTCGCGTCGATTTCCTGCCGCGTCTCGATGTCTCCCGTGCAGAACAAGATCGGGGCGGGCACGGAGCCGTTCGCGGTGTTCGTGGCGGACGGGGAGGCGTCCACCGGTGATCTCTTCGCCGTCCCGGCCGACGGCCGCGAGGCGGTGCAACTCACGTACACGCGGGTGCGGGAGATGGGACCGGCGCTTTCGCCCGATGGGGTGGCGGTGGCGTTCATCCGGGAGACCACGCCGGGCACGCCCGTCACCCGCCACATCGTCGTGCTCAATCTGCTGAACGGCGCCGAGCGGACGCTCCGGACGCCCGAGCCGCCGGAGCAGGTCGCGTGGGGCGCCTTGGGACAACTCCTGGCGCGCACGGGGACCGGTGTCTGGGAGATGGATCCGCCGCCGGCGAAATCAGCGGCCCGGCGGCTGACGGGTGCAGACTCGGCGAAGGCGGACTCGAGCTTTCAGGTGCTGCTCGGCACGCCCGCCTTCGCGCGGGCGATCGAGTGCCCGGAGGCCGGCGTGTGTGTCCTGCTGCCGGATGGCGAGCGGAGTCTGCTCGAGATGGAGGGGCGCGGCGTGGCGCGCTGGGGCGCCGATTCGGTGGGTTACTTCGTGGGCATCGACTTCGAGATCCGGCCGAATGGTCCCGGCCGGGCCCGGCGGCTCAGGCTCCTGCCCCGGCGGGAGAATCCGCGAGAGCTGACGTTCTTTCCAGGGCCTGGGGTCCCGCGATAGCGCTCCAGGCCGCATCGAGCGCCATCCCGACCTGCGGATGCTCGGCGCTCCACTCCTTCGACGATACCCGCTCGATCACGAACGCCAGCATCGCCAGCCAGAGCGAGGTCCAGAGCTCGGCCGGCCCCGCGCGCACGAGCCCGTCCGCCTTGCCGGCCGCCACCACCTGCTGCAGTGCGTCGCGAAACTCGCGCGCGGCGTCCCGGCTCTGCGGATCGAGGAACTGTCCGTCCCGCTGGCGCAGCAGCATCCGCACGGCGGCCGGGTCCCGCTCGGCCGACTCCGCGAGCCGCCGTGCGATCCGCGCGAGCCGTTCCGGCACCCTGAGTGACCGGTCGGCGTCGATTTCCCGCACCACCACCGTCGCCCACCGCTGCGTGCCGCGGTACACCTCATTGAGCAGGTGTTCCTTGCCGCTGAAGTGCCGGTAGATCGTCCCCTCCGCGACCCCGGCGCGCTGCGCGATCACCGGCGTCGTCGTCGCCAGAAACCCTTCGGTCGTAAAGAGTTCGAGCGCCGCCCGCAGCAGCCGCTGGCGGGTGCCTTCGCCGTCGCGGCGTGCGTGGGTGGGCGGGGGAGTGGCAGTCATCCGTCTCCAGGGGCGGAGGTTGAGGGCGGGTAGCCGCCCGGGATACATTTCAAGGCTGTCGCTATTCCCGCGATTTGACAAGGACTTGCCATGAAGATGCTGGTTTTGGGCGCCGGGCTGCAGGGGTGCGCCACCGCATACGACCTCCTGCAGGTCCCCGCCGTGAGCCAGGTGACGATCGCCGACCTCCACCCGGACAGCCTGGCACCGTTCCTCAAGCCGTACCTCGGCCAGGGCCGCCTGGTCGCGGTCAAGCTGGACGTGACCGACCTCGACGCCACCACCGCGCTGATGAAGGGGCACGTCTCGGTGATGAGCGCGATTCCCTACTATTTCAACGAGCCGATGGCGCGATGCGCCGTCAATGCCGGATGCAACTTCGCGGACCTCGGCGGCAACACCGAAATCGTCTTCCAGCAGAAGAAGCTGCACGACGAGGCGAAGGCGAAGGGCCTCTCGGTCATTCCCGATTGCGGGCTGGCGCCGGGGATGGTCAACATCCTGGCGGCGGAGGGTGTCCGGCGGCTGGACAAGACAGAGCGGGTCAAGATCTTCGTGGGCGGCCTGCCCCAGAATCCCGAGCCGCCGCTCAACTACCAGATCGTGTATTCGCTCGAGGGTGCGCTCGACTACTACACGACGACGTCGTGGGTCATCCGCGACGGCAAGCGGGCTCCCGTCGATGCCCTGAGCGAGATCGAGATGGTCGAGTTCCCGGAGCCGGTGGGCACGCTCGAGGCGTTCCATACCGCCGGCGGGATCAGCATCATGCCGTTCACCTACGAGGGCAAGGTGGACGTCATGGAGTACAAGACGCTCCGCTATCCCGGCCACGTGGCGGTGATGCGCCCGATCCGGGAGCTTGGGCTGCTGGATCTCGACCCGGTGGAGGTGCGGGGACAACGGGTGGTGCCGAGGGAGCTGTTCATCGCCTCGGTCACACCGAAACTCAAGAAGCCGGAGGGGAGGGATCTCGTGGCGCTGCGCGTGGAGGCACACGGCACGAAGAACGGCGGGCCTGCCTCGGTCACCTGGCAGTTGATCGACCTCAAGGACACCGAGCACAACATCAGCGCGATGATGCGGACCACCGGCTACTCGCTCGCGATCACTGGACTGATGCAGGCCGACGGCCGGGTGACGGCCAAGGGCGTGCACACGCCCGACGAGGCGATGCCGTTTCAGGCGTATGTGGACGAGCTGGCGCGCCGGGGCGTCGTGATCCGGGAACTCTAAAGCCCGGTTCAGGGTTCATTAAGCAGGGATTCATCCGGGAGCCGTTAGCCTTGGCCGACGAATCGGCAGGCTGGCGGCTCCCGGTGTATTGTGCCTCTCCCCCTGTCCCCCTCTCCGTAACACGGAGAGGGGGAACGGGGGTGAGGCCGAGGAAAGAGGACTGGCAGATGTCACTCGATTTCCGCACGCTCTGGGCCGAGGCGCTTCCATATCACGCCTTCGTCGCGGCGAGCACCGAGCATCGCGGGCTCTGGGACGGGCTCTACCGTATTGCGCGGCTGCCGGACGACATCGCCGGGCTGTCATTCGCGGACCGGCCGGTGAAGCTGCTCGCGCTGGCGGAGGACTGGTGCGGGGATGCGTCCAACACCCTGCCGATCGTGGCTCGGCTGGTGGAAGCGGTGCCGGGACTCGAGCTTCGGGTGCTTCGCCGGGACGAGTATCCGGCCGTGATGGACGAATATCTGACCGGAACCGCGCGCGCGATCCCGATCATCATCGGCCTCGACACCGAGTTCAAGGAAATCGGGCATTGGGGCCCGCGGCCGGTGGCCCTGCAGGAATGGGTATCCGCGAACCGGATGCGGGTGCCGAAGGGGGAGCTCTACCCGCAGGTGCGGCGCTGGTACGCGAGGGATCGCGGCGCGAGCACGGTGCGGGAGCTGCTGGAGACGGCCGTTACAGGTTCTCCGTCACCCTCACCGCTGCGCGTTCCGGCTCGGGTTCCGGCGTAAAGTCCTCGCCAGGGTTGATGAAGCGGTCCATCTCCACGTTGTACTGCCGGTCGTAGAGCTGCCGGTACCGGCCGTTCAGCGCCAGCAGCTGCCGGTGCGTCCCGCGCTCCACTATTTCTCCCGCCTCCAGCACTAGGATCTGATCTGCCGTCACGATGGTCGAGAGCCGGTGGGCGATCACGAACGTCGTCCGCCCCCGGCGCAGCGACCGGAGTCCGTCCTGGATCTGCGCCTCGCTCTCGCTGTCGAGTGAGCTGGTGGCCTCGTCGAGCAGGAGGATCCGCGGGTCGGCGAGGACGGCGCGGGCGATGGCGATGCGCTGGCGCTGGCCGCCCGACAGCTTGATCCCCCGTTCTCCCACGATCGAGTCGTAGCCGTCCGGGAAGCCGCGGATGAATTCGTCCGCGTGGGCGACCCGGGCGACGGCCTCGATCTCGGCCCGCGTCGAGTGCGGCCGGGCGAACGCGATGTTCTCGGCGACCGTGCCGTCGAACAGGAAGTTCTCCTGGAGCACGACGCCGATCGCGCGCCGGAATTCGTGCAGGCGGAGCGTGGCGAGATCGCGCCCGTCCACCAGGACGCGGCCGGATTTCGGGCGGTTGAAGGCCATGATGAGCGAGATCAGCGTGCTCTTCCCGCCACCCGAGGTGCCCACGAGGGCCGTGGTGGAGCCTGCCTTCGCGGTGAAGTTGACCCCCTTCAGGACCGGCACGCCGGGATTGTACTCGAACCACACATCCTCGAACGCCACGTCGCCCCGGATCCGGCCGACGGGCTCGCGGACCGCATCCTCCTGGTCTTCGGTGGCGAGCTGGCGGACTTCGCGGATTCGGTCCAGGCCCGCAAACGCCTCGGTGATCTGGGTGCCGATGGAGGCGATCTGGATCAGCGGCGCCGCCATCAAGCCGGTGAAGAAGATGTACATGAAGAGGTCGCCGATTGTCATCCGGCCGGCCAGCACGTCGCCGCCTCCCACCAGGATCATCACCACGCCGATCCCGCCGACGATCGCGGTGGCGAACGCCCCCGTGCCCGAGATGGCGGTCATCGACTTGGCCACGTTCCGGAACAGCCGGTGCGCGCCGGGGCGAAGACGTAGCGCTCCCGCCGCTCGGCGGTGTACGCCTTGACGATGCGGATCCCGCCCAGCGTCTCGCCCAGGCGGCCGGTCACCTCGGCGTTGATCTTGCCCCGCTCCCGGAAGAGCGGGCGGAGCTTGGTGAAGAACATCGCCATGGCGCCCGCGAAGAGGAGCAGCACGGTGAGCGTGACGGCGGTGAGCCTCCAGTTGAGCCAGAACAGCACGCCGACCGCGATGCCCGCGGTGACGAACCCGCCGACCAGCTGCACCAGCCCCGTGCCCACCAGGTTCCGGATCCCCTCGGCGTCGGACATGATCCGCGAGATGAGGACACCCGTCTTGGTCGAATCGAAGTAATTGACGGGGAGCTTGGCGATGTGGGCCTGCACCCGCTTCCGCATCTCGGTGATCGCGCGCTGTGCGGCGACGCCCAGGACCTGCGAGAGGGCGAAGCCCGTAATGGCCTGCACCAGCGTGGCGGCGCCGACCGCGAGCGCGATCCTGGGCAGCAGCTCGGCGCGGTGCTTCCCGATCACCTCGTCGATCAGGAACTTGGAGGAGGCGGGGAGGACAAGCCCGGCGAGCCGGCTCGCGAGCATGAGGGCCAGGCCCACCGCCAGCCGCCAGCGATAGGCCCAGACGATCTCGCGCGCCTCGGCCCAGGCGCCGCGGTAGTTCACGCGCGGCTTGGGAGGGGATTCATCGGCCATGATGGCTTAAAGTAATTAGGGGCCAGGGATTGGTGGCTATCCTTTCCCGCACCGCAATTCGGAGTACTTTAGGGAAGTAAGGATTGATTCTTGAGCTTTGAGGATTGAATGCCCGACCAGTCTCCCGTCTCCGTCGCCGAATGCACCACCGAGGCCGAGGCCGCCCTCACAAGGCGGTACTGGGTTCGTACGGGATCGATGCGGTGGTGTCACGGGATGACGCGGGAGGGATGCAGCCCCGCTTGAGCTACATACATGGGGTGAAGGTGCTCGTGGCGGCGGAGGATGCGGCCGAGGCCCGGCGGGTTCTGGCTGAGAACGCGGAGTAGATCCCTCGGTCGCTGCGCGCCCTCGGGATGACGGGACGAGATTCGGCGCGACCGCCGGTCCGCCGACCCGCCTCACCCACTGCTCCCTGGACCGCGCCGGCTCGGACCGACGCGTTCTCCGCTGACCTCGCTCATCTCCCCTCCTCGGAACCGCCCAATCGTAGCGTCTCTACCTCCCTCAGCGCCTCCAAATACGCCCGATCCCACGCCGCCGGGATGCTCTCCCGCGGCGAATACGGCCCCGGCGCGTACACCCGCGACGCGATCCCCGCGTGGCTCAGCTCGCTGATGTGCCAGTCCTGCCGGTTCGTGATGTCCCAGAACTCCACCGCACCGTCCGGGCTCATCTCCGGGTGCTTCGCCGAATCCGGATGCAACAGCCACTCGCAGGTGATGTGCGTGCGGTCTGCCGCGAGCGGCCAGACCCGGTAGTAGGCCACGTAATCGGGATGCACGCTCAGCATCAGGTTCGGGAAGATCGTGTAGTAGTACGCCCGCTTCATGTCCTCGGCGCTCAGGTCGCCCAGCGGCACGCCGCACGCCTCACCCGAGATCGTCATGCTCTTGTTGGGCGGCGCGATCATCATGTGGCCGCCGAGATACGGGCCCTCGATCAGGTCGTTGGCACCGCTGGTGTACGGCATCAGGCGCGAGAGCTCGGGGTGAATCGTGGGGCAGTGCAGGCACTCGCTGTAGTTCTGGAAGATGAGCTTCCAGTTCGCTTTCACGTCGTACTCGATGCGCTTGACCCGCGCGAGCGCGCTGATGTTGAACCGCTCGAACCGCCCCGGAGCGGCGCCAGCGACTCCTCCAGCGGCTCCGGATCCCGCGAGAGGTTGATGAACAGGAAGCCGTGCCAGGAGGCGAGCCCCGCCGGATGGAGCGGATACTCCTTCTTGTCGAATCCCTCGACCTCGTTCATGTGCGGCGCGCCGACCAGCCGGCCATCCGTGGAATAGGTCCACGCGTGGTACGGGCACTGGATCGTCTCCGAGAACCGCCCCTCGGCGGCCTCGCAGATCCGGGTGCCCCGGTGCCGGCAGACGTTGAAGAACGCGCGCGCCACGCCGCTCCGGTCACGGAGGATGATGATGCTCTCCGCGCCCACTTCCTGCACGAAGAAGTCGCCCGGCCGCGCGATCTGATCCTCCCGCCCGACGCAGAGCCAGCGGGCGGGGAAGATCCGCTCCATCTCCTGGGCGTAGATATCGGGCGAGGTGTAATACTCCCGCCCCATCGTCCGCGCACCCTGGACGTAGGATTCGATCGTCTTTACAAATGTTGACATTCGCCGGTCCTCGGTCCTCAGTCCTTCTTGAGCATCGCCTTCGCCGCCAGCATCCCCGCTCCCCCCGCCACGCCGCCGCCCGGATGCGCCGCCGCCCCGCACAGGTACAGCCCCTCGACCGGCGTCTTGTAGTGCGCCCAGCCGGGCACCGGCCGCATGAACAGGATCTGATCGAGCGTGAGCTCGCCCTGATACAAGTTCCCCTCGGTCAGGCCATACCCGCTCTCGAGCTCCCTCGGCGTCAGTACCTGCCGGTGGCGGATGAGCCCCTTCAGGTTCGGCGCGTACTCGGCGAGGAGGTTCACCACGGTATCGCCCAGTGTATTCCGCCGTGCTTCATCCCACTCGGCATCCTTCAATTTATACGGGGCGAACTGGACCGCGACGGACATCACGTGCTGGCCCACCGGCGCCAGCCCCGGGTCGGCGAGCGATGGGATCACCGCCTCGAGATACGGCCGCCGGGAGATGCCGCCGTGCTTGGCGTCGTCGAACGCGCGCTCGAGGTAGTCCAGGCTCGGACCGATCGAGATGACGCCGCGCAGATGGGGGCCGTCGTCCGGGAGGGCAGTGAAGCTCGGGAGCCCGTCCAGGGCCAGGTTCACCTTGGCCCACACGCCGCGCAGCTTCACGTGCTGCACCGCGCGCAGGAACTCGGGCTCGAATTCGGCGGGGTCCGTGAGCTCGAGGAAGGTGCGCCGCGGATCTGCCCCCGAGGCCACCGCGTGCGCCGTGATCTCCTCACCGTTCGTGAGCGCCACGCCTGCCGCACGCCCGTTCCGCACCACGATCCGTTCGACCTCGGTACGGCAGCGGATCTCCGCGCCGAATCGGCGCGCGGCGTCGGCGAGCACCTGCACCAGGCCGCCGATCCCGCCCCGCACCGTCGTCCGGCGCCGGAAACAGCCGACCGGGCTCCCGACGTGGTGGTGCAGCATCACAAACGCGGTTCCCGCCGAGCGGGGTCCCTGAAACAGATGGGTAATTCCGCTCGCGCCGAGCGCGCCCTTGAGCAGGTCGAGCTCGAACCACTCGTCGAGCAGGTCGGCCACGGGCATCGGGAGCGTGCGCAACAACTCCACCATCTCCGCGCGGCCCAGCCCCCGCATCCTGCGGCCCAGGCCGAGCATGGTGAGGAGGTCGCCGGGGCGCGTGCTGACTGGATGCGGCGGCGCGGACCCGTACGCCGTCTCGAGGAAGCCGGCGAGGCCGCGCCATCCGCGCGGCGAAGGCCGGCCACTTGGAGGCATCGCTCGGAGAGTTCCGGCGGATCGCCTCGACGGTCTTTCCCTGGTCCTGCCAGAGGACGAGATGCTGTCCGTCGAGCCCGGGCGCGAACACCGTCGCCTCGGACGGCAGCAGCTCGAGGCCGTCCCGCTCGAGGTCCAGCTGCTTGACGATCCGGGGCGGAAGCCAGCCGGCGTCGTGGGAGCAGTGGTCCACCCGATAGCCCGGAATCAGCTCTTCCGTGACCGCCGCGCCGCCCGGCTCGGCCCGCGCCTCGAGCACGAGAACCCGCCGGCCCGCCTTCGCGAGGTAGGCTGCCGCCACCAGCTCGTTCAGGCCGGACCCGAGTACGATCGCGTCGTAGGAGTTTGTCATCTCGCCGGGTTACCCGTCCCGCAGGATGGCCATCGCGGCCAGGTGGCCGGACGCGCCCATGATGCCGCCGCCGGGGTGGGTGCCCGCGCCGCACTGGTAGTACTGCCTGATCGGCGTCTTGTACTTGGCCCAGGCCGGCAGCGGGCGCAGGAAGAAGAGCTGGTTCAGCGCCAGCTCGCCCTGGAAGATGTTCCCCTCGGTGAGACCGGTGATCCGCTCGATGTCCTTCGGCGTGATGACCTGCCGGTGGAGGATGGCCGAC
The DNA here is from genome assembly GCA_963817575.1 of uncultured Gemmatimonadales bacterium. Taxonomy (GTDB): domain Bacteria; phylum Gemmatimonadota; class Gemmatimonadetes; order Gemmatimonadales; family GWC2-71-9; genus DASTCF01. Next base: position 160,563 of record CAWFOY010000013.1, read on the forward strand.
TTGATGTTGGGCGCGTGCTCCGCGAGCGTGTTGATGACGGCATCACCGAACGCCTCGCGCTTCTGGTCGGTCCAGCCGCCGTTCACGTTGTACGGCGCGTACTGCACGAAGATGGACATCACGTGCTTGCCCGGCGGCGCCATCCCCGGGTCGATCATTGACGGGAGGATGATGTCCATGTACGGCTGCCGGGAGAACTCGCCGTACTTGGCGTCGTCGTAGCCGCGCTCGATGTAATCGATGCTCGGGCTGATGGAAATCGCGCCGCGGAGGTGCGGGCCGTTCCCCGGCATGCAGGTGAAGTTGGGCAGCTCGCTCAGCGCGAGATTCACCTTGCCGGACGAGCCCCGGAACTTGAACCGTCCGATCGCCTCGAGCAGGTCGGCCGGCAGCTCCTTCGGCTCGACGAGTTTCCGGAAGGTCAGGTTCGGGTCGAGGCCGGACACCACTGCCCTGGCGGCGATCTCCTCGCCGCTCTCGAGCACCACACCCACTGCGCGACCATTCTTGACCAGCACCTGCGCCACTGGGGCCTCGGTGCGGATGGTCACGCCGAACTTCCGCGCGGCGCTCGCGATGGCCTCGCTGATCGCCCCGGTGCCGCCCTTGGCGAAGCCCCACGCGCGGAACGCGCCGTCGATCTCCCCCATGTAGTGATGGAGCAGGACGTACGCCGTTCCCGGCGACCGCGGGCCCAGGAAGGTGCCGATGATGCCGCTCGCGGACTTGGTCGCCTTGAGCGGCTCGCACTCGAACCACTCGTCGAGGAAGTCCGCCGAGCTCATCGTCATCAGCTTGAAGAGCGCGTGGAACTTCTCGGTGCCGAGGCGCTGGAAGTGCCGGCCGAGCCGGGCCATCGAGAGCAGCTCGCGCGGGCTGAGCGAGGTCGGGTCCGGCGGCACCATGGCCAGGATCGGCCGGACCGCCATCGCCATGTGGTGCATCAGGCGGCCGAACTCGTCGTACGCCTCCGCGTCGCGCGGCGAATGCCTGTAGAGCTCGCGGCGGTTCTGGTCGTGGTCCGCCCACGCGGCGAGATAGTCGCCGTTGGGCAGGGGCGTGAGCGTGCTCTCGAGCGGCAGGATCTCGAGCCCGTGGCTCGGCAGGTCGAGGTCGCGGATGATCTCGGGCCGGAGCAGGCTCACCACGTAGGAGAAGACGGAGAACTTGAAGCCCGGGAAGACCTCCTCGGTCACCGCGGCGCCGCCGACCCGCTCCCGGCGCTCGAGCACCAGCACCCGCCTCCCGGCCCGCGCGAGATACGCCGCGGCCACGAGACCGTTGTGCCCTCCGCCGATGATGATCGCGTCCCAGGCCGTCGCCATTACGCCTTCTTCCGCTCTGGATTGAAGAACGGCGTCGCCGTCACCCTCGCGGCCGCCTGCTTCCTCCGGTGCTCCACGGTCATTTCCATCGTGACTTTCGTCCCCGGCTTCGCATGGGCCGACTCCACGTGCGCGAGCGCCAGGTACTTCTTGAGCAGGGGAGACCAGCATCCGCTCGTGGCATAGCCGACCTGCCGGCCATCCACGTACACCGGCACGCTCGTCCGCCACGCGACCGTCGGGAGCCTCGGCGGGAGCCCCACCTCGGCGTAAAGTCCCTCCAGCGACTCCCAGTCCACCTCGAGCCCGACGAACTGCCACGCCGGCCCGCGCTCCTTTTCCGCCATCAGTGCGCGCTTTCCGATGAAGGCGCCCTTGGTGGGGCTCACCGTCCAACCCAGGTTGAGTTCGAACGGCGAGGACTTCTGGCCCTCGATCAGCGCGTGCCGGGCGGAGACGTAATCCACCTCGATCATCAGGAGTCCCGCCTCGATCCGCGCGATGTCGAGCGCCCAGATCCCGGCCGGCACGATTCCGTAGGGCGTGCCGCCGGCCATGAGTGCATCCCACAAGCGCTCCGCGTCCGCCGACTTGGCCCAGATCTCATAGCCCAGGTCGCCGGTGTAGCCGGTGCGCGAGATGGTGACGGGGATCCCGCCGATTGTCGCGTCGGTCAGGTGGAAGAACTTGAGGGCCCGGATCGCCGGACCCGCGAGCTCGGCGAGGATGTCGCGCGAGGTCGGCCCCTGAAGCGACAATGCCGCGGTCGAGTCGGAAATCTCCGCGATCGAAACCTGGAGCCCGACGGCGTTGTCGTGCAGCCAGCGGAGGTTGGGATCGGCCGATGTCATCCGGAAGGTCTGATCGTCCAGCCGCGAGATGGTGCCGTCGTCGAGCACCTTTCCGGTGGGATCGCACCACGGCGTGTACATCACCTGATGGACCTTGCACTTGGTCACGTCGCGGGTCACGACGCGATCGAGCAGGCGAACGGCGTCGGTACCGGTGATCAGGTATTTGTAGAGGGGAGAGACGTCGATCAGTGCCGCCGAGTTGCGGATGGCCCAGTATTCCCGGTCGTGCACCAGGTCGTAGGCGCTGGCCACGGCATAGCCGGCCCAGCGCCGCCAGGCCTCTCCCTCCATCAGGGCGGAGGTGCGGGAGTGAAAGGGGGTGTGCTTCAGCAATACTGAATCCTCAGGTCGACACTGCCCATCTGCCCATCTGCCCATCCGCCCATCCTAGAAACTCCACCCCGTCGTGCTCGTAAACTGGAACCCTTCCGGTCCGCCGGCGAAGTTGAAGGTGAGGATCCCCCCCTTGAGCGCGCGGAAGATGATGCCCGCGCCTCCGCCCACCGCCAGGTCTTCGGTCGTGAGGGAAATCGCTCCCTCCTCGAACACGCGACCCGCATCCCCGAAGAGCATCAGGCTCACACTGCCGAAGTCCCCGACGTCCACGATGGTCTGGCGCACCTCGAGGCTTGCATAGAGCTGGTCCGAATCGACCCGGCGCCCGTCGGTGAGCCCGCGGTTGGTCTGCCGGCCACCGTACCCGGTCCGGCCGCCTTCCCACGTTTCGAGGTCGTAGAGGGCGTTGAGCGCCGGGCTCCCCACGGTGCTGACCGCCGCGAGCCGTCCCGCGACGACGGTGCCGAACCGCGGCGTCACAAAGCCGCGCGCCTCACCGTAGTAGCGGCCATACCCTTCGCCGCCGCTCCCGGCGAGCGCGCCGATCTCGAGCAGGGCGCCGGTACCGGGGTTGTATTCACGGTCCCGCGAGTCATACACCAGCGAGATCCGGCCGGTGACGTCGGTGTCCTCACTCTTGAGCCCGACGGTGGACCCGAACAGCGTCGGGGCGGGCAGGTCGGCGAATCTGGTCTTGACCACAGTCCCGCCCCAGGACACCTGAAGGGGGCCGCGGATCCGCCTCGTCACCTCGAGCCGGCCGAGGTAGTGGTAGCGCTTCACGCGGTAGAAGCTGCCGTCCGATTCCTCGAGATCTTCATCCACCTCGCTGTCGTTCCCGAGACCGTAGAAGCCAAGCCGGGACTCGCGCTCGGTCCCGGCGCGCGCAAAGAGCCGCCAGCCGTCTTCCAGCCCCGGCGCCTTGAATTCGACGAATACGAAGCGGCTGCCCTGGAATCCCGCCGCCGCCGTGACACTCAGCACGCCATCCGAGAGCCAGCGCGCGTCCCACTCGGCGTCGCGCCGCAACTCGTAGCGCGCACCGAGCAGCGGAAACTCGTTCGGCGCCGAGACGAGGTAGGGGTAATAGCTCGCGCGCCAGTCCGCCTGCGCCTGGAGGGGTGCGGCGAGGACGGTGAGTGCGAGCAGGGCGGTGGCGTGGCGCAGGCGCGTCACTTCCTGCTCGGGAAGAGGAACGCACTCTCCTTCGAGACGGCGGCGTTGCCGTCGTGGACCGCGAACTTGCTCGGATAGAAGGACGCCGCCCCGTATTCGCCGCGCTTGTTCACGGCATAGAACGTCAGATCGAAATTGGGGCGGCCATCGGGGCGGAGGAGCCGGGAGGGCGACATCGCAATCGCGCGCTTGAGGGTCTCGAGACAGGCGTCGGTCGGCTTCAGGCCGCGCCGCATGTGCTCCACGGTCAGGAATCCGCCGCAGACCATGATATTCGATTCGCCCCGGCCGGTGGAGCCGGCCGCGCCCACGTCGTTGTCCGTGTACTGGCCGGCGCCCACGATCGGCGAGTCTCCCACGCGCCCGGGGATCTTCCACGCCAGGCCGCTCGTCGTCGTCACCGAGGAGATGTCTCCCGACGGGTTCACGACGTTGAGGTTGATGGTACCCGTCGGCCGCACCACCATCGGCTCCTTGTCGGGCACGTCGAGCCAGTCATCGGCGGCGCCCCGGTTGGCGCGCCAAACCAGCCATCGCTGACGGGACTCGGGCGTGAGGAGATCCTCCTCCTTGAACCCGTAGGACAGCGCGAATCGCTTGGCCCCCTCGCCGACCAGCAGGATGTGGTTCGTGTACTTGAGCACGAGCTTGGCCACCTCGCTCGGGGTCTTGATCCCCTCGAGAGCACCCACGGCTCCCGCCCGCTTCGTGGGCCCGTGCATGCAGGAGGCGTCGAGCTGCACGATGCCTTCCTCATTCGGGATGCCGCCGTAGCCGACGGAATTGTCGTTGGGATCGAGCTCTTGGATCTTCACCCCCTCGACGGCGGCGTCGAGCGTGTCGGCGCCCTTCAGCATCAGCTCGACCGCCCGGGTGACCGGGGCAAGGCTGTTGTTGGAGCTGATGGCGACGGGCTGGGCCGGCGGGCGGAGAATCAGGGCCGGCGCTTCGATCCGCCGGGAGGTACTGGGGAGGGTACCCGCGGCGAGAGCCGCGGCGCCGGCACCGAGGAACGTGCGGCGGGAGACAGGATCGGACACGAAAAGACCTCCTGGCGTCGGGTCAACACGGCGTGGCTGTGAGAGTTAGGTTCACCCAGCGCGTCTGTCAACTTGCCGCGCCTCAGGGCGAGCCCTAACTTCCCCGCCACCATGCCCCGCCGCCCCAGACTCGACCCGTCCATCCTGAATTTGCCCGTCGAGAAGATGCGGGCCGGGTACTACTCCGATAAGTATTTCGTGCGCGCCCGCGACGTGCTCCGGGCGGACGGTCACCATCCCCGCGTGACGATGCAGGTCTTCGGCAAGATGCACGCGTTCCTGGGCGGGGTGGACGAGGCCATCGCCATTCTCAAGCTCTGCGCGCTGGAATGGGCCGATCTTGAGGTGCACGCGCTGTATGACGGGGACGAGGTCGAGCCGTGGGAGACGGTCATGCTCATCACCGGCCCCTACGACGCATTTGCGCATCTCGAGACGCTGTACCTGGGTGTGCTGGCCCGACGCACCCGCGTCGGCACCAATACCCGGCGCGTCGTGGAGGCCGCGGCCCCCAAGCAGGTGATGTTCTTCCCGGCGCGGCACGACCACTGGCTGGTGCAGACCGGCGACGGCTACGCCGCGCACATCGCCGGCGCGATCGGGGTATCGACCGACGCCCAGGCCTCGTGGTGGGGCAGCGAGGGCATCGGGACCGTACCGCATGGCCTCATCGCGGCCTACGGCGGCGATACGGCGGCTGCCACGAGGAAGTTCATCGCCCACGTGCCGGAGGACGTCCGGGTCGTGACGCTCGTGGACTTCGAGAACGATTGCGTGAAGACCTCCCTCGAGGTCGCGCGCGCCTGCGGGCCGCGGCTCTACGGCGTCCGGATCGATACCAGTGAAATGCTGGTGGACAAGTCGGTGGTGCCGCAGATGGGGCGCTTCAAGCCGAACGGCGTCTGTCCCCAGCTGGTGTGGAACGTCCGCAGGGCGCTCGACGCCGAGGGATTCCAGGGCGTGAAGATCGTCGTGTCCGGCGGGTTCACCACCGAAAAGATCCGCGACTTCGAGGCCCATCAGGTGCCGGTGGACGCATACGGCGTCGGCTCTTCCCTCTTCCAGGGACGGTTCGACTTCACGGCCGATGTGGTGCAGCTCGAGGGCAAGCCGTGCGCGAAGGTGGGGCGCGAGCACCGGCCCAATCCCCGGCTCGAGCGGGTGACCTGAAATGACCCGCCTGCTCTTCTGGGACGTGGACACCCAGTACGATTTCATGCGGGCGGACGGCAGGCTCTACGTTCCGGGCAGCGAGGACATCATCCCCACGGTCGGCGCCCTGACCCACTACGCTTACCGGCGCGCGATCCGCATCATCGCGAGCGCCGACGATCACGACGACGGTCATGACGAATTGAGCCCCACTCCGGACTTCGTCACGACGTTTCCGCCGCACTGCATGCGCGGCACCGCGGGACAGCGGAAGATTCCGGAAACGGCGCTGCGCGATCCGCTCGTGATCGAGCCGGGGCCCCGGGATCCTGAAGTCCTGGCTGAAACGGTCGGCGCGCACCGCGGCGACATCCTGTTCCACAAGCACTGGTTCGACGTCTTCACGAATGCCAACGTGGACGCCGTGCTCCGGGTGCTCGACCCCGAGGTGATCGTGCTGTACGGTGTCGCTCTCGATGTGTGTGACCGGTACGCCGTTGAGGGGTTGCTCACCCACCGGCCCGCGACCCGGCTGTACGTCGTGACGGATGCCACCCGCGCCATCAATCACGACCTGGGCGAGCATCTGCTCCGGGAATGGGGTGACGAGGGCGTCCGCCTCATCAAGTCGGCGGACATTCTCGAGGACGACCTGCTCGACAAGTACATCGGTGCCGCGGGAGGAGGGAAATGAGCGGCGCAGGTGGCGGGGAGTATGAGTTTGGACGGTTCTTTCTCCCCGGACCCACCGACGTCCGGCTCGAGGTCCTTCAGGCGATGGTGCGGCCGATGTTCGCGCACCGCGGGCCCGAGATGATCGCCCTGCTCCAGCGCATGGAAGCCCCGCTCAAACGCCTGTTCCGCACGACCCACCCCGTCTTCGTTTCCACCAATTCCGCCACCGGCTTCATGGAATCCGCCATCCTGAGCGGCGTCCGGGAGCGAGTGCTCGTGGTGGACGGCGGCTTCTTCGGGGACCGGTTCGCCCGGATCGCGGCGCGCTGCGGGAAGGAAGTGGTGCGCGTCTCCGTGCCGGTCGGCCGGACCATCGAGCCCGACCAGCTCCTCACATTCCTGGACGGCCCCCCGGTGGACGCGGTGGCGCTGGTCCACTCCGAGACCTCCACCGGCGCGCTGGCGCCGCTCGAGGAGCTCGCCCGCGTGGTGCATTCCCAGGGCGACATCGTCCTGCTCGTGGATGCGGTGACTTCCATTGGCGGCTCGCCGGTCGAGACCGATCTCTGGGGCCTGGACTTCGTCTTCACCGGCTCGCAGAAGGCGCTGGCGCTCCCGCCGGGGATTTCGATCGCCGTGGCCTCGCCGCGCATGATGGAGCGTGCCCACGCCGCCGAGCATCCGGGCTGGTACTTCGACCTGACGCTGCACGAGGACGCGGTGCGGCAGTACCAGCCGACCCAGACGCCCGCGCTGCCGCTCTATCTCGCGCTGGAGTACCAGCTCAACTGCATCGAGGCCGAAGGCGGCGTCGAGGCGCGCTGGCAGCGGCACCGGGAAATGCTGGGGATGATGGAGGCCTGGGCGGCCGCGCATCCGGAGTGGCGCTTCTACGCCGTCGAAGGCCGGCGGTCGTGGACGGTATCGGCGCTGCAGGTGCCGGCGGGGAAGAGCGGGCGGGCCATAGCCCAGGCGCTGAAGGCGAAGGGCTGGACCATCGGGACCGGGCTCGACGCACTGGCCGATGCGATGATCCGGATCGGCCACATGGGGGATCTCGCCCCCGAACACTTCGCGCCGCTCCTGGCGGCGCTGGACGAAGTAGTGCGATAGCGAATGCGCACGTCCAACGCGTCCGTCGTTCTAGCGCTGTCGGCGGCACTCGTGGGCCTGCAGGGGCCGCCGGGTGCGTCTCCGATCCCCGTGTCGCCCGACACCACCCTCGTTCTGAGCGGCGGCAATTACCTCGACGTGCGGGCGGGCACGCTGCGTCCGAACGGCGCGATCGTCGTTCGCGGTGGGCGCGTCGTCGAGATACACGCCCCCGGCGATGGGTGGCGCCCGCCCACGGGCGCCCAGGTGCTCGATCTGAATGGGCAAACCATCCTCCCCGGCCTGGTGGACGCCCACGTGCATCTGACCATTTCGGGAAAGCCCAGGGAGAACGCGGCCGCCACCCTCCAGGCGGGTTTCACCACCGTCGTCGATCTGGGTTCCGCCGATGGCGCCGGGGTTCGGCTGCGCGATGCCATCGCGGAGGGCCGTGCCACCGGACCGCGGGTCGTCGCGGCCGGGTCCTGGATCGGCTCGAAGGGCGGCGTGTGCGAGTTCGGCGGGGCAACCGTGAACGGCGCCGAGGAGGCACGGGCCCGCGCGCGGGCCGACCTCGATACCGGTGCGGATCTGCTCAAGGTCTGCGTCACCGGCTGGCCGGCGGACGCGATCGCCTTCCCCGATTCGGTGGAGCTCAAGGCAGGCCCGCTCTCGGCGGTCCTGGATGTCGGCCGCACGGCGCGGCGACCGGTGTATGCCCACGCGATCGGACGTGCCGGCGCCCTGCTGGCAGCGGACTCCGGCGCTCGCGCACTGGGTCACACACCGGTGGTGGATTCTCTCGGGGCGACTCGATTGAAGGCGGCGGGCGTCTACGTCATCTCGACGCTTGCAACCCTGACCGCCCGGCCGGAAGGGGATCGGGTGCGGCAGTCATTCCGGCTGCTGCACGCGGCCGGCGTGCCGATCGTGTTCGGCACCGATGCCGGGGTCCTGCCTCACGGGGAGAATGCGAAGGAATTTGTCGCGCTCGCCGAGGCGGGGATGACCCCGCTGGAAGCGATCAGGGCCGCAACAGTGAACGCCGCGGCCCTGCTCGGGCTTACCACCATCGGCGAGATCGCCGTTGGCGCCGAGGGCGATTTCGTGGTGGTCTCGGGCGATCCACTTCAGGATCTGCGGGTGCTCGAGCGGCCTGCGCTGGTTGTGAAAGCAGGCCGCGTCACCCCACCCGGAAGCCGCCCACCGCCCCCGTGAGCCGGTCCGCCGCCTCCGCGAGGTGGGTAGCGGATGCGGAAATCTCCTCGGTCGAGGCGTTGAGCTCCTGCGCCGCTGCCGCGATCTGCTGGGCCGCGGCCGCGTACTCCTCGGTGCCGTGCGAGACCTCCTTCATCCGCCCGGCGATGCCCTCGATCAGCTTCTTCACATCGCCCGCCGAGGTCGAAATGGCCTGGGTCCACTGATCGTTGGCCTCGGCGTCCTCCGCCACCGTGCGGAGCCCCTCCGCCGCCGCGTGCGCCGCGTCGCGCGCCGCCATCCCGCCCTTCGCCAGCCGAAGCAGCCGCTCCCGCGCCGTTTGCACCCGGGCCACGACGCTTTGCACCGTCTCGCTGGTTGAGGTGGCCGCCTGCGCGGCCTGCCCGGCGAGCTTCCGCACCTCCTCCGCGACGACGCTGAAGCCGCGGCCCTCACCCCCGGCGCGCGCCGCCTCGATTGCAGCGTTCAGCGCGAGCATGTGCGTCTGCTTGGCGATCGCCTTGGTCTGCGCGATGAACTTCTCGATTTCCTCCGACGATGTCGCCAGCCCTTCGGCTTCCTCCGCGCCCTTCTCCACCTCTTCGGTGAGCCGCACCAGCTCGCTCGTGCTCTCGTCGAGCCGGGCACGGTGCGAACGCGCCAGCTTCGCCAGCGCGGCATTCCGCGACGCTGCCTGCACCGCGCCGGCCGCAAGCTCCTGGGCGATGCCGAGGATTCGATGGGCGTCCTCCGCGGCCGCCCGGACCACCACCGCCTGCTTGCTGGCCCTCTCGGTCAGGTCGGCGGTCGTTCCCGCGACCTCCTGCGTGGAGGCCGACATCTCTTCGGTCGATGCGGAGATCTCCTCGGCCATCGCCGCCGCCTCGCCGGAAGCGCTCCGAATCGCGCCGACCAGCGTTCGCAGCGCCTCGACCATCGCTCCGATCGACACGAGCAAGGGGCTCTGATTGGCGGCCGCGCCCGCCGCCGCCATCGCGGGCGCGGCCAGGTTCCCCTGCGCCACCTGCGTCGCAACTTCCTCGGCCACGATGAGTGGCTGCATCGCCCGGCGGCCGAGCCACCGCATGAGGAGGAACAGGGTCAGCCCGCCGAGTCCGACGAAGAGCAGCGTCGTGAGGAGAATCCTGCGCTGTGCGGCCGCCTGCTTCGCGCCCACAGCGGTCCGGCCGATGACTTTCCAGCTCGAGCCCGGCACCGGCGCCACTGCGGCGCGTTCAGGGCCGGACGCCCCCGGCAGGGTGAGAATTTCCAGGGCGTCGCTGCCCATCGTGGGATCCAGTCCCGCCACCGACGCACCGAGAGTGGCGGTCGGCCGGCTGCTCCATATCAGGCTCCCCTGGCCGTTCACCACCTGCACTTCCACGGTGGTGGCGAGCCTCGGATCGAGATTCACATACCGCCGGAGATCGGTCGCCGCCGCTCGGGCGCCCTCGCCCGGGACGGCAAGACGGGCCATTTCATCCGGGCGATAGGCAAGCCCCAGACCGAGCACTGACGCCGCGCGCGCCGCCAGCGCGGTGACCTGTGCGTCCGTGTCCTCCTGGAGGTGCCGCGCCTCGCTACGCGTCATGATGGCTGCGATGAAGGCGCCGAGCATGACCAGGGCGGCCGTGCCATAAAGGTAGAGCGAGCGGGTGAGGTCCTTCCTGACGCCGGCCATGGCTCTCCGCAGGGCTTGTAAGTGGGGGATGAGAGAAAACTTACGCCCCCCATCGGCCCCCAGCAAGTTGGCGGCGCGTGCTTGGCCCTGTCCGGCCCGCCGGATAGATTCCGCCCCACTATGAGCGACCAGCATCACGCCCCGGGGTACGACCCGCAGGCCGTCGAAGCCAAGTGGGAGGCCCGGTGGGCCGAGCGGCACACCAACGAGCCCGACCTGGACGGTGCCGCGCGCCCGTTCTACAACCTCATGATGTTCCCGTACCCCTCGGCCGAAGGGCTCCACGTCGGGAACATGTTCGCGTTCACCGGCAGCGACACGTACGGACGCTTCAAGCGCCTGCAGGGCCACAACGTGTTCCAGCCGATCGGGTTCGACGCGTTCGGCATCCACTCCGAGAACTATGCGATCAAGCTGGGGATTCATCCGGCCGAGCTGATTCCGCGGAACATCGCGAATTTCCGGCGGCAGCTGGTGCGGATCGGCGGGATGTTCGACTGGCGGAACGAGCTGGCCACCACCGACCCCGCGTACTACAAGTGGACGCAGTGGCTGTTCATTCAGCTCTTCAAGGCGGGCAAGGCCTACCGGAAGTACGGGATGGTCAACTGGTGCCCGGAGTGCAAGACCGTTCTCGCGAACGAACAGGTCATCAACGGATTCTGTGAGCGGCATCCGGGCACCAGGGTCGAGCAGCGCGCGTTGGAGCAGTGGTACTTCAGAATCACCGAGTACACCGACCGCCTCCTGGCGAACCTCGACGACCGCTCGAAGATGGACTGGTCCGACAGCACGACGACGGCCCAGCGGAACTGGCTCGGCCGCTCCGAGGGCGCGGAGATCGAATTCGAGGTCGAGGGCGACTGCGGTGCGATCCGCGTATTCACGACCCGGCCCGACACCATCTTCGGCGCCACCTTCATGGTGCTGGCGCCCGAGCACCCGCTCGTGGCGCAGCTCGTCACTGAATCGCAGCGCCCGGCTGTCGAGGCCTACCGCCAGGCGGCGGCCGGCAAGGACCTCGTCTCACGGCGGATCGGCGATCGCGACAAGACCGGCGTGTTCACCGGCGCGTACGCGGTGAACCCCGCCACCGCTCAGCGAATTCCCGTGTGGATCGCGGATTACGTGCTGATGGAATACGGCACCGGGGCCATCATGGCCGTGCCGGCCCACGACGAGCGCGACCTCGAGTTCGCCACGAAGTTCGGGGTGCCGGTGGTCCGCGTGCTCGCACGCGCGGGAACGGATCCCGCCGCCCCGGTGACGGAGGCCGAGAGCGGCACCGAAGACTACATGCTGGTGAACTCGGGTCGGTTCAGCGGCCGCCCGGCAGTGGACGGCAAGGCGGAGATCATTCGCTGGCTCGAGGCCGAGAGCCACGGGAAGGGCGTCGTCCGCTTCCGGCTCCACGACTGGTGCATTTCGCGCCAGCGCTACTGGGGCCCGCCCATTCCGATGATTTACTGCGACGCGTGCGGTCCTGTGCCGGTGCCCGAGGAAGACCTCCCGGTGCTGCTCCCGCCGATCGCGGACTTCCGCCCCGACGACAGCGGCGTGTCTCCGCTCGCGCGTCACGAGGAGTGGTACTACACGCCGTGCCCCAGGTGCGGAGAGCGGGCCCGCCGCGAGACCGATGTGTCCGACACCTTCCTGGACTCGGCGTGGTACTACCTCCGCTACCCGAGCACAGAGTTCACCGACCGGCCATTCGACGCGGCACGGACCCGGAAGTGGTGCCCGGTCACGATGTACATCGGCGGCAACGAGCACGCGGTGCTTCACCTGCTCTACTCGCGGTACATCGCGATGGCGCTCCACGAGCTCGGCCACCTGGCGTTCGAGGAGCCGTTCAAGCGGTTCAGGGCGCATGGCCTCATCGTGAAGGATGGGGCCAAGATGTCGAAGTCGCGGGGCAATGTCGTCATCCCGGACGATTACATCGCGAAATGGGGTGCCGACACCTTCCGGCTGTACCTGATGTTCCTGGGGCCGTTCCAGGAGGGCGGAGACTTCCGGGATTCTGGCATCAGCGGACCCCGGCGCTTCCTCGAAAAGGTCTGGGACCTGGTGGACCAGTGTGAGCGGACGACGCTGGTGGGGAACGAGCTTCACCAGTCCGTGGTCGTGAAGTGGCATCAGACCAAGAAGAAGGTCACCGAGGCGATGGAGTCGCTGAGTTACAACACGGCGATCGCGGCGCAGATGGAGCTGCTGAACGCCGTCCGGGAGAGCAACTGCTGCGAGCGCCACCTGGTGAAGGAAATGATCGTGATGCTGGCACCGTTCGCCCCGCACTTCGCGGAGGAGTGCTGGGAGATTCTCGGTCACGGCACCTCCGTGTTCGAGGCGAGCTGGCCGGCGTGGGACCCGAGGCTCACCGTCGAGGACACGATGGAGATCCCCGTGCAGGTGAACGGCAAGACCCGTAGCAAAGTGCGGGTGCCGCGCGGGGCGGGGGAGGAGGCGATCGTGGCCGCCGCCCTGTCGGACACCACGGTCCGCCGGTTCACCGACGGGAAGGAACTGCGGAAGCGGATCTATGTGCCGGGGAGGATGGTGAGCCTGGTGGTGGGGTAAACGCTACAGCAGCTTCACGATCCATTCTCCCACGAAATACCCGATCACCGCCACGCCCAGTCCGACGACAAACATGTCCATGCCGCTGCGGAGCACGCCGCGGCCGGTGAAGAAGCTGCGCGCTGCGCCCACGCCGAAGTGGGAGAGCATCGCCACGCCGAAGGACGTCCAGATCGCCCAGGGCGCGGTGCTGATGAGCAGCGGCGCTACCGGGATGAACGCCCCGAAGGCCGTGGCGGTCCCTGTGACCCAGCCCTCGCGAAGCGGCGTGCTGGACGCCTCACCGATCCGCAATTCCTCGCGAACTTTCTCCTCGAGTCCCTTCACTGGATCCGCCATCACCTGGGTTGCGAGGGCGCTGGCCTGGGCCTCGGGAATCCCCTTGGCCTGGTAGAGGATGCTCAATTCCTCGCGCTCGAGCTCCGGCATCAGCCGGATTTCCTCCCGCTCCATCGCGATCTCGTGCTCGTAGACTTCCCGCTCGCTCTTGGCAGCCAGGAATCCGGACGAGCCCATCGAGAGGGCGTCGGCGGCCATTCCAGCCAATCCGGCTACCACGACCGCGTGGCCCACCGACGTGAATCCCTGCTGCGCGCCGATCATCCCCGCCACCAGGCCGAAATTCGCCGTCAGGCCGTCATTGAATCCGTACACCACGTTCCGGAGGAATCCGCCGGCACCAGTCTTGTGCCACGGCTCGCTTCCGCCGCCGCTCAAGTGTGCCAGGGTGTCCGCATGCTCCTTCGATTCGCGCGCGAGCCGGAGTGCCGTCGGGGCCACCACGCCGTCGGGGGAGTCCTGGTACAGCTGGAGGTAGCTCTTGACCTCGCGCCCTTCCTCTTCGAGCAGCATCGGAAGGAGCATCTTGGGGCCTACCCGCCTCGCGAGCCACGCCGTCGCCCTGGCCTTCCGTGACGGCCGGACCTCCGGAACCTCGTGGCCGTTGTCCTCCAGGAGCTTCCTCCAGAGCCCGACGTGCCGCTCCTCCACTTGGGCCAGCTTCAGGTACAGCTCGGCGCGCCGGTCGTCCGGTTCGCTCCGGGCCAGCTCGCGGTACAGGAAGGCGGCGTCGGCCTCGTCGGCCAGATGGTGGAGCCACAGGTGGGGGGCGGAGGTGGGCATGGGCGAAATGTAGACAGATGGGCAGATGGGCGGATGGGCGGTCGGTCCTAAAGCAAGCACGCGCGGAGCGCCGCCGTTTGGGGGTCTTGGGATTCCGAAGTGAGATTTACGTGCCCGTAACAGGTTGGTGCGCATTATGTTATCGGCCTGCCCATCTGCCCATCTGCCCATCTGCCCATCTGCCCATCTGCCCATCTGCCCATCTGCCCATCTGCCCATCTGCCCATCTGCCCATCTGCCCATCTGCCCATCTGCCCATCTGCCCATCTGCCCATCTGCCCATCTGCCCATCTGCCCATCGCCCGCCCCCTGCAACCTTCCCCCGTATCCCCGCATCTTTACAGCGTCTATGCCCAGAGCCCTCGCGGTGGATTCCTACCTCATCGACGACGCCGAGTCCGTAATCGCCCGGGTGCGGGCCGGGGACCCGGCGGCGCTCGAGGTGTTGTATCGGTCGTTCGAGACGCCGGTCTACAATGTGGCCCGACGGATCTGCCGCACGGTTGAGGATGCCGAGGACGTTCTGCAGGAAACCTTCCTTGAGGTCTTCCGCAGCATCGGCCAGTACCGGGGCGAAGGCTCGCTCTGGGGCTGGGTGCGCCAGGTCGCCGCGAGCAAGGCGCTGATGCGGCTCCGCCGGAACAAGTATCGGGACACCGACGAGCTCCACGATGAGGTGCACGCCTTCCGCAGGGAAGACACGCCGCTCCGGATGGACCTCGAGGCGGCGCTCGAGCGGCTCCCGGAGATCTCCCGCGCGGTCGTCTGGCTGCACGACGTCGAGGGTTACACGCACGAGGAAATCGCGGCGATGATGGGGAAGACCCCGAGCTTTTCCAAGTCACAGCTCGCGCGGGCGCACGTGAAGCTCCGCCGCTGGCTCGGGGAGGAGGCAGTCGCATGACGCATCTTCGCATGGATCAGTTGCTGGCGCTCCGGGACGCAGGGAGCGAGCCCGGATCCGCCGAGGCGGGCTTGCACGTCGCGGAGTGTGCCGCGTGTGCCGCCGAGCTCGAGCGGCTGCACCAGCGGGTGGCGCGTATGCGCGCCCTGCCGGGCCTGCGGCCGCCGCGTGACCGGTTCGCGGAGGTCGCCCTGCTGGTACGGGGCGATCGGCGCCAGACCCGGCTGCGGCGGCTCGAAGTCGGCGCGATGGCGCTGGCGGCGTCGCTGGTTCTGATGGTCGTCGGGCGCGACCTCCTCACGCCCGACGTGGCCCGTGCGTCCGACCAGCTGACCGCGACGATGGCAGAGTCGGCGGCCCTCGAGCAGGCGCTCCAGGCCCTCCGGCCCGACCAGCGAGTGACCGATGCCTACACGGCCCGGGTGGCCGCGTCGCTGGAGGATCGCATCGCGGACCTCGACCGCAGGCTTTCGGCGGCGCAGTCCGGCGGGACGCCTGCCGCAGAAGCCGAACTGCTCGGCCTGTGGCGGGAGCGCGTGGGCCTGATGGATGCGCTGGTCGACGTGCACGTGACCCGCGCCGAACAGGTGGGGCTCTGATGTCCGCCCGGCGCCCGCTGTTCGCTGTCCTGGCGCTCCTGACGGGAGCTTCCGCCGTCGGTGCGGCGCAGGACACACCCAAGCCCCGACGCCCCCCCGCGTCCCGGGCGGAATCACTCACGATCGTCGTGGACTCGCTTCAGTGGATGGGCGACTCGCTCTCGCGGCGGATGTTCCTCCTCCAGGATTCCATTCAGCCGGCATTCGTGCAGGCCTTCGCGGCCCGGCGCGTCCGACTCGGCGTCATCGTCAATACCCGGCCCCGCGAGACCGATTCGATCGGCGCCTTCCTGGATGGGGTCACGCCGAACGGACCGGCGGCCAAGGCAGGTCTCCGCGGAGGCGACATCATCGTCCGGTTTAACCGCACGCCGCTCGGCGTGGGGCAGCCCGAACGTGCGGAGCCGGGCGAGATGCGCCCCCGGGTCCTGCACCCAGGCATGCGACTCGTGGAGCTCGTCGCCCGGCTGGGACCGAACGACACGGTGCCGGTCGAGTACCGTCGCGGCAAGGACAAGAAGCGCACGACCGTGGTCACGGCCGCCGAGCCCGACAACCTGGCGGTGATCACGACGCCGGACGGCGGCTACAAGATCCGGGTGATGCCGTCGGGGGAGGAGTACTTCGTGGGGCGGATGCCGGACGATCGCGCACTCGAGCTTGCCATCAGGCGGAGCGAAATGGCACGGAGCATGGCCCCGCTCGCGGAAACGCGCCTGCCGCCGATGATGGCCGGTCCGATAATGCAGCATCTGGAGCTCGCCCCCCTGAATCCGCGGCTCGGGAGCTACTTCGGAACGTCCGAGGGTGTGCTCGTGGTCGATGTCGGCGACCCCGCGCCGCTCGGCCTCAAGGCCGGCGACGTGGTCCTGTCGGTCGACGGGCGGAAGCCGACCGATCCCGGCCACCTGTTGCGGATCTTGGGGAGCTACGGTCCGGGAGAAAGCGCCAGGCTCGAGATCATGCGCCAGCGGAAGCGGATGACGCTGGAGGGGAAGGTCGGGAACTAGTCGGGGAGCCGGCGGCCCGCCGCCGCCGCGAGAGCCTGCCTCGCGGAGACGACGGCCGACGACTGCACCAAGCCCTTCACTGCTACGGGTTGTTCGAAATCGGAGTGGCCACGAACATGTACGTCCTCCCTGTCACGTGGTCACGTACCCTTCCCGTGACCTGCCCGGCGTCGTTGATGTCCTGAGCTGACTGGAAGACGTCGAGATTCCCAGGTCCCACCAGCGTGTTGAAGTCCACCATCACGCCGTCCTGATAGAGAAAGGCACGACTCCCGCTGGTCCCCCCGAACGACACACCGACCACCTGTCCATGTGCATTGATGGCGAAGGCCTCGCTGAAGGCGTCCCCGGGAAGCGCGCCCAGATCCAGCGCCGCCGCACTGCCGTAGGTCCACAGGAAGGCGTGGGAAATGAAATCGCCCGCCGGGTTCTCTCCGGGCGGGTTTGAGAACCCGACGACGTCGCCCTGGGCATTGATGTCCATTGGCGTGTGCCAGGTCAGTCCACCCAGATTGGGGATCTCGATCGTCTTGCCGTTGTTGTCCCAGAGCACGGCATGACGGGCGCTGAAGCGTCCGACCGCCTGGTCGCAATCCCCAGAGATGCCGACCGCGATGCCGTCGTCATTGATCGCCGTGGCGGCGGAGGTCGAGTCGCCGCCGAACGGGGCGAGCTCCCGCACCTTGATCTTGCCGTTGCTCCCATCCTTCGGGTCCCAGATGGCCGCGCGGAACTGGAGCACCTGCGCGGTAAGCGGGGAGCAGGTCGGATCATGAACGGGCGTCTCCGCCCACCCGACCACCAGACCCCGGTTGTTGACACCTGCGCCGAAGCTGTGATTCCCGCCGAGCGTCGGCAGCTCCCGCATCACACCGTTCTCCCACACGAACCCGCGACAGATGAGGTTCGTCAGCCCTCCTGGCAGGAAGGCCCCCGCCTCACAGCTCCAGTCTTCGTTCAACGGATCTATCAGGTTGGTTTGGGAGATGCCGACCACCATGCCATCGTTGTTGAGCCCCGGCCATGGCACGGTGCTGTTCGGTCCGCCCAGCGTGAGAAGGTCGGTTATTACTCCATCCTGCCACAGGGCAGCGTGCCGGGTCCCATCCGCCTTGTTGGACCAGCCAGCCACCAGGCCCCCATCGTTGATCGCCATGCCCCTGCTCAGAGTGCCACCGAGAGACGCGGTGTACATCGTGACCGCGTACTGTGGCAGCTGGACCAGTTGAGCGCTCACCTCCACTGGCTGGGTGACCTGCGTTTCGCTGCTGCAGCCGGCCAGCACGGCGAGCAGGGCGGCACCGGTAAATCGTCGCATCGGATCCTCCTGATGGTGTGCGATTGTGCGTCACCATAGGGGCCGACACATCCGGGTGCTTGCCGAATCCGGACCTCCAATCCCCGCTCCGTGCGCGAAGAACGGGGCGCCGGGCCTCCGAATTCGGCGTCCGATTCCGGCTAGCCCCCGCCTCGTCGCGCAGCATAGATTGTCAGGATGACCCACGCATTCGCCCGGCCGCCGCTGCCACCCGCCGAGATCTGCGAGCGCGCGCTCAATGCGCGCGACCCGCGGTTCGACGGCATCTTTTACGTGGGCATCACGTCCACGCGGGTGTATTGCCGGCCAACCTGCCCGGCGCGGGTGTCCTATACCGAGCGCCGGCGGTTCTTCGAGTCTGCGGCCTCCGCCGAGCGTGCCGGCTTCCGGCCCTGTCTCCGCTGCCGGCCCGAACTGGCCCCGGGGCGGGCGCCGATGGATGCCGTTCCCCGGCTCGC
The DNA here is from genome assembly GCA_963817575.1 of uncultured Gemmatimonadales bacterium. Lineage (GTDB taxonomy): Bacteria > Gemmatimonadota > Gemmatimonadetes > Gemmatimonadales > GWC2-71-9 > DASTCF01. Next base: position 179,082 of record CAWFOY010000013.1, read on the forward strand.
GCGCGTCGCGGCCGACCGCATCGGCGCCGGCGCGCTCAATGGTCACACGGTCGCGGAGCTGGCGGACGAGCTCGGCGTGAGCGAGCGGCACCTGCGCCGCGCGCTTGAGCGGGAGATCGGCGTCTCGCCGATCGAGCTGGCGCAGACTCACCGCCTGCTGTTCGCCAAGCGCCTGCTCGCGGACACCTCCCTCTCGGTGACGCGCATCGCCTTCGCGAGCGGATTCCAGAGCCTCCGCCGCTTCAATTCCGTGTTCCGGGAGCGGTACCGTCTGAGCCCGGGTGCCCTCCGGCGGCCAGGGCCGGCGCGCGGTGGCCGTCGGAGCGAAATGCCGTTGGGCCCCGCAGCGTCAAGCGATGTCGTGCCGCTGACGCTCGCCTACCGTCCTCCGCTCGCCTGGAATGCGCTGACAACATTGCTCGGGCGCGACATCCTGCCGGGCGCGGAGGTGATCCAGGGCGGTCGCTATGCGCGGACCGTCTCCGTCGACGGAAGGATCGGGGTGATTCTGGTCGAGGATGCCGGGTCGGATGGCGAGGGCAACCGGCCCGACCATCGCACTCACCTCAACGCCTGCGTCTCCGCCTCGCTGCTCCCCGTCCTCATGCCGCTCCTCGCCCGGCTCCGGCAACTCTTCGACCTCGACGCCGAGCCGACGGTGGTCGATGCCCATCTCGAGCAGGGTGGACTCGGAGACCTTGTCCGGCGCCGTCCGGGCGTTCGCCTGCCCGGCGCGCTCGACGGCTTCGACGCCGCCCTCCGCATCCTGCTCCGGGAGGCCGCGTCGGGCGAGGCCGCGGGCGACGCCCTGGCAGGGCGGGTCGTGACGGCACTCGGGCAGCCTCTCGACACGGGGATCCCAGAACTCACGCACGTGGCGCCGGATGCGGAACGGATCGCTGAGGCGGGCCCAGCGCGGCTGGCGAATCTTGGCCTTCCGCCGCGCTTCGCCGAGGCCGTCACAGCGGTGGCGCGAGCCCTCGCGGACGGCACACTGCGGATGCAGTTCGGGAGCGACGTGTCCACGACCCGCCGGGCGCTGAGGGAGATCGGCGGAATCGAGGATCGGATTGCGACGATGATCGTGATGCGCGGGCTTCACTGGCCGGACGCGTTTCCCGCTTCGGACCCCGGCCTGCAGCGGTCCGCCGGCTCGCCGAGCGAGCGTACGCTCCGCGCCGAAGCGGAGCGATGGCGTCCCTGGCGCGGATACGCCGCGTGCCATCTCTGGCTACAGGACGAAGCGCGGTAAGCGGAAGGCTGTCCGGCGGCGGCTGCGCGAAGGGGAAGGCAGAACTACGCGGGAGGGGCAGGGGAGAAGAGAAAGGTCTCCATTTGTCCGTAGAGAAACTGCCTGGCCTCAGGGCTTCGCAGATCCAGGCCGTAATGGTTGATGAGCTGTTGCTGATACTTCAGCCATTCACTCCAGCACACGGCGCAGATCTGCTCGAAGGCTCTGAGGCCGAGTTCGTTCTGAAAGGGGCGGAAGGCCATCTGGTCGCGGGCCTGTCCGCAGCGGACGCAATTGACGGTCGCCATGGCCCGAATATACCCGCGCCCCGCTCCTAGCTCGACTGGCCGCTCCGCAGCGCCTTGACGCCGCTCGCGGTGCCCAGGCCGGCGCCGATCCCGAACACCGCGGCCGTGCCCCCGGTCACGAGCGGCAGGAGCGCCGCGGGCCACGCGATCACCGCCGCGACGGCTCCGGCGATGAACGGCGCCGCGGGCGAGTAGATCGCGTCCACGAAGCGCAGCCGGCGGCGTACGAAGGTGCGGGCGATATAAAAACCGGCCACCGCCGCGGCGATGGACACGATCAGGTAGAGCAGTCCCATTGGATCCTCGGATCAGGGTGACGTGTTGCAGTACGAAACATCCGCCCGATCGGTTTCAGATCAGTCGGACAAGTGAACGGCGGTCACCACCTTCGGCCCATCTGCCCATCTGCCGATCTGCCCATCCTACCATCGTACCACACAACTCCCCCACATGAATCCCGAGCCGAACGCGGTCAGCACGAGGAGGTCGCCCCGTTTAAGCCGCCCGCTCCGGACGCATTCGTCGAGCGCGATCGGAATGGTCGCGGAGGTGGTATTGCCATAGGTCGTGATGTTGTTGTAGACCTGGTCTTCCCGGAGGCCAAGCGACTTCTGGATTGCTTCGGAGATGCGGAGGTTGGCCTGATGGGGAATGAAGAGGGAGACATCGGCGAACGTGAGCCCGAGTCTCTCGAGAACGGCCTTGGCCGACTTGGGCATCTTGACCACCGCATGCCGGAAGACCTCTCTCCCGTCCATCTGGAGCCACTGGCGTCCTTCCGCAAGATGCTGCGCCGAGATGCGCGGGTGGTACATCGAGCCCGGGCTGTCCACCCAGAGTTTCTCGGCGTAGTCTCCGTCCGTGTGCAGATCGAAGCCGAGAATCCCCCGGCCGTCATCGACATCCGAGGCGCCGAGCACCACGGCCCCCGCGCCATCCGCGAAGATCACCGCCGTATACCGGCCCTCCGTGGACAGGTCCATTCCGGTGGACTGAATCTCCTCTCCCACCAGCAGCACGCGGTTGTACTGCCCGGACCGGATCCACCCGTCCGCCACGGAGAGGCCGTACACGAACCCGGCGCACTGGTTGCGGACATCGAGCGCGGGGATGTCCCCCGCGCCGAGCGCGCGTTGCAGGTACACCCCGTTGCCGGGGCAGAAGTGGTCGGGTGTGGAGGTCGCGAATACGATGGCGTCGATGTCGCCGGGCGTGAGGCCGGCGGCCTCGATCGCCTGGCGGGCCGCCGGCAAAGCCAGGTCGACGCTGGTCTGCCCCTCCCTGACCCAGCGGCGCTCCCGAATCCCCGTGCGCTCCTGGATCCACTCATCGGACGTGTCCATGAGCTTCGCGAGGTCATCGTTGGTCACGACCCGGTCGGGCACCGAGAACCCGGTGCCGAGGAATTGCGTGCGACGCACGGAGCCTCCGTGGGGGGACGCCGATGGGGGATTGGAACCTAGCGGATTTGCGACCCATTTCCGACCCGCTGACCCGCTTACACCCCGGCGAGCCAGGGGTAGCCCTTGTCCTCCCAGTAGCCGCCGGGCCTGGACCGGGTGAAGGTCACCGCCGTGAGGTACTTCGTCATCTTGTAGCCGATCTTGATCGGGGAATAGAGCCTCACCGGCGCCCCGTGATCGGGCCTCAGCGGCCGGTCATTGTACGCGTACGCGAGGATGGTCTGCGGATGCATCGCGCTGGTCAGGTCCCATCCGTTGTAGTAGTCCTGATCGAACGAGTCGAAGCGCAGGAACTGCGCATCGGCAGTGGGTTCCACGAGCGCGGCCACCGCCGTGAGCGGGACGCCGGTCCAGGTCGCGATGGCGGTCCATCCTTCCACGCAGTGGTGCTTGACGGTATAGGTGAGCCGGGGGAGGCCCTTGAGCTGCTCGAGTGTCAGGCGCATCGGCTTCCGGACGGCGCCCGCCACGTTGAGCGCCCACGCCGACGGATCGGCGAGGACAGGGGTCCGGTCGCTGATGAAGTACGAGGGTAGGTTGGGATTCCGCTCGCTGATCGGATATTCGCGCGCGAGGCGCGAGTGGGAAATCAGCCGCTCACCCACCCAGTCGTTTACGCGGGAAATGCCGGTGAGGGCGGGGCGGAGTCCGCGCCCGCCGTCCCATCCGCAGGCGGCGAGCCCGAGCGGGGCGAGGGCGGCGCCGGCGCGGAGGAACGCCCGTCGGGAGAGCAGGGGATCAGTCATGGCTCGGGAACCTCCCGCGATACCACCCGGTGATGATGGCGCGCAGCGAGGCGGGATCCACCAGCAGCACGAGGGCCACGTGCAGGGCCGTGAAGCCGATGAACAGCCAGACCGCGACGAAGTGCCAGTAGCGGGCCAGTTCGTACCCGCCGAAGAGGGCGGTGAGCCAGGCCAGTTGAACCGGCTTGTAGACGGCGAAGCCGGACAGGGCGGAGATCGCGCCCAGCGCCACGATGAATGAATAGGCCCCCTTCTGGAGTGCGTTGTGCTTGCCCTGCGGGGGGTGGTCCTTGCGGAGGCGGAGGTAGTAGAGCTGCATCTGGACGGCAGGCGCGACGTCGCGCGGGCGGAACAGCAGGGCGCGCCATTCCCCCGACCACGCGAGAAATCCGAGATACATCAGGCCGGTCAGGACGAACGGCCACGCCAGTGCGAAATGCCAGTTGAGCCCGCCGGCGAGCCACCCTCCCAGGCGGGCCCATTCGGGAATCGCCCTGCCGTCGAGCGGGTTCGGCTGGAGGTAGGGACCGCCGCGGGGCCCGAAGTGAGCGTAGGCTTTGTAGATCTGCAGTCCACTGGCGATCATCCCGGTGAGGGTGATCGCGTTGAGCCAGTGGGCGAGGCGCACCACGCCGTGATGGCGCTTGACTGCGGTGGGGCGGGGACGCGGGGAAGCGGGGAAGGAGATGCCTCGACACCCATGGGACTCTCCATGCCGGAAAGGTCAGGATATCAAGCCAACACACCCGGTGTTCAATTGGTTCCTGATGCCACATTCAGGCCTGCCGACCCGCCGCCCCGCCGACCCGCCGCCCCGCTTCCCCGCTTCGACCCGCTGACCCGCTGCCCCGCCTACTTCCTGAACAAGTACGCCAGCTTCACGAAGAACCCGTCGTTCTGGCGCTCCAGGTTCGCAAAATCGAAGGAGCTGTCCGTCGTCATCGTCGACCCATACCCGAAGAACGCCACCGTCCCCGGCGAGGGCTCGTAGGACGCCAGCCAGTCGGTCCGGAGTCCATCGTTTGCCTGGACCGTGGAAGGGGCGCCGTCCTCGAGCAGAATATCGCCTGTCGTCGGATCCCGGAGAGCGGCGCGGCTCTCGCTCCGATACTCGGTCACGACCCGGAAGAAGAGCGCGCGGGTCGGCTGGTACTCGATCTTGAACCGCGGGATGGTCGTCGTGGCGAACTCCGAACCGTCGCTGGCCCGGTCGAGCCGCAGCCAGGCCAGGCTGCCCTCGATCCGGATCGAAGCCGCCGGCCGCACGCTCAGGCCGGCCTCGATTGATACTCCATGGCCCTCCGAGGCCTCGGCGAACAGCGGAACTTCCCCGAATTCGAAATCAACGGAGGCATCGAACGACTGAAACGTCGGCGTCTCGGCCGAGAGTTGTCCTCGCCAGAGGCCGGTCAGTTCGCCCGGCGGAATGTATGACACGCCGGGAGATGTCTCGATGCCGCTGTAGAATGCCGGGTCGAACCTGACGAAGTCGTGATGCGCCTGGGCGCTCAGCTCCCATCCACCGCGAAGCTGAAACTGAAAGGTGGCATCTCCGCCGCCCTCGATCGGGGCATCGGAGCCGAAATCCTCGTAGTGGTAGATCCAGCGCGGCCCGAAGAACGTGGTGAAGTTCTCGAGCATGGCGCCGGTATCGCCGTACCAGGTGAAACGGTTGAAGATGTGGGCCGTCACGACCCCGGTGCGGGGCACGAATCCCGAGCCCGCATTGAAATGGTCGCCGATGCCGTCGATTCGGTAATTGAATCCCCAGGCCCGCCCGGTGCGATCGATTTCGACCTTCCAGATCGGATCGGATCGCTGGCCGAGGCCATCGTTGTTATCGGTCCACGACTGGCCGTACTGCACCTCGACGTAGTGGATCTTCGCGAAGAACACCCGGGTGTCGCCCTCGAGGACCCTGTTATAGGCGGATCCTTCCGCGCGGTCGGTGTAGGTCACGCCGGCGAGGCTGTTCTTTCCGATGTCCTGCCGCACTCGAACGAGATTGAACAATGCGTCGTCCGTCCGGCCCGTTTCGTCCACCGCGGCCAGGTAGGCGACGCCGGTGTGGCCGAACTTTCCGGTGAATTTGCCCCCGGCGATCGGATTGACCACCCGGCGCGTATACACCAGCTGGTTGGGGGTCGCGAAGAGCTCGATTCCCTCGAGGAAGAACGGGCGCTTCTCCGGGAGGAAGAGCGCGAAGCGCTCGTTCACCGTGACGAGCCCCACGTCCGACTCCACCTGGCTGAAGTCGGGGTTGATGGTGCCGTCGAGCGTCAGGTTCGTGAGGCCGAGGCGGAAGTTGGCTCCGAAGCTCGGATCGACGTCCTCACGGGAGAAGGTCCCGGTCGTGGCGTCCCGGCTGCCGTTCGCCGTGGCGGTCACGAACGGCTGCACTTCCGTCACCATCCCCGCGGAGAGCCCCGTCAGTCCGTCTATGACACCGGATTGGGCCAGGAAGCTGGTGCCCGCGCGGCGCACATCGGTCCAGGTGTCCTCGAAGCCCGTCCGTTGGGTGATCCGGGAGAAGTTCAATCCCCACTGCTTCACGTCCCCGCCGGCGTACCGGAGGCTCTTGAATGGAACGCGAACCTCGATGACATACCCCTCGCTGGTGAGGCGCCCCTTCGAGTCGAACACGTAGTCGGGGCTCTCGTCTTCGGTGCCGCCAAAGATGTTGCTGGCGTTCGCGCCGGTCTCGCTCCGCACACCGTCGGCCTGGACCCCGAAGGGGTTCACGCCGAAGAAATAGGCCCGCCGATGATCGTTGAAGGTATCGAGGAAGATGACGACACGATCCTCCCCGCCGATGTTGTCGCGGTCGGCATTCGTCGCGCGAACGGAGCCCGGGTCCCGGTCATGCGCGATGATGCCGAAATAGATCGCGTTCGGCGAGTACCAGACCCGTACCTCCGTCTCCTCCACGGCCGGCCGCCCATCCGCCGGCCGGAACTGGTGGAAGTCGGTGAGGCGGGTCGCCTGCTCCCACACCGGCTCGTCGAGAATGCCATCGACCTCGATGGCGGCCTCGACTCGCGGAATGGTGATGGTGGGGGGTGGGGCGGCGGCCTGTGACTGGAGAAGGAGCGAAAGGGGAATGAGCATGGGGCGAAAGGTAGCGAGTCACTGGGTCAGGGGGACAGCAGGTCAGTCAGAACACAAACGGGCGGAACGGTGAAAGGTTTCAGCGCTCCGCCCTTCAGCTATTCCACCGATCCTACCGGCCCGCCGACCCGCTGTCCCGCTGTCCCGCCGCTCCGTTGTCCCGCATCCGATCCGGAATTTCTCCGCGGAGAATCGCGACGCCGCTGACCGCGACCAGGAGGCTCGGCTCGGGCAATGCCGCGATGCCGAGCATGGTCAGGGCCGGTCGGGTCGAATCCGGGAAGCTTGCGGCGATCTCGCCTTGGAGGGCGTGGAAGTCGTCCGCCTGGCACCCCACGCAATACACCGTCAGCGCGACCAGGTCCGCCGGAACGCCCCGCGCGTAGCGGACGACGCCCGCGGCATTGGCGAGCGCCTGCCGGAGCTGCGCGACCCGGTCCGTGCCGCCGACGACGTTGCCCAGGCTGTCGAGGGCCACCTGGCCGGCCAGGTAGACGACCAGCCCCGACTTGACCGCGCTGCTGAAGCCTTCGATCCCGGGAATGCCGGGCACCTGCAGGTACACCGGCGGGCCCGAAGCGCCGGGGTACGGCATCCCGCCCGGCCCCTGGTGCGGAGCGGCGGCGGGGGCGCAGGCGACTCCTGCGAGAAGGAGCAGTCCGAAGCAGGACCTACTCATAGCGGAGTGCCACGATCGGGTCGAGGCTCGCCGCCCGCCGCGCCGGCCAGATGCCGAAGAAGAGCCCGACGGCGGCGCTGAACACGAACGCAATCAGTATCGCCATCGGGGAGATCAACGTGTTCCATCCCGCCAGCCGCGAGAGGGCGGTCGCGGCCCCGGTTCCCAACGCGATGCCGAGCGCGCCGCCCACCAGGCACAACACCATCGCCTCGATGAGGAACTGGGTCAGGATGTTCGTGCGCGTGGCTCCGAGCGCCTTGCGGACGCCGATCTCCTTGGTCCGCTCCGTGACCGACACCAGCATGATGTTCATGATGCCGATCCCGCCCACGAGCAGGCTCACGCCGGCGATGCTGGCGAGCAGGGCGGTGAAGACCTGGGTCGCCTGTTGCTGGGTGGCGAGGATTTCCTGCTGGTTCCGGATCTGGAAATCGTTATCCGCGCCCGGGCGGATATGGTGCTCCCGCCGAAGGACGCCCTCGAGGTCCACCATTCCGCGTTCGATCGGCACGCCCTCGGCTACCTGCACGGTCAGCGAGCGGAGCCGGTCGCTGCCGAACACGCGGTACCGTGCCGTCTCGAGCGGGATGAGAATCTGCTCATCAGGATTCTGGAAGCCCTGGGAGCCCTTCCGGCTGAGGACGCCGATAATTTCAAACGGAATGCCGCGAATGAGAATCGTCTGATGAATCATCGCCGCAGGATTGCCGCCCAGCATTTCGGGTACTTCGAATCCGAGCACCGCATAGCGCTGGCGGGCCTCGTCGTCGCCCTCGGAGAACATCCGGCCATAGGGGAGGGTGTAATTCCGGACCTCGTCATAGTTGGCGGTCGTGCCGACGATGTCCGCATTGATGTTCTGGTTTCCGAACTTGATTTGCACGGACGATCGCATTTCCGGCACGACGGCGGAGACGAGCTTCGCGTCCCGCTTGAGGGCCTCGTAATCGTCGGTCGTCAGGCTGACCCGGACGTTGGACGCCACCCCGCGCATGAAGGACTGCCCGGGAAACACGGTCAGCAGGTTGGCGCCGAGCGCGGCGATCCGCTCCTCGATGGCCTTCTGGGCGCCCGTACCCAGCGCCACCATGGCGATGACCGCGGCCACGCCGATGACGATGCCGAGCATCGTCAGCGCGGAGCGGAGCTTGTTGGCGCGAATCGACTGGAAGGCGACCGCGACCGTTTCCCCGAGCATCATGCCTAGCGACCTCCTCCGGTGCTGGGGGACGACTGGGTCGGGCCCTGTCGCACGCCGGGCAGCCCACCCCCGCCGGTAATGTTGCCGATCCGTTCCTTGAACTCCTGCTGAGATTGCACCAGGCTCGCGCTCGGCAGGACCAGCACGGAGTCCTTGTCGGTCAGGCCGCTCACCACCTCGCTGTAGTCGAGGTCGGTGAGCCCGGTCCGCACCCGCACCGGCATCGGCTGCCCGTTGCGCATGGCGAAGACGATGTAACTGCCGCCGAACTGATAGTCGGTGCCCCCTGGGTCGGCCGCCCGCCCGGCCGGTTGCCGCCCATCCCCTGGAACACCTTCCGCATCATCGCGCGCTCGGCCGCCGTCGGCTCCTGGCCGCTCATCCGCTTCTGCATCACCGCGCGAACCTGCGCTTCGGTCACCCCTTCGGGCAGCGCGATCTGACGCCCATCGGGCAGGGTGAGGGTGTTGCCGGCCTTGGCGGCCTGTTTGGAAGTATCGACGGGGGCCGCCCCGGCGAGGGAGGTGCGGCTCCGGGTCGTATCCGGCCCGGCGCTGTCGGCCCGGGCGAGCTGCTGCCGGACCGCCTGCGAATCGAGGCCAAGCACCTGGGCGGCGGAGCCGACGTCACGCTGGGTGCGCAGCGACGCGTTCGGGATCGCGAGCACGCTGTCCCGGCGCCCGACGTGGATCTCGACCTCGGTGTTCATGCCGGGCTTGAGCCGGCCGTCGCGATTCTCGATCCGGACCAGCACGGGGAACATGGTGACGTTCTGCAGGGTCTCCGCCTGGGGCTCGATCTTGAGGACCGTCCCCTCGAACGGCGAGTTCGGATACGCGTCCACCGTCACCGTGGCGCGAAGCCCGGACCGGATCTTCCCGATATCCGTCTCGTCCACCAGCGTCCGGACCTGGACGAGGTTGAGGTCCGCCATCTTGAGGAGCACGGTGCCACCGCCCACGTCGCTGGTGGGCGAGGAGATCACCTGGCCGCGCTCGACGCTCTTCTCGATGATCGTGCCGGTGATGGGCGCGCGGACATCCGTGTCTTCGAGCCGGATGCGGGCGTTCTCCAGGGCCACCTGCGCCCGGATGACCGCCGCCTTCGCATTCGCGTAGTCGAGAATGGCCTGCTCGTGCTCGGTCTGGGTGATCGACTGCGACTTGAAGAGCTCGTCGGCACGCTGACGCTGCGCCGTCGCGTTTGTCTGCTGTGCGCGCGCGACCTCGAGCTCCGCCTCCGCCTGCGCCACGGTGTTCTTCGGCGTGCGGGGATCCACCCGGACCATTAGCGAGCCGCGCGCGACCGTCTGGCCGGTCTCGACGAGCATCTGGAGGATCTCGCCCGAGGCCTTCGACTTCACCTCGACGGTCGTATCGGGCTGGATGGCGCCGGCGGCCTGGGCCGAGACGACGATGTCACGATGCTCCACCGGCACTGCCTGGTACACGAGCGGCGGTGCGTCCTTCTTGCAGCCTGCGACCGCCAGGATCGCCAGGAACAGCATTCGATTCCGCATTACTTGGTCTTCTCCGTCAGGAAATCCGACTCGACGCGGCCGTCCATGAGATGGACCTGGCGCGCGGCGTGTGCGGCGATGTCGTGTTCATGGGTGACCAGCACGATCGTCTGGCCCTCGCGAAAGAGCTCCTCGAAGAGGGCCATGATCTCGGTGCTCGTGGCCGAGTCGAGGTTGCCGGTCGGTTCGTCGGCAAGGAGGATGCTGGGCCGGTTCACCAGCGCGCGCGCGATCGCCACGCGCTGGCGCTGGCCGCCCGACAGCTCGTTCGGCCGGTGAGCGACTCGGTCGGCCAGGCCCACGCGGCGCAGGGCGTCCTCGGCGCGCTCCCGCCGCTCCTTGGCGCCGACTCCGCCGTACACCAGCGGGAGCTCGACGTTATGCAGCGCGGTCGCACGGGGCAGCAGGTTGAACGTCTGGAAGACGAATCCGATTTCCTTGTTGCGGATCCTGGCCAGCTCGTTGTCCCCCAGTTCGGAGACGCGGTGCCCGTTGAGCCAGTACTCGCCGCTCGTGGGGCTGTCGAGGCATCCGATGACGTTCATGAGCGTCGACTTGCCGGAGCCCGACGGGCCCATGACCGCCACGAACTCATTGCGCCGGATCGTGACGTCCACGCCGCGCAGGGCCCGGACGACCTCGCCGCCCATGTCGTACTCGCGCGTGAGGGCGCGGGTTACGATCATCGCGTCCCGCGGGACATCGGGCGGCAGCATGGCCATGCGTTCGTCGGTGTTGCGGAGCGCGGTGCTCACAGGGACCTCCCGATAAGTGCCTCGATCTGGGCCTTGGCCACCAGATAGTCGAACCAGGCCTGCACCACGTCCACCTCGGCCTGGGACAGCGCCTCCTGCGAGGACAGCACGTCCACGATCGTCGCCGCGCCGAGCCGGTACCGTTCCTGATTCACTCGGAGGTCTTCCTCCGCCGCGGACACGCTGGTGGTCGCGATGTCGATCTGCGCCCGCGCCGCATCCAGTTGGGCGAATCGCTGCGTCAGCTCGGCCGACACCTGGCGCCGGGCATCGGCCGCGTCCGCCCGTGCGTTCTCCAGCGCGGTGGAGCGATTGACGACGGTCTGTTCCCGCGCGAACCCGTTGAACAGCGGCCAGCTGAGCGCGAGGCTCAGGTTCCGGCTGTTGAGCAGGTCGTAATCCTGGGCGTCGCTTCCGCTATACCCATAGCGGCCGGAGAGATTCAGCGCCGGCCAGTATACGGACTTGGCCGCGGAGAGGCTGGCATCCGCGGCTTTCGCCCGGGCGTCCGCACTCCGCACGACCGGCGAGGCAGCTTCCGCCTCGACCCGGAGCGCGGCGGTGTCCGGTGCGACGGAGACCCGGAGAATGGTGGTGTCCCGGACGGCCGCGACCCGGCTGGCAACGCCGATCTGCCGTCCGAGCGCGGCCTCGGTCGTGGCGAGCGCCGTGCGCGCGTTCAGCAGGTCGAGTTGCGCGCTCCCGAGTGTCACGAGCGAGCGCAGCGAATCCGACCGCGTCGCGGTCCCGCTCCGCAGCTTGTTCACCGAGACGTTCAGCTGCTCCTGGGCGCGCCGCACGCTGGCGTCGCGCACCCGGACCAGCTCCGCGGCGGCGAGGGCGGCGAAGAACTGCTGCTTCGTCGTGAGGGCCACCTGGAACCGGGCGTCGACGAGGCCCGCGTCGGCGGCGTCTTCCTGGGCGCGGGCGGCGCGGAGATCGGCGCCGCGACGAAACCCGGTAAACAGATCGATGTTGGCGCTCAGGTTCATCGACACGCTCTTGGACTGCGTGTTCGCGGCCCTGAGCTCTCCGGTGACCGGATCCGTTCGCGTGCCCTCCGAGAAGCTCGATCCATACGAGGAGTTGGCGTTGATATCGGGCAGGAACGAGCCCCAGGCGGTCCGGTACTGCGCCGAGGCGTCAGAAGATGCGCCGCGCGCCTGAATGATCGCCGGTTGAACCAGCTCCGCCCGCCGCAGGGCTTCCTCCAGGGTGACGGAGGCGGTGGTCGGCTCCTGCGCGGCCACGAGGCCGGGCAGGAGCACGGAGGCGGTGAGAAGGCTAGCGAGGCGCATGCGTCGTATCCCTGCGACGGCGCTCAGCGTCCCGGCGCTGGAGCAGTTCGTCGAACTGGCGTTGCTGGTCGGGTGTCAGATAAGTGCGAATCTCCGAACGAAGCTCTCCCCGCAAAGTTTCAAAGCGCGGCCGGATGCTCTCCCACACCGAATCCATGCGGGGATGGTAGTGGTCGAGCACCACACGGATGCTGTCGTGCTGCTCCGCCGTGAGCTTCAGATCGTCCGTCAGCCGGGCGAGGAAATCCCCTCGGCCCGGCCCACGCCCCTCGCGGGGCGCCGGTCGGCGCTCGATGGTGGCATGCACCGCAGCCCCGGCCACTCCCCCGAGGAGAAAGGCGGCGAGGAGGAGCAGGGTCGCACTCCGGGTCGATTTGGTCACACAATACGCTCCTGGTCGGACATTCCGTTACTCCGCAAGGGAGGCGAGAACTACGTCGCCACCGGGCGCGGTGTAATCACCGGCGAGCTCGACCAGCGCGTCGGCTGGCGACGGCTGGCCCGCCGTGGCCGCCTGATCTCCGCCGGTCCCGGCGCCGAGCCACGCGCCCACCACAAGAATCAGCAACGCCGCGGCGGCGAGTCCGGGCACGGCCCAGCGGGTGAGCACGTCCCAAGCTGTCTCCCGCGCGGCTGCCACGGCCAACACGTGCATCCGGGCCGCGAAGCTGACGTCGTCCGGTGAGGAGAGGTGGGCCCTGAGCTCGGCGCCCAGGGCGTCGTCCCGCCCGGAGAAGAACTCGTTGGTCTCGTAGGTCATGTCTCTCCCTCCGATGCTCCCAGCGCGGCCCGGAGGGCGCGGCGGGCGTGGAATACGTCTGACCGGATGGTGCCTTCCGGCACCCCCAGCATCCCGGCGATCTCCGCGTGCCCGAACCCTTCGGCGTCGTGCATCACCACGGCGATCCGATGCCGCTCAGGCAGCGTCCTCAGCGCCACGTCGAGCCGCTCCCTGAGGAGGGCCCGATCGGTGCTCAACTCGGGTGACGGGCCGGGATCCGGAATCACCTCGGGCACCTGGTCGGCCCGGCGCACGGCGCGCCGCCGGCGCAGGTCCGCCGCAGCGTTCACCACGATTCGCAGGAACCACGGCGCGAAGGGGCGCGCCGGGTCGTACTGTTCCAGATGCCGCCACGCCGAGAACGTCGCATCCTGGACCGCATCGTCGGCATCGTGAGGATTGAACAGGGCCGCCCGGGCGATGCGCCGGGCGACCAGGGCGTGGCGCTCGACGAGCTGACCGAAGGCCTCACCGTCCCCCCGGGCAGCACGTCCTGCCAGCTCGGCATCAGTTACCGAAGGAATACGCGGGGCCCCTCAAAAGCGTTGACCGGCTGGGGTGGGGTGGCGGGTCACGGGTCAGGTCCGGCCGCGGAAGGCTTCCATCGCTGCCCCGATAGCGAGCCAGGCGCAGATCGCGGCCACGCCCATGGCCATGATGCGTGGGAGGAAGGCGAAGAGAAGGCCGAGGACGCCGAGAATGATGGCGACCGGGGCGAAAATCGAGCGGCGGGCGCCGCTCGCGAGGATCCTCAGCGCCAGCACCGTCCGTCCACGGCGCTCGCGGAAGCGCCGGTGGTGCGGACCGGGCGGCACCTCCGGCGGTTCCCAGCCGAGGCCGGCTGGCAGCACCCGTTGAAGGCGCCGCGGCCCCCGGGCGGGGCGGCGCTCGACTTCCGCGCTCCGGGCAATATCGCGGCGGAACTGCGCCTCGAGCTCGGCGGCCAAGGCCGGATTGTCGACCAGCGCATCAAGCTCGTAGTTCCCGAAGAGGCTCGATCCGTTCAGGTTGCTGGAGCCGATTCGGCACCAGCGGCCGTCGGCGACGATGGTCTTCGCGTGCAGCATCGCGCCTTCCCACTCGTAGATGCGCACGCCTGCCCTGAGCAGCTCGCGATACCCGATGCGTGTGAGGTTCCGGATCAGCGGGACGTCGCTCGAGCCCGGGAGCAGCAGCCGCACATCCACGCCCTCGCGTGCGGCGTCGAGGAGCCCCTGGAACAGCGCCCGGGGGGCGAGGAGATAGGCATCGGTGATCCACAACCGGTCCGTCGCCCCCGCGGCGAGAAGGCTCGTGACTCGCAGCACCCGGGCGCGTCGCGGCTCCCCGACGATCACGCCGACTTCGGCGCCCCCACTCGCCTGCACCTCGCCGACTCGCTCCTCAGGGGGAATCGTCCCGCCCGCCCGGCCCCACGTGCCCTCGAACGCCCGGTCGAAACTCGCTGCGGCCGGTCCCACCACTTCGATGGCGGTGTCCCGCCACGGCTGGACACCCTTGGTGGGATCTCCCGACCACTCGCCGCCGATGCAGAGGCCGCCCACGATGGCCCTCCTGCCGTCGGCGACGACGAGCTTGCGGTGATCTCGCAGGACGTTGGCGAGGAGATTCAACGGCTGGAGCGGCGCGAATGCCCGGACATCCGCTCCCGCCGCGCGGAGGTGGCGGAACAGCTTGCGGCTGGTCGTCTTGCTCCCCAGCCAGTCGTACAGGACCCGCACGCTCACCCCCGCGCGGGCCCGGTCGGCCAGCGCCTCGGCGAAGCGCCAGCCGGTGGCGTCGGAGCGGATGATGTAGTTCTCGAAATGGAGCCATCGTTCCGCGCGTGCGATGGCATCCAGCATGGCGGGGAAGGCCTCTGGCCCGTCCAGCAACAGGCGAACCGCATTGCCCGGCACGAGCCGGGTGCCCGCGGCGCGGGTCAGCGCCCGGGTGGCGATCGACGATCGCTGCTCGACCGGCTGGCCGGTCACGCCGTGCCGAGCCCCAGCGTCCGCTCGTGGGGCCGGAGCGCCGCGAGGAGAAACGCCACCAGCTCCTCGAGCGGGATGCCGATCTCCTCGACGCCACGCGCGACATCTTCCCGGCTCACGCCGCGGGCGAAGGCCTTGTCCTTGAGCTTCTTCAGGACGCTCTTCGGCTCGAGATCGGCAAGGCTTCGCGACGGACGGACCAGAGCGCATGCCACGAGGAATCCGCACAGCTCGTCGACCGCGAACAGCGCCTTCGCCATCGGCGTCTCGCGCGGCACTCCTGTGTAGGCCGCGTGGCCGAGAATCGCCCGCTGCCAGGTCTCCGGGAGTCCCTGCTCGGCGAGGATGCGCACCCCCGCGCTCGGGTGCTCGGCATCCGCCGCATGCCCGGGATTCGGGAAACGCTCATAATCGAAGTCGTGGAGCAGGCCGACGACGCCCCACGCCTCGGGGTCTTCGCCGGCGCGGGCGGCCATCGCGCGCATCGCGATTTCGACCGCGTACATGTGTTTGCGCAGCGCCTCGGAGGCCGTGTACTCGTGCATCACGGCGAGGGCGCGGTCGCGGGTCCAGGTCATCCAGGCTCCGGCGGGAAGGGGCGGAGGAAAAGTAAGACACTCAGGAGGAGGACGTGAGAAGGGGCGGCGGACCCGTTGGATCCGCCGCCCCCTCGTTGTGCGGCCCTCGCCGTGGACTCAGGGAAGGGGGATGCTGGTCCCGAAGGTCTGGTTGACCGCCGAGGCAAGCGAGTCCGCCACCAGCTGGTGCGCCAGGCTGGAGGGGTGCACGCCGTCGAGCGAGAAATAGGGTCCGAAGTTGACGGAACCGCCAGCCAGCGCGGCGCTGAGATCAGGGAAGGGCGGAATCGCGCCCGTGCCGACCAGCGCCAGCAGTGCGGAGTTGATGTCCACATAGGCCATGCCCCGGGCCGCCGCCTGTGCGGCGATATAGCTGTTGTACCCGGCGACCGCGCTCTGCAGGCCGGCCAACTCGGTGGGATCGACGACCGGATCGGTTGCACAGTTGAGCGTGGTCTGGGGAATGCCAGCCGGCGCTCCCTGCGCTGCCGCGGCGATCTTCGGGACGCCGACGGGCCAGGGCACCAGAATAAGCTCGCCGCTGGATGTCGGCACCGCGGCACTCGGGGCGCAGCTGATGTCCACCCCGAAATTCGGCGGGAAGGGCGCCGCAGGCACGCCGCAGAGCCCGGTCTTGAGGCACCAGTATGTTGCGCCCCGCGAGGCGTATGGAATGACTGACACGTCGCCCACATTGATCAGCGCCGCACTTGCCCCCGTAGCCTGAATGGAGTCGAGCATCTCGCCGTAATTGAGCTCGAAGACAGCCTGCGGCGTAACGAGCAGCGGGTTCCCGGGATTGCTGCTGTTGGTGAGCGAGCCGAGCACGTCGTTGTTCCCGATCCAGGCGGACACGAAGGTCGGGTTGGCGTCCTGCATCGCCTGGATCTGGGTCCGCCCGCCGAGGATGAACGTCGTCAGGGCGTTGCTGTTGGCCTGCGGAATCAGATTATCCAGCGGCGAGAAGGACGTGGCACCCGGCACGGCGACGTTGCTGACGTAGGGCAGAACTTCGTTTTCCCGGAGGTCGCAGGTGGTGCTGGCGGTGTCGCCCCCGACGCGGACCCGGGTAACGTTGTTCGTGAACGGCGGCGGGCAGCCCCGGCCCTGCAGCGACGGAACATGAAACGGCGCGTTGGCGGCTGCCGCGAACAGGACCGCATATGACTCGTGCTGGGTGCTGTCGTTGATGCCGGCGGACTGGAAGCCGGCCGTGATGCTGTTGCCCATCGAAACGTACCGCTCCATCAGCCCGTTGCTGGTGGAAAGGTCGGGCGAGTTGAGCGAATCGTCCTCATGGCACCCCGCAAGGAGCGGGAGCGCCAGGGCCAGTGCGGCCGTATAACGCTGGAGCCTCATACGCTGGTGTCTCCCGGTCAGAACGTGTAAGAGAAGGTCAGGCCGAACAGATGGGCGCTGAACTGGTACAGGCCGTTGTTCACGGCGGCCGTCGGGATCTCGAGCCCGCCGTCGGTGGTGCGGCCTTCGCGATCGGCCTGATCGATATACTGATAGGCCAGGTCCAGGCCGAGATGCTCACCGAAGCGGGTGCCGAAGCCGGCCGTGATCTCGGAACGCGGACCTTCCGGAAGGTTTGGAGTGACTGTCTGGTCAGGTGCGGCCGCCTCGTGGGTGATGTAGCCGAGGCGGACGATGGCCTTGGGGGAGAAGGCATACTCGGTGCCGAAGCGCCAGCCGATGGTGTTCTCGTAGCTCTCATACAGCGGCTGGGCGCCGAGCAGTTCGAAATTGAGCGGCAGGACGTCGAAGGCCGACCAGTAGGTCTGCTGCATGTCCACGAGCAGCATCCACTTATCGTTGGCCTTGAAGGTGACACCGACGGAAAGCTGGGCCGGGAACGGAATGTCGACGGAGCCGGTCTGGTCCACCAGGCTTCCGCCCGGCTCGAACTGGCCGGCGAGGATGGCGTCGACCGGAGTACCGGCAGGGAGCCCGAGCGGATTGTTGGGTCCAAGGACGAGCCCGGTCGGGATCTGCTCGAAGCTCGCCTCACCATTCTCGACTGTAGCGGTCTGCTTGGCGAGATAGCGCACGCCGATTGAGAACCGGCTGCTCAGCTGGTAAATGGCGCCGACATGATAGCCCATCGTCACATCGTTGCCTTCGATGGAGGCATCGGCGAAATCGGTGCCCGAGGCCACGCCGAGGTTGGCGAACGTGACCCCCGGGGCGGCCTCCTGTTCGGAGAGATCTACGTGCCGCTTGAGTGCCACCTCCGCGTAGCCGATGTCCGCACCGAGGCCGACCTTCAGCTTCGTCCCCAGGCCGATGGCCACGGTGGGCTGGACGTAGATGCCCTTCACGTTGCTGTAGTAGCCGAGGAACCGGCCTTGTGAGTTCTCGGGCCACTCGGTCGCGAGGCCGTATGGAGCGAAGACGCCGAGGCCGGCCGATACCTGCTCGCTGAATCCGTGCACGAGATAGAACGACGGCACGGGGTAGACGTGATCCTCGAGCGTGCTCACTTCACCGGTGGTGGCGTCGGTGAAGTCGCCGCTCGGCACGATGAATGTGCTCCCCAGGCTCGCGACCGTGACACCCGTCGGCAACCCGATGCCGGCCGGGTTGAAGAACATGCCGGACCCGTCCTTACACGGCGAGGCGACGCCTGTGCCGGCGCGGCCCATCGCGCATGAGCCGTGCTCGTTGACCGAGAACCCCTGGGCGGCGGCCGGACGGGGGAGCGTGCCGAGCACGCCCGCGAGGACCCCGGCGGCGAACCAAACCTGGAACCGTCGCATACGAGGACTCCAATTGGGGACGACTTCGAGGGGAGTGCCGGGTGAGGACCCGGACTGAGGGTCGAGCAAAGTTACCGTTGGGGCAGACCTTGTCAAAGCGGGAGGAGCAGAGCGCAATACCGAGGGCATCCCTCGCCTTTCAGGTGGCGGACGGCTCGAGGCCCTGCAGGCGGGAAGCCGAGAGCGGGACGCGCGTCACGGAGTCGCCGTCGAGGTCGATCTCGAACGCATAGTGCCCGGGCCGCGGGAGCGGCACGTCAAACACGAGCACGGCACCGGCCTCTACATCCGTGACCCCGGCCGCGGGCTCCCCGAACTGAACCGTGCCCTCACCGCCGAGCAGCTCCGCGCCCGCCTCATCCAGGAAGCGGATCCGGATCCGGTGGACCCCGATCTCCGTCCGCCGCCCCCGCACGCTCAGCACGAGATGCGTGCGCGGGTGGACCGCGGGGAAATTGGCAACCCAGACGTGCCGATAGATTCCCAGGACGGAGAGCTTTCCCTGCTGGTCGATGAGGGCGTAGTCGGCGAGAACCGCGAAGTCGAGTCGCAGGCTCAGCTCACGCGGATCGATTCAATGACGTCGTTCTTCTGAATCCGATTCACAACGTCGAGCCCGCTCGTCACCTGTCCGAAGACGGTGTGGACCCCGTCGAGGTGTGGTTGCGGCGAGTGGCAGATGAAGAACTGGCTCCCGCCCGTGTCCTTGCCCGCGTGGGCCATCGAAAGCGTGCCGGCCTGGTGCTTGTGGGTGTTGCGGTGGGTTTCGCACTTGATGGTATACCCGGGCCCGCCGGTGCCGGCCCGCGGGCTGTTGGCGTCGCGGCTGAGCGGATCACCGCCCTGGATCATGAAGCTCGGGATCACGCGATGAAAGCGGGTGCCGTCGTAGAATTTCGCGTTGGCCAGCTTCTCGAAATTGGCCACGGTGCCGGGCGCTTCTTCGTCAAACAGCTCCGCAATGACGGTGCCCTTGCTGGTCTGGAGGGTCGCAGTCTTCATGGGGATTCGATCATGGGGTTCGGGTGGCGGCTCGCAGGGTGCTGGCCCACGCGTCGGCCGAGCCGGCCGGGGCGAGGCAGGTCTCGCCGATGCAAAGATAGCCGCGCGGCGCCTTGCCCGCGGCGAGTATGCCGGCCAGAGCCGGGGGAAGGCCGGCCGGCTCCGACTGCGGCGCGAGCCTGCGCATAACGGCGCGCGGCAGCGCGACCCGCCGGGCCTCGAGCATCATCCGGTCCGCCTCGGGATCGCCCGGGCTCCCCACGACCACAAGGTGGGCGATCGGGCCCAAGGCCCAGTCCGCGGCCAACAGCCAGGTGGCGGCGTGCAGGCCGAGTTGCGGTGCCCCCCCCGCGAACGCGCGTAGCACCGCGTCACGCCGCTCGGCCCAGCCCGGCTCGCTGGTGTGCGCGTGAAGCCGCGCGAACACCAGCGCCCCCACGCCGTTCGGAGACGGCGTCGGCGCATCCTCGACCGGCTTCACGCGGACCGGGAGCAGGCCCACGCCGCCGCGGCCCCGCGCCACGTCGAAGAGCCCCCCGTCCTCCGGATCTGCGAATTCGCCCCAGACCCGCTCCATGATGCGCGTCGCCCACCCGAGCCAAACTGCATCGCCGGTGTGCTCGAACGCGTCGATCGCCGCGGCGGCGACCTGCACCTGATCCTCCAGGAGATCCGCGTCGCCGCCTGGCGCGTGGGCCACCCGGTCCGGAGCAGGTGACTCGGCGCGGAGCCGCTCGAGGGCCCGCAGCGCGGCCTCGCCTGCCCACGGATCGTCGAGGACTGCGCTCGCCCGGAAGAGGGCCGAGGCCAGCATGGCGTTCCAGGCGGCATACCGGCTGCGATCCACGACCGGAGCCGGCCGCCGATCGCGCGCGGCTTTCAGGGCGGCGCGCGCCGACTGCAGGCGGGCGTCCGCCTCTGCGGGATCGAGACCCAGTTGGCGCGCGACGACACCCAGCGGCCGCGGTGTGAACAGGACATTGCGACTGGGATCGTGGTGCATCTCTCCCGCGGTGCCGATGTCGTAGTACGCAGCAGCCAATTCGAAGTCTCCGGCCGCGAGCGCCGCCTCGGCCTCCTCGCGAGTCCAGGTGAAATAATCGCCGTCATCCTCGAGCCCGACGTCGGCGTCCTGGCTGGCAGCGAAACCTCCGGCCGGGTCGGCCAGCTTCTCCCGCACCCAGGCGACAATGCCGCGTGCCACGTCTGCCAGCTCTGCCGAGCCGAACGCCGCGGCCCCCTCGAGGTAGGCGCGAAGCAGTTCCGAATTGTCGTACGCCATTTTCTCGAAATGGGGGACGATCCAGCGCTCGTCCACGCTGTAGCGGTGGAAGCCGCCTCCGACGTGGTCATGAATCCCGCCGCGCGCCATCCCTTCGAGCGTCCGCCCGGCGATTTCCCTCCATCGGGCTTCACCCGTGTCCTGCCAGCGGCGGATCAGGAAGAGCACCGCGGCCGGGTGGGGAAACTTCGGCTGGGTGCCGAAGCCGCCGTGCACCGGGTCGAAGTAGCGCGCCATCTGGTGCGCGGCATCCTCGAGCAGTCCGGGCGCAAGATCCCCCGGGGCCGCGGCCTCGAGCTGCTCCGAGAGGGCGCGGCGCACCGCAAGCGCCTGGGCGTCGAGATGCGGGCGCTGCTCGTCCCAGGCGCGACGGATCTGCTCCAGCACGTTCCGGAATCCGGGGCGGCCGTACTTCCCATCCGGCGGGAAGTAGGTGCCGCCGAAGAACACATGGCCCTCGGGTGTGAGCAGGGCCGTGAGGGGCCAGCCGCCCTGGCCCGACATCGCCTGGACCGCGCGCTGATAGCGCGAATCCACGTCGGGCCGCTCATCGCGGTCCACCTTGACGCACACGAAGTGCTGGTTGAGGTACGACGCGAGGCCGGGATCTTCGTACGACTCCCCGTCCATGACGTGACACCAGTGGCACCAGACCGCACCGATGTCCAGCAGGATGGGGCGATCGCGGGCCTCCGCCTCGCGGAACGCCTCATCTCCCCAGGGATGCCAGTGCACCGGCTGGTGTGCGGCGGAGGCAAGGTAGGCGGAGGGTGAGCCCGCCAGGCGATTCTCACTCATGCCGGGTCGGTCTCACTCCGCCGCCACTGCGGTCGACGAGGGGCAGAGCGGGCTCAGCACGCACTCGGTGCACCTCGGCCGGCGCGCGATACAGGTAGTCCGGCCGTGGCTGATGAGGAGATGAGAAAGGAGTGTCCAGTCCGCGCGGGGGAAGAGCGCCATCAGGTCGCGTTCGACCTTGACCGGATCGTCGTGGCGGGTGAGGCGAAGCAGTTTCGAAATGCGGCCGACGTGAGTATCGACCGTCACCCCTTCAGTCACGCCGAAGGCATTGCCGAGGACGACGTTCGCGGTCTTGCGGCCGACGCCCGGCAGGACTCGGAGCTCCTCCATCGTCCGGGGGACCTTCCCGCCATGATTCTCGACCAGGGCCCGGGCCATCGCGATGAGATTCTTGGTCTTGGCCCGGAAGAATCCGGTCGATCGGATCAGATCCTCGAGTTCGGTCGGGCGCGCCAGTGAAAGCGCCGCCGCATCCGGGTAGCGGGCGAATACCGCGGGCGCGACCATGTTCACCCGGAGATCCGTGCACTGGGCGGAGAGAATGGTCGCCACCAGCAGCTGGTAGGCGTCCTCGTGGTGAAGCGCGCAATGCGCATCGGGGTAGCGTCGTTTCAGGGCCGCAAGGATTCGACCGGCGCGGAGGCGGCGCCCCGCGGCGGATTCCCGCCCCGCCATCAGCCGCGCCGGCGCCGTGCGAAGGCCAGGAATTCCTCGGCGCTCCGCGTGTTGAGCACGTCGGCAGCGACGAGCCAGCCCTTTCTTGCGACACCGATCCCGTATTCCACATTGTCGAGCCCGGCGAGGTTGTGGGCGTCCGCGCCGATCGAAATTGACACTCCGGCCGCCCGCGCCCTGCGCAAGAGCCGCCAGTCGAGGTCGAGCCGATGCGGATCCGCGTTGATCTCGATCGCGACGCCTCGCGCGGCGGCGCGGGCAAACACCGCCTCCATGTCGATCGGGTACGCATCGCGCGAGAGAAGCAGTCGGCCCGTCGGGTGGCCGAGAATGGTCAGGTAGGGATTGTCGAGCGCCGCAAGCACCCGCGCCGTCATCTCCTCCCCGCCCATGTTGAACCGGCTGTGAATCGAGCCGATGACGAAGTCGAGACCCGCCAGGACCCCGTCCTCATAGTCGAGCCGGCCGTCGCCGAGAATATCGGCCTCGATGCCTTTGAGAATCCGGAATCCGGGGATGGACGCATTCACCCGGCCGATCTCCGCGGCCTGGCGTGCGAGGTCGGCGGGCTTGAGCCCGCCGGCATATGCGGCAGACTGGCTGTGGTCGGTGATGCCGAGCCAGGCGTAACCGGCGGCGTGAACCGTACGCGCCAGCTCCTCGACCGTGACAGAGCCGTCGGAGTACTGGGTGTGGCAGTGGAGGAAGCCCTTGAGCTCGGACCGCTCGATCAGGGCGGGGAGAGCGGCGGTGGCGGCGGCCTCCACTTCGCCCTGTCCCTCCCGGAGCTCGGGCGCGATCCATGGGAGCCCGAGGGCACCGTACAGCGCCTCCTCGTCCGGGGTCGCCACGAACTCACTTCCCCGCCAGAGCGCGGCCCCGGTCAGGTTGAAGCCACGCGCCGCCGCATGCGCGCCCAGCTCCTCCAGGTGCGACTCGCTGCCGGTGGTGTGTGCCAGCACGGCGCCGGCGTTCATCGGCGGGGTCACGACGATCTGCGCGCTCGAGCCTCCCGCGAAGCGGAGGGTGACCCGTCGGTCGTCCTGGCTCGCGATCTCGTGGACCCCCGGGAGTTGTCCGAGGCGTCGCGCGAGCTCGGCCGGCGGCACGTCCGCCACGAGCACCACCACGAGCTCGCGGACGATTTCCATCCGGCGACGCACCTCCCCTGCGGGCACGGCGCGGAGGACACCGGGCAGCCGCTCGAGCCCCTCGAGGAGGCTCCGGGTCTCCTCCGCGGCGTGGTGGCACAGCTTGAATGCGCTCGCCTGCCGGAGGAAGGCGATGCTCTTCCGGATGTTGTCGGCGGTCTTCTGGCCGAAGCGCGGAAGCTGTGCCAGGCGGCCGTCGGTGGCGGCGGCCTCGAGCTCCGGAAGACTGTCAATCGCGAGCGTCTCGTGGATCTGGCGAATCTTCGCGACGCCGAGTCCGGAGATGGCGAGCATCTCGACCAGCCCGGGCGGCACCTGTTCGCGAAGCTCCTCGAGCAGCGAGCTGCGACCGGCCTCGGCCAGCTCCCGGACGATTTCGAGGCTGGCGGGTCCGACGCCTTTCGTGGCGGCGAGGGAGCCGTTCGCAAGCGCCTCTGCGAGTGGGCCCGGGAGCCCACTGACCACGCGGGACACTGTGCGAAAAGTGCGGACGCGAAAGGGGTTCTCGCCCTTCAGCTCCATGAACGCGGCGATCTGCTCCAGCGCCTCGGCTACGGCCTTCTTGTCCATCCGCTCCATCAGCCGATCCCCGGGCCATTGTGAGCCGTGGACGGCGCGGGCACGAACATGAGCAGGCGGCCGGCGAGCTCGACGAGTTCCTCCGGGCCGACCAGGGAATAGATGCCCGCGGCCGCGCCCCCAGGCAGGACAGGAGAAAACAACGCGCTCCCGTCGGCCCGGACGAGAGCCGCACCTGGAGTTCCGACGGCCTCCGCCACCGAAAACCCCTTCCGGCCTGGATGCATGCCGAAGATCCCCAGCACGCGCAGTCCACCGTGGGACATCGAGTGGACAAAAACTCCGTCGAGCGGCTCGGCTGCGGTGTCCGGGGCGAGCGCGGCCCACACCAGCCGTTCCGGCACCTGGAGGTAGCCCGCGGAGGGAGCGGCATCGGCGTGCGCCGTTCCGGCCTCGAGAGCAGTCCGCGCCCGGTCGAGATCGGCGCGCCACGTGACCACCCCCGCGTCCCACGCGAGGTAGGCGTGGTGTGCCAGGGCCGCCAGTTCCTCCACCCCCTCGCCTGCGTCGCTATCATCCGGTCGGAGGTCGCGCAGCAACGTCATCGCCGGCAGGGACAGGAGGAAGGCATCACGATCGCGCGGATCGTGACCGGCTCCGGCGAGCGCTTCCCGGATCGCGGGGAACCGCTCGCCGGCAAGCTCTGCGAACACGAGGTCAAACGGGGTCGAACGGCTCATCGCGGGAAAGGTAATGCCTCTGGTGGGGGTCCCCGGGCGGCGATACCTTTGCCCGCTTCTACCCCCGCAGTCATCCAGGCGCGCCGGAGGTGTGGTGGTCAAGACCGGGAGCATCGCCACGAAAGTGGCGCTGGTGGTCTCAGCCGTTGTCGTTGCAGCACTTGCGCTTGTGGGCGTGTTCGCGCTGCGGAGTTCGGACGCGGAGCTGGTCCGGCTGCAGCTGGACCAGGCGAGCCGCCGGCTGAACACGAACCTCGCCATCGCGGAGCGCATCTTCGAGGAGCGGTTCCCCGGCGAGTGGCGACTCGTGGACGGGAAGCCGGTCCCCTTCGGCCAGGCTTCTCCGCCCGAATCGCTCGCCACCCACCTCTATAAGGGCGACACGCCCATCCTCTCCAATCCCGAAGTGACGGCGCTCCTTCTCGAGGTGGCCCGGCTCACCGGGACGGAATTGAGCATCGCGCAACGGCTGCCGGACAACCGGGTCCTTCGCCTCGCGACGAGCGACACGGGCTCCGCCTCGTCGGGGGTGCTGACAGTCATGCGGTCCCGCGATCCGACGACCGGCAAGCCGGTGGCCGCCGGCCTGGCCCTGATGGAAGGCGAGCCGGTATTCGGGCGCTCGACCGAGGGCGAGGATGACTGGACGCTTTATCGGACGATCCATGCCGGCAACGAGATCGTCGGCGTGTTCTACGCCGCGACACCCTACGGCCCCTTCGCGGAGAGCGCGGCGGCGGCCTCCCGCGGCGTCGCCGAGGGGCTGCTGCCGGTGGTGCTGATGGTGGCGGCCGGCGCGTCCCTCCTGCTGTTCCTCCTCACGCGGGGGATGCTGCGCCCCCTGCGGGCCATCCACCATGCCGTCGGCCGGCTGGGCGAGGGCGAGTGGCCGCAGGAGGTACGGGTTCGGAGCCGGGACGAAGTCGGCGAGCTGGCGCGTGCCTTCAACCGCATGGCCGCCGATCTCCGGCAGATCTACGCGACGATCGAGGAGAAGGTCCACCTCCGCACCCGCGAGCTCGAGGAAAGCAACACGGCCCTTGGCGCGGCGCGCGAGGCCGCCGACGTGGCCAACCAGGCCAAGAGCCGCTTCCTGGCGAACATGAGCCACGAGCTCCGGACGCCGCTCAATGCCATCATCGGCTACAGCGAGATGCTCGAGGAAGAGGCGGAGGACCGCGAACAGACCGACCTCATCCCTGACCTCCGGAAGATCCACGGTGCGGGCCGCCACCTGCTCCAGCTGATCAACGACATCCTCGACCTGTCGAAGATCGAAGCCGGGCGGATGGACCTGTATCTCGAGACCTTCGACGTCAAGGCGATGGTGGACGAGGTGGTCAGCACGATCCAGCCGCTGATCCGCCAGAAGTCGAACACTCTCCGCGTCATGCTGGGCGACGGCCTCGGCCCGATGCATGCCGACCTGACCAAGCTCCGCCAGGCGCTCTTCAACCTGCTCAGCAACGCCTCCAAATTCACCGAGTCCGGCACGATCGAGCTTCGCGTCAGCCGGGAACCCCGCGACGGCATGGAATGGATCGTGTGCGCGGTGCACGACAGCGGCATCGGCATGAGCGCCGAGCAGCTGGCGCGGCTGTTCCAGCCGTTCAGCCAGGCGGACGCGTCCACCACCCGCAAGTACGGCGGCACCGGGCTGGGCCTGACCATCACGAAGCGGTTCTGCGAAATGATGGGCGGCACGGTCACCGTGGAAAGCGCGCCCGGGGAGGGATCCACCTTCACGATTCACCTTCCGGCGGACGTGCAGCCGCCGCCGGTCACCACCGAGCATGTCGCGGGCGTTGCCGGGCCCGCAGGGACCGTCCTGGTCATCGACGACGATGCGGCCATGCACGACCTGGTGCGCCGGACGCTCGACAAGGAGGGCATCAACGTCATCAGCGCGTTCGGCGGGGACGAGGGCCTGCTGCTGGCGCGGGAGGCGAAACCCGCGGTCATCACGCTCGACGTGATGATGCCGGGCAACGACGGCTGGAACGTGCTGCGGTCGCTCAAGGCGGACCCGTCACTTTCCTCGATTCCGGTCGTAATGCTGACCATCGTGGACGACAAGAACCTGGGCTTTTCCCTGGGCGCGTCCGAATACCTGACGAAACCAGTGGACCGCGAGCGGCTGGTCAGGGTCATCCGCCGGCTCCGGGCGGACGGTACGGGCGGGCGCGCCCTCATCGTCGACGATGATCCGGCGGCTCGGGAGCGGATGCGGCACATGCTGGAGCAGGAGGCGTGGGAGGTCTTCGAGGCCCCGCACGGGCGGGCCGGGCTGGACGTCATGGCCGACCGCCTGCCGGACCTCATCCTGCTCGACCTGATGATGCCGGAGATGGACGGCTTCGAGTTTCTCGCCGCGCTGCATGCGCGGGAAGGCGGGCGCTCGGTCCCGGTGGTGGTGGTCACGGGGGCGGATCTGACGCCCGCGGAGCGGGAGCACCTCGCGATCAACGTGGCGAAGGTGTTCGACAAGCGGCACCTGGACGAAACGGAATTCCTGACCGAACTGCGGCGCCACCTGGGCGCGCCGGCCATCAAGGGGTCGTAGTCTGTGACGAAGATTCTGCTGGTCGAAGACAATGATCTGAACCGGGACATGCTGACCCGGCGGCTCACCAAGCGCGGCTACGAGGTCCTCAGCGCCACCGACGGCGAGCAAGGGCTGGTGCTCGCCCAGGCGGAGCAACCTGACCTCGTCCTGATGGATATGAGCTTGCCCGGCATCGACGGTTGGGAAACGACCCGGAGACTGCGCGCCGGGGCCGGCACCGCCTCGATTCCCGTGATCGCCCTGACGGCTCACGCCATGGCCGGCGATCGCGAACGCGCGCTCGAGGCCGGGTGCGACGACTACGACACCAAGCCGGTGGAGATGGACCGCCTCCTGCTCAAGATCGAATCCCTTACCCGTC
This sequence comes from uncultured Gemmatimonadales bacterium, assembly GCA_963817575.1. Taxonomy (GTDB): domain Bacteria; phylum Gemmatimonadota; class Gemmatimonadetes; order Gemmatimonadales; family GWC2-71-9; genus DASTCF01. The sequence goes on from CAWFOY010000013.1 coordinate 206,584, forward strand.
CCCGCCCATGATGCATACACTCGCCCGACATCTTCCGATCGCCGCCGTCGCGGCACTCCTGGGCTGCAGCGCCGGCGGGGGGGCCTCCTCGGCCGCTCCGGCTCCCGCCGCGCCGGCGTCCGCGACACCCGCGGTGCGCGTGCCGCCGGCGGTCGAGCCCACCTTCTCCGCGACCGTCACCGGCAACGGCTGGGTGGACGGCACGGTCGGCGGCGGGGCCCGGTACTTCCGCGAAACCGGCGGCACGGCGAACCAGCCGTTCGATCTGCGCGGGTCCGAATTGGGCGACGAGAAGGACAAGGCGTGTGGCAAGGACTGGCGGCCGTCCGAAGCCCGCTCAATCGTCACGGTCACGCCCCAGGTCGATCCCGTTCAGCGGACCGCCGGCTTCACGCTGAACGCCGACGCAACCTCCGCGCGGGGGCGGTGGCGCGAAAAAGGGGTCCTCACCTGCACGACGGTCAGCCGGTCGGATGCCCAGAGCGCCTCGATGGCACGAGGCCTCATCGCCGTCACGCTTGGCGGCCCGATGGGCGGCCGTGACCGGCTGTTCATCGACACCACCGGCTTCTCCCTCGGGGAATGGGCGTTCCGGGTTTCCGACACCGGTGGCAACCCGCTCGCAACCGAACGGCTCGGCACGGGCCTGGTCGCGGAGGTGCCGGGACCGGGGAGCTATGAAGTCGTGGCGTCCGTGACTGCGCGGGCCGCCGCCGCCGCCCGCGACTCGATCGCCCAACGGCTCCGGGCCAGCGTTCGGGTCGCAAGCCTTCGAAACGCCATCGCCGCCGCGACCGGACGGTATCCCACACCGGACATGCTGGTCCCGTTCGATGCCGTGATCTCCACGCCGGAAATCTCGAGCTCGATTCAACGGGCGCTGGCGAATTACCAGCCGTGCGGTACCAAGCCCGGCTGCGCCGGGAAAGTCTTCGACGCCGCGGTGCGCGCGGTCCGGGTCCGGTCGCTCGGCGGCGGTGCGGCGATTGACCTCGTCTTCGCGGGGACGAAGCGGGCCCCGATCAATATGCGGCTCATCGGCGAGGCTGAGATCCGCGGGGACTCTCTCTACCTCGCGTCGGCGCATCTCGATCCGTCGCAACGGGACGTCGCCGGCAAGCGGGACCTGGCGGATGCCGCCGCCAAGCTGGCCGGGCGAATCGCCGCAATCGGCTACCCCATCGGGGGGCAGCGGCAGGCGGGCGAGCAGGCGGTGCGATCCCGGTTTCCGATTCCCTGGGGCGCGGTGTGCGTCGGCGCGGCTGGGACGCCGCCGGCGTTCCTGGGACTTCGGCCCGTGACGGACACGACGGCGCTCGCCGTAGTGTTCGCCCTCGCGCCGGAGCCCGCGCGCCCCTGCTCGCGGCCCCGGTAAGGCTCGAATGGGCGTGGTGAGGGTGATTCAGGTGGAAGCGCGGGTCGAAGCCTTGCCCGCGCTGCTGGACCTCGCCACGGCCGGCGCCCGCGAGGCCGGCGCCGACGAATCAGGCCAGCACGACGTGCGCCTGGCAGTCGAAGAAGTGCTGATGAACATCATCAATCATGGGTACCCGCCGGGCGGCTGCGGTCCGGTGACCCTGCGGGTGGCCGCCGCGCCGGGGTCGGTCACCGTGACGGTGCTCGACGAGGCCCGCCCCTTCGCGCCGGAGCGGGCGCCCGCCCCGGATCTCGCCTCGGGCTGGGAAGCGCGCCCGATCGGGGGGCTCGGGTGGTACCTTGTGTACAAGCTGATGGACGAGGTTCGCCACCGGCCCCGTGATGCCCAAGGCAATGAACTGACGCTGCTCAAGCGCTTCGGCCCGGCCGCGGCGCCTACTTCAACGAATTCGGGGAATCAGACGATGCAGATCGAGGTGGAACGCCGTGAGTCGCTGGCGATCGCAAAGGTACGTGGCAATATCGACGGGCTGACGGCGCCCGAGCTCGAGCGGGTGCTCGGCGGAGAGGTCACCGGCGGGAGCGCCAATCTCGTGGTGGCCTTCGAAGGCGTGGATTACACGAGCTCGGCAGGCTTGCGCGTGCTCCTGGCGGTGGTGAAGGAAGCGCGAAGCCGGGGCGGGGACGTCCGGCTGGCCGGCGTCCGCGAGAATGTGCGGAAGGTCCTGGACCTGAGCGGTTTTACCGGCATCCTGAAGCTGTTTCCCGACGTGGATGCGGCTGCCCGGAGCTTCGCGGCCTGAGACGCCCTACCCGGGCAGGCGACGGACCGCGGCCAGGGTGATGTCATCCGCCTGCTCCGCGCCCGCGGCAAACCGTTGCACGTCCGCAAGAATCTTCTCGAGCAGCTCGGTCGCGGTTTCCGGCCTCTGCGCAAGCAGGTGCTCCAACCGCTCCTCCCCGAACAGCGCGCCCGCCGAGTCTTTCGCCTCGGTTACGCCGTCAGTCCAGATGAGCAGAGTCTCTCCGGGCGCGAGCGCCGCTTCTCCGATGTGGAATTCGAGCTGAGGCAGGAGTCCCAGCGCCGGCCCGGTGGGCCCGAGGCGGGTGAGGCCGTTGGAGGTGAGGATCGCCGGAGGTTCGTGACCGGCGTTGACATAATACAGGAGTCCCGTGGTCGCATCGAGGATGCCGAAGAACACGGTCGCGAACATGTTCGATCGGCTGTGGGTTCCCGCGATGTAGTCATTGGCGAGCGTCACGGTCCGAAGCAGATTGCCGCGGATTGCGTCGTCGCGGGAAGTGGCATCCCGCCGGCGCTCGCGCCCGCGCCCGCGATCGTTCCACCGGGCGCCTTCGGACTGCTCGGCCAGCGCGCGCAGCAGGCTCCGGAACAGCGCCATGAAGAGGGCCGCGCCGACGCCCTTGTCGCACACATCCCCCACGACCACAACGGTCTCCCCACCGCTGAGCGTGAAGGCATCGTAGAAATCCCCCGACACCATCCGCGCCGAGCGGAGGCGTGCCGCGAGTTCGTAGCCCGGCGGCTCCGGCAGCGACTCCGGCAGGAAGTGCGACTGGATCTCCCGCCCGATCTCGAGCTCGCGTTGCAGGCTCTTGGCGTAGATCTGCTCACGGTCATGGAGCCGCTTGCGCGCGAGGGAGGCGCTGAGCCGGGCCTGGAGGATGGTCGGATCGAAGGGCTTGGGGAGATAATCGACGGCGCCGAGCCGGATGCAGCGCGCGATGCTCTCCGGATCGTCCACCGCGGAGATCATGATGATCGGGATGTGCATCAGGTGGTCATCCACGCGCACAGCCTCGAGCACCTCATAGCCATTGAGATTCGGCATCATGATGTCGAGCAGCACGACATCGAACGGCTCGGCCCGGAGCAGCTCGAGCGCCTGGCGCCCGTCCTCGGCGAGCACCACCTCGTGGCCGAGCCGCCGGACCCGCCGGGAGAGCAGATCGCGATTGAGCTCGTTGTCGTCCGCCACCAGGACGCGTGCTGTGCCGCCGGATTCGAGAGCTGTCACGCGGCCGGCTCCGCCAGGAGGCGCCGGATGTAGGGGACATGCGAGAGCGCCGCCTGGCGGCCCTCCTCGATCGCGTATGGGATCTTGGCCGTGTCGAAGATCCCGACCGGTTGGTTGAACACGGGCATGACCGGGATCACCTCCGCGTGGTGCGACAGGTTGTGAAACGCGAAGCGCGAGCGGAGCAGGTTGTTGGTCATGACGCCGGTGAGCTGGAGGGCGATGCGGAGCGGGCTGGTGAACCGGCGGATCGCGGGGCTCTCGAATCCGATGGCGAGAATCACGCCGGCTCCTTCGCGCATGGCCACGTTCACCGGGAGCGGGTCAGACAGAAAGCCGTCCATGAGCAGCCGGTCTCCGATCCGCCAGGGCGGGAAGACCAGCGGGATGGCGATGCTTGCCCGCACCGCCTCCCACAGCTTGCCGGCGGACAACACGACCTGGTCGCCGCTGTGAAAATCCGTGGCCGTGATGAACAGGGGAAGCGCCGTATCACTGAACTGCTGCTCGCCGAACGCCGCCCTGAGGCGCTCGCCGAGGAGCCGGTCATCGCGGAAGCTGAATTCGGCGGAAAACCCGAACAGCTTCGGAAACGCCGCCTGCAGCAGCGCGAAGCGGCGCGGTCGCGACGTCGCTTCCGCCGTCCACAGGCGGACCGCCGTGTTGATCGTATGCTCAATGGACCAGCCGAGCGCCGTCGCCGCGGCGTAGATGGCCCCTCCGCTGCATCCGACCACCATGTCCAGCTCGATGCCGTCGTCCTTCAGCGCCTGCTGCAGGCCGATTGCCGCGGCACACTTCACGCCGCCGGCGCCGATCACGAGCGCCAGTCGCTTGCGAGGTTGCACAGAGGGCATGGGTCAAGGATGGAGCGCGCGTGGCGGGCGCGCAACCGCGCCGCGTCATGTGCGTGGCAGGAAGCCGTCGAGAATGCGGCGAAAGTCGTCGAATGCTTCGACGTACGGGACGTGACCGCAGTGCGGGAGCAGGTGAAACGGCGCGCCCAGGCACTCGGCCACCGTCCGGGCGAACTCGGCGGGAATCGGGTCGTCGTCGCCGTGCAGCACCACGGCGGGCAGGTGGAGTTGCCGCAGCGCCGGGCGCAGGTCGAATTCGCCGAGGCTGGCCCAGACCTCCTGCTGCGTGCGACCAGTCACCCGGAACGGCGTCAGTGAGCCGACCCGCGACGGATCGTGGAAATACCCGGCAACCGACAGCTCGAAGAGCCGCCGCTGGAAGGCGGCCGGGTCACGCTCCCGGAGTCCGCTCTCTCGCAATGCCGCCCGCTCGGCCTGAAACGCGGGCGAAATGGTGCGGTCGTGGAAGCGGCGCTCGAACTCCACTCGCGCGGCGCGCCATGCCGGTGCGGCCGAGACGAGGGCCAGACGCTCGACCCGGTTCGGATGGTTCGTCGCGTAGAGCTCGGCAAGCAGCCCGCCCCACGAGTAGCCCAGGAGCGTGAGCCGATCCAGCCCCCATATCGAGCGGAGCGCCTCCAGGTCGGCGACGTGCTCCGTCCAGCCAACGGGAACGGTGCGCGCCACCGGCGACTGCCCACCGCCGCGCTGGTCGTAAAAGATGAGCGTGCGACCCGTGGCGAGCGCGTCGAAGCCCGGCAGCAGGTAGTCGTGGTGCGCCCCGGGGCCGCCGTGCAGCACGACCACCGCGGGCCCGGAGCCGACGCGGCGCTCGAAGATTTCCACCCCGCGGACCGCGCGGGTGGTCGTGGTGATCACAGGAGAACGGCGAGCGCGTCGGCAACGGCCTTCACGGCTTCCTGCTCCGCGGCCGTGAAGGGATCGGTCACATCGCTGTCGATGTCGATCTGGCCCAGGATCGCGGGCCCGCGGCGAATGAGGACGACCAGCTCGGAACGGGTTTCGAGATTGCAGGCCAGGTAGTTCTCAAGCCCACGCACATCGCCGATGTTCTGGTCCTGACCCGTGGCTACCGCGGTGCCGCAGACGCCCCTGCCGACGGGGATCCTGGTGTGCTCCGACTCGCGCCCGCTGAAGGCCTCGAGGCGGAGCTCGTCGTCCTGCAGCATATAGAGATAGACGGAAGTGTACGGGGCACCGGCCGCCCGGATCCGGTCGGCCGCCATCTGGAGCAGCGCCTGCCGGCCGGCCTCCCGCGCGAAGGCGCCACGCAGCGCGGCGACTACCTTGTCCGCGTCGAGGACCGCCGGGCTCATCCGCCGCGCTTGCCGAGCGTGACCGGCAGGTGCTGTTCGACGCCGTCGCGCAGCACGACGATGTCGACCTTGTCGCCCGCACGGTGGGCGCGAAGCGCCTCGGTCATGGCGACCAGATCGGACACCTGGTGTTCGCCGATTCGGGTGATGATGTCGCCGCCCTTGAGGCCGCCCAGTTCGGCCGGGCTGCCCTTGGTAACGCCCGTGATCCGCACGCCGCCGATGTCCCCGGAGGCCATGTCGGGGATCGTGCCAAGATAGGCGCCATAGCCCGGGGTGGACGCGACGCCCGGCTTGGGAGCGGGCGGCGGGACGTCGATGAACGTGAGCGCCGCCGGACGATTCGCGATCGCCGTCACGATGCCCGTGGCGAACGCTGCCACCCGCACCATCCCCGGGGCGTTGATCTTGTCCCAGTCGTCGGTCGAGCGGTGATAGTCCGCGTGCAGGTCCGTGAAGAGGTGCAGCACCGGCCGGTGTGCCGCGTAGAAGGAGGTCTGGTCGCTCGGGCCGTATCCCTCCGGCTGGGGCTTCAGGTCGAACTTGGCGTACCAGTTCAGCGAATCGAGGAGGGCAGGGAATTCCTGCGCGGTGCCGACTCCATAGACGATGAGGCGGTTGTCCTTGAGCCGCCCGACCATGTCGAGATTGATCATGGCCATGACATCCGTGAGCGGGTATGCCGGGTTCTTCACATAGTAGTCGGAGCCGAGGAGCCCGAGCTCCTCGCCGCTGAACGCAATGAACACGACGGTCCGGGCAGGAGGCGCGGCCGCGAGGCGCTGGGCGATTTCAATCAGCGCAGCGCTGCCGGACGCGTTGTCGTCCGCCCCGTTATGCACCCTCCCGGTGCTGTCCGGGTCCAGCGCACCGAAGCCGCCGAGCCCCAGATGGTCATAGTGCGCGCCGACGACGACGATCTCTCCGCGAAGTGCGGGGTCCCGCCCCGGCAGGATGCCGATCACATTCTTCCCGTGCAATTCGCCGAGATTGGCGTGCTGCACGGCGGGGGCGTCCTTTGAAACGGTGAACGGCTGGAACCAGCCGGCGGGAGCCGGCTGGAGGCCCGCTTGGCCGAACCGGCGCGCGATGTACGCGGCGGCGGTGTCCGCCCCCGCCGTTCCGGTAAGCCGGCCGCCGAGGCGGTCATCGGCAAGAAATCGAATGTCATCGAGCACCCGCTCCGCGGGCGACGGTGCGACGGCAGTGGTCTGGGCCTGGACCGGGAGGATGGCCGCGACGGAGAGGGCCAGTGAACAAGCAATGGAAGCACGCATGGATTAAGCGCTTGCCTTGAGAGTGGAGGGTGCGGAGGGGTTGCCGGACCCGAAGGTGACCCTAAGATTCTAATCGGGGTGGCGCCCCAGACCCAACTCGCCGGATTCATCGACCCGCGGTCACCGTCTCACGCGCTTCCTTGCAGGCCGCGGCCTTGACTTCTCACCCCGTCGGCGGGACGCTATAGCGATGGCCGCCCCATCCTCGATCGTCGCCACGCTCGCCCGCATGCTCGACCTTCTCATGAACGCCCCGGAGGACCGGGACGCGCAGAAGGCGGCATTCCGATCCCTGTTCGCTACTCTCGAAGCCACCGGTGCTACGTTGAGCGCCGACCTCGCCGGCCTGACCGTGGACGGGACTCCGCTCGCGAGAGGGACGCCGGGTGCCGCGGAAGTTCAGGCCCGGTTCATCGTTCACGGAGTTGGAGTCCTCGGCGTGCCCGTCGGCGTGAAGCCGGCCGACCTGCTCGCGGTGCTTCGCCAGTTGGCGGGTCCACCGCCGGGCCCGGGCGGCGCCGAGGCGTTCGTGCAGCGACTCCCCCGCGAGGCCGCGCTTGCGATTGAGGTCAGTCCTCCCCGCGCCCTTCCACCGGCGGGAGATACGATCATTCTGGCGGAACCCGGCCTCGTTTCGGCCAGAACCGAAGCGGCTCCCGGGCCCGTCGAGCCGACACCGTACCTGCCGCTCACCGAATCGCATGCGGGGAGCAGTGGATCGAGCCCGGGTGCTGCGGAAGAGCCCGGCGCGTTCCCGCACAACGAGCTTCGCGAACTCGAGGCACGCGCCGACCTCGCCTACCGGCACGATGACTGGGAGGAGGTACTGACCGTGGCGACGCAGGTGCGGGCCGCAGAGGCCGCCTTGGGCGGCGAGGCCCACCAGCGGCGATTCACCATTACCATGCGCCGGATCTTGCCGAAGCCCGCGCTCCAGCACATCGCCCGGCTGGCGTTGGCGGGCCAGCGCCGGCAGGAAGCCCTCGCAGCGCTCGAACGCATGGGTGACGAAGCCGTCGAACCGCTGCTCGAGCTCCTGACGGTCGCACCGACGATCGAGGAGCGGCGGAGCTACTTCAACGTGTTGAGCAGGATGAAGGCGGGCGGGCCGCAGATCATCAGCCGCCTGGACCACCCCGACTGGTTCGTGGTGCGGAATGTCGCGGAGTTGTGCGGCGAGCTGGGGCTCGAGGACGCCGTCCCGCGTCTCGCCGACCAGATCTCGCACCGCGACGAGCGGGTGCGCAGAGCGGTCACCGGCGCTCTGGCCCGGATCGGGACGACCGCCGCGCTGGAACCCCTGCGACGGGCCCTGCGGGATCCGTCGCCTGCGGTGCGGCTGCAGGCCGCCCAGTCCCTCGGAGCTCCCTGGACGAAGGGGATCGCCATGTCGGTGGTGCTCCGGCTCGATGAGGAGGACCATCCCGATGTCCAGCGCGAGCTCCATCTGGCGCTGGGCCGGTTCGGCACGGCCGAGGCCGTCCAGGCGCTGCGCAGATCGGCGGCCCCGCCCCGGGGACTGTTCGCACGGAAACCGACGGCGCTGCGCCTGGCCGCCATCGAAGGCCTGGCCATGGTGGAGGATGCCGCGGCGCGAAACGCCCTGGTCGAGCTCCTCGGCGACAGCGATCAGGCCGTGCGTGATGCGGTTGGTAAGATCCTGAAATAGTCGGACAGGCGGTCGGTCGGACAGTAGCTTCGCCCGACCCGCTGACCCGCCTATCTCGGCACGAAATCCGTCTGCGCGTCGATCCCCCGCGCAAACGCGGCCAGCAGGCGCGCCGCCCGGCTCACATCCTCCAGTTCCACCATTTCACTCGGGCTGTGCATGTAGCGCAGCGGCACGCTGACGAGCCCCGTGGCCACCCCGCGGTGGGCGGTGAAGATATTGTCGGCATCGGTGCTCGTGGACCGTGGCGCGGCTTCGATCGCATAGGGGATCTTTTCCGCGTCGGCTGCCGCCACCAATCGGTCGAACACGACTGGATTCACCGCGCTGCCGCGCGAGAGCACTGGCCCGCCTCCCAGCTTGAACTCTCCATGCTTGCGCTTCTCGACTCCCGGATAGTCGGTCGCGTGGGTGACGTCCACGACGATCGCCACCTGGGCGTCCAGCTCCGTGGCGCTGGTGCGGGCCCCGCCACCGGTGAAGCCGATTTCCTCCTGGGTCGTTCCGACGGCCGTGACCCGGCCGGCAGGCCGCTCCTTCGCCAGCAGGCGAAGCGCCTCGAGGACGACATAGGCACCGATCCGGTTGTCGAGTGACCGGCTCGCGAGCCTTCCGTTGGGCAGCGAGATCACCGAAGAGGTGAGGACGCCCGCATCGCCCACGCGGACCAGCGCGCCCGCTTCATCCTTCGTCTTGGCGCCGATGTCGATCCACAAGTCCTCGACGCGCGAGATCTTCTCCCGATCATCCTTGTCCATCAGGTGGATCGCCTTCTTTCCAACGACGCCCGACACCGGGCCCTGGCGGCCCAGGAGGGTGACCCGCTGGCCCACGAAGACCTGATGGTCCCAGCCGCCGATCGCATCGAAGCCGAGGAATCCGTCGTCGTCGACATGGACCACCATCACGCCGATCTCGTCGAGATGCCCCGCCAGCATGACCCGCGGACTCCCGCCCGGATTCACGGTAGCGTAGCAGTTGCCGTGCACGTCGACGCCGACCTGGTCGGCGAACCCTTCCGCCTCCTGCCTCCACATCCGGGCGGGGGCCGTCTCGAACCCCGAAGGCCCCGGGGCGTCGAGCAGGCGGGTGAGGAACTGATGGTCAGCGGCGGTCATGGGAGCTCGTCTGAAGGTGGAGTGGTGGCGCGCTGCCTACTCGGCAATGCGTGCGGGAGCCGTGGCGACGAGCAGCGACAAGCCGGCGGCGGCTGCCGCTCCGAACGGAAACAACTGGCTGCTCACGGCCAGGACGACGGCGCCGAAGAGGACGACGCTCTCCCCGATCGCCCAGATCGCGATGGCCTTCCCCAGATGGGAACGCCACCAATCCAATTCCAACTGGCTGCTGCTGCGGACCGGGATCAGCCGCCTGAGCGAGAGCCCGGCCATCAGCCCGGAGGCGGCAAGGGCGTAGGCCGCGAATGCGAGCGCTCCCGTGGTCGCGGCCGGCGCCGCGAAGTGGCCGCGCAGCGCCCATCCCATCGCCGCCATCAGCACGGCCGACGCCGTCAACGTGAGATGCAGGATGCGGGCGGTGGTCGCCGGAGTGACCGCCCGGCGAGAGGGACCGGGCGGCGGCGTGCGTTCGATCATGGTCGGTCAACTTTAGGTGACGAAGCCGCCGGCGTCCAGCGCCACTATTGTCAGCGCATCGACCGGGTCGAGGTTTCGGAAACGCGACGGGGGCGGCCATCGGCCGCCCCCGTTGCGTTTCCACGATCGCGCCAGGTGGTGGACGCAGCCACCGTCCGCGACGGCTACTGGGCCCCGGAGGGCGCGGGCTCGCTGCTCTCGCCGCCCAACTGGAATTCCTCGAGCTCGTCAACCTGTTCGGAGGGGATTACGACGCCATCGCCGCCGAGCGCCCGGAAGAGCCGCCACTGCTCGGCGCGGGCGGTGTGCGGGCGGCCACCGTTGTACATGAGCGAGACGAGAAGGACGCCGTCCTGGCGGCCGAGGTAGCCGACCACCGTCGAGACGTCGTTCAGCGTGCCGGTCTTGGCCCGGACCACCCCGCGCCCGGGGAATCCGCTCGAGAGCCGATGCAGCGTGCCCTGGCCGTTGGCCGGCAAGAGCTGCGGGAAATTCCGGCCGGCCTTGGTGAGCGGGAAGCGGGCGAGGTAGGCGGTGAAGGTCGACGGAGCGACGCGATCGAGGCTCGACAGGCCGCTTCCATCGACGAGGTGGACGCCATCGGTCTTCCCGGTCACGGACAGGACGTGCTCGACCAGGCGGCTTGCGGCATCGCGGGTGCCGCCCGCCCACCGGAGAAGGAGCTCGGCGCCGATGTTGAGGCTGCGGCGATTCACTTCGCTCGCCAGGGAATCGAGCGGCGGCGACTCCACCTCGGCCAGCACGGTGTACTGGCTCGGCCCCGGGCCGGCGAGCACGATCGTGGACTGGTCCCACTCGATGCCCGCGCCCCGGAGCGCAGCGCCCCACGCGGCGCGGAGCACCGTGGTGGGGTTGTTCGCGACGGCGGAGAAGGTGCGACCACGCGAGGACCTGCCGATCGTCCCGCCGACGATCCAGCCGCCTTCCGCCGTCGCCTGGACCCAGAGCTTCGACCGCCGGCCGGCGACCGTCTTGGCGCGGATTTCCACGAGCGAGCCGACTCCGCGCGGCGATTCACCGGCGATGACCGGACGCGCCCCCTGCTTCACTCCCGGCCTCACGGTGAAGCGGACGACGTTCTCCGACAGGGTGACCGCACCGATGGGTGGGGCGAAGAGGCGCCCGCGATGGCGAGTGGACCAGACAGAGGGGTACGAGCTTTCGGCGGGGCCTTCAGCGCTCTGGACCACCAGCGGCCCGGTCAGGCGGCGGATGCCCGCGTCTCTCAACTGAATGGCGAGGTCGGAGAGCTGGGGACCCTGACGTGAGGCCCGCTCGAGCGACATGTCGCCATTGACCTCGAGGGCCCAGGTGCCGAACCAGGTGCCGGTCGAGTCCGTGCCGCCCTGCCCGAGCACCCGCGTGGGGCGGCGCGCATCGCCGCCGAGCGCGCTCCGCGCAAAGCCGGTCGTGAAGAGCTTGACGGTTGAGGCCGGAATGAGGGGTTCATCGGGGTGCAGGCTCCACACCAGGTGGCCCTGCTGGTCTGCGATCGCGATGCCCCAGAGGCCAGGCGCGCGGCGCTGGGCCCGGCGGTACCAGCTCTCGATCCGCGCCACGACCTCGGCGTCGGCGCCCTGCGCAAAAACCGGCGCCACCCCGCACGTGATGAACACGGCGAGCAAGCCGGTGAGGAAGCGACAAAGGGTTCGAGGCGCGCAGGTACGCGTCACAGGCACACCACCACGTGATTCAGGGACACGGCGGGGGAGGACCGTCCGCCTGAGCAACTCTGCAAGGACCGTTCCGTACGCTATGAGCCGAAGGCGAGCTACCCCCGCCGAAAACACGCGGCAGGGCGCAAGAAGATCGTGCAACGGGCAATGTTGAGGTGTCCGACGGAACGGGGGAGACCGGCGGCGACGGCTAACTTAGCAAATAACCATATGAGGTGTCAATAGATGAGCCCGGGCTAGTGAAGTTGTTTCACATCGTCCGGGCTCATTCCGACCTGTCCTTGGCGCGGTCTATTTCAGCAGCAGCTTTGCAATAGTTTGCAGTTGCATGTTGCTGGTGCCCTCGTAGATCGTGCCAATCTTGGCATCCCGGTAGAACTTCTCCGCGGGGTATTCCTTGGAGTACCCGTAGCCTCCGAACAACTCCAGGCTCTGTGAAGTGATGCGGTCAGCCACCTGCGAGCTGAAGAGCTTGGCCATTGCCGCCTCCCGGAGGAACGGCTGGCCGGTGTCCTTGAGCCGGGCGGCGTTGTACACCATGAGTTTCGCGGCCTCGAGCTCCGTGGCCATCTGGGCAAGCTGGAACTGGACGCCCTGGAACTCTGCGATCGGCTTTCCGAACTGCTTTCGCTCCTTCACGTAGTTGGTCGCCGCCTCGAGTGCCCCCGCAGCGACGCCGATCATCTGGGCGCCGATTCCGATCCGACCCTCATTCAGGGTCTCGATCGCGATCTTGTATCCCTGGCCCACCGGGCCGAAGACGTTCTCGTTCGGCACCCTGCACCCTTCAAGGATCAGCTCGGTCGTGCTGGAGGCCCGGATGCCAAGCTTCTTCTCCTTCTTGCCAACGGCGAACCCCGGGAAGTCACGCTCGACGAGGAACCCGGTGATCCCCTTGTAGCCCTTCGAAAAATCCGTGTTCGCGAACACGATGAAGAAGCCCGCCTCGCCGCCATTGGTGATCCAGAACTTCCGGCCCGTCAGCTCCCAGTGGTCGCCCTTGTGCACCGCCTTGGTCTCGAGCGCGAAGGCATCGCTGCCACTGGCCGGCTCCGAAAGCGCGAACGCGCCGAGCAGGTCCCGGGCAAGCCGGGGCAGGTAACGCTCGTGCTGTTCCGGGGAAGCCCACCGCAGGATTGCGTTGTTGACGAGGGTGTTGTGGACGTCCACGTAGATGGCGGCGCTGGCGTCCACCCGTGCCAGCTGCTCGATGGCGAGCGTCGCGAGGAAGATGTTCCCGCCGGCGCCGCCGAAGCGTTCCGGAATCTCGACGCCCATCAGGCCGAGCTCGAAAAACTTCGGGATGATGTCGAGGTTGAACTGGCCCGCATCGTCCATTTCGTGGACATGGGGCCCGACCTCGGCTTCCGCAAACTCGCGGACCGCGGACTGGAACATCAATTCTTCTTCAGTGAGCGCCGTAAGCGGCATCGGCGCGACGGTCGTCTCGGTCATGGGATCTCCGGCCCGGGGTCGGGGGCTGCTGCGACGGGCGGGAAGATACCGCCGGGGCGAGCGGGGTTCAACGTGCGTCGAGCACTTCGAGCGCGACCGGCACGCGGCCGAGCGGGGCGGACACCTGGGCTCCCGCCAGACGGTCCCGGACGGCTGCCAGCATTTCCCGCGCGATGCTCACTCCTTCGGCCAGCGCGGCGTCCTTGCCCGCCGCGCTCGCACGGCGCATCCGATCGAGCACCTCCTGGGGCACCGTGACGCCGGGGACCTCGTTGGCCAGGAACTCGGCGTTCCGCAGGGACACGAGCGGCCAGATTCCGCCGACGATCGGCAGCCGGAAGTGCTCCACTTGCTTCAGGAACCGATCGAGCTGCTCCAGATCGAAAACCGGCTGGGTGACCGCGAACTCCGCTCCCGCCTCGACCTTCCACGCGAAGCGGCGGAGTTCGCGGTCGAGGTCCGGTGCCGCGGGGTTCACACCCACGCCGATCACGAACCGGGTCGGCTCGCCGAGCGCGTTCCCTCCGGGATCCAGCCCGTGGTTCAGCCGGCTCACGAGATTCGTGAGGCCGATGGAGTCGATGTCGAAGACGGCGGTCGCGTCCGGATACGGACCCATCTTCGGCGGGTCCCCCGTTACGAGCAGCAGGTTCCGGAGCCCCGCGGCGGCGGCGCCGAGGAGGTCGCTCAGCATGCCGAGAAGGTTCCGATCGCGGCAGGCGTAGTGTACGACGGCCTCGAGTCCGACTTCCCGCTCGATCAGGAGTCCGGACAGGAGCGCGCCCATCCGGCTCTGCGCGCGCGGGCCGTCCGGCACGTTTACGGCGTCGACTCCTGCCGCCTTGAGGGCGCGGACCTGGGCGAACATCGGCGCAGGGTCCACGCCCTTGGGCGGAACGATCTCGACCGTGGTGAGGAATTCCCCCCGCGCGATCTTCGCGCCGTAGTGCGACCGCTCCGCGAGGGGTGCTGGCTCCACCACCGGCTGGGACACGGGCGCGGGGACCGCCACCGCGACGTGACGCGGCGACACGCTCTGCACGAAGCCCGTCATCGCCTTGATGTGGTCCGGGGTCGTGCCGCAGCACCCTCCGACCACGCGCGCCCCGGCCTCGACCATGCGGCGCGCATAGCTCGCCATGTACTCGGGCGAGGCCATGTACATCTTGCGGCCGCTCACCTCGCGCGGCAGGCCGGCGTTCGGCATGGCGGTCAGCGGGAGCGTCACCACCTTTGCCAGGCTCTCGATCGCCTCGAGCACGCCATGCGGGCCGACGGAGCAGTTCACGCCGACGGCATCCACACCCATGGCCGCGATCACCGGGCCGAAATCCGCCGGTGCGGTGCCGTAATGCGTCCTGCCGTCTTCGCCGACGGTCATCTGGGCGATGATGGCCAGGTCGGACACGCGCCGGACACCTTCGACGGCGGCGCGCAGCTCCTCGACGTCCATGAAGGTCTCGAGGATGATGCCGTCCACGCCGCCCGCGACGAGCCCGGAGGCCTGGCGGGCAAAGGCCGCGCGGGCCTCCTCGGCTGAGGTCTCGCCGAACGGTTCCAGGCGAACGCCCAGGGGTCCCATCGCGCCGAGGATCGCTACGTCGCGGCCGCCGGCCGCCTCGCGCGCGAGCCCGGCCGCCGCCGCATTCAGGGCCTCGGTATCGGCCGCCAGGCCGTAGTGGGCCAGCTTGAATGGATTGGCGCCGAAGGTGTTGGTCTCCACGAGCCGCGCGCCGGCGCGGATGTAATCGCGGTGCACGTCGCGCACGACGTCGGGCTGGCGCACGTTCAGCTCGTCGTAGCAGACGTTCACGTACACGCCACGCGCGTAGAGCATCGTGCCCATCGCGCCGTCTGCGACATGCACCCGGCCGTCGGTCAGCAAATCACGCAGCGTGGGCATCACAACCTCTGGTAGAGGCGATGGACGAGATGGGGCCGCTGACGGCGAACCACCGCAGGGGAGTGGGGAAGGGGGTGTCGGTGCCGAGCCGAAGCGGCCCTGCTCGGCCAGCGCCTCCCCGTGAGTCGAATTCCACGAACGCGCACGGGGGCCCGCGCCGCTCGGGCTCAGCACCCATACCACGCCGCCCCGCCCCGGTGGGGTGGTTCGCCCTCCCGGCGCGGACCTCCCTCGCGAGCGTATCTGCCGATTCCACTCTTGGCGCTGGGCGAGATGGGGCCGCTGAAGGCGAACCACCGCAGGGGAGCGGGGAAGGGGGTCTCGGTGCAGAGCCGAAGCGGACCCGCTCGACCAGCGCTACCGCGTGGGTTGAGTTCCGTCGGCGTGCCTCCCTCGCGCTTCCCACCGATTCAGCGCCGCTCATATCCCAGATTCGGCGCGAGCCACCGCTCGGCTTCCTCGATGCTCCAGCCCTTCCGCTTGGCATAGTCCTCGATCTGATCGCGGCCGAGATGGCCGACACCGAAGTACTGGGCGCCGGGGTGCCACAGGTAATAGCCACTCACCGAGGCCGTGGGCAGCATCGCGCCGGATTCCGTCAGGCGGATCCCGGCCCGGGTTTCGGCCTCGAGGAGGTCGAAGATTGTTCGCTTCTCGGTATGATCGGGACACGCCGGATATCCCGGCGCGGGTCGGATCCCCTGATACACCTCGTGGATGAGCGCGTCGTTGTCGAGCTGCTCCGTCGGGGCGTAGCCCCATTCCACCTGGCGGACCCGCTCGTGTAGCCGCTCGGCGAAGGCCTCCGCCAGCCGGTCGGCGAGCGCCTTGGCCATGATGGCGCTGTAATCATCATGCGCCGCCTCGCGCTCGCGGACGATCTCGTCGAGCCCGTGTCCCACCGTCACGGCGAAGAGGCCGATATGGTCGGGACCGTCCTCCGGTCGCGCGACGAAATCCGCCAGCGCCAGGTTCGGCCGGCCATCGCCTTTGGACATCTGCTGCCGCAATGTGTGGATGACGGTGCGCACCTGCCGCCGGTCTGCAGAGTCGTAGATCGCGATGTCGTCGGCGCCCATCCGCTGGGCCGGGAAGAACCCCAGCACCGCCCTCGCCGTGAGCCGGCCGTGGCGCACGATGTCGGCCAGCATGGCCTCGGCATCGCGGAACAGCTCGCGCGCCGCGGCGCCCGTCGCCGGATCTTCCAGGATGCCGGGATACCGCCCCTTGAGTTCCCATGCCTGGAAGAACGGCGTCCAGTCGATGCGGGGAACCAGCTCGGTCAGCGGGAAGGCGTCGATCGTCCGCACGCCAAGGAACGCGGGCTGCGGGGCCGGGCCCTCCCAGTCCAACCGCAGGCCGCGACGGCGGGCTTCCGCCAGCGGGAGCAGGCGGTCCGCCTCGCGCCGGGCGCGCTCGCGACGGAGGGTCTCGTAGGCGGCGCGGGTCTCGGCCACGAAGCCGTCCCGCAGCGTATCGCTCATCAGGCTGCCGGCGACGGCTACCGCGCGGGAGGCGTCGGGTACGTACACGGTCGCGCCGCGATACTGGGGAGCGATGCGCACCGCGGTGTGCGCGCGAGACGTCGTGGCGCCGCCGATGAGCAGCGGCTGCGTGAACCCCTCGCGCTCGAGTTCGGCGGCTACGAGCGCCATTTCCTCGAGCGACGGGGTGATCAGTCCGCTCAAGCCGATCAGGTCCGCTTTCTCCAGCCGGGCGGTTTCGAGAATCCTCGCGGCAGGCACCATTACGCCGAGGTCCAGCACCTCGAAATTATTGCACTGCAGCACCACGCCCACGATGTTCTTGCCGATGTCGTGCACGTCACCCTTGACCGTGGCGAGCACGACCTTGCCCTTCGGCTTTCCGCCTTCCTTTTCCTGCGCGGCATCGATGAAGGGCACCAGGAGGGCCACCGCGCGCTTCATCACCCGGGCGCTCTTCACCACCTGCGGCAGGAACATCTTGCCCGCGCCGAAGAGGTCGCCCACCACATTCATCCCGTCCATCAGCGGGCCCTCGATCACGTCGATGGGCCGCGCGGCCTGCTGCCGGGCCTCCTCGGTGTCGGCTTCGATCCAGTCGGCGATGCCCTCGACCAGGGCGTGGATCAGCCGCTCGCGCACGGGGGCCTCCCGCCAGGAGAGGTCGGGCCCCGCGTGTCCGGCCTGCCCCTCGACCTGGCTCGCGACTGCCAGCAGGCGGTCGGTGGCATCCGGGCGGCGGTCGAAGACCACATCCTCCACCCGGTCACGCAGGTCGGCCGGAATGTCATCGTAGATCGCGAGCTGGGCGGGGTTGACGATGCCCATGTCCAGGCCCGCCTGGATCGCGTGGTAGAGGAAAACGGCGTGCACGGCCTGGCGCACGGGATCATTGCCCCTGAAGGCGAACGACACGTTGCTGATGCCGCCGCTCACGCTGGCATGCGGCAATTCCACCTTGATACGCCGCGCCGCCTCGATGAACGCCACGGCATATCCAGCATGCTCTTCGATGCCGGTACCGATCGCGAAGACGTTGGGGTCGAGAATGATGTCTTCCGGGGGGAATCCGGCACGCTCGGTCAGCAGCCGATAGGCCCGGGTGGCGATCGCTACCTTTCGCTCGACGCTGTCGGCCTGACCCTGCTCGTCGAAGGCCATGACCACCACTGCCGCGCCGTACCGACGGACCGTTCGTGCCTGACGGAGGAAGGGTCCCTCACCTTCCTTGAGCGAGAGGCTGTTGACGACTCCCTTCCCCTGCACGCACTTGAGGCCAGCCTCCAGCACGTCCCAGCGGGAGCTGTCGATCATGACGGGAACCCGGGCGATGGCCGGCTCGGTCGCCACCAGGCGCAGGAAGCGGGTCATCGCCGCCACCGCGTCCAGCATCCCTTCATCCATGTTCACATCGATGAGCTGGGCGCCGGCCTCGACCTGCTGCCTCGCCACCTCCATGGCCTCTTCGTAGCGGCCGTCGAGGACCAGGCGGGCGAAGCGGCGCGAGCCGGTCACGTTCGTGCGCTCGCCGATGTTCACGAAATTGGTGTCCGGCCCCACGGTCAGCGCCTCGAGCCCGCTCAGCCGGAGCAGGGGCGGCACTGTCGGCGGCCGCCTGGGCGCCACTCCACGAACCGCGTCCGCGATCGCCGCGATGTGCGCCGGCGTGGTGCCGCAGCATCCGCCGACGATGTTTACCAGCCCGCTCCGTGCGAACTCCCCGAGGATCTCCGCCGTCTCGGCGGGCGTCTCATCATACGCGCCAAACGCGTTCGGGAGTCCCGCGTTGGGATGAGCGCTCACCGCGATTGGTGCAGCCCGCGCCAGCGCCTGGACGTGTGGTCTGAGCGCCTTGGCGCCCAGCGCGCAGTTAAGCCCAACGCTCAGCGGCCGCGCGTGGGCCACCGAGTGCCAGAACGCCTCCACCGTCTGGCCGGACAGCGTGCGGCCGCTGGCGTCCACGATGGTTCCCGAGATCATCACCGGCAGGCGGGCGCCCCAGACCTCGAAACAATCCTCGATCGCCACCAGTGCGGCCTTCGCGTTCAGCGTATCGAAGATCGTCTCGACCAGCAACAAGTCGGCGCCGCCGGCCACCACGCCGCGCACCGTCTCCGAGTATGCCGTCCTCAGGGTGTCGAAGTCGATGTTGCGCTGTCCGGGATCGTTCACGTCTGGGCTGATCGAGGCGGTGCGGTTGGTCGGGCCGAGCACTCCGGCGACATAGCGGAAGTGCCCGGGGGTCCTGGCTTCGTACGTATCCGCCACCGCGCGGGCCACCGAAGCGGATGCCCGGGCCAGCTCCTCCGCGATCGACGCCAGCCCATAGTCGGCCAGGGCGATCGAAGTCGTATTGAACGAATTCGTCTCGAGGATATCGGCCCCGGCATCGAGATAGGCGGCGTGGATCTCGGTGATGACATCGGGACGGGTGAGGGAGAGCAGATCGTTGCAGCCCTTGAGGTCGAGCGGATGATCGCGGAAGCGTTCTCCCCTGAAATCGGCCTCGCCCAGGCCACGGGCCTGGATCATCGTGCCCATGGCGCCATCGAGCACGAGGATCCGTTCCGACAGCAGCCGCTCGAGCGCGGCGAGCCGTCGGGCACGGGCGGAGGGGGAGGGGCCAGGAAGTGCGTTCACTCGGACTCCAAATGACAATGCCCGGAGCTAAAACGGCTCTCGGGCAGGCGTTTTAGCGGGTTGTTTAACGTGGCCGCAAGCGGCGCAAATCACCACGGATTCAATTGTACGTTGGAGTGTAATGTAGGTCCCCCGGATGGCAAGGGTGGTTCATCTCGGGCGGGGTCCCTGCTTGACTGGCCGGTCGGAGCGGTGGAAGTTCGGGCAGCTTCGTCCGCCGCACCCGTCCACCGGCCACCCCCAGGAGTTCCTCCATGCGGTTCCATCCGCCCGCCCTCGTTGCCACCCTGGTCCTGCTCGTTCCGTGCTCCGCCGGGGCGCAGGGGTTCGGCCAGAAATTCGGCGCGATCGTCGGTGGCGCCACGCTCAGTGACCTGAGCACGAACATCAGCGACTCCGAGACCAGGTGGGGGGGAA
Source organism: uncultured Gemmatimonadales bacterium (assembly GCA_963817575.1). GTDB lineage: Bacteria > Gemmatimonadota > Gemmatimonadetes > Gemmatimonadales > GWC2-71-9 > DASTCF01. Next base: position 226,331 of record CAWFOY010000013.1, read on the forward strand.
CGGCCGGCCTGATGATGGGAATCAACCGCGGGCACACGGCGGTGACTCTCGAGACGCTATGGGTCCAGAAGGGCGGGGGTGACCTGCGGCTCGACTACTTCGACCTGCCCATCACCTTCGGCGCCGCGGTCCCTGCCGGCGGAGGTGCGACCCGGATCCGCTTCTACGGCGGGATCGCCGCGGCGTTCAAGATCGGCTGTGCGGGAGATGAGGGCCTGTGCGAGGACGCGAACGGCACCGAATGGACGATCCCGGCCGGACTCCAGGTGGCCCGCATGAGCGGCGACAAGTTCATCGGACTGGATGTCCGCTACGGCTTCGCGCTCTCCGACGCCTTCGACTCGTTCGAGGGGATCAACCGGACCTGGTACTTCCGGCTGTTCGTTGGTCGGCCCGCGGGCGGGTGAGGCGGGGCGGCGCGTGGGCGCCGCACACCAGACTAGGCCAGTCCGAGCGCCTCGCGGGCATCCGCCGTCGTGACGCCAAGGACCACGAGGGTCTTCTGGCGACTGGAATGGCCCGCCGTCAGGCTCACCGCGCGTCTTGGCACCGACAGGAGGCGCGCGAGGAAGCGCTCGAGCTCCTCGTTCGCTTCGCCGTCCACCGGAGGGGCCGCGAGCCGAATGCGCACCCTCCCGGCGTAGAGGCCGGCGAGCTCACTCCGGGACGCGCGAGGTTGTACCCGCACCTGAAGTCGCACCCCCCCTTCGACCGATTCCACCGCGCTCACAGAATGACGGCGAGCAGGAGCGCGCGGGCGAGCATCAGGACGATCCAGGCGATCAGCGGGCTGATGTCGAACATGGCGAACGGCGGCACGCGACGTCGAATCGGCTCGACCAGCCAATCGGTCAGCCGCAGGACCGGGCGCAGTCGCCGGTCGTGTTCGGAGAGGCCGAGCCACGAGGTGATCACCCGTACGATGAGCGCCGCCATCAAAACGGTGTAGGCGACGTTGACGGCGAAGGCCACCGTGCTGGCCGCCCCGCCGGAGAAGGCAGACTGCATTTCGGCCAGGAACCGGCCCAGCCAGGAGAGCGCGCTCAGCAGGAGGAGCCCGCCAAGGATCGCTCCGCCGCAGAGCCAAAGCGGCGCGTCTTGCGGATTGCGCCCAGCCCGGAGCAGGCGGCGCTCGATCGGACCGAGGAGAGGGTCTCCCCAGCGGCGGACAAAGCCCGCCCACGCCCCGAACGGATCCAACTTTCGCTCGCGTATGGCCCAGTGCGTTAGGGCGATCATCGAGGAGGCCGCGAGGGCGGCGATGACGATCACTCGGGCCAGAGCCAGCAGCAGACTCATGCGGTGGCGATCAACGGCCGGCGGGCCGGTGCACCGTATAAGGGTGGCCCTGACCGGTTGAGTCGGTGCAGGTGACGGTGAATTGACCGTCGTTGAGTGCCGATTCCTCGAGGATGTCGATCGGCGCCCGGCAGCTGGTCAGCACCCGCCCGATCGGACGCCGGTACATGACGATGGCGAGGGGTGGGCCCTCGGCTTCGAGGACCCGCGCAACGGCGGGTGTGAGGCTGTCGACGCCGGCTTCGCGCAGGGTCGGCGGATAGCGGCGCTGGTGGGTTGCCGCGTAGCTGGCGGCGCGGTCAAGGAGGTCGAAGACTTCCAGACCGAGCCGGTCGGCGTCCGCTTGGGCCGCCGCTCCACGCGGGGCGGGCGGGGGCGCTCCTGGAGCCGGCTTGTCGTCGTCGCCGCAGCCGCTTGTCCCGAGGAGCGCGGCGAGCACGGCGGCGGCGACCCGCCTATTCCATCGCGAATTCACGATTGAACACGACTTCGAATGAGAAGGTCCGGGCGCGACTCCGGGTCTCGATCAACTCGGCGATGCGCCGCAGCCGGTCGGGGATCTGCATGATCCGGTCCTGGGCGCGGCGCCCGATCTCGTTCAGTCCGCTGAGCTTGTCGATCTTCCAGTAGCGGATCTGCTCCTGGACGATCTTCAGATAATCCCAGGGCCCGTAAATGCCCGCCCGGCGGATCACGTCCGCGAAATCGCGGAACCCTGGAATCGTCACCCCCGGCATGTCGATGCCCGGCAGGATGTGCGAGGCGGATTCCAGTGCCGCATCGGGATCGCGCTGCAGCACCTGCTCGAAGATCGTGCGATAGAAATTGAAGTGCCGGGCTTCCTCCTGCGCGACCTTCTCCAGCACCTCGCCGAGCGTCGGCTCGTACTCGCCGACGACCCGCGCCGTTTCCGCGTGCGATCGCTGCGTCGCACGTTCCTGCACGCTCGTGTAGGCGAAAACCCGGTAGGGATCCTGGTCCCAGGCGGGATGAAACCCGGCGCGGATGTATTCGAATTGCATTGCCTCGAGGCGTCGCTGGTCGAGCAACTCGGTGTCCCGGGCGTAGTCGTGGAGCACCTGGCCGTGCCGGTCCTCCTCGGCGGTCCAGAGATTCAGCCACGCCCGCCAATGGCTGTCCTCACCGACGTGGCTCGCAAACAGCCGGTGGAAGTGGGGCAGGCCTTCCTCGGTCAGCAGGTTGAGCGCGATGGCAGCCCGTGCGTGGTCCGGAATGCCCTCGGCGCGCTTGCGCAATGCTCGCCGGTGCTCCTCCGCGGACTCCCCAGGGGCGGGTCCGAGCACCTCGCTGGGGAACCAGAGCGGCCGCTTGGCCTCGTGCTGGGCTATGAGCTCGCGCACACTCGCCTCAAGGTCCCGGAGGACCTCGAGCTTCGACCAGAGGTGTCGCGCCGTGTCAGTCACTCCCATGCCGAGCCTCCCGAGGGGACCAAACACTAAGGCCGGAGTGGCATCGCCACGCCGGCCTCATAACCTAACCGCTTCTCCGCCATCCGTCAGGAGCCCCGTCAGCCCCCGTCCAGCGGCTTTTCCAGCAGGTACCAGGTGCCTCCGCCGATGTAGTTGGCCCGCTCCAACGTACGGCTCCAGCCAAGGGCGGCCAGCAACGCTTCGGACTTGCGATCCTCGGTCCAGAATTCGGCAAGGTGAGCCCCGCCGGCGGTGGCGTGCTCCTCGAAGGCGTGGAGCAGCCGATGGCCATATCCCTGATGTCGCTCGGCCGGGGTAACGGCCAGTTCCAGCAAGTGGGCGACGCCGCCCCGCAGCGTATAGCGGAGCCCGCCGATCCAGTCGCCGATATCGCTGGTCAGGACGAGGTACCGTTCCTCCACATGACTCGTTGTACCGTTGGTCTCGTCCTGGTCATCGAGCAGATCCGAGAACCAGGCCGCGAATTCCTCGCCCTGTTCCATTTCGCGGATCTTGAGCTCGCTCATAGGGAGACCCCCGTTACAAGCCATTCCGAGTGCCGTTATTGAGCCAATTAATTCGCAACTCGGGTGCCACCACTCAAACCCCTCAAGGACCCCCCAGGTTCCACGGCCCGGCGAGCCGGGTGGTCATCATGGAAACCACGGTGCGGCTTGACGTTAGAGGCCGATCATCAATTCGCCGTCAAGCTGGCCGGTCGTCTCCGGAAGGTGACACTACCCGCCCGGACGGGACAGCGTGGTCCCAAGTTCGGGGCGTTGCGCCCGGGAAGCGTCTGCTGCCACATCAGCGCAACGCACACCGCAAAGCCCCGTTCGGGTGCCGGAAAGTTCCGCAGGCGCCGCATGTGGGCGCCCACTCATGAATCAGGCGAGTCCCGTGCCGACGGCGGCCCCGAGTGCAGCGAGCGCCAGCAGCGCGAGCAGCGCCAGCACCGGGCCGACGAATCGCACCCAGGCCTCGAGTCGAACACCTGTCGCCGCGACCATGGCAACGAGAGCACCGTTGGTGGGGATGATCAGGTCTGCGAGCCCGGCGCCGTACTGGTAGGCGAGTACCGTGACCTGCCGCGAGAGCCCGAGGAGGTCGGAAAGCGGAACCAGAATCGGCATCGTGAGCACTGCCTGGCCGCTGGTGCTCGGCACCGGGATGTGAAGCAGACCGTGCACTCCCATCATCGCGAACGCCGTCAGGGTGACCGGGAAACCCGCGATGGGCGTGAAGAGGCCCTGAACCAGTGTGTCGACGATCTGTCCCTGGTCCATCACGACGTAGACGGCGCGCGCGAAACCGATCAGGAGCGCCGCATAGGCCATCGAACGAAACCCGTCGATGAACGCCTCGGCCGTGCCTTCGAGCCGCAGGCCACCGATCAGTCCGGCCGTCACACCCATTGTGAAGAAGAGGGCGGACATCTGGTCGAAGTCCCACCCGTAGCGAAGTACTCCGACGACGAATGTGACGAACGCGAGCAGGACCAGGATGAGAATGAGGGCCTGGCGACCTCCCGTCGTGCGGTGTCCGGCCGGTGCTTCGCCGACGTGCATGGCGGGGGCACTTCTCGTCCGGGCCGCGTGACGCATCGTCCACCAGATCCAGATGGCGAGCGCGGGCATCAGGGCCGCCAGGCGGAACTCCCACCCCGAGAGCAGGGCCACACCCGCCACCTTCTGGGCGATTCCGACCAGGAACGGATCAATCGGACTGAAGGCGGCTCCGACGATCGCCGCCCCGATGCTCATCGCGACAGCCGTCACGCGGTCGAAGCCAAGCCGGAGGACAAGCAGGACCAGAAGCGGCGCGAAGGCGATCAACTCTTCCTGCATCTGGATCAGCACGCCGCCGGTGGCGAACACGATGCAGGAAAGTGGGATCACCAGGCTGTCGCGCCCGCGGAGGGCGCGAACCAGCCCGTCGAGCACCGTCTGGAAGACGCCGGTGCGCTCGACGACGGCCCAGGCCGCGCCAACGAGGAAGACGAGGAAGATGACAGAACCGGCGTCCGCCATCCCCCTGGGGATGGCGACCAGCGCGGCCAGCGGGGACACCGGCGTCGGGTCCACATGCGAAAACGTGCCGGCGACCACCACCTGGCGGCCGGTGGCCGGATCATCGCGCCGCTGATACCGGCCGGCCGGAACCACATAGGTCAGCGCCGCGGCGACCAGCACGAACCCGACCAGCAGGACCAGCGGGTGCGGAATGCGAAGCCGCACGGATCAGAGTGCCCGGCAGGTCTTTACGACCGGCACGACGTTCCCGCAGGCGATGGACTCGTCCATCCCGCTGCTGATGGGGCCACACGCCGTGCTTTGTGCGTGCCGTGCCGCCTCCCCCTCGTTCTCCGCGGAGGCCGTGGCGGTGTTGCTCTGCCCCTGGAACTCGATCGTGACGGTGCACTCGATGTTCTGGCTGCTCAGTGTCGAATAGAGGAGCAACGCGAAGAACGCGGCCGCGATTCCGATGGTGATGAGAGTGCTGCGCTTCATCCGGCCATCCGCATCGCGCCGATGAGGCTGGGCAAGCCGCCGACGAGCCACACGATCGCCGCGGCGAAGAGCGCCTTGCTCATCGGGACCTTGCCCGTGACCCGGAGACCGATCGCCAGCAGCACGGTGACCCACAACGTGAAGACGTCGGCCCGAAGCAGGAGCGCCGAGAGGACGGGGGAGGCAGTATTGGGATCGAAGAACCGGGCGGGGCCAAGCGACACCGCGCCCCGGCCGGTGAGTTGCTCCTCGGGCAGGAAGAGGGCCTGCGCGGCCTCGACGAGCCGCTCGACGATGCGCGGAGAGAAACTGTACGCGGCCACCATGCAGGCGGCGCCGACCGTCTGGACCGCGCCGACCAGCTTGCCCGCCATCCAGAGCACGAGCCCGACGAGCAGGATCGCCACGGGCACCCCCAGGACGACCATGATGCTGGCGAAGCGCTCCTGGAACGCCTTGCCGGTCGCGAGCTGTTCCGGAGTGAGTTGCGGGTTCTGCTCCATCACCCTGGCGATCGCGCGATTATACTCGGCGTCCATGATCGGCTGCATGGCGCCCTTGAACGCCAGAAAGAGCCCCGCGATGGCGACCGTGACCACGAGGAGCGGCAGCCAGAACCCGGATGCCTTCCGGCGCTCGAAGACGGCCGCGGGATTGATGAAGATTTCGAGGAAGTCCTCCCACAGGGAGGCCCGCTCGGGAGACTTCGTCTGGCCAGTCGGGGGTTCGGTCATCGCGCACTCCTCGTCAAGAAGTGGTCTCGGACGCGATCCAGCGAAGGTACTCCGCGCTGCCCGCCACGATGGGGAGCGCGATGATCTCCGGATTCCGGTAGCCGTGAAGTTCACGCACCCGCGCCTCGAGCGCCGCCGCCCGGGCCCGGGTGGTCTTGAGGTGGCAGTACCACTCCGCGGCGTGCTCGATCCGGCCTTCCCACCGATACACCGACGCGATCGGCCCCTGGACCTGAGCGCACGCGGCCAGCCGCCGCTCAACCGCGTCCCCTGCGATCCGATCGGCCTCCTCCTGCGAGGCTGCGGTCACGGTCACCTGGACGCAGTCGGGATTCACCGGGCCGGTGCCGCCGCCGCGATCCCGGGGGTTTCCGCGCCCCGGCGGCCGTCGTCAATCGGCATCACTGCCGTCCGCCAGCCGCTCTTGAACTGCACGGTGAGCCGGTGACCCAGCGTGTCGGCGACGACAGTCGCGACATCGGGAAGGGTCCTGGCGTAGGCGACTGCCGCGTCGGCCTGCGCGGCCCAATCGGCAGGCGTGGAACCCCGATAGGCGGCGGCGAACTCTCGCCCGATCGCGACCGCCTGCGCCTGTTCCTTCCCGTACCGCGCGAACTGGTCCGGCGGCACGAGTCCGTCCTGAGACACGACCGGCGAGTACTCGTCGTAGCTCGGGCAGGCGGTAGTGGCGATTGCCAGGAGCAGGAGCGGAATCAGGCGTCGCATTGCGGCGTTCCCGGAGCTGAGTTCATCGATTCGTGGGAGGGTTCCCGGCGCAACCGGCGGCCGGTACCTTGTGAGATGCCTAAGACATTACCGCCGAAGGCCCCACTCCGGCTAGTGATACTGGCCCTGTTCCTGTTCGCGCAGCGGCCGGTTCCGGTGCAGGCCCAGGCGCCCAATCCTCCCCATTCGATCCAGTGGTGGGAAGCCGGCCTGGCCGTTGGCGGCGTCACCGCCTTGATTCTGGTGGACCAGTCGGTGAAGGACTGGGCCCAGGACCGGCGCAGCCAGAGCACGGACGACGCGGCGGATGTCTTCCGCCACGTCGGCCAACCGGAGGTCTGGGCGGCGGTGCCCGCCGTGATCGTCGGCGCAGGGCTGATCACGGGAAATGAGCATACGACCGCCGTGGGAGCCCGGGCGCTCGGCTCGGCGCTGCTGTCGGGCGCGGTGGAGGTCTCACTCAAGATCGCATTCGGGCGCCGCCGGCCGAACGAACCCAACGTCGGCGTCTGGGACTTCATTCCATTCAGCGGCAACGAGTCGATGCCGTCCGGGCATACGACGCTGGCGTTCGCCTTCGCGGCGAGCCTGGCCGACGATCTCGACCCGGTCTGGGCCAAGGTGGGGCTCTATACCCTGGCCGCCGGCACCGGCTGGACCCGGCTCAACGACAATAAACACTGGTTCAGCGATGTCGTGGGCGGGGCGATCGTCGGCATCACCTCCGCGAAGCTGGTGAGCGGCCGGTGGCAGGTGTTTGGCATTCAGACGCCGGCCATTTTTGTCAGCGACCGCGGCACCACTCTAAGCTGGCACGCCACCTTCTGACTCCCGCGATCGCCATGCGCCACGCCCCTGGGTTCCCATCGCTTCTCCTGGCCGGCTGCCTCACCCTGGCCGGCGCGACGGCGGCGCGCGGGCAGGCTCCGGTTCGCGGGCCGCTCGTCGTGTTCAACGCCGGCAGCCTCGCCCTGCCGTTCAATCGCCTGCTCAAAGCCTTCGCGTCGCTGCACCCCGAGGTGGTGCCGGCGCAGGAGAACTCGGGAAGCCTCGAAGCCGCGCGAAAAATCACCGAACTCGGGAAGATCCCGGACGTGCTCGGTGTGGCCGACTATGGAGTCATTCCAGCCTTGCTGGTCCCGCGGCATGCCGATTGGTATGCGACCTTCGCGGCCAATGCGATGGTGCTGGTGTACACGGCGCAGTCCACCGGCGCCGGCGAGGTCAACGGCACGAACTGGCCGGACATCCTCCTCCGGCCCGATGTCCGCTGGGGTCACGCCGATCCCGCCCTCGATCCCAATGGCTATCGCACCCTGATGGTCTTTCAGCTCGCCGAGCGCCACTACCGGCGGCCCGGGCTCGCCGCACGCCTCGATGCCGCCATCCCGCCGCGCTACATCCGGCCCAAGGAGGCGGACCTCACCGCACTGGTGCAGGTGGGTGAGCTGGACTACGCGTGGTCGTACCTCTCGATCGCCCGAACGAGCGGCCTCCTGCACGTGGATCTGCCCAAGGAGATCGACCTGAGCGATCCCGCGCGGGCCGGCGAGTACGCATATGCCCGGGTGCGGCTTCCGGGGGCGTCCCGCGCCGCGGGGGACTCGGTGGAATTCCGGGGCGACCCGATCGTCTATGCGCTCACGATCCCGAAGGGCGCGCCGCACCCGGCGGCCGCAGAGGCGTTTGTGGCCTTCGTGCTTTCGGCCGATGGGAGGCGGATCCTCGCGGAGACCGGGCTTACGCCGCTCGCCACTCCGCGCCTCGGCGGGCCCGGACAGCCCCCATTATCTTTGCGGCGACTTCCGACCACTGAGTAACGAGTATATGAGCAAGATTCCGACTCCGCGGAATGAGCCCGTCCTCTCCTACGCCCCGGGGGCGCCGGAGCGCACCGCGCTCAAAGCCGAGCTCGCACGCCAGAGCCGGGAGGCGATCGAGATTCCGGTGATGATCGGCGGCCGGGAGATCCGGACGGGGCGGACGATCAATGTCGTGGCGCCACACAACCACAAGCACGTGCTGGCGAAGGTGTACCAGGCGGACGCGGCACTTATTCGCGAGGCGGCCGACACGGCGGTGGAGGCCCAGCGCGCGTGGGCGGCGATGCGCTTCGAGGATCGCGCGGCCGTCTTCCTCAAGGCGGCCGACCTCCTCGCGGGCCCCTGGCGGCCGGTGGTGAACGCGGCCACAATGCTGGGCCAGAGCAAGACGGCGTTTCAGGCCGAAATTGACAGCGCGTGTGAGCTGATCGACTTCTGGCGGTTCAATGTCCACTACGCGGAGCGCCTGTACCAGGAGCAGCCGATCTCCTCGCCGGGTGTGTGGAACCGGATGGACCACCGGCCGCTCGAGGGATTCGTCTACGCCATCACGCCCTTCAATTTCACGGCAATCGGTGGAAATCTCCCCACGACGCCCGCCATCCTGGGCAACGTGGTGGTGTGGAAGCCGGCGTCATCGGCCACGCTCAGCAACTGGTACATCTACAAGTTGCTCGAGGCTGCCGGCCTTCCGCCCGGCGTCATCAATTTCGTTCCCGGAAGTGCGGCGGAGGTCTCGAACACCCTGCTGGCGCACCGACACCTGGCCGGAATCCACTTCACAGGCAGCACCGAGGTCTTCCAGTCGTTGTGGCAGACAGTGGGGCAGAACCTGGCGAACTACGCCTCGTATCCACGCCTCGTGGGCGAGACCGGCGGCAAGGATTTCGTCATCGCCCACCCGAGCGCCGATCCCGAGGCACTGGCTGTCGCATTAGTGCGGGGGGCCTTCGAGTATCAGGGCCAGAAGTGCAGCGCCGCCTCGCGCGCCTATGTGCCGGACAATCTGTGGCCCGCCGTGCGCCAGAAGATGCTTCAGATGATGGCGGACATCAGGATGGGAGACGTCGCCGATTTCCGGAACTTCATGGGCGCGGTGATCGACCGGAAGGCGTTCACCAAGATCCGGGAGTATCTCGAGGAGGCGCGGAGTGCTCCCGGGGTGGAGATCCTGGCCGGCGGCGGTTCCGACGATACCACCGGGTATTTCATCCAGCCCACGCTGCTCGAGGTCCGGGATCCGAAATACCGCACGATGTGCGAGGAGATCTTCGGGCCCGTACTCACGCTGTATGTCTATCCCGAGGCGGAGTGGCGGGAGACGCTGGCCCTCGTAGACAGCACCAGCCCATACGCGCTGACGGGAGCGGTCTTCGCCCGGGATCGCGCGGCGCTGGCGGAGGCGGAGCTGGCACTGCGAAACGCGGCGGGGAACTTCTACCTCAACGACAAGCCGACCGGCGCCGTGGTGGGGCAGCAGCCGTTCGGGGGCGCCCGGGCCAGCGGGACGAACGACAAGGCGGGGTCCATCCTCAACCTCATGCGGTGGATCTCACCGCGGAGCATCAAGGAGACGTTCGAGCCGCCGAGGGACTATCGGTATCCGTTTATGGATGGGGAATGAGGCAAGGACTGAGGTGCGAGGACTGAGGGCGAACGGTATACCTCCCCAGTCCCCAGTCCTCAGTCCTCGTTTCTCTTAACAACCTCCCCGCCTTTCATGACCCACGTCACCCGCTGCAGCGCCTTGATGTCCTGTAGCGGGTCCTCGCGGACGGCGATGAGATCCGCCCAGTGGCCCGGCGCCACCGCGCCGAGATTCGCGGACTCGCCCAGGAGCTCGGCGGCGGTGGCAGTGGCTGACTTGATCGCCCGCATCGGCGTCATGCCATACCGCACCATGTAATCCAGCTCTTGCGCCTGGTTCTCGGTCCAGGCATATCCCCCGGCGTCGGTCCCATAGGCGATCTTCACGCCGCGCTTGAGCGCCTCCCCGAAGGCCTTCCGCTCGATCTCCACCATCTTCGGCCAGATGCCGCCGCGCCCCTCGGCCACGTACGCGCCCACGAAGATCGTGGGACACCAGTAGACATCCTGCTTTACCATCCGGTCCATGAGGTCCGGTGTCAGGCCGTCGCCGTGCTCGATCGAGTTGAAGCCCGCCCGGAGCGCCGCGTCGATCCCATCCCAGCCGATCGCATGCGCCGCGGCCTGCCTGCCGAGCCGGTGCGCCTCGTCCACGAACATCTTCAGCTCGTCGTCCGTGAAATTCAGCCGGCTGCGCAGACGGCCGTCCTCCGCGAGATAGTAGCGCCGGTCCACGTAGACCTTGATCCAGTCGGCACCGTACTTCACCTGCTCGCGCACGCCCTTCCGGATTTCCTCCGGCCCGTCCACGATCTGCACGCCGCTCGGGACCGCGAGCTCCCACGAATACCCGCTGAGCGGGTACATCCCCGTGGCGCTGAACGCGCGCGTCGCCACGAAGAGCCGCGGGCCGGGGAGGACGCCGCGCGCGAAGGCGCGCTTCAGGTCCACGTCCGCGTACATGGCGCCTTCCGTTTCGAGGTCGCGCAGGGTGGTGAACCCGTTCATCAGGGCGGTGTGGGCGGCGGCGGCCCCGCGGAGCGCCCGGTACGGGATCGATTCCTTGAGGACCTGCTCGTCGTATTCCTCCTGGGTGATGTCGCCCTGCAGGAGGAGGTGGGTGTGGGCATCGATGAGCCCGGGCAGCACCGTCATGCCGCTCAGGTCGATCAGCCGCGCGTTCCCCTGCCTGGCCGAGAGCTCCTTCCAGGAACCGACGGCGACGATCCGGCCATCCTCGATCAGGATGCCCTGGTCCCGCAGCGCCTCGTCTGCGATGCCATCGATGAGCCGGCCGGCGTGAACCAGCACGCGGACCGGCGCGGCGGCCGGGGCCTGGGCGGCGAGCCCGACCGCCGTGACGAGGAACAGAGCAGTGCAATGAGCAATCCGACGGGCCGGCATGGGAGGCTCCTGAGGGCGAACGGAGTGCGGATGGACAGGGCGCAACGTTGCACTCACATTGGGCCGGATGCAAGTCACTCGGGTAGCGATCGCCTTCGCCCTTGGCCTCGTCGCGCCACTGGGGGCGCAGGCGCCGGCCTACGATGGCGCGACGCTCGCGTGCGGCCGCTTTCGCGAATCGGTCCGGGGCACGTTGCAGGGGAATCTCGGCGGCAGTGACCGGAGCGAGCGGGTCGGCCGGGACGGCGTGCTCGAGATCCGGGCGGCCTCGGACGCCGGAACCATCGTGGTCGAGGCCTGGTACGATTCGCTGTCGGTGTATCGCGAGGGGCCGGAAGGACGCTACGCGCCTGAATCGGGCGGCATGATCGGGGGCCGGTACCGGGGGCACATCGGATCAGACGGCAGGTACCAGCCGGTCGCGCGCCCGTTCATTCCGGATGGAGTCCGTGAGGTGTTCGAGCTTTCGAACCTGATGCAGGATTTTCTTCCGCCGCTCCCTCCGCGTCCGCTGGCGCCTGGAGACGAGTGGAGCCGCGCGGCCGGGGAGACGATCTGGCGACTCGCGGACAGTGCGGCCGCCGCGGGCCCGATCGAGCGCTACCGCTGGGCCCGTCGGACGGAATGGACCGACACGCTGCGGGGGGCGGGACCCGTGATGCCGGTGCTCCGCCGGGAGGCCGAAGAGGGCGGCCTGATGTGGAAGCCTAAAGTGGGCCCGCTCGGATGGCACCGGACGATCCGCGCCGAGGCTCTGCTGCAGGGTGACGCCGGGGGTCGGACAACTGTCACTCAGGAGGTGACTGTTCTGCGCGTGCGGAGCGGCTGCCAGCCCGCTTCGCGTTGAGCTGCATCCGCCTAGTGCGCCAGCCCGCCGCCCTTCGCCCGGCCGGTGCGGAACAGGAACAGCAGCGGCAGGGCCAGCGCGAATGTCACGCCCATGGTGAGGAACACCTTCTCGAACGCGATGACAGATGCCTGCGAATCCACCACCCGTTCGAGAACCGCTCGCGCCCGAAGCGACGCTTCGGCAGCCGTGCCGCCCTCCCGCAGGAAGACCCTCGCCAGTCCATCGAGCCATTGCTGCGGCAACAGGGCCGTCATCGTCAGGTGTGGCCGGAGGGCCTCCCGCGCCTGCTCCTGGTAGCGGGCGAGCAGCGTCGCCGTAATGGCGATTCCGAAGCTGCCACCGAGCTGCCGCGACAGGTTGAAGAGCCCCGTCCCCTGTGCCATCTCCCGGGGCGCCAGGTCGGCCACGGCCGCATTCGTCAGGGGCACGAAGATGAGTCCCATGCCCACCCCGCGCAGGATCATCGGCAAGAGCAGGTCGTGCATGCCGAGCTCGAGCGTGAAGTGGTAGTGCTGCCACATCGAGAGTCCGAACAACGCCACACCGGTGGTGATGCTCAGCCTGGCATCGATGCGGCCGCTGAGCTTGCCGGCCACGCCCATCGTGACCGCACTGGCCAGCGCGCCGGGCAGGATCACCCTGCCGGTGTCCCACGCGGTGTATCCGAGCAGCGACTGGAGGAATACCGGGAGGGCGAATACGCTCGCGTAGAGCGCGAAGCCGAGCACCAGGCCGAATGCCACGCCGGCGCCGAGCTGCCGGTTGCCGAGGATGCGGAGATTGACCACTGGATGCGGCGTGCTGAGCTCATGCCAGACGAAGGACACGAGTGCCACCGCGGCCACGACCGCCTCGACAATGATCTCGCGCGACGCGAACCAGTCGTGGCTTTCGCCGCGCTCGAGCATGATCTGGAGCGCGCCGATGCCGGCGATCAGCAGGGCCAGCCCCACCCAGTCGACTCGGTCCGGCACCTCGATGTGGTGCTCCGGTTCCGGCACGTAGCGCCAGGTGAGGACGCCCGCCAGGACGCCCAGCGGCAGGTTGATATAGAAGATCCACGGCCACGAAAAGTTGTCGGTGATCCACCCACCGAGCGTCGGGCCGAGCGTCGGGCCCACCATCACGCCGACCCCGAAGATGGCCATGGCGGTGCCGGCTTCCCGGCGCGGAAACACGTCGAAGAGAATCGCCTGCGCGGTCGAGATGAGCGCGCCGCCGCCGAGCCCCTGCACGATGCGCCAGAAGACGAGGCTCTCGAGTGTCGTGGCATTGCCGCAGAACAGCGAGGCGATCGTGAAGAGGGCGATCGACCCCGTGTAATAGTTCCGCCGGCCGAGCCGCTCGGAGAGCCAGCCGGTGAGCGGCAGCACGATGACGTTGGCGACGATGTACCCGGTGCTGACCCAGGCGATCTCGTCCAGCGTCGCGCCCAGGTTCCCCATCATGTGCGGGATCGCGACGTTCACGATGCTCGTGTCCACGAGCTCGAGGACGCTGGCGAGCGTCACCGCGAAGGCGATGAGATACCGGGCGCCGTACACGTCGGCGCGCGCGAGCTGCCGCCCGGGCAGGGGAAGGGCGAGGGAAGTCACGGCCGGATCAGCGGGTGCGAATCGTCACTTCGGCCGAGAGGCCGGGCCGGAGCGGGAACGCCGGGTCGGGGTCGCCGTCGAGTGCGATCCGCACGGGCACCCGCTGCACCACCTTCGTGAAATTGCCGGTCGCATTGTCCGGCGGGAGCAGGGCGAAGCGCGCCCCCGTGGCCGGGCTCACGCTTTCCACCACGCCGCGGAAGGTCTTGCCGGGATAGGCGTCCACGCTGAAGGTCGCCGGGTCGCCGGTGGAGACGTCTTCCATCTGCGTCTCCTTGAGATTGGCCGTCACCCAGATGTCGTGCAGCGGGACGACGGCCAGCAGCGTCTGGCCGGGCTGCACCAGCTCGCCCGGCTCGACCTTGCGGGTGGCGACGACCCCACGCGAGGGCGCGACGATTGCGGTGTAACTGAGCTGGAGCCGGGCATTCTCCACCGCGGCCTCCGCCGCGGCGAGGCGGGCATCCGCCCCGCGGAGCGCCGCGGTCGCCGCCGTCACCTGTTCATCGGCCGCCCCGGCCTGACGCCGTGCGGCGTCCAGGTTGGCCTGAGCTACCGCGTAGGCGGCTTCGGCGGCATCGAGTTGCTGCTCGGAGACGATCTGTTGCCCGGCGAGGCCGCGCACCCGCGCGACGTCGGCGGCCGCTTTGCGCAGCGCCGCTTCGGCCGACGCGATATTGGCCTCGGCGCCTCCCGCCGTCGCGCGGCTCGCCGCGAGCTGGGCCTGCGCCTGCCCGGCCCGGCTCCGTGAGCCCGCCATCGCCCGCGCAACGGCCAGGTCCGCTTCGGCCTGCTGCAGCCGCACCTGCCAGTCACGGCCGTCGAGCAGCACGAGCGTGTCGCCCGCCTCGACCGGTTCATTGTCATCGACGAATACCCGCGTCACGAAGCCGCCGACCTTCGGCGCCACCGGGGTGACGTGGCCGTCCACCTGGGCGTTGTCGGTCGTGACGTGCGTGCGCGCGAACAGCCAGGTCCGCAGGCCCCACGCACCGGCCGCGAGCGCCAGGATGCCGAGAATCAGCAGCGGGCGCTTCGAGGCGGTGCGGGCCGCGGACACATCGGAATCGGAATCTGCACTCGGCGCCGTATTGGGCCGCGCTGTCGTTGCCATGGTCGAATCCGTTAAGGCGAAGGGTTACTGGAGCCGCTCGAGCACACCGAGGGATCGATAGAGGTTGATGCGGGAGATGCCATAGGCCGCGCGGGACTGAATCACCGCGTCCCGGGCGTTCACGACCGCCTGCTGGGCCTGCGTCGTCTCCACGCTGCCCGCGACCCCGGCGCGGAAGCGCTCGTCGGCCTGCGAGAACTCGAGCTCGGCGAGACGCAGCCGCTCCGTGGCGATCCGCACGCCATCCGAGGCGCTGGCCAGGTCGAGCAGCGACTGCCGGGTCTCCTGCTCGGCCTGCTGTTCGACGTCCCGCTGGCGCACGTGCTGGGCCTCGAGCCGCAGCGACTGTTCGGCGTGGCGGCGCTGGCGGCGGAATCCGTCGAGAATCGGGACCTGCAGGCCGAATTGCATCTGATAGGAATAGCTCAGCTCGTCCGTCTGCGGTCCGCTCGTCTGCCAGGTGCCGGAGAACCCGAGGCTGGGCAAGTTCTCGTAACCGATGGCGCGCCGGGTTTGCATGACGGCATCGGTCCGCTCACGCTCGGCCTGCACGTCCGTGCGGTGCTCCAGGGAGTACGCCACGGCCTCGGCGGGAACCGTCGGCACGTCCACCGGCGGAGTGCCCAGGCTGTCCACCAGTTGCGGCAACGCGCTGAGCGGCAGGTTCAGCGCCCGCATCAGGTCGAGCCGCGCACGATCCCGCTGATTACGGGCCACGAGAAGCTGGATCTGCACGGCCGCGCTGTTGACCTCGTTCCGGGTCAGATCGATGACCGGCGTGACCCCGGCCTCGTGGAGTCTCCGCGCCTGGTCCAGCAGGTTGGCGGCGAGGGCGCTGTCGGCCTCGCGGGCGTGCACCGTCTCCTCGGCGGCCTGCGCGCGGAGATACGCGAGGCCGGCTGCCGCGCCGGCCAGCTCGCCGGCAAAGCGCGCGTCGAGGCCCGCCGCCTGGGCGGAGTCGGAAATGGATTTCACTCGCGTGAAGGCGCTCGCGTCGAAAATGACCTGGCTCGCCCGGAGCTGTGCGGCGTAGATCGTGAACGGGTCCGTGACGCCGGTCGCCACGGGAATCCCGAATTCATCCAGGTTTCTCGTCTGCGGCGCCACGCCCAGTGCGCCCGAGATCTGCGGCAGGATGTCCGCGCGGCGCTGGCCCACGCGAGTGCCTACGACCCGGGCATTCATGTTGGCGAGAGTTGCCGCGACCGCCTGTTGCCGCCCGAGCGCGATGGCCTCGAGCAGCGACAGCCGGTCGGGCGCGACGGCCGGGGCCTGCGCGGCAAGCGGCGCCGCGACGAGGGCGAGGAGAAGCGGGAGCGGGCAGCGCAGGGTCATGGTCAGGATACCGGGCCGGCCACAGGACGAGCCTCGACGCCACGCAGGAAGAGATCGAGGATGCCCTCGAGAACCTGGTCGTCGGTGAGCAGCTCGGGATCCATGGCGTGGAAGAAGCACTGCGTCTGGGCGGAGAAGACCATGAGGTGGGGCAGGCCGCGGCACGCGAAACGCCGGAGGTCGGCGCGGAACTCGCCACTCGCGACGCCGCGATCCAGCACGGACTGCAGGAGCCGGCGGCCGCGGAGTATGACCTCGTCGAAGTAGAAGCGGGCAAGTTCCGGGAAGTTGTGGAGCTCCGACTGCACCAGGCGGGTGATGCTGGCCATGGCGGGATGCCGGATGGTGTCCCACATCCGGCGCACCAGCTCGACGAGCAGGTCGCGCGCCGGGCCTTGATAGGTGCGCACGAATTCTTCACCGGCCACGACCGAGGGGACGATGCGGGCTCGCACCATCTCGCGAAACAGCGTCTCCTTCGAGTCGAAGTAGAGATACAGGGTGCCCTTGCTCACCCCAGCGCGGCGCGCGACGTCCTCGAGCTTGGCGCGGGCAAACCCCTGCTCACCGAAGACCACCTGCGCGGCCGCGAGGATCTCTTCGGGGCGTGCGTCCGGGCGGCGGTGCCAGCGGGGCTGACGGACGGTGGGGCGACGAGTAGGCACCATGAGACTCCGTTTAAATAACTGACTGGTCAGTAAGATATATTCCGGGGCCACCCTGTCAAGACCTCCGCCTGGCTTCGGGTGTGAGGTGCAACTGACTGTCAGACCTTCTCTTGCGTGGGACCCTGCCTGCCCCTACTATTGATCATACCGCCTCCGGAGGCCTCGCCGATGTCGGAACGCTTCCTCAGCTCCGACGAATACGACGAACACGCCCATTCCCTCTATAACGAAGGCCGGTACGACGAAGCCCTGGAGATGCTCCGAGACGGACTCTCCATCTACCCCCACGCCGTCGAATTGCATGTGGGCATGGCCTACGCCTACCTCGCGCGCGAGGATTATGCGTGGGCGCGCCGGAGTTTCGAGCGCGCCGTCGCGGTCGATCCCGAGCACGAGGATGCCCTGGCGGGCCTGGGCGAGATCCTGCTCAAGATCGGGGATCGGGGCGGGGCGCTGGCCGCGTTCGAACGGGTGGTGGCGCTCGGATTCCGCGAGGACCACGAGTTGATGCTCCAGGTGGGCCGCGCCCTCTTCCGCGAGGGGCTGCTCGCGCAGGCGCATCGCTTCTTCGAGTTCGCGATTTCGGCCCACCCCGATTCTCCGGAAGCCGCGGCCTGCGTCGGCTATGCCTCGCATCGCCTCGGCAATGACAGCAGCGCGCTGTACTGGCTGCGCCGTGCCCTCGAGATCGATCCCACCTATGGCGAGGCGCGCATCTACCTCGCCAACCTGCTGTACGACCGGGGTGAATCCGAGGCCTCGCTGCATCACCTCGAGCGCACCCATCCCGAGGAGCATTTCGACGAGCTCGCGTTGTGGCGCTACATCGAGCTCAAGAAGACCCTCTACCGCCTCCCCGACGACGATCCCGAGCTGGTACCCTGGCTCGCACGGCTCGGCGAGGTGGTGGCCGAGCCGGACTCCGTCGACATGCTCCTCGCCGAAGTGGAGTCGCAGCAGCCGGACGGCAGCATCCGCGATCCGAACCAGCTCGAACTCTTCGGCACGCTGCTGACAGAGCTGCAGGCGATGCAGAAGCGGCCGAACACCGGCGAGTCGCATCTCGTCGCGACGCTGTCCGGCCACCTGTTCAACGGTACGTGGGAGGAAATCCTGCTCCAGATGAAGGCGGCCGACATGGAATGGGCCGCCGCCACCCTCGCGGATTTCATGGCCGGGCTCGCCCGCCGGGGCCAGGCCGAAACCGGCATCGTCATTCCCGTGACCGACGCCGAAGCCTTCATCCGCGGCAGCGCGGAAGCGGGAGTCCTGCGCATCATTCAGTAGTACCTTTCGCTTCATGCCTCCCTTCGCTTCCTGGACCGCCGGCGTGCGCCGGCTGGTCCTTCCCAATGGCCTGACGATCCTGGTCCAGCGTGAACCCTCGGCCCCGGCGGCCGCGGTCATCACGCATGTGCGCGCCGGCTTCTTCGATGAGCCCGATCGCTGGGCCGGCATCTCGCACGTGCTGGAGCACATGTTCTTCAAGGGCACGCCGTCCCGCGGAGTGGGCGAGGTGGCGCGGCAGACGAAGGCGGCCGGCGGATACCTGAACGCCGGCACGTCGTACGACTACACGATGTACTACACCGTGCTGCCGGCGAATCACCTCGAGGACGCGCTCGACATCCAGGCCGACGCCCTGCAGCATGCGACGCTCGACGCGGGGGAGCTCGCGCGCGAGCTTCGGGTCATCATCCAGGAAGCCCGTCGCAAGCGCGACGCGCCGGGAAGCATGGCCCAGGAAACGTTGCACGAGGTGCTGTTCGACCGGCACCGTATCCGCCGCTGGCGCATCGGCCATGAGGCGGAGCTGGCGAGATTCACCCGCGAGGACGTCGCCGGCTACTATCACTCCCGCTATGTGCCGGAGCGCACGATCGTCGCGATCGTCGGCGATGTGGACCCGGATCAGGCGCTCGCGCTCGCGGAGGCACGCTATCGTGCCTGGCCCGCGGCGGCTGGCGCGGTGGACCCCTCGCCGGAAGAACCGGCGCGGCGCGATGTGCGCGCCCGTACGCTCCGGGGTCCGATCACACAGTCCCACGTGGTGATCGGCTGGCGCGGCGTCCCGCCGCTCCATCCGGACTCGCCCGCGCTCGACCTCGCGGCCGCCGTGCTCGGGCAGGGACGCGGAGGGTGGCTCTACATAGGTCTCCGCACTCCGGGTATCGCGACTTCGGTCGCCGCGTGGAATTATGCGCCCACGGAACTCGGCGTCTTCAGCATTGCGGTCGAGCTGGAGGCGGAGCGGGTGCCGGTGGCGCTCGGACAGATCGCCGGGGCGGTGCACCGCCTGCGGACCGCCGGTCCGACGGGGGACGACGTCGAGCGTGCGCGGGCGCTTCTGCTCACGCGCTGGGCTCGGCGCCTGGAATCCACGGACGGCCGCGCCGGTGCGCTCGCCGCTTCGGAGGCGCTCGGCAGCGTGGACCTGCTCGACGAAGAGTTCGCGCGCCTCGCCCGCGTAACCCCGGAGGAGATCCGCGACGCCGCGTCCCGGCACCTGGACCCGGCGGCGATGGGCGCGGTGGCCTATCTCCCCGACGGCCGGGGCGAGGAGCTTACCGTCGCGGCGCTTAGCGGAGCATTCACCAACCCCCCGCCTCCGCCTCCCGCCCGGACCGTCCCCCGCCTCGCGGCGGTGCCGTCGAATGGGCGGGTCAGCGGCCGCTCGCGCGCGGAGGTGCTGCACGTCGCGCTCGAGGGGGTCGACCTGCTCCTCCGGGCGAAGCGCGGTGTTCCGACGGTGACGGTGGGGGTGTATGCCCTCCGGCCTCGCGCGGAGGAGCCGGTCGAGGCGGGGATCGGGGCGTTGGCCCTTCGCGCCGCATTACGCGGCGCCGCCGAGTTCGACGCCGAGGATCTTGCGATCGCTGCCGAGCGGCTTGGCGGAAGCCTGGGCTGGAGCGCCGGCGGTGACTGGCTCGGCTTGGGTGCGACCGTGATGGCCCAAGAGCATGATCGTGCCGCGCGGTTGCTGCGGACGTGCCTCGAAGCCCCGAGATTCAACGTGGAGGATGTGGCGCGCGAGCGCGACCTGATGGTCGAGGAAGCGAGGCAGGTCGCGGATGACACGTTCCAGTACCCATTCCAGCTGGCTTTTCGCGGGGCGTTCGGGGATCGGGGCTACGGACTTCCGGCCACCGGCCTCCCGGAGACGCTGCAGCACATCACGCCGGCGCGGGTGGCTGGGTGGCACGCCTCGGACCTTCGCGGGAGCCGGCTCACGGTGCTCGCGGTCGGGGATCTGGAACCGCAACCCGCCGCGGACACTCTCGCGGCGGTCTTCGGGGACTGGCGGGGCTCGGCGCCACGCACACCTGCCTCCGAAGCGTGGCGCGCCGACGCGCTGACCGAACGGGCTGTGACCCTTGGCAAGGCGCAGTCCGCGTTCGCGATGCTCTTTCCGGGTCCGGCGCGCCGGGACCGCCTGCGGCATGCGGCCGAAGTTTGGGCCGCGGTGGCGAGCGGACTCGGGGGCCGCCTGTTCGACGCATTGCGCGAGCGGCGCTCTCTGGCGTACACGGTCCTCGCCAGCACCTGGCAGCGGGGTCGGGCCGGCGCGCTCGCGACGTACATCGCGACGGCGCCGGAACGCGAGGAGGAAGCGCGCGCGGCAATGCTGGAGGAACTCGCGCGCTTCGCGCGCGAGCCGATTTCACCCGTCGAGCTGAATCAGGCAATCGGGTACCTGGCGGGACAGGCGGTCGTCCGCCGGCAGAGTTCCGGCAGCGTGGCCGCGGAGCTGCTCGACGCCTGGCTGCTCGGCGAAGGGCTGGGCGAGCTAGAGGACCCCGCGGCGCCGTACCGGCAGGTAACGATTGAGGACGTCTGGGAGGTTGCGCGCGAATCGCTCCGGCCGGAGCGGCGCGCGGAAGGTATCGTCCGCGGGAGGCTCGAACCGGACTAGAAAATCGACATCGCCAGGATCGACCGGAGGTTGTCGTTCGTCGCGCGGAGCCGCAGGGCGAGCAACCGGACCATCGAGCGCAGCACCTTCGCGGCCAGGTCGGGCTCGAAGTCCAGCAGCATCTCCAGCTCGGACCGCGAAACCGTCGCCAGCGTGCAGCCGCCGTTCGAGATCGCGTCGGTGGACCGCTCGGAGCGGTCGAAGACGGCCATCTCGCCGAAGCATGCGCCGGGCTTGAGCACGGCAAGCGCCTCTTCGCCGCTGCCGGGGATCTGGCGGCTGATGCGCACCTCGCCCTGCGCAATCAGGAAGAGGCGGTTACCCGGGTCGCCCTCTTTGAAAATGGTCTCGCCGGGCTGGTATGTTTGTTCGCGGCAGATGTCGGCCACCTTGCCGAGCTCGGTGTCGTCCAGGCCGGCGAAGATGGCCGTCTGCCGGAGCAGCGCGAGATCCATGTCGAGCCCGAGGCCGGGCAGGGAATGAAGATGACCGAAGCTACCCGCCCGCCGAGGGGCCAGCAAGAGACGCCGCGCTTCGTCGCGGCGGATTTTTTCACACTGGTGCGGCTGCCACTGGCTGTCGCATTCCCAATCGTCCACAATGCAGGCACACGACTGGTCATCCTCGCGGTGGCCGGCGCGACCGACCTCCTCGATGGCGTGCTGGCGCGGCGCTTCGGCAGCTCCCGGTTCGGGCCGGTCATCGATCCGGTGGCGGACAAGCTCTTCGCCGCGGCCGCGTTCGGCGTCGTTCTCTTCTCCGGCAGGCTGGCGTGGTATGAGATCGCCGGCGTGCTGGCGCGCGACATCGTCGCGACCGTGGCGTTCGCGGTCACGGCGATCCGAGGCCGAGCAACCGCGATACCCGCGCGTGCCGGCGGGAAAGCCGTCACGCTGCTGCAGCTCTTGACGCTGATTGCGTTCCTGCTGGACTCCCCGCTCCTCCGGCCGCTCGCCTGGGCGACGGCCGCCGTCGCGCTCTACGCGATCTGGGATTACGTCCGGATCGCCCCGAAAGCCAAACGTCCCGTGTAGGGAGCCATCCATGCCTGGCGAAACCAAGCACGTCAATGTCCGCTGGGTCGGCGGACTCCGCTTCGAGGGTGGGGCGCCCGATGGCCCCACCATCCCCGTCGATGGAGACGGCGTCCAGTCGCCGAGCCCGGTGCAGCAGCTCCTGATCGCGATCGCGGCCTGCAGCGGGGCCGACGTGGTGTCGATCCTCCAGAAGAAGCGGGTGGTTCTTCAGTCGCTGACCGTTCGGGTCGCGGGCCTCCGCCGGGAGGCCTATCCCCGCCGCTACGTATCCGTCCACCTGGTCTGGGAGATCGCGGGCGCAGGCGCCGACGAGACCAAGGCGAGAGCGGCGATCGACCTCTCCCTCGAGAAGTACTGCTCGGTGACCCAGTCCCTGAATCCGGACATCCGCATCACGTATGACGTCAAGCTGGGCTAGCGCCGGCCTGGCCCTGACGTTGCTCGTCACGGCGGCCCCGTGCCGGGCGCAGGATCGCCCGGTGCGGGAATTCGGCGTCGCGGCCGTCGGGACGACGGCGCACCCTGCCCTCGGCATCCTGGGGCTCACCGCCTCCGTGCGACCGGGTTCCCGCACACGGATCGGGGCGCTCGCCGGCGGTGGTCTCCGCGGAGACGCCGCGGCCGCTCGGGTCGAGCTGGCCGGTCACTTCCTGCTCAGCCCACGATCCTCGGGAATCGGCCTGTACGCCGGCGGTGGTATCGCGGGCGTCTTCTCGGACGGCGAGAGTCTCGGCTATCTCGTGCTGCTGATCGGAATCGAGGCACGCCCAGGGTCAGGCGACGGGTGGTTCGTAGAGGGTGGGGTGGGTGGCGGGGCCAGAGTCGCGGTGGGATGGCGTTGGCGTTCGCGAGGATGATGGCAAGACGCCCCGGGGAGCTTTCCCGGGGCGTTGCGTCGGTTCGTCAGATTACTCGGCGGAACCCGAGCCGACGGGCTCGGCCCGTCGCTGAACCACCGGCCGGCAGTACCGCTCGCCCAGCGTCCGGAGCCCGGCGAGATCCGCCTCGGCCAGATCCGGATAGCGCTCGGTGAGGTACTGCATGGTGTCGTCGAACCAGTCCTTCTGGTGCTCGGGCTCGGCCTCGATCACACCGCATCGAAGGATGTGGCTGAACAACTCATCACGCGCCTGATCGAATGATGCCGGGAGGGCGGGGGTCCGTTGAGTCTTCTTCTTGGTCATTGACCTTCCTTGAGGGGTGCACTGCACGCCATGCGTATGCATCGCGCGTGCCACAATATAACGAGGGGCCCGGTGCCGGGGCAAAGGGGGACGTGCGTCGCGGAAATGGCGTAATCCATTACATTATGGCCGGTTGAGGGCCGGGACCCCGGCCCGGGAAGCGGACCATTCGGCGTTTTATGGCAGACCACGACCAGATCTACGGCAAGGAGCGGGCGGAGCGATTGGCGGAGCTGCTCCGCGCCCTGGCCGGACGAATAGAGGAGCTCGATCGGCGCGGGGAGTTGCTCGCGGGTGTGCCGGAGCTCATCCGCCTCCTCGGGGAGGCGCGAAGCGAGCTGTTCCACTACGAAGTGCGCAGCACCTACGATACGCCGGAAGTCGCGGAGAGCCGGCGTATCGTGGATGAGGCGCGGCGCGAGAACTTTCTTCCCCCCGACGATCCGGAGGACGACGTCCCATGGCGGCCGACGCAGGACTGACCCGATTCTATCGTTTCCTGGGTGCCGCTGCAGTCGTGGGCGGCCTCGTCTTGCTGTGGCTCGTGTGGCGTCCGGCCACGATCAGCATTCCCGCCAATGTGGCCGTCACGGCCGCCGATACCGCCGGCTTCCACGGGTATGCGCTCGGGGCGGAGAATGCCCCGGTCGAGATCGTCGAATACGCCGACTACCAGTGCCCGGCCTGCCAGGATTTCGAGCTGGTCCAGTTCCCCGACGTGAAGAAGCAACTGCTGGACACGGGCCGCGCGCGCTGGGTCTATCGCGATTATCCGCTCGACGGCCCGCACCGGTTCGCGAGGCTCGCGGCCCATTCCGCTGCATGCGCGGATGACCAGGGGCGGTTCTGGTCACAGCATGCCCTCCTCTATTCGGGACAGGCGGAGTGGTCCGTCGCACGGGATGCGTCCGGCACCTTCCGTGACTACGCCGAGCGGAGCGGTTTGGACCTCGCGAAATACGACGAGTGCATGAAGTCGGCCCGGCACGCCGGCCGGATTCAGGCGAGTTACGAATCCGGAACCAGGCTCGGCGTGAACTCGACGCCGACCTTCCTGATAGGCGGGCGCCTGTACGCGGGACGGCAGAGTTCGGATGAGTTGAAGCGCCTGGTGGATTCGCTCGCACCGGTGGCGGCGCCCGCCCAATGACGCGGCGGATGGGCGCCGCCGCGCTGAGCCTCGCCGGCATTCTTCTTTCGGCGTACCTCTTCCTCTACAAGCACGGCGCTATTGGCACGCTCGCCTGTGGAGACGGCGGGTGTGAGACGGTTCAATTGAGCAGGTACAGCGCCTTTCTGGGGGTGGACGTCGCGCTGATCGGCATCCTTGGATACGCGGTGCTGCTGGGGGTGAGCCTGCTCGGCCTGCAACCCGGCTGGCAGGGACGGCGATCCGTGGGAACGCTCCTGGCTGGCCTGTCCGGGGCCGGTGTCGGCTTCACCATCTACCTCACGTATCTCGAACTGAACGTCATCCATGCGATCTGCCGCTGGTGCGTAGCCTCGGCCGTGATCATCACACTGATCTTCGTCCTCGCCCTGCTCGACCGCCGGCACTCCGTCCATCCCTGACATGACCGCCGCCGCCCACGGCCCACGCGCCGAGCCACGCGGCCGCGCCCTCGCCCTGCTCGGCCTCGGCGCGCTTGGGGTTGTCTACGGCGACATCGGCACCAGCCCGCTCTACGCGCTCAAGGAGGCCTTCACGGGAGTCCACGGGCTTCCACCCACGCCCGAGCACGTCTACGGCGTACTCTCCTTGATTTTCTGGTCGCTGAATTTCGTCATCTCCTTCAAGTACATCGTGCACGTGATGCGGGCCGACAACCGGGGCGAGGGCGGCATCCTGGCGCTGCTGGCGCTGGTCCGCTCGCGGGAGCGGAGTACCCGGGGCCGGCACATCCTCCTCGCCCTGGGCCTCTTCGGGGCGGCCCTGCTGTACGGCGACGGCATCATCACCCCCGCGATCAGCGTGCTGGGCGCGATCGAGGGCCTCGACGTGGCGACCCCGGCGTTCCGGCATCTCGTCGTGCCGGTGTCTGTCCTGATCCTCGGCACGCTGTTCTGGTTCCAGAGCCACGGGACGGAGCGAATCGGCCGGCTGTTCGGTCCGGTGATGGTGGTGTGGTTTACCTGCATCGCGATCATGGGCATCCGCGGCATCCTCATGCACCCCGAGATCCTCCGCGCGGTCTCCCCGGTCTATGCGGTGGAGTTCTTCCTCCGGGACAAGTTGCAGGGGTTCCTCATTCTGGGCTCGGTGGTGCTGGTGATCACCGGCGGCGAGGCACTCTACGCGGACATGGGGCACTTCGGCCGGCGGCCGATCCGGCTCGCGTGGTTCACGGTGGCACTTCCGGCGCTGCTCCTCAACTACTTCGGCCAGGGGGCGCTGCTGCTCGCCGATCCCACGGCGGCCGCGAACCCCTTCTATTCGCTGGTGCCCGAGTGGTTCCTGTGGCCGATGATCGTGATCGCCACGATGGCGGCCATCGTGGCCTCCCAGGCGCTGATTTCCGGCGCTTTCTCACTGACCCGGCAGGCGGTGCAGCTGGGCTACAGCCCGCGGGTGACGATCGTGCACACCTCGCACACCGAGGTCGGGCAGATCTACATCCCGGAGATTAACCAGGCCCTTGGGATCTCGTGCATCCTGTTGGTCCTTGGATTCCGGAGCTCGACGAACCTGGCCGCGGCGTACGGCATCGCGGTGACCGGGACGATGATCATCACCACGCTCCTGTTCTACCGCGTCGCACGGGAGCTGTGGGGCTGGAGCAGGGTGAAAGCCGGCGGGCTCACCGGGCTCTTCCTCGTGGTGGATATCGCCTTCTTCGGCGCGAACATCGTGAAGCTGTTCGAGGGGGGCTGGTTCCCGCTGGTGGTGGCGTTCGCGGTTTACACCCTGATGAGCACCTGGAAGCGCGGCCGACGGAAGCTGTCGTCGATCGTGCAGCAGACGAGCCTCCCGCTCGACCTGTTCCTGCCCGATCTCGCGCGCCGCCCGCCCGCCCGCGTGCCGGGGACGGCGGTCTTCCTGACCTCCGTGCTCGGCGTCGCGCCGCCGGTGCTGCTGCATCACCTCAAGCACAACAAGGTGCTGCACGAGCGGGTGATCCTGCTGTCGGCCCTGACGGCAGACGTGCCGCTGGTGAATCCCGCGGAACGGCTGCGGTGCACAGCCCACGGGCAGGGGTTCTGGGAGGTCGCGGCGCGGTACGGCTTCATGGAGACGCCGGACATCCCGGTGCTGCTCCAGCGGCTCGGCGAGCCCGACCTCCCGGAGTCGCCCGGGGCGGTGTTCATCACGCAGACTTCCTTCTATCTCGGCCGGGAGACCCTGATCGCGATGCCGCGCGCGAAGACCCCGCCGCGACTGCCCGGGGATCCGCGTCCGATGCCGTACTGGCGGAAGCGCTTGTTCGTGATCATGACGCGGAATGCGCGGTCCGCGACGGCCTTCTTCGGACTACCGCCGAATCGAGTGGTGGAGCTGGGGGCGCAGATACAAATCTGATGGGCGGCGGGGCAGATGGGCGGTGGCTCCCAGTCTATCCCGCCCACCGCGACAGCGACTGCCCATCCGCCCATCCGCCCATCCTTTCACTCCTTGTCCTCATACTGCTCCTTCAACCGCGCCACCACGCCCGGATCTGCGAGCGTGGTCGTATCGCCCAACGCCCGCCCCTCGGCGATGTCCTTGAGCAACCGGCGCATGATCTTCCCGCTGCGGGTCTTGGGAAGGTCTGCCGAAAACAGGATGTCGTCGGGCCGGGCGATCGGGCCGATCTTCTTCACGACATGGTCCTTCAGATCATCCTCGAGCTCGGTTGAGGGGGTCTTCCCCTCCTTCAGCGTGACGAAGGCGGCGATGGCCTGCCCCTTCAGTTCGTGCGCCTTGCCGACGACGGCCGCCTCCGCGACTGACGGGTGGTCCACCAGCGCGCTTTCGACCTCCATCGTGCCGATCCGGTGTCCCGCCACGTTCAGGACGTCGTCCACCCGGCCGAGAATCCACCAGTACCCGTCGTCGTCCACCTTGGCGCCGTCCCCCGCGAAGTATCGTCCGGGGAAGCGGCTCCAATACGTCTCCCGATAGCGGGCGTCATCGCCATAGATGGTCCGGAGCATGCCGGGCCACGGGGCGGTCAGCGTGAGATAGCCGCCGCCCTTGTCGAGCGGCGTGCCCCGGGCATCGACGAGCTCCGCGGAGATTCCGGGGAAGGGGACGGTGGCGGACCCCGGCTTGGTCGTGATCACTCCCGGCAGCGGCGTGATCATGATGCCGCCGGTTTCGGTCTGCCACCACGTGTCCACGATGGGGCAGCGACCCTGCCCGATGTGCTCGTGGTACCACATCCAGGCCTCGGGGTTGATCGGCTCGCCGACCGTGCCGAGGAGCCTCAGCGTCGAAAGGTCGTGGCGTTTCGGATGCTCCTGCCCCCACTTCATGAACGCGCGAATGGCCGTGGGGGCCGTGTAGAACACCGTGACGCCGTAGCGGGCCACGAGCTTCCAGAAGCGGTCCCGCTCCGGCCAGTCGGGCGCCCCCTCGTACATGAGGACGGTGGCCCCGTTCGCGAGCGGGCCGTACACGACATAGGAGTGGCCGGTGACCCAGCCGATGTCGGCCGTGCACCAGAAGATGTCTTCGTCGCGCAGATCGAAGACATACCGGGTGGTTGCGGTCACCTGGGTGAGGTAGCCGCCCGTCGTGTGAACGATGCCCTTGGGTTTCCCGGTCGTGCCGGACGTGTACAGGATGAACAGCAGGTCCTCGGCCTCCATTTCCTCGGGAGGGCAGTGGGGGCTCTCGCGATCGAGCAGCCGGTGCCACCAGTGGTCGCGGCCCTCGCTCATCTCCGCGAAGGCCTCGTCGCCCTCAGCACCCTGCCGCCGCCGCACGACGACCACGTGCCGGATGCTCGGGCAGCCGGCGACCGCCTCGTCGGCGAATCGCTTCAGCGGGAGCACGTGGCCGCGCCGGTAGCCGCCGTCCGCGGTGATGAGCACCGTGGCCTGCGCGTCGTTGATGCGGTCCCGCAGCGAGTCGGCCGAGAACCCGCCGAAGACGACCGAGTGGACGGCACCGATCCGGGCGCAGGCGAGCATGGCGATCGCGGCCTCGGGAATCATCGGGAGGTAAATCGCCACGCGATCGCCGCGCTCCACGCCCAGCCGCTTCAGGGCATTGGCGCAGCGGCCCACTTCCCGCGCCAGTCCAAAGTAGGTGTACACCCTCCGGTCGCCGGGCTCACCTTCCCAGATGATCGCCGCCTTGTTGCGCCGCGGTCCGGCGAGGTGGCGGTCCAGGCAATTGGCTGCGACGTTGAGGCGGCCGCCGACGAACCAGCGCGCGTGCGGTGGGGTCCACTCGAGCACGGCCTGCCACGGGACCATCCAGTCGAGGGCCCGGGCCTGATCCGCCCAGAAGGCCTCCCGATCCGCAGTGGCGGCGTCGTAGAGTCCGGAGGTCGCGATGGCCTGCGCGGCGAACGCGGGCGGTGGCGGGAACCGCCTGGACTCGGACAGCAGGGTGTCGATCTGGTGGTCCATGGGCCAGCGGTCCTCTATATACGGGTGGAGCGGCGGCGGCCGGCCTTGCAGCCGGGGTCTCCCTGCCGCGGAGTGCCAGTCTCCCGGCCCTGGTCACTGATTGCGCGGTCAAGGTAAAGTCATACTGGGCAATGGCTTGCCCGTCTGGCACCAAATTCGCCCATCCCTAGGGCAGGAGGCCGTGGGCCTCCGGTACCACACAACTGATCCGCCCGATAATAGCACACCCGGAGCGATCCGGGGCCGCAAAACTAGAGGTCTCATCCGACCCGGATGAGATAGCTCGGTGCCGAAGGTGGAATGCGACGCTGTTTCAGCGTGGCGCGTTCGGCCGGTAGGCGTGGCGAACGAGTCACGCTTTGCTGTTTAGGGCAGGGGAGACAAGATGGTTCCCGCGAGCCCGTTAATCCGTGAGGTCGTCGCGCCCGAATCGCTCGGGCTGGAGACGCGAGCCGCATTCCGCCAGGCAGCGGTGCAGGCCCTCGAGTCCATGCCGGAAGGCGAAAGCCTCCTGGTGATCGACCTCGGTGCCACGAAGCATGTGGACTCGGCCGGACTCGGTGCCTTGATGCTGGTACAGCGCCGCGCCGGAGAGCGCCGCCAGCGCGTAGCCCTTCGGGCGGCCAGCGACGAGCTGCGGTTCCTGCTCGTGCTGACGAAGCTGGACGACCTGTTCGAACTGGAACCCGCGGGCGCGTAGTCTTAAGTTGTTCCAGCGCCCGCCACCTCGGCGGGCACCGCGCGTCTTCCGGGTGCACATATGACTCATCAGCCGGCTCGCCGCCGGGTGCTGTTCATCGAGGACGAGTTGGCGCTCCGAATCTCCTATGAGCGCTACTTCCGCTCCCGATACACCATGGCCTTCGCGCCGACCGGTGCGGAGGCGTTGTCCCAGCTGCAGAATTCAACGTTCGATGTCGTGGTACTCGACATGCGGCTGCCGGACACCGACGGCGTGGACCTCCTTCGCCGCATCGCCGCCTCCCTTCCCGGCCTCCCCGTCATCGTCACGACCGCCTATGCCAGCGTGGAGCCGCAACTCCGCGTGCTCGACCTGCCGCACGCGGACTACCTCGTAAAGCCGTTCGATCTTGACGACCTCGCCGCCGCCATTGACCGCGCCGGCTGAGGCGCCGCTGCTCCAGGCACGCGGGCTGGCGCGCTCCTTCGGCGCCCTGCGCGTACTGCGCGGCGTGGATCTCGCGGTCCGGGCCGGCGAGATGCTGGCGGTCGCGGGACCGAACGGTGCCGGAAAGACCACCCTGCTCCGCCTGCTTGCCGGGTTGATGCGCCCGACGGAAGGCGAGGTCTGGGTGATGGGCCGCCGTCTGACCAGGTCCGAGCCCGAGGCGCGCCGGGGGATCGGCCTGCTGTCCCACCAGACCTTCCTGTACGACGATCTTACCCCCCATGAGAACCTGACCTTCGTGGCCCGGCTGTACGGGCTTCCCGATCCGGCCGCGGCCGCACGAGACGCGCTCGAGGAGGTCGGACTCGCCCATCGGGCACACGATCCCGTCCGACAGCTGAGCCGCGGGCTCCTGCAGCGTGCCGCGATCGCCCGCGCCCTGCTGCACCAGCCGTCCGTCCTGCTGCTCGACGAACCCTTCACCGGGTTGGACGCTCCCTCGGCCGCGAGGTTCCGGGAGCTGCTCGCGGCTCAGCTCGCTCGTGGCCGCGCGCTCGTCCTCGTGACCCACCACCTCGCCGAGGCGTGGGAACTGGCCGGGCGCGTGGCGGTGCTGGTGGGTGGACGCTGGGCACTCGAGGAGGCGCGGCCGGCCCGCCTGGTGGATTTCCTCCCGCGCTACGAGGCCCTCGTCCATGGGTGATGGGATCCGTCTGGCGCTGGCCGTCGCGGCCAAGGACATCCGGCTCGAGCTCCGGAGCCGGACGGCGCTCCTCTCGGCCGTCGTCTTCGCGGCGCTCGTGCTGGTCGTGTTCAATTTCGCCCGCGACCCGACGGCGATCAGCGCGATGGACCTGGCGCCGAGCGTGCTGTGGGTCACGTTCGCGTTCGGCGCGGTCGTCGCGCTGAACCGGGCATTCACCGTGGAGCGGGAGAATGCGGCACTCGACGGCATGCTCCTCGCGCCGCTGCCCCGCAGCGCCCTCTACCTTGGCAAGCTGCTCGCGAACCTCGCATTCGTGTTCGTGGTCGAGGCGGTGACCCTGCCGCTGTTCGTGCTGTTCTTCAATGTCAGCCTTGGCCACGCCCTGCCGGGAATCCTGGGCGTGACCACGCTGGCAACGATCGGGTTTGTTTCGGTCGGCACCATCTTCAGCGCGATGGTCGTACGCACCCGGTTCGCCGAGCTGATGCTACCGGTGCTGCTGTTGCCGTTCATGGTGCCGCCCCTCGTCGGCGCGGTGCAGTGCACCGCGCGGTTGCTCGCCGGCCGGCCGTTGAGCGAGATGCTGGGCTGGCTTAGGTTATTGACGCTCTACGATATCGTGTTCGTGACCCTCTGTACGCTCGCCTTTCCCGCGGTGGTCGACGAATGACGCCTACTCCTGCCTCCGCCGAGCGTACGCTTCGCCTGGGCTACGTGCTCACCGTGCTCGGGCTACTGGCCGTGACGGCGGTGTACGTGCTTGCCATCTGCTACACGCCGGTTGAGGTGCGCCAGGGCCCTGCGCAGAAGATCTTCTACGTGCACGCCCCGTCGGCCTGGGGCGCACTGGTGGCGTTCGTCCTCGTCGGCATTTCGAGCATCCTCTACCTCTGGTTGCACGACACGCGGCTCGACCTCTTCGCCGCGTCCTCCGCCGAAGTCGGGATCGCCTACTCGCTGGTGATGCTGACCACGGGCCCGATCTGGGGCAAGACGGTGTGGGGAACATGGTGGACCTGGGACGCCCGGCTCACCCTCACGCTGTTCCTGTTCTTCCTGTTCGTCGGGTACCTGGCGCTCCGGGCCGCGCTGCACGATCGTGGCGAGCGTGCACGGTTCAGCGCGGTGGTCGGCATCATGGGGCTGCTCCTGGTGCCGTTCATTCACCTGAGCGTGTACCTGTTCCGGACGCTCCACCCCCAGCCGATCCTGCTCAAGCCAAGCAGCCCGTCGCTGCCGCCGGAGATGCTCCGCACGCTCATGGCCGGAATGGCGGCCTTCACGCTGCTCTATGTCGGATTCGTGACCGTGCGCTACGCGATGGCACAGCTGGCCGACCTCCGCGAAGGAGACGCCGATGCCGTTTGACACGCCGCAGAACCAGGGCTTCCTCGTCGCGGCCTACACTGTGGCGGCCCTCATCTACCTCGGGTATGCGGTGAGCCTGTGGCGGCGGAGCCGGAAGGCGCTTCGGGAAGCGGGACAGCGGGACAGCGGGACGGCGGGTCAGCACTAGACACCAAGGGGCGGAGGCTCGCCTTCAGCGGCCCCGTCTCGCCCAGTGTTCATTTCTGCAGGACAAAGCCACCGCGCGAGGGAGGCCCGTGCCGTGAGGGCGAACCACCCCACCGGGGTGGGGAGGCGTGGTATGGGTGCTGAGCCCGAACGGCGCGGGCCCCCGAGCGCACTCAGAGAAACGGACCTGCGGCAGGCGCTGACCGAGCGGGGCCGCTTCGGCTCAGCACCGACACCCCCATCCCCACTCCCCTTCGGTGGTTCGCCTTCAGCGGCCCCATCTCGTCCAGCGCCAAATTGGCCAGGAAACTGCCCCCGAGCCGGCTTGTGGCAGCAAGCGACCAGAACAAACGACCCTCCGGTCAGTCACCGGAGGGTCGTTGCGTTGCGGGAGCGCGCCAATCAGTCGGTGGCTTTGGGGAACAGCAGCTTCTCCCACAGGAAGGCGGCGACCAGGGCGCCGACCACCGGCCCGATCCAATAGGCCAGGTGCCCCACCCAATGCCCGGCGACCAGCGCCGGCCCGAACGCGCGCGCCGGATTCAGTGCCGCCCCGGTGAGCGGGCCGCCGATCAGGATCCCGATGAACAACATCAACCCGATGCCAAACCCCGCCACCTTGGGTGCCGCCGCGGACACGGCGGTGCCCATCACGGCGCTCATCAGAAAGAAGGTGAGGACGGCCTCGATGGCGGTCGCCTGGCCGATCGTGACCGTTGCGGCGATGGAGGGTACGCCGAGGTTCATCACCCGGGTCACGCCGCTGGGGAGCAGCAGCTTGAGCGCGTACGCGGCGAGGCATGCCCCCGCGAGCTGAGCCAGGACATAGGCGGCGGCCGTCTTCGCGTCGATGCGCTTCACGGCGAGCAGTCCCACCGTGACCGCCGGGTTCAGGTGGCCCCCCGAGAGGTTCATCGTGGCGGTGACCCCCAGCGCGAGCGCGATCCCGTGTGCGAGCGCAATGCCGAGCAGGCCGAAGGCTGCCTTGGGATAGTTGTTGGTCAGGATGGCACCGGCCCCGAAGAAGATCAGGGTAGCCGTGCCGAACGCCTCGGCGATCAGCCGACGGGAAAGAGCGGGCATCCAGGTACCTCGGGAATGGAGTGGGACAATGCCGGACGGCGGCAAATTCTACTACTCCCGCCTCCGAAGCACCAGCGCGGCGTTGATGCCGCCGAACCCGAAGGAGTTGGTCAGGAGGTACTCCGGCGATTCATCGCGGCCTTCGCCGGCCAGGTAGTCCAGATCGCAGGCCGGGTCGGGCTGGCGGAGATTCACCGTGGGGGGCAGCCACGACCGTTCCATGGCGAGCGCGCAGATGGCTGTTTCAATGGCTCCGCTCGCCCCGAGCGCGTGGCCATAGTAGCCCTTGGTCCCGCTGAGTCGCAGGCGATAGGCATGGTCGCCGAAGACCTGCTTGATGGCGCCGGTCTCCGCGGGGTCGTTGAGCGGTGTCGAGGAGCCGTGCGCGTTGATGTACCCGATCTCGGCCGGTGCGACGTGCGCCTCCGCGAGGGCCAACTCCATCGCGCGAGCCGCCTGCCGCCCGTCCGGGCGGGGCGCCGTCATGTGATAGGCGTCGTTGGTGAGGCCGAATCCGCAGATCTCGCCGTAGATGCGGGCGCCCCGCGCGAGGGCACGGCCCCGCTCTTCGAGGACGAGCACGGCGGCGCCCTCGCCCATGACGAAGCCGTCGCGGCCCGCGTCGAACGGCCGGCTGGCCTCCCCCGGCGCATCGTTCCGGGTGGACATGGCGCGGATGATGGCGAACGCGCCAAAACTCAACGGGGCGAGCGGCGCCTCCGCTCCGCCCGCGAGCATCACGTCCGCGTCCCCCCGGCGAATGGCACGGAAGCCGTCCCCGATCGCGAGAGTGCCCGACGCGCAGCTCATCCCGTTGGTCGCGTTGGGCCCAGCCACGCCGAACTCGATGGCGATGTTGCAGCTCGAGGCGCCGGCGAACACGGTCAGGGCCAGCGTCGGGTCGACGGCCCGGATCCCTCCCTCGACGTACCGCGCGTGCTGTCCCTCGGCCTGCGCAACGCCGCCGAGTGCGGTCCCCATCATGACGCCGACCCGTTCGCGGTCTTCCCGTTCGAGGTCCAGCGCCGCGTCCGCGAGGCCGAGCCGGGTCGCGGCGATGCTGAACTGCGAGAACCGATC
The DNA here is from genome assembly GCA_963817575.1 of uncultured Gemmatimonadales bacterium. Lineage (GTDB taxonomy): Bacteria > Gemmatimonadota > Gemmatimonadetes > Gemmatimonadales > GWC2-71-9 > DASTCF01. The sequence goes on from CAWFOY010000013.1 coordinate 260,609, forward strand.
GAGCCGCCGTACCTTGCGCTCCTCGATGTGATCCGTGGCGTGAAAGCCGTCCACTTCCGCGGCGATCCGGGAACGAAAGGGGGACGGATCGAATCGTGTGATGGTGCGGACCGCAGACTCGCGGCGCCGGAGCCCGGACCAGAGTGCCTCCACCCCGATGCCGATCGGAGTGACGGCGCCGAGGCCGGTGATGACGACCCGCCGGATCTCACCCACGCTGGTCCTCCAGGGCCCGCGCGATCCCGGCGAGGGTCCGCGAGGCGATGCCGTGGATGAAGACGGGACCGATCACCCAGTCCGCGGCCGGGCGGCGAATCAGGGGCCACGCGGGCCCGGCCCACTCGTGCACGATGGTCACTTCCGACTCCGCTCCCACCGGGGTGACCTGCCAGACGACGTCCATGCCCGTGGTGACACCGCGCACGTGCCGGTAGCGAATCTGGCCAAGGCCGGCTTCCAGCCACATGTCCGATTCCCACCACACAGGCCACCGCACCGGCCCGAACGGGCGCACGGCGGACATCCGCACGCGGCCCCCCCCGTCCCTCCGTTCGATGAAATACACCGACCGATAATGCCCGAGCAAGGCGGGCCACCGCTCGACGTCCGCCGCCGCCCGGAAGGCGTGCTCGGCAGGCGCCCGGATCCGGACGCGATCGACGGTCCGCATCAGTGGGTCTTCCAGCTAGCGACGAGGCGGAATCCCGGCCGGCGCCGCACGTCGGCGCTGATGCCGGCGCCTGCGAGCAACCTCGCGAGCCCGGCCTCGGTGAATCCTCGCCGGACGGACGTCACTCCGTCCGCGATCGTCAGGGCATCGAACCGGAGCATCCTGGCCCCGACGCGAAACGCGTTCAGCGCGAGGGCGGAGCGCCGGAGATCCGCCACCACGACTCCTCGCCGCGCAATCTGACTCGCGGCCTGGAACATGCCGGCGGCCGCCTCGGGGGTGAGGTGATGCGCCACCTGACTGATGAGGACGACGTCGACTCCCCGTCGCCGCACGGGGAGCCGCGTGGCGCAGGCGAGGATAGTCGGGAGCCCGGACTGCCGGGCCAGGGCGGCCGCCACCGGGTGCCGTTCCAGGCCGACGGCCTTGAGCGCCAGCCCCCGGTGCGCCGCCCAGCGGACGAGCGCGTGCGGGAGGTCGCCCGAGCCGGTTCCGATGTCGAGCAGGCTCACCGTGGCCCCGCGCGAGACGTCCCCGAGGAGTCGCGCGATTCCCCAGGCCGCGGCGGCCCGGCCTCCGAACCAGCGGTTGGCTCGGGTGATGTTGTGCAGCGAGAGGCGAACAGCGCCCGGATCGGCCTGCGGGTCGTCGAGGAGCTCGGTGCCCTCGGGAGGGGAGATCACGGGCGCCCCAGCTCGGTGTAACCGCCCCGGTAATAGACGAGGGGTCGCCCATCCGCGATGCCGCCTTCGACGACATGGCCCACGAAGATCGTGTGGTCCCCGGCCTCGAATTCGGCGAACCGCTCACACTCAAGGTGCGCAAGAGTGCCCTCGAGAATGACCAGCCCGCGCGGCGACAGCCGATACCCGACTCCATCGAACCGGTTCTCGTGCAGGCCGGCGAAGCGGCGCGATACGGCTTCCTGCTCGGCGGAGAGGATGTTGATGACGAAGACCGGGGTGGCAAGCAGGGCGTTGCGCATCTCCGCCTCGTGCTCGATGCACACCGAGACGAGCGGAGGCTGAAGCGATACCGAGGCCAGGCTGTTCGCGGTCATCCCGACGGGGCGCCCGTCAGGGAAGCGGGTCGTGATCACGACGACCCCGGTGGTGAACCGGCCGAGGAGCTGGCGGAAATGCGATGGATCGACGTCGGCCATGCTCAAAGCACCAGGCGGGAGAGGAACCGCGGGTGGAGCAGCTCGCGTGCGGGCAGGATGTCGCCGGTGACGCCGACGAGCGTATCGGCCACCTCGCCCTCCGCCCCCAACCGGGCGATCGCCCGATCGAAGGCCGCCGGGAGGAACATTCCGAATCCGATCGCCCGCTCGATGATCCACTTTCCCATCATGGCGTGCCGGCGCGCGGCCGCATAGGGAGCGAGGGCGGCCCGATCCGCGATGCCGGGGCGTTCGAGCGCCGCACTCGCCGCGTCGGCCGCCAGCTCCGCCCCCTTGAGCGCAGAATAGATGCCTTGTCCCGTGAACGGATCGAAGAACTCGGCGGCATCTCCCACAAGCAGGCAACCGTCGACCACGGGCCGTCCGGACCACGCGGCGAACGGACCGGTGACAAGCACCTCGCGCGCGAGCCGGTCGCGACGAACGCGACCGCGGACACCGGGAAACTCCTCCAGGCGATCGAAGAAATACTCCGTGGGACGGCCCCGCGCCCCGGGGGCGCGGGTGAGCGGTACCACCAGGGCCACGTTCGCCAGGTTGGGCCCGATGCGATTGAGTCCCGCGTAGCCCGCCGCGGCGACATGCATTTCCGGCGTGCCCTCGAGCCCGGAAACCGCCTCCACATGCGCGACGAAGGCAAGCCGGCCGGGGGCACCGTGGCGGCGGCGCCCGACCCGCCGCGCAACGACGGAGCGGAGTCCATCCGCGCCGATTGTGAGCCGGGCGCGGATAATCGCGCGCTCCCCCGTCGGTCCCCGCACGACTGCGCCCGCCACGGCACCCGCCTCATAGACGAGTTCCTCGACGGCCGCCCGCTCGATAACCTCCGCGCCGGCGGCGCGCGCCGCCTGCACGAGGCGATGGTCCATCGTTCGCCGTGAAATGGAGAGTCCGGTCCTCGGATACAGGGCGCCGCGCGGGTGGCCGAAGGCGCCGGTGAGCCGGCTCCCCCGGGGGCCGATTACCGTCATTCCCGTGGGCGCGACGGCCCCGGCAGCCTCGAGGTCGGGCAGCACGCCGAGCCGGTCGAGGAGCTCGACCCCCCCGGGGCTCACGTACTCCGAACAGGGCTTGTCGCGGGGGAAGGTCGCACGATCCACGGCCACCACCCGGAGCCCCGCAGTCGCGAGGTGTGCCGCGACCGCGGCGCCTGCGGGACCCGCGCCGGCCACCAGGACGTCGACGATCGGCGGCAGCACGGGACCGCTCACCCGATGCGGGTGTATTCGAACCCGTCCAGGATGAGTCGGTCCGGATCGAAGGCGGCGAAATCGAAGGGGAAGGTCACCTCTTGCAGGGTGTCGTCGAAGAGCACGACGATATCGAAGTTCACCACGCGGTAGGTGCAATAGTTCCGCGTGACCCGGGTGAATCCCTCCGAGCCGAGCGTGCTGTAAATCGTCTGTTGGCAGTTGAGGTCGGCGCTGAATTCCCAGACCGTGCGCTCCGTCAGGAAATCGTCCATCAGCGGCGTCACGATGGTGAGCTCCCAGATCCCGACCACCAGCTGGGCGCTGGTGCTGTCATCCCCGCCGCCGCCGCCGGACGTCCCGCCGTCCTGGTCGAGCGGCGGAACGAATTCGGGCGTCACCGGATCGCCGCCTTCGCAGGCACCGAGCGCGAGCGCGAACGTCAGGAAAACAGGTGCCAGGCGAGCCAGCCCATGGCGGTTGCGAGGCCCGTGGCCAGGGCGTTGACTCCGTCGTTGGTAATCCATCTGAGCCCTCCGACATGTTCGGTGCGTGTTCCGCACCGGTGCATCCGTTTCTCGCTTGGTTGATCGCACCGCGGACACCGGAACCGGCCCTGGATGGTGGCACCAAGCGCCGAATCGATGAACATCCCGGTCATTCCGATGCCGACGAGACCACCGAACCACCGCGGGCCGAGGAGCGGCCAGGCCGTGAGCGCGACGAGCGAGGCCCCGCCAAGCGCGCCGAGGGTTCCGAGCAGGGTGATTCCGCCACTGGTCCCGGCGGGAACCATGCGGCCCGTCACCAGGTGCCGGGGCTGGGACCGACTGTGGATCCCGACACCGGTGGCCCAGGTATCAGCGGCCGCGGCAGCCAGCCCGGCCGCAAGCACGGCCAGCGCGGCTTCCGTCGTGCTCGCGCAGGCGGCGCCGAAGGCGGCGAGCCCGCCATTCGCGAGGACCTGCCAGCCATCCCGGCGGTCACCCTTCGCGTCGAGCGCGGAAACGGGCGCCGCCCGGAGCCGCGAGACGACGCTGCTCGGAACGAAGAACGCGAGCAGTATCGCGCCGCCGGACCACCCGGCGGCCCACAGCGTTGTGGCGCCGACGGCCCACGCGGCGGGTACGCCGGAAGGCGCCAGCGCCCGGAGCGCCAGGGCCGCGGCGGTCACCACGAGGGAGACGGCGGCGGCCCCGAGCAACGACACCACTCAGGCCGGCGGCGGGCTTTCGCGGAGCCCCGCCAGGATCCGCTTCCGTACGGATTCGGGGCAGCGTTCCCGCCCGACCGCGCGCTCCAGCGCTTCGAGGAAATTGCGCTCGAATTCGCCGTGCTGGAGGCAGTGCCGGCATTCGGCGAGGTGCCGGGTCACGGCCGCCTCCACTTCCGGCGTGAGCTCCTGGCGCAGGAACTCCTGCAGCAGGTCGAGGGCCTCGCGGCAGTGGAGATCTGCGCTCACGGCGTGGGCTCCCTCGGGCGCACGATGCCCGCCTCGACGGCATGGTCGTATAACTCCGCCTGCAATTGTCGGCGGGCGCGGAAGAGACGGGACTTCACGGTGCCGAGCGGCAGGTTGAGCATTCCAGCGATCTCGGCGTACGGCAGGCCCTCGACATCACTCAGCACGAGGACCTCGCGAAATTCCTCGGGAAGCCCGTCGATGGCTGCGACCACGCGCTCGTCAACCACGCGCCGGAAGAACTCACCTTCCGGGTCGCTCTCGGCGACGGTCTGGAAGATCCGGTGCGGCTCGGCCAGATCCAGGTCCACGGTCACGGGTGTCCGGCGCGCGCGCCGGTAGTCGTTGATGAATGTGTTCCTCAGGATCGTCAACAGCCAGCCGCGCGCGTTGGTTCCCGTCTCGAAGCGATCCCACGCCCGGAATGCCTTCAACATCGTGTCCTGCACGAGGTCTTCCGCACGGGTCCGGTCGCGGGTGAGGCGCCGGGCCACCCGGTACAGCAAATCGAGGTGGGGCAGGGCCTCGCGTTCGAACGACGCAGTGCGCTCCTCAGGGGTGACCATGTGAGGAATGTTCCCGCCCCGCCAGAAGGGCGCAAGCCGCTCTGGCCCGGCGAGCGGCGGCTCGCTAACTTCCGCGCCGCATATGACGGCACCCTCCGGTTTGCCTCTGCCTGCCCCAACCACGACCGCCGCGGGCGCGGTCCCCGCAATCGTCCCGTTGAGCCTGCTCGAGGCGCTCCGCAATCTCGACACGCCCGTCGAGGACGGGCTTGAGGAGCTGGCCGGAGAGATCGTGTCGAAGCGGCTGGGCCTGAGCTCCACGGTGGCCGCACAGATTCAGCGGTATCAGTACGCGCTGCGGCGGGGAGGCAGGGTACCGCTGGACGAATGTGTCGCCGTGTTCCGCCTGGTGAGCCGGCGTCCGGATGCCGCGCTCATCTTTGCGGATGCGGGCCGGCGGTCGGCTCGTTATGCCGCGCGCCAGGGCTCGATGACGCTGCGGGCGCTCATGTCCGCCACGCCGGGCTTCGTGAGCCGGCGGGTGGGTGGGCGGGCGGCGCGGCAGGCCGCCAGGCGGGTCTTCGGGGCCGAACTCGGCGTCCGGGGTTTGGCCGCCGAAGCCCGGATGCGGGAGCCGTTGTCGCTGCTGGCCACGCCGGACGGCCGGGCCTGTGCGTACTACGGCGCCGCCTTCGCCGAGCTGCTCCGCTGCCTCACCGGTTTCGAAGGGGCGATGGTCCACGAGCGCTGCCGCGGCCGTGGAGATCAGGACTGCCAGTGGCGGGCTGCCGCCGCGGAGGGATACGGATGAGCACGATCGCATTGCCGGACCGGGAACAGCTCGCCGAGGCGCTCGACGCCGTCGGCGCCGACGCCTGGTTGCTCTTCGACTTCCACGGCCTCAATCCGGTCGCCACGCGGGTCCTGGGCATCGGGGGGATGGGAAGCCGCCGGCTCTTCGTCCTGCTGCCCAAAGTGGGCGAACCGGTCGCCGTTGCCCACAAGATCGAGCTGCAGCCGGTGGAGGGGTTTCCCGGGAAGATCCTTCCCTACGCCCGATGGGAGGAACTACACGACGCCCTCGGCTCCATTGTTCGCGGACGCACGGTTGCCATGGAGGTCTCTCCGGATGACGCGGTGCCGTACCTGGATCGCGTGCCGGCGGGCGTGGTGCAGCTGATCACGCGACTGGGCGGCAAGGTGGTGCCGTCGGCCTCGCTCGTCACCCGCTTCGCGGCCCGCTGGACGGCCGCGGAGCTGGAAGATCACCTCTTCGCGGCCGAGGCCCTCGCCACGATCGCGCGGGACGCGCTGGCCTGGGCGGTGACCCAGGGCGGCAAGGGGCTGACAGAGACGGCGCTGCAGTCCCGCGTGGTGAAGGCGATGGAAGGGAAGGGACTCAAGCTCACGACGCTTCCGATCGTCGGCTTCGGGCCGAACGCGGCGAACCCGCACTATGAGCCTGAGGCCGGCAAGGATAGGACGCTGGCGGAAGGAGAGGTCCTGCTGCTGGATCTGTGGGCGGGGCGGGGGAGCACCACGACTGTCTTCGCGGACCAGACGTGGATGGGGTTCTCAGGCCGCCGGATCCCGGCGAAGGTGGATGAGGTGTGGAGGACGGTGCGGGACGCACGGGACGCGGCCGTCGCGGTCATCCAGGAAGGGTACCGGGCCGGCCGCGCGGTGGCGGGGTTCGAGGGAGACCGGGCTGCCCGACAAGTAATAGATAAGGCGGGATACGGGGCGTACTTTGTCCACCGGACAGGACATTCGATCGATCGGGACCTTCACGGGTCCGGGCCACACCTGGACGACTACGAGACACACGACGACCGGCAATTGCTGCCTGGCGTCGGGTTCTCCGTAGAACCCGGCGTCTATCTTCCGGGAGAATTCGGAATCCGGAGCGAGATCAACGTGTATTGGGGGCAGGGCGGCCCGACGGTGACTCCCGGGGACCGCCAGCAGGACCTGATCCGGCCGGGGGGTTGACCCTGGAAAACTCGGTCCCGTCCCCCCCTTCCCAATTCTGAAGGCGACGGATATACTAGCCGGGCCGAGCAATGGCCGCATCGTCTCGGCCCGATTCCATCCCGAATTGTTCCAGCAAGTTACAGGTCGCGTATCCCCTGACGTCGCCTTGTGACAATTGCTTGACACGTGATTTAGGTCACGGCATATTGGGTCAACTGGTCGGCCGCGATCGGTTTTCCCAAATACCTGCACCTCCAACGCAGTCCCGCTCTCGTCGGCATGCCGACGTCACCGCAGTCGCATTCCCCAGCTCGGCGCATTAGTCGCCAGGAGGGACGCGCGTGCATTCTGTCGTTCGGTTGGGCAGTTCCCATCTGTTCACACCTTTGGAGGATGTTTCCATGAAGCAAAGCTGTGTGAGCGCCTTCGCTCGCGTGGCGCGGACGTTCGCGCTCGCGGCAGTCGCGCTGGCGGCGGGAGCGGGCTCGCTCCTGGCGCAGGAAGCGACTGGTAAGATCGAAGGTACTGTGCGCGACCAGCAGGGCGCGCCGATTGCCAATGCCCAGGTATTCATCGTCGGCACCAAGTACGGCGGCCAGACGAACGCCTCCGGCTACTACTTTATCAACAACGTCCCCGCGGGGCTGGCCACTGTTCGCGCGACGTTCATCGGCTACAAGACCACGCAGGTAGCCGACGTCCGGGTGCAAAGCGGCCAGACCATGACGGTGGACGTCACGCTCGAGGCCACGCCGTTCCAGGTCGAGGAAATCGTCACCGTGGCCGCGGTCACCCCGCTGGTTCCGCGCGACGAAGTGACCTCGAAGCAGCGGGTCGACGGCGGCTACACCGACAAGCTTCCGGTTGACCGCATCACGAACGTCCTGGCGCTGCAGCCGGGCGTCGTGGCGAGCACCGGGGGCGGGACGCTCTCGATCCGCGGCGGCCGGCCCGACGAAACGGCGGTCGTCATCGACGGTGTGCCGGTCGGCGCAGGCAACCGGGCCACCGGCTTCCAGATGGCCGGGGCCTTCAACCCCGGCGTGTCCGTCGGCACGAACGCCTTCGAAGACGCCTCGATCACCACTGGCGCCTCCTCGGCCCAGTTCGGCGGATCGCAGTCGGGCGTGATCTCGATCACGACGAAGACCGGCGGCAGCCAGTTCAACGGCTCGGTGGGCTACGAATCTGATGAGCTCTTCGGCACCGGGTCCAGCCTCGGCTTCAACCGTGTCTCGGCGAGCCTCGGCGGCCCGATCATTTCCAACCTCACGTTCTTCCTGAGCGGCGTGCTCGAGGGCCAGCGGTCTGCCGGCTCAGGCATCGACCGCGCCGAGAGCCCGATTTTCGTCGCGGCGGGCGTTGACCAGACCGTGGCGGTCCCGAGTGCCATCGGCGACCCGACGGCCGACACCAGCTTCGTCGACATCTCGAACTTCGCCGTCTCGACCGGCAAGTGCGACGATGCGATGAGCGCCGCCGGCAATCTCAATGTCACGAACAGCAGCAACCCCGACATCGCGGACAACTACGGCCTGGAGTGCCAGGGCGTGCGGATTCCGACGTCGGCGGCCTCGACCTATCAGCTGCAGGGCAAGCTCAACTTCTCGTACGGGACCGGCTCGCGCCTCAGCTTCACGGCGCTGGGCAGCCAGAACCAGGCCCGGATCTTCAACTACGGGAACCTCTACACTCCGCAGACGCTCTTCGGGAGCCGGGGCTGGAGTCAGGTCTACACCCTGAACTGGACCCAGAACCTGACCAAGTCGGCGGAACGGGCGCTCGCCCTCGACGTGAGCGGCTCGTACCAGACCGACAAGTTCGTCCAGTCACCGTTGACGTGCCGAGTCCGAGCTGGACACCCGTGACCCCACCGGCGGCTTCATCATTACGCCGCTCAAGTTCCGGTGGGACCTGGACAACTTCCCGCTGAACGACGAGCTGCTCGACAATTTCCGCTGGAACGTCGCGGGCTCCCGGCGGACGCCATATGACCTCGAGAACACCGCCCAGTACACGCTGACCGACGAGTGGCGGAACAATGCCTACGGCGTCCTCGGCTTCACCGAGGGCGGCGGGCCGACCGGCCGGCTCTTCCTGAACGATGAGACCCGCTACGTCGGCCGGGCGAACCTCGACTGGCAGGTGGACCGGTACAACCGCCTCAAGATCGGCGGCGACTACACGCAGTACGACATCAAGTCGTATTCGTCCTCCCTGACCAGCCAGGCGTTCTCCGATTTCTATATGGAGGAGCCGATCAAGTGGAGCGGCTTCATCGAAGACCGCCTCGACCTGGGTGACGTGGTCGTGGTGGGTGGCGTGCGGTACGACTTCTACGATTCCAAGGCGAGCCGTCCGACGTACTGCGATCCGGTCACCGGCGAGTGCCAGCAGACGGTCCGCATCTCGACCAACCCGGCCTTCACCGGGGACATCAACGAGCTCTTCGACCTGATCTACAAGCGGGACGACAGCCACGAGTACCTCTCCCCGCACATCCAGGTGTCGTTCCCGGTGACGGAGCGGACCAACTTCCGCCTGTCCTACGCGCACCAGGTGCAGGCCGCCGGACTTCGGCCTGATCCTGGGCGGCATCAACACAGACCTCGCCGTCACCAACACGAACCACGTGTACGGCGCCGATCTCGACTTCGGCAAGACGATCACCTTCGAGTTCGGCATCCGGCACGCGTTCAACGACGACATGGTGCTCGACCTGGCGGCGTATAACAAGGACAACCTTTCCAACGCGGCCGGCCGCCTGATCTCGACCTACGACCCGCTCACCGGCCGGAACTCAGGACATCCGGACGATGACCAACGCGGACTTCGGCAACACCCGCGGCGTGGACATCCGGCTCGACCGGCGGTTCGGCAACCTCTTCAACGGCACCCTGGCCTACAGCTTCCAGGACGCCAAGAACACCGGCTCCGATCCGTTCACCTACATCAACTTCGGCTCGCGGCTCGTGAACCAGGTCTCGGGCGGCAACCAGCCGCCGCCGCAGGCGATCCTGCCGACCAACTCGAGCCGCCCGCACAACCTCGCCGGGTCGTTCTCGGTCACCTTCCCGGGTGACTGGCACGAAGGCACGACGATGGGCGCGATCCTGCAGAATTTCGGCATCTTCACGACGTTCCGCGTCGCATCCGGCACGGCCTTCACCCGGTGCCCGGAACGATTCCGGCAACGAAAACGTGCTCTCAGGCCAGGTGTGCGATCGTGAGTTCGAGGGCGACGTGAACGGCGCGCGCCTGCCGACGTTCAAGCAGCTCGACATGCGCTTCACCAAGGGCTTCGGGCTCGGCGGGATGGACCTGACGGCCTATCTGGACGCCCGGAATATCTTCAACCTGCAGAACACCACGACCGTCTTCGCCGTCACCAATGACGTGTCGAATGGAGCTCGAACCAGAACTGGGCGGGCGATTCCTCCGGCTTCGCGCTGGAGGCGGCTGAGTCCCGGGTGAACGGAATGGCGACGGCAGCATCAACCTGACGTTCGGGACGGCGGGGTGCGGCAACTGGGTCACGCAGGGCAACGACCCGGCGGCGCCGAACTGCGTCTACCTGATCCGGGCCGAGGAGCGTTGGGGCGACGGCGACGGGACCTTCACGATCGCCGAGCAGAAGCGGGCCTCCGACGCCCTGTATCTACCAGACCCGTGGGCTGCACAACTTCACGTCCAACGGCCGCCGGTTGCGGCTGGGGCTGGAGCTGAACTTCTAGGCGTGGGCTCGACGGTCGTCCCGGGGCCGGTGGGGTCGGTCTGCCCACCGGCCACCGGGTTCGCCGACAGGATTCCATCTGAGAGAGGATGCAATGCACTCACCATTCCGTAAGAGGGGCCTGATCCTGGCCGGCCTCCTGGCCCTGGCGCTCGCGGCGGTGACGCCGATTGTCGCCTCGGCCTCGCCCGAGCCCGGGGTCAAGCCCAGGGGCTTCCGGCTCTTTGCCCGGAGCCTCGGCGCCATGACGATCAACCGCATCTACTGCGGCCTCGCCTCGGACGGCCAGGTCTGCGTCGACTCGACGAACTCGTCGACCATCGGCGGCGGCTTCTGGCCCAAGGGCACGGCCGACCAGTACATCTTCAACTCCGGCCTGCAGATCGCCGGCATCATCGGGCCGGACGGCGGCGACTGGGCCGGCGACACGACCGGTGCCTTCTTCTTCGACCCCAAGGGCACGACCCAGCACGGCGAGGAAGTCCGGCCGATCTACAACACGACCAACGCCGACGACATCGCCAACCTGCCGGATGCCGCCAAGGTGCCGCTGGGCGATGTCAATGCCGACATCTTCCACCCGCTCCTGCAGACGGATGCCAGCGAGCCGGACGGCCGCCGCCGGCAGGCGTCGCAGGGTGACGTCTGGTGGATGAGCTGGGACGGCAATCCCACGCTGAACGCCGGCCGACCGCACCCGCTCGGCGTGCTGGTGGAGCAGCGCGGGATGGGCTGGAACTTCCCGTCCGGCAATGAAGACATCATCTACTTCATCTACACGTTCTACAACATCACCTCGCTCAACGCGGCGGACTACGCGGCGTACCGGCCCGAGACGCAGGCGATCCTGATCGAGAAGGCGAAGGACTTCCACGGCGAGAACGCGGCGTTCGGAGCGACCTGCCCGGACGGCGGCTACACGGTCACCAACATGTACGCCGCCTTCGCGACGGACATGGACGTGGCGTCGCGGGCGTCAACTACGCCTCGGTGAATTTGCCGTTCGCGCTCGGCTACACTTACGAGCCGGACTTCTCCCGGTTCTCGGGCTGGCAGTTCCCGGCGGACATCTTCTCAGCGCCCTTCTTCCCCGGCAGCGGCTTCGTCGGGCATCAAGTATCTGAAGAGCCCGACGGGCGTCGGCGCAATTCAGCTCTACTCCAATACGATCAACGGCGCGCCACCTTCCGCGCGATCTTAACGACCCGCACAACACGATTCAGCTGTGGCGCTACCTGTCGGGGAACATGACACGGACGCCGGCGACCAGCCCTGCAACACCGGCGATCAGACCCTGACCAACATCTGCTTCGTCAACAATACGGCTCCGGCAGGACATGCGGTTCTTCCAGTCTTCGACCGCGCTGACTCTGCCGCCGGGCGCCTCGGGCTCAATCGTGGTGGCGTACTCTTCACGCCGCGCCGGTCTCTGTCCCGGCTGTCTGCGCGCCCCCGTGCAGCTTCGGCGGCGCCGACGTCAAGCCAGGCGATCCGATCAAGCTGTCGAATGTTGCCCAGCTGACCGCCGGAAATGTGAATGGTATCGATAAGATGACCGGCTTCGTCAGCTACTCGGATGAGAACGGCAACGGCATCGCGGAGCCGCTGGTGGACCTGAACGCCGACGGCGTGCGGGAGACCCGGGAGTACACCGTTGTCCCGGGTTCGCTCCTCGGCAAGTCCTACACCGCGCAGGCGGTGTTCGACGGCAAGTTCCTCCTGCCGTTCGCGCCGGACCCGCCCGAGTTCTTCCTCATCCCGGGCGACAACAATGTGACGGTGCTCTGGCGGCCGTCGGCGACCGAGACCGCCGGCGATCCGTTCTTCACCATTGCGTCGGATGTGCTCAACCCGCTCTACGACCCGAATTACCGGCAGTTGGACGTCGAGGGCTATCGGATCTACCGGGGCCGGGTGGACTCCCCCTCCGCATTGACCCTCGTCGCTCAGTATGACTACGCGGGGACGTTCATGTCCGATTATGCCGGCCAGCTGAATCCGACGCTCCAGTGCGCCCCCGAGCTCGGAGTCACCGGCGACTGCCCCATCACGTATGACCCGATGGCGCCAGGCGTGCCGCGCACCGCGCACGTGGACGTTCCGCTCGCGGGCCGTCTCGTCCAGGTGAAGCTCAATGAGCGGGCCGAGCTCGCCAGCGGCAACGTCCTTCTGCTGACATCGGACACCGCGATGACCGGCAATGCTGCGGGCTACCCCCAGCTCGATGACACAGGTGTGCCGTTCGTGTTCGTGGATCACGACGTCCGGAACAATTTCCGCTACTTCTACACCGTGACGGCGTTCGACATCAATTCGTGGCAGTCGGGCCCCTCGGTCCTGGAGTCCGCCCGGAGCACGAAGTCCACGACCCCGGTGAAGCCGGCCTCGAACTACCAGAACACGGTAAACTTCTCATCCGGGGTCTACGGCCGCGACGTGCAGCGGGATCACACCTCGCCGGTCTTACTCGACGCGACGACGGGCAAGTTCGCGGGCATCATGCCGGCCGCGAACGACTGGACGCTCGGCTTCACCGATTTCGTGAAGCAGGTCATTTCCGAGCCCGGTAACTTCGCCGTGCATCTCGACAGCGTGACCCTGGGGTCCGCGTACGATGGTATTCCCGGTACCTATTATCTCTCGGCCATCAATGGGCCCGACACCACGGCGCTGCAGATCTCGGTCGTGCAGGCTGTGGACGAGCCATCGGCCTTTGGCAACGCGACCTTCGAAGCCCTGTCAATCGACAACGACCTGGCCGCGCTTTACGGCGGCAGCGACGCCTACACACTGTTCGGTCAGGTCGCCATTGAGCTCGTTGGCAATTATTACACCAATTCCTACGGGCGCGGGTGCGTGAACAGCGCCACAGGTTACGGAGACGAGGGGAACTGCAATTTCAACGGCCCACGCTGGTTCGCGGGCCCGTCGCCGGCCAACAACGAGACCAAGGCCGATCCGATCTTCGGCAACACGAAGAACTTCACGTCCGGGGCCGTGGATACGACCGCCCCGAACAACACCGGGTGGAACAATGCCGGCGAGCTGCCGGGTGTCTCGGTGATTCACCGGCCCTACTCCTATCAGACGATGGGCAACCAGTGGCGGGATGTGGAAGGCGTGAGCGGCTTGGCGAAGCGCCAGGCCGACTACAACGTCTACTGGGGCGCCGGTGGGAAGGTCGACTCGGTGATTGATGCCACGCACAACGTGGTCGTGCCCTTCGACTCGCTGATCTATCGCGGCGGGTGGGGCATTCTGAACCAGGCCAATACCCCGACGGCGGGTGCAGCCGGCGCGGCGACGGCCTCGTTCGACGCGCGGACCGAGCTCACCCTTACGGACTTCGGCTGCGTGGAGCCGTTCCGCTCGTTCCCGGCGCCGCAGTCATCCTCGCGGATGCGTTGTGGCACGGCGGACCTCACGGACGGGCCGACGTACCTCCTGACCCAGACGGCCGTTCCTGGAGCAATCGCGCACTTCACCCTTACGCCAACCGACGCTCGAACCCGGGCGGCGGCGGCCGAGGCCGGTTTCGCGATGATCCTGAGTGGGGACATGTTCATGTTCCAGCTCACCGGCGGCGCCTTGCCGGCGGCGGGCACCGTGTGGTCGATGCGTGATCATGTCGGCGCCATTACGGGCGGTCACGGATGGGACGGGGATTATGGTCCCTACGCATACCATCCGGTGCCACGGCCGTTCAATGCGGTCGGCGCCGAGTTGCGCGTGAACTACGATGTGGTCAACCAGGTAAACCTGGCGACCGGCAAGGACCTGAAGCAGGTGCACACGGTCCCGGACCCGTATTACGTGACCAACGAATACGAAAGCACGACCGACAGCAAGATCATCAAGTTCGTGAACCTGCCGACCGATGCCATCATCCGCATCTATTCGTCCAGCGGTGTGCTGGTGACGCTGCTGGAGCACCACTCCGACCTGAACGGCGGTGCGGAAGATTGGGATGTCCGGAACCGGAACAGGCAATTCGTCGCCAGCGGGGTGTACTTCTACCACGTCGAGTCCGGCGACGCGACCCGCATCGGGAAGATGACGATCGTCAATTTCGCTCAGTAGCCCAGGCTGGGGGGTGGGGGGACCTCCCCTCCACCTCCCGCATCCAGGAGATCGACAGCTTATGAAGCACATCTATGCGAATCGGTTGGCCCTGGCGGTGCTGCTGGTCGGCGGGTTTCCCGCGGGCTTGGCCGCCCAGGACGAAAACGACAACACGCCCTATGGCACCACCTCGGCAGAGTTCCTACTGCTCGGGGCCGGTGCGCGCGGCGCGGCGCTCGGCGGGGCCTACTCGGCAATCGCCAACGACGTCTCGGCGCTCTATTACAACCCGGCCGGGGTGGCCCTCATGCCCGGGCCCGGCGTCAGCCTCAGCACGTACAGCTATGTGGCGGATACCCGCTACAGCTGGGGTGGTGTCGCCTTCCCGTTCTCTGGCGGAGCACGGGCGTTCGGTATTCACATGGGCACCTTCGGCTTCAAGGATCAGCCGGTCTACACGACCGAGCAGCCCGAGGGAACCGGGGCGCTCTACTCGGTCAACGAGACCTACGTCGGTGCCACGTATGCGGAGAACTTCTCGGACCGGTTTTCCGCAGGCCTCACGGCCAAGTTTATCTTCGATAAGCTCGGTGACGCTGACGGCAACGCGTTCGCCGTGGATTTCGGGACGAACTTCCATTCGGCGCTGAACAACCATCCAATCAGGTTTTCCTTCGTCATCCAGAACCTCGGCACGAACCTCTCGTATAGCGGCGATGCGCTCGTCACCGAAGTGCCGCGGGAGCCGCTGCCCGGCGAGGACCCAGTACCGTCCCTGCCGCAGCCGGCGACCCTTCGGACGAAGGAATTCTCGCTTCCGACCGACTTCCGCGCCGGCCTGGCCTATGACCTAGTCGACGGGCGAGGATACGCGGTGGACACTGCTGGGAGACTTCAATCAGGCCAACAACAACAAGGCCGGATTCGTGTTCGGCACGGAACTCGGCCTTCAACCGGCTCGGAGGCAGCGACTTCGGGGCCGCAGTACGGGGCAGCTATAGCTACACTGGTGCCAACAATCTCAGCCCCGTCAACAGCACCGACACGAGTCTGACCGAGGAGGAGGACCTGCAGGGTCTCGCGCTTGGGCGGCGGCCTTGTGTTCGCAGGCGAGGGATTCAATATCGGGTTCGACTATGCCTGGCGGTACCTGGGCATTCTCGGCTCGACGAACTACTTCACGTTCAACATCGGCTGGTAAGCAGCGCATAGCGCCGCGCGCGGCTTCGTGCCGCGGGCGGCGCGCAGGAGTACAATGGCTCGGTGGCAGATATTCACGCTCGCGGCACTGGCGGCGGTTGTTTCCCAGGCCCACGCGCGACAGTCAAGCGACATCATGGCGGTACGGACCGTGCGCTTCTATCGGGCCGAAAGCCGCCAGACACTGGTGAAGGCATTCGTCCAGATTCCCCTCGTGATGTTTGCGGGAGGATCCACTGCCGCGGGCGGGCAGTTGGCATATCGGGTGTTGGTCAAGGTCAGCGACTCGACCGGTCTCACCCTCCTGCAGGACGCATGGACCAGCCGGATCCCGGTGCAGGCCGCCCAGTCCGGTCGTTTCGGGCTCGAGATGCTCGAGTTCGCCGTGCAACCGGGACGCTACCGGGTGGAAGTGGCGGTGGAGGATAGTGTCACGGGCCGCCGAGGGATGGCGGAGGCGGAAGTCGTCGGATTCACGTCCCCACCGGTGGGCTCCGACCTGCTCCTGTCGCCGCAAATGCGGCTCGCCACGGCGGACGACACGGTGCCGCAGGCCGGCGAATTGAGGGTCGGAAGCACCCTGGTCACCGGAACTGCGGAGCTGCGACTCACTCCGCTTCGGACTCGGGCGTATTATCTGATCGAGGGCTACTCGACCGAAGCGTCGAACGGGACGCTGACGGTTGCCATACGCAACCAGACCGGCAAGCCGTTGTTACAGACCCCGGCAACGGCCGTGAAGCTCCCGCCGGGCGGCGGAGTACTCCGGGGCCAGCTCGATCTGGCCGGACTGCCGGAGGGCAGCTACACCATGGTGGTCTCGCTGGTGATCGGTGGCGACACAGTCGAGCGGGAGATGGCCTTCTCGATGGCTCCGCTCGAAGAGACGCTCGCGGCGGAGGCCATTCGGCTGGAACAGGAACGGCAGACCGACAGGGGCTATTTCGATGCGCTGTCGGAGCCCCAATTGGATAGCGCGGCCGCACCGCTTCTCTATCTCGCGAAGGCGGAGGATCGGCTCAGTCTGTATAAGGATCTCAGTGTTGAGGCCAAGCGGCGGTACCTCACCGAATTCTGGAGCCGGCGGGATCCAAGCCCCGGGCCCGGGCGCAACGAGCTTCGCGAGCGGTTCTACCAGGGCGTCGAGCACGCGAATCGCGCGTTCAAGGAAGGCGGCCGGGCGTCGGTTCCCGGATGGCGAACAGACCGCGGCCGGATCTTCGCCAAGTACGGCCAGTATGATGAGGTCCTGCAGCGGATCGCCGTCGATCGCGCCCCGACGTACGAGGTTTGGCGGTACACACGGCAGAAGGATCGGTACTTTATCTTTGCCGACCGAACCGGCTTCGGCGTGTATCCAATTGCTCTATACCAACGACGTCACCGAGGCGTCCAAGCCTGATTGGCGGGAAATCATCACGGAGGACGCCGTCACGGATATCGGCCGCTGGCTTGGTGTGAACTTCTACCCAACCGCCGGCTTACCCGAGGTCCCGTTGAATTGACCAGTCTCGATGTGTCAGCGCAGGACGCCGGAAAGAGGCATTTTCCACCGTCTCAGAACGAGGTCTTCGTATGAACCGTATTGTGCGTAGTTCGGTCCTGCTCGCGGCGTGCCTGGGCCTCTGGTCCTGCACCGATGACCCAACCGGCGACCTCGGCGGCACGCCCAGCAAGCTGGTGTCCGATCCGACCTCCCTCTTCATCGCCCAGGAAGACACGCTCCTGGCTGTGGTGTCGGTCCTCGATGAGCAGGGCGCCGTCATGCCAGCCACTTTTACCGCCGTGAGCCTGGATCCCGGCATCATCGTGACGGCGGACAGTAACTTCCTTCCGGAGTACGATGCGGAAGGTGTGTTGCGAATCCCGGAGGAGGTGACTCGACTCCGTCTGAACATAATTGCCACGGATAATATCGTCTCGACGACGATTCGCGTCACCTCCGGCGACCTGACCCTGGACATCTCGGTCAAGTCCATGCCGATCGAGGGAATTCTGGCGACCTTCAGCACCGTGACCCCGGGGCTCGGCGAGGAGATCACAGTCACGTCGCAGTCAGGGCTTGTGTTCACGGATGCGACTGAGGTCACCTTCGAAGGCTTCCCCAACGGGATCATCACCGACCTTGCCGTCGACGGGTCAACATTGACGTTTATTGCAATTCCTGGCACAATCGGCGCCCCCACGTTCACGAACGTGGGCCTGGCCGTCGCGCCGGACATCACCTTCGACCTGACCGCGACCCTCGTGATCACGGCCGACGCGCCACCCGCCTCCATCCCGGCCGTCTTCTCGACGACCACCCCCGACGGCGGCGAGGCAGTCACAGTCAGCGCGGCCGGGTGGCACTTCGTCTCCACCACCTCCGTTGTGATCGGCGGTGCGACCGGCACGACCACCGATGTCGCGGCGGACGGGTCGTCGCTCACCTTCCTTCCGGTCCCGGGCTCGACCGGCATTCCGACCCTCGCGGGGCTCGAGATCGAAGGCGTCCCTGGGGTGCCGGTCAGTGTTGATGCCGAGGACGTCGTGACGGTCGGCGGGACAGTGGCCCCGCTGGCGGGAACCGACGATCCGACTACGGCGCCGCTGCTGACGATCCCCGCGCCCGGAGGCACCTCCGCCTTCTACGATGCGGCGACCCTCGCGGGAGACTGCACCGACTTGATCGGCATCTTCGTCCCCTGTAACTGGTACAAGCTGGACATCGCGGCACCGGGGGACCTGACATTCACAGGAAAATGGGAGAATACCGCGGATCTCGGTATCTATGTCACCACTGCCGCCTTCGCGGGGGTGGGCGCCTGCGACGCTGGCGGCAACGGCGCCGATGGCCAGCCGGAAGAATGCGTTGTAACCTTCCCAGATGCCGGAACCTACTATGTCGCGATGATCAGTTTCGCCTACCTCTATCCGGATCCGGAGCCGGCCTGGTTCACGATCGAGATCAGGGCGCCGTAAGTTCCAGGCAGTTGCCCGAAGGAAGGAACGCCCCCGCGGAATCCGCGGGGGCGTTCTCTTTGGTGTCAGGCCGCCTCGCTCAGCTCTCGACTGCCGCCGCCTCCAACTCCGCGTCACCGTCACGGAACTGCCGCTGATACAATCTGGCGTAGAGCCCACCCCGCGCCAGCAGCTCGGCGTGGGTGCCCTGCTCGATGATGCGGCCGTGGCTCAGGACCAGCAGGCGGTCCGCCCGGCGGACGGTGCTCAATCGGTGGGCGATGATCAGTGTCGTCCGCCCGACGAGGAGCTTCTCGAGGGCGTCCTCGACCAGTCGCTCGCTCTCGGTATCGAGGCTGCTCGTCGCTTCGTCGAGGACCAGCACGGCCGGATCCTTGAGCACCGCCCGGGCAATCGCGATCCGCTGCCGTTGCCCGCCGGACAGCTTGATGCCGCGCTCTCCCACCACTGTGTCATAGCCCTTGGGAAGCCGCTCGACGAACTCATGCGCATGCGCCGCGCGCGCCGCGCGCTCGATTTCCGCCGCGATGCCTCGGGTCGGGCGTAGGCGATGTTCTCGTGCACGGTGCCGCTGAAGAGCGCCGGCTCCTGGGGCACGATGCCGATGGCGCCCCTGCAGGTCGCTCAGGCGGAGGTGCCGGATGTCGATGCCGTCCAGGCGAATGCGGCCTTCGGTCACGTCCCAGAAGCGGGACAACAAGCGAGACCAGCGTGGTCTTCCCGCCACCCGACGGCCCCACGATGGCGACGACTTCACCCGGTTGCGAGCGTGATGCTCACGTCGCGCAGGGCCCACGGGGCGTCCGGGTACGTCGTGATACCGGAAGGACACCTGTTCGAGGTCAACCCGGCCACGAACCGGCCGGGGCAGCATGACGGGCTCCGCCGGATCCGCTACCTGGGAGGGGGCCTCGAGCAGCTCGAAGACCCGTTCCGCGGCGCCGACGGACTCCTGGTAGCTGCTGAAGAACGAGGCGAGCGCCCCGACGGCCGCAGCGATGGTCGCAGTATATAGGAGGAAACTCACCAGGGTGCCGGCGGTGAGCGACCCCTCCAGCACCAGGCGGCCGCCCTGCCAGAGGACGATGACGATCCCGCCGAACGTGCTGAAGGTGATTGCCCCGAAAAAGATCCCGCGCACCTGTGCCCGCGCCAGGGCCGCCTCGACGACCCGGGCCACCTTCTCGCCGTAGCGAGTCCGCTCCGCCGGCTCCTGCACGAAGCTCTGGACCGTCCGGATCTGGCTGAACGCCTCCTCGGCCACGGCGGTCGCATCGGCCACCTTGTCCTGCACCCCGGTGCTGATCCGACGGAGCCGGCGTCCGAAGAACATGGCCGTCCCCACGACGACCGGCACAACACCGAGCGCCGTCAGGGTGAGCTGGGGCTGCATCCAGGTGAGGATGGCGATGCCGCCCACCAGCGCCAGGATCTGGCGGGAGAACTCGGCGATCTGGTGGCTCAGGACCCCCTGCAGGAGGCCGATGTCGGTCGTGAGTCGGCTGGTGAGCTCCCCGGTACGCCGGTCGGCAAAGAAGCCGGGCGGCATCTCCAGCAGCTTGGCGAACAGCTCCCGCCGCAGGCCGGCAACCGCGCGCTCACCGGTGGCCGAGAGCAGGTAGGTCTGGGCGTAATTCAGGACGGCCTGGATGAGGAAGAGTCCTACGAGGCCGAGGGCCACCCTGTCGAGGGTGCTGCGGTCCCGCTGCACGAAGGCGGAGTCGAGCAGGTAACCGACGACCATGGGGAAGGCGAGACCGATGGCGGCGCTGAGCACCAGGGTCACCGTCGCCAGCGCGAGTGCCTTCCGATGCGGCCGCACCCGCGGCCACAGGCGCGCCAGCTGTTTCGGAGATGGCAGGCGCAGCCGGGAGGGACCGGCTTGGGGGGTCGTCACCGTGCGTGGTGGTCGGTGACGGGTTCCGGCTGGTCGAGAATGAGCACCTCGGGAGTCTCCGCGCGCGCCTCGCGTGGCAGGGAGCGATCGACGCCCATGGCGACGAAGAGCAGGGCAAGGTACACCAGGGAGTAGCGGTACATCTTCCAGGCCGTCGGGGTCACCCCGGTCTCGCGGAGCAACTGGAGGTTGTACCACAGGAACCGTCCACCAAGCACGATCGCGGCCACGGCGTACACCGTGCCGAAGGCCCCGAAGAAGGCCGGCAGGATCGTGAGTGGCAGCAGGATCAGGGTGTAGATGAGCATCTGCACCTTGGTTTCCTGCACACCGCGGACCACCGGGAGCATGGGGACGCCTGCCTTGGCGTAGTCACCCTTCTTGAGGAGGGCCAGCGCCCAGAAGTGCGGAGGAGTCCAGTAGAATATGATGGCGAAGAGGTACAGAGCCGAGAGGTCGAGACGGCCTGCGACGGCCGCGTACCCGACGAGGGGTGGGAACGCCCCGGCCGCCCCGCCGATGACGATGTTCTGGGGCGTCGAGCGCTTCAGCCAGACCGTATATATAAGGACATAGAAGAGGAGGCCCCCCAGCGCCAGCCAGGCGCTCAGCGGGTTGGCAAAGCGCCAGAGGATGGCAAACGAGAAGGCGGCGAGACCGAGGCCGAAGGCCAGGGCAGCGGCAGGGGACAGGCGTCCGGCGGGAACCGGCCGAAGCCGCGTGCGGGACATCTTGTCGTCGATGTCCCTGTCGAACCACATGTTGATCGAGTTGGCCCCGCCGGCCATGAGGTACCCGCCGAGGAGCACCCAGAGGATCAGCGACAGCGGTGGCGCGCCGCGATCCGTGATGAACATCGGGGCGACAGCCGTCAGGAGCAGGAGGGAGACCACCCGGGGCTTGGTCAGCGCCACGAGGTCTCGGGAGAGCGATTGGACCTGCGGCATGCCTGCTCCAATGGGGACCGGTCGACGGAGAAATGAACGGCCTCGGGGCGTGCCTTGTCAAGCCGACCCCGAGGCCGCAAACTCCACCGATGCAATCACCTGAGCGCGACACCTGGGGCGAGCGACTCCCCCGCCGGCTCGGCCTCTGGAGTGCCGTGGCCGTGCTCATCGGCTCCACCATCGGCAGCGGCATCTTCCGGGTTCCGGCGGGCGTTGCCGCCCGGATCGACGAGCCGGGCCCCTACCTCCTGGCGTGGATCCTCGGCGGAGCGGTCGCCCTCTGTGGGGCGCTCAGCTATGCGGAGCTGGCCGGCATGATGCCGCGTTCGGGTGGCGTCTTCGCCTACCTGCTCGAGGCGTTCGGACCCCTGCCGGCGTTCCTGTTCGGCTGGTCGTGCCTGGTGGTGATCCGGGCCGCCGCGCTGGGGGCGATCTCGACCATCTTCGCCGAATATCTGGGCTATTTCTTCGTGTTCACCCCGGACCAGATCCAATATGTGGCGGCCGGCGTCATCATCCTGGTAGCGCTGTTCAATTACTACGGCATCAGGACCGCGGCCGCGCTGTTGAACATGACGACGCTCGCCAAGTACGGCGCACTGGCGCTCCTGGTCGGACTGGCGTTCATCGCCGGGGACGGAGACGCCGGGCATTTCACGCCGCTTTCGTCCGGGGGGGTGGGCTTCTCGGCGATGGCGACGGCGCTGATCGCCATCATGTGGACCTACGACGGCTGGGCCGACCTGGCCTATGTCGGTGGGGAAGTGAAGGATCCCGAACGCAACCTGCCGCGAGCCCTCCTGCTGGGCACCGCCGCGATCATCGTGATCTATCTCTCGGTAAACCTCGCTTACCTGTACCTCCTGCGCCTGCCCGAGATGGCCGAATCACGCCTCGTGGCCTCTGCCGCGGCGGACCGGATCCCCATTCTCGGTGGAATGGGCGGTGGGCTCGTGGCGGGCCTCGTGATGGTCTCCACCTTCAGCAGCGTGCTGGGCTCGATGATGACGGCGCCGCGCATCTTCTTCGCCATGGCCGATCGCGGACTCTTCTTCCAGGCGATCGCACGCGTCTCGCCAACCCACAACACCCCATCCGTCGCGATCGTGCTTACGGCGACGCTCGGCGTCCTCTACGTGCTGCTCAACGATTTTCAGCAGCTGGCCGACAAGTTCATTCTCGGAATCTGGCCATTCTACGCGCTCGGCGTCGCGGGCGTATTTGTGCTTCGCCGCACCCGCCCTGAGATGACGCGCCCGTACCGCACCTGGGGCTACCCCGTGGTTCCGGTGCTCTTCCTGCTCGGCTCCCTGGCCATGATCATCAACGCCCTCGTCACCGACCCGGCGGACACCGGCTTCACGTTCGGGATCATTCTGCTGGGCATCCCCGTGTACTACGTGTGGCGGGCGGTGGAACGGCGTCGGGCGCAGGGCTGACCGGGCCCGCGGCCCGGCGTACCTAGGTCCTCACCCGTCGCATGAGGATCAGGGCGCCGGCGAGAAATAGCACGTTCGGGAACCAGGCGGCGACGAGGGGGTTGACGGCTCCGCCCGCGCCGACCGCCTTCGAGAGGTTGATCAGCAGCAGAAACACGACCGTCGTGCCCAGGCTCAGCGCCACGCCGACGGCGGGCCCCGCACGGGGCGAGGTCTCACTGAGCGGAGCGCCGAAGAGCGCGATGATGACGCAGGTGAACGGAATCGCGAGCTTGAGGGCATGCTCCACCTGCAGCTTGCGGACGTCGTTGCCGGAGCGACGGAGTGCCTCGATGTACTCGCCGAGCTCTCCGAACTGCATCTCGGCGGGCGCCTTCGCCTCCGCCAGCAACTGGGCCGGACTCTGGGTCAGGGCCCCGAGGCGCAGCCGCTCGAACTCGAAGACCGGCTGCTGCTCTCCCCGCAGGATCACCCGGGTCGCTCCGCCCCAGATCCGCCACACCTGCGCCGTGCTGTCGTAGGTGGCGCTGTCCGCGCTCACCGCGAGGTCCGGATACTCCACCCCGTTGCCCTGCCGGAGGAACACCGGCTCCCGCAGCACCCGATTCGCCACGTCGAGCGTGCGAATGGTATACACCCACCCGGCATCCGCCCGGTAGACGAAGTTGTAGCGGTACGCCGTCGGCCGGGCTTCCCGTGCCTTCTGCAGTTCGAGCTTCCGCGCCTCCGCCGTGACGGCCACTTCCCCGACGGTGAAGGCGAGGAGTACGGCGGCGGCCGAGGCGCCGATGATCGGCGTGACGAGCCGGAAGAAGCTCCGCCCGCCGGCCTTCGCCGCGATGATCTCGGAGTGGCGTCCCAGCGTCCCGATCGTGAAGACCGTGGCGAACAGCACCGCAGCCGGCATCACCAGGGCAACCTCGCCCGGAAGCCCGTACACCAGGCTCAGGAGAATCGCCTTGGTTCCGATGCCGCGATCGAGCAGCTTGCGGATGTTGTCCGTCAGCTCGATCAGGAGCGACACGACCGGAAAGCCGAGGGCCGTCAGTCCGAAGATCCGGAGCCACGCGCCGAGGACGTAGCGGTCGAGGAGGTCCAGCCGCATCAGCGCCTCCGCCAGCGTGCGGTCCGACGGCGAATGGCGTCCACAATCTCGGCGAAGTCGCCACCACGGGTCGAGCCGAGCTCGCGATTGACGCGCAGCAGCCCGCCCAGTCCGAGCAGGGCGAATACCACGTTGGGGCCCCAGATCATCACGGCCGGGGCCACCTTGCCCGCGTCCGCCAGCGGTTCTCCGGCCGTGAGGCTCACATAATAGAGCGCGAAGATCCCGAGCCCGCCGCCGAGCACCAGTCCCATCCCCCCGCGCGGAAACCGCAGGGCCAGTGGAATGCCCAGGAGCACGAAGACCATCCCGGCCACGCTGATCGCCCATTTCTTGTGGATCTCGACCGAGAACTTGTTGGTGCTCCGGGTGGCGCTCCGCACCTGTTCGGCGGCGTTCGCCACGTCGGCCCATGCGGTGAGTGCCACCAGCCGGTGGGACTCCGTCGCGGGTGGCCGGGTGGGTCCTGGGAGCGGCGCCAACAGCGGATCCCGGGACGAACGGGCCTTGGGCGCCGGCTTGACCTGGGTCGGCAGGCCGGGGCGCCGCGGCGGGGCCGCCCGCCCCGGCGCCTGTGCGGGCTCCTGGGCCCCGACCGTCTCCGGAAGGAGATGCCGTCCCAGCCGTTCCAGCCAGCCACAATAGACGGGGAGCGGGCGCGCAGGAGCCGGGGGAGCCTGCGCCCGGGCGGCGGGTGACAATCCCAGCAGGTGCTGCAGGTCGCGCTCGAGCAGCTCCCGGCTCCGTTCCCGGGCCGCGCGCACCGCAGCGGACGAATCCCGGACGATCGCCAGCATCTGGCAGGTGGACATCTCGCGGTCGCTCCGCGACACCTCGGTGCCGCCCCGTTCGAGCGCGTTGGCGACATTGCGGACCCGGAGGGTGTTCACGCGGAAGTATGTCAGCTGGAACAGCGCCGCATCCGCCCCCTTGAAGCTCTGAATCGACCCGTCCCACAGCCGGAGGTTGAGGTCGGTCTGACCCGCCTCGAAGGCCATGCGGCCGCTGTCGGCGTAGATGACGCGGCGCGACTGCTGGCCGGACATGTCGTAGATCGTCACGTCGCGGAGCCGTCCGCTCGAGGCGTCGATCCGTCCGGCCCGCAGGTAGTAGAGCGAGGGCGGAATCTCATTGATCGCCTGCTCTTGGAGGTCGAACGTCGGCTTCTTCCGGCCGATGTCCATCACCAGGGCCTTGAGTCGGAGATTGGAGGCCGGCAGCACCTGGTCCATGAACACGAAGGTCAGGGCGCTGAGCAGCAGCGCCGCCGCGAAAACCGGCCGGAGCAGCTGGCCGACGGAGATCCCGCCGGCGCGCATGGCTGTGATCTCGTTGCCCGGCGGCGAGGTGGCTGAACGCATAGAGCACCGCCAGCAGCACCGCCATCGGGAGTGTCATCGCGACGATGAACGGCAGGCTCAGCAGGAACACCTCCCCGATCACGGACCACGGAAGCCCCTTGCCCACCAGGGCACCGAATCGCTTGGCGATCTGGTTGAGCAGCATGATGCTGGTGAGCGCCGTCAGCGCGAATACGAAGGGCGCCGCCAGCTCCCGGAGGACGTACCTGGTGAGCAGGCGCACTCAGCCGTTCCCGTTGAAGGCGGGTATTTCCGGCGGCTATATTGCGGCGGTACCTCTCCATCTGCCCTCCCCCCTCGACACGGACACGAGTGGCACGCCTTCTCGTCGCCCTAGGCTGCTTGTTGCTGCTGCCCCGTCTCCTGGCGGCCCAGGAGGCGGACACCGCTGTGGGACTCAGGCTCCACTTCGAGCGGTCCCTCCCCGGCCTCCGGCAACCGGCGGCGATGCGGCTCCCCTGGCTCGGCGCTCCGCGGCGATCCGTGGAAGCGGTCGTGGCCGAGTGGGACCGTGGGCTTGTGGCCCGGCAACAAAGAGATCGCGCGTCGTGGGCCACGGCCAGAACTCTCGCCACCCTGTACGGCACCCGCCCGCTCGAGGAAGTCGCCAGGGAGGAGGCGGCCCGTGGCGCCTTCGGCCTCCCTGAAAAGTACGCGGATCTGACGATCGAGGGCACCGCGTTCCTGGAGGTGAGGACGGAGCGCCTGAAGAACGAGCGCTGCACCCCGGCGCTCCTGCTCGATCCCAGCTCCGGCTGCAAGGGCGGCTTCCAGGCGCCACGGATCGACACCGATTTCGACGCCCGGGTCGGCGGGGTGATCGGCCAGCGACTCCACGTCAACGTGGACTACGACTCGAAGCGCGAATTCAACGCCAACAACGACCTCCAGGTCTACTACGAAGGCCTGCAGGATGAAATCGTCCGGCGGGTCGAAGTCGGCACCGTCACCTTCCGGCCCCCCACATCACGCTTCCTGACCGCGGCGATCCCCAACAACAATTTCGGCATCAACGCCACGTTCGAGGTGGGTCCGTTCCAGCTGCAGGGCATGGCTGCCACGCAGGAGGGGAGCGTGGTGACGGAGCGGACCTATACCGTCGGGGCCACGACCAGCCAGCCGCAGGACCGGCAGGTGCGGGACCTGGACTTCGAGTCCGGGCGCTTCTTCTGGGCCGTGGATCCCATCCTCCTGAACGGCTATCCGTTCCTCGATGCGCTCAACCTGGGGGACCTGGCCGTCCCCGATGGCGTCCGACCGGCGCAGCTGCGGGTCTACCGATACCGGACGGGTGTAGGGAGCGGGATCAACCCGAACCTGGGTGGTATCGAGGCGATCGCCAATCGGCCGGACAGCCCGCAGAAAGTCGATGGGGTCTGGCAGCTGCTCATCCAGGGTACCGACTACTACATCGATCCGTCGGGGCTCTGGTTCGCGCTCAACACCCGGCTTGATCAGAATGACTACCTGGCTGTCAGCTACATCACCCGCGACGACACACGGGTCGGTACCTTTCCGGCCGTAGACGACCCCACGAGGGCCGACACGCTGCGCCTGGTGTCCGAGCCGAACCAGGGAGTGGATGTCCCGACCTTCCGGCATGAGATGCGGCAATTCTACCGGGTGGCGGGGGCCGACCTCGACAAGACCTCGCTCCAGATATCCGTCAGCCTGAATCAGTCCGAGCGGCCGTCGACCAGTGCCGCCGAAACCTATCTCGCGCTGTTCGGCCTGGCGATCCCGACCGACCCGCACATCTTCGATCTCGACAACCGGCTCTTTCCCCGCCCTCGGGATCCGGGGGCCGAGCTCGTTCTCCGGGATGCCTATCTCGCCTTTCCGACGCTGCAGCCGTTCATCGACCCGCGACTCGCGCCCGCCGAGCGGGCGGACTCGCTGTACCGCACCCCGCAGTATCTCATCCTCACGGCCCAGGGGCCTCCGACGCGGTTCCAGCTCCGGTTGCAGTACAACTCGACCGGCGCCGGGGACCGCGGCACACTGAATCTGAATGTGCTGCAGATCCGGCGAGGTTCCGAGCAGCTGACCGTCGGGGGCCGGGTGCTCAGGCAGGGCGAGGATTACGACATCAATTACGACCTGGGCCAGGTCACGTTCCTGAGCCCGGAGACGCTCTTCGGGGCGGGCACCGGCCTGGTGAGCGCGCGATTCGAGGAGCGCGGCGTGTTCGCGATCGCGCCGACCTCGATCTTCGGCGGCACGCTGAGATACGCCCTGGGCGAGGCCGGCTCGGTCAACCTGATCGGGATGTATCAGAAGGAGCAGACCGTCTATTCGAGACCGCAGCTCGGATTCGAGCCGACGGCCAACCTCCTGATGGGCGTGACCACCGAACTCACCTTCGCTCCCCGAGGCGTGACA
>CAWFOY010000014.1:0-29537 GCA_963817575.1 uncultured Gemmatimonadales bacterium
GGCACTCCCCAGGATCAGCCTCGCACCCTCGAGCCGGGCCCGCACGCCGGCCACGTCGCGTGCGTGGTAGCGCGGCACCTCCCCGTTCTTATAGGTGGCCTCGTGTTCTTCGTCCACCACAATCACGGCGAGCGAAGCGACCGGCGCGAAGATGGCGGAGCGCGCCCCGACGGCGACGCGCCGCTCGCCACGCCGGAGCCCGCGCCACGCATCGGCCCGCTCGCCATCCGACAACCCGCTGTGCAGCACGGCCACGGCGTCGCCGAAGACGCCCCGCACCCGGCGCACCGTCTGGGGCGTGAGACCGATTTCCGGCACCAGGATGATCGCGCCGCGGCCGCTCTCGAGCGCCCGGCGGATCGTCTCCAGGTACACCTGCGTCTTGCCGCTTCCGGTGACTCCGAAGAGGAGGGCACCCTCCCCCGCGCCCAGTGCATCGAGCAGCCCGATGGCCGCGCGCTGGTCGCCGGTCAGCTCGTCCGGCGGCGGGGTGCCGGGCTCGCCGGCGAACGGGTCGCGAATGCGCTCGACCTCGTCCACGCGGGCGAGCCCTCGACTCACAACGGCGCGCAGGACGCCGTCACTGAACCGCAGCTGGTCGCGCAGCGTGACCACTGACGCGACGCCACCCAGCCCCTCGAGCGTTTCGTATAGCGCACGTTGCTTCGGCGTTCCCTTGAATAGCCCCTGGCGTTCCACGAGGGTCGGCCGCTCGCCCGCGAGCACGAGCACGCGCTCGGTCACCGCGCCACCGCCGGTGTCGGGGGGTTCCACCCGGACGCGGAGCGCGCCCACCCGGACCAGGCGGTCCACCGCATCCCACACGGGGCGGCGAAGCCCGCGCGCGATGGAGGCCACCGGAGCTTCACCGCCCTTCCGGCCGAGCCAGGTCAGGATTTCTCCCCCGAGCCCGCCGGGCGCCTTCGGTCCGGCAGCGATCTGCGCCACCACGGACGAGGCGCCCCAGAGGCCGCCCGGCAAGGCGGCCTTGAGCGCGAGGCCGATGGGTGCCCCGTAGTATCCCGCCATCCACTCAACGGTGCGAAGCAGCGCGGCCGGGAGTGCGGGCTCGGAATCCGGCGTCGCGAGAATCGGGCGGGCCGTGACGCCTGGAGCCGGGACATCCACGTCGGTGACAATGCCGATCAGCTCGCGGCCCCGAACCGGCACGACGACGCGCGCCCCGGCCGCCACGCGGTCGGCCAGGGTATCGGGGATCAGGTACGTGTAGGGTTGGGCGAGCGGAAGCGGGAGGGCGACCTGGGCGTGCCGGTCGGTCATGTGAGCGAGACGCCGAGCCCCGGACCGCCTGGGAGTCGAACCTGGCCGCCCGCGATGGTGGCGCCCGCGAACGGATCCTGGGCGAGGAGCGCGGCGCCGTCGAGGTCCACGATGTCCACGAGCGGCGTGAAATGGGCCGCGGCGGTGATGGCCAGCGAGCTCTCGATCATGCAGCCGACCATGACCATCAGGTGGTGCGCCCGGGCGATCCCGATCATCCTGATCGCCTCACGCAGGCTGCCGCACTTCGCCAGCTTGATGTTGATCCCGTCCACCTGGCCCACCAGCGACGGAATGTCCGCGGCGGTGCGGCACGATTCGTCCGCGATAAGGGGGATGCGCGCCGCGCGGCGGATGATGCCGAGACCTTCGAGGTCGGTCGGCACCAGCGGCTGCTCGAGCACCGTGACGCCGTATTCCTCGAGGACCGGCAGCATCCGGAGCGCCTGCTTCACCGTCCAGCCGCAGTTGGCATCCACCCGGAGCTCGCGGTCGGTCGTTTCGCGGATCGTGCGGAGCAGCTCGACGTCCCGGTCGGTGCCGAGCTTGATCTTGAGGATCGGGTACTCCGCCGCCTCCTGCACTTTCGCCTGCATCTTCTCGGGCGTGTCGATCCCGATCGTGAAGGTGGACTGTGGAGCCCGTGCGGGGTCGAGCCCCCACAGCTTGTAGACCGGCACGCCCAGCCGCTTGCCGACGAGGTCGTGCAGCGCGGCGGAAATCGCGGCCCGCGCCGACGGATTTCCCTTCAGGGCCGTCTCGAGCCGGCGGTCGGTCTCTTCCAGGTCGAATGGATCGGCATGCAGCTGCGTCGCATACACCTGCAGCGATTCCATCACCGTCTCGGCCGTCTCGCCGTAGAACTTCGTCGGCGCCGCCTCACCCCAGCCCTCGACCCCGTCCGCATCCGTGATCTTCACCCACACGGTGCGGTAGTCGCTCTGGCCGCCGCGGGCGATGATGAACGGATGCTTCGTGCGCAGTGCGAGGTATTCGGCCTGGAGACGCAGCATGGGCGGGTCCGGTCGGGGTGACGGCATCGGACGGTCGGACGGTCAGACGGTCAGACGGTCGGACGGTTCGCCTGTCCGCCTGTCCGCCTGTCCGCCTGTCCGGCTGTCCGGCTGGTTCGCGGCCGAATTATACCCCCCGCAGGAACGGGGGCAACCGGCCTCAGCCCAGCGCCGCGACGTGGGCCAGAACGCCGTCGGCCAATCGGGATGGATTGTATCCACCTTCGAGCGTGCCGACGATCGGGCACGCCGGAAAGCGATCCCGCAGGCGGTGGGTCAGCTCCTCGTAATGGAACGGCTCGAGCGTGAACCCGCCGAGCGGGTCCCCCGCCATCGTGTCGAAACCCGCCGAGATGACCAGCGCGTCCGGCACCCACCCGGTGCCGGCGAGCTCGATCGCCTCCCAGAGGTCGGCCACGTACCGCTCGGGCGGGAGTCCGGGTGGCCGGGGCACGTTGAAGACGTTCCCCACGCCGCGTTCCGATGCGAGGCCCGTCCCCGGATACCACGGAAACTGGTGAATCGAGACGTAGCGGATCGACGGGTCGCGCTCGACGATCGCCTGGGTGCCGTTGCCGTGGTGCACGTCCCAGTCCACGATCAGGACCCGGGCGCGTCCCAGCGCCTGGAGCCGGCGAGCCGCCACGACGGCGTTGTTGACCAGGCAGAATCCCATGGCGGTGTCCGCGAGCGCGTGATGCCCGGGGGGCCGCACGGCGGCGAAGGCGTGCCCGCGGCCCGTGTGCGCGTGCTCCACGGCCGCCAGGACGGCGCCGGTGGCGCCGAGCACGGCGTCCCAGCTCCGGTCATTGAGGATGGTATCGGCGTCCAGCATGCCGCCGCCGGCGCGGCTCACCCGTTCGAGCAGCGCCAGGTATGCGGGCGGGTGCACGGCGGAGAGCGCATCAGCCCCCGCGGCACCGGCTTCGGCCATAACCGCGACCGGATGCGATTTCAGCTGGTCGATGATGGCGCGAAGCCGCGCCGGGGCCTCGGGATGACCGGGCCCCGGATCGTGCAGGAGGCAAGCAGGATGAGTGAAGACGCCGGCAGGCATGGCGCGGGGCCCGGTGGCCCCGTGCTACACGACGGGACGCCGCCGGCGCGGCGAAACGATCAGGGCGGCGTTGGGGACGACGCCCCAGTCGGCGAGACTCAGGGATTCATCGGTGATGGGCGCGCCCCGGTACTTCACGAGATACCAGGAGGGATCCCCCCGCACGTGGGCGAGGGCGAGCGCGCGCTGCTTCACCTCGGTGAGGGGGGTGGTGGACGGCAGGTCCAGCTTGATCTCGTCCCACGCGTCCTGGACCATCACCCGGAACGGCAGTGTGGTGGTCATGCGGCCAGCTCCGTGGGCAGCGGCAGCGTCGAGAGGAATCGCGACACCGCCTGATCGAAGAAGAGGGTGGACGCGCGTACCCGCGTGGTCGTGCCGTTCGGAATCGTCACCAGCGCGATCTCCTCCCCGCCCTGACCTCGCAGGGTGAGGAACGTCGGCCCTTCGGACTCCGGAAACGCGGCGTTGTGCGGCACCCGTTCGGCGAAGAACTTCTTGGCGCGCTCAATCACCGCGGCGCCGTCGAGGCTGGTGACACATTCATGGATCATGCGGGCTCCGGTTACCGGGTCCAGATGACGACGCCGGTCGGCTGCGCCGGCACGGGCACCGTGCCGACCATCTTTCGGGTCGCGAGGTCGAGCACGTCCACCGCGCCCGGGTCCGCGCCGATCGATTCCTGCGACACATAGGCGAAACGCCCGTCGGGCGAATAGGCGATGCCGTGCACGATCTTCTTCGTGGTCGGCACCCGGGCCAGCTCCTTGAGCGTTGCGGCGTCCACGACGCTCACGCTCTGCGCCTTCTTGTTGGTGACCAGCACGTACTTACCGTCGGGCGAGGGCTCCACGTTGTAGGCGCCGGCGCCGACGGCCACTTCCGTCTTCATCTTGAGGCTCTTCGCGTCCCACACCTGCAGGGTGCCTTTATGGTTGCAGGCGACGTACAGGGTGCCGTCGTCCGGCGACACGCTCACAAAGGTCGGCGCGCACTCGTTGTCCACCGCCGGCGCGGCCGGTGCCGTTGGAGCGGGGGCGGTGGGGGCGGCGTGGTTCATGCCGGCGTGGGCACCGGCGGCGGACATCATCGCCCCCGAGCCGGTCGGCGCGCGGCGGGAAATGCCGAGCGTCGCGACGTCCACCTCGAGGATCTCGTCGCTGTGCATGCACGATACCCAGACGGAGGTGCCCGCGTGATTCACCTTCACGCCGTGCGGCATGTCGCAGGCGGGGATGTCGGTGATCTTGGTCATCGTCGGCGTGTGGATGACCGAGACGACGTTCACCCGGGGGTGATCCCCGTGGAAGTCGGAATTGGCGACGAATGCGAGGTCGCCGTCCGGCGTGATGGAAATAGTGGTCGGGAACAGCTCCACCGGCGACCGGCCTGCGACCGTGTCCGTGGCAGCATCGAAGCGCCAGAGCGACCCGTACGGGGTGCCGTGCGCGATGGTGACGTAGTAGAACTTGCGATCGGGGGCGACCGCGATGTTGTGTGGACCGTCGATGTCCGCCGGCATGATACCGACCGGGATCACCCGCTCGGTGACGAGGCCGGGTCCCTCCGGCCGCAGCCAGGTGACGATGTCGCCCGATTCGCTCACGACCCCGACCCGGTAGCCCGGATCGGCCGCCTGCGCGTGCAAGGAGGTGGCCGCCGCGAGCGCCAGCCCCAGAATGATCGAATTCCGCATCCATCTGCTCCTGTCAGTCGTGCGATTCACGAGGGGAGGGCCGGTGTGGCCGGTTCCGCCTCCACTACGGCAGTATAGGGGTTCGGGTTCCGAAAGAGATCGCCCAGTCCCGCGCGACGCCGCAGCACGAGAACCAGCTCCCCGGGGGGTGGTTCGTCCACCCCTTCCACACTCAAGAAAGCAGGGAGGGTGGCCTCCGCGGGAGGGCGGACCCGGTATTGCTTCCCGTGCCACTCGATCGGCACCTCGGCGGGCAGCCGCCGGACCCGCCGGTCGAGAAAGAAATCGTCGTCCACCTGATAGACCCCATCGGCCACCTGCTCGCCATCCAGGTGGAAGGTCGGGTCGAACCGGTCGCCGTCGTGGCGGGCGAAATTCTCCTCGGCGGCATCGTCGAACGCTTCGAGATCGGCCGCGCGGGCCCGCCATTCGAGGTGGTGCCGGAGCTCGTGGGTGAGCGTCTCCCACGCCTCCGCCCGCCAGTCGAACTCCGGATCCAGGTGCGCGAGCGCCTGGAACGACCCGTGGTACAGCACGATGCGGCTCTGGACTTCGTCCGCGTGCGCGCCCTCCCCGGCGTGGATCGGAACGCAGTGGCCGAGGGTGTAGATCTCCTCACGCACCGGATGCGGGACCGCGCGTGGCGACACCGTGATCTCGGCCACACCGTCGAGGTACTCTTCGGGCAGCTCTCGGGACAGCCGGGTAACCAGCTCCCTGAAATCGTCCAACCGCATCAGCCCTCAGTCCTCAGTCCTCGTTCCTCAGTCCTTGAGTTTTTCGCCCAGCCACCCCCCCACCTGCTCCGCCCCCACCCGGTCCTGCACCATGGAGTCGCGGTGGCGCACGGTCACCGTGCGGTCCTGCAGGGTCTGGCCGTCCACCGTGATGCAGAACGGGGTCCCGGCCTCGTCCATGCGCCGGTAGCGGCGGCCGACGGCGCCGCTGTCGTCGTAGAAGCACGGCATCGCCTTCCGGAGGTCCCGGTAGAGACTGGTCGCGAATTCGGGCATGCCGTCCTTCTTGACCAGCGGGAACACGCCCGCCTTGATCGG
Organism: uncultured Gemmatimonadales bacterium; assembly: GCA_963817575.1. Lineage (GTDB taxonomy): Bacteria > Gemmatimonadota > Gemmatimonadetes > Gemmatimonadales > GWC2-71-9 > DASTCF01. Next base: position 6,103 of record CAWFOY010000014.1, read on the forward strand.
CGCGACGGAGGGGTGGAATCCGAGCACGACCCGGGTCTCCCCCTCGACCTGTTCTTCCCGGTAGGCGTCCACCAGGACGGTCAGCGCCACGCGGTCGGCGCCGGCCGAGGTCTCGACGATGTACGGCACGAATCGCTCGTTGGCGGCCTGGTCGAAGTAGTCGAGCTTCTTGCCGGAGAACTCCTGGTGCCGGCCGAGGTCGAAGTCGGTGCGATTATGGATGCCCTCGATCTCGTTCCAGCCGAACGGGAACTCGTACTCGATGTCGTAGGCGGCCTTGGCGTAGTGCGCCAGCTCGCCGTGCTCGTGCTGGTGCCAGCGGAGCTTCGCCGGGGCGAGCCCGAGCGCGTGGTGCCACGCCATGCGGAGCTCCCGCCAGCGTTCGAACCACTCCGCGTCGGTCCCCGGCTTCACGAAGAACTGCATCTCCATCTGCTCGAACTCACGGGTCCGGAAGATGAAATTCCCCGGCGTGATCTCGTTCCGGAACGCCTTGCCGATCTGCGCGATGCCGAACGGGATCTTCTGCCTCGAGGCCTGGAGCACGTTCAGGTAATTGACGTAGATGCCCTGCGCCGTCTCGGGCCGGAGGTACACCACGGCCGCCGATTCCTCGACCGGCCCCATGAACGTCTTGAACATCAGGTTGAACATCCGCGGCTCGGTGAGCTGGCACGTCGAGTGTTCACCCGGCTTCTTGCTGGGCTTCTGCGGGCACTGCGCGTCCTGGATCTTGTCGGCCCGGAACCGGGCCTTGCAGGTCTTGCAGTCCACCAGCGGGTCGGTGAACCCCGCCACGTGACCGGACGCCTCCCACACCCTCGGGTGCATGAGGATGGCGGCGTCGAGTCCCTCGATGTCGTCCCGCGCGTGGACCATCGCGCGCCACCAGCGTTCCTTGACGTTCTTCTTGAGCTCCACGCCGAGCGGCCCATAGTCCCACACGGAGCCGAGCCCGCCGTAGATCTCGGACGACTGGAAGACGAAGCCCCGGCGCTTGCAGAGCGACACCAGTTTGTCCATCAGGGTCGTATCGGCCATGCCCGTCACACCTCGATGATCTGGTCGCGCCGCGTGCCGACGCTGACGTAGCGGATCGGCGCCCCCGACAGGTCCTGCAGGCGGTCCAGGTAGGCCCGCGCCTCCGGAGGCAGGTCGGCCATGCGGCGTGCATTCCCCAGCGGCTTCCGCCAGCCGGGCAGGACTTCATAGATCGGGTCCACTCGCTCGAGCTGGTGCACTTCGGACGGCAGCTCCTCGCTCAGCTCGCCGTCCACCCGGTATCCGGTGCTCACCGGGATCTCGGCCAGCGTGTCGAGCACGTCGAGCTTGGTCACCGCGAGGCCGGTGAGCCCGTTCACCCGCACCGAGTAACGCACCACATTCGCATCGAACCAGCCGCAGCGTCGCGGGCGGCCGGTCACGGCGCCGAATTCGCCGCCCAGCTTGCGCAGCTCTTCACCAGGCTCCCCGGCCGCCTCCGTCGGCAACGGGCCGTTCCCCACCCGGGTCGTGTACGCCTTCACCACGCCGAGCACGCCGTCGATCGCCGTGGGACCGATCCCAGATCCCACCGAGGCGCCGCCGGCCGTCGTGTTGGAGCTCGTCACGAAGGGGTAGGTCCCGTGGTCCACGTCGAGCAGGGCGCCCTGCGCCCCTTCGAGCAGCACTCGCTTGCCGTCCTGCAACGCCCGGTGCACCACGCGCCCGGTGTCCGCCGCGATCGGCAGCAGCCGCGGGGCGAGCCCTTCCACCAGCGCGATGTGCTCCTCGAGCGACGCCCGGTCGGCCACACCCATCATCTGGAGGAGCCGGTTGGCGCGCTCGACCCGCTCCGCCAGGAGCTCGCGCAGGGTGCCGGGGTTCCGCAGGTCACCGACCCGGATGCCGCGGCGGCCGTACTTGTCCTCGTAGGTCGGGCCGATGCCCCGCCCCGTCGTCCCGATCTTCTGGCTCTTCTCGCTCGCCACGTCCAGCAGCTTGTGGTACGGGAGCACGAGGTGCGCGCGGTCCGATACGAAGATCCGCCCCGCCGTGACGATCCCGCGGCTTGCGAGGTGGTCCAGCTCCTTGAAGAGCGTCTCGGGATCGAGCACGACCCCGTTCCCGATCAGGCAGATCGCCTTCGGATGCAGGATGCCGGACGGAGTCTGCTGGAGGATGAACTGGTCGTCCCCGGTGACGACGGTATGGCCCGCATTGGCGCCGCCCTGGTAGCGCACCACGTAGTCGGCGCGCTCCGCCAGGACATCCACCAGCTTGCCCTTGCCCTCGTCCCCCCATTGCGCGCCGACAACGACCACGCAGCAGGTCTTCCGATCGAACATCGTGGTCTCATTGGGTTGAAGCCAAAGAAAAAGGGCCCCGGCGGGGGCCCTGCATCCTCGGGGAGAAAGTAGCCGGGCCGCCCTCTCAGGTCAATTCGCGATCGCCACCGAGCGGCCCACCAATTCGGCCGTTCGAAACGCCAGACCGTCGGGGGTGTCGCGCGCAGTATGCAGGAGCTTCAACGTGCTCCAGTCCAGGCGGCTCACCGTGATCGCCGCCGCGCCCGTCCCGGCCAGCGGCTGGCTGTCCGTGAAGATCCAGAGCGGCCGGCGGCGCACCCGGATCCCGTCCATCCGTTGCCGCAGCCGGGAGGCCTCGGCCTCGGCCAGGCGGGCGCCCGACGGATCGTGGGCCAGCACATGAACCGGGCCGCAGTCGTCGAGCGTGTCCAGGTTCACCACGTCGGCCCCGAGCAGCTGGGGCCCGTGCGCCCGCGCGAACACCCGCGCGCCCACCAGGCCGAACTCCTCGGCGCCGGTGACGAGGACGCCCATGCCGCTGGCCGGCCCGGCCTCGGCGGCCACCAGCGCCGCCAGGAGTCCCGAGCCGTTGTCCCGTGCCCCGACGGTTTCACCGCGGAGGCCCCCACGCGCGGCGAGCCCGCAGGCGGCCAGCGCCACCACGGCGGCGAGGGCAACGGTGTCGGTGTCGATCGGGCCCCAGAGCCGGGCGGTGGCGAGCACCGTGTGGACCAGCATCGACCCGAGGCAGACGACGACCGCGACGATCCGCCCCACCACCGAGTGCCCCTGCGCCTTGGTGTCCACGTGCGCCACGATCCAGCGCCGGACCGGTTCGTCGCCGCGGGTCGCGATGAGGTTCGCGTCCTCGCGGACCCCGCCGCCGAGGGGGGACCAGCCCAGGGCCGTGCCGTACACCAGCACGCCGAGGGCGGAGAGGCCGACGATCCACGCCGCGAGCGCCAGCCCACGCCGGGGGACCCGGCAACGTGCAGAGGGGAATGAGGAGGAGGGTGAGCCAGCCGAGGCCCGCGCCGAACAGGGGAAAGGCATTGAGGCTGGCGGGATGGAACCGGAAGCGCTGCTCCTCGACCCGGAACCCGAGCGTCGTGAAGTGCTCGGCCAGGAGTCGCCGGGCGTGGGCAGCGCCGGGCGTGCCCGCCTCCCGCGGCGCCGAAAGGAGCACGCTCAGGAGGTCGCGGGCGCGACTCACCCCTTGCTCCGCTTCTTCCCGGCCTTGCCCTCCGGCCCGATTTCGCCGGCCCCGCTCGCCGCGCGGGCGGTCTCCAGGTTGATCACGCCGCGATCGTACAGGTCGTTGAGGCTCTGCTCAAAGGTCCGCATGCCGTGGTGCTCGCCCTCGGTCATCAGCTTGCGGAGCTCGGGCCACCGGGCGGGATCCTTCAGGCAGTCCCGCACCTCGTGGGTCGCGACCAGCACCTCGCACGCCGGCACCCGGCCCTCGCCATCCGCGCGCGGGAGCAGCTGCTGCGACACGATCGCGCGGAGCGCCTCCGAGAGCCGCACCCGCCCGATTTCCCGCTCCTCGGCGGGGAACATCGCCACCACGCGCTCGATGGTCGTGATCACGTCGGGCGTCGGGAGGGTCGAGATCACGAGATGCCCGGTCTCCGCCGCCTTGATCGCGATGTCGGCCGTCTCCGGCTCCCGCATCTCGCTCAGCACGACCACGTCCGGATCCTGCCGCAGGGCGGCCCGGATCGCGACCGTGACGCTCACGGTGTCCACCCCGACCTCGCGCTGGGTGACCGAGCACTTCACGTCGCGGTGGAGGTACTCGATCGGGTTCTCGATCGTGACGATGTGCTTCTGCTGGTTGCGATTGATCTGGTCCACCAGCGCGGCCATCGTGCTCGTCTTCCCGCTCCCGCTCACCCCCGTCACCAGGATCAGGCCGCGGTCCGCCTCGGCGAGGGCCTTGATGCTGTCGGGCAGGTGGAGGGACTCGACCGACGGCACGGTGAACGGGATGACCCGCATCACGATCATGAAGGAGGAGCGCTGCCGGAGCACATTCACCCGGAACCGCCCGACGCCGGGCATCCCCCACGAACAATCGAAGTCGCGGATCCGGTCCAGGTGAGCGCGGTCGTCCTCACTCGGGATCAGCTTGAGTGCGATGGCCCGGGTCTGGTCCGGCGTGAGCCGCTGCTTGGTGAGCGGCACCAGCTTCCCGTTGATCCGGGCCCGGAAGACGTCGCCGGCCTTGATGTGGAGATCGGATGCCCCGCGCTCCACCGCTGCCTTGATGATCTTTTCCATGGAGCCTCAGTCGAGATTCACTTCAAGAACCCCATCCTCGCCTTCACCTCGCCCAGCGTCTTCTGCGCCTCCGCCTGCGCCCGCCGGGCGCCCTCGGCCAGGATGGCGCGCACGCGGCCCTCGTCGTCGCGCAGCTCCATCGCCTTCCGGCGGATCGGCTCGAGCGTCGCGATCATGTTATCGGCCAGCACCCGCTTGCAGTCGAGGCAACCCCACTCCGCGCCGCGGCACCTTCGCGCAACGACCTCCACCGTGTCGGGCGGAGAGAAGTACTTGTGGAGCGTGAAGATGTTGCAGATCTCCGGCGTGCCGGGATCCTTCTTCGTCACGCGGGCCGGGTCGGTCATCGCCGGCCGGAGCTTCTGCCAGATCTCGTCCGGGCTGTCGAGCAGGCCGATCGTGTTGCCGAGGCTCTTCGACATCTTGGCCTGGCCGTCGAGGCCCAGGATGCGCCGCGCGGGCGTCAGCAGCGCCTGTGCCTCGGGAAGGTAGGGGACGCCGTCGGCGAACAGGGCGTTCCACTTCCGGCTGATCGCGCGGGCGAGCTCGAGATGCTGGACCTGATCCTCGCCGACCGGCACGAAGTCGGCGCGATACAGGAGAATGTCGGCGGCCATCAGGATCGGGTAGTTGAGCAGCCCCGCCGGAATGCTCTCCACTCGCTGGGACTTATCTTTGAACTGCGTCATCCGCTCGAGCTCGCCGACCGGCGTGACGCTGTTGAGCAGCCACATGAGCTCCGAGTGCTCGGGCACCTGCGACTGCACGAAGAGCGTCACCCGCTCAGGATCGACCCCGGCGGCCAGCAGGCCGATCGCCATGTCGAGGGTGCGGCGTTCGAGTGCGGCGGGCTCGTACGGGCCGGTGATCGCGTGCAGGTCTACGATGGAGAAGAAGCACTCGTAGTTCTCCTGCAGCATGACCCAGTTCTTCACGGCGCCCAGCCAGTTGCCGATGTGGAGCTCGCCGGAGGGCTGGATGCCGGAAAAGATGCGCTTCATTGGCGCAAGGTACCTACGCCGTTCGAGGGCCGCAAGATGCTATCGCCCATAGACTTACTGCTTCTCGCCGAAACCGCCGCCCGGCGGGCCGGACGCTTCCTGGCCGGGGTCGAGCGGCCCGCCGATCCCAGGCAGTGGACCTCGAAAGGCCACCACGACTTCGTGACCGACGTGGACCGGAGGCGGAGCGGCTCATCGGCCAGGTGCTGCTGGCGAGCGACGACGGCGCGCGGATGGTGGGCGAGGAGCTCTCCCCCGACGGCGGCCTGGACGGGCTGGTCTGGCTGGTGGATCCGCTCGACGGCACTACGAACTTCCTGCACGGCTATCCCGCGTGGAGCGTCTCCATCGCCGCGGCGCGCGACGGCGTGCTCGAGGCCGGGCTGGTCTTCGACGTGCCGCGTGACCGGTTGTACCGCGCGAGCCGCGGCGGCGGCGCGTGGGAAGGCACCCGCCGGCTCGAGGTGTCGTCGATCGCCGAGCCCGAACACGCCCTGATTGGCACCGGCTTCCCGTTCAAGCACCTGGACCGGCTCGAGACCTACCAGCGGCAGTTCGCCACGGTGATGCGGTCCACCAGCGGCGTGCGCCGCGCGGGCTCGGCCGCGCTCGACCTGGCCGACGTCGCCGCCGGCCGCTTCGACGGGTTCTGGGAGCTCATGCTGGCGCCGTGGGACATCGCGGCGGGGATCCTGCTGGTGCGGGAGGCGGGTGGGAAGGTGACGGATTTCAGCGGCAAGGATGTGGGGCCGGCCCACACGGCGATCGTGGCGGGCAACCCGCGAATTCATGAGTGGCTGATGGGCGTCGTCAGCCCGTAGTCCTCGCCCCTCAGTCCTCGGTGGTCAACACCTTGGGTCCATCCTTCGTAATCGCCACCGTGTGCTCGAAGTGCGCCGAGAGGCTGCCATCGGCGGTCACGACGGTCCACTTGTCCGGCAGGGTCTTCGTGGCGGGATTGCCCATCGTGATCATCGGCTCGATGGCGAGGGTCATCCCTTCCAGCAGCCGCGGGCCCCGCTTGGGGCTGCCGTAGTTCGGCACCTGCGGCTCCTCGTGGAATCGTGCCCCGATGCCGTGGCCCACCAGCTCCCGCACCACCCCGAAGCCCGCCTTCTCCGCCACGCCCTGGACCGCGTGGCCGATGTCGCCGACGTGGTTGCCCAGCCGCGCCGCGGCGATCCCGGCCGCGAGGCTCTCCTGGGTGACGTCCAGCAGGCGCTGCGCCTCGGGCGAGATCTCGCCCACGGCAATGGTCGTGGCGGAATCGGCGTGCATCCCGTCGAAGTGCACGCCGACGTCCACGCTCACGAGGTTCCCCTCCCGGAGCACCCGCTTGGTCGACGGGATGCCGTGGACGATCTCCTCGTTGATCGAGGTGCAGAGCGTCTTGGGGAAGCCGTAGAGCCCCTTGAAGGACGGCGTGGCGCCCTGGTGGCTCCGGATGAACGCCTCGGCGATGCGGTCGAGGTCCTCCGTGGAGTGGCCGGCCCGGGTCTCCCGGCGCAGGAGCGCGAGGGTGCCGGCGACGATCCGCCCCGCGTGCGTCATCGCCTCGAGCTCGCGAGGCGACTTGATGGTGATCATCCCTCGCCCATCCCGAGGGCGGCGCGGATGCGGGCCGCCACGTCGAGCACGGTCCCGACGGCCGGGATCCGGGTGACGCCGTTGCGCGCCTCGTACCAGGCCAGGACCGGTGCGGTCTGCTCCCGGTAGGCGCGGAGCCGGGTGGCCACGGCGGCGGGGTCGTCGTCCGCCCGGCCCTCGATCATCCGCCGCCTGTCCAGCCGGTCGAGGATCTCCTGGTCCGACACGTCGAGGAACAGGATGTGGTCGAGCCGCCGGCCGCCGCTCGCCGAGCAGCCGGTCCATCCCTTCCGCCTGCGGGATCGTCCGCACCACCCCGTCGAAGAGCACGCCCCGGGCGGCCTGGGGCTTGTCCAGCTCCTCGCGGATGACGCCGAGGATCAGGTCGTCCCCCACGAGGTGCCCCGCCTCCATCACGGCCCTGGCCTTGAGGCCGAGGGGCGTGCCGCGCTTGACGGCGTCCCGGAGGAGGTCGCCCGTGGCGAACTTGGGCAGCCCGAGCCGCTCGGCGAGCAGGGCGCCCTGCGTTCCCTTCCCCGCGCCCGGGGGCCCCATCAGCAGGATGTCCATGTCCGAATCCTCTCCCCAACAAGGAACGAGGACTGAGGTGCGAGGACTGAGTGCCCACCCCGTCCTCAGTCCTCAGTCCTCAGTCCTCGTTTCTCAGTCTTCGGGCCCCCGTTACATGTACCTCTGCTGCCGCCCCCGGAACTTCACCCGGCCCGTCTTCATGAACCCGTCGTACTTCCGGAGCTGGCGGTGCTGCTCGATCTGCGCGATCGTGTCCAGCAGGGTGCCGACCACGATGAGCACCGATGTCCCGCCGAACTGCTGCTGCACGCCCACCCGCTGGCTGAGGAAGATGGGCACCAGCGCGATCGCCGCCAGGAAGATGGCGCCGGGCAGCGTGATGCGGGCCAGGACGGAGTCGATGTACTCCGCGGTGCTCGCGCCGGGCTTCACGCCCGGGATGAACCCGCCCTGCTTCTTCAGGTTCTCCGACAGGTCCACCGAGTTGAAGATGATGGAGGTGTAGAAGTAGCTGAACAGCAGCACCATCAGCGAGAACACGATGGCGTAGGGGAGGCTGCCGGGATAGAAGAAGTTGGCCACCTCGGTGAGGAGGGGGGCCTTCGTGAAGCTCGCGAGCGTGCCCGGCACGATGATGATCGTCTGGGCAAAGATGATCGGCATGACGCTCGCCGTGAGCAGCCGGACCGGGATGAAGGTCTTCTGCCCCTCCCGGATCCGGCCCCGGCCCATGACCTTGCGCGGGATCTGGATCGGAATCCGCCGCGCGGCGATCGTCATCGCGGTCACCGCCGCGATGGCGAGCACCAGCATGCCCATGTAGAACGCGCCGCCCAGGATCGACACCGCGCCGCCCTTGACCAGCGAGCCCAGCTGGAGCAGGGCGGGCCACAGCCGCTCCAGGATCGAGAACGTGATGAGCAGGCTCATCCCGTTGCCGATGCCCCGCTCGGTGATCTGCTCGCCCAGCCACATCACGAAGATCGCGCCCGCCGTCAGCGTCGTCACCATGATGAGCCGCGACGCGAAGCCGGGGTTCACCACCGCGCCCGGGATGGACTCGGTGAACAGCGTGAACGTGTAGGCCTGCGCGAACGAGATGAAGACGGTGAGGTACCGCGTCCACTGGGTGAGCTTCTTCCGGCCCTCTTCCTCCTTCTGCATCTTGCCGATCTGCGGCACCACGCCGCCGACCAGCTGGAAGATGATGGAGGCCGAGATGTACGGCATGATGCCGAGCGCGAAGACCGTCGCGCGCGACAGGCCGCCGCCCAGCATGTCGTAGAGGCCGAAGAAGCCGGCCGCCGCGGAGTTCCGGATGAAGTCGGCCAGCGCCTGGACGTTCACGCCCGGGGCGGCGATGTGCGCGCCGACGCGGTAGATGAGCAGCGCCAGCAGCGTGAACGTGATCTTCCGCTTCAGCTCCGGGTCGATCGAGAGAGCGGGAACGCGGGGTGCGGTCACTTAACCCTCGACCGTGCCGCCGGCCGCCTCGATCTTGGCGCGCGCGGACGCGGAGACGGGAATGCCGCGCACGGTGAACGCGCGCGTCGCCTCGCCGGTGCCCAGGATCTTGGCCTTCTGCCCCGGACGGATGATGAGCCCGGCCGCGGCCAGGGTCTCCGGGGTCACTTCCGCGCCCGTGATCCGCTCGAGCCGGGACAGGTTCACCGCCTGGACGGTCACCTTGAACGGGTTCGTGAACCCGCGCTTCGGCAGCCGCCGGTACATCGGCATCTGGCCGCCCTCGAAGCCCGGGTTGGTGCCGCCGCCGGTGCGGGCCTTGTGGCCCTTGTGTCCCTTGCCGGACGTCTTGCCCAGCCCCGAGCCGGGCCCGCGGCCGACGCGCTTCCGCGACTGCGTCGCGCCCTTGGCGGGCCGCAGCGAAGAGAGGGTGACGGTCGGGGTCTTGGTCTCGCTGGCCATCAGGCCTCCTTGACGGGCGTCACGTCCACCAGGTGACGCACCTTGAATAGCATGCCTCGCACCGACGCCGAGTTGGCCAGCTCCACCACCTGCTGGTGGTGCCGGAGGCCGAGCGCGCGGAGCGTCCGCCGCATCGTCTCCGCGTGGCCGATCGACGACCGGATCTGCTTGACCGCGAGGCGGGCTGCCGTCTCCTCGGTGGGAATCGTGGCGGCGTGCCACTTCGGGCCCTGCCGGCCGACGACGGGATTGCGACCCATGGCTCAGCCCTCCTGGCGCGGCTTGTAGGCCAGCTGGTCCGCCTCGATGCCGCGCTCGCGCGCGAGCTGGCGGACCGACACCAGCCGGGCCAGGCCGTCCATCGTGGCCCGCACCATGTTGTGCGGGTTGGTGGAGCCGAGGCTCTTGGTCAGGATGTCGGTGACGCCGCAGCACTCGAGCACCGCGCGCACCGGGCCGCCGGCGATGACGCCGGTACCGGTCGCGGCGGGCTTGAGCAGCACCCGGCCCGCGCCGTGGCGGCCGATGACCTCGTGCGGGATCGTGGCGCCGGTGCGCGGCACGTCGACCATCGTCCGCTTGGCGGCCTCGACCGCCTTGCGGACCGCCTCGGACACCTCGTTCGCCTTGCCGGTCGCGACGCCGACCTTGCCCTTGCCGTCGCCCACCGCCACCAGGGCGTTGAACGAGAAGCGCCGGCCGCCCTTCACGACCTTGGCCACGCGATTGATCGCGATCACGTTCTCGACGTGGTCGCTGCGCTCGCGGTCACGGTCCCGGTCCCGCCGGGGTCCGCGCTCACCGCGCCCGCCACGGCCCCGGCGCGCCGGCTGGCCCGGGGCGTGTTCGGTGGCGGCCGGAGCCGCGCTGACTGCCTGTTCGTCCGCCATTTAAAACTCCAGTCCGCTCGCGCGCGCGCCGTCGGCGACGGCCTGCACGCGGCCATGATATCGGTAACCGGCCCGGTCGAAGACCACGCTCTTGAAGCCCGCGGCCTTCGCCTTCTCGGCGAGGAGCGTGCCCACGGCCTTGGCGCGCGCGACCTTGCCCGCCCCCTCGACCGCGACGCCCTCGCTGGTATCGCTCACGCCCAGCAGGGTCACGCCGAGATCGTCGTTGACGAGCTGGGCGTAGGTGTGCTTGAGCGACCGGAACACGACCAGGCGCGGCCGTTCCGCGGTGCCGGCCACCTTCTGCCGGACCCGCAGGTGCCGCCGGCGCCGCAGCTCCCGGCGGGTCTTCGGTGCATGAATGGCACGCATGATTACTTGGCTCCTGTCTTGCCGGCCTTGCGGCGGACGTGCTCGCCCTGGTAGCGGATGCCCTTCCCCTTGTAGGGCTCGGGCGGGCGGACCGACCGGATCTCGGCGGCCACCTGGCCGACCAGCTCCTTGTCGGGGCCATCGATCCGGACCAGCGTGTTGTTCTCCACCGTCAGCTTGATCCCCTTGGGCGCCCGGATCGGCACCTGGTGGGACAACCCCACGATCAGGTTGAGTCCGTACGGCTTGGCCTCGGCCTTGTAGCCGACGCCCTGGATCTCGAGCACCTTCTGGTAGCCCTTGGTCACGCCGTCCATCATGTTCTGCACCAGCGTGCGGGTCAGGCCGTGGAGCGCCTTGTGCCGGGTCTCCTCCGAGGGGCGCGTCACGGAGATGTTCCCCTCCGCCTGCTCGAGCCGCATCTCCGGGTGCAACTTCCGGTTGAGCTCGCCCTTGGGACCCTTCACCGCAATCGTATTGCCCGAAAGCGTCACGGTGACGCCGGCCGGCACGGCCACGGGCTTCCTGCCGATACGCGACATGGCGCCTCCTACCAGACCACGGCGAGCAGCTCGCCGCCGAGGTTGGCCGTCCGCGCCTGGCGGTCGCTCATCAGCCCCTTGGGGGTCGAGACGATCGCCATGCCGAGGCCGTTCTTGACGCGCGGGAGGTCGCGGCACTTCACGTAGCGCCGGAGGCCCGGGGTCGACACGCGGCGGAGCTCCCGGATCACCGGGAGTTCGTTGTGGTACTTCAGGTACAGCCGCAGGAGCCCACGGCCACCGTCGTCGAGCATCTTGTACTCGGCGATGTAGTGGTTTTCCTGGAGCAGCCGCGCCAATTCCACCTTCAGCTTCGACGCCGGAACGTCAACCCTCCGGTGCCCGGCAGTGCAGGCGTTCCGGATGCGGGTCAGCATATCCGCGACGGGATCTGTCATGCTCATGGTTCTCGCGTCCCCTTACCAGCTGGCCTTGCGCACGCCGGGGATCTCCCCCTTCAGCGCGAGCTCACGGAAGCAGATTCGGCAGAGGCCGAACTTGCGCAGAGTAGCGCGTGACCGCCCGCACCGCGCACAGCGGCGGACGGCGCGCACCTTGAACTTCGGCGTACGCTTGGCTCTCTCGATCCAACAGGTCTTCGCCATCGTCTCTCCAATTGGCATCCCGGAGGATGCCCGGTTCACGCCACCTTGAGCGGGGTCTCGCCGCGGAACGGCCAGCCGAATTCCCGGAGCAGCGCCATCGCGAGGTCGTCCCGGCCCGCGGTGGTCACGATCGTGATGTCCATGCCGTGGATCTTCTCGACCTTGTCGAAATCGACCTCGGGGAAGATCATCTGCTCCTTGATGCCGATCGTGTAGTTGCCCCGGCCGTCGAAGCTGCGATCCGACAGCCCGCGGAAGTCGCGGATGCGCGGCATCGACAGCGTGATGAACCGGTCGAGGAACTCGTACATCCGCGCGCCGCGGAGCGTCACCGACGCGCCCACCGGCACCCCGGCCCGGAGGCCGAAGTTGGCGATCGACTTCTTGGCCCGCCGCACCACCGGCTTCTGCCCCGTCACCTGGGCCAGCTCGGCCACGACGGCGTCCAGCGCCTTCGGGTTCTTGCTCGCCTCGCCCAGCCCGACGTTGAGCACGATCTTCGCCAGCCGCGGCAGCTGCATCGGGTTGGTGATGCCGAACTGCTTGGACAGGTTCGGCCGCACGACCTGGTCGTAGTGAGTGCGGAGGCGCGGCGTGCCGTCCACCGCCTTCGGCGCCGGATCGGTCGCGCCCGCGCCGGCCTTCTCCTTGGGAGCCTTCGCGGTTCCGCCCTTCGGCGTACCGCCGCCCTTGGCCGCCTTCTCTTTCGTGTCTGCCATCTTACCTGCTCCTCGGAATCGGCTGGCCCGACTTCACCGCGATCCGCTCGACCGTGCCGTCGGCATCCCGGCGCCGGCGGGTGCGGGTCGGCTCGCCGCTCTTGGGATCGAGCAGCATCGCCTTCGAATGGTGAATCGGCGCCTCGAACTGGACGATCCCGCCCTCGGCGGTCTGCGTCGCCCGCCGGTGCCGCTTCACGATGTTCACGCCCTCGACCGTCACCCGCCCGGTCTTGAGGTTGACGCGGAGCACCTTCCCCCGCTTGCCCTTGTCATCGCCCGAGATGATCTGGACGGTGTCGCCCCGGGTGATCCGGAGCTTGTGGCGGACGACCGGCTGCTGCCGCAGCCGCTTGGCCTTCTTGTGGACGAGCGGCTTCATGCTAGAGCACCTCCGGCGCCAGCGAGACGATCTTCATGTATTTCTTCTCCCGGAGCTCGCGCGCCACCGGGCCGAAGATGCGGGTCGCCCGCGGCTCGCCCTTGTCGTCGATGAGGACCGCGGCGTTCTCGTCGAACCGGATGTAGGACCCGTCCTTGCGGCGGGTCTCCTTCACGGTGCGGACGATCACCGCCTTCGCCACGTCGCCCTTCTTCACCTGGCCGGTCGGGATGGCGTCCTTGATCGCCACCACCACCGTGTCGCCGAGGCCGGCGTAGCGGCGCTTGCTGCCGCCGAGGACGCGGATGACCAGCGCCCGCCGGGCGCCGGAATTGTCCGCGATCTTGAGCATGCTCTCTTGCTGAACCATTGGTTCCTCTTATTCCTCGACATTCGCGTACGGGGGCACCGTGGTGCGCCCCGACCTACTTCGCCCGCAGCACGATCTCCAGCACGCGCCAGCGCACGGTCTTCGCCAGCGGCCGGGTCTCCATGATGCGGACGGTGTCGCCGATCTTGGCGCCGTGGTCGTCCCGCGCCTTCACCGAGGTGGTCCGGGTGATCTGCTTCCCGTAGACCGCGTGCGAGAACCGCCGCACCAGTTCCACGGTGACCGTCTTCGTCATCTTGTCGCTCGTGACGACCCCGGTGCGCGTCTTGCGCTGGGCGCGGGCCGCCTGCTCCGTCTGTGCCATGTCCGTTCGTTCTCCGTGTTCCGGCGGCGCCGCGGCTACTGCGCCGCGCGCGACCGCAAGGCCGTCAGGATGCGGGCGATGTCCCGGCGCAGCGTCCGGAACCGCATCGGGTTGTCGATCGACTCGGTGGCCGAGCGGAAGCCCAGGTTGAAGCGCTCCGCCTTCAGCTCCGCCAGCTTCTTCTCGAGCTCCTCCGTGGAGAGCTCGCCCAGCTCGCTCGCGTTCATGCCTCAGATCTCCTCGCGCTTGATGAAGCGCGTCGTCACCGGCAGCTTGGCCGCGGCGAGCGCGAGCGACTTCTTCGCCAGCTCCACCGTCACGCCCTCCACCTCGAACAGCACCCGGCCCGGCTTCACCACCGCCACCCAGCCCTCGGGGTTGCCCTTGCCCTTGCCCATGCGGGTCTCGGCGGGCTTCTTCGTGATCGGCTTGTCCGGGAAGATCCGGATCCACACCTTGCCGCCGCGCTTCATCTCGCGGGTCATCGCGACACGCGCGGCCTCGATCTGCCGGTTGGAGATCCAGCCCGGCTCCAGCGACATCAGGGCGAACTCGCCGAACGCCACCGTGTTGCCCCGGGTGGCGAGGCCCCTGGTCCGGCCCTTGAACATCTTGCGGAACTTGACGCGCTTCGGTGCCAGCATGGTCGTCAGGCCCCCGTGCTGTAGGTGCGGCCGGAGACGTCCTCCACCACCTCACCCTTGAAGATCCAGACCTTCACGCCGATCGTGCCGTAGGTCGTCTTCGCCGTGGACGTCGCGTAGTCGATGTCCGCCCGCAGCGTGTGGAGCGGCACCCGGCCCTCGCGGTACCCCTCGGTCCGCGCGATCTCGGCGCCGCCCAGCCGACCCGACACCCGGATGCGGATGCCCTGCGCGCCCATGCGCATCGCGCTCTGCACCGCGCGCTTCATCGCCCGGCGGAACGAGATCCGCTGCACCAGCTGGTGCGCGATGTTGTCGCCCACGAGCTGCGCCGAGACCTCGGGCCGCTTGATCTCCTCGACGTTGATCGCCGCGTCCTTGCCGGTCAGCTGCGCCAGCTCGTCCCGCAGCTTGTCCACCTCGGCGCCCCGCTTGCCGATCACGACGCCCGGCCGGCCGGTGTGCACCGTCACGGTCACCTTGCCCGGCTTCCGCTCGATGTGGATCTCGGCGATCGCGGCGTGGCCCAGCCGCGCCTTCAGGTACTTCCGGATCAGCTCGTCTTCCTTGAGCAGCGCCGGCATGTCCTTGGCCGAGAACCAGCGGGACCGCCACTGCTTCACGATCCCGAGCCGGAACCCGATCGGATGTGTCTTCTGACCCATTAGTCGTTCCCCTTCTCCGCCACGTGAATCGTGACGTGGCTGGTCCGCTTCCGGATCGGGGTGGCCCGGCCCTGCGCCGCGGCCGTGAACCGCTTGAGCGGCTGCCCCATGTCGATCGTCGCCTTGGAGACGTACAGCGTGTCGACGTCGAAGGCCGCGCTTTCCTTCTGCGCGTGCTGCTCCGCGTTCGACACCGCCGAGCGGAGCGTCTTCTCGATCTGCCGCGCCGCCAGCTTCTTGTTGAACTTCAGGATCGCGTACGCCTCGTTCACATCCTTGCCGCGGATGAGATCGACGACGAGCCGCATCTTCCGGGGCGACTGGCGCACCAGCCGCTGGATCGCAGTCCCAGGCATGGTCACTCCGGCTTTGCCTTCTTGTCGGCCACGAGCCTGCCGCTGTGGCCGCGGAAGAGCCGCGTGGGCGCGAACTCGCCCAGCTTGTGCCCCACCATGTTCTCGGTCACGTACACCGGCACGAACTTGTTGCCGTTGTGCACGGCGAAGGTGTGGCCCACGAACTCGGGCAGGATCGTGCTCGCCCGGCTCCAGGTCTTCACGACCTTCTTCTCGTTCTTGCTGTTCATGATCTGGACCTTCAGGAGCAGCGACTCCTGAACGAACGGACCCTTCTTGATGCTGCGCGCCATGTGGTCTGTTTCCTCTGGCCTTACTTCGTGGCCTTGCCGCGGCGCCGGCCGCGGACAATCTGCTTGGTGGACGCCTTCTTCGGATGCCGCGTCTTGCGCCCCTCGGGCTTGCCCCACGGCGAGACCGGCGGGCGGCCGCCCGACGACTTGCCTTCACCACCACCCAGCGGGTGGTCCACCGGATTCTTCGCGACGCCGCGCACCTGCGGCCGCTTGCCCAGCCACCGGCTCTTGCCGGCCTTGCCGACCGAGAGCAGCTCGTGCTCCGAGTTGCCGACCTCGCCGATCGTGGCGAGGCAGCGGGCGTTGATCAGCCGCATTTCGGTCGAGCGGAGCCGGAGGGTCACGTAGCCGCCCTCCTTGGCCACCACCTGCGCGCCCGAGCCGGCCGAGCGGATCATCTGCCCGCCCTTGCCGATCTTGAGCTCGACGTTGTGCACCATGGTGCCGAGCGGGATCTCGCCCAGCGGCACCGCGTTGCCGATCCGGATGTCGGCGCCGGGGCCCGACACCACCGTGTCGCCCTGCTTGAGCCCCGCCGGGTGCAGGATGTAGCGCTTCTCGCCGTCGGCGTAGACCAGCAGCGCCAGCCGCGCGCTCCGGTTCGGATCGTATTCGATCTCGGACACCTTGGCCGGGATCCCGAACTTGTTGCGCTTGAAGTCGATCTTCCGGTACTGCCGCTTGTGCCCGCCGCCCTTATGCCTGGACGTCATGTGGCCGAGGTTGTTCCGGCCGCCCGACGCCTTGCGGGGCTCCAGGAGCGACTTCTCGGGCGTCGACCGGGTGATCTCGTCGAACCCGGACACCGAGCGGAAGCGGGTACCCGGCGTGACCGGCCGGAACTGTCGGATGCTCATCGCGTCAGCCCTCGAAGACCGGAAGGGACTCGCCGTCCTTGAGGACGACGATGGCCTTCTTCCACCGGGCGGTGGTGCCGCGCGTGCGGCCCCGCGTCACCTCGTGCCGCCGCATCTGCATGGTGCGGACATCGGTGACGGTGACGCCGAACAGCTGCTTCAGCGCCTCCCGGATCTGATACTTGTTCGCCTCGGGGTGCACCTCGAGGGCGTACTCCCGGCGCATCTGGAAGGCCGCCGAGCTCTTCTCGGTGACCACCGGACGGACGATCACTTCGTGCAGTGCGGGCATTTACTTGCCGCCTTTCTTCTTCTTCGGCGCGGCCTTGGCCTTCGGCTTCTTCGCCGCGGGCTTCCTGGCCGCAGGCTTCTTCGCCGCAGGCTTCATCGCGGCCTTCGCCTGGCGGGGGGCTTTGGCGGGCTTCTTCGCGGCCGGCTTCTTGGCCACCGGCGCCTCGGCCAGCTCCGCGCCCTCGCTCGGCTCCACCTCGGTGCCGGTCAGTGCGGCCTGCTCGACGATCACCGCATCGGCCCAGAGCACGTCATACGCCGACGCCTCGGCCCAGGGCAGGACTTCCGCCCGCGGCAGGTTCCGGGCGCTGAGATACGCGGCCGGCTTGATCCCGTTGGTGAGCAGCAGGACCTTCTGCCCGTCGAAACCCAGCTTGTCGATCAGCTCGGCCATCCGGCTGGTCTTGGGCTCGGTGAAGTCCACCCGCTCGACGACCAGGAGCCGGCCCTCGGCCGCCCGGGCGTTGAGCGCGGACTTCCGGGCCAGCTGGCGCACCTTCCGCGGGATGCCGGTGCGGTAGTCGCGCGGGAGCGGGCCGAAGACGACGCCGCCGCCCCGCCAGTGCGGGGCGCGGGTCGAGCCCTGCCGGGCGCGGCCGGTGCCCTTCTGCTTCCACGGCTTCTGGTTGCCGCCCGACACCTCGCTCCGGCCCTTGGCCTTCGCGGTGCCCTGGCGCTGGTTGTTCAGGAACACCTTCACGGCCTCGTGCAGCACCGGCTGGTGCACCGTGCCATCGAAATAGTCGGCCGGCAGGGCGAACGGCGTCTTGAGCCGTGCGCCGGCGGCGTTGAACATCGGGGCCTCAATCATGGCGGCTCCTGCCTCCCTGCTTGGACACGGTCACGATGCCGTTCCGCGAGCCGGGGATCGCGCCCCGCACGAAGAGCAGATTGCGCTCGGCATCCACCCGGACGACCGTGAGGCCGAGCTCGGTGTGGCGCGCGGCGCCGTGATGGCCGGGCATCTTCTTGCCCTTGATGACGCGCGACGGGTCGGTGCCCGGGCTGATCGAGCCCGGCTTCCGGTGCCGCGTGTTGCCGTGGCAGGCCGGGCCCGCCGCCGAACCCGTGGCGCTTGACCACGCCCTGGAACCCGCGGCCCTTGGTCGTGCCGGTCACCTTCACCAGCTCGCCTGGCGCGAAGATCTCCACGGTGACGGTGCTGCCGGCGGCCGGAGCCGCCTCGCCCGCGACCGTGAACTCGCGGATCACGTGCGGCGCCGCCGTGAGGCCGGCGGCCTGCGCGTGGCCCAGCGCGGCCTTCGAGGTGCGGATGGGCCGGCGGGTGCCGAACCCGAGCTGCACCCGCTGGTCGCGCACCTGCACCACCGGGCAGGGGCCCGCCTCGATGATGGTCACCGGAGTGGCGGTGCCATCTTCGGCGAACACCCGCGTCATGCCGAGCTTGCGGCCGATGAGTCCGTTAGTCATGGCTACTCGACCTTGATCTCGACGTCGACACCGGCCGGCAGGTCGAGCTTCGTCAGCGCGTCCATCGTCTGCGGGCGCGAATCGTTGATGTCCAGCAGCCGCTTGTGGGTGCGGAGCTCGAACTGCTCGCGGCTCTTCTTGTCCACGTGCGGGCTGCGCAGCACCGTCCAGCGCTCGATCTTCACCGGGAGCGGGATCGGGCCCGACACCTGCGCGCCGGTCTTCTCGGCGGTGCGCACGATGTCCGCCGCGGCCTGGTCCAGCACCACGTGATCGAACGCCTTCAAACGGATGCGAATTCTCTGAGCCATATGTTCCTCAGGTTCGGCAGATGGGCGGATGGGCGGATGGGCGGTCTGCCCATCTGCCCATCTGCCCCGCCGCCCATCGTTACTTCAAGATCTTCGTCACCACACCCGCGCCCACCGTCCGCCCGCCCTCGCGGATCGCGAAGCGGAGGCCCTCATCCATCGCGATCGGCGTGATCAGCTCGATCGTCATCTGGATGTTGTCGCCCGGCATCACCATCTCGACGCCGGCCGGGAGCTCGACCGAGCCCGTCACGTCCGTCGTGCGGAAGTAGAACTGGGGCCGGTAGCCCTTGAAGAACGGCGTGTGGCGGCCGCCCTCTTCCTTGCGGAGCACGTACACCTCGGCCTCGAAGTGCGTGTGCGGGGTCACCGAGCCGGGCTTGGCGAGCACCATGCCGCGCTCGATCTCGTTCTTCTCGACGCCGCGGAGCAGCAGGCCGACGTTGTCGCCCGCCTGGCCGTCATCCAGCAGCTTGCGGAACATCTCGACGCCGGTGACGACCGACTTCTTCTCGGAGCCGAAGCCCACGAGCGCCACTTCCTCGCCGACCTTGATCTTGCCGCGCTCGATGCGGCCCGTGGCGACCGTGCCGCGGCCGGTGATCGAGAACACGTCCTCGACCGGCATCAGGAACGCCTTGTCGGTGTCGCGGACCGGCTCCGGGATGAAGGTGTCGAGCGCGTTGTACAGCTCCATGATCTTCTCGACGTAGGCCGCGTCGCCCTCGATGGCCTTGGAGGCCGAGCCGCGGATGACCGGCGTGTCGTCGCCCGGATACTGGTAGGCGCTCAGCAGCTCGCGCACCTCGAGCTCGACCAGGTCGAGCAGCTCGGCGTCGTCCACCAGGTCGCACTTGTTCAGGAAGACCACGATCGCGGGCACGTTCACCTGGCGGGCCAGGAGGATGTGCTCGCGGGTCTGCGGCATCGGGCCGTCGGTGGCGGACACGACCAGGATGGCGCCGTCCATCTGCGCGGCACCCGTGATCATGTTCTTCACGTAGTCGGCGTGGCCCGGGCAGTCCACGTGGGCGTAGTGGCGCTTCTGGGTCTCGTATTCGACGTGCGACGTGGCGATCGTGAGGATTTTCGTCGCGTCGCGCCGCCCCTGTGACTCGGAGGCCTTCGCCACCTGGTCATACGAGATGTACTTGGTGCCCCAGCCCTTGTCGGCCGACACCTTGGTGAGGGCGGCGGTCAGGGTGGTCTTCCCGTGGTCGACGTGGCCGATGGTGCCCACGTTCACATGCGGCTTCTTCCGCTCGAATTTCGCCTTCGCCATGGCTCGCTGTCCTGTTGCGTGTGAATGGTGCCTGACTACTGATGACCGGGCCTCAGCCCTTCTGCTTGCTGATGATGCCTTCCGCGATGTTCTTCGGCACTTCCTCGTAATGATCGAACTGCATCGTGTAGACGGCCCGCCCCTGCGTCATGCTGCGGAGCGTCGTCGAATACCCGAACATCTCGGCCAGCGGCACGTCGGCCGCGACCACCTGCGCGTCGCCGCGCTGGGTCATGCCGCCGACCTTGCCGCGGCGGCTGCTGAGATCGCCGATCACGTCGCCGAGGAAGTCCGACGGGGTCACGACCTCGACCTCCATGACCGGCTCGAGCAGCACGGGATGGGCCTGCCGCGCCGCCTCCTTCACCGCCATCGAGCCCGCGATCTTGAACGCCATTTCGCTGGAGTCCACGTCGTGGTAGCTGCCGTAGACCAGCGTCACCTTGACGTCCACCATCGGGTAGCCCGCCAGCACGCCGTTCTCCAGCGCCTCGCGGATCCCCGCCTCCACCGGCTTGATGAACTCCCGGGGGATGACGCCGCCCACGATCTTGTCCTCGAACACGAACCCGTGCCCGACCCCGGCCGGCTCGGCGTGGATCACCACGTGGCCGTACTGCCCCTTGCCGCCCGACTGCCGGATGAACTTGCCCTCGATGTTCTGGACCTTCTTCCGGATGGTCTCGCGGAAGGCCACCTGCGGCTTCCCGACGTTGGCCTCGACCTTGAACTCGCGCTTCATGCGCTCGACGAGGATCTCGAGGTGCAGCTCGCCCATCCCGGCGATGATCACCTGCCCGGTCTCCTGGTCGGTGCGCACCCGGAACGTCGGGTCCTCCTCCTGGAGCTTCTGCAGGGCGATCGTCAGCTTGTCCTGGTCCGCCTTCGTCTTGGGCTCGATCGCCACGTCGATGACGGGGTTCGGGAACTTCATCGCCTCCAGGATGATCGGCTTGTCCTCGTCGGACAGGGTGTCGCCCGTCCGCGTGTCCTTGAGCCCGATCGCCGCGGCGATGTCGCCGGCCAGCACTTCCTCGATCTCGTCCCGCTTGTTCGCGTGCATCTGCAGCAGCCGCCCGATGCGCTCGCGCTTGTCCTTCGTGCTGTTGTACACGTAGCTGCCCGACTTGAGCACGCCCGAGTACACCCGGAAATAGGTGAGCCGGCCCACGTAGGGGTCCGTCATCACCTTGAACGCCAGCGCCGAGAACGGCTCCGTGTCGTTCGCCGCGCGATGGGCCGGCGTCTCGTCGTGGAGCGGCAGGTGCCCCTGCACCGGGCGGATGTCCACCGGGCTCGGCAGGTAGTCGATCACCGCGTCGAGCAGCGCCTGGACGCCCTTGTTCTTGAACGACGCGCCGCACAGCACCGGGACGATCGCGCCGGCGCAGGTCGCCTTGCGGATCGCCTGCTGGATCTCGTCGAACGTGAGCTCGGCCCCGCCCAGGTACTTCTCGAGCAGCGGCTCGTCGTGCTCCAGCGCCGCCTCCAGCACCTCGTGCCGCGCCTGCTCCATCCGCTCCTTGAACGCCTCGGCCACCGGCATCTCGGTGAAGGTCTTGCCGAGGGACTCCTCGTCGAAGATGATCTCGACCCGGCGCAGCACGTCGATGTGGCCGGTGAACGTCTCGCCGGAGCCCACCGGAAGCTGGATCGGGAACGCCTTCTTGGTCAGCCGGTCCCGGATCATGGAGAGGCAGCGGTCGAAGTCGGCGCCGACCCGGTCCATCTTGTTCGCGAAGATGAGCCGCGGCACGCCGTACCGGTCCGCCTGGCGCCACACGGTTTCCGTCTGGGGCTCCACGCCCGCCACGGAATCGAGCAGCGTGACCGCGCCATCGAGCACCCGGAGCGAGCGCTCCACCTCCACGGTGAAGTCCACGTGGCCCGGCGTGTCGATGATGTTGATCCGGTACAGCGTGTCGTTCCGGTTCCAGAAGCAGGTCGTGGCCGCGGAGGTGATGGTGATGCCCCGCTCCTGTTCCTGCTCCATCCAGTCCATGGTGGCGGCGCCCTCATGGACCTCACCGATCTTGTAGTTCTTGCCGGTGTAATACAGGATGCGCTCGGTCGTGGTCGTCTTCCCGGCATCGATGTGGGCCATGATGCCGATATTCCGATAGTGCTCGAGCGGTGTCACACGCGCCATTGCGATCCTTGCGTCCATAATTGAGCGAACCTGCGTCTCTATTCAGCGAAAAAGCGGGGCGACCGAG
Source organism: uncultured Gemmatimonadales bacterium (assembly GCA_963817575.1). Lineage (GTDB taxonomy): Bacteria > Gemmatimonadota > Gemmatimonadetes > Gemmatimonadales > GWC2-71-9 > DASTCF01. The sequence goes on from CAWFOY010000014.1 coordinate 28,273, forward strand.
CCGGGACGAATCCCGTGGTATCGCTCCGCGCACGTCCGGGCCTCGGGCCCAGGACGAGAAGCCAATGGCTTCCTCGCGTATTGTTCGGAAGATCAGAGGTGGCGGGGGAATTCCCCCGTCACGTGATCCGATTGTTACCAGCGGTAGTGCGCGAACGCCCGGTTGGCCTCGGCCATCCGGTGCGTGTCTTCCTTCTTCTTGATGGCGTTGCCCTCGCCCTTGGAGGCGAGGATCAGCTCGGCCGCCAGGCGTTCGGACATCGTCTTCTCGGACCGCTCGCGCGAGTACGAGATGAGCCAGCGCATCGCGAGCGCGGCCCGGCGCTCCGGCCGGACTTCCACCGGCACCTGGAGCGAGGCGCCGCCGACCCGGCGGCTCTTCACCTCGAGGGCGGGCTTCACGTTGTTGACCGCCAGCTTGAAGACGGTCACGCCCGGCTGCCCGGTGCGCTCCTCGATCAGGTCCATCGCCGAGTAGAAGATGCGCTCGGCCGTGCTCTTCTTGCCCTCGGTCATCAGGTTGCTGACGAACTTGCTGACCGTCTGGCTGTCATACCGCGGATCGGGGGGTACCGTCCGCTTGACCGCCTTGCTGCGCCGGCTCACTTGTTCCCGCCCTTGCCGCTCTCCTTCGGCCGCTTGGCGCCGTACTTGGAGCGCGACTTCTTGCGGTCGTTGACGCCGGCGGTGTCGAGCGAGCCGCGGACGATGTGGTACCGCACGCCCGGCAGGTCCTTCACGCGGCCGCCCCGGATGAGGACGATCGAGTGTTCCTGCAGGTTGTGTCCTTCGCCGGGGATATAGGCGATGACCTCGAACCCATTCGTGAGCCGGACCTTGGCGACCTTGCGGAGCGCGGAGTTCGGCTTCTTCGGCGTCGTGGTATAGACGCGGGTGCAGACGCCGCGGCGGAGCGGATTGCCCTTGAGCGCCGGCGACTTGCCCTTGTAGACCGGCGCGCGACGGCCGTGCCGGACGAGTTGGTTGATGGTCGGCATACCCCTGCTTTGGCTAAGACTGTATCTCGGGCCGCAAAATACGGCAGACACATAAGATAGAAGGCGAGGGAATTGACGTCAAGGGAAGTGGGTGGGAGGAGTGGGCGGATGGGCAGATGGGCGCCGGTCCAGGCTCTAATCCGTCATCCCGAGGGAGCGAAGCGACCGAGGGATCTGGGCGGCCTCCCCCGGTGGCGGGCCACCCCGCATGCCCTGACGAGCTGACGGTTAAGTCAATGCGAACTAATGGTTTAAAGATGGACTATCA
>CAWFOY010000015.1:0-21216 GCA_963817575.1 uncultured Gemmatimonadales bacterium
CCCATACAGCGTCACCTTCAGCCCGCCGTTGGTCGTCTGCAGCATCTCCCGCAATTCCAATCCCGTCGCCCTGGCGAGCACCGGATCGGCGGTGAGGAACGCCAGCCGCCAGCCGGCGAGCGGCCCACGCAGCGCATTGCCGAGCGCGGCATAGAGATCCCGGAGCCGGGCGCGGTCGCCGACACGGTGGCCGTACGGTGGGTTGGTGAGGAGCAGGGAGCACGACGGCACGACGGCACGACGGAACGCGTCCAGGGTGGACAGTCGTCGGACTGTCTCCGCGATCGGCGCCCGCACGAACTCGATGTCCGCCGCCACTCCCGCCCGCTCGGCGTTGGCGATCGCCGCCGCAATCGCACCAGCATCCCGGTCCGCACCGATGATCGCCGCCGGGGCGCGGTCGAGCACCTGAGAGTCGGCGTCGCGCTTCACCCGGTCCCACGCCTCCGGCTCGAACCCCGGCCACCGCTCGAAGGCGAAATGGCGTTTCGCACCCGGCGGAATCCTCCGCGCCACGAGCGCCGCCTCGATCGGTATCGTCCCCGACCCACACATTGGATCCACCAGCGGGGCCGCCGCCTCCCACTCGCTGCCCAGCAGCATCGCCGCGGCCAGCGTCTCGCGCAGCGGCGCCTTGCCTCCCGCCTGGCGATATCCCCTCAGATGCAGCAGCGCACCCGAGCTGTCCGCCGACAGCGTCAGCTCGTCCCGGAGGACACGCACGATGAATCGTTGCACCGCCGGCGCCCGCGTGACGTCGTCGTCCAGCAGGTCGGCTTCCGAGGGCGCCCGCACGGCACGCACCGACGGCAGCGCCTCCTGCACCGCGCGTTCCAGTCGCTCGGCGATCCCGTCCTGGTGATACAGCTTGCTCTTCCGGCTCGTCACCCGAAAATGCACGGCTGCACCTTCGGGCACCCACCTGCTCCACTCGACCTTTCGCGCCTTGCGCTCCAGTTCGGCGAAGCTCTTCGCGGGAAAGCCCGCGACGCGCACCAGCACCCGGCTCGCGGTCCGGAGCTGGAGATTCGCGGCGAAGAGCTGGGAGGGCGTCGCGTCGAATGCCACCCCACCGGGTTCGACCTCGCCCGGCGCGATGCCGAGGGCGGTCAGCTCACGGGCAGTCAGCCGCTCCAGGCCCGGGGTGGTGATTGCGTAGCAGGAGAGGGTCATCGGCGGGGAAGCTGGGGCGCGGGGAAGCCGGACGGACCGGCCGAAAACACAACGCCCGGTCCAGTGCGTTGGCACCGACCGGGACGAAGGCACTTGGCAGGTTGATCACCCGGTCTGCCCAGCTACCCCGGGGCCCGTTAGGGCTATGTCGCTTGGGGAGAACTATAGTCGGACCGATTGCGAAATGGAAGTGCCTCCTCGATTCTCAGTCCTCAGTCCCCAGCCCTCGCCTCACCCGCCACGAGCTTCTCGTACCTGGGGTTCCCCTTGAGTGCGGCGAAGGTCGGGTCCACCGCGAGCCAGCCTGGCGACAGGAAATAGGGCATCCGGAGCAGCGGCTCGAGCTGGTCGAGTGCCTTCTCGGGCTCTCCCAGGACCAGGTAGATCCGCGCCAGCTGGTGCTGCAGGTACGCGCCGGTCTCGGCGTCGCGGCTCACCGGCAGCAGCGCGACCCCGCGCGTCCCCTCCTCGATCGCCAGGTCCTTCCGGCCCGCATAGGCCAGCGCGAGTCCGTGCAGCACGTGCATCTGCGGGTCGCTGGGCAGTTCGCGAATGGCCTTCCATTGCTCTGTCGTCGCCGTGTCGGCGAAGGCCCGGGACTTCGCGCGGTCCCCGCGGTAGGCCCACGCCTGGGCCATCACGGCGGCCCACACGGCCCGGTCGCTGTCGAACGCCGATGGACCGAGCCGGAGCAGGAGCTCGAGCTGGGGCTCTTCCAGCACCCAGTACATGTCCCAGTAGGTCGCGAAGAAGACGACCAGGTCGGTGAGCGTCACCGCGGTGGACACGTCCCGTACCGCACGACGCGCGCCGGCGAGGTTGCCCTGGGCCACCAGGATCATCGCCTTGTCCTGGCTCAGGCTCAGCTCGCCGGGCGAGAGTACGAGCGCCGCGTCGATGGCGGTGAGGGCCTCGGGATAGCGCCGCATCCAGAGCAGCGTGGTCGAGAGCGAATTCGCGATGCCGATCGAGCGAGGGTCGAGCCGGCGCGCCTTCTCGAGGTGGGCGAGCGCCTCGTCCCAGCGGCCGAGAATGCGCTCGATGGAGGCGGCGGCACTGAGCAGCACGGGGTCGTTCGGCGCCGCCTCGAGCGCCTGCTTGATGTGCCCCTCGGCCACGGCAGCGTCCGGGTCGATGAGCACGTGGTACCGCGCGAGCGCGCGGTGACCCGACGGGCCGTCCGGATCCAGCCGCATGGCCCGCTCGGCCGCGTCCTTCGCGCGCGCGGCCACGCCAGGATCGGGAGTGGCGTTGCTGTACAGCACGCCGAGCGTGATCGATAGCTCGGCCCAGGCCTCGGCGAAGGTCGAATCGAGCGCGATCGCCTCCTCGAAGTACCGCGCCGCCTGGCGCAGCGTCGAGGGGTCTGCCCCGAACGTGGCCTTCCCGCGGAGGAAGGCGTCGTACGCCTGCAGGTTGCCGGTCGGGCGCTTGGCGAGCCGCTGCTGCTCGGCGGCGCCGATCGCGACACCGAGTGCGTCCGCCACGCGGCTCGCGATCTCGGTCTGCACGTCGAAGACGTCTCCCAGCTCGGCGTTGAACGTCCGGTCCCAGTTGACCCGGCCGGCCTCGACGCTGATGAGCTGCGGCGCCACCTGCACCTTGCCCGGTCCCTCGGCCTCGCGCACCAGGGTCACCGTGCCGACCAGGAGATAATCCACCTCGAGTTCGCGCCCGATTTCCTGGATCGGCTGGGTGCTGCCGCGATATTCGTCGGAGCTGGCTCTGGCGATCACCTGGAATCCACCGAGCGAGGCGAGCTTGCCGCGCACCTGCTCGGTTACGCCGTCCACCAGGTACTGATCCTCCGCGGCGCCGCGGTTTTCGAAGGGGAGCACGGCGAGACGGACGGCACTGCGCGGTCCCTCGAGCGCCACGACGATCGCGACCACCGCCCAGAGCCCGAGCGCCAGGAGACCGCCGGTGGCGGTGTGTCCCCAGGTGAACCAGCTGCCGAGCCCGGGCGTGGTCTGACCATTTCGCCGGCGGCGCTCCATCACGCCGGTCGCCACCATCACCCCGGCCCCGATGACGAGCAGAGCGATGGCCAGATCGAGGGTTCGGGCGGGCAGACCCCACCGCTTCATCAGCCCGTAGCCGCCGGCCAGCGCGGCCGCGGAACCGACGGCGAAGAGCCCCCAGGCCCGCGCGAGCGAAACCCCCTGCCGACCTTGCAGCTCGGCGCCACACTCAGGGCAGACCGGCGCGTCCTCCGGGATGGAGGATTGGCAGGCAGGGCATACACGCGCGGCTGGAGCCATGGGCGCTCAAAACAGGGAATGCAGGAGCTACGCCGGGGAGAGGTCCGAAATAACACGGAGTCGGCTGAAACGCGCAAGCATGAAGGCGGATTGAGGATGCAGGGCTGAGGGCAGACTGAGGACTGAGGAGCGCAGCGCGGCTGTCGACAGGCGGCCGCTTGGCAACACACGTCCTAAGTCTTTATATTCCCGCCCCTTCGGCTAGGTAGCTCAGTTGGTAGAGCAGCGGACTGAAAATCCGCGTGTCGGGGGTTCGATTCCCTCCCTAGCCATTCTCTCCGCCCGACCTTCCTCTTCATTTTATGTTCCCAACTCGGGGGTTGGCCTTCGGCCCCCTGCGGGTGACCTGCGACCGCTTCGCGACCTCGGTCCTCAGTCCTCGCTTCTCAGTCCTTATCTTCCCCCCATGCCTCTCTGGCCCTCCATCGTCGCCGAGATCGCGGCCTTCCGGCGCGACATCCGCACGCTTCCTGTTCTCCCCGACATCACACCCGAGCGGCTCCGCGCCGAGCTCGAGCCCCGCTACACCTTCGACCGGCCGATGCCGCTCGAGGAGGTCACGGCGGATGTGATGCGGCTGCTCCGCGCCCACCAGATCCACGTGACCCATCCGCGATACTTCGGGCTGTTCAATCCGCAGGTGCGCGAGGCGGGCATCGTGGCCGACACGCTGGCCGCGCTCTACAACCCGCAGCTCGCGGTCTGGAGCCACAGCCCCGCCGCGTACGAGCTGGAGCGCCTCGCGCTTCGCGCCTTCGCGCGGCGGATCGGCTGGGATCCCGACCCGATGCTCGCGCAGTTCACCTCGGGCGGCGCAGAGGCGAATCTCTGCGCCGCGATGTGCGCGCTCGCCCACCTGCACCCGGCGTGGAGCCAGGAGGGCGTCGCCGCACTGGAGACCCGACCCGCGATCTACGTCTCGACCGAGAGTCATCACTCCTTCGTCAAGATCGCGCGCATGGCCGGCCTCGGCACCGCGCAGGTGCGCGAGGCGCCGGTCAACGCGCGTCTGCAGCTCGATCCCGCGGCGCTCGAGCGGATGATCACCGAGGACCGCGCGGCCGGGCGCTCGCCGCTCCTCGTGGTAGGGACGGCCGGCACCACCGCCGCCGGCATCATCGATCCGCTGCCGGAGCTCGCCGACGTGGCCGCGCGCCAGGGCGCGTGGTTCCACGTGGACGCGGCCTGGGGCGGCGGCGCGCTCATGAGCGAGCGCTTCCGCCCGCTCCTCGCCGGCATCGAGCGGGCCGACTCCGTCACCTGGGACGCGCACAAGTGGCTGAGCGTGCCGATGGGCGCCGGCATGTTCTTCTGCCGCCATCACGTCGCCGTCGAGCGGGCCTTCACCAGCATTCACTCGTACATGCCGTCCGCGACGCCGGGCGTCATGGCCGAGCCGTTCCAGAGCACACCGCAGTGGAGCCGCCGCACCATCGGCCTCAAGGTGTTCATGGCGCTGGCCGAGCTGGGGATCGACGGATATGCGAAACTGATCGAGCACCAGGCCGCGATGGGTGAACGGCTGCGCGAGCTGCTCCGCGCCGCGGGCTGGATCCTGGTCAACGACACCCGGCTTCCGGTCGTCTGCTTCACCCATCCGGACATCGAGTCCGGACGGGTGACGATTCCCGACCTCATCGCCCGCATCTACAAGCGCCGCAACGTGTGGATCTCACCCGTCACCCTCGGCAAGGCGCGCCAGGCGCTCCGCGCGTGCATCACGAGCTACGAAACGGAAGAAGGCGATCTGACGGTGCTCATGGAGGAGCTGCAGTTGGCGAAGGAGCGCGTGCTCGGAGCTTCGAATGCACCCGGAGCGTCGGCCGGCACGACATCGTCGTGAGACCCTGGCCAGGCCCTCCCGTGAGGGTGGGCCCAGCTCGATCTGATTACTTGCCCCCCTCGCCGTCGCCCTCATATTCCTTCCAATGCCCTCCACCCTCACCGTCGTCTCCCATCCCCTCGTGCAGCACAAGATGGCGTTGCTCCGGAATCAGGAGACGCCCACGCGCGAGTTCCGCAAGCTGGTCGGCGAGCTCGCGACGCTCCTGGCCTACGAGGCCACCCGCGACCTCGAGGTCGAGCCGGTGTCCGTCACCACACCGCTCGAGAAGATGTATGGACACCGGATCCCGAAGGACACCGTCGTCCTGGTGCCGATTCTCCGGGCCGGCCTGGGCATGGTGGATCCCATCGCCGAGCTGTTTCCGAACGCCGGCGTCGGCCATGTGGGGCTCTACCGGAACGAGGAAACGCTCCAGCCGGTGAGCTACTACTACAAGGTCCCGCCATTCGGCCCGAAGAAGGTCCATCTCGTGCTCGATCCGATGCTAGCGACCGGTGGCTCCGCCTCGGCGGCGGTCGCGAAGCTCAAGGAATCCGGCGCCAAGCGGCTCCGGCTCATCGCCCTGGTCGTGGCACCCGCCGGCGCCGAGCGCATGAGTCGCGACCATCCCGACGTCCCCATCTTCGCGGCCGCACTCGACCGCGAGCTCAACGCCCACGGGTACATCCTGCCGGGGCTGGGCGACGCGGGGGATCGGTTGTTTGGAACGATGTAGGAATGCGTCTCACCTTCTGGGGTGCCGCCGGCGGCCACGTCACGGGCTCGATGCACCTGCTCGAGGCGGCCGGGGCGCGGATTCTGCTCGACGCCGGGCTCTTCCAGGGGCATCGCGCCGAGGCGCGGCAGCTGAACACCGAGCTGCCGTTCGATCCGCGGGTGATCGACGCCATCGTCGTGAGTCACGCCCACATCGATCACACCGGGCGGCTCCCGCTCCTCGTCAACCGCGGCTTCCACAATCCCATCTACGTCACTCCCGCCACGCGCGACCTCTCGGCGGTGATGCTCCCCGACTCGGCACACATCCAGGAGAAGGACTTCGAGTTCCTTACTCGCCACGGGCGCGTCAGTCCCGAGGCCGAGCCGCTCTACACGATGGCGGACGCGATCGCGGTGCAGGAGCTGATGGTCGGCGTACCGTACAACCGGCCGCAGCACGTGCGGAAGAATCTGGTCGCCGAATTCGTCGACGCGGGCCACATCCTGGGCTCGGCGTCGGTGGACATCCGGATCACCGAAGGCGCCGGACACCGGCTCGTGTTCTCGGGGGACATCGGCCGCGAGGGGCTGCCGATCATCCGCGACCCCAATCCGCCCTCCGGCGCGATCGACACCCTCATCATCGAGAGCACGTACGGGGATCGCGACCACGAGTCTGTGCCGGGCGCGGAGGAGAAGCTCGGGGAGATCGTGCGGCGGGTGGCGGGACGCGGCGGCAAGGTGCTCATCCCGTCCTTCGCGGTCGGGAGGACGCAGGAACTCGTGTACAGCCTGCACCAGCTCTTCCGCGCGGGAAAGATCCCCGGCGTGCCGATCTACATCGACAGCCCGCTCGCGGTGGACGCCACGCAGGTCTTCCGGATGCATCCCGAGCTGTTCGACCCGCGGGAGCAGTTCATCGAGGCGAACACGGCGCTGTTCGACTTCTCCCTCGTCCGCTACGTGCGGGACGTGGCGGAATCGAAGGCGCTCAACAGCCTCAACGGGCCCGCCATCATCATCGCCGCGAGCGGCATGGCGGAATCGGGCCGGATCCTGCACCATCTCGCCAACCGGATCGGCGATCACCGGAACATCGTGCTCTTCGTCGGCTTCCAGGCGGCGCACACGCTCGGCCGCCGCATACAGGAGGGCCAGCGACAGGTAAAGATCATGGGCGAGATGGTCGAGGCGCGCGCGGAAGTTGAGACCATCGGCGGCTACTCGGCGCACGCGGATCGCTCCGAGCTCCGGGACTGGGTCCGCCGCATCGGCGGGCCGGTCAAGCGGGCGTTCGTGGTGCACGGCGAGGAGCCGGCGCGGCAAGCGATGGCCAAGATCCTCCAGGAAGAGGGGGTGGGGACCGTCGTGCTGCCGGAGCTCGGGCAGGGGTTCGAGCTGTAGCGTGCGGCTGCTCAAGCACCTCCTCGGCTTCGGGCTCCTGGCCGTCGCCATCAGCTACATCGTCGCGTTCGCGTCCGTTTACACCGTGAGCCGGGAGGACGAGGCGCGGGAGTCGTACGCGATCGTGGTGCTGGGCGCCGCGCAGTACAACGGGCGGCCGAGCCCGGTGCTGCAATCGCGGCTGGACCACGCGCGATTGCTCTATGGAAAGCTGCTGGCGCCGACCATCGTGCTCACCGGCGGTGTCGCGAAGGGCGATACGATCAGCGAGGCCCAGGCCGCGGCGGATTATCTCATCAGGAAGAAAGTCCCCGCGTCGGTGCTCGTGGTCCTCGCCGAGGGGCGCACCACGGAGGCGTCGGTCATCGCGGCGGCGGACTGGTGCAAGACCCGCGGGATCCGCGAGGTGATCGTGGTGAGCGACCCGTTCCACATGCTCCGGGTGCGGCTCGAGATGCGCCGGCGCGGGATTACCGCCTGGACCAGCCCCACGCGCACCTCACCCATCTCGGCGCGGCGGACCCGGGAACTCCCGTATCTGATGGCAGAAGCGTGGAAGGTGGTGGTGGCAGGGGGGAGGGGGTGGTAGGGAGGCGGATGGGCGGAGCGAAGTTAACTAACCCCCTGACCCCCTGACCCGCTTGTAGTGCCTCCGCGCCTTCGCGCGATTCCCGCAGTCCTTCATGTCGCACCAGCGCCGGCTCCGGTTCCGGCTGGCATCCACGAAAAGCCAGTTGCAGTTCTGGCTCGCGCATTCCTTCACCCGCGCCAGCTCCTCCGACATCAAGAGCTCCGCCGCCGAGCCCGCCAGCGGCCAGAGCATCCAGCCCAGGTCGTCCGGGGCCGCCATCCACTCCCAGGCGAAGCCGTCCCGGGTCGCGGTGAGGCGACGATGCGCCAGCGCCTGGGTCAGCACCCGGTTGAGGAGATCGAGGTCTGCCCCGGCCGGGGTCTTCCCTTCCAGTCGAGTCGACACGATTCGGTAGATCGCCTCGCGGAGCTCCCGCGCACGGGCAAAGACACGCCCCGCCTCGGTCGGCCGCTCAGCGCCCGCCGCCCGGAGCCGGCGCGACTCCGCCTGGCTTAGCAGCCCGGCCAGATGGCCCCACGTCACGAGATCGGCATACGACATGAGTCGCTCGTGATCCTCCACCCCGCCCCGATTGCTGTTCGTGTTCGTGAAATCGAGGCAGAGCCGGCCCCCGACGAAGCTGACGCGCGACGCCAGGTCCTGTGTCGCCTCCATGTGAAACCCTCCCCGGTCCTCGAGCGTACTAACCATCAAACGACTATTGACAGGTTATACACATCTCCACTATCATATAACCGTCAACTGCAATTTGACTGGTTAGCTCCGCGGCCGCAAGACCGGTGCGAGCGGGAGGGTAGAGCGATGGTATCTCCGATCAGCGCCATGCCGGCGCGGCGGGTGGTCCGACGTCTCCGGATTGCCGATGTGGTGCCGGGCGTGATTCGCTCCTGGTGGGCCGGGTGGGTGCGCTTCGCCGCCCAGATGAGGCACGGTGTGAAATGATCAGCCGAATCTGGCATGGCTGGACGACACCGGCGAACGCGAATCGTTACCAGGAGTTTCTGCGTACAGAGATCTTTACCTGGATCGCGGGCCGGGGGCTCACCGGCTTCCGCGGCATCGACCTCCTCCGCCGCGACCTGGACAACGAGGTCGAGTTCGTGACGATTCTGTGGTTCGATTCGCTCGACGGGGTCCGGGAGTTCGCGGGCGAGGACTACGAGCGGGCCGTGGTGCTGCCGGAGGCGCAGGCGTTGCTCGCGCGCTACGACGAGCGGTCGTCGCATTATGAGGTCGTGGAACGGCGCACGGCCGGGGCCTGAGAGGATCCGCATGCACTCCAACGCCACGTTGATCGACACCTTCTACGGTGCGTTCCGCCGCCGGGACCACGCCGCGATGGTCGCGTGCTACGGACCCGGCATCCGGTTCCAGGATCCCGTGTTCACGCTGGAGGGGCCGCGGGTCGCGGCGATGTGGCGGATGCTCTGCGAGCGCGGGAAGGACCTGCGCCTGGAGTGGGCGGACGTGCGCGCCGACGACCGCTCCGGCTCCGCCAGCTGGGAGGCGTGGTACACCTTCAGCGCGACCCGCCGCCCGGTCCACAACCGGATCCGGGCCGAGTTCGCCTTCGACGGCGGGCGCATCGTCCGCCACACCGATCAATTCGACCTGTATCGCTGGGCGCGGCAGGCGCTGGGCCTTCCGGGGGTGCTCTTCGGATGGAGCCCACCGATGCAGAATGTCATCCGTCGCAACGCCGCCAAGGCGCTCGACACCTACGTCGCCTCCCATGGGTGACCTTCGCGGGCGCGCGCTCTGGGCCTACCTCACGGTCTGCATCGTGTGGGGCAGCACCTACCTGGCCATCCGGGTGGGGGTGGAGACCCTGCCGCCGTTCCTGCTCGCCGGCGCCCGCTACCTGATCGCGGGCGGGCTGCTCGCGCTCTGGGCCCGGTTCCGGAAGGACCCGCTCCCCTCGACTCCGCGCGAGTGGAGAACGCTCGCCATTGCCGGCGTGCTCCTGCTCGCAGGTGGCAACGGCCTCGTGGTGTGGGCGGAGCAGTTCGTGGACGCCGGCACCGCGAGCATCTACGTGGTGACCGTCGTCATCTGGACCGCGGCGCTCGACGCGTTACTGCCAGGCGGCCGGACCGGCTTCGGCTGGCAGCTGGTGGGAGGACTGCTGCTCGGACTCCTGGGCTCGGCGGTCCTCACCGGTGTCGGCGCCGAGGCGTTCCGAATGGACAATATGCGAGGCCCGCTCGCGTTGATCGTGGCGAGCGGCTCCTGGGCAGTGGGTTCCGTCTATCTCAAGCGGCGCGGCGTCGGCGTGTCGGCCACCACCGCCAGCGCGGTGCAGATGTTGGCGGGCGGGCTCGTCTTGACGATCATCGGCACCACGCTGGGCGAGGCCGGCGCCTGGCATCCGAGCGGCCAGGGGCTCGCCGCGCTCGCCTATCTCATCGTCTTCGGCTCGATCGTGGGCTTCACCGCCTACGGCTACGCCCTCCGCCACGCGTCGGCGACGATCGTCGGCACCTATGCCTACGTCAACCCCGTGGTGGCCGTGTTCCTCGGCTGGCTGCTGCTGGACGAGCCGCTGGGCGCGCGGAAGCTCCTCGCGATGGCGGTCGTTCTCGCGGCCGTCATCTGGATCCAGCGAACCGTGACGCCGAGGAAGCCGGCGCCGCGCCCGGTTTCCCGCCGAGCGATTCCCCGAACAGCCGAGCAATCCGTTCCACGTGGCTCCAGTCGGTGAACTCGTAGTCCCGGCTGGTGTCGGTGGGTCGCCCGGTGCGCCAGCTGATGAATTGCATCACGAGCCGCAGCAGGAAACCGTACTCGGTGTAGGCCACCCGGCCCGCCACCGACCAGGCGCGCGCGGGGCGCCAGCCGGTCCGGCGCGCGAAGTCCTCGCGATACTTCGCCGCCTCTTTCTCGCCGTCCGCCCAGGACCCGCCGAGGGCCCCGCAAACGGATAGAAACCCGGAGGGCATCGCGGCGAGCGTCGTCGCGTGCTTCCGGGCGAATTCCTCGAGATACCGCTGGTGCCGCCCGAACAGGACCGACCCGGCGATCAGGACGGCATCGAAGCCGTCCAGCGGCGTGTCGTCCCGCAGCTCGTCGCCGCGGCGGCACGTCACCGTGAATCTCATGTCCTCGAGCACCTCGGCGATGGTCCGCACGATCCGCGCGGTCTGTCCGTACGACGTGCCGTAGACGATCAGGATCCGTTTCATGGGCACACTCCTCCGAAGATCACGGATCGCACGATAGCGATTCGACATTTTCATCGGGGTGAATCTGAAGTGAGACTCTCCTCATTTGAGGGGGCCCCGCCCTATGAGAACACCATCCTCCCGACTACCTTCCGCAGGTACAAGGAGGGTCACAACCATGACTCCCACGCAACGACTCGGCCAACTCCGCACCATCGGCCTCCTCGCCCTCGTCGCCTGTGGCGGCGGCTCGACGCCGGACGGCGCGCCTGGCTCCGCCTCGAAATCCTCCACGTCCGGTGGCACGCAGAACTACACCGTGCCTCAGGGCACGGCGGTGGAGGCGGCGATCACCGACACCATCACCACCCGGCGCAACAAGGTGGGTGACAGCTTCACCGCAAGCGTGGTGGGGGACGTTCGGAGCGGCGGACGGGTCGTCATTCCGGCGGGCTCCACGGTGCACGGCACCGTCACCGACGTGAAGGAGGCGCCGAACCGGAACACCCCGGGCACCCTGACGATTGCGGTCCAGAGCATCACGGTGCGCGGCGAGAGCTATCCGATCAGCGCCTCGATCGACTCGCTCGACACCGTCCGGAAGGCGCGGGGCGTCGAGCCCGTGGACGCCGCGCGGGTCGGTGGCGGTGCCGCGGCCGGCGCGATCCTCGGCCGGGTCATCGGTGGCGACTCGAAGGGCACCATCATCGGTGCCGCGGTCGGTGCAGCGGCCGGTGCCGCGGTGTCCAACGAGATGAAGGACGTGGACGTCATCCTCCCGGCCGGCTCTCACATGTATTTCTCGCTGCGTAAGGCCGTGGCGATCAAGTAGGACCGCAGCCTCACCCCCTGACCCCCTCTCCGCGTGGCGGAGAGGGGGGACGGGAGCGCAGCGACCGAAGGATCTAGTTCGCCCGTCCTGGTAGCCCACCACGAAACGAGGGAGGTTCGGAGTAGTCTTCCGCGCCTCCCTCGTTCTTTACCGATCCCACCCGCTCAAAGTTCATCCGTGCTTCCCTGATTCCTCATCCCGGCGCGATAGCTTCACGCCCGGCGGATGATCCCGTCCGCCGGTGAAGACATCGTGTCTGGATCTGAGGAGTCAGGAGTACCGTATGGCGTCGCGCAGATGGAACCCGGTCCTGGTGTTCGTCGCCTCCACGCTCTTGAGCGGGGCGTGCGGGGATAGCAGCACCGAACCCGAGCTGTCGCTGGTAGGCACCTGGGATCTCATCGGATTCAGCGATGGCGGGATCGAAGCCATGACGAACGGCACGTGGGTCTTCCGCGCCGACGGCACCTTCTCGGTGGACGGCACCGTCACCTTCCCCGGCGAGCCGCCCGATCCGCTCACCGTGGATGGCGAGTATGTCTTCGACGGCGACATCGTCACCCTCACGAGCGGCCTCAGCTCATCGGACTGGACGCTCACCTCGAGCGGCGATGAGATCACGCTGACCGAGGACGAACCGGCGCCGGCGAATACGATCACGCTCAAGCGGCGGTAGGGCAGCACCCCTCCCGATCCGTCATCCTGAGGGAGCGAAGCGACCGAAGGATCTAGGTGGCCTACCTCGAAGGTCGCTGATCCACCCTCCTTGACCACCGCTTGACGCATGGGGCGCAGCTTCCCCCCATGCGATTCCTTCCACACCTCGCCCTCATCGCCGCCTTCGTGCTGGCTCCGGCTCCGACTTCGGGCCAGGAGCTCTCGCCCGGCGACCGGATTCGCGTCAAGGCGCCGACGATCGGTCCGACCTGGGTCGTGGGTGAGTTCGTGGCGCGGGAGGGCGCCGGCCTGCAGATCCGGTTGGAGGATTCGACCCTCAGCTCCATTCCGATGGATGGCGTCAAGAAGATCCAGCGACTGGAGACGGTCGAAGTCGGCAACGCCGAGTGGCTCGCGTGGACGGTCCTGGTGGCAACCGTGGCGGCGGGCGCCTACTTCGGTACCACCAGCAGCTCGTGCGAGGCGGACGATGTCGTGTGCGGGATAGGCGGTGGGCTGGTTGGCTACGCGGCCTTCTCGTTCCTGATTGCTCCGCATTGGCCGACGCACAAGGAAGAAAAATGGAGGACCGTCCGATGACCCGCCGCTTTCGCATGATCGGGGCACTCCACATTGGCCTCGTCTTGCTGCCGATCACCGGGTGCGGTCACGACAGCCACTCTCCCGAGCGCGAACCGGAACGATCGCTCGTCGGCACCTGGGACGTTATCGGACTTCAGTTGGGGACCATTGAGGCCGTGGTGACGACCGGGACCTGGGAGTTCCGGGAGGACGGAACATATTCAGTGAACCTCTACGTTGAGCTTCCGGATGGGCCGATCGACCCGCTCATCGAGGAGGGTGTGTATGTGAGTGATGGCGAGACCGTGGCCTTCCGTGGCAGTGATTTCCACTGGCAGCTCATCTGGGACGGGGACATGGTGATCCTGCACAACGGGCAGCAGATGCCCGAGACAGTGACCATCACCCTCCTCTGGCTTGCGGAGGACTCGCCTGCGCCCTGACGCTCCGGCCGTCCCGTCATCCTGCGGGAGCGCGGGGTTCAGATTCGGGGCGGGCTCATGCCCCCCGGCTGCCGGGTTTTGTTCGCCTATCAAGCTTGATAGGGAATTGACGGGGCCGCTTCCATTCCCCATCGTAGCGTCCGGCACGCAGACCCTCGCCTGACACGACGCCGAAGTCAGACGCCAACCAGGTCATCAACGCCGGGCTGCCCACGCAGTCCGGCGTTTGTCATCTCGATCGATGCTCAATTCCCCGGGGTCGTCATCCTATTGGCGGGCGAGTCCGGAGTGTGAGTACATCTGGAATCCTGACCAGGAGTCACGATGAACGCACCGGATCCGAACGTTCTCATCATCTACGGGTACAAGACCATCGTGCTCCTGATCGGCTTCGCCTGCATCTGCCTGGGCATCTGGCTCGCGTTCAAGCGAGTGGACTCCCCGGTCGGCGATGTGGACGCCAAGGCGGGCAAGGCGTTCGGCATCAAGCTCACCAAGCCGACCGCCTCGGCCCTGCTCTTCATCGTCGGCGCGGTGATCATCGTGTACGGTGTCACGCGACCGTTCCGCTACGACAGCGGAGGGATTCAATCCGCGCCGACCGAGCCGACCGCGAAGCAACCGGAACCGTCCGCTGGAGGGACGCCCGAGACTCACATCACGGCAAGACCGGCGGCGCCTGCGGTACCTGGGGCCGCCACAACGTCGGAGAGCCACATCGCGGACACCGTGCCCGCGGCGCCTCCACCGGTTGTGAGCCCCGGAGTTCACATCTCCGACACGGCGCCCGCCCGCGCCGCGGATCCGCGCACCAGCGTGTCGCCGGGCGTGGACATCTCCGACACCATGTGAGCCGGAGGCACCATGTGCCGGAACGGCGTCGACTGGGTCTACCGGCTCGACAAGAGCTACTCGTGGAAGTCGAACCATCCGATTGCCGAGGATCTCGTCTTCCGGGACAAGAAGGAGAAGGTGCGCCTGATCGTCGGGAAGGACGGGACGATCACGGTGACGAGCGGCTACTCGTGGGACGGCTGCACGCCCAAGTTCTGCGTGCTGGACTTCCTGATCGGCACGCCGGACGGCGTGGTCCACAAGGACACCGGTCACCCCAAGACCTATTACGCCTCGCTGGTCCACGACGCGCTGTACCAGTTCCTGCCCGATGGCCTGCCACTCGGCCGCCGGCACGCCGACCGCTTCTTTCTCCTCCTGATGGCGGAATCAGACTTCAGCCCCCGCTGGGTGTACTGGGTGGCGGTGCGGGTGTTCGGTGGCCTGTTCCGGCGGGCGATGCGGGTGAAGCGGAAGACCAAGGGTACTGTGCAGCCGATGAATGACCTGGTGGCTGCTGCCCCCCGCCCGATTCTCGGGCCCATGCGCACTCAGGCATGAACCTATTATTCCGTCATATGCGACTCCCCTGGCGTTTTCTTTCCCTCCTCCTCCTCCCCGCCCTGGCCTGTTCGTCCGGCGCCAAGACCAGCACCGGCCGCACCGAGCGCGAGACCGACAGCGTGATCGGCCAATCGCAACTCCCGGGCGCACACGGCGTGAAGAGCGCGATGGACGCGCAGGACAGCGCCCGTGCGCGGGCGGCGGCGGTGGATTCGGCAGCGGAGAGCGAGTAGGCGGGCGGACAGACGGTCAGGCGGGCAGGCGGACAGGGGTGATCACCCGTTCCGTCATCCTGAGGGAGCGAAGCGACCGAAGGATCTAGGTCGCCGACAACCCGATATCGCCGAGCGTGTTCACCCCGACCCACCGGCCGAAGAACGGGCTGTCGAACCGGTAGCCGGTGGGCGACTCGGCCCGGAGCAGCACGCCGGATGACATCAGCGCCGCGGCGGTATTCACGGCCGATCCGGTGCTGGGCATGCCGAAGGCGGTGAGGGAGCTCCGGGTGGTCAGGCCTTCCCGGGCCGCCGCCACGGCCCGGAGCACGTTCTGCTGGTTCGCGGTCAAGTCCTCCCAGAGCGCTTCGAGCAGCGGCTCCTGCTCCCCCACGACGTCATCGAAGGCCACCTCCGCCTCGTCGGGCGAGGCCGCGCCGCGCGACCGCGTGTTGTCGAAGCACCGGCGCGCGACCTGCACGATGTCCCGCGTCCTCGGCCCCGCGAGCGCCACCGCACGTTCTCCCACGCCCTTCGCCTTCACGCCAGCGCCGGTCATCCGCTCGTCGATCCACCGGGCGAGATGGCCGGGATCGATCGGCCCGAACTCGAGGTGGTCCAGCATCCCGTAGAAGGCGTGGCCCTGGTCCAGCATCCGCTGAATCAGGTGGGATTCGGACCCGGCCAGCACGTAGCTCAGGTGCGTGTGGTGCTGCATCGCCCCGCGGAGCTGCCAGTCCGCCTCATCCCCGCCGAGCTTCTGGATCTCCTGGAACTCGTCCAGCACCACACCCACCGCCTTCCGCTTGCTCCCGGCGATGCTGTCGATCGTGTCGAGTGTCGTCGCGAGCGACTTCCTCTGGTCCTCGATCGGGGCGGAGCGCATGCTGACGTCGAGGCTGGGCAGGATGAGGCCCGATCCGGGGTCGGGCCGCACCTTGAGGGTGACACCGAGCCGGGAGACGAACTCGTTCACCAGATCCTTCCACTGGCGGCCGAGCGTGCGGGCGGAGGATTCGAGGATCCGGTTGGCGACGTCGATGAGGGTGGACGCGGTCGAGAGGTCGGCCAGGAAGGCGACGCCGCCCCGCTCCTCGTGGGCCCGGATCGCCCGCATGATGGCCGAGGTCTTCCCCATGCGGCGGGGGCCGTAGACCAGGAGCTTGGCGCCGGGCTCGCCGAGGGTCTTGAGGATGCGGGCGACCTCGTCGGCCCGATCGGTGAAGAACTCGTCGGTGGCGACGCCGTGGATGCGGAACGGGTTGGGCGCCTGGGGTCTCGGCATGCCGGGCAGGGAGGTCCTGATGGAGTTGAATCAAGCTTAGTGTGAAAACGTTAAGTTTGTCAACACACACTGTGGGAACTGCATGTTGGTGAAGTTCTCACCCGGGACCTCGACGCAGCCTCACCCCCTGACCCGTCTCACTCGGCGCCGGCGCAGCCTCACCCCCTGACCCCCTCTCCGCGTGGCGGAGAGGGGGAACGACGGGCGGCCATCACCCGTCCCGTCATCCCGAGGGAGCGGAGCGACCGAGGGATCTTGCCTGGCGAGGATCCATAGCCGGTCCGCATAACAAGGGAAAATCGGAGGGAGGGAAAAGGCGAAAAAAGCGAATTCTGATGATTTTTTGTATTTTATCGCGGTTTTGGATTGATTTTAAATGATTTTTGATGTTTTTCGTTGATTTCGTGATTTCGTGTCCCTGTTGGGACTGACACATGCGGGCCCGCCGTCCAAACCCACATTCGGGTATCGGCATCCCATCCCCGATGCCACATTCCAGCATGCGCTTCCCCGCCCTGCTCGGGTTGGTCGCGATCGCCTGCGCGACCCAGCTCCCCGCCCAGGCCCCGTTGTTCCGTCCGGCGCCTGGCTCGCCGGTCGAGGTCGGGTCGGGATCCGGCCAGGTGCTGCTCGCCGACGTGAATGGCGACGGGCACACCGATCTCATCACCCGGCATCAGCAGCAGGAGCACGTCGCGATCCGGCTCGGCGACGGCACCGGACGCTACCTCGAGGCGCCGGGCTCGCCCATCGCCCTCGGCTACGGCCCGGGCGACATGGAGCTGGGCGACGTCAACAACGACCGCATCCTCGATCTCGTCGTGACCCACACCGGCCGGGACACGGTGGACGTCTTCCTCGGCGACGGCCGCGGCGGGTTCCGCCGGGTGCCGGGATCACCGTTCGCGCCGAGCACGGCGGTCGACAAGTACAACAAGCGGTTCCTCTACCTGGTGGACCTGAACGGGGACGGGAACCTCGATATCGTCACCGTGAACACCCGCGGGACCGGCTTCCCCACCCTGCTGGGCGACGGGCGCGGCGGGTTCCGGCGGGGGCCGGTGACGGCGTTCGAGCCGGGGCAGACCTGGAATGCGGTGGCGTTCGGGGACGTGGACGGTGACGGGACGGGTGGACGCGGTCATCGCGAGCGGCCAGATGGCGACCGTCCGGGCCGAGCTACCTCGTCGTCCGGAGAGGAGACGGGACCGGAGCGTTCGCTCGCCCATCGGCCGCCCGCGTGCCCATTCCCGAGGGGCCTCGGCTCCTCACCCTCGGCGACCTCAACGCCGATGGGCGCGTGGACGTAGTGCTCACTCACGCGATCGGGCTACTGAGCTTCTACCTCAACACCGGCACAGGCACGTTCGCCCCCGCGCCGGTGTCGCAACACCATCTCGGCACCGAGGCCTTTTCGGTGGTCATCCGGGACCTCAACCAGGACTCGAAGGCCCGACCTCGTCGCCGCCACCGGGCACAGCGTGATCGTGCTCCTCGGCTCGAGCGGCGGCTGGACGCCGGCGCCGGGCTCGCCCTACCCGGCCGGACCCGGGCGCCTACAACGTCACCGTGGGCGACGTGAATGGGGACGGCAAGCCGGATCTCGCCGCGTCGAGCTTCGAGGGGAGTCACGTGACGCTCCTTCTGAACATTCGCACGCCCTGACCCCAGCTCCGCATCTGTGCAGCCTCACCCCCTGGCCCCCTCTCACTCGGCACCGGCGCAGCCTCACCCCCTGGCCCCGCTCTCCGCGTGGCGGCGGGCAGCCTCACCCCCTGGCCCCCTCTCCGCGTGGCGGAGAGGGGGAACGCGGCCCGTCTTGACCGGCGCTTGACGCTCGGCTTCGACATTGCCCCCCATGCGACATCGCTCGAGCCCCTCGATTCTGGTCCGCCAGACAGGGATATGCCTCGTCGGCAAGTGGGGCACCCCGACCGTCCGAACCGTCGTCCTCGGGGATCACGAAATCACGGAATAGTCTGAACCAAGCTGGGCGAATATATCGATAGAAACATGAAAATACCTCAATTTTGTATGATTATTGGGCGATTTTTCGTGTTTTTATCCGTTTTTCGCTGTTTTTCGTGATCGATTCGGTCAATCAAGCGGGCGCAAGCGAGGGCGAAATCTGAATGATTGCGGTCGGGATTGCCCTATCAGGGGTGGTAGTTACGCCGAGTCGGATTCGGGTGCATGCTGGTGTCGGTTCATCCGCTGTGAATGGAGGTGCCTGCTGAAACCCGCCTGGCTGCTTGCGCCGCTGGTCTCGCTGGCTGCGCTGGGGTGCGTCCAGCGCCTGCACCGCACGGTGGTGCCGCCCGAAGCGGTGAACACCGTCGACCGCCAGGCCCCGTTTCTCAAGGTGCACATGCGCGACGGGTCGCTGTACGTGCTCTCGCCCTGGGGAGTCGACGAGACCGCACGCTCGCTGAGCGGCACCGGTGCCCATTACGGCCCCGACCGCGCGCTAATGGAGGAAGGCATCTTCTCGGCGGCCCTCGATTCAGTCGTACTCTTCGAGACCAACGTCGCGCGCCCGTCCCCCTCCGTGACGACCCTGGGCATCATCACCGGCATTACCGCCGGCATCGCGATCTACTGCGCCGCCAATCCCAAGTCGTGCTTCGGCTCGTGCCCCACCTTTTACGTCACCGACGGCACCCGAGACGTGCTCCAGGCCGAGGGGTTCTCCGCGAGCATCGCGCCAAGCCTGGAGGCAATGGACGTGGACGCCCTCTTCCGCGCACGACCCAGGGGTCGCGAGGTCCGGGTGCGCATGGCGAATGAGGCCTACGAAACGCACGTGGTCCGCTACGTGGACCTGCTCGCCCTCCCTCGCCCGGCCAACCGCCGGGTACTGCAGGATGTGTCGGGCGGGTTCTGGTCGGTGACGGAGCCGATCCCGCCCTCGAGCTGCGTCGCCCCGGAAGGGGATTGTGCCCCGGCGCTGGCAAAATTCGACGAGCATGAGCGCTGGAGCACAGCGGACTCGGCGGATCTCGCCACCCGCGAGACCGTCGACCTCGTCTTCGAGGCCGCGCCCGCGGTGCCGGCCCTGGTGCTGGCGTCGCGGCAGTCGTTGCTCCCCACGTACCTGCTTTACCAGGCGTTCGCGTACCTCGGTTCAAGGACCGGTGCGTGGATGGCGGCGCTGGAGCGGGCGGACTCGACCACCAAACGGCGCGCCCGCGGCGTCACGGATGCCCTCGGGGGGATCGACGTTCTCGTCCCCGACGGCGCCGGCGGATGGGATTCCGTGGCGAGCATCCGGGAAACGGGACCGCTCGCCGCCGACCTCAGGCTGGTGCGGCTTCCTGCCTCGGGAAACCCGATACGGGTACGCCTTCGCATGGCGAAGGGTGCCTGGCGGCTCGATTACGTCGGACTCGCGTCGCTCGAGGGCCGGGTCACTCCGCTCCGGCTGAAACCGGCGGAGGTGCTCGCCGGCAACCGCAAATCCTCCGAGGCGCGGGCGAAACTGGTTTCTCCCGGCGACCCGCTCGTCACCTCTCCGGGCGACACTTACACGCTGGTCTACCGGCTGCCCGCCCAGGCGGCGCGTTACGAGCTGTTCCTGGAGACGAAGGGCTACTACCTGGAATGGATGCGCACGGAATGGCTCGCCGAGGAGGACCTCGGGCGGGCAGCGGCGCTTTTCCTCGATCCGGCGGGG
Organism: uncultured Gemmatimonadales bacterium; assembly: GCA_963817575.1. Classification (GTDB taxonomy): domain Bacteria; phylum Gemmatimonadota; class Gemmatimonadetes; order Gemmatimonadales; family GWC2-71-9; genus DASTCF01. Next base: position 20,222 of record CAWFOY010000015.1, read on the forward strand.
TCGCTCCGGCGCCTCGCCCCCGAGTTCAAACGGGTGGAACCCGGCCTCGAGTCGGCGTTCTGGAGGAGCAAGTATGCCGGCAACTAGCGGCCGGCGCTGGCTCCCCCTGGCGCTTGCGGTCCTCCTTGCCGCGTGCTCGCACAATCCGGCGCCCGACGGCTGGCTCAAGCCCGCCCGCGAGGCCCAGGATGATCCCTATGGTGCCTGGATTGTCATTTCGCCCCTCGGGGACGGGCCCAAACTTCAGGGAGAGTTCCTGGCGGTCGAGCCCGACAGCGTCTTCGTGCTCTCGAGGGATGGTGTCGTGCAGACCATCCCGCGAGACAGCGTGGCCCGCGCGCAGGTCGCGTTCTACGATTCCCAGTGGGGTAATCTGGCGATCTGGACCACGGTGGGAACGCTGAGCACCATCTCGAACGGCTGGTTCCTCGGCTTCACCTTTCCCCTCTGGACGATCGGCGGATCGCTCGCGACGAGCAGCCAGTCGCGCGCGCCGCTCGTCTGGGTCGATAGCACGGGCGCATGGGACGGGGTCCGGATGTACGCGCGTTTTCCCGGCGGGCTCCCGGCAAACCTCCCGCGGACACTGTCGCCCAAGCCGTCGCCTAGACCGCAGCGGTGATGATGGGGTCGCATATCGAACCGTCATCCCGAGGGAGCGCAGCGACCGAGGGATCCAGCCGGAATCCGAACGAATTCCGTCGTATTCACCGATCAATTCACCAGTTACGCCAAGCAGGACCGCGATGCATTCTTGTCGGTATCCTCTGCTGAGGAGCCGCCGTGCAACCGTTCATCTGGGTCCGCCGTCCTCTCTGCCTTGTGCTACTTGCGACTCAGCTCCTCACCGCCTGTACCAGCTGGCGAGTGGAGTCCACCCCGCTGCCAGACCGCCTCCGTGCGGATCCGCCGTCGAGTGTCCGCCTCTGGTTGCGGGACAGCACCCGAATGGACGTTCGCGATCCGCGCTGGGTGAACGATTCCGTGGCCGGCAC
>CAWFOY010000016.1:0-81729 GCA_963817575.1 uncultured Gemmatimonadales bacterium
CGATGTTCGATCGCGCGCCGGCTAGATCCCTCGGGCCTTCGGCCCTCGGGATGACGGGGGGAAAGGCCTGCGGCCCTCGGGATGACGGATAGGTTCCCCCTCTCCGCCACGCGGAGAGGGGGTTAGGGGGTGAGGCTGAGTAACCTGCCCATCGGCCCATCTGCCCATCCCTTCTTGACGCCTCCCTCCCCACGCGCTACATCCGCTGGGCCCCTCGCTCTCCCCACCCGCGGAGGTAACGATGCACCGCTTCACCAGCCGGGATCTGATGGTGTCCGTCCTGCCCGAGTCGGCAGGTGTGCAGATGGCCGATTGCGCCACCCAGTGCACCAACGAGCCCACGAGGCAGGTAGACTGCGCCACGCAGTGCACCAACGAGCCCACGCGGATGGACTGCGCCACCCAGTGCACCAACGAGCCGACCAAGGCGAAGTGGTCCGACCTGGCCACCGACGACGATCTCGCCATCCTCCAGGGCGAACTCGCGCTCGCACAGCGGTAACGCGGCCCCGCCGGATGGATCTCCCGCTCCGGCACCTCCTCAACGCACGCCTCCGCGCCTCGACCCGCTACGGCTGGACGCCGTACGCGGAGCTCGATGACGCGGAGCGCGCGGTGCTGGCCGGGCTCCACGAGGGGACCGGCCTCGCCGGACTCCTCACGCCCCGCGAGGCGGGTGCCAGCATCAAGGGGCTCGACGCCGAGTCCGCCCGGCTCTGGTCGGCGCTGGCGGAGCCGGCGCTCCTCGCCGAGTCGCGACTCGAATCGCTCGAGGAACTGGTGCCGGTCGCGCGCCTGCTGCTCGACGGCGTGCTCGAGGTGGAGCACGAGGGGCGGTTCGTGTCCGGCGCCGACGCCTATCCGATCGTCTTCGGAACCCGCCCGGTCCCGGCGGGGACCGGCGCCCTCGCCCGGCTCTCCCTCGACGCGCTCGAGTACGGCGCGTCGCTCGCCCTGGCCGACCCGATCGCCCTCTCCTGGCGGCTCTACCGCTACAACACGCTGCCGGAGTCGCCGGAATGGCGGCGCCTGCTCCCCGACCGGCGCGCGGTCGCCGCGTACCTGGGGCTCGACGGGTTCGACCGACGGGCGGGACTGATCCAATCCTCCGCGGGCCAGCACCGGCTGAGCAGCCAGAAGGGCTGGCTCTCGTGGGACCTCCGGCGCGAGGCCAGCTCGCGGAACGGCGGCACGCTCTGGAAGCTCTACGTGAGCCCGCGCGTCGAGCACCTGCCCGCGGCGCTCCAGACCGTCGCCGCGCTGGTGCCGGAACTCCCCGGCGCCGTCTCGCTCAAGGTCGGCGCCACTCTCCCCAACCTCCTCCGGCCGGACAAGTGCGTGCTCTACTTCTCGGCGCGCGAAGAGCTCGACGCCGCGGCCGCCCGGCTCGCCGCCGAGCTCGACGGGATGCCCGCCCAGGGCGTGCCGTTCACGGCCGAGGTCTCCGGCACCCTGCTCTCCTGGGGCGTCGATCCCCCCGACAGCCGCCCGACTCTCCAATGGCTCGGCGTCGAGAGCTGGCGGCTCTGGATCACCAATCAGCTCGCCTCGGCCCTGCTCGTCGCGCGGAAAGCGGAAACGGGCGGAGTCGCCCCGGCGGAATTCGCCCTCGGCCGGATCTCGCTCGAGGGGATCGACCCTCTGACCTGGACCCCGCGAAACGACGTGTGGCCGGTGGAGGCGCATGCCGGTCACTGAGCCGCTGGTCCTCCCGCCCGATGTGCTCATCATTCCCGTCGGGGAGCTCGCCGACCACGTGCGGAGCCGGCTCGCACCCGGCGCGGGCGACTTTGCCATCACCCGCCCGCGCACCCGCAGCGCGTCCAAGCTGGTGAGCCGGCACGTCGCGGACCTGGTGGAGCTGTTCCGCACTCCTACCCGCGTGGTGGACGCGGTGATGACCTACAGCGCCGCGCACCAGCTCGACCCGCGCGAGACGCTCGACGGCGCCTTCCCCGTGATCAAGGACTGCTTCAACGCCCGGCTGCTGGTGAACCCGGGGAGCCCCGACGCGGACCGGATCGAGGCGTCGGTGCCGCGCGGCACCCGGATCGAGGAGTGGGAGGTCGTGCGGGCGGTCCAGGTGCTGGCCGACGTGGAGCTCTACCAGGTGCGGGACGGCAACGGCCGCGCGGCCGCCCTGAAGCTGCTCCGGCCGGGCTGGAGTGCCGATGCTGTCGCGACACTGAACAGGGAGGCGGCCGCCCTCGCGTACCTCAATGGCCGGGCGAGCCCCACGCCCCTCGGCAGCGGCACCTACGAGGGCGATCCCTGGCTCGCGATGTCGTGGTGCCCGGGGATCTCACCGCTCACGATGGCGGCCGAGCTGCGGCATTCGGGAGTCGCGGGGCGGGCCGGACTGCTCGACCTGTGCCGGTCGGTCGCGGAGGCCTATGCGGCACTCCACGAGGCCGGCGTCGTGCACGGCGACGTGCACCCCGGCAACCTGCTGGTCGATCCCGACGACCGGGTGCTCCTGCTCGACTTCGGGCTGGCCCGGGTGCCGGGACGGGATGAGTGGGAAGTCCCGCGCGGGGCGGTGGCGCACTTCCTCGATCCGGAGCTCGCGGCCGCCCGACTCGCCAGGCGTACCAGCCCGCCCGCCACGATGGCGAGCGACCAGTACGCGCTCGCGGCGGTGCTCTACCTGCTGGTGACCGGAGACCACTACCTCGACTTCCCGCTCGAGGAGGAGGCCTGGGTCCGGCAGGTCGCCGAGGCGGGGCCGCTCCCCTTCACGCGCCGGGGCGCGGCACCCTGGCCCGACCTCGAGACCATTCTCTGCCGTGCGCTGGCCAAGGAGCCGAGCCATCGCTTCCCCTCGACCGCCGAGCTGGTGGCTGCGCTCACGGAGATCGAGGCACCCGCCGTGGCGGTCGTACCCGCCGGGAGTACGTCCCCGATCGACGAACAGCTGACGGCATTCCTCGCGCGGGTGACGACAAGCGGCACCCTCTTCCGCGAAGGCGTCCCACTCGCCCCGACCTGCTCGGTCACCTACGGCGCCGCGGGGATCGCGTATGCGCTGTACCGGATCGCCGGCCGCACGCAAGATCCGGCGCTGCTCGCGCTCGCCGACAGCTGGATCACCCAGGCCGCCGCCCAGATGGGCCGCCCCGGCGCGTTCATCAATCCCGACATGAAGATCACCGAGGAGATCGTCGGCCACGCGTCGATGTATCACACCGCGAGCGGCATCCACGCGGTGCAGGCGCTCGTCAGTCTGGCGCGGGGCGACCGCCGGTCCGCTGCCCAGGCGGTCCGCGCCTTCGTGGACACGTCCAAACGCGACGGCGCCCTCCTCGACCTCACATTGGGCCGGGTCGGCACCGTACTGGGCGCCTCACTCCTGTTCGACGCCTTGCCGGACCGGTCGCAGGCGTCGGCCCAATCGCTCCGCGCCCTCGCGGATGCCACGCTCGACACCATCTGGCAGACGATCGACGGCTACCTGCCGATCGGCACGGGCCCCGAGCTGACCGCCCTGGGCGTGGCGCACGGCTGGGCAGGGATCCTCTACGCGACGCTCCGCTGGTGCCGCGCGTCCGGCAGGCCGCTACCCTCCTCGCTCGGGCGCCGGCTCGACGAGCTCGCGGCCCTGGCCGAGCCCACGGGGCGTGGTGTCGAGTGGCCGTGGCCGGTGCGGGACGCGGACGGATCGATGCAGATGCACTACATGCCGGGCTGGTGCCAGGGCTCCGCCGGTTTCGTGTTGCTGTGGAGCCAGGCGCACCGCGCGCTGGGGCGCGAGGAGTACGGCGCGCTCGTGGAGCGCGCGGCCTGGAACGTGTGGGAATCGAATGCCACGGTGCCGAGCCTCTGCTGCGGGCTCGCGGGGCGCGCGTACGCGCTCCTCACCTGCTACCGACACACGGGAGACGCGCGCTGGCTCGCGCGGGCGCGCGTCCTCGCCGACCGCGCCGCTCGGAATGCCGAATCCGGCGGCATTGACCGCCCCTACGCGATGAGCCTCTTTAAGGGAGACGTCGGCCTCGCGGTGCTGGCGGCGGATCTCGCGGCGCCGGAGGCCGCGTGCCTGCCGCTGTTCGAGGAGGAGGGCTGGCCGTCCCGCTCTGCATCGGAGACCGAGTGAACCGTGGCTAACGTGCGCGAGCGGCTGCAGGCGGCCCTGGTCGATCGCTACGAGATCGAGGGCGAGCTCGGCGAGGGCGGCATGGCGACCGTGTTCCTGGCGCTCGACCGGCGCCATGGCCGCAGGGTCGCCATCAAGGTGCTGAAGCCGGAGCTGGCGCTCGTCCTGGGCCCCGAGCGGTTCGAGCACGAGATCGCCGTCGCGGCCAAGCTCAGCCACCCCAACATCCTGCCGCTGTTCGACAGCGGGGACGCGGGATCGCGGGACGCCAGGGAAGGCGCGCTCCTCTACTACGTCATGCCCTATGTCGAGGGCGAGTCGCTGAGCCAGCGGATCGCCAGTCAGACGCAGCTCCCCATCCCCGAGGCCGTGCGCATCGCGAAGCAGGTCGCCGCGGCACTCGGTCATGCGCATCAGCGCGGCATCGTCCACCGCGACATCAAGCCCGCCAACATCCTGCTCATGGGCGACCAGGCGGTGGTCGCCGACTTCGGCATCTCCTGCGCCTTCGGCGCGCGGGACAAGGCGCGCCTCACCAGCACCGGACTCACCCTCGGCACGCCCTCCTATATGAGTCCCGAGCAGGTCTCGTCTGATGCCGCCCTCGACGGCCGGAGCGACCTCTACGCGCTCGGCTGCGTGCTGTTCGAGATGCTGATCGGCGAGCCGCCGTTCGGCGGGCCGACGGCCCAGGTGATCATGGCGCGGCACGCGGTCCAGCCGGTGCCGAGCCTCCGCGCCGTGCGCCACACCATCCCGCCCGAGCTCGAGCACGCGGTCCACACCCTGCTGGCCAAGACGCCGGCGGACCGCTACCAGACGGCAGAGGAGTTCATCGCCGAGCTCGAGACTCCCACAACGCTGCCGCGCACGGCGGCGCTTCCCGCCCAGCCCCAGGCGGCCTGGCGGCATCGGCTCCGCCGGGCACTGCCGCTCATCACGGCGGGGCTGCTCGTCCTGCTCGCCGCGACGCAGGTCGTGCCCTGGCTCCGGCGGGATGTGCGGGGCACCCCGTCACTCGATGCCAATCTCGTCGCCATCATGCCGTTCCGGCTGCTCGGCGCCGCGACGCCCGTAACCGCGAATCTCGCCGCGGGGATCTCGGAGCTGCTCTACGTCCGACTCCCCGGTGATGTCGGGCCCCGGGCCGTCTATCCCGCGACCGTGGCCACCGCCCTCAAGCGGCGCGGGCAGGATGAGTCCTCGGTCGGAACCCAGGACGCGCTCGAGCTGGCGCGCTCGCTCGGTGCGGGGCGATTGCTCCTGGGCCAGATCGGATCGGCAGAGGACCAGCTCGTGCTGAGCGCGACGCTCTACGCGGTGCCCGGGGGCGGCGAAATCGCGCGGACCAGGGACATCACCGGTCCCGCCGACAGCCTGCTCCCGATGGTGGACCGGCTCGCCGCCGAGCTGCTCTCCCGCGGCGCGGGGGAATCCGAGCAGCGGTTGACCGACCTCGTCACCACGAACCTCCCCGCGCTCCGGGCCTACCTGGCCGGGAAGGAGGAGTTCTCGCGCGGGCGTTACACCGAGGCGGCCCGCCATTTCAACGAGGCGCTCGACATCGACTCCACCTTCGCGCTGGCGGCACTCGGGCTCACCACGACGGGCGCCTTCGTCCGCACCGAAGGCGCGACGCGCGGGAAGCCGCTCGCCTGGGCGGCTCGCGACAAGCTCGGCCCGCGCGACCGGATCTTCCTCACGGCGCTGCTCGGCCCCCGCTATCCGGCGCAGTCCTCGGAGCGGGAACATCTCGAGGCGTGGGAAGACGTCGTCGAGGCGCAGGTGGACCGGGTGGAGCCCTGGCACCAGCTCGGCGAGGAGCTCCTCCATTCGGGGGCCTGGCTCGGCATCACCGGCACTCGGGAGCGCGCCAAGGCCGCGTTCGCGCGCGCCCTGGCGCTGGACAGCACCTTCGCGCCCTCGCTCGCGCACACGCTCGATATCGCCGCACAGGAGGGGGACACGGCGGCGGTGCGCAGCCTAAGCGCCCGCTACTTCGCGATCGACTCGATCGGCGATCTCGCGGACTTCTACCGCTGGCGCACGGCGGTGGCCCTGGGCGACCGGAAGCGGCTCGAGCGGATCCGCGCGCGCTTTCCCGAGATGGGGCCGCCCGCCCTCGAGCGGATCGTCGCCATCGCCCAGCTCGACGGACTCGGCATGGCCGACGTGCTGCTGGCCGCGGAGGCGCTCCTGCGCACGAGTGTCAGCGGCCGGGACGCGCAGTGGGCCCAGGTGAAGCTCAGGGAAGTCGCATTGAATCGCGGGCGGCCGCAGGAGGCGGCGCGGATCGTCGCCACGTCGCGCGACCGGTCGCGCAACGTGGAGTTCTACGCGCTGTCGGATGTGGTGGAGGCGCTCTACTGGGGGGCGGACAGCGCGACGGCCGCGGCGGTGGTGCGGGAGCGGTCGGCGTCGGCCGACGCCCCGGTGCCGGCCGGGAGCCCGGGCACGTCACCGCAGTACTTCGACATCTGCTCCGTCAATCTCTGGCGGGAAGCACACGGCGACGCTCGCGACCGTGCCCGCCGCCATCGCGAAGCTCCGGCGGGTGCCGCATCCGCTCGACGGGTTCCAGACCGGCTACATCGCCGTCTGCGCGGCGGTGCTCGAGACGCGGCTCGCCGCGGCGCAGGGATCGAAGGATCTCCCCGTGCTGCTCGACCGGCTGGACTCATTGGCGCAGACCGGACCGGCCTCGACCTCGTGGCTCGTCGTCGCCGCGAACCTCACGGTGGCCGAGCTGCGGGAGCGGCAGGGGGACCTGCCGAGGGCGCTGGCCGCCGCGCGGAGGCGGGTGAGCCAGTACGACCTCGGCGAGCCGCGGGTGCTGGTGGGGCTTTCGACGTTCCTGCGGGAAGAAGGGCGCCTCGCCGCTCTCACGGGAGACCGGCAGGGCGCCCTTCGCGCCTACAATCACTACCTCTCACTCAGGGACGATCCCGAGCCCGAGGTCGTGCCGGAGGTGGAGCGGGTGAGGGCGGCGGTGAAGAGCCTCACCCCCTGACCCCCTCGACAGCCACGCTCTCAGCCTCACCCCCTGTCCCCCTCTCCGTACAACTCTCAGCCTCACCCCCTGTCCCCCTCTCCGTACAACGGAGAGGGGGGACGATGTGAGCGCGTCACAGCTTCCCCCTCTCCGCCACGCGGAGAGGGGGTTAGGGGGTGAGGCAGCGAAGCGCCACGCAGAAAGGGCGCTACGGGGTGCGGCTGTGAAGCTCTACGCGCTCAGGGTTTTGCGCCGCGGCTCACTTCGTCGGCGGCGGCGACGGCTGGCTCGACGGCGGGACCATGCCGTTCAGTCGCATGTAGGCGACGATGGTCCCGTAGTGCTCCCCGTTGTGCACGGCATTGAAGTTGAGCGCCCAGAGCCGGCTCCCCTTCATGCCGAAGAGCTCGACCTCCTCCATGACCTTGGGCCCCGACATCTGGTAGGCCTTGTCGCAGTACGCGAAGCCCGACCTGAGCGCCGTCACCAGGTTGGCCTTGCCGGAGATCTTCTCGTAGTCGGTCTCGGTCGGGTTCTTCTCGCCCATCGCCTTGGAGCAGAAGAGGTATTGGGCGGTCGCCACGTGGCCGATCATCTCGCCGAAGCTCCGGACCTCGGGCGTCGCCTTGAAGCCGTACTTCTCTTCCGGCATCTGCTCCGCGGCGGTCATGATCCAGTTGCGATCCTGCTGGTAGAGCGGGAGGATCGCGGCGACGGCCGGATCCGGTTTGGATTGCGCCGCGCCGAGGAGGGCGCCGAGCGCCGGCAGGGCGAGCACGGAAACGAGGAGGGCAGTGGTACGTGTCCGCATGGATCGGCTCCTGTGGGGGTGAATTCTCCCGGTACCTTAACCCGAAATCCGCCGGTTCGCGAGGCGGGGCGCCGCCGCGGGATCCGTGGCGGAAACGGGGCCGGAAGGTGAGGTTCAACCCATGCTGACCAAGTCCCGGTTCATGAGCGGCCTCGCGTGCCCGAAGCGATTGTGGTGGGAGGTCCACGAGCCCGATGCGGCGGAGCTCCGGCCCGACGCCGAGGCGCTCTGGAATTTCCGCCAGGGCCAGGAGGTGGGCCGGAGAGCCCGCACCGCGGTGCCGGGCGCCCGGTACGAGGTGACGTTCAAGACCGATCGCCTCCTCGCCCGCGCGGACATCGTCGAGGCCCTGCCCGGCGGCGGCTCCGGCCTGATCGAGGTGAAGGGGAGCAACCGGAAGAAGGACGAACACTTGTGGGACATCGCCTTCCAGCTCCACACCGCCGGCGAGGCGGGCGCATCCCTGAGCCGCGCCGAGTTGATGTACCTGAATCGCGACGCCCGGCACCCCGAGCTGGACGGACTCCTCATCCGCGAGGACGTGACCGGCGAGATCGCCCCGATGCTTGCCGAGGTCCCGGCGCAGGTCGCCGAGCTCGAGGCGGTGCTGGCCGGGCCGCTTCCGGGCGACCTGCGCGGCACCCAGTGCAGGGACTGCCCGTTCTACAACCGCTGCTGGCCCCGGGATCCGCAGCACGTGAGCCGGTTCTATCGGCTCGAGACCTCGACCAAGCTCGCCCTCGAGAAGGACGGTCAGCACCGCTTCACCGACCTGCCCGACGACTACAAGCTGACCGCGATCCAGCAGCGCCAGCGCCTGGCGGCCAGGACCCGTGGGCTCGTCGTCGAGCCGGGCCTCGCCAGCGCTCTCGAGGCCTGGCAGGGGCCGCTCGCCTTCCTCGACTTCGAGACGGTCTCGTTCGCCATCCCCCGATTCCACGGCACCGGCCCGTGGAGCAAGATCCCCGTCCAGTTCTCGGCGCACACCGAAGGCGGGGGACATACGGCGTTCCTCGCACTGGACAACGCCGATCCCCGCGCGCGGCTCGCGGAGGCGCTGCTCGACGCGTGCCCCGGAACCGGCGCCGTCGTGGCGTATCACGCGAGCTTCGAGCGGGGCTGCGTCCAGGGGCTCGCGGAGGCCGTGCCGGAACTGGCCGAGCCGCTGATGCAGCTGCACGGCCGCATCGTCGACCTGGAGCCGGTGGTGTACAACCACGTCTACCACTCCGACTTCAGGGGATCGTTCTCGCTCAAGGTGGTGCTCCCCACGCTGGTGCCCGACACCTCCTACGCGGGGCTCGCCATCACCGACGGCGGGATGGCCCAGCTCGAGCTGGCTCGTCTCCTTTATGGGGACACGCCGCTCGAACCGGCCGAGGCCGCGAAGCTCCGTGCGGATCTGCTGGCCTACTGCGAACGCGACACCTGGGCGATGGTGCGGCTGTATGAGGTGCTGCGCGGGATGTGAGGCGGACAGGCGGCAGGCGGTCAGGCGGGCAGGCCGACGGGACGACGGACCGACGGAGCGACGGACCGCAACCACCCGACCCGTCGTGCCGTCCTTCCGCTCTCTCGCCTATTACATTCCGCTCACCCCCAACTCTGTGTGTCATATGCGCCGACTCCTCCTCGCCGCCCTGCTCCTGGTTCCCTCCGCGGCTCGGGCCCAATCGCTCTCCGTCCCGGCGGAGAGCTACAAGCTCAAGAACGGGCTCACCGTCGTCATCCACGAGGATCATTCCTCGCCGGTGGTCTCCGTCAACGTCTGGTATCACGTCGGCTCCGGCCGCGAGGCGGTTGGCCGCCGAGGATTCGCCCACCTGTTCGAGCACATGATGTTCCAGGGTTCGGCGAATGTCGGGGACGACCAGCACTTCCAGCTGGTGCAGGACGCCGGCGGCACCCTCAACGGCTCCACCAACACCGACCGCACCAACTACTTCGAGACGATCCCCTCGAATTACCTCGAGCGGGTGCTCTGGCTCGAGGCCGACCGGATGGGCTGGCTGCTCGATGCGATGACCCAGGCCAAGCTCGACAACCAGCGCGACGTGGTGAAGAACGAGCGCCGGCAGAATTACGAGAACCGTCCCTATGGCCTGGCCGGCATCCGCACCAACGAGCTGCTCTACCCGCCCGACCACCCGTACCACTGGCCCACGATCGGCTACCAGGAGGACCTGAGCGCCGCCTCGCTGGAGGACGTGAAGGGTTTCTTCCGCACCTGGTACGCCCCGAACAACGCCTCGCTGGTGGTGGCGGGAGACGTAAACCCGTCGGAAGTGCGGCGCCTCGTGGAGCGGTACTTCGGCCCGATCCCCGCCGGTGCCCCCGTGAAGCGTCCGGTGCCCCGGCCCGCCGAGCTCGGCGCCTCGGTCCGCGAGACGCTCGAGGACCGGGTGACGCTGGCGCGGCTCAATCTCGCCTGGCCCGCGGTCGAGGACTGGCACCGCGATGCTGCGCCGCTCGGCGTGCTCGCCACCATTCTCGGCGGCGGCAAGACCGGGCGCCTCAATGAGCGGATGGTCTACCGGGAGCAGGCGGCGCAGTCGGTGAACGTCTTCGCCAATCCGGCAGAAGCGGCCGGCACCTTCTCGGTGGTGGTCACCGCGCGCGAGGGAGCCAACCTCTCCCACCTGGAGCGCGAAGTGGACGAGGAGCTGAACCGGCTCGCGGCTGAGGGACCGACCCCCGCCGAGCTGGAGCAGGCGATCACCCGCACCGAGGCGACGTTCGTGTACGCGCTGGCGTCGGTGGCCGGCAAGTCCGACCGGCTCAACCGGTACGCGACCTTCCGCGGCAAGCCCGACCTCTTCAACGAGGACCTGGCCCGCTATCGCCGGGTGACTGCGGCGGATGTGAAGCGCGTCGCCGGGCGGTACCTCGTCAATCGTCCGCGGGTGGCCGTCTCCGTCGTGCCGAACGGCCGTCGTGACCTCGAAGCCCGGCAGGGGGAGGCGACCCCATGAACCCGACCGCACGCATCACCTGCCTGGCCGGCCTCGCGGCTCTCGCCGTTGCCTCCGCTGCAAGCGCCCAGGAGCTCGACCGCTCGAAGGTCCCGCCCGCCGGGCACGACGCCGACCATCCAGGCGCCGGAAGTCCAACGGCAGACCCTTCCCAACGGGCTCGAGATCTGGATCGTCTCGCGCCACGAGCTGCCCGTCATCAATGCCGTCCTCGTGATCAAGGCCGGGGCCGCGCAGGATGGCACCCAGCCCGGCCTCGCCGACGTCACGGCCGGGCTGCTCGACGAGGGATCCAGCGAGCGCTCCGCGCTCGAGTTCACCCGGGCCTACGAGCGCTACGGCATCCAGCTCAACACATCCGTGGACGCGGATCGCACGACGATCACCCTGCAGTCGCTGAGCGCGACGGCGGATTCGGCGTTCGCTTTCATGGGCGAGCTGGTCTCGAAACCGGCGTTCTCCGTGGAGGAGGTCGAGCGCGACCGGAAGTCCCGGCTCACCGCCCTCGCCGCGCGGAAGGACCAGCCGGTCGTGGTCGCCACGCGCGTCTTCGAGCAGGCGGTATACGGTGCGGACCACGCATACGGGCATCCGGTGGACGGCACGATCGAGTCGATTACTGCTCTCACGCGGGACGACATCACCGAGTTCTACCGGCGCTACTATCGCGCGAACAACGCCCTGCTCATCGTCGTGGGGGACGTCTCGCCCACGCAGGCGGCGGAGCTCGCGAGGCCCGCGTTCGAGCGCTGGCAGGGTGGCGAGACCATCACCGCAACCCCGACGAGCCCAGCGCCGATCGCACCGCCGGTGAAGGCCCGCACCGTCCTGCTGGTCGACAAGCCCGGCGCGGCCCAGAGCGAGATCCGGATCGGCCATGCGGGGGCCGCCCGCTCGAGCGATCCCGACTACTACGCCCTGCAGGTGATGAATCTCGTGCTCGGCGGGCAGTTCTACAGCCGAATCAACCTCAATATCCGCGAGAAGCAGGGCTACACCTACGGCGCCCGGAGCGCGTGGAGCTACCGGCGCGGGCCGGGGCCCTTCATGGCGAGCGCGGGTGTCGTCACCGCCAAGACCGACAGCGCGCTGGTGGAATTCTTCCGCGAGCTCGAGGACATCGTCGGCTCGCGGCCCGCGACCCCGGAAGAGGTGGAATTCGCCAAGGGGGCGATCGTGCGCGCCTACCCCCGGCGGATCGAGACCAATCAGAACGTCGCGAACGAGCTGGCGGACCTCGCGTTCTTCGGGATGCCGGCCTCGGAGATCAGCGAATACCAGCAGAAGATCGGCGCGGTCACTCCCGCCGACGTGAATCGCGTCGCCGAGCAGTATCTCCATCCGGAGCACTTCATCACGGTGGTGGTGGGCGACCTGGCCAAGATCCGCCCCGGCATCGAGGCGCTCAACCTGGGCCAGGTGACGGTGGTGGGTCCGGACGGCGGGCCCGTGGAGCGAGCGACGGGGGAGTAGACGCGCCCCGTGCCTGATTCGATCAAGACCCACCTCTCCCGCGCCCGCTTTCCGGCCCGGCTGGCGTACCTCGGCATTCTCCTTCTGGCCACGCTGTCGCGGCTCGCGCTCGACCTCGACCCCTCCCACCTCGGCGACCGGATCGATCAGTTCTTTCACCCCGAGATCGGCGGCCGGGACGCCGTCGACGGGCTCCGGAACCTCGCCCTCTTCGCCGGGTGGGGCGCCGTCTGGATGATCACGTCGGGGCCGGGCCGCGCCACCTCCGCGCTGGTCCAGGCCACCCTGACCGGCGCCGCGATCAGTCTCTTCGTCGAGACGGCGCAACTCTTCTCCCCGGTCCGGAACGCGAGCCCCCTCGACCTGTTCACTAACACCGTCGGCGCGTTCGCCGGCGCGCTCGGCCTGGTGCTCCTGGTCCGGCTCGCGAGCACGCGCCGGGGCGCCAAGTCGTTCGTCGGGATCCCCGCGCTCACCTTCGCGGGTGCCTACGGCATCGCCTGCACCCTCGAGGCGTGGGTGCCCCTGTTCCGCCAGACCGAGCTCCCGCACGCGTCGGGACTCGCCGGGCGCTGGCACGCTTCCCTCGCCCACTTCACCTGGCAGTCGGCGCTCCACTGGCCGATCGAGGACCTCCTCCTCTTCCTTCCCGCGGGCGCGCTCGCCGTGGCTGCGTTCTCGGAGTCGGGCCTTTCCTACGCCGGCGCCCGTGCCCGCACGATCGCCTGGGGCTTCCTGCTCTCCATTCTCGCCGAGCTGGGCCACGGCCTCCTCGGCCAGGAGATCGTGGTGGGCTCGGCACTGGTGCACGGGTTGAGCATCGCGATCGGCGCGATCGTGGCCGAGCGCACGCTGCCGACCCTCACGCAGATGTACCGCGGCGCCGCGCGGCCCAGGTTCCTCATCCGGGCCTACGCGGTGGTGATCGCGCTATGGGCGCTGCGCCCGTACATCCCGGAATTGAAGCCCATCGCCGAGCAGCTCACCGGCACCTGGTGGATTCCGCTCGAGAGCCTGGGGATGCGGGTGGACGTCTTCAGCGTGGTCGACGTGATGGCCCCTTTCTTCCTGTACTTTCCGCTCGGCGCCCTGCTCGCCGTCTGGCCGCTTCGGTCAAGTGGCTGGTTGAGCGGGCTCTGGCCGGCGGTCTGGCTCGCGCTCGCCACCGAGGCGTCCCAGCTCGTGATCCAGGAACGGCTCGTGGACATCACCGACCCGCTGGTGCAGATCGCCGGCGCGCTCATCGGGTGGACGGTGATTCGGAGGGCGGGGTATGCGACATACGGAGCAGTGGGCGGACAGGCGGGCAGGCGGACAGGCGGTCAGTAGGTTTGGCTATCTTCATCGGGTTTCGAACTTGGGGTGACATGCTGTATCGGGCCGGCCGGCCCTCGGGCTGACGGTCGCCTTGGAAGACCGGTCCACCTGTCCGCCTGTCCGCCTGTCCGCCTTCGGAGTTTCAATGTCCCTGATCTCCACCACTCTGCTCCATCAAGGCCACATCATCCGACTTCACGAGGACACCGTCGAGTTCCCCGACGGGAGCACCGGGACGCTCGACATCGCGCGCCACCCGGGCGCGTCGGCGATTGTGCCGATGCTGGACAGTCTATCGGCGATCGATCCCCGGGTGCTGCTGATCCGCCAGTTCCGCCACGCGGCCGGCGGCTGGATCTGGGAGATCCCGGCGGGGCGGCTCGACTCCGGCGAGAAGGAGTACCCCGAGCGCGCCGCCGCGCGCGAGTTGACCGAGGAGACCGGCTACACCGCGGCCCACCTGGTGCGGCTCACCAGCATCGTGACGACGCCCGGATTCAGCGACGAGGTCATTCACCTCTTCCTCGCCACCGGCCTCACCCCCGGCCAGCACCATCGGGAAGAGGACGAGTTCATGGAGCTGCACGAGGTGCGCTGGAGCGAGGCGATGCGGATGGTGCGGGGCGGGGGGATCAGGGATGCGAAGACGCTGGTGGGGTTGATGATGGTGGATGGCAGAAGATAAGGAGGGACTGAGGACTGAGGACTGAGGTACGAGGACTGAGGACTGAGGGCGGGTGATCGCCTGCTGATTCTCAGTCCTCAGTCCTCAGTCCTCAGTCCTCATCTCCCCTCAGAATCCGCTAGATTCCGCCCCATGTCCGTCCACAAATACGGCACCTTTACCAAGGCCCTCGAGGCCGGGAAGCTGGCCCCCGCCTACTACTTCCTGGGCGCCGAGAATGTGCTCAAGGACGAGGCGACGGCGGCGGTGCTGGACAAGGTGCTCGATCCCGGCCTGCGCGACTTTAATCTCGACATCCGCTCGGCCGGCCAGCTCGAGCCCGAGGACGTGCTCTCCCTCTGCTCCACCCTGCCGATGATGGCCGACCGCCGTGTCGTCGTGGTGAAGGACGTCGAGGCCTGGAAGCGGAAGACCCGGGGCAAGACGGCCGTGCTCAAGTATCTCGAGCGGCCCTCGCCAGAGACGGTGCTCATCCTGGTGCAGGGCGCCGCCGCCGAGGCGCGCGACGACAAGCCGGACACGGACATCTCGAAACACGCGTACACCGTCGAGTTCGAGGAGCTCGAGCCCGATGCGGCGGCGCGATGGCTGGCGCGAGAGGCCAAGCGGCTGGGCGTCGAGTTCGGGGAGGGCGCCGCGGAGCACCTGCTCAAGTCGGTCGGCACCGATCTGGCCGCGCTCCGCTCCGAGCTGCAGAAGCTCGCCGGCCTCGTGCACGAGGGGCCGGTCAGTGCCGAGCGGGTGGGCGACATGGTCGGCGTCCATTACGGCGAGACCCCGCTCGACTGGCGCAACGCGGTGCTCGAACGGGACGCCAAGAAGGCGCTCGACCTGGTGCCGGTGGTGCTGGCGCAGGCCGGCGTGACTGGTGTCCGTCTCGTGATCCTGCTCGGCACCTCGCTCACCGCCACTGCGGTGGCCCGCGCGCATATCGACCGGAAGGTGCGTGGCCGCCAGCTCAACGAGGCGATGTGGGATGCGCTCAGACGCGCGCGCCCGAGCGGGATCGGCCAGTGGGGGGATGAAGTCGGTAACTTCTGTCGCTGGGCCGAGCGCTGGCCAGCCGCCGACCTCCGCCGCGCCCTCAAGGCCGCGCTCGAGGCGGACCAGGCGCTCAAGAGCACGCGGATCGCGGACGATACGGGAGTGATTCAGGAGTTGGTGCTGCGGATCCTGGCGAGCGTATAGCCGGCGGACAGGCGGACAGGCGGACAGGCGGACAGGCGGACAGGCGGACAGGCGGACAGGCGGACAGGCGGACAGGCGGACAGGCGGGCGGAAGGTAATGTGTTAACCCGTCATCCTGAGGGAGCGAAGCGACCGAAGGATCTTGCCGGCCAACGCCCCGGCCCCGGCCGCGTCTGACATGGTTCGGTTGGGCGGTGGCAAGATCCCTCGGGCCTCCGGCCCCCGGGATGACGGATTCGTCGTGGCGGGCGAGCCGCTGGTGCGCGCTCCAAAGCGTAGTTGTATATGAAGACACGAAATTCAGGACTGCCCATAGAGGTTCGGAGGACAGTTGAAGCCATATATTCTCGCCGCATTGTTGCTCGTAACCGCCGCGCCGCTCGTCGGCCAGACCGACCCCCGGCTCCGGGCCGCGGTCCAGCTCGCCGCCGAGGGCCAAAGCGATTCCGCGCGGGCGACGGTCTCCCGGCTCCTCGCCCAGACGCCGACCTCCGATCCGTTGTATCCGCAGGTGCTCTACACCCAGGGCACCATCGCGCGGACCGCCGCGGAGATGCAGGCAGCGTTCCGGCGGGTCGCGGTGGAGTTTCCCGTCAGCGAGTGGAGCGACGACGCCCTGCTCCGCCTGGCCCAGATGGATTACGCCACCCGAGACTACGCCGCGGCCACCCGGAGCCTCGACCAGCTTCGCGCCAACAATCCCTCGAGCGAGTTGATGCCGGTCGCGAGCTATTGGGCCGCGCGGAGCTACTTCGATCTCAACAAACCGGCGGACGCGTGCGGCTGGATCACCCGCGGGCTCCAGGTCGCGGGCGACGACATCGAGATGAAGAACCAGCTCACCTTCCTCGCCGCGCGCTGCGATGCGCCGGGCCTCGATCAGGTGTCGCCACCGCAGAACCTCGGCGGGGATGCGGGCCCAGCCGCGGCTTCAGCCGCGGGCCTTTTCGCGGTGCAGGTCGCGTCGGTTTCGAAGGAGTCTTCCGCCAACGACCTCGGCGCCCGGCTCGCGGAAGCGGGGTATCGGTCATCCGTCGTTCGCGATGGCAACGTCTTCAAGGTGCGGGTGATGGGATTCCCTTCCCGCGCGGCGGCGGATACCGCGGTGGTCAGGATCAGGGACAAGTTCGGCGGCAGCCCCTTCGTGGTGGCCCCGTAGCCGATCGCCCGTGGCCGACGCGCTCAACACCCCGCTGATGCTGCAGTACCGCGAGATCAAGGCGCGGCACGCGGACGCCATCCTGTTCTTCCGGATGGGTGATTTCTACGAGATGTTCTTCGACGACGCCGAACTCGCCGCCAAGCTGCTGGACATCACGCTCACCTCCCGCGGCGACGGCGTGCCGCTCGCCGGCGTCCCGGTCAAGGCGGCCGCCGACTACCTCCGCCAGCTGGTCGGCGCCGGCCATCGGGTCGCGATCTGCGAGCAGGTCGAAGACCCGAAGCTCGCCAAGGGCCTCGTCCGCCGCGAGGTGATCGAGACCGTCACCCCCGGCGCGCTGCTGGAAGACGGCTGGCTCGCCGGCGGGCGGAACAACTATCTGGTCGCGGTGGCATGCGGGGCAGCGGGCCGAGCCGCGGCTTCAGCCGCGGACATTGTTGGCATCGCCGCCGCCGATCTCTCCACCGGCGAATTCCTGCTCGAGACCCTCCCCGCCGATGCCCTCGCCGAGGCGCTCAGCCGCCTGGCGCCCGCCGAGGTCGCGATGCCGGCCGATGTGACCCTCGCACTCGAGGACGGCGTGATGCGCACCGCGCGCGAGCGCTGGGAGTTCGATCCCGTGCTCGCGCGGGAGGAGCTGGCCCGGCGCTTCAATCTCGCGTCGCTCGACGGGCTGGGCCTCGTGTCCGACGACGATCCCGCGGTCGGCGCCGCCGGTGCCCTGCTTCGCTATCTCTCCGAGCTGCAGCCCGGCGGGCTCAAGCACCTGCGCCGACCGACCGTGCGCCGCTCCGCGGATCATCTGTGGCTCGACGAGATGACCCGCCGGAATCTCGAGCTGGTCGAGCCGCTTCGCGCCGGAGCCCGCGGCGTCACCCTGCTCGAGACGATCGACGCGACCGTGACGCCGATGGGCGCGCGAATGCTCCGTGCCTGGCTGCTCTCGCCGCTTCGCGATCCCGCCCGGATCAACGAGCGGCTCGACGCGGTGGAGGCGCTGGTGCAGGATACGCGGGGGCGGGCCCGGCTCCGCGAGGCGCTCGAAGGCGTGCGCGACGTGGAGCGGCTCGCCGGCAGGGCCGCGGCCGGCCGCGCGACCCCGCGCGATCTGGGCGCGCTCCGGGATTCGTTCCTCCGGCTGCCGGACGTGCTCGAAGGGCTCGGCGGGCTCTCGGGCCGCGAGCGGAGCGCGGCACTGGTCAAGGTCGAGCAGCGATTCGACCTCCTCACCGACCTGGCCCAGGAACTGGCCGCCGCGCTCGAGGCGCGGCCGCCGGTGACGCTCACGGATGGTGGCGTCATCCGCCGGGGCTACGACGCGGAGCTCGACGAGTGCCGCGACCTCCGGGACGGCGGAAAGCAGTACATCGCCTCGCTGCAGCAGCGCGAGCGCGAGCGGACCGGGATTCCCTCGCTCAAGGTCGGGTTCAACAAGGTCTTCGGGTACTATCTCGAGATCACCCACGCGCACGTCGGCGCGGGTGCCGCCGGACTACGAGCGGCGCCAGACGCTCGCCAACGCCGAGCGGTATGTGACGCCCGAATTGAAGGAGTACGAGGCGCGGGTACTGGGCGCCGAGGAGCGGGTGGGAACGCGGGAGGCGGCGCTGTTCGCGGCGCTCCGGGAGCGCATCGGGGCGCAGGTGACACGGGTGCAGGGGACGGCGCGGGCGCTGGCCGGGCTCGACGTGTGGAGCGCCCTGGCCGAGCGGGCGGTGCACGGGCGCTACGTGCGGCCCGTCGTCACCGACGGGTTCGGGTTGATGCTCCGGGCCAGCCGGCATCCGGTCGTGGAGCGGATGATGCCGCGCGAGGCATTCATCCCGAACGACGTCCTGTTCAGCGAAGGGGAGCGCGTGCTGCTGGTCACCGGGCCCAACATGGCCGGCAAGAGCACCATCCTCCGGCAGATCGGGCTCTGCGTCGTGCTGGCCCAGATGGGCGCGTTCGTGCCGGCGGGTGCGGCGGAGATCGGCGTCGTGGACCGGCTCTTCACCCGGGTGGGCGCGTCCGACAACCTGGCGCGCGGGCAGTCGACCTTCATGGTGGAGATGGCGGAAACGAGCGCGATCCTGCACAATGCCTCGGCACGCTCGCTGGTCCTGCTGGACGAGATCGGCCGGGGCACCAGCACCTATGACGGCGTCGCGATCGCCTGGGCGGTGACGGAGCACCTGCACGACCGGGTCGGTTGCAAGACCATGTTCGCCACGCATTATCACGAGCTGATGCAGCTGCCGGAGCGCCTGGCCCACGCCCGGAACCTGAACGTGGCGGTCCGCGAGACCGGGAGCACCGTCGTCTTCCTGCACCGGCTCGAAGCCGGCGGCACGGATCGCTCGTACGGCATCCACGTGGCCCAGCTGGCGGGGCTTCCCGACCGGGTGGTGAATCGCGCCCGCGAGGTGCTGGGCACGCTCGAGGGCGATCACCGGGTCGTCGAGGGCGCCCCGCCCGGCCCGGCCGACCCCACGCAGCTCGGCTTCTTCGGGGAGGCGCCCGCGCCCCAGCCTCCGCATCCGGCGCTGGAGGAGCTCCGCGCGCTCGATGTGGATGCAATGACGCCGCTCGAGGCGCTGGTACGGCTGGCGGACCTGAAGAAGCGCGCGGAGTAGCAGCCTCACCCCCGTCCCCTCTCCGCACGGCGGAGAGGGGGGCGAGCGATCCGAATTCATCCTGCGTTCCCCCTCTCCGTCATACGGAGAGGGGGAAAGGGGGTGAGGCGGCGCGCCATGCTGGAAGCTCGAACTTCGGAGACTTCGTGAAGCGAATCATCGCGCTAATGCTGCTCGCCGCCTGTTCCCGGGGCGATTCCGGTGTCGTCAAGCTGCCGGGCGCGCTGGCGGGTGGCGACTCCCCGAAGGAGCAGGCCCCGGTGGCCCTGAACCCCGAGCCGCCGGTGGAGTATCCGCCGGCCCTCTATGACCAGGGGATCGAGGGCACCGTGCTGCTCCGGCTCTTCGTCGACTCCACCGGCGCGCTGGTGTCGGATTCCACGAAGATCCAGGAATCGAGCGGCTATCCCGCCCTCGATTCCGCCGCGCTCGCCGCGGCGCCCCAGCTCCGGTTCGCGCCGGGTAAGCGGAACGGCGTCGCCATCGCGAGCCTGTTCCTGCAGCCGATTCACTTCCGGCATCCCGGCACCGGAGGGCCGACTCCGTGACCCCCCCGCATCTCACGCCCTACGCCGATGTCCTCGCCACGATCGGCTGGACGCCGCTCATCCGCCTCGGTCGCGTGGGCGCCGGCGTGCGGACCCCGGTGTACGGCAAGGCCGAATACGCCAATCCCGGCGGATCGGTCAAGGACCGGATCGGGCTCGCCATCATCGAGGATGCGGAGCGGCGGGGCGACCTCAAGCCCGGCGGCACGGTGGTCGAGGGGACGAGCGGCAATACCGGTGTCGGGCTCGCGATCGCGGCCGCACTCAAGGGGTACCGCTGCATCTTCACCATGCCCGACAAGATGTCGCAGGAGAAGGTCCGGCTGCTCAAGGCCTACGGCGCGGATGTCGTGATCACGCCCACCGCGGTGCCGCCGGATCATCCCGACAACTACGTGATGAAGGCCAAGCAGATCGTGAAGGACACCCCGGGCGCGGTCCTGGCCAACCAGTTCTACAATCCGGTGAACCCCGAGGCCCACTATCAGACGACCGGCCCCGAGATCTGGGAGCAGACCAAGGGGCAGGTCACCCACTTCGTGGCGGGCGCCGGCACCGGCGGCACGGTGAGCGGCGCCGGCAAGTTCCTCAAGGAAAAGAACCCGAAGATCCGCGTCATCGCCGGCGATCCCGTGGGCTCGCTCTACACCGGCTACAGCAAGACGAAGACGATGGGCGAGGGCGCCCCCTACAAGGTGGAGGGCATCGGCGGCGACAAGATTCCCACCACGATCCTCTTCGAGTACATCGACGAGTTCCGGCAGGTGCCGGACCGCGAGGCGATGGCCATGGCCCGGCGGCTCGCGCGGGAGGAGGGGATGCTGGTGGGCGGGTCGGCGGGGCTTAATGTCGCCCTCGCGCTGCAGATCGCCCGCGAGGTGGACGACCCCAAGGCCTGCGTCGTGACGATCCTGGCCGACACCGGCGAGCGCTACCTGAGCAAGCTCTTCAACGACGAGTGGATGCAGGAGAATCAGCTGCTCGAGGCCGCGCGGGTGACGGTGGCCGATCTGCTGGCCCGCCGGGTCGGCGACCAGCCGGCGCTGGTGAGCGTCGCGCCCGCCGCACAGGTGCGCCAGGCGCTGAACCTCATGGGCACCTGGGACGTGAGCCAGATTCCGGTGCTGGAGGATGGGGAGTCGGTCGGCACGGTGACCGAGGCATCGCTGATGACACAGGCCCTGGCCCAGCCGGCGCTGCTCGACCGGCCGGTGCGCGAGGTCATGGAGCAGCCGCTGCCGGTGGTGGACGGCGGCTTCCCCGCCGATCGCCTGGCGCCGATGCTCACCCGCGAGAGCCCCGCGGCGCTGGTGCTCAAGGACGGGAAGCTGGTGGGGATCGTGAGTCGATACGATGTGCTGCGGGAGATGATAGGCACGAGGTAAGAGGACTGAGGACTGAGGGCGAAGTGTTCTCAGTCCTCAGTCCCCAGTCCTCGTTCCCCCTGGGGGCTATTTGAAAGTCACCGTACTAACGGGAGGTACCTCCTCCGAGCGCGACGTCGCGCTGGCCTCCGCCGTGCAGGTGGTGGCGGCGCTCCGGCGCTGCGGGCACGAAGTGTCGGTGGTGGACACCGCGCGCGGCTACATCCCGGCCGCGGAGGAGTCTCGCGAGCTGAGCGCGACGGTCGGTACCACGCCGCCGACGCTCGAGCGGCTCCTGGCCCTGGAGCGCGGCCTCCTGGTCTCCGGCCTGGGGGAAATGCCCGTCGTCCGCGAGGCCGACGTGATCTTCCTGGCGCTGCATGGCGGCGCCGGCGAGGACGGCACTATCCAGGCCCTGCTCGAGATCATCGGCCGGCCGTATACCGGCAGCGGACCGATGCCGAGCGGGATCGCAATGGACAAGGACATCTCGAAGCGGCTCTTCCGGGCCGCGGGCGTGGCCACGCCCGACTGGGTGATGGCGCCGGTCTCGGTGACCGAGGTGCAGCGGCGGTTCGGATGGCCTGTGGTGGTGAAACCGTCGCGTGAGGGCAGCACCGTGGGTCTGAGCATCGTGCGCCAGGCCGGCGAACTCGAGCCCGCCATCTCGGTCGCCGCCCGGTACGACGAAGAGGTGTTGATCGAGGCCTTCATCCCCGGCCGGGAGCTGACGGTGGGGATCCTCGACGGGGAGGCCCTCGCGGTGGGAGAAATCATCCCCCAACACGAGATCTTCGACTACGAATGCAAGTACACTCCGGGGATGTCCCAGGAGATCTTCCCGGCCGACATCTCCCCGGCGCTCACCGCCGAATGCCAGCGGCTGGGGCTGGCGGCCCACCGGGCCCTCAAGCTGGGGGGGTATAGCCGGGTGGATTTTCGCTTGACACCGGAGGGCGCGCTCTTCTGTTTAGAGGTGAATACCCTGCCCGGGATGACCGCCACGAGCCTCATGCCTCAGTCGGCCCGGGCGGCGGGCATCGAATTTGCCGACTTGTGTGACAGGATCTGCCAGTCGGCGCGGATCCTGGGAAGCGAGTCCCAAGAGTAGGTCCCATGAGCCTCTTCGAAGCGCAGCGCCCCACCCCCTGGGTCTGGCGGCTCATTGCCGCCAACGCGGTCGTGTTGCTGCTCCTGATGACCCTGTTCCCCGCCCTGACCCCGGCGCTCGGCTTCTATCCGTCCCTCGCCTCCGCGGTCAGCCGTCCCTGGACCTTCCTGACCTACATGTTCGTCCACGCGGGGGTGTTGCACCTCGCGTTCAACATGTTGATGCTCTACTTCCTCGGCCGGCCCGTGGAGCAGCGGATGGGGGGCCGCCAGTTCATCCTGTTCTACCTCGCCTGCGGCCTCGGCGGAGCGGTACTCTCGCTCGGTCTGTCATTCATGCAGCCGTATCCGGTCGTCGGGGCCTCGGGCGCGATCCTGGGCGTCGCGGTTGCGTTCGCCATGTCGTGGCCCGACGCAGAGTTGATGGTCTTCCCGATTCCCATCCCGATCCGCGCCCGCACCTTCGTCATGGCGCTGGTCGGCATCGATCTCGCATTCGCGCTCCTCGCCCCCGGCGACGGCGTGGCGCACCTGGCCCACCTGGGCGGCGCCATGGTCGGCTACCTGTACTTCCGGATCCAGCAGCTCTCGACTCCCGTGCCTGTGCCGCGACCCCGCCAGATTCAGCAGGCCGTGATGGTGCAGAGCGGTCGGCACGAGGCCGCCCGCCCTCCCCGCCGCCGCGATCCCGAGCGCGACCCGGTCGCCGCCGAAGTGGACCGCGTCCTCGACAAGATCAGCGCCCAGGGCATCGCGAGCCTGACCCCGGAGGAGCGGAAGTTCCTGAACGAGATCTCGAAGAAGAAGAATGAGAAGCTGAATTAAGGGATGGGCGGATGGTCAGATGGGCGGATGGGCAGTTCCCACGAAACCATTCGGTTATCGGACCCACTGCCCATCTGCCCGGCCGCCCATCTGCCATCGTTTCTTGTCAACCCCACTTGCACACCGCGCCGTCTCTTCCTATTCTGGCGCGTGCTCATCAATCTCGTCCCCGAATTCCTCGCCGTGCTCGACGCCGTGGACCGCGAGGCGGCCTACCGGCACTACTTCGAATCCCACAAGCCGTTCCTCTCCGCCTACTGGCAGAACTACGTCCTCGATCCCGACAGCCCGACCGCGCAGGACGTGATTCTCCGCGCGCTGAGCGCGGATCGGAGCGATCTCCGCGCGCTCCTGGCCAGCGTGGACGTGGTGCCGGCCGTCGAGGAGGCGCTGGCGCGCGCCGAGGACCTGCTGGGCGTGGACCGCCCCACCGACTGTTACCTGATGGTCGGCATGGGGGCCGCGAACGCGGGGGAGCTCGTGGTCGGCGGCCGCGGCGTGATCTTCATCTGCCTCGAGCACTTCACCGGCCGAGCCAACCCCGATACCTACGGACTCGGCATGTCGCCTGACCTGATTCCGGTCTGGGTCGGCCACGAGATCGCCCACACCGTCCGGTATACCTCGCTCAACAGCGCGAGCGAGCTCCGGCGCCTCGTGGCAGATGCCGGCGGCTACTACGACTACTGGGAGACGGGCAGCCGGGCGACGCTCCGGGAGCACCTCGTCAACGAGGGCCTCGCCGTGCACGCGTCCCAGGCCGTGGCGCCGGGGTTCCGGATGAGCGATTACCTCGGCTACGTGCGCCGGCAATACAATCGGCTGCGGGAGTTGGAAGCGTTCCTCGGCCGGGCCATCACGCCCTATCTCGACCAGGCGGGACTCGGCCTCCGGCTCCGCTACATGTCGGGCGGGATGAGCGCCGCGGCGCGGCTGGTGCAGGGGAAGGTCATTCCCGAACGGGCGGGGTATTACCTGGGATGGCGGATGACCGAGGCGCTGGTCAACGAGCGCGGGCTGCCCAGCGCGCTTCGCGCGGGCGTGGAGGAGTTCAAGGCTGCGGAGGAGGCGGCGAGGGGGGTGGCGTAGGGTCCGTCTTGTACTCGTTATGCGTCCCATCACAGAACGGCTTGTTCTTCGAATGCCCGCAGGCGCAGAGCTTGAGGATCCCGGGGTGTTTCTCCGGCGGGCGCGGAATCAGGTTGCCGTCCCGATCCTGCAATACGACGTCCCCCTCGATGGAAATGCTCCCCGAAGATTTGATGGTGATGGTGACACGCTTGGGTTCGTCGGCCATTCATGACTCCATGATCGTCGGACAGTCGGTCCGTCGGTCCGTCTTGTTGCCCATCTGCCCATCTGCCCATCCGCCCACCCATTCAAAACACATCCCCCGCCGTCCACCACCGGCTCTCCGGAAACCTGACGCGTAGTTCCGCCCAGTACTCCCGCAGAAATTCGAGCGGTTTGTCGTCCCGCCTGTAGGCCGCAACTCCGGCCCAGTACAGCGCTTCGGGAGTCACGGGCGCCGGCGGGTCGAGATCGGCCACGGCACGGAATTCGTCGTAGGCACCGGCGAGCTCGCGATGGAGTATCTGCGGCAGCCCGCGCGGCCTCGAGCGCTGGGTGCCAGTGGGACATTGGCAAAAGGTAACAGGCGGGGAGGCGGGCCTCACAGGCTCTTCGTATCTGCCACGCTCCGCGTGGTTTCATCGGCGCACCCTCACGGGAGCGCCTGGCCCCGGTTTTCCGATTCCGGGGCGCGAATTCAAGCCTCCGATCATATCCGCGGATACCCGGAACACAGGACCTTGGAAGTTCTGAAGTGATTGCTACCGCGCGCCCGAGTCGTGAGACCGGAGCTAGGCGCTCCCGTGAGGGTGCGCCGTGAAGGCCGCACCGCAACTCGGCGTCTTCCGACCCGCTGTCCCCCCTGACCCGCTCACTTCCCTACACAAAAACTCCCAAACACCCTCTCCAACACCTCCTCGACATCCACCGAGCCGATCAGCTCCTCGACTGCACGCGCCGCCTCGCGCACATGGTGGGCGGCCAGGACGGCCTCGCCGCGGGGTGGGAGCTGGGTGATGGCCGAGCCGATTTCCTCGCGTGCTCGAGCGAGCGCCACCCGGTGCCGCTCCCGCGTCAGCATCGGCTCCGCATCGGCGTAATTGGCCGTGCCGTCGCCATAGAGCCGCTCGGCGATGGCGGAGCGGAGGGTGTCGAGGCCTTCGCCGGTGACTGAGGAGACAGGCAGATGGGCGGATGGGCGGATGGGCGGTTCATTCCTGTGGAGGTCGCACTTCGTGGCCACCAGGAACATCCGCTCGGGCGGGACGCCTGCGACAGGATCATCTCCTGCCCATCTGCCCATCCGCCCATCCGCCCATCCGTCGTCGCATGCCACGACGAGATCCGCCGCTGCCAGGTACCGCCGGCTCATCTCGACACCGAGGCGATCGAGATCGGCCGCCGCGTCCCACAGGCCCGCCGTGTCGACCAGGCGCACGGGCCACCCGTTCATCTCGGTGTGGGCCTCGATCGCGTCGCGGGTGGTCCCGGGCGTCGGGGTGACGATCGCGCGCTCGCGGCCGAGCAGCGCGTTGAACAGCGAGGACTTCCCGACATTGGGCGGTCCGGCCAGCACCACGAGCGCGCCCTCGCGCAGCCGCTCGCCCGCGGGCGCGGTGGCCAGCAGCCGGTCCACCCGTACGGCCACGTCGCGGAGGTGCGCGGCGATGCGCGCCGGCGGGATGGGGCCGTCGTCCTCTTCGGGGAAGTCGATATCGTAGCTGAGGAGTGCCAGCGCCTCGAGGAGCGCCTCCCGGAGGGCCTGCAGCCGGCGCGAGAGCCCACCCTCGAGCTGGTGGATCGCGGCCCGCGCCTGGCGCTCCGCGGTGGCGTCGATCAGGTCGCCGACCGCCTCGGCCTGCAGCAGGTCCATCCGGCCGTTGATCACGGCCCGACGGGTGAACTCACCGGCGAGGGCCTGGCGGGCGCCCGCGGCGAAGAGCGCCGCCATCAGCTGCCCCGGCGCGACCAGACCGCCGTGGCAGGTGAACTCGATCAGGTCGTCGCCGGTGTAGCTGTGTGGAGCCGGGAACACGGTGTAGAGCCCGCGATCGATCACCGTCCCGTCAGCGGCGAGGAATGCCGCCAGCCGCATCTCCCGTGGCGGCTCCGCACGGAACCCGTCCACCACGCTCGCGGCGATCTCGAGCGCGCCGGATCCCGAGAGCCGGATGATCGCCAGCGCGGAACGGCCCGGCGGGGTGGAGAGGGCGGCTATCGGATCGAGGAGCGTCTCAGTCCTTCTTCTTCTTTTTCGGTGCGGGTGTGGGAACCGCCGCCGGTGGAGGCGTGGCCAGCCCCCGCTTCATCCGCTCCTGGGCCAGGTGCCACTGCTGCGGGATGCTGGCGAGGTTCTGCACCGCGTAGTACAGGTTGAGCCCGGACGCGAAGTTGACGAACAGCACCGTCATCATCACCGGCATCACGTACATCATCATCTTGGTCTGCGGGTTGGGCGGCATGCCGAGCTGACCCACCTTGGTCAGGCCGAACATCGAGAGGCCCATCAGGAGCGGGATGATGTAGTACGGATCCGGCCGCGACAGGTCCGGCAGCCACATGAAGGCCTGGCCGCGCAGCTCGATCGTGTTCTGGAAGACGAAGAAGAGCGCGAGGAGCACCGGCATCGGCAGCAGCATGGGCCAGCAGCCGCCAAACGGGTTGACGTTGTGCTCCTTGTAGAGCTTGAACATCTCCTGCTGCAGCCGCTGCGGGTCCTGCTTGTACTTCTCCTGGATGCGCTGCAGCTCGGGCTGGATGGCCTGCATCGCCATCGTGGAGCGCATCGCCTTCTGGTTGAGCGGCCAGAGGATGAGCCGGACCAGGATCCCGAAGAACACCAGCACCATTCCGTAGGCGAGGTTCAGGTGGTCGTGCATCCAGACCAGCAGCCAGCGGACGCCGATCGCCACCGGGCGGATGATGGTCCGGAACCCGGGCCAGCCGTACGGATTCACGTCATCGAAGTCGTGACCGACCTTGGCCAGCCGCGAGTACTCCATCGGTCCCGCATAGAGCTCGTACCCGAAACGGCCCTCGGCGGAAACCGGGAAGCTGAGCCAGATCGCGGCGTGGTGAGGCTTCTTCTCCTCCGGCGCCACGATGGGCTGGGCGGTCAGGCCGCTCACCGGGAGGTCGCCTTCGCGGAACGCGAGCAATGCCGTGACGAAGTACTTCGACTTGACCGCCACCCAGTCGAACGGCCCGCTCAACGTCCGCGTCTGGCCCGCGTCCAGTGACTGCAGGCGCGTGAGCCTGGTGCCGCTCTGGTCCTTCGTGACGAAGCCCATCTCGCGCTGGTTCTCGCCGGGATTGGCCTCCGTGTTCCGAAATCCGGGGCCCAAGCCTACGAGAAGGAGCGCCCCATTCGGGCCGATGCCCGTGACGGACCCGCGCACGCCGATCCGGTAGTCGTCGGGCTGGAAGGTGTATTCCAGGGCGACCTGCACGTCGCCCTCAGCCGCGGTGAAGGTCACCGTGCTCGGGCCACCGACCGACAGCGCCGTCGTGGACGGCGTGAAGGACCAGTCCTCCAGCCGAAGCGTGTCGGCCCCGCGCACCAGCCTTAGGCCGAGCAGGTCGGTCTCGGGCGGGACCAGCTGGACGGGACGGGCGCTGTCCGCCGGCGCCATGCTCTTGTAAAAGGGAAGCGTCGCCCCGATCAGCCGGGCGCCGCGGGTGCTGACGGTATAGGTGAAGAGCTCGGAGTAGATGCGGACGGAGTCTTCGGGCGCGGGAGCGGCCGAGGAAGGGGCTGATGGGCTGATGGGCAGCGGGGCAGCGGGTGTGTCGATCGGGGCCAGAACAGTGTCCTGAACCCGAGCGGGGCCGCCGCCCAACTGCCCATCCGCCCCGCTGCCCTTCTTGAGTAACACCGCCGGCGCCATGACGATCAGCGTCATCAGCACGATGGCCCAGATGAATCGACGATCCATGCGTCAGTCTATCCGTGTGTCAGGGAACGGGATCGAACCCGCCCGGGTGGAACGGATGGCACCGGACCAGCCGGCGCATCGCGAGCCACGACCCTTTGAGCGCCCCGTACTTGGTGATCGCTTCCAGTGCGTACTGCGAGCAGGTCGGGGAAAACCGGCAACTCGGCGGCAGGGCGGGCGAGATGAACCGTTGGTACCCACGAATCGGCAGGACGAGCAGCCGTCGCGGGAGCTGGTGCAGCGGACTCACGGTCCGACCCGCTTCCCCGCTTCCCCGCCTTCCCGCCCCATCATTTCCACCCACGTCGTCAACTCCGCCTTCAATTCCGCGAACGTCGCGCGGTAGGCCTCGCGCCGAGTGCGGATCAGCAGGTCCATCGCCGGCAGCGTTCGTTGCAGGTCGCGCCGCCAGACTTCCTTCAGCCGCCGGCGCAAACGATTGCGGGCCACCGCGGAGGACTGGAACTTCGGAACGATCAGTCCCAACCGGGGGTGGCCCGCCGTATTGTCCGTCCAGAGTAGATCCAGGTGCTCCAGCCGCTTCCGCCGGCCCGTGGTGAGCACCTGGCGGATCTCCGACGCCCGTGCGAGCCGGCTGGCCCGCGCGAAGCGCTCAGAGCGCGTCAGGAACCCCCGTGCTTCGACGGAATGCGGACGGTCAACTGCTTCCGTCCCTTCTTGCGCCGGCGGGAAAGCGTCGCGCGACCCCAGCGGGTCGCCATCCGCGCGCGGAAACCGTGCTTGTTGATGCGCCGCTTGTTCCGCGGCCGATACGAAGGCTTCATAACTCGGTCCTGGAATGGGACTTAATGAGCCGGGAATCTTAATCCCGCGTCAGGGTTGGGTCAAGCAGACCAAGAGGCGGAAGAGACGGAAGGGTCGGAAAGGCGGACAGTGTGTTGCTGCCCTCCGTCATCCCGAGGGCCGCACTTCGATCCGTCATCCCGAGGGCCGCAGGCCTGAGGGATCTACTGGACGCACGATCGAAGTTCGATAGACAACGCGAGCCACGAGATAGGCCGGCTAGATCCCTCGGTCGCTTCGCTCCCTCGGGATGACGGTTCGTGGCGTGGTGCATGCGCCGGTTCCCTTTCCGCCTGTCCGCCTGTCCGCCTGTCCGCCTGTCCGCCTGTCCGACCGCGTGTGGACGAACTCCGCTTCGCGCAGCGGCGCCGAGGTTTCCGTCGGCAATCAACACGTTCTGCAGTTGTCAAGACTTCCCCGCCTCCCCGCTTCCTCGCTTCCCCGCTTTCCTCGCATTGACTTTTCCACAACGGGCCCGTACTATCGTGCGCCCTTGATTGAACTCCTTCCGTCCCGTCGAGCTCCGATGCAGCTGTCCGCAAAGGAAGTCTGGAAGCGCATCCTCGAGGACGCGCACCGCGAACTGCCCGACCACACGATCCGTACCTGGTTGGAACCGACTGAGGCCATCGCTCTCGACGAGGGCAAGCTCATCATCGGAGCCCCGGACCAGTTCGCGGTCGAGTGGAACGAAAGCAAACACGCCACCCTCCTCGCCAAGCTGGCCGAGCCCGTGCTCGGCAAGGCGACCGAGATCGTGTTCCGGGTACAGGAAGACCGGCAGAAGCGTCCTCAAATGGATTTCTTCGTGGCACCGCCTGCCTCCCAGGCAGTCCAGCCGCCGGTCGACCCGCGGAATGTGCAGCCGCTCAACGAGCGGTACACCTTCGAGACCTTCGTCATCGGCAAGTCCAACGAACTTGCCGCCGCGGCCGCACATGCCGTGGCGGAGTCGCCGGGCAAGACCTACAACCCGCTCTTCATCTACGGCGCCACCGGGCTGGGCAAGACCCACCTGATGCAGGCCATTGCACATCACGTGTGCGAGCGGAACCCGGCGACCCGGGTCCTGTATGTCGGCGCCGAGCAGTTCATCAACGAAGTGATCGAGAGTATTCACTCACGCACCACGCCCGAGCTCAAGCGGCGGTACCGGGTTGACGTGGACCTGCTCCTGGTGGACGACGTGCACTTCCTCGAGGGGAAGGAACGCACCCAGGAAGAGTTCTTCCATACGTTCAACGCGTTGTACGAGTCCAACAAGCAGATCGTCCTGACCTCGGATCGGCCGCCCAAGGAGATTCCGGGCCTGGAGGCGCGGCTGGTGAGCCGGTTCGAATGGGGGATGGTGGCCGATATCGGTCAGCCCGACCTCGAGCACCGGATCGCCATCCTGCAGAAGAAGCAGGAGCAGGACCATCTGGAGCTCACGATCCCGGACGACGTCCTCCGGTTCATCGCCGAGCACGTCCGGTCGAACGTCCGGGAGCTCGAGGGCTGCATCATCAAGCTGCTCCTCTTCGCCTCGCTCAAGCACCGTGAGGTCACGATCGAGCTCGCCCGCGAGGCGCTGGTGGACAAGATTCGGGCGAGCGAGGACGCGGCCGCCGCGGCTCCCCGGGCGATGCCGAGCGTGGACCGGGTGCAGGAAGTCGTGGCCCGGCGCTGGGGAGTGACCCCCGAGGGGTTGCGGTCCAAGGCGCGCATCAAGACGCTCACCGTCCCGCGCCAGATCGCGATGTTTCTGGCGCGCGAAGTCCTGCAGATGCAGCTCGTGGAAATCGGGCAGGCGTTCGGCGGGCGCGATCACAGCACGGTGATTCACAGTGTGGACAAGGTCGAGCGCCAAATGGCGCGTGATCGCGCGTTTAGGGAACGTGTGGAGTTGGCGCGGCAGGAGTTGTTCGCATAATAGTCGGCGCGGCGCATGTTGGAGTTGTGGGAATCGGGAATGCGATGGATAACTCCCCGATGTCTCCCCATCACACACAGCGCGTCGACAGTGGGAAAATCGATAACTGCGTAGCGGAGGCGAGGGTTGCGTGGTCCGTCCACATATCCAGACCCTCTACTACTACTACTATATCAATTAATCTCTAGTAGGTAGTGAAATACATAGCACGCCGAGGAACGGCATGAAGTTCACGATCACGCGGGAACAATTCCAGGAAGGTCTCGTCGCCGTGGCGGCCAGCGTGCCGGCCAAGACGACGCTGCCCGTGCTTTCGAATATCCTCCTCGAAGCCACGAAGGACGGGCTCCGGCTGTCCGGCACCGACCTGGACATCGCGGTCAGCACGACCGTGCCCGCCAGCGTGGACCAGGAAGGCTCGATCACGCTGCCGGCCCGGAAGCTGGTCGAGATCGTGCGGGAATTGCCCAGCGCCAGCATCCGGTTCACGGCGGCGGGGGAGCAGCGCGTCACCCTGGAGTGCGGCAAGTCGAAATTCAAGCTGCTGGGCCTTCCGCGGGAGGAGTTCCCGGCGTTCCCCACGGTCAAGTTCGACGGCGGCTGGAAGAGCGATGCGAAGGAGCTGCACAAGCTCATCAGCCACGTGGCATTCGCGGCGAGCACCGAGGAGAGCCGGCCGATCCTGAACGGCGTCCTGTGGGAGCTCCGGCCCGAGAAGATGCGGATGGTCGCGACCAACGGGCACCGGCTGGCGCGGATGGATGTGCCGGTCTCGGGCAGCAAGGCCCAGGCCGATCTCATCGTCCCGCCCAAGGCGCTGGAGCAGATCCGCCGCCTCTTCGGTGCGGACGACCAGGTGGAGATCGCCCGGAGCGACAACCACCTCGGTTTCCGATCCGCGACGACCCAGGTCTTCACCCGCCTCATCGAGGGGCCCTACCCGAATTACGAGCAGGTCATCCCCCGGGAAAACGACAAGTTCGCCACGGCGGACAAGTCGGCGCTCACCGCGGCCCTCCGCCGGATGAGCACGGTGGCCAGCGATCAGACCCACCGGATCCGCATGGCCTTCTCGAGCGGCGGGTGCAAGCTCTCGGTGCAGACGCCCGACCTGGGCGAGGCGCAGGAGGAGCTGACGGTCACCTACGAGGGCGATCCGCTTGAGATCGGCTTCAATGCGACCTACCTGCTCGAGATCCTCAAGTTCATCCCGACCGACGAGGTTCGGCTTACCTTCAAGGCGCCCGAGCGGGCCGCCACTTGCGAGCCGGTGGGCTGGGATGACCCGGCGAGCTTCCTCACGTTGGTGATGCCGCTGCGATTGGTGGACTGACGGGCGCAACGGCGGACAGGCGGACAGGCGGTCCGTGAGCGCCGTGACCGTCCAAGGGCCCGACAGAAACGCGACCGCCTGTCGTGCCGTAGAGGTCTACATGCCCCTCCTGCTTATTCTCTTGGTCCTGTCCGCCTTCCCGTCCGTCCGCCTGTCCGCCCAGGCCGCCGCCGCCCCACCCGACTCCCTCGCCATCACCGCCGCCGAGCTCGGCGCCCGGCTCCGGTACATCTCCTCCGATCTCTTCGAGGGCCGCTACCCCGGCACCCGCGGTGAGGCACTCACGACCGGCTACCTCGTGAGCCAGCTCGAGAGCTTCGGGCTCCGTCCCGGTCGCGACACCGCGTGGCTCCAGCCGCTATCCATCCTGACCCACCGGGCCGACTCCACCTCGCCGAACGAGGCGCGGCTCACCGGGCGCCTGACGCGCGCCCTGGAGCACGGCCGCGAGATCCGCTTCGCGAACTTCTCGGCGAATGGCGACGTCAACACGGGCGGCGAACTGGTCTTCGTCGGCTACGGGATACACGCGCCGGTTTACCGGTGGGACGATTTCGCCGGGGTCGACCTGCATGGCAAGATCGCCGTGGCCCTGCTTGGCGAGCCCCGCGTCGAAGGCGATACCACGCTGTTCAATGGCGTGCGGGCCTCGCGCTTCTCCTGGGCCACCGAGAAGACCCTGGAGATGGAACGCCGGGGAGCGGTGGGGGTGCTCTGGGTCCGGCCCGCCGGCTCGATCGCGCGCTCGCCGGTCACCGGATCCCGCCGGCTCGAGGACCAGGCCCGGCGCTCCACGCTGCGGTTCACGGGGCTCCTGGCGGATTCGACGCTGGCCTCCCTGCTCCCGCCGAAGTCGCCGCCGCTCGCGGAGCTTCTGGCCCGCGCCGCCCGGCCCGGCTTCAAGCCGCTCGGGCTCGGCCTCAGGCTCGATGTCCGGTTCCGGACCGTGCCAGTCCCCGTGCTCACTCACAACGTGATCGGCGTCGTCCCCGGACAGGATGCCGCGGCGGCCGGTGAGCACGTCGTCCTGAGTGCCCACTGGGACGCCTACGGGGTCGGCAGCCCGGTAAACGGCGACTCGATCTACAATGGCGCCCTCGACGACGGCTCGGGCGTCACCGCCCTCCTGGCGCTCGCACGTGTCTTCGGCGCGCACCCCCAGCGCCGCTCGCTCACCTTCCTGTTCACCACGGCCGAGGAATGGGGCCTGCTCGGCGCGTGGGGCTACGTCTGCGAGGGGCCGGTTCCGCCCGACCGGATCGTCGCCAACCTCAATCTCGACGACGGCATCGAGCTGCTCGGCGTGAAGCGCGATGCGGCGCCACTCGGCATCGAGTTGAGCTCGCTGGTCGTTCCGGTGAAGGAGGTCGCGGGGAAGATGGGGCTTCGGGTCTCGCCGGATCCCTACCCCACGGAGGGATTCTTCCTCCGGGCGGACAACTTCCCGTTCGCGGTCGCCGGGGTGCCTTCACTTTACATGGGGCTCGGCACCGACGGGGTCGGCCAGCCTCCCGGATACATCGACGCGAAAGTGAAGGAGTACCTGAGTACCCACTACCACCGCCCGAGCGACGAGTATGAGACCGTCGCCCTGGACCTCAACGGCTCGCGCCAGTACGCGGAGTTCGTGCGGGATGTGACGATCGCGGTGGCGAACGCGGCCGGTCGGCCGAACTGGAATCCGGGTGGGGAGTTCATGCGGACGGACAGGCGGTCAGGCGGTCAGGCGGACCGTGGGACCGCGTGCAGCTCTGGCGTCCGCTCGCGCGAGTGAACTCGCGGCTTGGCCCGCTGGCCCTCGTCCGCGCTCACCGGCAGTGAGTCCGCCGGGCCATTAACAAGCGTGCCCTCTGGACTCACCGCTCGGCTCGCACGACCTTCGGCCCATCTGCCCATCTGCCCATCTGCCCATCTGCCCATCTGCCCATCTGCCCATCTGCCCATCTGCCCATCTGCCCATCTGCCCTAGTTACTGTCTTCCGGCTCCACCACCCCACCGTCCACCGGGATACTCTCCGGGGCGGGAACCGACTCCCGAATCGGGATCGGTGGCGCCGGTGGTGACTCCACGATGTCGGTTTCATCCACCTTCGGAATAATGATGGATTCACCCCGCATGCGGCGGAGGATCAGGTTCTGCCGCCAGCGCATGCGTCCGGGCCGGTACCCGGGATTGGAGGAGAGCGGAAACGGGAGTGCCCCGACCAGCGCCGCCGATTGCTCCGCGCTCAGCCGCGCGGCCCGCTTGTCGAAGTAGAACTGGCTGGCCGCCTCCACCCCCCAGAGGTTCGGGCCCAGCTCCGCCACATTCAGATACAACTCCATGATCCGGCGCTTGCTCAGCGCGGCCTCGATCCGGTAGGCCGTGGCGGCCTCTTTCACCTTCCGAAACGGATTCCGGCTCGGTGAGAGATACAGGTTCTTGGCCAGCTGCTGGGTGATGGTGCTCGCGCCGCGCAGCTTGTCCCGCCGGCTCCAGATTCTGCCGAGCGCCCGGTTCATCTCCGCCCGGTCGCGCGGATTATCCCACGAGAACGCCGCGCGGCGATACCCCATCGCCTCGAGAATCGCGAAATAATCGAGGCCGTTGTGCTCGAGGAACCGGTTGTCCTCGCCGATCATCGCGGCCCGCGGCAGCCAGCGCGACATCGAATCGATGGAGACAGGACGGTACCACCGTGTGGCGGGGAAGCCGTCTCGGCGCGCGCGGGTACCGCCCATCCGCCCATCTGCCCATCCGCCCATCGACCGTTCCCGCTTGTCCATGAACGCCGTCTCCGACGGCCAGTGGGTGCGATACCAGGAGGGGGGAGGCCAGACCGCCACCAGCCACAGGACGATGAGTCCCAGGCCGATGGCGGTCCATCGGAGAAAGCGCCGCACCCGGTCTAGAGCTTGGCGACGGTGATGGTCGTGCGGGCCTTCACGGCGATCGGCATCGGAGCCGTCGGCATCGTGACGGTCATGTCATTGTTCCCGTCGTTCTGCCCACCCAGGTAGAGCCCATCCCGGGTCAGGTACCAGGTCCCGACGGTCGTGCCGGTTCCATCCAACTGAGCCTCTCCACCCGGCTGATTCAACATCCCCGTGGTCGTGCTGGTGCCGGTGGAGGTGATCTTGAGCGCCTTCACACCCCCCTGGGTCGCCTCTCCCGCAGCGGTATAGGTGGTGACGCTCGTGATCGTCGTGGTGCCCTGCTCGCTGGTCGAGGTGTACGAGAGGGTGTCCGTCCAGGTCTGTCCCGTCTTCCGGCCCTGGGCGCCGCGAGGGTAGAACGCGGCCAGGACGCCTTCGAATTGCCGCGCCCCCGCGTTCGCGGTCACCGCGGTGAGGTTCTGCACGTTGCCGTTCGCCGTCACGAGCCCGTGCCACGTGGCGCCCTTGGCGGAATCGGCCATCGACTGCATGACATCCCGGCCAACACTGACGGAATCCAGGCGCATCGAATCGAGGACGGCGTGGAGCGTGCGCCCGCCGGTCGTGTCGGCGGTGGTGATGGTGAAGAACCCGCTGATGATGTTGGTCGTCTCCTGCGATCCGCCGCCGAATGCGGACAGGTCGACCACCGAGTGGGCGGAGATGGTGACCCGGTATTTGGTCACGGTCGGGGCGGGCGGCTCGGCCGCCAGCGGCTGGACCAGGAGGCCGGCGGCGAACGCCGCGGTGGTGACGCGAGAGAACATCGAAACCTCGGGAATGAGGAAGAAGCGCCAGGCGGAACGGACGCACGCGCCGCCCCGGCCGGGGGCCGGGGCGGCGGGGGTCAGGTCATAAGCCGAGTTCTGTTCGCCTCGAAGGGCGGATGGTCATCTGTCTGGGACGGCCGTCGCCGGCCGCCTCGAGCAGCCTACCCGCGGCTTCCCTCGCTTGCGCTCGGGATGGTCGGTGCGGGCCGCACCTCGCCGCTTATTTGGCCTTGCTCCGACTGGAGGTTGCCATGCCGCCGCTGTTACCAGCGGCGCGGTGGGCTCTTACCCCACCATTTCACCCTTACCACCCGAAAGTGGCGGTCTGCTTTCTGTTGCCCCTACCGTCGCCTTGCGGCGCCCAGGAGTTACCTGGCAGTCTGCCCTGTGGAGCTCGGACTTTCCTCGGATACCGAAGTACCCGCGACCATCGGACCTGGCCCATCCCCAATATAACCGGTTCTACCCCCGGCCCCGGACGCGGGCCAGCCCAGCCTCCGCCTGCCGCACGAACACCCCCAGCTCGGGGTCGGCATCCTTCCATTGGGCCAGCGCATCCGCGTACTCGCGCTCGGCCTCCGTCCGGCGGCCCAGTTTCTCGAACGCCGCGCCGCGGAGCAGGCGCACGCGGCCGAGCATGCCCCACCGGGAGTCGAAGCCCCGGGTGCTGAACTGCGAGGGCTCGAACAACCGGAGCGTCTCGATGGTGCCGGCGTAATCGCCCAGGAGGAATTGCGCCTGGGCATACAGCGGACGCAACGAGCCCCATCCGTACTTCCGGACGGCCGAATCGGGCTCGGCCAGTGTGCGCCGCGCCCGGGCCGTATCGCGTTCGGCGATCGCCAGGAGCGCCCGGAGCTCGCGCGGCGCGGGCTCCCCGATCATCGCCTGCAGTTCCTGGAGCGGACGCGGATCGGCGGCCGGGCCCACGAACAGGCCGAGGGCGGCGGCCGCGCCGTGGGAGAGGGTCTCCTTCCGCTTGTCCGCCGGTTCGCTGCGCGCCTCCTCGGCCGCCGCCTCCCAGATCCGCCGGAGTACGGTGACCGGGACCCCCGCGCTCGCGTAGAGGTCGCCCTGGAACCCGCGCTTCCAATCCTCGCCCTGCATCATCATCGGCGTCATCCCGGGCAACACCTCGCGCCGGACCCGGTCGGCCAGCTCGATGACCCGCGCCGCGCCGTTGAGATCGCCCCGATAGGCGAAGACGTTCACCCCGGCGAGCAGATGCCCGACCACTGTGGGCGCGTCCAGGTTGCGCGCGAAATCCTGCGCCGTGAGGGAGTCGAGCGCCCCCGAGAGTTCCGTCGCGGCGCGCTCGGAGTCTCCCGACGCGAACCGGATCCGCGCCTCGATGAACGGCGCCTCCGGGTTGTCGGGATCGGCCGCACGGAACCGCGCCGCCTCCGCGAGGGCCTCGTCATACTGCCCGGAGGCCAGCAGGGCGTCCACCATCGCGAGGTGCGCGCGGAGCGTGGCCGGCTGCGCCGTGCTCCAGGCACGGGCCGATTCCAGCTCCGCGGCCCGGGCCCGCGCCACCGCTGGAGCCGCCGCCGCGCTGTCCAGGCGCGGGCTGCCGTCGCGGTTCTGATTGCTCGCGAACGAATCGGGCGTCACCAGAAGGAGAAACGGCTGGGTACGGCCGGCCTCCGACAGCATCATCTGGACGTGCTCGTAGGCGAGGGCGTAATCGGGCTCGAGCTCGAGGGCCCGGCGGAACGCGCGGAGCGACTGGGTCCGGTTCCTGGCCGGGGTCCCGGCCGTATCATGGAACCACGCATCGCCCAGGCCGTACCAGGCGTCGGCGTTCTGTGCGTCCTTGGCCAGCAACTGCTCGTAGATATTCCGCGCGGCGGCGTTCTGCCCCCGGAGGAACGTGCGGTAGGCGCCGATCATGGCGCGATCGTGCGCCGGCAATGACTGCGAGTACAGCATCGCGCGGTCGATGGATCGCTGTCCCAGCGAATCCTGGATCCCCACGATCCAGCCGCGGGTGAGCGCCAGCTTGAAGTACGCGAGGCCGAAGGTGGTGTCGATGGCGACCGCGCGCTCGAATTCCGCCTGCGCCCGGCCCAGATCCCACCGGTTGAGCCGGTCCTCGCCGGCCAGATAGGCACGGTAGGCCTCGAGAGACGGGGTCGTCACGCGGGCGAGACCGGTCTGCACCTCGCCCGGCGCCCCCGACAGATCGAGCAGTCGGGCCGCGAGCAGGTCGAAACTGGCCCGCGCATCCTCGCCGGCAAGCGTGTGCACCTCGGCCACGTCCACCCGCTTGCCGCTGGCCACGTCGAACACCCGCGCCGTCAGGTGCAGCGAATCTCCCAGCAGCGCGAAATCGCCGAGCACCACGGTCCAGACGCCGGCCTCCCGGGCCATCCGCCGCGCCATATCGAGACCGATGTCGTCGCCGACGGTGAGCTTGTGCCGCGTCAGCAGGTCGTGGACCCTCTCGTGTTCGACGACCCGGAGATCGTTCCACTGCGACATGTTGAGGCCCAGCATGTTGACGCTGCCGTCCCGCATCCACTCGACGTTCGGATCGTCCCGGAGGTTGTCGAAGGGCAGGATCAGGACGGAGTGCCGCGGATCGGTGCCGTTCGGCGGTCCCGGCTCCCCCCGCAGCGCGAAGATCCCTCCCGCCAGCACGAGCAGCAGCGCGGCCGCGATCGCGAACACGCCGCGGCGCGCGCGGTGGAACGGGACCGGCACCGGCGTCGGCGTGCCGCCGAGGGCCGCGCGGAATTCGTCGCCGGTCTGATAGCGGGCGTCGGGGGACTTCTCCAGCGCGCGCATGATCGCGTCGGCCAGGTCCGCCGGAGTCTCGGGCCGGACCCGGGCGAGATGCTGCGGTCGCTCCGAGATGTGTTTCGAGACCACCACGCGACTCGGCCCCGCGAAGGGCGGGTGCCCCGCGATCATCTCGTACGCCACGACGCCCAGCGCGTAGAGATCGCTGCGCGAATCGACTTCCTCGCCCGCCGCCTGCTCGGGGCTCATGTAATTCGGCGTGCCGACCACCATCCCCTGCCCCGTGACCGAACCCGTCGTCTCCTGGACCAGCGCCCGCGCGATCCCGAAATCGGCGAGCAGCGCCCGCCCGGTGCCGGCCTCGATCAGGATGTTCTCCGGCTTGACGTCCCGGTGCACCAGCCCCGCGCGCCCGGCGGCCCCGAGTGCCGCGGCGATGTCGGCCGTGATCCGGCGCGCTTCCTCGGGAGGGATCCGCTGGTCGCGGTTGAGCCGCTCCCGCACCGATTCCCCGGGCACCCGGTCCATGACGTAGTACAGCAGGTCGCTGACTTCGCCGGCCGCGTGCACGGTGACGATGTTCGGGTGCCGGAGCCGCGCGATCATGCGCGCCTCCGCCAGGAACCGCTGCGCGATGGCAGGATGGATGGCGAGTTCGGGATGGACCGCCTTCACGGCGACTTCGCGGTCCAGGGTTACATCACGAGCCAGGAACACCACGCCCATGCCGCCCCGGCCGAGTTCGGCCCCCAGTTCGTATTGGGGCCCGAGTGCAGCCTGGATGCGCGCGGCGAGGCCGGGTCCGGGGGAGGACGATGTATCGGTCACGCTGGGGCTCCGGAAGGGTCCTCCAAGATACATCTCGCCCCGCCGCTTCGCAGGAGTCTGTGGCATTGGATGCCCCGGGTCGCCGATTGGTTGCCCCAAGCCCCGCAACGCCTTGCCAGTTGTTGAGTTCCGGTTGACTGGGGGCGGCTAACCTCGGCTCCGTCTCCTCACTACGGAGCGGCACCGTGTCCGATTCAGCCGTCGCATCGCCGGGCTCCCCCGCCCCAAACGCCGCGGTCGAGCCCCGGCCCACCATCGCGGCGGTGCTCCTCCCCGCCGAGCGCGCACGCGTCGAGGCGGCGGGGCACGGCTGCTTCACGCTGGTGCATCGGGATTCGCTGCCGGACGCCGTGCGCGTGGTGCGCGAGCGATCCGTGGACGCGGTCCTGGTGTCGGTGCATCGCTGCCCGCCCGAGCAGGTGCAGGCCGTCGGCCGCCTCGTGCGGGAATTCCCCGGCATTCCCACCGTGGCGCTGGTCACCGCCCACGATGCATCGGCCAGCGAGACGCTGCTGCAGCTGGGCGCGAGCGGGCTCCGGCAGGTGGTGGATGTCACGGCGCCCACCGGATGGCAGCGGCTCCGCCAGCTGGTCGGCACGCCGGCCACCCGCGGGGCGGCGCGCATCCAGGGGCCGGTGCTCACGCTGCTGGCCGGCTCGCCGCCGGACACACGGCTCTTCTTCGAGGTATTGATACGGCTCGCACCGGAGACGCCGACGGTACGCGGACTCTGCCGCGCGCTGCGGGTCAGGCCGAGCACGCTGATGTCGCGCTTCGTGAGGGCAGGGCTCCCGAGCCCCAAGAGCTTTCTCGCCGCGGTCCGCCTGCTGCACGCCGCCCATCTGCTCGAGGCCAGCGGCCGCTCCATCGCCGATGTGGCCTATCGGCTCGAGTTCTCGTCCCCGCAGAGTTTCGGCCGCCACGTCCGGGCCATGCTCGGCATCACGTCGCTGGAATTCCGGCGGCGATATCCGTTTCCGGCCGCGCTGGAGCGGTTTCTGGACCTGCTGATCGCCCCCTACCGGGACGTCTGGCCCGCCTTCCATCCCCTGGTCACAGGGAACTGGGACAGCGGACACTGTGTGGTGGGTCAGGCGGCTCGGGGGCGGGGAGAGGGGCAGGAGTGAACAGCGAGGACTGAGGACTGAGGTCAGAATTATTCCAACGATCAGTCCTCAGTCCTCAGTCCTCAGTCCTAATTCTGTAGTAGTCGTCAGTGCAACCACCCTATACCCCGCCCCCTCCAGCGCCACCCGCCCACCCTCTTCCCGGTCCACCACCGCCAGCACACCCAGCACTCGGCCACCGGCCTCCTCGATCGCCGCGATCGCGGTCCGGGCCGAGCCACCCGAGGTGATCACATCCTCGACGACCACCACGGCGTCCCCCGGATGGAAGTTGCCTTCCACGCGCCGCTTGGTGCCGTGCCCCTTCGCCTCCTTGCGCACGCTGAACGCGTCGCATTCGGGCGGGGCCCGCCGGCTGGCCAGCGCCACGGCATACGCGACCGGGTCGGCGCCCATCGTGAGGCCCCCGATCCCCGTCGGCGCCCATCCCGCATTCCGGATCGCGGCCAGGCCGAGCCGGCCGATCAGGTCGAGTCCCTGGGCGGACATCGTCGTCGGGCGGGCATCGATGTAGTAGGTGGAGCGCTGGCCGGAGGCGAGCACGAAGTCGCCGCGTCGGATGGATTTGTCGTGCAGCAGCCGCAGGAGGGCCGCGTGATCGCTCACGCGTCGTCCTTGCCGAAGAGACCGGAGAGGAATCCCTTCTTCTTCGCGCCCTTCTCGCCCTCGGCCGCGGCGCAGAATCGGCTGACGAACGACTCCACCGTCCTGGCTCGCCTGGACAGATCGCGCTCGAGGCCGGCCATCACGGCGGCTTCCAGCTCGGCGGAGAACTTCATTCCGCGCACGGCCTGGTTGAGTGGCGTCGGGGCCTGGGTGAGAAGCTGCTGGAAGAGCTCGCGGGGAGACCTGCCGGTGAACGGCAGGGCACCCGTGAGGAGGTAGTAGGCGATCGTGGCCAGGCTGTAGACATCCGCCTGCTCGCTGACCAGCTCACCCGAGAGCGCCTCGGGCGCGACGTACTGGAGTGTGCCGACGAAGAAGCCGGCGCGGGTGAGCCGCTCCTCGGGCGGCAGTTCCGCGTCCCGGGCGATGCCGAAGTCGAGGAGCTTCGCGGTCTGGGTCGCGGGGTCGTACATGATGTTGGCGGGCTTGAGATCGCGGTGGATGATCCCCGCCTTGTGCGAAGCAGCCAGGGCGTCGCCCACCTGCTGCACGATCTTCGCCACGAGCGGCGGAGCCAGCGGTCCGGAGCGGGCCGCGAACAACTCGAGCGCCTCCCCCGGCGCCCACTCCAGCGCGAGATAGTAGTAGCCGTTCTCCTCGCCGTAGTCCCACGTGCGGACCACGTTGGGGTGCACGACCCGCACGCCGAACTCGGCCTCGCGCAGGAAGCGCTTGATGGCCATCGGGTCCTGGCCGAGTCGAGGGCGCAGCACCTTGATGGCGGTGGCGCCCCGTACGGGGTGCTCCGCCTTGTACACCATCGCGGTACCGCCTTCGCCCACGTGCTTGAGCAGGCGATAGCCCGCGACAGTGCGGCCGATGAGGTCGTCTGGCGTCATTTGGGTAGCGGAAAGTACTCGCCGGTGAGAGGGGCAGCAAGCATCCTCGCCCCCTCGTCCTCCCTGCTTGACGCTGGTTCGCAGGCGGCGGTAACCTTCGCCTGCGCCTGCCCGCCACGATTTCGTCTCTGTTCCATTGGGGGGGCCGTGACCCGCCGCACTCTTCCCGCCACACTCGCCGTCCTCGCCCTCGCGGGATGCGGCCAGTGGCAGCGCTCAGGCAGTGACCGGGCACCGACTCCCGAGCAGACCCTCTCGAGCGTCCTCGACCTCACCACCGCCTATCGGCGCATGGGTCGGCTCGCGGCCGGCGGCGCGCTCCCGTTCGTCGGCACGGTCGCGTTCACCGGCGGCCCCGGAGACTCGGTCAAGGCGATCCTCGGCGTCTCGCTCGAGAACCGCGCCCTGATGTTCCAGAAGGACGGCGCGACCTACGTCGCGCGCTACCACATCGCGATGTCGCTCGCCCCGGTCGGAGCCCCGCCCGTGGAGCTGGAACGGGACGAGGAGGTGCGGGTCACCGATTTCAAGGAAACGCTCCGGAGCGACGAGAGCATCCTGTTCCAGCAGGTCTTCCACCTCATGCCGGGCTCCTACCACGTCGCCGTGTCCATTCGCGATCGATCCAGCGGCACCATGACGCAGGCCGAGGGCGAATTCGTGGCGCCCGCCTTCGGGCCGGGCAGCTTCACGGCGCCGATCCTGGCCTACCAGGTCACCGGCCGCCGCGAGCGCTCCCAGGATCTCGAAGTCGTGTTGAGCCCGAGGGGCTCCGTCGCGTTCGGCGGTGACACGCTGCTCGCCCTGGTCGAGGGCTATGACTTTCCCCGGCCCACGACCGTGCCGGTCGAGGTGCTGGACGAGCAGGACAGCGTCGTGCACCGGGACTCGCTCCGCTTCGAGGGCCAGAGCCCCGTCGAAGCGCGCGTCATCCGGCTCGCCCCCGAAACCCAGCCGCTCGGTGAACTCCGCCTCGCCGTGGGCACCGGGACCGGGCGCCGGGAAACCTCCGCGCTGGTCTCCTTCTCGACCCAGTGGATCATCACGAACTACGACGACATGCTGAACCTGCTCCGGTTCTTCGGGCATGACGACAAGCTCGCGGCGCTTCGCGACGCGCCGGACGAGGAGCGCCCCGCGCTCTGGCGGGAGTTCTACAAGGCCGTGGACCCGGTGCCGATCACGCCGGACAACGAGGCGCTCGATCAGTACTTTGCCCGGGTAGCCGTCGCCAACCAGCGCTTCCGCGACGAGGGGATTCCGGGCTGGCGCACCGACCGGGGCGAGGTGTTCATCTCCATCGGCGAACCCGACCAGGTCATCG
This sequence comes from uncultured Gemmatimonadales bacterium, assembly GCA_963817575.1. Lineage (GTDB taxonomy): Bacteria > Gemmatimonadota > Gemmatimonadetes > Gemmatimonadales > GWC2-71-9 > DASTCF01. Next base: position 43,426 of record CAWFOY010000016.1, read on the forward strand.
ACGCAAGCAGCACCGCCCAGGGCCGCGTCATCCAGTGGGAATACATCCAGCTGCGGCTCACGGTTTATTTCTGGGATGAGAGCGGCTTCGGCCGTTTCCGCATGACTCCCGAATCCCGCAGCGAGTTCGACCGGGTGCTGGCGCGGGTGCGGAGACAGGCGCCGTAGCGAGGACTGAGGTGCGAGGACTGAGGACTGGGAGGGAATTGCCCTCAGTCCTCAGTCCTCAGTCCTCAGTCCCCAACTCCATCATGCCCACTCCTCGACTCTTCCTAATCGACGGCTACGCGCTGATCTATCGCGCCTTCTTCGCGATGATCACGCGGCCGCTTCGCACCTCCAAGGGCGAGAACACGTCCGCGGCGTGGGGCGTGGCCAACTTCCTCTCCCGGCTGCTCGAGACCCATCGTCCGGACTACGTCGTGTGGGTGCACGACGCCGGCGATTCGTTCCGCACCGAGCGCTACGCCGACTACAAGTCCACCCGCGAGAAGCTCGACGAGGAGCTGCAGGCCGATTTCGACACGGCCGTCGAGCGGATCGAGGAACTCCTCGGCGCGTGGCGGGTGCCGCTCGTGGCGGTCGAGGGGTACGAGGCGGACGACGTGATCGGCACGCTCGCCGCCCAGGCGGCCGCGCGCGGCCTGCAGGCGGTCATCGTCTCCGGGGACAAGGACTTCTACCAGCTGATCGGCCCCCACGTCGCCTTGCTCAATCCGGGCCGCGGCGGCCCCGGCGCGGTCGACGAAGTCTGGGTCGACGAATCCAATGCGTCCGACCGGCTGGGCGTGCCGCCGCGGCAGGTCGTGGATTATCTGGCACTGGTCGGGGACAGCTCCGACAACGTGCCGGGCGTGAAGGGCATCGGCGACAAGGGCGCCCGCGAGCTGCTGGCCACCTATCCCGACCTGGAGACTATCCTCGCGAACGCGGCGGACGTGAAGGCCAAGCGCGCCCGCGAGGCGCTGCTCGCCTACGCCGACAACGCGCGCCTCTCGAAGGAGCTCGTCACCATCCAGAAGAACGTGCCCGTGACCCTGGATCTCGAGCGCTTCGGCCGCCGCCCCCCGGATCGCGAAGCGCTGCTGCGGACCCTCGCGGCGCTGGAATTCCACGCGCTGGCGAGGCGGATGGGGCTGGAAGGCGGGGAAGCGGGAAAGCGGGAACGCGGGGAAGAAGCGGTGGTGGAGACGAATGCGGATGCCGCTGGTCCTTCCCCGCTTCCGCGCGTTCCCGCCGCCGCCAGCGTCACGATCGTCGACAACGTGAGCGAACTCCCGGCGCTGGCGGCCCGCCTTCGTGCCGCCCCCCTCGTGGCGCTCGACACCGAAACGTCCTCGCTCGAGCCCCATGACGCGGAGCTCATCGGCCTTTCGCTCGCCGCGAGCCCGACCGAGGTCTGGTACCTGCCGTTCGGGCACCGTCCGCGCGGCGGGGCGCTCGCGGCGCCGGCTCCGGTGACGAATCTGCCCCCGATCACCGACCCCGCCTGCGCCCCGATCGCGGAACTCCTCCGCGACGCCGCGGTTCCCAAGGCCGGCCACAACATCAAGTACGACTGGCAGGTCCTCCGGCGCGCCGGCATCGAGCTGGGTGGCGTGCGGTACGACTCGATGCTCGCGAGCTTCGTCCTCGATCCCGGCCGCCGCTCGCACGCCATCGACGCGCTCTGCCTCGAACACCTGGGCCGCGTGATGCGGACCTACAACGATCTCGTCGGCAGGGGAAAGGCGGAGATTCCGTTTGCCGAAGTGGTGGTGGTCGAGGCGGCCGCGTACTGCGGTGACGACAGCGCCACGGTGCTGGCGCTCCACCAGTTCTTCGCGCCGCAACTCGTTGAGATGGCGCTCGCGCCGCTGTTGGACCAGGTCGAAATGCCGCTGGCCGAGGTACTTGTGGACATGGAGTGGGCGGGCATCGCGATCGACCGCCCACTCTTCGCACGGCTCGCGCGCGAGATGGGCGACGACCTGCAGCGGCTCGAGCGGAGCATTTACGCCGCCGCGGGGAGCGAGTTCAACATCAACAGCCCGCGCCAGCTGGCCACGGTGCTGTTCGAGCAGCACCAGCTGCCCGTGCTCAAGAAGACCAAGACCGGCCCCTCCACCGACGCCGACGTCCTGGACCAGCTCGCCGCGCAGGGCCACGAGGTGCCGCGGCTGCTGCTCGAATACCGGGAACTGCAGAAGCTCAAGTCCACCTACGTGGACGTGCTGCCTACCAGGGTTAACGCAGCGACGGGCCGCATTCACACGAGCTACAATCAGACCGGAGCGGCCACCGGGCGGCTCTCCTCTACCGACCCCAATCTCCAGAACATCCCCGTCCGGTCCCCCCGCGGCGAGGCGATCCGCGCCGGCTTCGTCCCCGGCCAGGGTTGCCTGTTCCTCGCCGCGGACTACTCACAGATCGAGCTGCGCCTGATGGCGCACCTCTCCGGCGACCCGGCCTTCATCGAGGCGTTTCAGCGCGGGGATGACATCCACCGCGACACCGCGGCGATCATCTTCGGCGTGCCGGTCGCCCAGGTCACCGGGGAAATGCGCGCGCGCGCCAAGACGATCAACTTCGGCACCATCTACGGCCAGGGCGCCTTCGCGCTCGCCCGCCAGCTCGGCATCTCCCAAGACGAGGCGAAGGCGTTCATCACCCAGTACTTCCAGCGCTTCGCCGGCGTCCGCACGTTCCTCGACCGCCAGGTGGAGATCGCGCGCGAGCAGGGCTATGTCGAGACCCTCCTCGGCCGCCGCCGCTACATCAGCGACCTCCGCGACAAGAACTTCAACCTGCGTGCCTTCGCCGAGCGGACCGCCCAGAACACTCCGCTTCAGGGCTCGGCGGCGGACCTCATCAAGGTCGCGATGCGGCGGATCCACGACGCGCTCAGGGAGGAGAGGTTCCGGACCAGGATGCTGCTGCAGGTGCACGACGAGCTGGTATTCGAGGCGCCCGAGGGCGAAGTCGAGCGGGTGACCCCGCTGATCCGCCGCCTGATGGAAGGCGCGGCCGAGCTCCGGGTGCCGCTGGTCGTGGATATCGGGGTGGGGAAGAACTGGCTGGAAGCAAAAAGGTAGAGGACTGAGTTGCGAGGACTGAGGGCTGAGGACTGAGTTGAACAACTGCCGACCGCAGCCCTCAGTCCTCAGTCCTTTCTGATCAGCGCCTCATACCCCGCCCGCCCGTGCAACGCGGCGAAGTCCGGGTCGATTCTCAAGAGTGGTACCGAGAACAACAGGTTCCGGTTTAACGCATTCCGCAGGTACACCACCGCCGAATCGGGATCGCCCACGAGGGCGTGGGTTCGTGCCATCGCCACGAGAAGCTCGCCACCGTACCAGGCGTCCCGCTCCGGCGGGAGCAGGCTCAGCGCCTTTCGTGTGGCGGAGAGCGCCTCGCCCGCGAGGCCGAGCCGCGCCGCCACCGATCCCGCCAGATAGTGAGTCATGTAATCATCCGGCCGTTCCCGGCGCCGCCGCTCGACCAGGACGCGGGCGGAATCGTAGTGCGCCCGCGCGAGTTCCACCCGGCCCTGGTGTCGCGCCACGTCGCCCCGCATACGATGGGCGACTACCGGGTCCGCCGTAGTCGAATCTGCCGGCACGGCGGCGAGGAGCGGGCCCAGCGAATCATCTCCGGCCGAGAGCGGGCCGAGATACGACATACTGCCCGTGGCATTGTCTCCCCCACCGACCATTTGGATGAGCCCCACAGCGCGTGCCGCGTCGCGCACGTACCCGCGTGCCGCCGCAGAATCGCCGCGCTGGAGCACGGCCACTTCCGCCCGGCCCAGGAGGGCCTGCCCGTTCGCCGACTCGAAGGCGAGAGCCACCCGGAACACACTGTCCGCCTCGGCATAGCGGTGGGCCAGCAGCAGCGTCGAGCCAAGTTCCACCGCGTTGAACGCGCCCGGATCGAGCTCCTGCTGGCGCGCGAGGTCCTGGAGGGCTTCCTGGAGCTTTCCCTGGCGGCGGTGGATGTAGCCGCTCAGGCCGTAGACCGCCGGGTTGGTCGGCTGCTGCCGACGTATGGCCTCCACTTCCTTGAGCGCCCCCTCGTAGTCCCGGAAGATCCAGTACCGGTAGTACGCCATCGCCTCGTGGCTGTCGGGGTGATCGGGCGCGAGGGCGACCGTCCGGTCCGCCGCGGCCTTCATCAGGCGGACGCGGGCGTCGGTGTGATCGAAGAATGCCCACCACATGAACCCGTGGGAGAAGGCGAGATCGCTCCAGGCCCGCACGAAGGAACTGTCGAGCCCGACGGCGCTGTCGAGCAGCGCCTGCTGGGCTTCCAGATTGGCGCGCGACTGGCCCCGGTTGAGGGCCGCCTTGGAGCGCAGGAAGTACTCGTACGCGCGCTGGTTGGATGTGGGGCGCTCGGCGAGCGCACGGCGCTCCGGCTCGAGCAGCGCCACGCCCAGCGCCTGCACGACCCGCTCTCCGATCTGCGACTGCACGGCGAAGATGTCGGCCAGCGTGGTGTCGTACTGGCCGGCCCAGACGTGCGCATCGTCCGAGACGCGAATGAGCTGGGGCGTGACCCGCACCCGGCGCTGGCCGTCCCCGCCACGGGCCCAGCGAACACTCCCCTCCAGCACGTAGCCCACCCGGAGCTCGCTGCCGATCTCCTGCAGCGTCTTGGGGCTGTCGCGGTAGCGGTCCGCGCTGGTGCGGGAGGTCACGATGATCCCGCTCACGTTGACCAGCCGGCCCGTGATCTCCTCCGTGAGCCCGTCGGTGAACGCGCGATCCTCCTCGCTGCCGAGGTTCTTGAAGGGCAGCACCGCCAGCCGCCGAAGCGTGTCGGCCGCGACCGAAGCAGCGGAAGTCTTCACCTCCGGAATTCCCCGATTCCACACCAACAAGAATCCAACCACCGCCAGCCCCAGCGCCCCTGCTGCGATGAGCGCCGGCAGCAACCACCTCGGGCGCGGCTTCGCCCGTGCCACCGGCACCGCCATGGTCGGCGTGGTGCCGCCGCTCGGCGTGGCCATGAGCTCGAGCTGCTGCGCCAGTTCCTCCGCGGTCTGCCAGCGGTCGGCCGGCTTCTTCTCGAGGCAGCGGGCCACGAGGGCGGCGAGCCCGGGCGGCACCGACGGCCTGGTGTCGGTGACGGGTCGCGGCGCCTGCGTCACATGCGCGGCCAGCAGGGCCTGCGCGGTCGAGGCTACGAACGGCGGCTGGCCGCTCAGCATCTCGTAGGCCAGCACGCCGAGGGCGTAGATGTCGGCGCGGTGGTCCACGTGCGGATCGGCAGACGCCTGCTCCGGCGCCATGTAGGCCGGCGTGCCCATCGCCATCCCGGTGGACGTCACGCCGTGGCCGCCGGTGGCCTCGGAGAGCGCCTTCGCCACGCCGAAGTCCGTCACCAGGGCGTGGTTCCGGCTGATCATCACATTGTCCGGCTTGATGTCGCGGTGGACCACGCCGTGCTCGTGCGCGCACGCGAGCGCCTCCGCCACGTCCCGGAGCAGCTTCACGGCCACCGGCACCGGGAGCTCGCCCTCGCGCGACAGCTTGGCGCGGAGCGATTCGCCATCGACGAACGGCATGGTGTAGTAGAGGAATTCTTCATTGACGGCGGCTGAAGCCGCCGCTGGGACCGCGGCTCGGCCCGCCGAGAACAGCGGAACGATGTTGGGATGGCTGAGTCCCGCCGCCACCTGGATCTCCCGGCGGAACCGATCGGCGGAAAGCGCCTGCGCCAGCTCGGGCGGGAGCACCTTGATGACCACCTTGCGGCCCAGCGCCGTCTCCTCGGCCAGGAAGACGCGACTCATCCCGCCGCCGCCGAGCTCGCGCTCGAGACGGTAGGTGCTGCCGAAGGCGATCTGGAGGGTATCGAGGAGGGAGGACACTATCGCGAAGTCTACGACAGGCGTCGGGGCGGCGCCAGAGACGCGCGGATCAGCGGGTCGGCGCTCACTGGCCCGCTGACCCGCCGACCCCCTGACCCGCTGTCGTTTCCGACCCACCGACCCGCCGATCCGCCGACTCTCTGTTCCCAGGCCACCAATTCCACCGCCCCGCGATGTGCATGAACGCGGGAACGAGGATCATCCGGATAACGGTCGCGTCGAGCAGCACGGCCACTGCGAGGCCGAAGCCCAGGAACTGCACCATCAACACCCGCGCGAACGCGAACGCCCCGAAGACCAGGATCATGATGAGTGCGGCCGACGTGATGACGGACGCCGTCGCGGAGAGGCCTTCCATCGTGGCCTCGTCGTTCTTCCCGGTGCGGTCGTACGCCTCCTTGATCCGGCTCAGCAGGAACACCTCGTAGTCCATGCTCAGGCCGAACACGATCGCGAAGACCAGGATCGGCACGACGACGTAGATCGCCGAGGTCGGGCCGTCGAGGCCGAGGAGCGAGGCGCCGATGCCGTACTGGAACACCAGCACGCTGAGCCCGAAGGTGGCGCTCACCGACAGGGTGTTCATGATGATCGCCTTGAGCGGCACCAGGACCGATCGGAACGCCACCGCGAGCATCACCGCGGTGGCGCCGAGGACGAGGAGGATCAGGAGCGGAAAGCGCCCCAGCAGGTCGTCCTGGAAGTCGATGGCGGACGCCACGTAGCCGCCCACGGTGATCTTCGCGCCCTTGAGGCCGCGGAGGTTGCCGGTCGAGCGCGCCCGGATGTCGCGCACCAGGTCCATCGTGGTCGTGAGGGAGGTGGTGTCGGCGGGGATCACGTCGATCAGCGTGACGCGGCCGTCCCGGCTCAGATACCCGTCGAGGAAGTCACCCAGGTCCTGCCGGGCCTGCTCGCGGTCGCTGTAGAGCACGGAATACTCGAGCAACGATGCGCCGGGCTTGGCCGTCATGAGGCTCAGCGTCCGGCGCACGCGGGGATCGGCGGTAATCGAATCGCCCAGGTTGCGGATGCCGCGGAGCCGCGTCGCGGCGGTCGCCTCCTCGCCCTCGGGCACCTCGATCAGCACCCGGACCGGTCGGACCGCCCCGCCGGCCCCCATCTGTTCGAGGACCTCGATGCCCTGGCCCGCTTCGGTGGCGGTGGGCCACCAGTGGCGGGACGGCAGTCCGATCCTGATGAGGAACAGCGGCGCCGTCAGCAGCGCGATGCCGATGCCTCCCAGTGTGAGCGCGCGATACGGATGGCGGCTCAGGCTCCGGGCCCACCGCTCCCAGATGGTGGGCGCGTGGTACCACGCCAGCCTTCGGGCCAGCCAGCGGGGCGTGTCGATTCCGCGGCCCAGAATGGCGAGCGCGGCGGGGAGCAGCGTCACGGACAGCAGCACCGCGACCGCGACGACCACGAGGCCGCCGATGCCGATGCTTCGGGTCTCGATCATCGGCGTGATGAGCAGCGCCGCGAAACCCACCAGCACGGTCATGCCCGAGGTGATGACCGCACCGCCCGCGGTAAGAATGGTGCGACGCGCGGCCTCTTGGCGCCGGTGCCCGCGCTTGAGTTCCTCCCGGAACCGCGTCACGATGAGCAGCGAATAGTCGATCCCGACGCCCAGCCCGATCATCGTGGTCATGTTGAGCACGAAGACCGACATGGGCGTGAGCTTCGCGATGAAGCCGATCGCCGTCAGGGCCACGAAGATCGCGAGCACCCCCACGATGACCGGGAGGATCGCCGCGACCAGCGCGCCGAACGCGAGGACCAGCACCACGAGCGCAAGGGGAAGGATCCGGATCTCGCTGCGGCGGCTGTCGTCCGCGCTGATGTTGCGGATGTCGAGGTCGAGCGGGGCCCTGCCGGTGACGATGATCCGGTAGTCCGCGGAATCCGGGAAAGAGGCCATCGCGCGTCGCACCGCCGCCCGCGCGGGCACGACGTACCGGCCGGCCTGATCCCCGGTCACACCGAGCGCCGCGAGCAGGAAGGTGGTACGGCCGTCCTTGCTCAGGAACAGCGAATCGTTGGTGGAGGGGAAGGAGAGGATCGACCGGACGTACGGCTCGCGCGCCAGCTGCGCGCTCAGGCTGTCGAAGACACTGCGGGTCCGGGGGTGGTCGAGGGGCGATGGCGCCTGGAGCGTGACGGCGAAGAACTCGCCGACCGAGCGGTCGAACCGCTCCTGGAGCATCCGGTCGGCGCGGGTGGCTTCCGTGTCGCGAGTGCTCCCGCCGCGGATATTGAGCGTTTCCTGGGTGTGCCGTGCCCGCGCCACGGCGAACCCGCCGAGGACCACCCAGACCACCACCACGACCCACCGCCAGCGCACCAGGCCGCGGGCGAACAGCTGCATTAGCACGACGTATTCGTCTCCCTCGCTCCGGAGCGCCTGCCCGCCCGCCCGATCCGGCCAATGTTAGAGGCCGCCTTCCCCCTCCGCTACTGCCCGCTGGCGAGGCGAGGTACCTCCCATTCATATTGCAGTCATATGAATCGCACGCTGCTCGCCGTGGTCGCCGTGCTCATCGCCGCCCTGGTCGTGAGCCGCCTGGCGCGTTCCGGTGCGGACCGCCCGGAGGCGTCCTCCGCGGCCCCCGCTCCCGCCCCAACCGTCACCGCGGCCGCGCAGGCACCCGCCGGCGACGCCCTCGCGCCAGCTCGCGCTCTCCTGGCCGAAAACGCCGGACAAACATACCTCGATTCCCTGCTCAACAGCACCGATTCGCTCGTGCGCCGCTGGCCGGATCGGGGCGGCCAGGCGTTCCGCGTGGCCATCATCGAAGGCGGCTCCCCGGACTACGATCCCCGGATGGCGGACTTCGTTCGCGAGGCCGTCAACCGCTGGGAGTCGGCCGGCCTCGGCTACTGGTACTCGTGGACCTCCGACACCTCGGACGCGGACATCACCTTCGGCTGGAGGAAGACCTTCGGCCTCCGGAACCAGGCCGGCCAGACCGATCTCTCGTGGGACAAGGCGGGCAACGTGCTTCACGCGTCCGTCGTACTCGCGACGCGGAACGGTGAGGATTCGCTCTTCACGGACGAGGCGCTGCTCGACGCGGCCATCCATGAAGTCGGGCACGCGATGGGGATGCCGCACTCCGCCGACAGCGCCGACGTGATGTTCCCGACGACGCGCACCGGCACCCTGACGGAACGCGATCTCGCGACCGCCCGGCTGCTTTACCTCCTGCCGCCTGGCCCCCTGAAGGGGCCGCCTCCCCAGTAGTCGCCTCGTGCTAGCCACGCTGCTGCTGGTGGGTGGGGCCTGGATGACTCAGGGCCCCACCGATGCTTTCGGGGAGGTCGCGTCCGAAGTGCGGCGTGGCATTTCCCGCGGGCTGTATCCCGGCGCCGTGGTCGTCGTGGGGCGGCGGGATTCGATCCTGTATGCCGGGGGGTTCGGGCACTTCACCTGGGATCGGCGGAGTCAGGTCCCCAAGCCCGCCGAGTCGCTCTGGGACCTCGCCTCGCTGACGAAGGTGGTCGCCACAACGACCGCCGCGGCGGTGCTCGTGGAGCGGGGACGCCTCGACCTCGACGCTCCCGTGGCGACGTACCTCCCCGCCTTCACCGGCGGCGGGAGGTCGGCCGTCACGGTGCGGATGCTACTCGATCACACCAGCGGCCTGCCGCCGTATCTCCCCTTCTTCCGCTCGGCCGGCTCCCGGCGGGCCGCGGTCGACTCCGTCTTCGCGGCACCGCTCGATTTCGTGCCGGGCGATACCGCGCGCTACAGCGACCTCAACGCGATTCTCCTCGGATTCATCGTCGAGGCCGTAGCGGGCGAACCCCTCGACCAGTTCACCCAGCGGGAGATCTTCGCGCCGATCGGGATGCACCTGACCCTGTTCCGGCCGGCTGACTCGCTCCGGCCTCGCATCGTCCCGGCGCGCGCGGAAAGAGGGAAGCCCATCCCCGGGCTCCTGAGCGACCAGAACGCCGTGGCGCTCGGCGGAGTCGCGGGTCACGCGGGGCTCTTCTCCACCGGACTCGATCTCGCGCGGTTCGCCCAGGCATGGCTCGCGGCCGCCGCGACGCCCGAGGGCCCGCTGCTCCAGGTGACGACCGTGCACACCTTCCTCGAGCACGGACCGCGCTCGGGAAGCCGGCTCCTCGGCTGGGATTCTCCGGACTCGGTGATGGTGCACCCGTCGGTATTCGGATCCCTTTCGACCCGGACCGCATTCGGGCACACCGGGTGGACGGGCACACTGCTCTGGATGGATCCTGCCCGCGACCTCTTCGTGGTGTTCCTGACCAATCGGAGTCTGGCTCCGAAACGGCGCAACTCGATGGTCGAAATGCGCGAGGTCCGCTCCCGGGTATCGGACGCGGTGATTCGCGCGACCGGACAGCCCTGCGAGGCCGTCGCGACTTCGTGTTGACTCCCGTTCTGCTGTATGACGGACGATGCGCATTCTGCCGGCGATGGGCCGCCCGACTGGCGCGGTGGGACGGGGCCGGCCGAATCGCCCAGGTGCCGATGCAGGAGCGGCACGCCGTACCCGGCCTTCCGCCCCTGAGCGACGCAGCGCTGGATCGGGCGATGCACGTGGTGCTGCCCGATGGCACGGTGGAAGCGGGCGCGCGGGGGTTCGTGGCGGTCCTGCCGTGGCTGCCGGGCGGCCGGTTGATCCGCCCGCTCTTCCGGATTCCGGGATCTGTCCGGCTGGCGGAACGAGTCTATTCGTGGGTGGCACGCCGCCGGCACCGGTTCGGCTGCGGCAACGACGCCTGCCCCCTGCGTTGACCGGGATGGCGACCGCGGACTAGTTTCGGTTCAGGAGGTGCCGCATGCAGACGAGCGAGACGATTCGGAAGGCCCTGAAGGGGGTCAAGGACCCTGAGCTGGGCCTCAACATCATCGACCTGGGGCTGGTGTACGACATCGACGTCAACGCCACCGGGGATGTCCACATCCGGATGACACTGACCAGCCCGGGCTGTCCGTCGGGACCGGAGATCACCGGCGACGTGAAGAACCTCGTGGCCGATCTCGAGGACGTGAACTCCGTGGAGGTGGAGGTCGTCTGGGAACCCTACTGGACGCCGGAGCGGATCGATCCGCGGGTGAGGGCCTTCCTCGGGTAGGACTGAGGACTGCGGGCGATTCCGCTCAGTCCTCAGTCCTCGTCCCTCAGTCCTTCTTTACTTCCCGTACTGCTCGTAGAAGCTCGGCACCAAACTCCTCCCGCTGCCACCTCCGCATCGACCGCACCGCCTCGAGCTCCTCGAGGGTGGTCGGTGCGCGGCGGGCGATTTCTTCCAGCGTCCCGTTCGGGCAGGCCACTCCGGGCGCCAGGTCGAGTCGCTGCGCGATGGCATTCCGCGCCGCCTTGAGCCGCTCGAGTCGCTCATCGTAGCTGGGATCGGCGGGCCGGCGTGGCGCTCGAGGGATTCGCGGCCATTGATCCTCCGGCAGCGTCAGGGCGCGATCGACGGCGGCGAGGATCTCGGTGCCCCGGCGAGCCAGGGTGTCCGGACCCACGCCCGGAATCTTCTTGAGGGCTTCGAGCGTGGTCGGCGGCTGCTTCGCCATCGCGAGGATCGGCTCGTTGTTGAGGATGCGGAACGCCGCGCGGTCCAGCTTGCGCGCCGTGGCTTCGCGCCAGCCGAAGACCTCGCGCAGGACGGCCAGCGAACGGCCCCGGAGGGCCTTGGCGCCCTTGAGCCGCAGGAACCCGGGCTCGCCATTCTCCGCCGAGCCCCACGACACCCCCTCCAGCAGCTGGAACTCTTCCTCTACCCATGCCAGCCGGCCGCGCTCGGCCAGAAGCTCCCGCAGCAGGTCGCGCAGCGCCGGCAGGTGGTGGGTATCGGTGGCGGCGTACGCGAGCATGGCGTCGCTGAGCGGCCGCGCCGACCAGTCGGCGCGCTGGAACTTCTTATCCAGCTTCACGCCAAAGTGCTTCTCGAGCAGCGCCGCGAGCCCGATGCCCGGTTCGTTGAGGAACTGGGCCGCCACCCTCGTGTCGAACAGCGCCCGCGCGCGAAATCCATACTGGCGCTCGAGGAGGCGGAGGTCGTAGTCGGCGTCGTGGAAGACGACCTCGACCGCGGGGTCGCGCAGCAGGGCGCCGAACCGGCCGAGATCGGGGACGGCGAGCGGGTCGACGACGGCGGTCGCAGACCGCGTCGAGATCTGCAGCAGGTAGACCTTGTCTTCGTAGCGATGGAAGCTCGCGGCCTCGGTGTCCACCGCGACCAGCGAGTCGCTGCGGGCGACCTCGAGGAAGGCGTCGAACTCGGCCTGGGTGGCGAGGAGGGTGTATGCCGTCACGCCGGAAAGGTCGCGGGACGCCGATGCCGCCGCAACTGTCCGAAAAACGCGCTTATTGGCGTGCTACTGTAATAACAGTGCTGCGACGCCGACGTCACTATTCGCGCTTGCTGACCTGCTCCAACCCTGCGGCAATCTCGTCGAAGGCCTTCGAGAGCACCTTGAAGAACTCGGCGTCCGGTGTCGGCGTCCCACCCATCGCGGCGTCCATCTGGAGCTTTCGGGCGAGCCGCGCGGCATGGCGGATGTAGTCGGTGGCTGGTGGCATGGGTCCCTCGTGTCGGGTCGCGTGGATCTGCGAAATCTGCGCCTTCTAGGTAATCTGTGACATGCCTGGCACCCCCGTCACCCTGACTGTCTACCCCGACCAGTGCGATACCTTCGGGCACCTGAACCAGGCGGCGTTCCTGAGCCTGTTCGAGCGTGCACGATGGGAGATGATGGCCCGCGGCCCCGGTCTCGACTTCTTCACCCAGCATGGCGCCTGGCCGGCCGTGCGCAAGGCCGCCATCGAGTACCACGCCTCGGCATATCCCGGGGATGTCCTCCGGTTCCACCAGGCCCTGACCCGCCTCGGCAGAACCAGCTTCACCATGCGCCAGGTGGCCCGACAGGCCCGGGACGAGACCCTCGTCGCGAGCGCGGAGTTCGTCTTCGTGTGCATCGACGCCGAGGGCCGCCCGGTGCCGGTACCGGCCGCGCTGGGAGAGCTGCTCTCGCCTCCGCCTCACCTCGACGGTGAGCTGCGCCGCATCGGCGTGCATGGCGTCGAACTCGCGCTCGACGACCGGGGAGGCGGGCCGGCGGTGCTCCTCGTCCACGGCTACCCGCTGGATCATTCGATGTGGCGGCATCAGTTGGCGGAGCTGGAGGGGTGCCGCCGCATCGCGCCGGATCTTCGCGGCCTCGGCCGCTCCGATGCCCCGGACCTCGGTTATTCGATGGCGACCTATGTCGAGGATCTCGTCGCCTTGCTCGATGCGATCGGGGTGGATTCCGTCGTGTTGTGCGGACACTCAATGGGCGGCTACATCGCGTTCGAATTCCTGCGCCGCTACCGGCAGCGCGTTCGCGGCGTCGTGCTCGCCGGCACTCGGGCACAGGCCGACAGCACCGAGGGCCGGAAGGCGAGGGAGCTCGCGATGCAGGAGGCGCGCGAAGGCGGGGCCGCGCTCATCGCCGAGCGAATGCTGCCGCGCCTCCTGGCGACTTCCGCCTCGGATGACCTCCGGGAGGAAGTCCGGACGATGATGAGCGCAGCGCCGGTACCCGGCATCATCGGAGCGCTCGCGGCGATGCGGGACCGGCCCGACTCGACGGCGCTCCTCCCGGAGCTCGCCGGGTTGCCGACCCTTGTAGTGGTGGGAGAAGAGGATCGACTGGCGCCGATCGCCGATGCGGAGCTGATTGCGAAAGGGATCCCCGGGGCCCGCCTGGCGATCGTGAAGGGAGCCGGCCACCTCGCTCCCCTCGAGCGGCCCGCCGAGGTGAATCACCTGCTGACGAATTTCCTGCAGTCTCTCTAATACCGTGCCGCCTTGGATTTGGCTGCCCATCTGCCCATCTGCCCATCTGCCCATCTGCTTTTGTGATCCCCGTCACATGAAACCATTTGCGGGGCTCGGGCGTCTATACCATTGAGATGGCGGTTCGGCCGGATGTTCATCAGGCTCCCGACATCTCATCTCTCCTTCCAGATTCGACCCCGGGGTCGCGGCCAGGCAGTACGGCCCCGCGGGTCGCCTCTCTTTTTATGGCGGTCAGCGTGTCACCCCCGCTTCCGTCATCCCGAGGGCCGCAGGCCCGAGGGATCTGCTGAACGCAAGATTGGACTCCGACGAACACGGTCGCACTCCCCGCTTTAGATTCCCGAACACACAAACGGCGCGAAGCCGAAGCCTCGCGCCGCGCATAACTAGGGCTCGCTCCCCCGCTATCGTTTCGGCTGCCCCGGTGGCGTGTCGCTGTTGAAGATGTCCTTGTTGAGCGCAATGAAGGACGTGTACTGCGCCGGCACGTCCTCCTCAGGGAAAATGGCGGTGACCGGGCACTCTGGCTCGCACGCGCCGCAGTCGATGCACTCGTCGGGGTGGATGTACAGCATATCCTCCCCTTCATAAATGCAGTCGACGGGACAGACATCCACGCAGGCGCGATCCTTGACGCCGATACAGGGTTCCGTGATCACATACGTCATCGTGCCAGCCACTCCCTGGGGTTTGATCGTCGCCGCCGGGCGGGGGATGCGGCGTACGCACGGGCAAGTTATACGAACCCCCACCGGGCGGCGCAAGGGGTTCCGCGGCGTCGTCGCATTGATCGGACTCAGCACACTCGCGCTCGCGCGGCCGCTCGCCTCGCAGGTGCCCGCCTGCACCACCGGTCGCACCGCGCTCGTGCTGTCCGGCGGTGGGGCGAAAGGGTTCGCCCACCTCGGCGTGCTTCGCGCGCTCGACAGTCTCGGTGCGAGGCCGGACATCGTGGTCGGGACCAGTATCGGCGCCATCGTCGGTGCGCTCTACGCCAGCGGCTACAGCCCCGCGGAGGCGGATTCGATCGCCGGGGCCCATTCCCTGTCGGCGCTCTTCGAGGACAAGGAGCTTCGCGTTCCGAGGCCGTGGTGGCCCCAGGTGCCGCTGCTGATGTGGGAGGAGGGGGAGAAAGGGCTCTCGCTCCAGAGCCCCGCCGTGGGTGAGGGTGACGCGAACGCGCTCCTGTCCGCCGTCTTCCTGCACGGAAACCTGCTGGCCCGCGGCGACTTCGATCGCCTGCCCATCCCTTTCCGCGCGGTCGCCACCGACCTCGAGACACGTGCGACCGTGGTGCTCGACAGTGGCGACCTTGCGCAGTCAGTCCGCGCGAGCAGCGCGGTGCCGTTGGTGTTCACGCCGGAGCGAATCGGTTCCCGCATCCTGACCGACGGTGGGCTCTCCGCCAATATCCCGGTCGCGGTGGCGCGCGCGCTTCCCGGTGTGACACGGGTCATCGTCTCGGATGCGAGCGGCCGGCCGCTTAACGCCGATGAGCTGGCCGAGGGACCGCTCGCCGTCGCCGATCAGCTTGCCGTCTTCCTCTTTCAGCAGCCGGCGGCGCCGGCCCACGCCGGCGACGTCTACATCCGGGTGGACGTGGAAGGGTTCAAGGACCTCGACTTCTCGCCGGTGGCGCTCGATTCGCTCCGCCTCCGCGGCCGTCGCGCCGCCGACTCGACGCTGTCCCGCGCGCCGTGCCTGCCGAGGGCGCCGCGAAGAAGCCCCGAGCCGCCCACCCACATCGATGGAGTTGAGGTGACCGGCGGCACCGCCGCGGATCGCGAGGTGCTCAAGCAGCTGCTCGGATTGGCCGAGGGCCCGCTCGATGAGCGCGCATTATCACGCGAGCTCGAGCGCCTGAGCCAGGTCGATGCCTACCGGGCGGTCTGGCTCAACCCGAGGGGCGAGGGCGCCGCGGTCGAGTTCCGGACACGGGTTCGCCCGGCCTCCGAGCGCCTGGCCGGCACCACCGTGATCTATGACAACGATCTTGGCCCCCGGCTCGGCATCACCTATCTGGACCGGCGGCTGTTTGCCTCCCCGCTCGAGCTCGGCCTCGCGGTCGGGCTCAGCCGCCGCGAGTCGGACCTCACGGCGGGGCTGCGCCGGTATTTTGGCGCCGTGCGCTCCCGGCTCTCTCCGGCGGTGACCGCCTATCTGGCCGAGGAAGACATCGCGATCTACGACGACGGCGATCAGGTGGGGCAGCCCACGACTCGGCAGGCCGTCCTGTTCGCCGGCCTGGAGCGGGAATTTTCCACCGGCTGGGTCCTCTCCGCGGGTTTCGACGGAAGGCTCTGGCTGGATTCGACACGGTCCTTCGATCCCGAGTCGTCGGATGACAATGGCCAGAGCGCCGGCGGACGACTCCGGCTCGAGCGACACCCCGGCGGCGTCACCGCCACCACCGAGGCGATCGTGTCCGCGGACTTCCAGCGCGTGTCCGGTGAATATGCCGTGGATGTTCACTTGGGAAGGACGACGCTGACCCCGCGCATCCGGGCCGGCTGGGGGGACGGGCTTCCGCTGCAGAATCAATTCCCGCTCGGCGGCGATGAAGGGTTTCCCGGCCACCCGACCGAGGGGGTGCGCGGCGACCGGGAATTGTTCGGCAGCCTGCAGGGGAACGTCCCGCTCGGCGGGGGGCCCCTCAGTCTTCGCGCGATGCTGGCCGCGGGCCGCAGCGCGATCGGCACCGAATCGGTGCTCGAGGATCCGTGGATCGGGGGTGTGCGGGTGGGCGTCGGCATCGACACCCCGCTCGCCGTCGTGCGGTTCGAATACGGCTTCGCGACCGACGGGAGTGACAATTTATTTGTGAGGGTTGGGAAGTGGTTCTAAAACAGATGGGCGGATGGGCGGCAGGTCGGTGAGGGGAACAGGTCGATCAATCCGGTGTACTTCACGCGGAATCCCGCGGCCCTAGCTTGCGGTCATCTGCCCATCTGCCCATCTGCCCATCTGCCCATCTGCCCATCCTACAGCAATCCCGTCAGCGGTGTCGCGTAACTCGCGTGCCGCGCCTCGGGTTCGCCATAGCGCCCGTTCACCGCGTGGAGCCGGTTCCACTCTTCTCGCAGGCAGAAGGGATCCAGGCCGTGCGGCCGATCCACGGCGAGCACGCCGTCCAGGTGGTCGATCTCGTGCTGCAGCAGCTCCGCCCGGTCGCCTTCCAGATCCACCTCATGCTCCTCCCCTTTGAGATCCTGATAGCGGACGCGAACCCGGTAGGCGCGGGCGACGCGCACCAGCAGGTTCGGGAAGGAGAAGCAATCGTCCCACACGGTGAAGTCCTCGTTGCCGATGTCCACGATCTCGGGGTTGATCAGCGGCCACGGCTTGTCCATCTCGACGTAGAGCACGCGGACCGGCGCGCCGATCTGCGGCGCGGCGATCGCCCGCCCGCTCCCGAATCGGGACTGCCAATCCCGCAGGGTTTCCTTCATGTCGTCCAGGATGACCCGCACCGCGGTGGACCGGGGCTTGGTAATGGACTCGCACCGAGTGCGGAGAATCGGGTCGCCGAGCAGCCGAATTCGATGTATGGTCATGCGCCAATCTTGCATTTCAAACCGGAAGCGACAAGAGAGTAGTCATCCTGATCTAGTCGTACTAATCAATACTCCTATCGCCTAATCCATTGCTGTCAAGGCGCTTGAACTAGACGCAGGCACGGTGTTTGTCGTGCCTGGACCGCTCCGCGCCCCCGGCCGCGTTCCAATGCAGACCCGCGTTCGTAATCCATTGAGTGGTAAGCATTTCTGAATTCACACCAAAAATGCCAATCAAACTTGACAATCCCGACGTCGGCCGGTACGATTCCAATCATATGGCCCTGCCCGTTGCGCACTTCCGAGCCTCGGCCGCGCTCCCCGTCGGATACAAGGGGCCGCGCGCCGCGATCCTGGTCGAGCTGAAGCTCTCGCCGGGGCGGACGGCTCGCGACCTGGGCTGCCGGCTCGGGCTCTCGCTCAACGCCATCCGGCATCACGTGCGCGAGCTCGAAGTCGACGGGCTCATCGCGTACGAGCGCGAGCAACGCGGGGTCGGTGCCCCCGTCTTCGCCTACCGGCTCTCCCCCGCCGGGGAGGCGGTCTTCCCCCGGCGCTACGAGGCCACGCTCACCGAGGTGCTGACGGCGCTGGTCGAGCGGGAGGGGCGTGAAGCCGTGGTGTCCGCGCTCGAGGCGCGATATGCCGCGCTGCTCCGGACCCTGCCGCCGCACCTCGCCGAGGCCCCGGTCGCCGAACGGCTCGCGGCCGTCACGCGGATCCTCGGCGACGAGGGCTTCATGCCGGACTGGGAGGGTTCCGCCGAGGGCGGGACGCTGACCGAACACAATTGCGCCGTGCGCGCGGTGGCGGAGCGATTCCCTGAGATCTGCGCCGCCGAGGAGCGCTTCCTGCGCGCGGCGCTCGGCGCGGCCGTGGACCTCCGGGCCCACGTCCTCACCGCCGGCTGCAGTGCGTGCGAGTACCAGGTGCAGTTCGCGCCGGTTCCCCTGCTGGGGTCCCGGGCGTCGGAGGGCCCAGAAGCGGCCACGGGAGAGCTGACATGAGTTCGCAGGTCGAGAGCCTCGTCAACCGGGAGTACAAGTACGGCTTCGTGTCGGACATCGCCGCCGATACCGTCCCGCGCGGCCTGACCGAGGAAACCATCCGCCTCATCTCCGCCAAGAAGCAGGAGCCCGACTTCCTGCTGCAGTGGCGGCTCCGCGCGTATCGCCGCTGGCTCGAGATGACCGAGCCGCACTGGTCGAACGTCCAGTACGCGCCGATCGACTATCAGGACATCATCTACTACTCGGCGCCCAAGTCGGCCAAGCCGCTGGGCTCGCTGGACGAGGTGGATCCGGAGCTGCTCCGCACCTACGAGAAGCTGGGCATCTCCCTGACCGAGCAGAAAATGCTCGCCGGGGTCGCGGTGGACGCGATCTTCGACAGCGTCTCCGTCGCCACCACGTTCAAGGAGAAGCTCAAGGAGCACGGGGTCATCTTCTGCTCCTTCTCGGACGCCGTGCGCGAGCACCCGGACCTGATCGAGAAATACCTGGGTTCCGTCGTGCCCTCCAACGACAATTTCTTCGCGGCGCTCAATTCGGCGGTCTTCAGCGACGGTTCCTTCGTGTACGTCCCGAAGGGCGTCAAGTGCCCGATGGAGCTGTCCACGTATTTCCGCATCAACGCCGCCGACACCGGCCAGTTCGAGCGCACGCTCATCATCGCCGACGAGGGCGCGACGGTGAGCTACCTCGAGGGCTGCACGGCCCCGAAGCGGGACACCAACCAGCTGCACGCCGCGGTCGTGGAGCTCGTGGCGCTCGAGGGCGCCACCATCAAGTACTCGACGGTGCAGAACTGGTACGCGGGAGACAGCGAGGGCCGGGGCGGGATCTACAACTTCGTGACCAAGCGCGGCAAGTGCGCGGGCGCGCGGTCGCGCATCACGTGGACCCAGGTCGAGACCGGCTCCGCGATCACCTGGAAATACCCCAGCGTCATCCTCCAGGGCGACGACTCCATCGGCGAGTTCTACTCGGTGGCCGTGGTGAACAACCGGCAGCAGGCCGACACCGGCACCAAGATGATCCACCTGGGCCGGAACACGCGGAGCACCATCGTCTCGAAGGGCATCTCGGCGGGCCGCGGCAACAACAGCTACCGCGGCCAGGTCAAGATCCTGCCGCGCGCCATCGGCGCCCGGAACTACACGCAGTGCGATTCGATGCTCATCGGCAACGGGTGCGGGGCGCACACCTTCCCGTACATCGACGTCCAGAACAACACAGCCGCCGTGGAACACGAGGCCTCGACCTCCAAGATCGGCGAGGACCAGATCTTCTACTGCAAGCAGCGCGGCCTCAACACCGAGAATGCCATCTCGATGATCGTCAACGGCTTCTGCAAGGATGTCTTCCAGAATCTCCCGATGGAGTTCGCGGTGGAAGCGCAGAAGCTGCTGGGGATCAGCCTCGAGGGCAGCGTCGGGTAACCCGTTCGGAGAATTATCGTGCTGGAAATCAAGAACCTGACCGCCGCCGCCGGCGACACGGAAATCCTCAAGGGCATCTCGCTCACGGTGAACGTCGGCGAGGTGCACGCCATCATGGGCCCCAACGGCTCGGGCAAGAGCACGCTCGCCCAGGTGCTGGCCGGGCACCCGGCCTACACGGTCACGGGGGGATCCGTCACTTACCTTGGCCAGGACCTGCTGGACATGGAGCCCGAGGAGCGCGCGCTGGCCGGCGTCTTCCTGGCCTTCCAGTATCCGGTCGAGATCCCGGGTGTCACCAACGCCTACTTCCTGCGGGCGGCCTACAATGCGCGCCGGAAGGCGCAGGGACTCGAGGAGCTCGATCCGATCGACTTCCTTGACCTGCTGGAGGAGAAGCTCAAGATCGTCGAATGGGGACCGGAGATCATGAGCCGCGCGGTCAACTCCGGGTTCTCGGGCGGGGAGAAGAAGCGGAACGAGATCCTGCAGCTGGCCGTGCTGGAGCCGAAGCTCGCGGTGCTCGACGAGACCGATTCGGGGCTCGACATCGATGCGCTCAAGGTCGTGTCGACCGGCGTCAACCGGCTGCGCCGCCCCGACAACGCGACCATCGTCGTGACTCACTACCAGCGCCTGCTCAACTACATCGTGCCCGACCACGTGCACGTGCTGGTCAACGGGCGGATCGCCAAGTCGGGCGGCAAGGACCTGGCGCTCGAGCTCGAGGCCCGCGGCTACGAGTGGCTGACGGAGCCGGCAGGAGCCGTGGCGTGAGCATCACCGCGCTTCCCGAAACGCCGCGCGCCGGCCGCGCGCCGGAGCCCGCCTGGCTCGGCGTGGTCCGCCGCGAGGGCCAGGCGCGGTTCGACGCGCTCGGCTACCCGACCACGAAGCAGGAGGACTGGCGGTTCACCGATGTCGGGCCGATCGCGAAGGCCGGTTTCGAGCCAGTGCAGTCTGGCGAGGAGCTCGATCCCGATGTGCTCACCGCCTACCTCTTCGGCCACGCAGAGTGGCCCCGGCTCGTCTTCCTGAATGGGCGCTTCCAGTCGGGGCTCTCCCGCCTCGAGGGCTTGCCGGCGGGCGTGCGCCTCGTACCGCTCGCGCGGGTGCTTGCGGAGGAGCCGTCGCTGGTGGAACCCGTGCTGGGCAAGGTGGCGACCCAGCCCGCCGCGTCCGCCTTCACGGCGCTCAACGCAGCGGAGCTCACCGAGGGGTACGTACTCCACGTACCGGCGGGAGTGGCCCTCGCCACGCCGGTGCACATCGTGGTCGTCAGCGACGCGGCCGCCACGGGCGGTGCCACGCACCTGCGGAACGTCGTGGCGCTCGGCGCCAACGCCGAGGCCTCGGTGGTGGAGAGCTACTTCGGCGTGGAGGACTCGGCGGGGTTCGTCAATGTGGTAACCGAGGGCACGCTGGCCGACGGCGCCCGGCTCGACCACTGCCGGATCCAGCGGGAGACCGAGCGCGCCTTCCACGTCGGCACGGTGGAAGTGCGCCAGGAGCGGAACAGCTACTTCAATTCGTTCTCGTTCGCCCTGGGCGCCGCCCTCTCGCGCACCAACATCTATACGCTCCTCGATGGACCGGGGGCGCACGCGACCCTGCACGGGCTGTACGTCGCCCACCGGCGCCAGCACGTGGACCATCAGACGCGCATCGAGCACGCCGCCCCGGAATGCACCAGCTGGGAGGTCTACAAGGGCATCCTGGACGGGCACTCGCGCGCGGTGTTCAACGGCAAGGTCTACGTGCGCCCGGAAGCCCAGAAAACCGACGGCAAGCAGACCAACAAGAACCTGCTTCTCTCCGAGCACGCCAAGGTGGACACCAAGCCGCAGCTCGAGATCTACGCCGACGACGTGAAGTGCACCCATGGTGCGACGGTCGGCCGGCTGGACGACGTCGCCCTGTTCTACCTGCTCTCCCGCGGCATCCCGAAGGCGGAGGCGCGGACGCTGCTCACCTACGGCTTCGCCGCCGACGTGCTGGAGGAGATCCGGAGCCGGCCGGTCGTGGAGCACCTCGAGGCGCTGATCATGGAGCGCTTGACGGCGGGGCAGCAGCCATGACATCGACCGCCCATCCGCCCATCCGCCCATCCGCCTCCCTGGATGTCGCCGCCATCCGCCGCGACTTCCCGATCCTGGCGACCCGGGTCAACGGCAAGCCGCTGGTGTATCTCGACAATGCGGCCACGGCGCAGAAGCCGCGGGTGGTGATCGACGCGGTCTCGCGGTTCCTCGCGGAGGGGAACGCCAACATCCACCGGGGCGTGCACTACCTGAGCGAGCGCGCCTCGCTCGCGTACGACGGCGTGCGCGAAATTGCCCGGGCGTTCCTGAACGCCCGCGAGGAGCGCGAGGTCCTGTTCGTCCGGGGGACGACCGAGGGCATCAACCTCGTGGCGCAGAGCTACGGCCGCACCGTGCTCAAGCCGGGCGACGAGATCCTGCTCACCGAGATGGAGCACCACAGCAATATCGTGCCGTGGCAGCTGGTCGCCGGACAGACCGGCGCCGTGGTGCGCGCGGCGCCCATCACCGATACCGGCGAGCTCGATCTCGACGCGTTCCGCCGGCTGCTCACCCCCCGCACCCGCATCGTCGGCGTGGGCCACATCTCCAATGCCCTCGGCACCATCAACCCGGTGCGCGAGATCGTCGAGCTGGCCCATGCGGCCGGCGCGGTGGTGGTGGTGGATGGCGCCCAGGCAGCGCCCCACGTCAGGATCGATGTACAGGCGCTGGGTTGTGACTTCTACGCCTGCTCCGGGCACAAGGTGTTCGGGCCCACCGGCGCCGGACTGCTCTACGGCAGGGCCGAGCTGCTCGAGGCGATGCCGCCCTGGCAGGGCGGCGGGGACATGATCCACACCGTGAGCTTCGCGGGCACGACCTTCGCCCCGATCCCGGCCAAGTTCGAAGCGGGCACCCCGGCCATCGCCGAGGTCATCGGCCTGGGCGAGGCGCTCCGTTACGTGGAGAGCGTGGGTCACGAGCGGATCGCCGTGTGGGAGGACGAGCTCCTGAGTCTGGCGACCGAGCGGGTGCGTGAAATCCCCGGCCTCCGGATCATCGGGACTGCGCGGCGGAAGGCCGGCGTGCTGTCGTTCACGATGGACGGCATCCATCCCCACGACATCGGTACCGTCCTCGATGGCGAGGGCGTCGCGATCCGGGCGGGCCACCACTGCGCCCAGCCGGTGATGCAGCGGTTCGGGCTCGCCGCGACGGCCCGCGCGTCGTTCGCCTTCTACAACACCCGCGAGGAAGTGGATGTCCTCGTGGGCGGCCTGCATCGGGCGCGAAAGGTGTTCGGATGACGCGGGACCTCAACGAGCTGTACCAGAACGTCATCCTCGACCACAATCGCGTCCCCCGGAACTTCCGGGAGCTGCCGGCCCCGGCCCGCCGCGCCGAAGGACACAATCCCCTCTGCGGCGACCACCTCACGGTGTGGGTGGATCTCGACGGCGAGACCCTGCGCGACGTGACCTTCCTCGGGAATGGCTGCGCCATCTCCAAGGCCTCGGCCTCGATGATGACCGCGGCCGTCAAGGGAAAGAGCCGGACCGAGGCGCAGGAGCTGGCAGGGGAGTTCCATCGGCTGGTGACGGGCCAGCTTCCGGGGACGGAGGCGAAGAAAGCCCTCGGCAAGCTCGCCGCCCTGGGCGGGGTCTCGGAGTTCCCGGTGCGCGTCAAGTGCGCCAGTCTCCCGTGGCACACGCTGAAGGCGGCGCTGGCGGGAGCGGAGCAGGAAGTGTCGACGGAGTAGACGAGGGCGGACAGGCGGACGGTGCAGACGGCTCTGAACTGCGCTGACCTGCCTGACCTGCCTGACCGCCTGACCGCCTGACCGCCTGACCGCCTTACTTACAAGTTCAGGGAGCCTAACGTCCAATGCCTTACCCCGAATCCCTCGTCGCCCCCATGCGGGCCGAGATGGTCAAGATGGGCGCCGTCGAATTGCGCACCGTCGCCGATGTGGACGCCGCGCTCGGCAGCGCCAGCGGCACGGCGCTCGTGTTCGTGAATTCCGTCTGCGGCTGCGCGGCGGGGAATGCCCGCCCGGCGCTCGCGCTCGCGCTGCAGCACACCGTGAAGCCGCAACAAATCGTGACGGTCTTCGCGGGGCAGGATCTCGACGCGACGGCGCGCGCCCGGAGCTATTTCGGCGAGTACCAGCCCAGCTCTCCCAGCGTGGCGGTGCTGCGCGACGGCGAGGTGGTGCACTTCGTCCATCGGCACCAGATCGAGGGGAAGAACCCCCACGCGGTGGCGGCGGACCTGATCGCGGCGTTCGACCGGCTGACCGAAGTCAGGAGTGAGAAGTAGGCGGTGAGGCGCGCATGAGCGGCCACGTCTTCCATCCGGGCCATGCCGAACTGCACGGCATCACCGTGGTCGTCGAGACCGCGGGTGCGTTATGGGTGGGCCGGTTTCACGAGGTGACGCCCAAGGGCATCCTGCTCCACGACGCCGGTCGGCACGAAGATGGCGCCGCGGAAACGCGGGAGGAGTTCCTCCGGAAGGTGCTGAAGTTTGGGATCAAGCAGACACACCGGAACATCGTGATTCCGGAAGCCGAGGTCGTACGGATCAGTAAGCTCGGAGAGTTGGACTGAGGACTGAGGACTGAGGGCGCCTTCAGTCCTCGCGCCTCAGTCCTCTCTGCTTGCGGTTCATGGCCACACCCGATCCCCGTACTCATCCACCAGCGTAATCGCATCCACGGGGCAGGCGCGGGCGGCGTCCAGGACCGCCTCCTCTGATGCGCCCTCGGGGTCGGTCACGACGCAGATGCTGAACTGGTCGTGCTCGAATACGTCCGGGGCCAATCCGACGCACTCCCCGTACCCGCTGCACAAGTTCCGGTCAATTGAAATCGTGTAGGGCATCGGCGCCAAAATACGTGACGGGCCCGGACTGTCCAGAGGGGGCGGCGGACGGTCGGACGGCACGACGGCACGACGGCACGACGGCACGACGGACTGTTCGCGAAACCGGTGACCTGGCCGCGGCGTAGAGATCATAGGTGCCCGGAGGCGGGTGGAGTCTCTTCTGTCACCGACGGACCGGTGACACCTCTCTTACCACTCCGTCTCCGGCGCCTGCCTTTTCCTTCTACCCGTCATCCCGAGCGAGCGAAGCGAGCGAGGGATCTACTGCACGTTGAGTAGATCCCTCGGGCCTCCGGCCCTCGGGATGACGGATTCGCTCGAACCGAGGCGCCGACCCACTGTCCGCCTGTCCGCCTGTCCGCCTATATTCTCGCATCCTATGCCCATCCCCGTCATTCAACTGGATCGGGTGACCAAGCGCTACGCCGGACATACCGCCGTGCGCGCCCTCTCGCTCGATGTCCCCGCCGGCGGCGTCTTCGGGCTTCTCGGCCCGAACGGGGCCGGCAAGACCACCACCATCCGGATGATCATGAACATCCTGGTCCCGGACGAGGGCCGGGTAGTGCTCTTCGGCGGGCCGGGAACGGGCCGGGAACTCTCCGCCAGGATCGGCTTCCTCCCTGAAGAGCGCGGACTCTACCCGCGGATGGTCGTGCTGGACCAGCTTGTCTTCCTGGGCGAGGCCAAGGGTCTCAAGGGGAAGGATGCCCGCGAGCGCGCCAGGCGCTGGCTCGAGCGGCTGGGACTCGGCGACTGGATCACGCGGAAGGTCGAAGATCTCTCCAAGGGCATGCAACAGAAGGTCCAGTTCATCGGGACGCTGCTGCACGATCCCGAGCTCCTTCTGCTGGACGAGCCGTTCAGCGGCCTCGATCCGGTCAACACCCAGGTGATGAAGGATGTCGTGGTGGAATTCGCCCGGTCGGGCGGCACCGTGCTCTTCTCCACCCACATCATGGAGCAGGCGGAGAAGATGTGCGACCGGATCGCCATCATCGCGCGGGGGGAGAAGGTGGTGGACGGACGCCTGGCGGACGTCAAGCGGGAGTTCGGGGGCCGCCACGTGATGCTCGACTTCTCCCGCGACGCGGAGCGCGCCCGTCCGATCCTCCGGGACCGCGCCCTGGTCGCCCGCGCCGACGACTCCGGCGCCAGCGCGGAGGTGGAGCTCGCCCCCGGCGCTGATCCGGACCACCTGCTCCGCGGGCTGGTGGATGCCGGCGTCGGGCTCTCGCGCTTCGAGGTGACCGAGGCGTCGCTCCAATCCATCTTCCTCGCCAAGGTGGGCGCGCAGGCCGCATCGGCCCCCGCCACGGGAGACGGCCGTGCATAAGCTCCTTGCCGTGATCCGCCGGGAGTTCCTGGTGCGGGTCCGCACCCGGGTGTTCCTGATCGGCACCGTGCTGGGCCCGGTGTTGATGGGATTCCTGATGGTCTTCCCGATGCTGCTCGAGAAGCGCGACAAGGCCCCGAAGCGGATCGCCGTGCTGGACGCGGCGAGCGGGAGCTTCGGCGCCCGGGTGGAGGCCGCCCTCGTGGCCGCGCGGAAGGGCGATGATCCGGCCGGCCCGCCGCGTTACGAGGTCCACCGGGTCGCCGCCGGGGAAGGCAACCTGCTCCCACTGGATTCGCTTGTCCGGCTCGTCGGCCGGCGGGGGCCGCTCCCCGGCGGGCTCGACGGGGTCCTGCTCGTCACCGACGCCGTGCTCGATGCCGACACCATCCACTACTACGGCAGCAACGTCGGCAGCCCATCCGACATGGGCGAGCTGCAGCGCACCCTCCGCCAGGCGGCCGTCGGCGAGCGGCTCGGCCGCGAAGGGCGTGGACCCGCTCGTCCTGGCCCGGGCCGCGGCGCCGATCGATCTCGCCACCTCCCGGGTGAGCGAGGGGCGGATCACCGGCCAGAGCGGCGAGGCGTCATTCATGCTCGCCTATGTCATGTCCTTCCTGCTGTACATCGCCCTCCTGCTGTACGGCACCCAGGTGATGACGTCGGTACTGGAGGAGAAAAGCAACCGGATCATGGAGGTGCTGGTCTCGAGCCTGAGCCCGTTTCAGCTCATGCTCGGGAAGGTTATCGGCGTCGGGATGGTGGGGCTGGTCCAGCTCAGCATCTGGGCGGGAACCGCGACGCTGCTCACGACCCAGCGGACGGCCGTTGCGAAACTCATCGGCGTCCCCGCATCCACGGCGCTCAAGCTCCCGATCCCCGAGGTGAGCGGCGGGCTGCTTGCCGTCTTCCTGCTGTTCTTCATACTCGGATTCTTCCTCTATGCCGCGGCGTACGCCGCCGTGGGCGCGAGCTGCAACACGCTGCCGGAGGCGCAGCAGGCCGCCTTCCCGGTCACGATGTGCATCGCCATCGGCCTCATCCTCCTGTTCGGGCTGCTGGATGAGCCCAACGGCTCACTCGCCAGGACGCTGAGCCTGGTGCCGCTCTTCGCGCCCTTCGTGACCCCGGTGCGACACTCACTCAGTCCGCTGCCGGCGGCCGAGCTGGCCCTCTCGGCGGCGATCACCGTGCTCGGGATGCTGGCTGTCGCGTGGGTCGCGGCGCGTATTTATCGGGTGGGGATCCTGATGCACGGCAAGCGGGCGTCGCTCGCGGAGCTTTGGCGCTGGGTGAGGACGGGCTAATCCCTCGGGCCTGCGGCCCTCGGGATGACGGATCCGCTCAATACCCCCACTAGCGACAGTCCGCTGATTACCAGCCCCACGACCACCACTCCCGGCAGCCGCCTGCTCACACGGATCTCTGTCACGGCCGGGCCCACTGCTGCGACGAGCTGGCCGCGCTCGGACCGGACGGGAAGCACCGTGCCGTTCTGGTCCGCCACTCGAAACAGATCGTAGGCGACCAGGGGCAGCGGAACGTCCGTCGTGCCGGTGGCCACGCGCACGGCGAGCGGCCGCCCATTCCCGTCGAGACGCAGGGCACCGGCGCCCAGCAGGCTGTCCCTGGTGCGTCCGATGGTCGCGCCGAGCGTTCGGGGATCGGCGTCGGCCGGGAGGTAATCACCGGCGAGCGTCAAACCCAGGTCGCCGTACGATTGGGCGATCCAGGGGATCATCGAGCTGTGCACCAGTAACGGGTCGTGTGCCTCCGCCTGCCGAAGCTGGAGCACGCCACCGATTGCGACCAGCCCCGCCGCCGCGATCACCGCCGCACGCCCGATTCGCGTCGTGAATCGAGTCGCCAGCAGGCTCAAGCCGAGTGCGGCGAGGAAGCTGGCCGGACCCAGCAGGCGCCAGCCGAACTGCACGTAGCGCCACGGCTGGGGCACGAGCGCCCAGATCCGGCCGGGCGCCGAGCTCATCGCGACGAGGGCCACCTGTGCGAGGAGGCTCCAGCCGGCCAGCCGTGCGGTGGCACCTCCGCGCGGCGACCGCCCGCTCCAGATCAGGACGATGGCGCCTGCGGCGATGATCGCCTGGGCCACACCCATCGCTTCCGCGTGGCGCCAGACCGCCGCCGCACCGCCGATCGCCTCCGGCGTGGCCGCCATCCAGTCGGGGTGGCCGGCCCTGACGCCCGTCAGGTACCAGGCTACCGGAAGGAGTGAGAAGGCCGCGAGGCCGAGCGAGGTGGCGGCGGAGGCTCCGAGCAGCCGCCATGCAGAGCCCGAGGGACGCGCGGCGGCGGCCAGCACGGCGACGAGGCCGAGCACCGGCAGGGCCCAGAGACTCGCCGCGGTATGACTCAGGAGGGCGGCGGCGACCGCAAGCGGCCACCAGGCCGGGAGGCGGCCCTCACGACTCCAGCGCCAGAGGCCGAGCATGATGAGGGGGTACCAGGCCATGGCCCATCCCTCCGCGAACGCGCCGCGAACGTAGAGCTGGGTCGCCCGGTAGGGGGACAGGCAGTAGACGAGCGCGCCCAGCACGGCCGGAAGCGCGCGGCCGGTGAGCGCGCGGAGCAGGACATACATCGTGGCGGCCGAGAGCAGCACACCGAGGAGCATCGAGAGGTGCGAGGCGAGCACCACATCGGGCACGGCGGAGTAGACGGCGACGGCGGCGAACTGGGACAGCGGGGGGTAGAACCTGGGGAAGGCGTGCCCGCCGCCGCGCACGGCGTCGGGCAGGAGCTGCGGCCAATGCGCGGCAGCAATTTCCGCGCGGTATTGGTCCACCCGGAGGTAGAAGTCGACGTGATCGCGGCTGGGCATGCCGGTGCGGGACGTCAGCGCCCCGAAGGCGACGCCGACCACCGCCAGCACGAGCCCCAGCGCGAGGAGGTGCCTCCGGGCTGGTCTTCGCACCCGCGGAGTATGCGGCCGGCGGCGGAAAGTGCCAAGGTGTTGCGCGGGCGAGGCGCGGAGCGGAGTTTGAGGACTGATGCCTGAGGACTGAGGACTGCGCGCCTGAATGATTCGTTGTCCGTTGTCATTCCTGCGCTGAACGAAGAACGCCGCCTCGCCCCGACGGTGCGGGAGGCCGTCGCCTTCCTGCGCGGACGCGGCGGGTCGTTCGAGATCCTGGTCGTGGACGACGGCAGCCGTGACGGCACCTCGGCGCTCGTGCGGCGGCTCGCCGAGGAGGCGCCCGAGGTCCGGCTGATCCGCCTGGCCCAGAACTCGGGGAAGGGCCTCGCGGTCCGGACCGGCATCGTGAATGCCCAGGGCGGCCTGGTGCTCTTCGCCGACGCGGATGGGGCCACGCCGATCGGCGAGCTCACGCGGCTCGAGGCCGCGCTCGCCCGGGGAGCCGACGTGGCGATCGGCTCGCGCGCACTGCACAGCCCCGAAACCGTCGTGCACGCGCGGTGGTACCGCCGGCTGATGGGCAGGACGTTTCACGCCCTGGTCCGCGGGCTCACCGTGCAGGGCATCCGCGACACCCAGTGCGGCTTCAAGCTCTTCCGCGGCGCCGTGGCGCACGACCTCTTCTCGCGCATGCGGATGAGCGGCTTCAGCTTCGATGTCGAGGTCCTGCTGATGGCCCAGCGGCAGGGGTACCGGATCGCGGAGGTTCCGATCAACTGGACCCACAAGCCCGGCAGCCGGATCAGCCTGGTGCGGGACTCGCTCCGGATGGCGCGCGACCTGTTCGTCATCCGCGCCAACGCCCTGCGCGGGGAGTATGACGCGCCGCACGTGGCCCTGCTCGGCGGGGAGCCGGTCACTCCTGCGCCCTGACCGCCGCTGGCTGCCCCTCGCGGCCGTCGTGGCCGGGCTCGCCGTGCTGCGGGCGAGGCTCTCGGAACCGCCGACGCCCGATGTCGCCTGGCTGCTCTACGCCGCGAACGTATTGAGGGGCGGCGGGACCCTGGGCACCGACGTCATCGAGAACTCCCCACCGATCATCTTCTGGCTGAAAGTCCCGGTCCTCGCGATTGGAGACGCGCTCGGCCTCGCGGCGTGGCCCTCGTGGATTGTCGCACTGCTGGTTCTTTCACTCTTTTCGGCGCTGCTTGTCGGCCGGCTCTCGAAAGAGCTGGTGCGCGGCGCGTACCTCGGTCCACTCGCCGCGGCCGTGTTTCTCCTCCTTCCCGGGCGCGACTTCGGGCAGCGGGAGCACGTCGCCCTCATCCTCACGGTGCCGTGGCTCATCGCGATCGCCCGGCGGCTCGAAGGCCGCCCCGCGCCGGCCCCGGAGCGCTGGATCGCGATCGTGCTCGCCGCGGTGGGCCTCGGCATCAAGCCGCATTTCGGGCTGGTCTGGCTTGCCGTCGCCTGGCTGACCGCGTTCCGGGCCCGTTCATGGCGCGCGCTGCTCCGGCCGGAGGTCACCGGTGTCGCTGTGCTCGGTGTGGTGCAAATCGTGGCCGTGGCAATCTTCCACCCGTCGTACTTCGAGCACTTGAGGCTGTACGGCCGAGCGTATGTCGGTTTCCTGGCCATCCCGATCTGGCAGGCGCTTCTGATCGGTGCGGGGCCGGCGGCCGTGCTCTTCGCGATGCTGGCGCGGATTGCACTCCGCACCACCAGAGAGCGGACGGCGGAGGGCTCGACGGCCCTCCTGGTGGGCGCGATCGGATTCTGGCTGGCGGCGGGTCTCCAGCAGAAGGGATGGTCCTACCATTACCTGCCGGCGCAGGGCATCGCGCTTCTGGCAGTCGGTGCGTTGCTCGTCGAGACGCCGCACACGGTCACTGGATTGGCCGGCCGGATCTACCGGGCGGCGGGGGCCGGCGCATTGGCGATGGCCCTGATCGCCCCGGCGCTCCACTCGGTCCTGCAGGCTGCCCGGATCGAGCCGCCCGATCGCAGCGGGCTGGACCCCAATTTCGATGTGCTGCTGCCGATTGTGCGCGCGGCCGGGCGGGTCGGACCGGTCTTCGTGTTCTCCACGAACCTCGCTTCCAGCTTCCCGCTCGTCTCGGAGGCCGGGGCCCGATGGGCGTTCCGGCATCCGAGCCTGCTGATGCTGGGCGCGGCGTATGCGAAGCAGCTCGATGGAGCCGGGATGGTGCGTCCCCGGGCGCTGGCCGAGCGGACGGCGGCCGAACGGCGGGTGGCCGAGGAGCTGGCCGAGGACCTTCGGCATCACCGGCCGGCGGCCATCCTGGTGGTTCGACCTGATGTGGGCAACCCGGGGTGGGGCGGTGCCAAGCGGTTCGACTACCTTGGCTACTTCCTGGCCGATCCGCAGTTCACCCGGATTCTCGCCGATTACAAGGATGCGGGCGTCTTCGGCGACTACTCACTCCTCCTGCGGGAGGGGGTCAGCATCGCCGTTGAGCCCGGCCACACGGCGACCTCCTCCGGGAGCCGCGGGGCCGTCGGGTTCGGGAGTGGCCGGGTGCGGTGGATGATTGATCCCCTTGGGCTGGTGCTCTTCGGGCTCGCGTTCGGGGTGGCGTACGGTGCCGGGGCACGGGGGCGGAAGGCCGGCTGAGTCTATTGCGTGGGCGCCCCAGGATCTCATCTTTCGAGGGACCCGATGGATTGCGCTGACGGAACGCCCGATGACTCGTGCTGATCCTCGTCACATCGGGATCGGCCGCTTGCCGTCGACGCGGATCGTGCGGTTCGCCTTCCTGGCCGCTGTTCTGCTCCTCCTGGTGCTCAAGTACCGCCTTCTCTCCCTCATCAACATCAACTGGGACGAGTTCCGGTTCCTTTCGAGGATTTACGAGTTCGAGCGTGGGGAACTGGGCAGCGCGTTCCAGACCTTCCACGTGGAGCTATTCCGCTGGCTGGCACGCGTTCCTGGCAACGAAGCGGACCAGGTCATTGCGGGACGCACCTTCGCGTTTGCCCTCCGCCTCGCGAGCTCGTACCTGATCTTCCTGATTGGCAAAAGATTGTTTGGTATCACCGGTGCGCTCTTCGCAGTGCTCGCTTCGCTCGGGTTCTCCCACCTGATGCGTCACGGCGAAGCGTTCCGGGCCGATCCGATCATCGCCTGCCTGTTCCTGACGACCGCCTCGCTTCTCATCCTCCGGATGTCCAGTCCCTCCGCGGTGGCCTTGTCGGCTGTGGCGCTGGCGACGGCGGGCCTGGTTTCGATCAAGTCCGCGCTCTACCTGCCGTCGGTGGCGCTGATCTTTGCCGCCCACCTGACCGCCCCGGGCCGGGGCCTAGTGCTTCGCCAATTCGGTATGTTCTGCGCCGTGGGGTTGGCCGCATATCTCGGTCTCCAGACCCTTCACGCGGCGGCGCTCCCGGCGACGGGGATCGATGCGGCACCCGCCGCCGCCGCACTGGCGGCCCGCATCGGACGGAGCGTGCTGGGGGAGGCGCCGTTCTACGACGCCCTCGCCGAAACCGTGAGATTGGATCTGGGCTTCTGGGTGATCCTGATGGTGGGTGGCGCCATTGCGCTGACGGAGGCGCTCCGCGGTGCGGGGGAGGCCCGTCGCCATGGCATCATCCTGCTGGGATTCCTGCTGCCACTCGGTGCGCTGTTCTTCTATCGCAACACCTTCGCGTATTTCTATGCCACTGTCATCCCGGCTGCGGCACTGGTGTCTGGCGTGGTCCCGGCTCGTGTGGAGCGGTGGCTACGACGCCGGCCGATTCTCGCGGGTCCGGTGCTCATCGGACTCGGAATCCCGTTGGCCCTGACCGGGTGGAGGTGTTACACGCTCCTGAACGTGGACACGGTCGCGCCTCAGCGCCGGGTCCTCGAGGCGGTATGGGAGGTGTTTCCCGAACGCTGTTCCGTACATCGACCGCTGCTCCATGGTGGCGGCGTATCCGAAGGTCGGCCCCTTCATGAGCACGTTCGTGCTCTCGGGCTATCGGGCTCAGGGCGCGTCGATCATGCCGGCACTCGTGCGGGAACGCCAGCCGGTGTTCGTTCTGGCCAACGTCGAAGGCCTCCAGCTCGCGGTGCCGTGGGAAGTGACCGAGAGGTCGCCCCACCGATTATTGCGGCAGGATTTCGAGTATCTCAAGGCCCACTACGTCCATCATTGGGGGCCGCTGTGGGTCGCCGGAGTCGATCTTGCGGTCGGAGCCGGCGGCGCGGTTGAATTCGAACTCCCGGTGGCCGGACCGTACACGGTTGAGACCCGCGGGAGCGTGGAATTGGACGGACAGCCAATGGAGAATGGCGCAGCGATGCGGCTCGAGGCCGGTCAACACTCGGTGCGCTCGCGGGATACTCCGAAGCCTGGTGACCCTGCGCTACGGGGACCACCTGCCCCGGCCGGTGGGCCCGCCGCCGGATGGGCCGCTGTTCCTCGACTTGGGATTCCGCGACCTGGAGCTCCGGGCGGGAACCACTCGGATACGCATGGAGGGGGCCGTCCCATGAAGCTGATCGTCCAGATTCCCTGCCTGAACGAGGCCGAGACATTACCCCAGACGATCGCCGACATTCCGCGGACGATCCCGGGCATCGACGAAATCGAGTTTCTGATCATCGACGACGGCAGTACTGACGGGACCATCGATGTTGCACGGAGAGTCGGTGTCCACCACATCGTGCGCAACACCAGGACTCTGGGTCTGGCCCGGTCGTTCCGGCGCGGCCTTGATGCCTGCCTCCGTGCGGGCGCGGACATCATCGTCAATACCGACGGAGACAACCAGTACTCCGGCGCGGATATCCCCCGGTTGCTGGCGCCGATCCTCGACGGAACAGCGGATATCGTGGTGGGAGACCGCCAGACTGGTCGCCTCGCGAACTTCTCCCCTGTCAAGAAACTGCTCCAGCGGGTGGGGAGCGGCGTGGTGCAGCGGCTCGCGGGGGCGGAGGTGCCCGATACCGTCAGCGGGTTCCGGGCGATCTCCCGGGAGGCGGCCCTGCAGTTGAACATTGTCTCGTCGTTCAGCTATACCACCGAAATGGTTATCCAGGCCGGCAAGAAAAGGCTCGCGATGGTCTCCGTGCCCATCCGGACGAATCCGCACACCCGTTCCTCCCGCCTCGCCCAGAGCATCCCCCACTTCGTGGCGCGCTCGACAAGTACCATGATCCGCACCTACGCGATGTATCAGCCCCTGCGGGTCTTCTTCTATATCGGCACCGTGCTGTTCCTGATCGGCGTCCTGCCGGTCATCCGGTTCCTGTACTTCTTCGTGGCCGGCTCGGGCGCCGGGCATATCCAGTCGCTGGTCATTGGGGGCGTCTGCATGGTCATGGGGTTCGTGGCCTACATGATCGGCCTCGTCGCGGACCTCATCGCGGTGAATCGCCAGCTTCTGGAAACGGCGCTGGAGCGAATCCGTCGGCTCGAGCTTGATCGAGACAATCGGCCGCCGGGCGCAGACCGGCGCTGAGCATGCGGATTCTCGTCGAAATCCTTCACCCTGCGCACGTTCACTTCTTCCGGCACTTCATCGCCGAGATGGAGAGTCGCGGCCACCAACTCCTCGTCACTGCACGGGACAAGGATGTGGCCGTCGCGCTGCTCGAGGCCTACGGCATCCCGCACCGGGTGTTGTCCACTCAGCGGAAGGGCGTGCTTGCCCTCGCGCGAGAGCTGCTCAGGCGCACCCAGGCACTGCTCCCGATCATCGATGAGTTCCAGCCTGACGTCCTCACAGGCATCATGGGGCCGACCATCGCCCTTGCCGGCAGGCGAAAGGGCGTTCCCACGGTGGTCTTCTACGACACGGAAACCGCCTGGCTCACGAATTCGTGGGTGTACCGGCTCGCCGATGCGGTGTGCACGCCCGACTCCTATCCCGGGACGGTGCCGGGCCGGCACCTGACGTACCCCGGGAGCCATGATCTGGCCTACCTGCGGCCGGAACGATTCACTCCCGATCCGGAGAAACTCCGTCTTTCGGTCTCGATCCAGGCAGACCCTTCACGCTCGCACGCTTCGTATCGTTCGAGGCCAGCCATGACCTGCGTGACCAGGGCCTCTCGCTGGAGGGCAAGGTCGCGCTGCTCGAGCACCTCGCGAAATCCGGCGAGGTGGTGGTATCTACCGAGGGACCGTTGCCCCGAGGTCTGCCTGCCACTCCACTCAAGGGCCCTGTCCATGAGGTCCATCACGTGCTCGCCGCCGCGCGGCTCGTCGTCGGTGACAGCGGGACCATGTCGACTGAGGCGGCGGTGCTCGGGACTCCTGCGGTCTTCGTATCCACCGCGCGGCTCGGGGTCCTGCTCGACCTGGAACACCGCTACGGACTGATCGCGAACGTCGCTCCGGGTGATCCGGCGGTGGCGATCGCGGCCGCCTCGCGACTCATGGCGGAGTCGAAATCAGGATCGATTGCAGAGGGGCGGCAGCGGCTGTTGGCGGAGACTGTGGACGTGACCTCGTGGATGGTCGATTTCTTCGAAGACGCGGGCGAGCGGAATTGGTTCGGGTGGAGAGGTGGAGCGCGCGCGCGAGGCCCTTCCTGATGCAGGTCACGACCCGGATCGTCTTGCGGAGGAGTGTGGCCCTGCTCCTCACCGCGATCTTCTTCGTGTACCTCTGGTCGATTCGTCATGACCTCCTTGTGGCGCTGAGGAACCTCCACGGCTCGCAGCTGGGAGCCATCGCAGGACTGCTCACCCTGCAATGGGGAATCCGCGCCTGGCGGGACCGAGGCCTTTATGGGGCCGCGGGCTACCGGCTCGGGCCCGCTGCAGTGTATTGGTCGAACAACGTTCAGCTCTCCCTCAACTACCTGCCCTTGAAGGCCGGCACGCTGTCCTCGGCAGGCTTCCTGTTGTCGACCTTCGGGGTCAGGCTGCAGGACTTCGCGGTGGTGCTGGGGCAGCAGTACCTTCTCAACGCCCTCGCGTCGTCCGTGCTTGCCGCTGGGGCGCTGTGGCTCGTCCCCGGTCGCATGGGGGCCGGCACGGTGCTCGGTACACTGGCCTTCGTAGGGATCGGGGCGACGGCCTTCGGGTTCCTCGCGTGGGACGGTTTCGCCCGGTTTCTCCCGGCGAATGTGGCCGAACGGTTCAGGCAAAGTGGAGTGCGGAGTCTCGCAATCTTCAAGCACGATGCTCCGGCTGCCACGGCAGCCATGGCGCTCACGATTGCGATGTGCCTGGTCTCGGCGGTGCGGATGATCGTGGTGTTTGGCATTGTGGGCGTCGACGTCGGGTTCGCCGATTCACTGGTCATTTCGGCGTCGCTGATGCTGAGCGCGCTCCTGGCAGTCACGCCTGCTGGATTGGGCATCACCGAATCCTTGGTCGGACTAACGGCCGCGCTTCTAAGCCATTCCGGCCCCCAGGGTGTCTTGGCGGCCACCATCGATCGCGCCGCCATTCTGGCGCTGTCCATTCTCATCGGGCTGGCCCTGGCACCGTTGGCCTGGCGCCCCGCGAAGAGGTCCTG
Organism: uncultured Gemmatimonadales bacterium; assembly: GCA_963817575.1. Classification (GTDB taxonomy): domain Bacteria; phylum Gemmatimonadota; class Gemmatimonadetes; order Gemmatimonadales; family GWC2-71-9; genus DASTCF01. Next base: position 79,701 of record CAWFOY010000016.1, read on the forward strand.
ATGGAGTCAGCGAGGATGATCCCTGAAACCCCGCGGAAGTCGCGAACGCCGCTGAGTTTCGAGGGATACCAGCAGCGACGTCTCAAGGCCATCGCGGGTCTCTGCCGGGGCGCGAGTATCCTGGACATCGGCTATGCCCACAAGCCGAATCCCTACTTTCGGGGCAGCCATCGGGTAGGTCTCGACCTCAGCCGACCGGAACAACCCTCCGGTTACGAGGAGGAGATCATCGGAGATGCATTGGACCTCGGCGCCAGCCTCGGCTCCCGGCGATTCGACTCGATTGTGGCTGGGGAACTGATCGAGCATCTCGAGAACCCATATGCCTTCCTGCGGTCCCTGCGCGGCTTCCTCGCCGCGGACGGCCGAATCATTCTGTCGACGCCGAACCCAGTCTCCTGGCCCGTCATCTTCTTCGAGTTGTTCCGGAGCCGCAGGTTCTTCTATTCCCACGATCATCTGTACTACTTCACCCCGCGATGGGTGGTCCGTTTGCTCGAAGAAACGGGGTACTCAGTGGAGGCGGTCGCGCCTGTCGGACTGCTCCTGCCTCTGGGGAGAATTGTGCTTCCATGCCCCGCAGCACTTTCATATCAGGTCATTTACGTGGGGCGCCCAAGAGCCGCCTGACGCGAAGCGGTGCTGATCGGACACCACCCCCGATGACGGAGCGACGGTGGCCTTCCTCCGCAACGTCCTCATCAATGTGAACAGCGCGATCAACCAGCGTCGCTGGTTGCGTGCCGAAGCCAATCGGCTGCGGGCGGCCGGCGGCCTGTCTGCCTCAAAGCTCGCTCACGCGCTCGAGGCGGCCCTGCGGCGCGACTTCTCCGCTGAGGAGTTGGAGCGCATCCGTGCGATCGAGGCGCTGCGTCGCCGCCTGTTGCTGTCGTTCGGTGCGCTCTCCCAGGCCGCCGACGGGGCCGGGTCGGGAATCACGGTCTCCCGCGCGGCCCTGAGCAGCAAGTCCGCATTCTGGGCCGGGGTGCTGTTCAAGCTGGTCCGGGAGTTCGAGCCGGGGACCTGCCTCGAGCTGGGGACGAACATGGGAATCTCCGCGGCGTACCAGGCGTCGGCGCTGAAGCTCAACGGCGCCGGCAGGCTGATCACGCTCGAAGGGGAGGACGCGCGCGCAGTGCTGGCGCGACGCAATCTCGGGCAACTTGGGCTGGAGAACGTCGAGGTGGTGCTCGGACAGTTTCGGGACACGCTGCCGGCGGTACTACGCACGTAGCGGGGCCGTAGATTTCGCCTTCATCGATGGCCACCACGACGAACTGGCCACTCGCGAATACTTCGATCTTGTCGCATCGCACCTCTCCAGCCCCGCGGTGGTCGCCTTGGATGACATCTCCTGGTCTCAGGGCATGAGGCGGGCGTGGGCAGTCATCCGGCGCGACCCGAGGGTTCGCGTCGCGATCGATCTGCGAGTGCTGGGGGTGTGTGTCGTGGAATAGGACAGGTCCGGGCCTGGCGGCTGCCTCCCGGGGACTACGCTTCGATTGACCGGACGGGGACACTTCTCGAGGTAATCTTCCCTGCCGCCCACCACAGCACGAGCACGCCGACGATGCTGGCATAGCCGTCGATGGCGTAGTGCCAGCCCGAGGTGCACCGACCCGACGAGAATCAGGACGCCATACGCGGCAAAGGCCACGCCGAGCGGCTTCCACGTCCGCCAGCCGACGAGCGCGTACAGCACCGGCATCGCCACGTGGATGCTCGGCATCGCCGAGATGCCGGTGTAGGGAGTCTGGATCGCGCTCGTGTAGCGTGCCCACAGTGCGTTCTGCACGATCGGCGTGCCGAGCGGCATCTGCGCGGCGACCGCGGACAGGTGATCGAACAGGCCGCGGTACGGATTGACGCCCCCGACGACGTGGTCCCAATAGGGCGGGCCGGCGGAGCTGAAGACGACCGCCATGATGTCACCGAGAACAATCCACACCAGAGACGAAGGTCAGGAAGAACCGAAGCCGCAGCTCCCGGCGGGGGCTCCAGGCCTGCCACGCGCACACGATGGCGACGA